>JBFXLE010000001.1:0-343076 GCA_050173015.1 Calditrichaceae bacterium
AGCTGCTTACGGTTTGTCTTGATAAAGCCCATTTAAATTGCCCTTAGTTTATCAATGAGTTCTGATGCTGTAAATATACATAACTTCATGTTAATTAGAAAGTTAAAAGAAACTGCAACATCCTGTGCCCGGGGGAAAACGGCCTATTCTTAACTTTTATACTTCAGACGCAGTATACCGCGTATCTACTCTGAAATCTTTTGTCTTTTTTCTTTTATCTTTTTTCTTCCTTCCTACATCTTCCTTCCTACTTCTTACTTCTTACTTCTTACTTCCTACTTCCTACTTCCTACTTCCTACTTCTTGTAAGGTTTCTACCCGGCCTTCGTCTAAGTAGTCAAATTCAACTATTAATCAACTAAACACAATCCAACAGGAGAGTTATCATGAAAAAGTCAACAAAAGGCGGCAAAATGAGTTCATTGGCGACCGGATCAATCATACTCGGCGCGTTAACAACCATGGGCTCGGGCACTGCCGACGCGGGTGTGTTTTCATACTCACCCCTGGGATCGGGAGCTGAAGTAAGAAGCGCGTTAAGCAACATGAATTCCGCCGCCAAAAGACCGGCTGAATTGAAATGCGCGGGCGAAACCAAAACCGATGCCAAAAAGGATTCAAAATCCGCTGAAGCAAAATGCGGCGAAGGTAAATGTGGGGAATCAAAAACTGACGCCAAAAAAGCGGGAGCGGTAAAGGATTCTTCGGCGATGGATTCAAAAGCGGCCGAAGCCAAGTGTGGTGAAGGTAAATGCGGTGATTCAAAAACCGACGCCAAAAAAGCGGGAGCGGTAAAGGATTCCACGGCGATGGACTCAAAAGCGGCTGAAGCCAAGTGTGGTGAAGGCAAATGCGGACAATAAATATGCCGGTTAATATTTGGATCTCTAAAGGAACCGGTTGGCCCCTAAAGGGCGGGCAGGCTCTAAAGGGGTCTCCGGAGGGGCCGGGAACGATCCCTGCCCCTTCATTCGTTAACAATAAGAAGGAAAAACAATGATACACGGTGCAGGATTAGGATTTCGCCGCGATCTGGCGGATGATCTGATAAACGCGGAAACCAACAAACCGAATTTTGTGGAATTCGCGCCGGAAAACTGGATGGGTATGGGAGGCTTCTGGAAGAAAAAACTCCGGAGTGTAGTGGAAAAGTACCCTCTTTTGTGCCATGGGCTATCTCTTTCCATCGGCAGTCCGGAGCCGCTGGACTGGAATTTTCTGAAAGAGCTAAAAGCGTTTCTGAATGAATTCCCTGTACAAATCTACTCGGAACATCTCAGTTACAGCAAATGCGATAATGCCCATTTGTATGATCTGCTGCCGATACCGTTCCGCGAGGATGCTGTCCGCCATGTCGTGGAAAGAATCCGGCAGGTCCAGGATTTTCTGGAACGGCCCATCGCCATCGAAAATGTATCCTATTATACACCGGTAGCCGCTGAAATGGCTGAAGAGACCTTCATCAGGTCGATTGTTGAAGAATCGGGTTGTAATCTGCTGCTTGATGTGAATAATATTTATGTAAACGCCTTCAATCATCAATACGACGCGAAGAAATTTCTAGGTCAGCTCCCCCTCGAGAAGGTCGTTTATATCCATATGGCCGGTCATGAGCAGGTCAGTCCCGATTTAATCATCGATACGCACGGGCAGCCCATCATAGACCCCGTTTATGACCTTTTTGAATGGACAATAGACCATGTCAGGCCGGTTCCGGTATTGCTCGAGCGGGATTATAATATCCCCGGGTTTGAAGCACTGCAGGAGGAGCTTGGCCGGCTGCAAAATATCATGGATAAAAAATGGGAAAAGCGATATGTATTTGCGTAAGGAAACCCATCAGATTCAGAGCGCCCTCGCGGTGTATTGCCGAACCGGTGAACTAAAACCAATCGAGGGCGCGCGCACAGACCGGCTTCATCATTACAGGCGCTTAGTATCCAACGTTATCGGAAGCGCTCTCGAGGGCGCCTATCCGCTGACAAGGCAAATTCTGGCCGATGAAGTATGGGATCAGCTTGTCGACGATTTTTTTCAGAATCATGACGCGTCATCGGCGCAAATCTGGAAGATGCCCTTTGAATTTTATGAATATTGTCTGTCAAATAATTACAGTGAAAAACTAAACCTTCCATATCTGGATGATCTGCTCTATTTTGAATGGATTGAGATACATGTTCACACCATGCCCGATCAGGTCATTCCGGAGTACAAACAACTGGGTGATCTTCTTACCGATGAGCTGATCATTAATCCCGAATATATGCTTCTTCATCTGGAATATCCGGTTCATAAACTTCCGGCAGAGGAGCTTGAAGTCAATAAGGGCAATTATTATGTGCTGGTTTTTCGCGAACAGCAAAATTTGACGGTACGATTCATGGAGCTCTCCGCTGGATTTGCCCTGTTGTTCAAAAAATTGTCGCAGGGTGGAATAATCGCCAAACAAGCACTGTTTGATACGGGCAGACAGCTAAAAATAACCGATGAACAGATACTAATACAACTTGGCCTTCCTTTTTTGAATGATCTTTACGCTCAGGGAATCATATTGGGATTTAAATAGAGATGGATCTGTCATATAAACAGATAAGAAAAGGAGATGAACGTGATCGAAATGTATCTTTCCGTCAAAGACAAGCTTAATAATTTAAAAGATCTGCCGCCGTTATTATTCCGATTGATCCTTTCATATGGATTTTACGAACCGGCAACAAAAAAATTAGGCAATATTGATCAGATCGCCCAGTGGTTTGCCAGTATGAATTTCCCCTTCCCGACACTAAACGCGTATCTGGCCACGGCCACGGAAACAGCGGGATTTATCTTGCTTTTTATAGGACTTGGGACAAGGATCATTACGATTCCACTGATGATCGTCATGCTGGTTGCCATTTTTACCGTGCACATCGGGAACGGTTTCGCCGCGGGAAACAACGGTTTTGAGATTCCTTTGTATTATTTTCTGATGCTGGCAAGTCTTCTCATCACCGGACCGGGCAAAATCAGTCTTGATTCTATGATTGAAAAGAAGATTAAGGAATAGGAGAACGTTCAAACCGGCAGCGGTCAAATCATAATATGTCATGGGAAAAACTAAAAATTACAATGCCGATTCGCAAAAAGCGCTGATCTTCATTCCGGATATCAGCGGTTTTACACGCTTTATCAACGATACGGATATCCGTCATAGCCGCCATATCATCAGTGAACTTCTGGAAGTGATCATCGAATCCAATGAGCTCAACCTGAAAGTATCCGAAATTGAGGGTGACGCCGTTTTGTTTTATCTGACGGGCGGGATTCCGGACGCGCGGCGGCTTGCCGCTCAGGTAAAAAAAATGTTTATCAATTTTCATAATTATCTGAAAATAATTGAACGGGACAATGTTTGCCGGTGCGGAGCGTGTTCAACGGCGCCGGGACTGACGATAAAATTTTTCGCTCATTCAGGTGAAATAAGCATTTCGCGGATAAAAGGGCGGGAACAACTGATGGGAAAGGATATTATCCTGGCGCATCGCATTATGAAAAATGATGTTCCGGAGAATGAATATCTCCTGATCACTAAATCCTATTTTGAACACGAAGCGGTGACCGGATCCCTGGATGCCTTCGACTGGTCAGATTTGCGGTCCGGGCAGTCAGGATATGAACACATCGGGGAGGTTTCCTATAGATACATTACCCTTACGCCATTTCGGACGGAAATAATAACCCCTCATATGCACAAACCGGCTGAAAAATATAAAAATCCGATCTGGGTAGATATCGCTATTGATGCTCCTGTCGCGGTGATTTATGAAGCGATTATTGACCTGAACGCCCGTTCGATATGGAGGCACGGTTTGAGGAATATTCAGTTTGACGGTGAGGCGGTTCCGCGTATCGGTTCCGTGCATGTTTGCGATCTGGAAATGGGAAAGACAAGAATTGAGGCGGTAGAAATGATTGCCGATGAAGGTTCCCGGGAATACGCGGAACGTATGCTCGATAACCGCTTTTTTCCGGAAGCGACTACCTTTTTCAATATGAAACCCCATAAGGAAGGAACTGAGCTGCATGTTGAGTTTCACTATCGCCGAAGACCGCTTTTGGGATGGTTTATTGATCTGATAATGAGGAATAAGGTGAAAAACAGCATGAAGCAATCAGCCAAAAATCTGAAGAATCTCTGCGAGGCGAGAAGTCGCGAAAAAAAAGAATCATCTGAAATAAGGGCAACTTCATTCAACCGGAGTTGAAAAACGCTAAGGGATGGTTCGTCAAATACGCGCGGGTGTTTTCACAAAATAGTGTTATTAGTAGAAAGATGTATAGATGAAAATCGAAATATATTATTTTGACCATTGTCCATCCTACCGGCAGACGGTTGATAATCTCAGGGAAGTTTTGAAGGAAGAAAATATTCAGGCGGATTTGTGTTTAATCCGTGTGACATCTCCGGAAAACGCGGCGGAAGTAAATTTTATGGGATCGCCGACTATAAAAATAGACGGAATTGATCTTGATGGATTGGAAGGCCCGGCTTCCTTCAACTGCAGATTGTATCGTATAGACGGGCGTCTTACCGGGGTTCCGACAAAATCTTTTATTCGTGAAAAAATCAAAATGCCGAAGATCGCAGGCTGATATTATCATCCCTTTTTATTTACAGTGAGAGTACTAAAAAATAATTACCGGGATAAAGCGCGTTTCTGGTTTAAAATTGAATAAAATTCTCAGAACACCATATCCCGGTATTACCCGTTTACTGTTTGATCAAAAAACGGATTTATCTAAATTAGTAGCGGTTTCACTTCACGGATTGAACACATTAACCTGTGCCGGAGTCTTCCGGAATGCTACGGTGTGCGTTTCTCCGCCCTGAAATTCAAGGTTCCGTCCACATTGGTCAGCACAACGGTTATTGTCCAGTTCCCGGCTGTTCCGTCAGACGTCACCAAAGTGCCGTTCTCGGTTAAATCACTGCTGAACACCACGGTTCCGTCGGCATCTTTGATAGTAAGCGCGGCTGATCCGCCGGTCATACTGCAGGATTGATTTATATTTGCCGAGACTCCGGTATTGTTCCAGGTGTAAGTCAGCGTTTGGGAAACATTTGTTAAACCGGTAGCCTGGAACTGAAAATAATCAACGATATTTGAAATTTCCGGTTCAAACTGCGGGCCGATTGTATTGGTTTCATCATCATCGCAACCAATCATAAAAACAAATGCCGAAAATAAAAATAGAAATAGAAATAACTTTCCCGTGTTCATAAAGAATCTCCTTATATTTGGTTTAAGTTGATATATCGGCATGGCAGGTGATGACTTGAGCGTTATATTTTTCTCAAGCATTCATCCGAAACGAATTACCAATGAACTGTCTTTTTGGCGGCAAAGCTATAAAATAAATTGACCGGCAGGATTATTAGCGCTTTTTTGAAGATGTAGTAAATTTACAGTGAAACACATTTCCGCGTTATTTTTCATCTCGCATGATATATTCGGGATAATGCGCTTCCATACAGTCCGGGCAGATGCCGTGGCTAAACCTGGCGTCGGAATGCTGTTTCACATAAACTTCGACCTGATTCCAATATCCCTCATCGTCACGGATTTTTTTACAGTAGGAACATATCGGAAGAATGCCTCTCAGGGTTTTTATTTCAGAAATGGATTTCTGGAGTTCCGCGATCAGATCTTCTTTTTCCTTTTCAGCCTTAATTCTTTCGGAAATTTCTTTATTCAGTTGGGTGTTGATTTCAGTCAGGTTTTTCTGACTGGTACTCAAATTTCTGAATAGCAGCGTGAATGGTCTTTTGAATCCGGTTTCAATAATCGCTTTATAGAACAGAAAGAAAGACAGAACTTTCAGCAAATGACCGATAAGATTTGACGTATCGTTCACGTTAAAATAAAGGGTGAAAAAAAGCTCCGCCAGAATGCTGAGTATTATGGATATTAAAACAAGAATATAGACATCCCTGTCAAATTTCTTCCTTAGTGTTATAATGATAATGCCCGATATGAGTAAAAATATCGAGATAATATATTCACTGGTTATTTTAAAAATGGTTAATCCTGAGCCATCGATATAACAATCCGGGAAAAGTCCGCCGCTAAAGATTGAGAAAACCAGGGCGATCGAGATAATTGTGAATCCCGCCAACAGAAATTTATGGTTTAGATTCCGGTCCATAAAAGTAGGCGCCATGATAAGGCAAATACTCTCAAAATAACGGGCGCCGATCCAGAGCTGTGTAGGAAGATTGGTATCATTTCCCGGGAATACTCCCATACCATTGTAGGTAAGCAGATGCAAAATGTCGATCAATCCGATGAACAGATAGGCAAATCCAAGAATAATGAGAAAATTGTTCTCCAAAAATCTCCGGGAGTTCCATGCCAGCATAAAAATAGCGGATGCCATGATCACACTGAAAATTTCAACAGTGCTGTGAAAAAGCAAATAATTATATTGACCGATGACAGTCAGAATTGACAAAACCGTAATTGCGAGCAGGATATTTAAAGCAATGTTCGGCGAAGGGATTAATTTTTTCTGATGATGATATTTTTCCATTGAATCGACCTGATGCTGGTACCGGCTGTAATCAGAATTTTTCTTTGTCATTTTTCCGTCGCAATTCTTATGTATTAATCGAAAAATAATTTATATAAATATATATTAAATTTTTTTTATTAAAAGAACTCTCGTCAGGCACGAAATAATCATCACGGGAGATAAATTAAATTTATCGTCATGATACGATATATCTTTAGGGATATCTTTTCTCTGTTGAGGATTCGCTGGGGTATTCGTTGGGGCAATCGTTGGGGCATCTGTTGGGGCGATGCATTCATATCCGTATAATTGATGTCGTTGATAGTAATGGAAAGGAATGCATCGCCCGTACCTTGGGCGCTATGCGGATTTTGTTGATTTTTTGGTGATTGATTGGAGATTTGTTGGGGATTTGTTGGGTATTCGTTTGGGTAATCGTTGGGGCATCTGTTGGGGCGATGCATTCATATCCGTATAATTGATGTCGTAAATATTATTGAATGGAATGCATCGCCCGTACGTCGAATAGGCAGAATTGATGTCGTTGATATAATCGGAAAGAATGCATCGCCCGTACCTTGGGTGTTATGCGGATTTTGTTGATTTTTTGGTGATTGATTGGAGATTTGTTGGGGATTTGTTTGGGTAATCGTTGGGGCATCTGTTGGGGCGATGCATTCATATCCGTATAATCGATGTTGTTTATATAATCGGAAAGAATGCATCGCCCGTACCTTCAAATTGGCAGAATTGATGTCGTTAATATAATCGGAAAGAATGCATCGCCCGTACCCGGGGCGCTATGCGGATTTTGTTGATTTTTCGATGATTGATTGGAGATTTGTAGGGTATTCGTTTGGGTAATCGTTGGGGCATCTGTTGGGGCGATGCATTCATATCCGTATAATTGATGTCGTTGATAGTAATGGAAGGGAATGCATCGCCCGTACCTTTGGCGCTATGTGGATTTTATTGGTTTTTCGATGATTGATTGGAGAATTGTTGGGTATTTGTTTGGATAATCGTTGGGGCATCTGTTGGGGCGATGCATTCATATCCGTATAATCGATGTCGTTGATATAATCGGAAAGGAATGCATCGCCCGTACCTTGGGCGCTATGTGGATTTTATTGGTTTTTCGATGATTGATTGGAGATTTGTTGGGGATTTGTTTGGGTAATCGTTGGGGCATCTGTTGGGGCGATGCATTCATATCCGTATAATCGATGTCGTTGATAGTAATGGAAGGGAATGCATCGCCCCTACCGGATTTTTCTCCATAATGCCCGGCCGATAAACCGGAATTTATCGCCAAGTGGGAAGCGCTTTAGCACGGTGCTGACAACTCCTTTTGTGAAACGTGTCCGGCGTGAATAATCAATTTTTACATCCACAATCACGGGCTGACCGGAACCGGCTATATTCAACGCTTCCGGAATAACGGATTCCAGATCCTCATTTGAATTTAGTTCAAGGAACGCGGCGCCGGTGGCAATAGCCACTCCTTCGAGCTTGATATCGCCAAGAATAGTACAGGTTTTCCGGTTGTATGGAATTTCCTGTCCCTGAGAAATCTGCGAAAGTTCACCATCGTGGAATACAAAATATACCACGCCCGCGTTGTGAGTGGACGCCGTAAGAATTTCCATACAGGTCATAAGAAACGCGCCGTCGCCGACAATACCAATCACCTGATTGTCCGGATTGGCCAGTTTCGCGCCGATAGCGGCGGGAACGCAGTAACCCATACAGTTAAAATCGGTGGGAGAGATAAAGTGCTTTGAGTGGTACGAATCGAATAATTCGACAGCCAGGAATGTATGATTCCCGTCGTCCACAACGGTGATCGCGTTGTCATCGAGATGTTTGCGAAGTTTTTCGAAGAAAAGCGCGGGATTGACCTTGTTATTTTTTTCCTTCTTCCATTCCTCACGGTATTTTTTCTTATCATCTCTGATTTGCTTTCTTAAGCCGTTGTCGTCGTGGATATGATCGACACCGTTTTTTGTCAGCACTTTAAGTAAGGCGGATAATGCTTCCCCGGCATCGGCCTCTATCGCGATTTTCGCGGGATAATTTTTATTAAAAACCTTTGGATTAATATCGATATGAATCAGATTTTCCGGAACAGTCACGCCAAAACTTCCGGTGGGAATTTCACCAAAGCGCACACCGACCGCCAGAAGGCAATCACATTCGCTGAACGCGTTTTCCGCCGCCGGCACGGAACTTGGGCCAAAACCCATTCCCGTATGCAGGGAATGATTGGAAGGAAAGACGCTGAATCCCTGGAGTGTTGTGGAAACCGGGGCGCTGAGTAATTCGGCCAGTTCGATCAGCTGCTCGGAAGAGTCGCGGCATCCCCAGCCCACAAAGATACCGGGTCTATCGGCGTTTTTTAGCAATTCGGCGGCTTTCAGAATTTTGGCGATGTCGGGCGCCGGATGCTTTCCTTTTTTTTCAAAAACGGGCAGATCCCGCACTTCGCCCTTGAATAACTGTATATCCACGGGAATTTCCACAAATACCGGTCCCGGTTCACCGGCCACCGCAATTCTGTAAGCCTCGAAAATAGTTGGGATAATATCCTCATGTTTCTTCACCAGCCAGGTTTTTTTTGTAATTCCGGCCAATACCGCGTGCTGATCCCACTGATGGAGCTGATAGGATTTGTTGATGTCGCGGCGAATCCCACCGGAGATGATCAGCATGGGGATACCGTCGAGATACGCTTCACCGATGCCGCTCATGGCATGGGTCACACCGGCCGCGGGAACGATGAGCATGGTACCGATCGAATCGGTAGTCCGGCTAATCGCGTCGGCCATAAAGGCGCCACCGCCTTCGTGTGTTACCAGAACGGGTGTGATTTTTTTGGATTTGCTAAGTTGGTCGTACAGCTCCGTATTTTGTACGCCGGGGATGCCGAATGTATGAGTGACCGGCAGCTGTTCCAGCGCGTAAACGGCTAACCACGCCCCCGTCTTTTTCATTGTTTTTTCTTTTTTATCTTCAGACGCGGTTTTCATTGATGACCTCCCGATATATCTTTTGCGGCTATTCTTCCCGTTAGGACACAGCTTCCCAAAAATGTTCCTTCAAGTGAACCGAACCCGTGAATGCCTCCCCCGCCGAATCCGGCTGCTTCGCCGACGGCGTATAATCCGGAAATGGGTTTCCCCTTTTTATCCAGAACACGACTTTGAAGATCCGTCTGAATACCCCCGAGACTTTTCCTGCTTAATATAAATTCCCGAATGGCGATCAGTGGCATGGCTTTGGGATCATTGATTTTCTGAAATTTGCACATCCGCATTCTGTCACCCTTGTAAGTTCGGAACCCGGCGATCCGGCGCAGTTGATCATCATTAAAAAACGCCGGACCGCGGTCGATTTGATCATCATAAGCCTTAATCCCGGCCGCCAGCGCTTCGGGATTGATCCGGTGATCACCGCTTAATTCATTCATTTTATTCGCGAGTTCGGGTACAGATTCAGCCGTGACAAAGTCGTGGGATTCCTTGATCAGCCGCCGCACGAGATCCTTGTTTCCGAAAAGCAAATCAAGTATTACCCGTAGTTTTTTCTTGTTCCTGAACGCGGTCATATAGTCGCTTCCGGACACACTCAGTTCTTTGATGGCAATTTTCCAGTTCATGACCTGCCATGAGTACTGACCGGGCTGCTGACAAATTTGCTCGACCAGAAAACGCGTATCGGTATAACCGACAAGCGGCTGCGGGCCGATGCGCTCTCCCCGGGCATTCATCCACAAGGCGGAACGGGGCGGCACCAGGCTGAGTCCGTGCAGGGGCCTTTCAGAGTTCGGATGATATATTCCGGCGGCATAATGCCAGTGTTTATCGAGATGAGTGACACTTCCGCCGATTTTTTCGACGGCATCGTGCAGCATTCCATCGGCATACGGATGCGAACCGTTTAGAAGAACCTGCGGCGGGTCACCCCATGGTTTGTACCAGTGCTTACGGACTCTGCTCAAATCACCTCCGCAGATACCGCCTGAAGCGACAACAACGCAATCGGCCGCTGCCGTAAAATCCTCTTCCGATGCTTCCAGAATACCGGAACATCCGCTTATCGATTTACCGGAAAAATCCAGTTGATTTACACGGTGACCGAAGCGGATATCAAGATTTTTACGGTTTGGATGATTGTCCAGGTGTCCAAGAATCGCTTCCACGAGGCCAAATCCCGTTCCCCACGCGATATGCCAGCGGGGGACAGAATTACCGGGACGATAAAGCCCCCTCTCCGGCCAGTTCACCACCGGAAGGAATTCAACCGAGCGTTTTGACAGCCAATCCCAGATCATTTCGATGGAGGTGTTTACATAAGTCTCAGCCCAGAGAAGAGGCCATACATCATCATCGCCGAATTTTGCGAAACTCAACCAGTCGGACAGCGCCAGTTCCGGGGAATCCTTAATCTTCGCCTTTTTTTGCAACGGCGTTCCGACCATCATTACGCCGCCAAACGATTCTTTCGCGAGTCCGCCGAACTTATCTTCCGTATCTCTTTCCAGAATCAGGACTTTATGGTTTTTATCAAGAAGGTCAAAGGCGGTCACTATTCCGGCGAAACCGCCTCCGATAATGATGACATCACTCTGGTAATGATTTTTTGAACCGGACAAATCAATTCCTCCCGATTTGGTTTAAATGGATCTATTTTATATCCGTATAAAATCATCATGTTGGAATGGCAAGGATATCGCCGGCCGGATTCATAACCGGAAGATTCGGTAAAGGGCGATATGGTTGAAGATACTAAACCGGGAGAATATTATCAAAGATTATAATTCCGGATTTGTCCGTGATGATTTCGATACAATATTTTTTTTTGCAAGAAATTGACATCTGATTTGTCTAAAATATAAATAGCACGCACTTATCGGGGATAAAAGTTGCAGGACATCACATTTGATTCGGTTTACCGGGCTTACGGCGGAAGAATTCTGAATCTGGCTTTTCGAATGACCGGAAGCGAAGATACGGCCCGTGATATGACTCAGGATGTATTTCTGAAAGTCTATGAACGCCTTGATACATTTCAGCAGAATTCTGATATTTATACATGGATTTACCGCATCGCGACAAATCATATTCTCAACCATCTGAAGAAAATGAAACGACAGCAGTTGTTCAGTCTGCTTGATAAAAATGTTGACGAATTGTTGCGGGAGGGTGGAATCAATGGTGACAGTGAGAATATCCTCCCGGATCAAATGCTGGAAAAGTCCGAACGGGAAAATTTTGTCTGGAACGCCATACTGGACCTTCCGGTAAAATACCGTATGCCGCTTGTTTTGTTTCGTTATGAAAATATGAGTTACAAAGAGATCGCGGAAAAACTTGATCTTAGCCTGAGCGCGGTTGAGTCACGTATCCATCGGGCCAACAAACAGTTGATAAAAAAACTGGAGCCTTTAGCGGGTCATATTTAAAGGGCTAAAAATAATCTGCAAGTTTTTAGAAACAGATTTGTCTAAATAAATAAAGAGACAAGAGAGTAGAAATGGAAAAGCACGTAAAAATATTTTTTCAGGATTGGCTGGAACAAAATCTTTCAGAAATCAGGAAGCGGGAAATCGAATCCCATATAAAGAAATGTGAATCATGCGGCCATTATTTTATGACAATGTCTGCGTTGCTTCAGCGTCCTGCTTCGAAGGATATTCCGGTTTTGACGCCTGATCCCTATCTGCCCGCGCGTGTTAAAGCGTTGACCCGGGAAAAAAGGTCACGCCTGGAGAACGGTTTACGCGGAAGAATTATTCACTGGGGTCTTAACGGCGCTTTGGCGGCAGCGGCGATCTGGATTGGTATTTTTCTCGGAACGGGATTAACGGATACAACCGGTAGTACGACAGATGAATCGGATATCGCGCTTGCCTATTATGAGGCGTTTTCTCCGAACAATATCGCGGATCAATTTGAATCGGTGATCCAGACAAATCAGGGAGATGATCAATGAAAGTAAAATTATTAGTAAGCGCCCTGGTATTTATGATTATTGTAAATCTTGCCACAATCGGGAGCTTTATTTATACGCGGATGACCCGTCCGGATCCTCTGCAGTTCACTTCTCCCAATGAAAAAATGATGCCGCGTAACCGCATGGACGAGAGACCGGGAGCAAAGCTCGACAAGGAACAGTGGGAACAATTGAGAAATCTGCTTTATGGTTTCAGGGAAGAAACAAAAGAGCTGAACACGGAAATCGCTAATCTGGAATTGGAAACATTGACCATGCTCCAACAAAATCCAATCCCGCAAGATAAGATTCAGCGTAATTTGGAGAAAATATCGGAAATCAAACTGGAAATCAGTAAGAAAGCGATAATAAAGATCACGGACGCGAAAAGTTTTTTAAATCCGGATCAGGAGTTACGGTTTTTTAACTCAATAATGCGGGCCGGACCCGGCATGAATCGACCGCATATGAGGCGCAGAGAACCTATAAATGTTGTTAAACCTGATACATTATAAATAATCAAAAGGAGAAAGAAATGAGACGACAATTAACAATGGCATTGTTTCTCGGCATACTTGTTCTGGCGGGAAGTGTTTACGCTCAAAGACCCATGGGACAAAAGATGAATGGCAATTGCGTGACCGCGCTGGATTTAACCGATGAACAGCAAGCCAAGATTACCGATCTGCGGCTGCAGATGGAGAAAGAAGTGCTTCCGCTTCGCAACGAAATGGATAAACTTCGCGGTGAATTGAGATTGGAAATGACCGCCGAAAAATTCAATGAAGGCAAAGTAAAGAAGATTTCCGGCGAAATGAGCACGATCAGAGAAAAAATGCAGCTCAAACGTTTGAATCATCAGAGAGCGGTAAGGAGTTTACTGACTCCCGAACAGCAGAAACAATTTGATCTTCAACTTTTATCCGGTAATGGAAAAGGACATGGCGGAATGTGCGGTGACCGGATGGGAAGAGGCGGAATGAAGGGCAACATGGAGCGGCCGTCCAGACCGTGGAATAATTAGAACAAGAACATGAATAAAAGAAGCCGGGCCAAACACCCGGCTTTTTTTGTTTTAACAAATCGATGATTTTCTCAACATTATTAAACGATTTAACGCGCGGCAATTTCATTTGGCGGAACAGGGCTCGGCACAAGATTCTTTACCGGTTTGATAGACTGCAGATAGGCAAAAATCGCCTTTAGATCCTGGTCTTCCAGCAGCGCCAGGTTTTCCCACGGCATCGGCGGCAGAATCGGCCGTCCTTCGCCCATGTGTTTACCGGTGCGGAACGCTTTTACGAACATCTCTTCCGTCCACATACCCAGACCGGTTTGTTTGTCGGGAGTCAGATTGCTGGCAAAACTGATTCCCCAGGGTCCGACCCATGCGGACAAATTGTCATTATATAAGAACCATTTATCAGGACCAAGCTGGTCAGAAGTGAGTTCCGGCAGCTTGGAATCGGCAGGATGCCCCGAAAGCAACCGTGTCATATCCGGAACCGGGCCCTTATCGGTCATTAATTTTGGTGTATGACAGACATTGCAGTCACCGACGGTCATGAGAAATTTGCCGCGCTGAATCTGTTCATCGACGGTCATTTTATTTTGACCGGAAGTAGATTCACAACTCTGCGTTAATATTGAAATAAAGATGAAGGCTAAAACGCTCAAACCGATAGAAAAATAATTGCGATACATAAATGTTCCCCCCAGAAAAATATGTAACGATAAGAAATAGTGAATTATTAGACACAAAACGCATTATTTTTTTAGAAATTTCCGAATGGAAATAAAAAATTGAAAAAGGAGTATTGGTTCAGTTAAAATTGTTAAGAGTGTAAGAGTAGGGATAATGAACTTCGTGTCCTGAGTAATTGGCAAGAATATTTAAGGAACCGAAGAAACACCACTGCCGGGGCGTATTTATAAACACCACAGAATTCCCAACCATTCCATGGCGCTTCTCTCTTGTATTAGATTGACCAGATTAACAGAAATGAGAAAAAAGGCAGGTGTGTTTTAGACGCATTCATACATACGAATGTATAAAAGACATATGAATAGTGGTATGAAATCAGGAGAGTGAATAAGTGTTATTATGATATCAATCAGATGTCATATCCAGTACTTCCCGTACTTTCTTAGCCAAAGCCGTTGGGGTAAATGGCTTCTGAAGCAAGTTGATACCTTCTTCAAGCACCCCGTGCCGGGCAATGGCCTCATCGGTATAACCGGACATGAACATAATTTTTATGGCGGGGCACATTTTAGCGATATTATCAGCCACTTCTTTTCCGCTCATCTTTGGTAAGACCACATCGGTCAGCAGAAAATCTATCTCATTTGGATTGTTTTTGCAGATCTCGAGCGCTTCAGAACCCTTTGATGCTTCAAGAATTTTATATCCATAACCTGTTAGCGTCAATTTGGTCAGTTCTCTTAAAGCGCTGTCATCTTCGACGATTAATATGGTCTCAGTCCCGGCCAGCGATCGGGGTGTGGCGGATCTTTCATCCTCAATGCTCTCAGTTCCCAGGATAACCGGGAAATATATTTTAAAGGAAGTACCCTTATCGGGTTCACTGTAAACCCAGATATCGCCACCGCTCTGCTTCACTATTCCATACACCGTCGAGAGCCCCAGGCCTGTACCCTTACCCTTGCCTTTGGTAGTGAAGAAGGGCTCGAAGATTTTCGCCTTTATCTCAGGACTCATTCCCTTCCCATTGTCACTGATGGTGATCATGACATATTGACCGGGTTTCACCGATAGATGATGCGTTACATATTCATCATCGAGATGGATATTTTTTGTCTCAATCGAAAGTCTTCCTCCCGTAGGCATCGCGTCTCTGGCATTCACCGCCAGATTCATGATAATCTGGTTTATCTGTCCGGGGTCTGCTTTTACGGATGATAATAATTTGTCATATTTGGCATTCAACTCGATATCTTCCCCGATCAGACGCCGCAGGATTTTTTCCGAATCTTTGATAATCTCATTGATGTTCAGAATCTTTGGCTGAATAATCTGTTTTCTGCTGAAGGCCAGTAGTTGATTGGTTAATGAAGAAGCTCTTTCACCGGCTTTCAGAATCTGAGTGATCATTTTGCCTTGAGGAACATTTAAATCACCCAATGTGAGCAGCATATTGCAATATCCCATGATGACCGTTAACAGATTATTAAAATCATGGGCGATCCCTCCTGCCAGTAGTCCAATCGCTTCAAGCTTTTGTGCCTGCAACAGCTGTTCTTCCAGAACTTTTCTCTCGGAAATATCAAAAAACAAAATGGCGACCAGTCCTGCCTGAGGCTGATAGGCATGGAATTCAAAATAACGATTAATGTTTTCAAAATGATACTGAAACTGAATGGATTGGCCTTCCATCGCGACCTTTGTCAAGTTTTGTATAAACTTTTTACGGGAATCTAATACGAGATCATCTACCTTTTGTCTGATAACATTTTCTCTTTTAAGGCCTAACATTTTTTCAAACGCAGGATTTACCTCCAGTACCCGCAATTCCTGAATCTGTCTTTCCTCGCTATAAACCGTTTCTAGAAGCGCGAATCCTTCATGCAGGTTTGTAAAAAGACTTTGATATCTTTCTTTTGCGCGCTCCAGCACTTTCTCCGCTTCTTTGCGTTTCTCCTCAGCGCGGACTTTTTTTATTACCAAAGACAGAAAATCGGCAATATCTCTGAAGAGTTTGACCTCGCTTTCTGGCCATTTCATGGGTTCTGATGCTCCAAATATCAAAATTCCCTGAATATTCTCAGAATGATCAACAGGAAAACCCATGATAGCAAGAATGTTTATTTTTTTTATTTCCGCCACCAGTGCTCCAAGCCTGTGATCCCTGTTAATATCACCGATAATTGTTGTTGTTCCTTCCTTTATCGCGCGGAGATATACCGGCGCCGGGTTCAGGTCAAATGTACGTCCTTGCAATTCAATCATATCCGGAGGATCTGTGGAATATATAATTTTCAATATCCCTTCATTATCCAGAAGGGAATAATTAATCCTATAGCGTGGGAAAAAGTTGCTGAGCTGTGTAACAGTCTGATTGATAATTTGTTGTTTATTTAGACCATCGGAAATCTCATTCAGCAGTTCATTTTGGATAAAAAGCCATATCTGTTCCAGCTTTCCCGCGTCTTCAATTTCCTTTCGTTCTGTCGCGTCACTGATATACCCCTCAAGATGGACAACATCGTCATTGGGCCCATAAATACCCTGCCCCTGCTCAAAAACCCATTTGGAGCGACCGGATTTGGTTAGGATTCGGTACATTATTTTAAACGGTTGTTTGTTCTCCAGCGCGGTTTGTATTTCGTCCCAAACCATATTTCGATCATCAGGATGAATAATTTGATTGTAATTGATAGGCCCATCATGAAGGATCTCATCAGGCATATAGCCTGTCAGTGTTTCACAACCGGCGCTTATAAAATCCATGGTCCAGTTTTTATCGTTCCGGCACTTATAAACCATACCGGGTAAATTTGAGATAAGGGTCGATAATACACGCTCATTTTCCCGGAGTTTCGCGGTACGCTCATCAACTAATTCTTCAAGTTCCTCACGATATTTGCTTAACTGTTTTTCGGTATAAATTTGACCGGTAATATCTTTAAATATTGTAAAAACTTGATATGGCTTTGGCTGATCATCCTTAAACAAAGGAATGGCGGCCACTTCCAGCCATCGATGTTCATTTAATTTAGGATGAAAAACCCCTATAGTGACCCCTGTTACCGACTTTCCGGTCTTTAATGCAACCATGGCCGGGTGAGTTTCACCGGGAAAAAGCGTACCATCCAAATGAATGGCCTTCCATCTCGGATCGATTGATTTTCGGCCTTGTAATTGATTAATGGATATACCCAGTAATTTCTCGGCGGTGGGATTGGCGGAGATTATTTGACTGTCAGCAGCATGTACGATCACTCCGACGGTCATGGACCGGAAAAGTTCTTTGAAATTTATTAAACTGTTTTCATCCACATGTTTATACATTTAATATCCTTAAAGAACACAATTAACGGGTTTAATTTTTATCATTGTTAATCGTCTTAACTTAATGACTCTTTAAGTATCGTTCAATGAACGGTATATTTTCTACCAACTTATTTAGGTTGAAAAATATTCTGATCATACAGGTAGTTGGGATCTTTGTGTATATTGTTACAGATATAAGCAACCAATATTACACCTGAGATGTGTAATTGACTAAACCTATCAATTTGTCAAACTTTTTTTCTTAGTCTTTGCCATTTTCTAAACCGGGACTTATATTTATTACAACTTTTTTCCAAAGACCGCTGCATCTGCAGCCTTTGACATTATTATCATCATCTTTGCAATACAAAACAAAAGAATCTTTAGCGCGGTGCCTGTTTAATCCCCATCCGGTATAAACAGGCATTTTTTTTTGTGGTGGTTAAAGAGAGAAGTCACAACTCCCTAACACCCTTGTCAAGGGGGTACAAGGCATTTCCCGTCAAAAGGGGCTTTACAAAACAAACCATTCATTAAACACGGAGGAAATTGTTATGTCAAATGCAAGTGATTTTGAAGCAAAACAGGCGGAGATCGAAGTGATTCCGGATGAAAACATCAAATCACCAAACATGCCGATAAGCGCCTTTTTACAGGAAGCGGAAAATCTGCATCATTGGTGTCAGGCCGATAAGGAAGCGCTGACCGGAGCCGGATTGGACTGGAAGCTGGTACAGGATATACCACTAAGGGCAGGCGCCTTGCGTGAGGCGGAATCGATTTGGTTTAGGGAACGATATGATCGTGAAGAGGCGGGACAAGAATGGGAAGAAAAAGCGCCCGAAATATATGATTTACGTGACCGGTTGCTGCATGCTTTGCGCTATGCTTTCCGCGATAATAATGAATTGCTAAAACGCGTTTCTGAAATTGATGAAGGATACGGACATGCCGATATGATTCAGGATTTAAATGACATTGCCAGCCTGGGCAGAGAAAACAGCGATCTTTTAAACGGTATTAAATTTGATATGAGTTTGCTGGATCAGGCGGCGACTGCTGCCGACGAAATGGCCCGGCTTCTGGCCATCGTTACCGGTGACCGTCAGGAAAGAAACATTAACAAAATTACACGGGACAAAGCCTACACTTATTTAAAAGACGCGGTGGACGCGGTACGCGAGTGCGGGCAGTATGTATTCTGGAGGAACGAGCAACGCTTAAAAGGTTATATCAGTCAGTACCGCAAACGTTGGACCAAGGCAAAGGATACCGGAAAGAATGCCGTCACCGAAGAAGAAGCATCTGATAATTTAATGTAAATAACACGCTTCCGGCTATTAATTGCAATAGTGATTGATAGCCGGGAGCTTTTTTATTGAACGTAAACGACTTCCGGGTTTCCCGAAAGAAAATATATCGCCCCCCCGTAAAAAATAAATTCTAAGAATAGAAAGTATCATTTTCCCAATTAGTTTTATCTGAATTCACAGATCTGAATGACCAGATTCACTCCGGAGGGGAGCCTAAAAACCGCGGAGGGAAGGGTCACACCCCGGAGGGAAGGGTCACACTCCGGAGGGAAGGAGCAAACTTCGGAGGGAAGGGGCACAACTCCGGAGGGAAAGGGTACAATACCGGAGGGACTGGGTACAACCCTGGAGGGAAGGGGTACACCCCCGGAGGGACGGGTAAAACTTCGGAGGGGAGGGGTACAACCCCGGAGGGGAGTCCAAAAATACCGGAGGGAAGGGTCAAAATTGATAAAAAAGAGAAATATTCAGGTTAAAAAATGTAAAATATGATGTAATGATCTTTGAAATAATAGGTCAAGCCCGACGCCGAGGGATTTCAGGGTGGCCGGTTTTCTACAATGATCATTTCTTCGGGATTGGGGAATGGATTGACGCGTTTTTGTCCTGTCCGTATATCATTAGCCTCTTGAAATTTTCATGTCGATTGTTTAAAATGATAACGTTTCTTATATAGGACTTTATTTTTTTTCAATTTTTGCAGTCAAAGACAATCGATGATGGCTCAGATAGATGTTAGCTCATTGTTTGGATACAATATTGCGTTGGATTTCAGGTATAAAGTAATAATAGTTAGTGGTGAGTCTTAAAAGGCGCTTATTCTATTGAACGAAGGAGTGACTGTTTCCAATGGTTAATTTATACAATATTAGAATAAAATGATAATTTACAGAGAAGTCTAATCAATATGTTATATACCCTCAAGTAGTATGAGGAGTTACCATGTTTGCTAGTAATTCAAGACATGTTTTTATTGATGAATCAGGGGATCCTTATTTAGATGTTGAGAAGCCAGGTGTATCCTCTTTTTTCGTTTTATCAGCGGTTATTGTACCATCAGAAGATTTGGATCCTCTTATTAAGAGAGCCAGAGAAATTATCAATGTTCATTTTAACCAAGGAGAAATGAAATCAAGTTCTGTTGGCAAAAATCATACGAGAAGAAAAAATATACTAAGCTCTATGGCCACCGTACCATTTAAGCATTATTCTCAGGTGATAGACAAATCTGAAATTTTAACCGACAGTGGACTAAGTTACAAAAAATCATTTGTTAAATTCATAAACAGAACTATGTATCAGCGGTTGTTTAAAACATTTCCTTATTTACATGTCATTGCTGACGAACACGGTACTTCAGATTTTATGAATGAATTTGGAAGATACATTCAACGGAGAATACCGAATACTTTGTTTGAAACTTCTTCCTTTCAATTTGGTAATAGTAAAGAACACCCGTTAATACAATTTAGCGATATGGTTGCTGGTTCGATTGCTAGAGTTTATTCGGGAAAGGACTCAATTGAAATTCTTGAGCCACTTAGAAATAATACTATTATAATTGATGAATGGCCACCTAAATTCCCTGTATTAATTTCTGATGATCAAAATGAAATAGAATTTAAATACAGTCATATGGTGAGAGAACAAGCAGTTTCACTTGCAAAGAATTTCATAGATCAGCATTCCAATGAGGATGAATTTGAACTACAGGCACAGGTTGCAGCAGTTAGATATCTGCTTTATCATTTTCGCTCTGTTGATCCACAAGAGTATATCCCAACCCCGCTCCTTCATTTACATCTTTCACAGCTCGGCTATGATATGTCTATAAGAAAATTGCGCTCCCAAATTATTGGCAAGTTACGAGATCAAAGTGTCTTCATTGTAAGCAGTTCAAAGGGAATTAAAATCCCTTATAATGTGAGCGAGCTTAAGAAATTTGCAAAACAAGTAGATGATCGAGTAAAGCCATATTTACACCGGTTAGAAATTATTCGGAATCATTATCTTTTGAGATCAGAAGGTGAATTAGACATAGTTGATAATAACGAACTGCCAAATCTAGCACAAATACTGAACTCGGGTACATAACAAATCATTGCACCCGACTCCCAAACACGTCCGCGTTCGGCGTCGGAGTTCGTGTCATTGTCAAAGATATTAAGGTAATGTAAATTATAGTAGTTGTTTGGGGCGGGTGAACTCTCCCGTTATGTTTCTTACAAAAAGTACTAAATAGAGATAATCATGAGCAGAAAATACCGGATTAGTCTTTTAGTAATATCTTTAATTATGATTACTTGCATCGGTTGGTATTTCACCAAAGGATTTGATTTTCTTTTAAATGATTATTGGTTTGTATCAGGTATACTCTTGGTAATACTACTTTCTTTAATCGATCAACCTTTCTTTTCCACCGAAGCAAATGTTTTTGTAAATTCTGTTACTGCTTTTTTATCACTAGTATTGGTTCAAAAAGCTGACCGTTCAGCAACTTGGCTAACCTTTCTGATTATTACGATTTTCCTTATTTCTATTAGCTATGGTTTAATGTGGCTAAGAAAAAACCCATTATTTAAAGAGCCCAAAGTTATAAAAATATTTGCCTTTATGGTTTCAAGGATTGGTCGTCCTGAAGTGCTGTTTTCAATTCTTTTTATATGGGGGATTATTAGAAAGTTTGGTATAAATTCTGTTGAAACTAATGCATTTTTATTGTTTTGGGGGATATTCATAATTTTAAATATTCCAGCATTCGCTAAAAAATTTTCCGAGAATAAACTTTTTTATGATCTTCTTAAAGATGACGAAGGAGTTGTCACTGGAATGATAAATCCATCTATCGTGACTGTTCAGTTAAAAAATGATTTAAGATTTAATATTGGTGATATTTATGATTTGTTTGTAAAAAGTGATTTAATTGCTTCAGGAATTTTAATTGATGATAGATTGATTAAGGATAAGAGAATTGGGAAGATATCCTTATTTGAAAAGAATAATTCATTTTATAAAATTTCATCTGAAAGTAATACACCAGTTGTTATTAACAAATCTGCTTCTACTCTGCAAGAATTAAATGAAGGTGTTCCAATTAGCATTGTTGATAAAAATACCAAATTAGGAAATCTATCTTTTTATATAAATCCAGATAGAAACATGTCTGAAGGTGAAATTGTTTGGGTGAATATTGAAGATTCCTTCAAAGGTTTCTATCAAGTAATTTCAGCAACACTTACGAAAGATTCCGAAGACCAATCGAATATGCTTTTTTCCATTCATGTAATTGCAGGACAATTAGGAAAATGGAACTCTGATGAATGCAGGTTCGAGCCAATTAATTGGGTACCACAGGCAGGTACTGTTATTTATAAAGCAACGGATAGCACGATATCTGAACCAAATATACCCGAAGGGCACTTGCTTGTTGGTAATGTTCCTAACTCTAAATTCCCTGTACACGTTAACATCCAGGATACTGTCACACACAATACTGCTATCATTGGTGTTACAGGTAGCGGTAAATCATATTTGGCTTTTCATATTATTGAAGAATTAGCTAAGAATAATATCAAGATATTGATTCTTGATTTGAGCAGACAACATTGGATTTATCTTGATAAACATAACACTGTAACACCTATCCAGACATTTGAGAAAATAGATAAATGGTATAACAGCACAGATTCCTTCATTGGAATTTATCAATTTGCAGATGAAGAACACAGTTATCCTAAAGCTACGGCAGATTTTGTCAAAAAAATTTATGAGCTTGCTTCAACTGTCAAATTAAAAGCAGGAGAAAATGAACCAGCAAAAGTATGTGTAGTATTTGAAGAAGCACATTCCTTAATTCCTGAATGGAACCAAGTCTCACAAAAAAATGATTCTGATCACGTTAATAAAACAGCACGGTTTTTATTACAAGGCAGAAAATATGGTATGGGGTGCTTGATAATTACGCAAAGAACAGCAAATGTCACAAAAACAATACTTAACCAGTGTAATAGTATTTTTGCTCTGCAATCATTTGATCAAACAGGTTTAGATTTTATCTCGAATTATATGGGGAGTGAATATTCTGATACAATTACAACACTTCCGAAGCAACATTCGATTTTGGTTGGAAAATCGTCTTCTTCTGCGCATCCAATATTATTTAGACTTTTGGACTTGAGCGAAAGATATAAATCTGATGACGAAACATAAAATCAGCATTAAACCGACGCTAAACGCGTCGGTGTTTCATTAACTTATTAGAACTAAAATGGGCAGCTTATGCTCAGTGTTATACCTATAAAATGAAAGATGTGAATATGAAAAGTGATTTAATCGGTCATCAAACAATTATAAAAATTGATGATAAAGAAATTTTAACTTTAGACGATATATTGCCTGAATCTAAAAACTTGAAAATTCTATTTATAGCTAAAACTCCTGCTCCTGTGAGCGTTGAAGCTGGACATTATTTTCAAGGTAAACAAGGTACCATGTTTTGGAATAAGTTAGCTAAATATAAAATTTTAACGGTTCCTGCTGGTGATTTTGAAGATGATCATTTATTAGAAAATTTATATGGTATTACAGATATTGTCAAAGTTCCGAGAAGTTATGGAAATGAGCCATCAAATGAAGAATACAAAGAAGGATTGATTAGAATCCTTGAAATGATAAAATATTATAACCCCAAAGTCATTTTTTTTGTATATAAAAAAGTTCTGGACCAAATTTTAAAATTAAGTTTCAACATGCAAATTAAATCTAAATATGGATTTAATCATGATTTTGAAAAGATATTTGGGACAAAAGTATTTGTATTTCCAATGCCGGGTACTCCGTGCACTACGGTGCAAGCAAATTATTCAATGTCAGAATTAAAGAAATATTTAAAAATATCTGACTAACAATGCAATTTACTCGGCCTTCATGCCGGGCGGAGAATTAGGTTCTGGAGTAATTTAACAAGAGTTCGGTATATTATCACAGCCCTTAAACGCCTTAGCCCTGACATAAACCAAATATTCAGCAATTGAAATTTTTCATATAATAATTACCCAATTATAAATATTGTTTCTTAAATTACATTTCGAATTGTTATCATAGTTTTAAGGAATCATAAATGCAACAAACCGAGCAGCAATTTCTTAACGCGCTGGAGTCTAAACTGTGGGCGGCGGCAAATAAACTCCTGCCAATGCTGGATGCCGCGAATTATAAACACGTCGTGTTGGGATTGATTTTTATCAAATACGTTTCCGACGCTTTTAAAATCCGCCGGGATGAATTAATCAAACAGTTTAAAAATACTGATCATGATTATTACCTCGAGCCGGATGACTATAGCCCGGAAGAGTATGAAAAAGAAATCCTGGCCGAGTTGGAAATACGCGACTACTACACCGAGAAAAATGTGTTCTGGGTGCCGGCCCTGTCGCGCTGGGAAACATTGCAAAAATACTGCAAGGTAACGCCGGGAACGGAAATCGAAATTACGAACGGTGAAAAGACCATCTACAAATTCAGCAGTGTGGGCCGGTTGATTGACGACGCGCTGGACGCCATCGAAAAAGACAATCCCAAATTAAAAGGCATTCTCAATAAAAACTATGCCCGACTGCAAATTGATCAATCCCGTTTGGGGGAGCTGATCGACCTGATCGCCACCATTCCATTTCATCATGAAACGCTTGGCGCCAAGGATATTCTCGGGCATGTGTATGAATACTTTCTGGGGCAGTTTGCTTTGGCGGAAGGCAAAAAAGGCGGACAGTTTTACACCCCAAAATCCATCGTCAGTCTGATTGTGGAAATGCTGCAGCCCTTTAAGGGGCGGGTGTATGATCCCGCGATGGGATCGGGCGGGTTCTTTGTGCAGAGTGAAAAATTCATCAAAGACCACAAGGGCGCGCTGGGCAATGTGTCTATTTACGGGCAGGAATATAACCATACCACCTGGCAACTGGCGGCGATGAATATGGTGATCCGCGGCATGGATTTTAACTTCGGCAAGGAACCGGCGGATACCTTTACCAATGACCGGCATCCCGATTTAAAAGCCGATTTTGTGATGGCCAATCCACCCTTTAATATGAAGGATTGGTGGAACGCCAGACTGGAAGGCGATCCGCGCTGGCAATATGGCACCCCGCCGCCGGGCAACGCCAACTTTGCCTGGATGCAGCATATGATTTACCATCTGAATCCCAACGGCAGCATGGCCTTATTGCTGGCCAACGGCTCCATGAGTTCCAACACATCCGGTGAAGGCGACATACGACGCAATCTTGTTGAAGCCGATTTGGTGGAATGTATGGTGGCCCTGCCCGGACAGTTATTTACCAATACCCAAATACCCGCCTGTATCTGGTTTTTAACCCGCAATAAAAATGAAGGCGCGATCAAGCGTGAGCGGCGCAGCGAGGTGCTGTTTATAGACGCCCGCAAACTCGGTTATATGAAAGACCGCGTACTGCGTGATTTTGATCCAATGGATATTAAACGTGTGGCCGAAAAATTTCATGATTGGCAATCCGCTGTACGATCGAAACCAAACGAAACAGAAGATAAGGGCCAATACGAAGACGAGCCCGGTTTTTGCAAATCGGTTAAATTGGAAGAGATACGCAAAAATGATTATGTGCTGACACCGGGACGCTATGTGGACACCGAAGATGAAGAAGATGATGGAGAACCGTTTGCGGAGAAGATGACGAAACTTTCGTCTAAACTTTACGGACAGTTTAATGAATCTGATCAACTCATAGCCACAATTAAGCAGAATTTACAGGGTTTGGGTTATGATGAATAATATAAAATCAGTGAAAAATGGTTTTTAAAATGAATATAGAGACAAAAAAACTGAATGACATTGCAGAAGTTATAATTAGTAATGTTGACAAGAAAAGTAAACCAGATGAGACGCCAATAATACTATGTAATTATACAGATGTTTATTATAACCAATTTATCCGTTCTAACATGTTGTTTATGTCTGCAACTGCAAATGACCGTGAAATTGAAAAATGTGCGCTGTTTAATGGGGATGTAGTAATAACTAAGGATTCAGAAAAACATGATGATATAGGTGTTCCTGCCTACATATATGAAGATATAGAAAATCTTGTTTGTGGCTATCACTTGGTGATATTGCGTCCTAAGCCTGAAAAAATTTATGGGTTGTATTTGTATTATGTTCTCAATATTAACGAATCTAAATTCCAATTTCATGCGAAAGCGAATGGAATTACAAGATTTGGCTTACGAAAAGCCGATATTGAATCTGTTGAAATACCCGTTCCCCCTTTTAACGAACAACAAAAAATAGCAAATATACTTAGAGCACTAGATGACAAAATCTATCTCAACCGCCAAATCAACCAAACCCTGGAAGAAATAGCCCGGGCCATCTTCAAATCCTGGTTTGTGGATTTCGATCCGGTAAGGGCAAAGATGGCCGCCAAAGAAAACGGGCAGGACCCCGAACGCGCCGCCATGATGGCCATATCCGGTAAAACCGAAGAAGCCTTTGAGCGCCTTTCCGCCGAACAGAAAACCAGCCTGGCCGCAACCGCCGCCCTTTTCCCCGATGCCATGCAGGACTCGGAACTGGGGGAGATACCGAGGGGGTGGGAGGTAAGTCAAATTGGAAAGGAAGTTGATATTTTTGGTGGTGGGACACCAAGCACAAAAAATAAAGAATTCTGGGAAGGTGGTATCTATGATTGGACAACACCAAAAGATCTTTCCGGACGCACTGATAAAATAATTTTTAATACGTCAAGAAAAATTACAGAAGAAGGTTTAAAGCAAATTAGTAGTGGGTTATTACCAAAGAACACTGTTCTTATGTCATCACGCGCCCCTGTTGGTTATTTGGCAATTGCCAAAATACCTATTGCTATTAATCAGGGATATATTGCCATGGTTTGTAAAAAGAGATTGACACATGACTATATACTTCAGTGGACAAACTCAAACATGGATGAGATAAAACTACGAGCAGGGGGGACAACCTTTGCTGAAATTAGTAAAAAAAATTTCAGAGGTATACCCATAATTGTCCCCAAATTGCAGGTTGTTAATACATATAGTAGGATTGTTAGTAATTTTTATGACCTAATTTTCGAGAATCTTAAGACTGTTGAACAATTGTCATTGATAAGAGATACCCTATTACCAAAATTATTATCCGGTGAATTGCGTATTCCCGATGCCGAACAAATTGCCCGCGAGGCCGGGGTATGAACGGACGACGCGACCGGTGGTAATAAATAATGGGGGTAATGGGTGGGATTGGGAAATGGGAAACGGTTTTTTGGGAAAACGAACGTAGGGGCGAAAAATATTTCGCCCCAACCGGGGAAACCAAACAAACGTCACGTAGGGGCGACCGGCCGGTCGCCCCAACCCGTCGCCCCAACCCGTCACCCCAACAGGCGCGGAAATTAATATGGTCGGGTATATATACGTGGGATTTTAAATGACCTATCATCCGGAAATTCACCATCGCCGTTCCATCCGGTTGCGGGAATATGATTATTCCCAATCCGGCGCGTATTTTGTAACGATGTGCGCGCAAAACCGCGAATGTTTGTTTGGCGAAATCACCGACGGGAAAATGATTTTGAATGACGCGGGGCGGGTGGTGGAACAATGTTGGAATGATATCACGATTCATTTTCCGCATGTTGAATTGGACGAATTTGTAATAATGCCGAATCATGTGCATGGTATATTGATTATCACCGATGCAAACGTCGGGGCGAAAAATATTTCGCCCCGACCAAAAAATACCAAAAACAGGCAGGACGTAGGGGCGAAAAATTTTTCGCCCCTACCAGAAACGTCCCAACAATCGTCGCCCCCAACAACAAACCAACACCCACGCGGAACGTCAAAAACCATCGGATCCGTCATTCGTGGATTTAAAATAGGGGTGACCAAATGGATGCGTCAGAACACCGAATTTTATCATATTTGGCAACGCAATTATTACGAACGCGTCATCCGCGATGAAAATGAATTAAACCGTATCCGGGAATATATCATCAATAACCCCATCAAATGGGAAATGGACCGTGAAAACCCGGATAATATGGATGATACGGGCGCGGGGACGTAGGGGCGAAATATTTTTCGCCCCAACCCAAAAATACCAAACAGACGGGCCGTAGGGGCGAAATATTTTTCGCCCCTACGGCGTCGCCCCAACCAGGGAAACGGATAAAAAATGGTCAATGAATCCAAATTAGAAGAATTGTGCATCCAATGGTTTCAGGAAACCGGATGGAATTATTATCACGGTTTTGATATTTCCGTTGACGGCGGCACCCCCCTGCGGCCGGATTATCATCAGGCGGTTTTATTCAATCCGTTAGTTGAAGCGCTGCAAATCATAAATCCGCATATCCCAAAATCCACGCTTGAAGAAGTGGCGCTTTCCTTAACCAAAAGTTCGCATCCCATATTAACGCAAAACAACCGTCAATTTCATAAATGGATTCTGGAAGGCTACCCGGTTGACTACCGGCAAAATGAAGAGACACGTCATGATTATGTACAGTTAATCGATTTTAACAACGTTCATAAGAATCATTTTTTAGTGGTTAACCAATTTACGATTCTGGGCACAAAGCAGGCGCGCAGACCCGATATCGTTGTTTTTATCAATGGCTTGCCCATTGCCGTTATCGAGTTGAAAAATCCGGGTGATGAAAATGCCGGTATCTGGGAAGCATACGAACAATTGCAAACCTACAAAGATGAAATCTCCGATTTATTTATCTTCAATGAATCGTTGGTGATATCCGATGGCATCAACGCGCGCATCGGTTCATTAACGGCAAACAAGGAATGGTTCCTTCCCTGGCGCACCATCAAAAATGAAAACGACAAACCGCTTCTGGAATATGAACTGGAAAAGGTGGTAAAAGGATTTTTTAATCCCGAATTGCTTTTGGATTACATCCGCTATTTCATTCTGTTTGAAGATAATGGCGGCATCATCAAAAAGATTGCCGGGTATCACCAGTTTCACGCGGTGCGCGAAGCGGTGCGGGTGACGCTAATCGCGTCCAGAAAAATTGAAGAAAAACGCGCTAAAGACCACTCTCTTACCTATGGACAGGAAGTTGTTCCCGGCAGCCGCAAAGCTGGCGTGGTGTGGCATACGCAGGGTTCCGGTAAAAGTATTTCCATGGTTTGTTATGTGGGCAAACTGTTGCAGCAGCCGGAAATGAATAATCCCACCATCGTTGTGGTTACGGACCGCAACGATCTTGATGGGCAATTATTTCAGACCTTCAGCAGCGCGAAAGAACTTTTGAAACAAATCCCGCGACAGGCCGAGAGCCGCGATGATCTGCGCGAAATGTTAGCCGAGCGGCAATCCGGCGGCATCATTTTCACCACCGTGCAAAAATTTATGATGCTGAATCATGAAAAGAAACATCCGGTATTAAATGACCGTCATAATATCGTCGTGATCAGTGATGAGGCCCATCGCAGTCAATATGGTTTTATGGCCAAACTGGATCGCAAAACCGGGCAGTATAAATACGGCTTTGCCAAACATATGCGCGATGCTCTGCCCCGCGCCTCGTTTATCGGATTTACCGGAACACCGGTTTCCAAAGCTGATCACGATACCCGCGCGGTATTCGGTGATTATATCAGCATTTATGATATTCAGGACGCGGTGGATGATGGCGCTACGGTACCCATTTATTATGAAAGCCGCTTAGCCAAACTGGATATCAATAAACAGGAAATCGAAGAACTGAATCGTGAAGTGGATGAAGTTCTGGAAGACGAAGAAGATATGGTTTTACGCGAGCAGTCAAAAAGCAAATGGGCGGCGCTCGAAAAACTGGTCGGTTCGGAACCACGTTTAAATGAAGTGGCCAAAGATATAATCAACCATTTTGAAGCCCGATTAGAAGTTATAAACGGTAAAGCCATGATCGTCTGTATGAGCCGGGAAATCTGCGTGAACATGTTCAACGCCATTACGGAAATTAGTCCGGGTTGGAAAGGAACATTATTTAAAGATAAACCGGGAAGTAACGGTTATTATGATCCGCAGGATGGTGTTATTCGTGTGGTTATGACCGGCAGCGCCTCGGACAGGGCGGCTTTGCAGCAGCATGTGTACAGCAAAGCAAAAAAGAAAATCATCGAAAAACGCTTTAAAGATCCGGATGATTCTTTGAAACTGGTGATTGTGCGGGATATGTGGCTGACCGGTTTTGACGTCCCGCCCTGCCATACCATGTATGTGGACAAACCGATGAAAGGCCACAATCTGATGCAGGCCATCGCCCGGGTAAACCGGGTGTTCAAAGATAAACCCGGCGGTTTGGTGGTGGATTATATCGGTATCGCCAATGATCTTAAACAAGCGTTAAAAGTATATGTGGATTCGGAAGGCAAAGGCGCGCCTACCCTGGATACCGAAGAAGCGTATGATATTCTGATGGAGAAGATGGAAATCTGCCGGGCCATGTTCAGCGGCTTTGATTACCACGCGTTTGAAACAGACGCGCTCAATTTACTGGTTCCTGCCGCCAACCATATTCTCAAAATCGAAGATGGTAAAAAACGATTTTTAGATGCCATGTCCGCTTTAACCAAAGCCTTTGCTTTATGTGGCACATTGGATAAAGCCATTGTAATGCGAAAAGAGATCGCCTTTTTTACGGCGGTCAAATCCGCTATTACAAAATATACGGATGTTGATAAAAAAAGAACCGAAGAACAAAAATACAGCGCCTTAAAACAAATTCTGGACAACGCGGTTGTCGCGGAGGGTGTCGCGGATATTTTTCAGCTTGCCGGTCTGGAAAAACCGGATATAGGTTTGCTTTCAGATGAATTCTTAGAAGATGTTCGTAACATGCCGTCAAAAAATCTGGCGGTTGAATTGCTGCAAAAATTATTAAAAGACGCTATTAAGAGTCGCACGCGTCATAATGTGGTCCGGGAAAAGAAATACAGTGAAATGCTGTTGGATACATTGAGACGCTATCACAACCGCGCCATTGAAACCGCGCAGGTGATTGAAGAACTCATCAACATGGCCAAAGATTTTCAGGAAGCGATAAAACGAGATGAAAACCTTGGACTAAATCCTGACGAAGTGGCTTTTTATCACGCTTTAGCAAACAATGAAAGCGCCGTTCGTGAATTGGGTGACGCCACGCTAAAAAAGATTGCTGTTGAATTAACTGTCAAGCTGCGCAAAAATACAAAGGTTGACTGGCAAGTCCGGGAAAGCGTTCGGGCAAAACTTAGAAACCTGGTGAGACGATTATTGCGTAAATACAAATATCCACCGGATAAACAGCGGGAAGCCATCGATCTGGTGTTGGAGCAGGCGGAGAGTCTGGCCAGTGAATGGAGCGCGTAACGCGGCGTTAAACACCGGTAAGCAAACGCGTTTCGGATTTTCAAGTTTTACGTTCGGGTTAAGTTTATTGAAATTGCCAATGATTTCCGGATTACATTCAATACCTTTAAATTCGCCTTTGAAGATAAGTTCCTAAATAAGCTCATTGACCGGATGGACCAGAATCAGGATATTTTTGAAAAAATCATCGAAAATAAAACCTTTGGCGACCTGGTCAAACAGTTGATGATGAAAAGTGTTTACGCAAAACTAAACGCAATTGAACAGACGGCAAAATTATAGTTCACACCGTTCCATGCCTTATTTTCATGTTTCAAATATCATCTCCGGCCGGACTCATTACCCCTGTTCTTTGGATGGAATGAGATCGGTCAACTGATGCGGGCCAAAGGGCAGACGTTCATCCAGCGTATCCTGACAGATATCCTCCAGCTGATGAATTACCCTCTCCAGATCTCCGCTGCTTACAGAAAGCTGTATGTTCTGATCTTTTAGACTCTCCAGCCGCTCGGGTGACTGGCTCTTTAAGCGGTCATAGGTATCTTCTATTTCATCGGTGACAATCTGAAAAGTCAGATTAACGTTATCGTATATTATATGACGCAAATCTTTCAGATCCTGTCTGTTCATCAGATAACGGGATATAATGTCACCAAAGGCATTAATCAATCCGATCACAATGGTCTGGTCATATCCTTCAAAAAATCGCCGGTAAGCGATAATCTGAGCGTAATTGAGAATTAACTTGCGATCCCTGGTACGAATCGTTGTATAGATTAACTGATATAACAGCCGGATGTACCACCTTAACGATTCATCATCCATGTCTTTATATGGCAGAAAACGGTCTTTGTTCGATGGTTCACGGATCAATCCGATCATCTCGTCAATCAAAGTATCACCGGCTTCAACCAGGAATGTATAGATGGTAAGATTTGGCCGTTGTACGACTCTGTTTAACGCCGCTTCATTGCGCAGCTGCCAGGTGTCAGTATGATTTTTCATGTTCTCGATCAAAAAAAGCAACCTTCTCTTTAAATCATAGCGGGGAGTAGGCCTCCAATCCAGTTCTTTAAATGTGGCATCGGAATTTACTTCCAGTTTTTTGTCAATATATTTTGCCATCCACAACCTTTCAAAAGGTTCATGACCGGTAAGTCGGCCGATAAGTTGCCGAACGGCCATTCCGGGTACCGCGAGAAGTTTTGGCATCGAAAGAGCTTTAACACTCTGCCCGAAATAATATTGAGTTGACGCCTTAAAAAGATCAAGGTGCGATGTGGTATGACCGGGACTGGCATTAAAGGTACAGATTCTCGGTAATTCATCACTTAATTTAAACAGACGCATAAAAATTTTAATCAAATCATTTATATGAATATAAGTGACGGCTGACTCTCCATGGCCTCCGAGAATACGCGCGTTCCATTTTTTTGATAGCCAGGTGCTCAGAAACACATAAAGAGGCGGATATTCGCACCAGTCGCTGTAAACCGCGGCCATCCTGACGATTGTCGAAGGGAACCATCCCGCGTGATCATGGATCATCTTCTCACCCATTCTTTTGCTCCACGCGTAAGGGAAGCGGGCTGAAGGTGGGGTCGTTTCCGTCACCGCGGTACCCGGTGCCGGGAATTCACAGGCGGCGAGAGAACTGGCGAAAATGAACCGTCGAACACCCAATAATTTCGCCAGCTTTAAAATATGACGTGTTCCGTTTACGTTTGTCCGTTCGTACTCAGGATTCTCCATATTGCTGAAATCATAGTATCCCGCCAGATGCAGAACAAAATCAGCGCCGCCATGGGACTTGATGCAGCGTACCACATCGCGAAGGCCATCCCAGTCGGCGATATCCACCTGGGACCAGCGCAAATTTTCATAAGCCGGTATTCCGGCCTCTTTTTGAGAACGTCTCGCCAAACAGAACAGTCTGTATTTTCCGGCCGCGGCTTCAAGAAAATGCCGTCCGACAAATCCCGACGCGCCGGTTACTACGATACCAGGTAATTTTTTATCCATTTCTTGTCTCTATAGTTTAGATACTCATCTGAATATTGTCACGAATTAGTCAGGTTCGGTGATATGGTCGCGTCATTGCTGCGATTGTGATCATTGATCCAGCCGATATAAGTCACATAGATTAACAGGCACATAATACCGTCACCGATGCCTGATAGCAGAACCATCCATATTGACTCAATTACAAAAAAGTAAATCAATAGAAAAACGGTTGCCGCCGCTTTGACGCCGATGGAGAAAATGACCAGCGCCCTGTTTTTTTGGAGATTTCCGGCAGCCATGGCATAGGCAAAGGCCATTACGATGTGAAAAACACCGCCCTGGGCCGGGAAAAAATGCTCACCGCAGGACTTAAATCCGAACAATTTCATGATGACCGGTGGCTGCATAATCAATCCCAGACCAACCATAAATGAATGCAAAGCAATCGCCCATAACACTAACGATAAACGTGATTCCGCGTTTTTAAAGAGTTTCATAATCGAATTGTTTACTTTCTTTAAATGATATTAAACAACCGCCTCTTCCTTTACCGATTCTTCCTCATCCTGATCATAACAATAGATACCGCAATTTAAACATCGTGTAGCCTCGTAGCGGGCATCCTCTTCATCAATGGTTCCCTCCACTTCCTTAAACGTTCCCAGTCGGTCTTCCAGCGTGACCACAGGTTCATACACACGCGGTTTTGTTTCAACACCGGTAATCGATTTCTGCAATGACTCGGGGATAAAGTCTTTCTGCCTGTCCTGGATTGGCGGAATTTTACCATCTGTCATGTAAAAATGAATGGAACGGGCGGCATATCGTCCCGCCGCGATCGCTTCCACCACAAGACCGGGTCCGGTAAAGCAATCCCCACCCGTGAACACATAGGGTATATCTGTCTGTAATGTCGATTCTTCCGCCTCAATCGTATCCCAATGCGTGAAGTTTATCATTTTCAGCGCGGGGTCATTCTTCAGCAACTCTATATCAGGTTTTTGCCCGACGGCTTCGATGATCATATCACAGGCAACAAGCTCTTCTGAGCCATCAATGGGGACCGGACGGCGTCTTCCACCGGGATCGGGTTCGCCGAGTTCCATTTGTGTTATCTCCAGCGCTTCCACGGAGCCGTTTTGAGTAATAATCCGGTTTGGTGAAGATAAAAATCTGATAGAGATGCCTTCCTCTTCGGCGGCTACGATTTCCGCCGGATTTGCCGGCATTTCATTCCGCGAACGCCGGTAAACGATGGTTACATTCTCAGCGCCCAGTCGTTTGCTGCTTCTGGCGGCGTCGATGGCCGTATTGCCTCCTCCGATGATGATCACCTGTTTGCCTATTGAGAGATTCTCACCATTTTGAAACTTTTCCAAAAATTTAATTCCGCTGATCACACCCTTCGCGTCATGTCCTTCAATATTCAGCTGATGTTCGCCCCAGGCGCCAACCGCCACAAAAACGGAATCAAATTTTTGATTGCGTATATCTTCCATTTTAATATCGACGCCAAATTCAACGCCGGTTTTGACTTCAATACCTAACTTCAAAATACCTTCGATTTCCCAGTCCAGAATTTTTTTCGGCAGCCTGTATTCCGGGATGCCGTAACGAAGCATACCGCCCAGTTTGTCCATTTTCTCAAAAATGACCACCTGATGTCCCAGTCTGCGCAGATAATAGGCCGCTGAAAGCCCACCCGGTCCGCTACCGATCACGGCCACTCTTTTTTGTGTATCCGGCGCGACCGGAATGGTCAGCCGGCGGCCGGAATCCATTTCCCAATCGGCCACAAAGCGTTTTAAATAATTTATCGCCACGGGTTCATCTTTTATCTGACGACGGCAGGCCAGGGCGCAGGGCTCCGGACAAACACGTCCGCAGGTCAGCGGAAGTGGGTTATGCTCCTTAATCGTCAGAAGGGCCTCGGCATATTTACCCTCTTTGATATAATGAATATATTTTGGGATGTCGATCTGCGCGGGACATTTTTGACGGCAGGGCGCCAGACATTCCGTGTATTGATTCCAGTGCAGGATTTTTGTTTTTTCGGAGATCAATGCGATAATTCCCTTGGGACAGGCCCGGACACATTCACCGCATCCCACACAACGGTCAGGATTAAAATGCGGCAATCCGTCATCACCCATGGTAATCGCGTTAAATTTGCATGCTTTTACACATGTGCCCAGGCCAATACATCCGTGGTCGCAATACCGGGGACCGCGGTAATAAAGCATGGCGGCCCGACAGTCGTCAAAACCCAGATAATCATATTTTGTAAGAGCCCTGTTTCCGCCCCGGCAATCCGGATTAGCGATATGAGGCTCACTTTCCATAACGGACATACCCAGGTAAGCGGCGATTTGATTTGCGACTTCCGTCTGTCCGACCACACAGGCATTGACCTGCGCTTCTCCTTTTACAATCGCCTCGGCGCAGGCGCTGCAGCCGGCGAAGCCGCAACCGCCGCAATTGGCGCCCGGTAAAATATTTAAAACCCCCTGGATCCGCGGATCATCCTTTACATAAAAGATGTGACTGGCGACTCCAAGACAGAGAGCGGCAATCAGGCCGATCCCGGATAATACCCATACTGATAACATAATCGTTCCCGGAAGTGTATTCGTTTAATTTATGTTGCCATCCCGGAGAATCCGAGAAATGCCAACGACATTATACCTGCCGTAACCAGAGCGGCAGCGGTACCCTGCATTGCTTTAGGCAGTGGTGAAATCAGAAGCCTTTCACGTAAACCGGCGAATAAAATGAGCGCCAGAGAAAAGCCAACCGAACTGGCCAGTGAGAATATCACCATCTGCCAGAATCCAAATTCATGTTTGATATTTAAGAGAGCTATACCCATCACGGCGCAATTTGTTGTAATCAATGGTAAATAGATTCCCATGGCGTTGTAAATCGCTCTGCTTTGTTTTTTTAGGAATATTTCAACCAGTTGAACCAGAGCGGCAATAACCAGAATAAACACCAGCGTTTGTATGTATTCTAGTTTAAACGGGTGTAGTATATAATGGTAAATAGTCCAGGTAAAAATTGAAGCTAAAACGGCCACAAATATTACCGCGGCTCCCATACCCAGGGAAGTGGTCAGTTTTTTTGATACGCCGCAAAACGGGCAGTTTCCCAGATACTGGGCAAGCAGAATATTATTTACAAAAATCGCGCTAATTGCTAATAGTAAAAGATCCATTCCCGCTCCTAAGCTTGAATAAAAGTCTCGCCGCGTTTTCTGCTCCAGGCGTTCATCAGGCCAAGAAGTATCCCAAGGCAAATGAAAGCGCCGGGCGCTTTTACCATAAATTCAAACGGTTCAAAGGATTTCCAGACCACATTTATCCCGAAAAATGTACCCGCGCCAAATAATTCACGTATTATTCCTACCGTCGTCAGAGAAATCGTATATCCCAGGCCGATACTAAATCCGTCCGCCAAGGACAGGTAAACAGGGTTTCTGGAGGCAAAGGCTTCGGCCCGGCCCAATATGATGCAATTCACAACGATGAGAGGGATAAATATCCCGAGTTGCTGCGACAGGGAAAAGAAATACGCTTTCATGATCATTTCGACAATGACCACCATTGTCGCGATGATAACAATGTAACCTGCTATTCGAACTTTACCAGGTATAAAATGTCTCAGCGATGATATGGCCATATTGCTGAAAATCAGTACGAAGGTGGCCGCCAGTCCCATGCCTAACCCGTTCTCCGCGCTTGCGGTCACGGCAAGAGCCGGACACAGGCCCAGTACGAGTCTGAATGGCGGCAAATCCTTCCAGAATCCATGAACAAGGGTTTTTAGAAATTTTTGTTGATTAGCGGTCATTTTATTTCTCCGGATCTTGCCTGTTGTTGGGAAATCTTATCCATAATTTCCGATTTCTTCTCTTTGTAAAGATTTATGATTGAATTTGAACCGTTGATCATCGCCGATGAAGAATAAGTAGCGCCCGAAATACCGTCAACCTGGCCACCGGCCGATTTTAAATTAATTGAATTGACGGCGGATAAGTTGTTCCACTGTTTTTTGAAAGAGGATTTTTCGATCTGAGAACCAACTCCGGGTGTCTCAGAATGGTTGATAATTTCTACACCAAGCAGTTTATCTGAATCAAGATCAATACCCAGCATCAGTACAATATTTCCGCCATATCCGCCTTTGCCCATGTCCTCGATCGCCAGCTTCGTTGTTTTACCGTTGGCGCCGCTGAAAAATATCGGATATTGATGATCTTCCCAGTTGAATATTATCTTATTTTTCAGCAACTGATCCGCCGGTTTTTGCATAAGGGCGGAAAGCGCGGGTCCACGCACATACAGATCGTTTTGCATTTCTATCTTGGGGGCAAGATTGTTCCTGACCGCCTCGAGCGTTCCGGCTGACACGCCACATATCAGCGTCAAAATCACAGCTAATTTTAACACTTCACGCATGCTTTTCTACCTCCAGGCCAATCACTGCCGGTGTGATTTTATCAAGCAGCGGATTGCAGAGATTCATCAGCAGAATCGTAAATGCAACCCCGTCATGAAAAATTGAAAACGCGCGGATCAACACCAATAGCAATCCGCCTAATAAGCCGTATAACAACATTGGTATTGGATTGACCGGAGACGTTGTGGATTCGGTTGCCAGAAAAAAAGCGGCAAAGATGGCGCTTCCCGATAAAATCTGAAAAAGGGGAGCCGCGAATTGTGCCGGATTCAATCCGTGTAACAGCGCGCTATTTATCAAAACCCCCGCAAGAAATGAAACGGGAATGTGCCAGGTGATTTGTCTGGTCATTATCAGAAAAATTCCACCGGCAAGCAGCCACACGACCATGGCATTGCCCGTCCCCGCTACCTGATTCCCAAGGAAAAGATCACGGTATGAAAATAACGATTCAGCTCCCGTTCCCAGGGTTTTTACCAGCCGCATAGGTTCGATCATTTTTACGCCCCAGTCGGTTCCGATAAGTGAAGAAGTATAATCAAAGCGGGCGGGCCAGGAGACCTGCATCATGGCAAAAGCCAGTAAAACGGGATGGACCGGGTAGCCGCCAAGTCCGCCGAACAACCGCTTGCCTCCAATCATGATGAAACAACCCGTCAAAATCATCCACCAGGTCGCGTTATGCGGCATCAAAAGCGCCAACAGAACCGCGAAAGTGACCGGATTCCAATTGGCGCTTTCATCCTTGGAAGGAAAAAATTTGCTGAAAATCGCGTCTATGGTAACCGAAAACGCGATACACAACGCGAATACTGATAGTACGCTATCCCCTGATTTGAGCAGACTCGCGATTACTGCCGGAAGCATCGCCAGCAGCCATAAAATCTGCATTGTGAAAATCGAGCTCCCATCTCTCCAATGGGGATTTGCTGCTACATTCAACTTGTTGGACATATTCATCCTGTTTTCCAATATATTTTTTAGTCATTTTTATAAGCTGTACCAGCGGCCGATGGGCGGGGCAGACATATCCGCACAAACCACACTCGTGACAAAGCTGCGGATTGAAATCCATCGCGTCGATGAACATATTATGTTCCGCGTACCGCCCGATTAAATGTACCTGCAAACGGGAAGGACAAACCCGTGTGCATCGGCCGCAGTTGATACAGGTTAGGTTTACTTCAAGGGGGATCTCCGATTCCTTCATCAGATACATTCCGTGGCTGGTTTTGGTTAACGGAGTCAGGTCGGTATACATCGCGATTCCCTTCATCGGCCCGCCTACAAGGATTCTCGAATAGTTTTGCGCGTTCAGATGCAGGTACTTCATTACATGCCGAAGAGTTGTTCCAATCGGAACCTTCAGAATAAACGGCCGGTCAATTTCAGTGCCGCTGATAGTCAAATATTTATCTACAAATGGAATTTCATTCTCCACCGCGTCAACCAGGTTGAGTAGATTTTCGCAGGATATCACCGCCACTCCGCGCGCCCGGTAAGGTTCAGTGTTTGCTATATCCGCGCCGCTCAGACGCGGAACAACCACTCGTTCTATTCTGTCCTTGTATTCCGACGATAAACCGGAAATATCAGCATATTTTCCGAAGGCGTCCCTGGCGAAAGATGTGAGATGATCCGGAACGGATAGAATGATTCGCCCGCGGGGAGCAAAATTCGCCAATTGCTGAAAACCGCGAATCAGTTTTTCACGTTCCATTTTTAGCAATGATTCACAGACAAAATGAGTCGGTTCTTCATTTACTCCCTTAACAATGATGGTGTGCACTTCCGGAAAAGTATCTTCTTCTTCATGATGAAACTGGCCGGGAGTGGTCCAGGGAGAAATAATGCCGAGCGCTTTTAGCCTTTTTACGGTTGATAAAGTGCCGTAGTCCTGCTGAAATTGTTCTGAAATTTCTTCAGGTGTCAAAGCGGGTACATTGTTTCTCTGAATAAGAACCGTGGGAACATTAAAGATTCGGGCGGTCCAGACCGGCAGAATATCCCTTACAATGCCACTGATGGAACTATGAACGCAATGCCCCAGTTTTGACCTGCCGATCACCTGATATCTGCGGACCTGATCTCCGATACTGACAAGCGGTTTGTAAAATATCTGTCCGGGGTATTCCAGGGGGATAATGACATAAACAGGGTCCGCTAATTCCATTATTTCCGTCTGCCATTCCTCGCGGACCGGAACAGAACCAAGTGGTTTAATCAATTGCTTTATTCTTTTCATTAGATTAGTACTTTCTTTGTCTGATCAACCGGCGTCCTTTATTGCCGAATTATTTCAAATGACAGGCCTGACAACGAACACTGCCGTCCGGTTCAAAAAAATAATTTTCATTTTCCAGCCGGTGACAATCATTACACTGCTGATGATAAACTCCTTCTGAACTTTGCGGATTATGGCATCCGGTACATTCGTGTCCTTCGATTTCACAAAATTCATCATGGTTTAAGAGATCAGCGTTGTACTCAGGATCATCGTGGCATTTTAAACAGTCAACACCCTTGGTTTCTTCATCCTGATTCTTAGCATGACAGGCCTTACAATTCTGTGGATTCCTGGTCTCATCGATCTTATGGCAGGTGACGCATTGATGTGATTCCACCTGCTTTAAATCAGCGTGCGTAAAATATTCCGCTTCCATTTCATCATGACATTCATTACACTCTACACGTTCATCCGCGCTGAGAATTTCATGATGGCATCCGGCGCAATTTTCCACAGTTTGCTGATGTTGACTATGTTCAAAAAGGACATCGCCCCCTTTATTATGCATAAAGAAACGATTCCCGGATGATGATTCGGCTGTTGATAAATACCCCATAAAGCCGACTATGAAAGCAAGGACCGTCAAAAGTATCAATACTAATAATTTTTTGTTTTTTAAGAAATTACCATTCATCGCTGTCTTCTATCATAATTAATTTTTCATGTTCCGGTGAAAGCGCGTGCCAATGGCAGCTAATCTTTGTACAAATAAAGAAAGGCACTTTCAGAGTGGGGCTGCCGATCAGAAAACTTGCCGCGCTCGATTTGCATATCGCGCATTTTCGGGTCGTGACCACTAAGGATTTATGACAATGCGGGCATCTAAAATCCTTCGCTTCTTCGGATTCGGTTAGTTTGATAGTTGTGAAATGTTCAAAGGAGTTCAAATATGGGCTTAGCGCTAATTGGCCTGTTTCACCGGTCAATCTGACCAGCTCGATATACAGCTTATTACCGATGGTAAGCTCTTTCAGGCAATGTGGACAGAATGAGTTTAAATAGGTTCCGCTTTTAATTTTGGTGCGTTCATTGTACTTGTGTGATTTCCAAAAAATATTCTGCCAGCTATCCTGTAAATCATCCTGCTTTTCCGACATCATGAAAGTGCCTTTCAAATTATTTTATGCCGACATTTTTTCCATAGAAAAGACAAATACAATGCCAGAACCCTATTCCGTGTAACTGCATAAAAAACAATGTTTATAAGAATGGGTTTGACCGCTGCCTATTGCAATAATGCAATTTGGAGTGTTTTAAGAGGTGCGTTTGTGCAATGAACTAAAAAATGGAAGATCAAAGCGACGTCATCAATTGATGTTCATAATATTTTATCCGGAACAAAAAGCGAATCAGAAGCCGCCAAGACCGGAAGATAAGGCAACAGGGAGGCGATCAGGAAAGGAATCCGTTTTGATTCTATGAAGAAAGCCCGCTGAATCGCCGCATGTAGAACTGATGGCCCTCATAGGGTATATTTATGATTTGTTTTCGCGCGATTAGTTTATCCACGACTCTCCAATCGGAATGGGTTTCCTGAAGAAAACGGATCAGCGCGTCAATCCGCATTGGTTGAACCGCGAGCAGATTGAGCAGATCTTCCTCAACACGTCCGGTCTTGTCAAAGCCGCCGTCATTATAGTCCAGTAAATATTCTACATTTTTTATCCGCCGGTTAAAATTTTGAAAGACCCGGTTTACGGTTTCTTCCGTTGGTGGTACTATCCGCCCGGAGGCGGGCGAGCCGATAGGGGCAGAAATATAGGAGACGGCCGGATTTAATCTGGCGATAAATTCGGCGGTCTGTTCAACGCAGGCGGTACCGGTATTGATGCCCTCCACCAGCATGGTTTCTGTGTTCAGAGACCCGTTGAATTCGTCCGCGAACCGCAGTTGTCCCTGCATGATCCGACGCAGGTTTAGTTGATGATGCGGATTGTTCAGCTTTTGCCAGACACCTTCATCTACGGAATCGATTTTGATCGATACCCAGTCAGCTTTACACAGATCCGCCCGTGTCTCATCATTATATAGTAAAGAACCATTGGTAATGACGGCCAGTTTGATGTTAAAAAATCTGACCAGGTCGAAAATTCTACCCAGATTTTGATCAAGTGTGGGCTCACCAGCGGGTATGATTGTCAGGAAATCAATTTTATCATTATTTTCTTTGGTTTTTATGATAAGATCCTGAAGATCGGCAAAGATATCCTGTGGATTGAGATATACGGATCTTTGGCATTTTTTGCTTTTAATTTTCCCGACCCGGCAGTGGCTGCAGGAATATGTACATATTTTGGAGGGCAGGTTATTGATTCCCAGACATTTTCCCAGCCTTCCGGACGTGATCGGCCCAAAGGCAATCATAGATCGATATGCCTCCCGGATGTTGATTAGAATTGAAAGACGACCCGTTTGGTCAAGATTTATCACAATATATCTGATGATATCAAAAATACTGCCAGAATTATTTCAGACGTTATTTATAATGGAAACAACGATTAAGGCAATTCGGGTAAAATAGGGTAAGTTGCAACTTTGCGCATCAGAAGATAAGATAATTGCATTTTTGCAATGGAGTTTGGGGCGCGGCTCCGGGGTTATGAATCAGATTCTTTATCCAGCAGACCGTACTTTTTCATTTTTCTCCACAGAGTACTTTTATCAATGTTCAGGATTTTTGCCGTTAGCGCGCGGTTGTTGTCATTTTGCAGCAGCGTTTGCCGGATCATCGATTTTTCAGCGTCTTCCAACAGATTTTTATTATCCGGATATTTGTCGGGAGATTCAGAAGCGGCGGGATTTTCATCCATCAACCAGTCGGGCAGATGCTGCATTTGAATGGACTTCTCATGGCACATCACAAAAGCGTGCTCCAGCACATTTTCAAGTTCTCTTATGTTCCCGGGCCAGTAATAATCCATAAGGGTATGATACGCTTTGGAGGAGATATCATTGATCTCCTTATCAAATTTTTCACTGAATTTTCGGAGAAAATGATCCACCAGCAGCGGCAAATCATCCATTCTTTCCCTCAGAGGGGGCATATGAATATTGATGACATTCAGCCGGTAATACAGATCTTCCCTGAACCGACCCTTTTTGACTTCCTCATACAGGCTTTTATTGGTTGCCGCCAGGATGCGTACATCCATTTGAATTGGTTTGGATCCACCAACGCGTTCAAACTGTTTTGTCTCCAGGACGCGCAGCAATTTTACCTGAACAGCGGGGGAAATGTCCCCGATTTCATCAAGAAAAAGCGTTCCTTTGTTGGCGAGCTCAAAATGACCGGTTCTTGTTCGCGTGGCGCCGGTAAATGATCCTTTCTCATGCCCGAACAACTCGCTCTCAAGAAGTGATTCGACAAAAGCGCTGCAGTTTAATGCCATAAAAGGTTTTGATCGGCGAGCGCAGTTCAGGTGCAGCGCCCTGGCCACCAGCTCTTTCCCGGTACCGCTTTCCCCGGTTATCAGGACGGTCGTATCGCTCTGGGCGACATTTTTTAGCAGGGCGTAAATTTTTTGCATCGACTTACTGCGGCCAATCAGATTTTCAAAACTGTAGCGTTCCTTTAGGTGATTCGCCAAGTTTTTCAGTTCGGAGATATCACTAAAGGTTTCCACTCCGCCGATACATTCACCATCCGCGTTAAATAGCGGAGCCGAATTGACACGGACCGGTATTTTATGTCCGTCTTTATGTAAGATACAGAGTTCACGGTCAGGAGAGACTTCCTTGCCCTTCATGGTCGCTTCCATATGACAATTATTGTGGCATAGATCTGAACAAAACAGTTCCCAGCATTTTTTCCCAATGGCTTCGGTTCTGGCATAACCGGTTATTTTTTCCGCCGCGCGATTAAAGGAGGTAATTGCCCAGTCATTGTTAATCGTGAAGGTGCCCTCTGATCTGCTGTTAAATATGGCTTCCAGTTTATTTTTCTCATTGATGATTTCTCTGGTTTTTTCCAGGACAGACTCAGATAATCTTTGCATTTCCCTGGTATCGCGGAAGACAAAAACCACGCTTACAATCTCTTTTGTAGATCGTTTGATGGGAGTGATGGAAGAAAGAACGTTGACTTGCTGCCCATCGGCTCGGGAAAGATTTAATGAAAGATTTGAAAAGGATTCGCCTGATTTTAACGCCTGGCGGATAGCGTCGCTGTCTTTTTTCGAATTACTGAACAGCATATTATAATCACGCAGAATGACCTGTTCTTCAGTAAACCCGGTTATTCTGCTGGCCGCTTCGTTAAACGCGATGATCTTGTTGTGCCGGTCGATGACAGCTGTACCGTCAGGACAAATTAGATTTATATCCACGTCAAATATATCTTTAAAATCATGTTAAAATAGTGTTCAGAGCAAAACTTTTTTCGGAACACCACATCTTGTTAAATATTTCACTAAAAAGAAAGTAATACTATTTAAAGACGTTATCAACCATAATAAAAGATATTTTTAAACGCGCGGGCCACTAAAAAACGTTTGGTTGGGAATGTGATTTTCGTCAGGATGATATGGATCATTCCATACCGGAGGCTCCAGGCCGGAAGAGAGGGATGTATTTATCCGGAAACCGATCAGCCTGGCATACTCACTTGAGAAAATATATGAAGCACTGAACGGCTAATTCTATGATGGAAAAATTTTCAAATTATGAATAATAGATTTTTGAAGTTCCAGGGGCAATTATTTTTTAAGTTTGAGCGGTTTGTCCGAATCCGGCTGGGTGGTGTTCATTCCGGATTAACTTCTATCAAAATGGGTTATTCCAACCGGAGCAGAAATAAATGGAAAAATGGATATTGGACCTAAAAAGCCTTAAATTTCCACCATACATTATTTCCTTGAGCGAAACGCTTAATGAAGCATATAATAATTATTGGATCGGAGGTTTTATATGGCTAAGGGCAGAGATAAAGGTAAATCAGAGGAAAAGAAAAAACCGAAAAAGAACATAAAAGAAAAAAGAAAAGCAAAAAAAGATAAAGGTTCAAAAACTTCGTGATTCTTGAAAAGTTCAATCTTTGATCATCACATTTATATATTAGTTAAACTGGAAGAGTGTTTTTTCGGATTGGGATAATGAAGATCGTAAAACCGGGAAAAATCAGCTCTTGTCAGATTTTATATAAAATGTACGCTTTTAATTTTGAGATGAGATTTAATTGATATACCGAATCAGGCATATGTGGTAAATTAAAGCGCCGGAAAGAACTGGTCTCTGTTCTTCCGGGATAGATAATTCTAAAGGTCGTTTGGGTTGTGAACAACAAGGCCGCGATTTTTTTCATGTGATTGCCTGCCGAGTCGCGTAATAATGCTCCAACAGCAAATGATTATTATTTACTGAAATAAGGATGAAATGCCGGCATAATACAGATATCGTGATTAGTTTGAATAAATTCTTTTAACCATTAGAGAACTTATATATTCCGGGCATAAAAATATAATTTTTTTACAACTTTCAAGGAACAAAGCGTGGGTCAAAAAAAGGAAAAAGGGGTTATTCCCGCCGAAATAGATCAGTGTATAAAGATGCTTAACCACCTCGTTAGTCACAGCGAAGATTTTGTGGCGCTGCCCAGAGAAAAGCAGATCGAATTAATGAAAATTGCCGGTCAGCTCTCCAGACCGGATTCTCAGCAGATAAAACAACGCAGGAAAGCCTCGCGCGAAAAGAAAAAACAACAAATAGTTACAAAGGAAAGAAAAGCAAGAGCGGCGACGGGGATCCGTTCAGCCAGGGAAGCGGCGGTATATTCCGCGCCTTTGCAAATCTCAGGCGCGTCCATCCCCGCGGGAGAAGAAATGGTATTAGAGTCACCCCGTAATTGCTATATTTGCAAATCTGAATTTACAAAACTCCATTTTTTTTATGATACCATGTGCTCCGGATGCGCGGAACTGAACTATCAAAAACGATTCCAGACCGCGGATTTAACGGGACAGGTGGCCTTGATCACCGGATCGCGTTTGAAAATCGGCTATCAGGCAACAATAATGATGTTACGGGCGGGCGCGACTGTGATCGCGACTACCAGATTTCCGATCGATTCAGCGCTCAGATATTCAAAGGAAAAAGACTTTAACGAATGGAAAGACCGGCTGCACATTTATGGACTGGATTTAAGGCATATACCGAGTGTGGAGATCTTTTGCAGCCATATTGAACAGACTTTTGACCGGTTGGATATCTTAATCAATAACGCGGCCCAAACCGTACGTCGTCCGCCGGGATTCTATGCGCATCTGATGCCAAACGAGAACAAAGGATGGCATGAGTTTCCTGAGAATATCCGGAATCTGATGCTGAGCTATCAGCAGTGCGCCGCAAAATTAAATTCTTTATCCACGGCCGATCCGGAATCAGATCCTTCCCTTCCTGTGGCCTGGAATGGCAATCAGCCGGGAATAGGTTTGATAAAATCCGCGCAATTGTCTCAAATACCCTACGCGTATGATAACGCGCTGCCTACGGACACCGTTTTTCCCAAAGGAGAACTGGATGTTGACTTACAGCAGGTTGATTTACGGACAAACAACAGCTGGCGGCTCAAGCTCGGTGAGATCCAAACGGTGGAGATGCTTGAAATCCAGCTTATTAACGCCGTGGCCCCCTTTGTGTTAAGCAATAAGCTAATTCCTTTAATGAAGAAGGATTTTACCGGACAAAAACATATCGTTAACGTCTCCGCTATGGAAGGCAAGTTTTTACGTTTTAAAAAGGGAGAGCGTCATCCTCACACCAATATGGCCAAAGCCGCCCTCAATATGTTAACCCATACCTCCGCCAGTGAGCTTGCTCAGCACGGTATTTTTATGAACGCGGTGGATACGGGCTGGGTAACGGATGAAGACCCGGCGCAACTTTCCAAACTAAAACAGGAACTGCACGATTTTCAGCCGCCTTTGGATATTGTTGACGGCGCGGCGCGCGTATGTGATCCCTTTTTTGACGGCATCAATACCGGTAAACACTGGAGCGGCAAGTTTTTAAAAGATTATTTCCCCATTGACTGGTGAGAATGATTTCATACATTATTGTATATTGATTTTTTCAACGCAAACAATAATGCGGATCGTCATTAGGGTCGGTTATGCCCGAAAAATTTTATATAAGCAATAAATACTCAGGCATTCGCGTCGAAAAAGTATGACCGCATTAAATACCAAAGAAACCAAAATTATCATCATTGTTTTCAACATGAATGACCTGACAGACATATTTCAGTCATCAGGGTAATCATAGTTCCTTTAATGTGCTATATTCAACTACCTGACATTGTTCTTGCTTTTTGGTTTAAATTTCTTAGAATAGGGGTACTAAAGGTACCATAACTATGACAAAAATAAACCAGCTTATTAAGAATTGGCCCAGGGGAACCGTAATGACCCTCGGCTATTTGAAAGAGAACGGTATTAGCGGTGAATTGGTTAAGCGCTATAAAAATAGCAGCTGGATCGAATCTGTAGGACGGGGGGCATACAGGCTTACGGGTGATAATGTAACCTGGGAGGGTGCGCTATACACAATACAACAACAGCTCCGATTGACAGCCAGGCCGGGTGGACGAACAGCGCTGGAACTAAAAGGTTATGGTCACTATTTGTCCGCAGAAACCCGGATGCTATATTTTTTTGGATTGCCGGGTGAATATTTACCGCAATGGTTTAAAGATTATAATTGGTTATCTGACTATTTATATACGACAACTAATCTATTCCCTCATGAACTTGAATTACCTCTTTCAGAATTCAAATTTAGAGATTTTAGATTATTGATATCAGGCCCTGAACTGGCAGCATTGGAGATGTTATATCATGTCCCAAAAAATCAGGGTTTTGGAGAAGCGGCGCACATCACAGAATCTCTGACAACTTTACGCCCGCAAATCGTTCAGCAATTACTGGAAAATTGTAACTCTATAAAAGTAAAACGGTTATTTCTGTATTTGGCAGAAAAACAAAACCATTCATGGCTGAAAGATCTTGAGTTTAGTAAAATTAATTTAGGCATAGGGAAACGTGTGATTGCAAAGAATGGCTTTTTGGACAAGAAATATCAAATCACAGTGCCAAAGGAAATCCATTATTGAAAGATTCAATCTACTTCCGTCAGGCAAACTTAGTGCTGGATATATTGCCATTATTAGAAGGAGACAATCGTTTTGCTATAAAGGGCGGGACTGCCATTAATTTTTTTATACGCTCTTTACCCCGTTTATCAGTGGATATTGATCTGACCTATCTTCCAATTGAGGGCCGTGATTTAACATTAAATAACATAGATCGGGCGCTTCAGGAACTGGAAGAAAAAATTAGGGGTAAATTCTCTGCGGTGCAAATACACCCAAAATATTCTAAGGAAAATAAACTTCGGTGTGGTTTAATACTTAGCAGGGAACAGGCAAGAATTAAAATTGAACCAAACCTGATTGTCCGGGGATCGGTTTTCCCCGTTGAAAAACGGAACCTGGTAGAGAAAGCACAGGATCTGTTTGAAAAAAACGTGAAAATTCAATCATTATCTCACGCAGATTTATATGGAAGTAAATTGTGTGCGGCATTAGATCGTCAGCATCCAAGGGACTTCTTTGATATAAAACTATTACTTGCCAATGAGGGTATTACCGATTCAATCCACCAGGCATTCATTGTTTATCTGATAAGTCATAACCGGTCAATGATCGAGTTGCTAAATCCCAATGAAATTGATTTTGACAAAACTTTCGAAATAGAATTTAAAGGAATGACATTTGATGATGTCTCACTCAAAGCGCTAAAAGATTTAAGAAGTAAATTGTTTACTTCTATCAGGAGCTCACTTTCAGAAACTGAACGGATGTTTCTAATCTCTTTTAAAGCCGGTCAACCTGACTGGAAACTCTTGCCTTTAAAAAAAATCGATAAACTTCCCGCGGTTCAGTGGAAGTTGCAAAATATTGCTGCGATGGCTAAACCGAAGCATGAAGCCGCATTAAACAGATTAAAAGAATTTTTGCAATTGTAGATATTTGTTCAAAATGCGGTCACACAAATTAGATATGATCATTAATTTAACCGATCAGGTACAATCCTTATTGTCTCAAGAAGAATTGAAATTAACAATCACTCACCTTTGATAAAGTTTTTTTGTTAAGTATTTCTTTCTGTTTATTATTTCAGGATATTTCATATTATGTGAAAGCAGGTGATTGAAAATGCAAATCGCTAAGTAGGATTTTCAGTTTCATGCACTCAAAAACGAAGGATTGTTTTTTTTCTATCAGAATAAAAACCGTTTGAAAATGGTTCATAGTATCTGAAGTTCTACAAATCTATTTTATCACTTCTTACAATAGGGGAAAAAGAGTGTCAACGGAAAATACCGATCTGTCATCGCTGCGTATTGATAAATCAAAAAGAGAAAATCACTCCGACGGCCCAAAAACAAAAAAAACGCATCTTTGGATTATCGGAATTTTGGCTGTTTTGGTCATCATATTATTGTATGGCAAAATTGCGGAATCTCCCTTTTCAGAAGCGGTCGAAGTTCGTTTGGCAAAAGCAAGTATGCAGAGCCCTGCTCAGTCAGAAGGTGTATTAACCGCCAGCGGTTATGTGGTGGCGCAGCGAAAAGCGGCGGTGGCGTCAAAAGGTACCGGCCGTCTTGTTCATCTTGGGGTCGTGGAGGGTGACAAGGTCACAAAAAATCAGATTATCGCCCGGCTTGAAGACAATGATATCATGGCTCAGCTAAATCAGGCCAAGGCCACATTAAAACTGGAACAGGCCGAGCTGAACAATGCCTACGCGGTTTATACGCGGCGGAAATCACTTTACGAATCAGAAGCGGCGTCGAAAGAAACCTATGATGTGGCTGAAGCCGAGTACCGGCGTGTCCTTGCTCGGATTGATCTTGCAAAAGCGCAGCTTGAAGCGGCGGAGGTAGCGATGGAAAACACATTGATTCGCGCGCCGTTTGACGGTACGGTGCTCACCAAGAATGCCGATGTCGGCGAAATTGTGGCGCCGCTGGCCGCGGGTGTGAATTCCAGAGCCGCGGTGGTTACCATCGCGGATATGAGTTCATTACAGGTGGAAGCCGATGTTTCCGAATCGAATATTCAAAAAATTACCGCCGGAATGGAATGTGAGATTACGCTGGATGCTTATCCCAATAAGCGATACGCGGGTTTTGTCGCTAAAATCGTCCCCACCGCTGACCGCGCCAAAGCGACAGTAATGGTGAAGGTGGGATTTAAGGATTATGATACAAGAGTGCTACCCGAAATGAGCGCGAAAGTATTGTTTTTAAAGAACGGTGTCATTCAAACCGAAGCAAATGAACAGCCTGTTCTTGTGGTACCAAATACCGCGGTCGCCCTGCGTGATGGGAAGCAGGTCGTGTTCACCGTGAAGGACGAAAAAGCGGTAGAAGTCGCGGTCGTCCCCGGAGAAAAATTCGCGGGCTATTGGGAAATCAAAGAAGGACTGCGGGATGGTGATCTTGTTATAAATCGCGTTAATGATCAAATTATCAACGGTGTGAAAGTGCTGATACAATAAAATCACGGAGATATTATGTCTGAGATAATACGAATAAAAAACATTTCCAAATCCTACTGGCGGGATAAGTTTGAAATACCGGTTCTGAATAATATCAGTCTTTCCATCGAAGAAGGCGATTTTATCGCTTTGATGGGACCGTCGGGATCGGGTAAAACCACTTTGCTGAATTTGATCGCCGGGATTGACCGACCCACCAAAGGTGAGATAGAAGTTAATGACACGGTGATATCGACCCTGGGTGAATCCAGTCTGGCGAAATGGAGAGCCAGTAATGTGGGATTTATTTTTCAGTTTTACAATCTCATCCCTGTGTTAACCGCTTTTGAAAATGTGGAATTGCCGCTTCTGCTGACAAAGTTATCAAAGGCGGAACGGAAAAAACATGTGGAAACGGCGTTAACAATCGTCGGTCTGGGTGACCGGATGAAGCACTATCCGAAGCAGCTTTCCGGTGGGCAGGAACAGCGAGTGGCTATCGCGCGGGCCATTGTTACCGATCCGTTGATTCTGGTGGCCGATGAGCCGACAGGAGATTTGGACCGCGCCGCGGCGGATGAAATTCTTACCCTGATGGAGCGCCTGAATAAGGAATTCAAAAAAACGATTTTGATTGTCACCCACGATCCCCATGCCGCGGAACGAGCGAATACCATGCATCATCTGGAAAAGGGTGACCTGATCACATCGAGTAAACATTGATTTGGGGAAGGAATCATCATGAGGGTTTTCAAGCTTATATTTAAAAACGCGTTCCGGCATAAATTAAGAACATTGTTAACCGTCCTTGGTATCAGTATAGCGGTGATCGCGTTTGGCATATTGCGCACGGTGGTAACGGCCTGGTCGGCAGGTGTTGAAGCATCCGCGGCGGACCGGCTGGTTGTGCGTCATGCTGTTTCATTTATCTTCCCGCTGCCTTACTCATATAAAGACAAAATCACCAGGATTCCGGAAATTGAATTAGTCTCATACGCAAACTGGTTTGGGGGGACATATATTGATAAAAATCAGTTTTTTGCCCGCATGGCGGTTGATCACGAAACCTATTTTGACGCCTATCCGGAATTTTTATTGAGCGCGAGCGAATTGGAAATTTTTAAGAAGGAGCGGAACGCTTGTGTGGTCGGTAAGGATATTGCCGAAAAATATAATCTGAAGATTGGCGATGTGATGACTATGGACGGGGATATATATCCGGGGCGCTGGGAATTTGTCGTCAGGGGAATTTATCAGCCGAAATTTAAATCCACCGACGCCACTCAGATGTTATTTCACTGGGATTACCTGAACGAACGCATGGAAAAAGATGATCCGACTCGGGCCAATGAAGTGGGCTGGTACATTCCAAAAATAAAGAACATTGACGACGCCAGTATCATCAGCGAACAGATTGACAATGAGTTTAAAAACTCGCCCGCGGAAACAAAAACCGAAACGGAGCGCGCCTTTCAGCAAAGTTTCCTTTCCGCTTCAAGCGCCATTATCACCGCCATGAACGCCATGTCGTTTGTGATCGTGGGAATTATCATGCTTGTCCTTGCGAATACCATGATCATGGCCGCCCGGGAAAGAACACGGGAATACGCGGTATTTAAATCGCTTGGATTCTCCGCGTTTCATCTAACCGGGTTAATATTGGGTGAATCAATGTTAATCTCGGCAATGGGCGGGGGGATCGGACTTTTACTGATATTTCCACTAATAGAAGGACTCGGGCAAGCGATTCCAAAAGGTTTTTTCCCCGTCTTTCAGATTGAACCCATCACCATGGTTTTGGGGATTGGCGCCGTTCTGCTCATTGGTGTCCTGTCGGCGATTTTCCCGATACAACGCGCCTTAACGACCCGTATCGTTGATGGCTTCCGGTTTGTCGGTTAACGGTTAAAAGGAATCAATATGAAAACTCCATTTATATACACCATAAAAAATTTCAAGGCCCGGAAATTAACCACCGCCATTACGGTCGCCGGTATCGCGCTGGTTGTGTTTGTCTTCGCGGCGGTTTTGATGATGGCTTACGGGGTACAAAAAACGCTGGTCGCCACCGGCAATCCGGATAATGTAACGATCATACGCAAGGCGTCAAATGGTGAAATATCGAGCATCATTGACGGTGAGACACAAAATGTGATCAGCACTCTGCCGCATATCGCCAGATCGGCAGACGGCAGACCGGTTATCTCAAAGGAACCGGTGGTGGTGATCAATTTAGAAAAAGCCATCGGCGGATTGAGTAATGTAACCGTTCGGGGTGTTTCGCCGTTATCACCCGTTTTAAATCCGCAGATTCAAATCAAAAAAGGCCGGATGTTTAATCCGTCGCTTAGAGAATTGATTGTCGGCGAAGCGATATCAAAACGATTTTTGAACGCGCAAATCGGCAAAAAGATTAAATTTGCCGGGAATGAATGGGAAATTGTCGGTGAGTTTACGACCAACGGCAGTGGATTTGATTCAGAAGTCTGGGGCGATGCCTTACAAATGCAGGATGCGTTCAACCGCGGAAGTTCCGTCTCATCCGTTACGCTGAAACTCGACAATCCCGCCAACTTTGATCTGTTCAAAAAGGCCTTTGAAGATGAACGGCGTTTACAGGAATTTGAAGCAAAAAATCAACAGACCTATTACGAGGAACAATCCGAATTTTTAGCGGGATTTATCAAAGTGATGGGTATTTTCATAACCGTCATATTCAGCATCGGCGCCACGGTGGGCGCGATGATTACCATGTACGCCGCCGTCGCCAACCGTACGGTTGAAGTGGGCACTCTGAGAGCGCTGGGTTTTCAGCGGCGGAGTATTCTTACGGTGTTTCTGCTTGAATCGCTGATCATAGCGGTCCTGGGAGGGACTCTCGGCATTCTGCTGGCATCGACACTTCAGTTCTTTTCCATATCCACACTCAATTTTGATTCCTTTTCTGAACTGGAATTCCGGTTTGCTCTATCGGCGTCCATTATAAATTCTTCTATGATATTCGCGCTGGTGATGGGATTCTTTGGGGGTTTTCTTCCGTCTGTCAGGGCGGCGCGGCTGAAAATCGTCGACGCGTTGCGGGCGGTTTAGAGGAAGTAAGAAGGTTAAGAAAAAAGAAAAAAGATAAAAGAAAAAAGAGAAGAGACACCCAGTCAAATTTAACCGCATCGAATAGGATTACTCCAACGACAGTCATCCTGCCCACCGAAGAAAAAAGAGTTAAGATCTTAAGATTCAACTATTGTATTGCGGATTTCTTCGGGGCGAATTTTCTGTTCGAGTGGAAGAATGAAAAAAACAGAAATAATTAACACGAGTTAAAATTCGCCAGGGCTTTTTGCTACTTTTTGGCCATTCAAAAAGTAGGGAGAAGTAGAAAAGTAAGAAGTAAGAAGTAGGAAGTAAGAAGGTTAAGAAAAAAGATAAAAGATAAAAGAAAAAAGAGAAGAGACTCTGTGCCTGGAGTAGGAAGTAAGAATATAGAGCGTTAAGAGAAAAGAGTTAAGAGTAGGGGAAAGAAAAGTAGGAAGTAGGAAGTAGGAAGTAAGAAGTAGGAATTTAAGAAAAAAGAAAAAAGAGTAAGAACTTGCTATTTCCCCCTTAGCCAAATCACTACGCACCGGGCATGTCATCCCGGAGGGATCTTCTGCTTGCTTGGGAAGGATAGAAGTAAGAAGTAGGAAGTAAGAATAAAGAGCGTTAAGAAAAAAGAGATAAGAGTGGGGGCGACCCAATTTGGACAGCTTTTAGTGTATGGGAATTTTAAATTCCACTTAACAATCGAACTGAGGTTTTAGTCCCTTTACTGCACAAATTTGGAAAACTTCAGGAGATAATTCATATACCTTTTCTAAATCCCGGAGGGATGGAATCTTTGTAGAACGATTGGCACCATGCGATTCCGCGACCCCATAGGGGTCGTACAATTGCCGTGGAACCGCTATTCTACAATAATGTGACGCCTCCGGCGTCAGGCCTTCATGTCATGTCAATCCGATCATTATCATCCAATCCTTTGTTTAGATTAAACCGTCAATCCAAATCCCGCAGGGATTACACGTTGATAGAAAAACACACCACCCCATTCTGCGACCCCGTCGGGGTCGGACCATAACCCCGGGATCTCCATTCTACAAAGCTGTGACGCCTCCGGCGTCGTGTTTTTATCATTTGACCAATATTTATCATTAATCAGGGCTTTCAATGCACCCGTCAATCCCAACCCGGAAGGATTAAATCTTAATAGAAAAATAAACACCCGGTCAATCCGGGGACCGGTGAGATAAACCTGTCACTTTGATTCTTAGATTTTTCGTATTTTTGATATTTTACGAATTACTCAAATAATTCAGGTTGTTTTGGGATTGAGTTTTTTAAAAAATAATATTTCTTTTTTTTCACCAGTTTTGAATCAACAAATGGTAAATTTGAAAGCAGTTGCTGTAAATTTTTTGGATCTGTATCCAATTCCAATTGATCATTTATCGATTTTGCCGACAACTGACCGTTGGAGAGTATCCGTTTTATTTTTTCTTCTAAATTATTGTCTTCATGTTCAATCCGTTGACCAAACGAATCCACAGGAATAGCGCCCTGCAATATTAACAAATTATTGGCATTTTTTTCAGCAGGATCAGGTTTACGTATGAATACACGTCTGCCTTTTTTTAAACCATCCGTCGCACCATTCCATGTTCCGCCTTGGCTGTTTGATTCAGCAACATATATGGTATCAGCTAATCCATATATATACACATTTCTGCTCATCGCCAGGCCAACTGACCACGGGGCTTTGGGATGATATGTACTCACTATTAAAACATCTCCGTCTATTATCTTTTTATAGTATTTTTTAATACCGCTGCCAAACGTTAAAATACCCTGTGGGAGCACTATGATACTGTGACCTTTATAATCCAGAGTCGCGTCAAGCGCCATTTTGTCAACACCTTTTGCAAAGCCACTCACAACTACTTTATAGGTTTCAGCGCATTTCTTTGCTATATTTTTTGTGAATTCAAGGGAAACTTCTGATGCGTTTCTTGAACCTACAATCGCAACCGAATCTTCATTCAGAAGCTTTACATTCCCTTTTACATACAATAACGGTGGGGAGTCCTTTGTTTTTAAATTATGTTTTAGAGTTTGAGAATATTCTTTTGAATTTATGGGGATTAGTTGAAAACCCTGGTCCAATAAATTTTCAGCGAGAAAAGAATAGTTTGGCAATTCTGATTTTACTTTTTGGATGTCAAATATCTGGTTATCTGATAGATTAAATTCCAATTTCATTTCATTTTCATGCAAAGAAAAAAACTCATTTAATGAAAGTTTTTTATTATGAAGTATGTCAATTATGAGTTGATTTATATTTCCGTTTCCCCATTTGGTTAAATGGCTTAAAGCCATCCAATATGGGTATTCATTATAATGGTTCATGCTATATCGCCGCCTACTGTTTTTGCTATAACCAAAGGTGCAATAAGCGATGCACCCAATTTTGTCAAATATTTTCCAATTTCTCTAATTGTCGCGCCACTGTCAAATATATCGTCAATTAATAATATATTTTTACCCGTGACACCCTGAATTGGTTCATATGAAAAAGCACCATTAACATTGTCGCGTTTTAGAACGGTATTATTAAAAATCTTCTGAGGATTGGTAGCCCGTGTTTTGTTTAAATTATGGGAAATAGGAACATTTAATACTCGTGAAATTTTTTCAGCAAAGTTTTTTACTAAATCACCCGATTCTGTTGGAGGAACATAAAATATCAGATCAAATTTTATATCCCCAAATTTATGTTGATACGCCCTAAGTGTCAATTTTAATAGATAATCCGGGTAATCACCGCCGTTTTCATATTTACAGCGGTGAATTGTAGCGCCAACATTGGAACGACCATAATATGACGCGGCAACACCATTTATGATCACGGATGTCTTGGATTCAACCACTAGTCCGGGAAAATATGAATTTTTAAAAGATTCAATTTTTGATAGCCAGTAACTATCCATATTAACCTGATGTATTTGATTCATGTCGTTATCGCATTTCCCGCAACGTGTTCCATTTGGATCGCCTAAATATGTGCACAAATATTCCATTCTGCAGGATTTTAAACCAACATATTCATACATTTGATCAAGTTCGTGAAGTTTAAAATCGCGCAACTCTTCAAATGATTTAGTATTCAATTCAGGCGCGCTAAACTGGTATTCATATTTTTTATTTTTTCCATACAAAACTTCTTTGATGATCCCCTGATCCAGTAAATCCGCTTTAATGACTCTGATTGGGGTCTGTGGCAGATTGGTTGTTCTCATTAAATCCCACTCACCAAGCGGTGCTTCCTTCAATGCATCCAGAACATTATTGTATTTCTTTAATGCGGGTCTGCTGTTTTTAATAAAATGCGTCGGTAGATCTAGATCCCCGGGGCAAAAAAGAAGAAACAATTGAGTTGGTTTTCCATCCCTGCCGGCGCGTCCAATTTCCTGATAGTAATGGACGGGGGACTGGGGAATTTGGGAATGAATGATGAACCGAATGTCTTGCTTGTCAAAACCCATGCCCAACGCGTTTGTCGATACGACACATTTCCAGCGATTTGAATGCAATCCTTCTTCAACTATTTGCCTGGAGATTGTATCGAGACCCGCATTATAATTTATTGCTTCTATTTGATTGAATTGTAACCATGCGGATAATGTTTCGGTCGTGACCCGAGTTCCGGTATATACTAAACCATTTCCGTCAACGCCTGACAGGTATTCGGCCAACCAAACCATTTTCTCATCTTCATTTTTTAAGATAACAACATTGAGAGAAAAATTATCACGTAATAAGTTTCCGCGAATTAAGGAAATATTTTCGCCCATCTGGTTCATGATGTCTTTTGCAACAAGATCTGTGGCGGTGGCCGTTGTTGCTAATACGGGGAAATTTTGTGGCATTAGTTTTACTAAATTGATTATTCTTCTAAAGGCGGGTCGAAAATCATGGCCCCAAACCGATATACAATGTGCTTCATCAATAACGACCATTGAAAGATCCATAAAACGAACTGCTTCCAGCCAATCCCGGTTTTCCTGTCTTTCCGGCGCAATATATAAGATTTTTAACCGACCATTTTTTGCTTCTTCCAATATTCTACTATTCTCATCCTGTCCTTGTTCGCTATTAACACAAGCTGCTTTAACACCAATTGATTTTAGATAATTTACCTGATCCCGCATGAGAGCTATTAATGGTGAAAAGATTACAGTCAATCCTTTGAATTGTGTGGCGGGAAACTGATAACAAAGTGATTTCCCAAAGCCTGTTTTTTCAATCAATAATAATCGTTCACCATTAAATAATTTTGAAATTGTTTCCCATTGGTCATCATAAAACCTATCAAATTTAAAGAGACTTTTTAATCTTCTTTCCGCATCCGTTCTTGTCATTTTTCCATCCATGCGTTTAATACTTTATGATTTTATTACCCGGCTGTCGTATTGATCAGACGACTCCGTTAGTAATCATGTTTTTAGTATTCTTAAAACAGATAGAAACATATAATTGATTTATACATAATAGATCGAAATTTATCTAAACCATTATCAACGGCCCGCGTTCTCTACAATTGAAGCAAAAAGACAAAAAATGGAATAAAGTTCGATACCATTTTAAGCATCTGAGATGGAAATTTCAAGGGATTGATTATATACGCTCAGACGGACAATCGAATTAATACTTTTTCTATACAATTTCTCCTTCCCAGATAATGCTTGCCTTGTCTCTACTTTTTTATCAGTCATAATATTACAAAACTCACTATAAATTTTTGCTTCCAAATATCATTTGCTTAAATTTAAAAATGCTTTTTTTTATGATAATGTCATCTTGGGACAAGAGCCCTGTCTTTTTCCGACCTCGAATTCAAAAAAAGTTGAACTTACAAAAAAATATAAACGATCAGCGCCAATCAATACGGGTTAAAATGAAAGTTCTCGTTAAAAATATTATCATCATTCTTTTTATTCTATTAGCTATTGTAGTAGTCTTTTTGGGGGTTTTGTATAGCCCTGTTTCGAACAGTCATCTATTGTTCAAAAGAGATGGCGCGGCAATTGTGTATGATAGAGATCAGTTAGCCGGATTGTACAAAGATGAAAATGTTAAGATCTCAAAACTGAATTTTTCAAGAGAAGGTGAATCTCCGCTCAAAAAGGTACTCAATATCATTGTTCCCCCAAGATTATATCTGTTTGAATTTAAAATTAACAAATACAATTTTAGCGTCAGTCTTGATGAAAAAGGACAAACCGCTAAACAGAGGATCGGCCTGGGTGACAATTTTTCAATCAATAGCGCCTTTTATGACACCGAAAACAGATCCATTGGAGAAGTTATCGTCAAAGCGAGACAACATGGCCGCAGAACAAACTCATCAGGTTTTTTTAAAGTAATAAATGGGGTCGCATGGGTTGGCCCAAGAAGTTTATTTTATAACAAGCGGGGAAAAGTAGAGTACTCCTGCCAGGCCCATCCCTCCGTTATGAAAAATGGAGTCATTTGGCATTATATCAAAAATGAAACAAATGGCGAAAATTTTAAAGAGAGAACATTCCGGAATCTGAGCGGCATCAACGCGGATGGCAACATCGTTTTCCTGGTGTCGGGAGAAGGCGGATTACTTTCCGTCAAGGAAATCAGTCAAATCGCTTTAAAACTAAATATAAAAACAGCCACTTTGTTTGACGCGGGAAGCGCGCTACAGTATCAGTTTAATAACAAACATTATCGATTGGGATTTCGTGTATATAACAATGATTTTTATCTGGGCGCGAAACCGGATGAGCTGATAACAAAAATCATTGGCAGAAAATCATTTAACTCATCACCAGTTTTTATTAACTATAAATACTAAGCAGCGATGCCGGTACCGCCAAAGTTTAAAAATGATATATTACGATCCAGGAACTATATATGACCGAGGGTACTTCAAGCCGGATTGATATTTTGCCAAAACAGGCATCGTATTTTTCCACGCCCCGTCATTTGCGGCTTTCATCAGCTTGAAAGAAACATTCCATAATTTTCATTTTAATGCTTTGAAGAAGTCCCCTCCTTTTAATAGATTAGATCCACTTTAGTAAAGTTTTATGCTGTTAATACGATTAAACCGGGGAACAGAATGAAATACATTTTAAGAAAAATATTTCTATTGATGATTTTAATTTTACTGTCAGGCTGCGCCGGGCCGTCCGATTCAAAAAAGCGGGATGTTCTTGATGAAATGAAAATTTTCGTAACCAAAGAAGAGAACAGAAGCGTCTCATTTACTAACAAAGAAGCCGCCTATTACTTTACGCAATCGCATCAAACCAACCATCCGGAACACGCGTATTTTGAAGGATTAAATATCGCGAAAAAAAAGATGTTCTCCGGATATGAATTATTTGTGGCCGGTGATAAACTGGATAATATGGATTCCCGGGTTTGGGTTTATCCTCACAAACTGCTCAGAAAACACGGCTCAAATGTGACCGAAGAGATGTGGTTGTTTGATGATAAGAATATTATGGAAGTGAATATGGAGGGCGCGGATCATCCGATAGGCATACGTTTGAAAGGCGACGGCGTCAAATATCTGGGAAATGATACAGCCACCGCCTGGTTTTCATCCTTGGAAGGGGGCAGAATCATCGCGGTGAGCCCGGTAAAATCGTCTGCCGTGGAAGTAATAAACTCAATGATTGAAGCCGGTCCCGAAAGCGGGGGATTTTTTATCGCTGTCGGCGACAGCAGGGAAGAAGCGTCGGCGTTAATCCATGATGTTGGTGCAAATCTGAATACATACAAAGAGCAGCGTCAAGACAGGATGCGCGGATTGCTTCAGGACAATACTTATATGCTCAGCGATAAGGATTCTTTAAATCTGGGGTTGAAATGGATTGTCATGACCATGGATCAGCTTCTCACCAAACAACAGGGGTATGGTATTTACGCGGGTCTTCCCTGGTTTAATGAGTACTGGGGCCGGGATGAATTTATCGCGCTTCCGGGAGCGACTCTGGTAACGGGGCAGTTTGAGTGGGCAAAAAAAATCCTGACCTCCTTTGCCGAATACCAGGAGACGGATACAAATTCGGTGTTTTTTGGAAGGGTGCCAAATATTGTCAACCCTGAAAATATCGATTATCATACCACGGACGGCACTCCACGATTTATCATCCAGTTGCGGGAGTATGTCAAATATTCGGGGGACACATCCATCATAAGGGAGTTGTATCCAAATGTCCGTTACAGCATCGAAGGCGCGCTGAAAAATCGGGTGGATGAAAAAGGTTTCCTGCTTCATGAGGATAATGAAACATGGATGGATGCCCGGCGGAGTTCTGATCTCATGCCGTATTCGCCGAGAGGCAGCCGCGCCAATGATATTCAGGCGTTGTGGTACGGTCAGTTGAACGCCGGAATCTATTTTGCCAGGTTTATGAATGACCGCGTGAATGAAGATAAATGGCGGAAGATAGCGGAAAAAGTGAAATCAAATTTTGTAAAGGATTACCGCGCTGATGAGTACGCGTTTTTAGCGGACCGGCTGGACAGGAAGGATCGTCCCGATTTTAAACTTCGCCCCAATCAGCTTTTCGCGCTGGATATGATCGATGATGAAGTATTCCGCTGGGAAGTGTCAGGAATTTGCTGGGAAGAGCTGGTTTACCCCTGGGGTGTGGCTTCGCTGGACAAGCATGATCCCAATTTCCATCCCTTTCATCTGAGTTGGGAAAATTATCATAAGGATGAAGCGTATCACAACGGCACCATATGGCTATGGAATAACGGAATCGCCATGCAGCGGATGATCGAGGCCAATCAGCAGGAAACCGCTTATCTGCTGTTCAAAAACATGAACCGGCAGGCCCTGACCATGGGTGTTGTCGGCGGGATGGCGGAAAATATGGACGCCTATCCGCACCCCGGTGAGAAATGGCCTAAACTGACCGGTACCTATCTGCAGGCATGGTCAAACTCGGAACAACTGAGAATATGGTATCAGTATTTTCTGGGCATTCGTCCGGATATGATCAATAACACGCTGACTCTGGCGCCCAGGATTCCCTCGGAACTGACCCGGCTCGATTATAAATTTTGCGCGGGAAAGGGATTCGTGGAAGCGCAATATTCGGCGGAAAACACAAAGAAATACTCCTACCGGTTTCATCAGATTTCTGCCGCGGCGCTTGTGGATATTTTTCCGTTCGAAAAGCAATCCGTTCAGATAAATGACGGGGATATGCTGATCATCGAAGAAAAAGAGTCTAATCTGTTTATTAAACTGATCAATGAAAAGGGTGATGAACTAAGCGTGATAAATGCGGAGAAATCAGCTGACAGGGTTCAGACTGGTAAACGGCAGCAAGAAATTTTTAAAGGGATCCGTTTTTGTGAGCCGCTTGACCTCTCCCGTCATCCGGTTTTGAATAAAAAATATAAAGAACAACGGCAGTGACAGATTTTGGGCGGAATTCGTCGCTTTAAGAATTTATGTCAAAAAGCGGCATCTCTTTCTTAAAAAGGATGAGTATTAAGTTTTCGGATCGGTGGATTGGTTTTTTTAATGGAGTGGTTATGAGATCAATAATTTTGAATGGAATCGTATTAATAGCACTAATGTTTGTCATCGATGCTTATCCCGATAATACGCCAAACGGCGGCAGTCGTCTGTACTCTCCTTCTCAAAAAATCGCGGTTGACTTTCAGCTGACGGCGGAAGGAGCTCCTGTCTATATGGTGTCTTATCAATCGCGTACAATTATCGACACCTCATCATTGGGATTTACTTTTTTAAATCAAAACGCGCTGAAAAACGGATTGGAAATAGACGACATTCTGTTGACAAAAGTGGATGATTCCTGGGAGATGCCCTGGGGGGAGCAGCGCCATGTGCGAAACAATTACAGCCAGGCGGTCGTGTTTTTGAAAGAAAAGCAGGCTCCGGGAAGAAAATTAATTATATATTTCAGGGCTTATGACGACGGAATCGCCTTCAGATATGAATTTCCGGAACAGTCCGCTATAAAGGAAGCGCTGATTACTGATGAATTGACCCAATTCAGGTTATCAGGTGATCATACCTGCTGGTGGATACCGGGCGACTGGGATATTTATGAACATTTGTACAATACCACGCCGTTCACTGCCATCGACGCGATCAGCAAACGGCATCATGATCCAAACGCGCAATCATATATTCCCGTCAACGCGGTCAATACTCCGGTAACGATGAGAACAAAAGATGGTTTGTATTTGAGTTTTCATGAGGCGGATTTAACGGATTACGCCGAAATGACGCTCAAAATTGATAAAGAAAATCTGTCTATGTCGAGCGGGTTGGTGGGATCGGACCGCGCGGACTATAAAGCGAAGCGTTCGGTTCCGTTTAGGACACCCTGGCGAACCATACAGATTTCAGAAACCGCCGGCGGACTGATTGAATCGAATCTGATCGTAAACCTGAATGAACCCAATAAAATGGGGGATGTGTCATGGTTTAAACCGACAAAATATTTGGGTATCTGGTGGGAAATGCATTTGGGGAAGAATACATGGGATATGGCCAGCGGCAGACATGGCGCCACGACGGAGAACGCCAAAAAACTGATTGATTTTGCCGCGCGTAACAGGATTGGCGCCATTTTGGTGGAAGGGTGGAACACGGGATGGGAAACCTGGTCGGGGTACGATTTTGTAACTCCGTATAAAGATTATGACCTCGCTGAGGTGGTACGATACGGAAAAGAAAAAGGGATCGAGCTGATTATGCATCATGAAACCGCGGGCGATGTACCGGCATACGAGCAGCAGCTGGACACCGCTTTTACTTTGATGAGTTCACTTGGAACGCATGCGGTAAAAACCGGTTATGTGGGCAAGATAAAACCAAAGGGGGAGTATCATCACGGGCAATGGATGGTCAATCACTACCGAAAGGTCATCCAAAAAGCCGCCGAACATCAGGTGGCGGTAAACGCGCATGAGCCGATAAAAGATACCGGGCTCCGAAGAACCTATCCGAACATCATCTCCAGGGAGGGTGTCAGGGGCCAGGAATATAACGCCTGGAGCTCTGATGGAGGAAATCCGCCGGAACATCTCTCCATTGTCGCTTTTACACGGATGCTGGCGGGTCCGATCGATTTCACGCCGGGAGTATTTAATCTGAAGCTGACACCATATAAAGAAAATAATCAGGTCAATACAACCCTGGCGCATCAGTTGGCCCTGTATGTAGTTATTTACAGCCCGATACAGATGGTCTGTGATTTAATTGAGAATTATGAGAATCAGCCGGCCTTTCAGTTTATCAGGGATGTTGGTGTGAACTGGGAGCGGACGAAGGTGTTAAATGGCGAAGTGGGGGATTTTGTGACCATCGCCCGGCAGGAGCGAGGAACGGGCCGTTGGTTTGTCGGGAGCATTACTGATGAGCATCAGCGATCGGTGACCATTGACTTTAGTTTCCTTGATGATGGTGTTGAATACCAGGCGGTTATTTATAAGGATGGCCCGGACGCGCATTGGAACGACAATCCGGAGAGTATTAAAATTGTTGACGAGGAGCTGGATCGGAGATCAAAAATGAGCTTCACGCTGGCGCCGGGAGGCGGGCTGGCGATCAGTTTACAGCCGGTAGTAGGGAAAGAAAAGTCTGGGATGTGATTAAGGGGCGGAACTCTGATTTGTGTGATTTAATGATGAAGATGATTAAAGAAACCGGAAATCAGAGTCTTCATTTAATCACGCGAACCCGCCGGAGGCGGACAGGTCATAGTTCAGGCAAAGAAGTAAGAATTTGAGAGCGTTAAGAGAAATGAGTACGGACGGGTTAAATTTGGTCGCCCGGCGGTTTAAACATAAAAAACGTCCTGACCATTTGCGCATGGAAAGCGGATAATTTTAATGGAATTAAATTTACTAAAATTTAAGATCAAATTGAAGACTATTAATTATAACCCCCAATATGACAAGATGTTCAGTGGCGAAGGACGATGGGGCAATGAAGCTACATCGAGAAATAAGCTTTGTGAAGGCACCGAAGCGACCCATTCAAAAAGAGCCCTTTGTCCACTGAAGCAAAATGTTATGTGCTTTTCGAATGTTTTAAACACACTGCTGTTTTGATGGCGTCTATCCCTTGTTAGCCACGGGTATTCTTGCGATAGACAGAAAGTAACATTCATTAACCCGGTTATTCAAATTTTATATGATGTCTTCGTGACCACCAACGTATAATGAGAAGGGCAAGTATAATAATCGGAATGACAATAACACTACCCTCCGGACCAAACGCACCTCCGCTTAACCAATCCGGGCTAGTAGCGGTCTGGTCTATCAGCGTAGCTTTTTTATGCCCACTCGCAGCATATCCAAAAATTGGTCCCTGGAAAAAGTTCCACCCAATATGCATACCGATTGACAACCATAACATTTTTGTTGCAAGATAACCATAGATACGCAAAAGACCAAATAAGACAATAATGGATGATGAAAGTAATCCAGCATTAGGATTCGTGGAATGAATTAATCCATAGATAAGGCAGGAGATAGCAATAGCTAATTTCATGCCCATTCCGGCAATCATATTTTGGAAAAGGTAGCCCCTGAATACCAACTCTTCCCAATAGCCTACGAGTATGGTTTCCAATAAAAGAATGGATAATGAACCAATTGAGATAACACTCATGAATCTAACAAAGTAAGAAGACTGGTCATTCAGTTCATGTGAATTCCCAACTTTGATTCCATTATACTCAATAAGTCCTAGAATTATCATCAAAGAAAATACCAGACCGGCCATCAATCCACTTAAAAAAAAACCGAATACTATATCTTGAGTAGCGCTTTTATCAATTTTTAATCCTAATGAAACAAAAGAACGCTTATCCAATAATCTCCTCGCTAAAGGAACTGCAATTGATGCACCAATAGCTAAAATTGATAATATAACTATGCTGTAATTCTCTAGGAATTCCTTTTTTGAAATCTCTCCCAAAAGTGGTTTTATTGCTAATATCATAGCAGAGAATAGCCAGAACATCATGATAAAAATCAATATTCTCCAACCTGCACGTAACCTGCCTTCATCTGAATTGTAAAAGTATTTTTTCATAGCCTTTCATTTCTCATCAAGGTTCCGGCGTCTCTTTAATTGTATCTTCGACTGTTAATTGGGAGGCGTAAACACATTTCTTTTCTTACACATAACGCCACATTATAACCTGATTTTACACAGGTAAATTTGCAAACCCTGAAGCAGCCTCCGCGTGTAAAATTCAGGTTGATAATTTTGTTATATGGCATTGCAAAATTTATATTTTAAGTTCGAAATCTTTTATTTGTTTTAACTTTTTCTCATAAACTTTATTAAATATTTTGTCATATATTTTAAAATGAAGCTGAAATGGGTCATATTTTTTACCTAAAATCCTTAATGTAATTGTTACTCCGAGTGTAACAATAAATGCGATTGGTTCAATCTTATCCCAATTGTTTAATATTGCCGAGGCAAAGGAAAACAACGCAATAAAAAAGAAAAATAACATTGTATAACTAATAATGTTTAGCCACCTTTTTGCAATCGTTTCAGATTGAATTTCTTGTTTCTTTTTCCACTTAATAATTGTTTCTATTAGATTTTCATCCTGGCGTTTCTTTTCATTTTCTAATTCTTTAACTCTTTGCTCTAAAGCTTTAAACTGATTGTCTGTCTCATCCAATTTTTGTTCTGAAATCTTTTTTTCCTTTGATATAAACTCAACTTCTTTTTTGGTACGTTTAATCTCTTCATCAAAAAACATGGCTAAATTTTTAATTTCCCCTTGATGTTTTTTATTGAGCCTTTCTTTTGCTTTCATAATATTATCTAATATCCATTCAGCTTCAATATTGTGTATATCTGATGGATCTGTATCTTTAAGTATTTCTTGAATATGATTATCATAAATCAGGATTGAAATATCTGTATCGTTAATTTTACCTTCATCTCGAAGTATTTTTAAATTCTTATAGAATGCAGACCACACTGATCTGTCAATAAAAAAATGACGTGTATTTAACGATATCCAAGAAGTTAGATGAATCTCTTTATCATGTGTCGGATTTTTTAACCACAATAGATTAGTAAAAAGCTTATCAGGGATAACTTCACTTATTGTACCATTTTTTTTATGTTTATCTTCATAATAATTAAATTTGGATAATTTTAAATCAGATGTTAAAAATAATGCATCACAATTTTCAATCTTTGTTCTACGTCCCCTTCTAAATCTAACAATTTGATCAATAGCCGCTAAATCATGATTTTGTTCTCTAGTACCTTGCTCATCTTTATAATGTTGTAGATTTGATTTTCTATTAGGATCAGATGGTTCATATTTTTTAATATCAATGGGTGTTGATAGTATCCTAATGCCATATTCAGTTAATTTGTTCTCAATATTAACGATGAATTCTTTTACATCAGCAGATGTCCAACCTTGAGATTTCAAACTACTATATAAAGAATCAATTTTGACTCCATCTGGATAATGAAATTGTTCATTCTGGTATTTCTTTAAAACATTTATCATTTCTTCAATTGTAAAATCAAAAATTCTTAATTCAATATTTTGTTGAGATTTAATTAATTCAAACAACTCGAGTGCTGGTTTATTCTGTTCTATATAGCGCATACCTAACAGACTAAACATATAGTTTGAATCTAGGAAAACTCTTATGTTATCTAATTTCTTATCAGGCTCTTCTAGACTATCAGTATAAATGATTGAACTAATAATACCACCAATGATAATGTCCTGAAGAGTTTTAAATAAATGTGGCTTAGAATTTTCAACATAAAATAAAAAATCTATTATTTCAGATTCGAATTTATCTACGTTTTCTTTTGGAGGTTTCTCAGAATGGTTTGAACCACCTAAAAATGGTTCAAAAATTTCTATATTTTCCTTTACTACTTTTTCAATAATTAATTCAATTTGTTTTTTAGGAATCTTTATAGAATGGGTCTTTTTCAAAAAAGTTTGTGCTTCTTCAACGAACTCATTTATTCTTCTTACTTCATCACGTTCAGATTCTAAAGTTGAAACAAATTTTACTCCTTCATCAGTTAGATAGCATTTTCTCTGATATCTTTTTAAAAAACCTTTCCTTTTTGCTCTTGTTGCTATAATACTTAAAGAATGTATTGGCACCGTAAGGTTGAACTTAGATTTAATTTCTTCTTGTATCGTTTCGAGTGATGATCCAGTTTTATCTAAGGGTAATACGTTTATAATTAGTGGATAAAAGGAGTCAATATAATCTTCCCCTTTATTGTATAAACAACGAATTAATGTGTAAGTATATATTCTGCTATACATTAAATTTTCCTAGGTTATAAATGAAACTGATCTCGAATAGCCATGTAACGTTTTGGCTAACTTGCCGCAGGATTGCGGGGCACAGACTTTGAATAACCAATAAAACTTGGTGCGGGCTTCAAAACTCGAAAAACCGCACAGCCCCTGCGGTCAAGTTGAGCCAATTGTTATATTGCCTTTATTGTTTTCTAATTTTGATAATTCTTCCGAAATCAAATCATCAATTTGCTGCCGCAATGTTTTTACTTTTTCACGAGCTTTTTCTGATTGAACTTCTCTCTCTTGAATTTCTTTTACTATTTGCTCTTGAGTTTTATATGTTGGAATAGGAACTTTGATATTGAGTATATCTGTTGAAATAATTCTTGGATGTTCTTTACCGCTCATTAAAAATTTACTCTTTTCCAAATATTCTTTAGAGAGTAGTAAATATCTAATATATTCGGACATTGCTATATTTTTATCACGAATCTCAAAAGGGATAAACTCAGTTGTTCCAATTAATTTTTTTTCAGGTATATTTAAAATTGTGTAACCCAAATATGGACGTAGTTTATTAGTAAGAAAATCACATTCACCAAACTCAATTCGATCAGAACCTAATTCAATAACTATATTTTCAAAATCAATAATTTTACCATTGGGCGATTCGACCTGTTCAAAATCTATTAGAATTCTTGGTTCATTAAGGAAGCCCTTTTTAAATGTATTTTTATCGCTTAATTTTATTATTCTTTTTAATGGTAATAAATCATATTTGTCAGCAGTCCCTTCAAATAAAAATCCCTTATGATTAAACCAAAAATCATTGTATTCTGCACCAATACGTAATGCTTTATTATTAGCAATATAATTAAGATCCGTTACTAAATTTTCAACTCTATATGTTTGTAGTGATTTCGTTTTCAGTGAATATTTGCTGAATATTTCATCTATAATTACTTGTAGAGATTCAACATTTCCTTTTTCTTTATATAAATGATTTTCAAGTTTTCCAATTTTATCAATAATTTCTTTTTGTTTGCTTAATTCGATTGACGGTATTTCCAAATTAAAAAAATCATCCCTTTGAATTCTTGGATGACTTTGACTTTTTCCAGAACGAAGAAATACTGCTTTTTCTCTAAAAGAATTATGTAATAGGAAATATTTAAGGAGCTTTGGTTTTATTTTATGTTTATTGACAATCAGAGGATAGAATTCTGTTGAACCAATAATTTCAATATCATTTTCAGATATATCACTAAGCAGAAAAACGTAACCAATATGACTATTCAATTTTGAAAACGCTAAATCTGCATCGCTTAGATAAATTTTATCAGAACCAATAACATCTGTAATATTTTCATGTAAATTTATTGGAAAACCAGTTTCAGGTTCGATATTAGCCAAATCAATTAGTTGATATGTTGTGCTAAGTGAATCTTTTTTGATAACTTTTGCCGATGCAAACATAGCAACATTTTTTATTTTAATGGTATCAATATTATAATCAAATATTTTACCATTTCTTGATTTCCAAAAATCTACATACCTACTACCAAAACGTAAAAGAAAACGTTTACCAATATCAGAAAAATTTGTTTCTGCAATCATTTCCATTCCACTTTTTGAATGAAGTAATCCAAAATATAATTGGGATTTTTATTGTCAATAATAATAGTTCTATTTCCATCTATTACTTTAGAATCGAATAATTCATTCGATCTAATTTCTTCCTTATTTGCACCACGTTTATAGCCGATCTCTTCTGCATGAGCCATAAAAATTGTATAATTCAATTCTTTACTGACTCTATTGAATACCCACCAATCAGTATCAATTTGCTTTATGTCATCTTCGTATTTTTCTTTTAATTCTAAGATGGGAAGAGAATCATCATTTGAATCATAAAGATTTAAAATATACTTTTTTAATAATTTTATAAATTCTGGTTTTATTTCTTCAGTGGTTTTTCTTTTCTTCAGTTTATCAAATTCTTTCTTTGTTAATTCAAATTCTTTTTTATACTTATCCCACTTTTCTACCCATTGTTCAACTTCTCTCTCAGATTTTTTTTGTGCGAATAAAAGACTGGTTTTGGTCATTGTGTATGGAGCAAATGCTAAATGAGGTAAAGATATTACTGCCCTTACCCAAAAATATTTAAAGATAAATAACCTTATCTCTCTATTACTTGTGGTGTCAAATACTGATTCAGGAAGAACAACGCCCAATCTGCCATTTGGACGTAAGAGCTGATACCATCTTTCAGTAAATAAATTTTCCGTGTCAACTTCCTTTTTAGCTTCTTTCTTTAAAGAATTTGCTATTTTCTTTCCCTGCAAATATAATTCAGGGAACTGTTTTGCAGTTTCTCTATCAACTGTTACACTAAAAGGAGGATTTGAAATTACGATATCAAATTGTTCATTAACCAATTTTTCATATACTTCATTTTTCGATTCAATATTTAAAAGTTTTGCATTATCATATTTGCTAAATTTAATTAAACCATCAGCGGGATGGATATTTGCAGAACCATCACCATGTCCTACCATATTAACCTTACTCGCCATTGCTAAATCAGGATTTATTTCAATTCCATAAATGAATTCTTTTGCCCATACATTTCTTTTTCTTTCAGGGAAATTAACTTCCAAAAATTCTTCCACATCATCAGTCTGTCTTAGAATGGTGTATTTACCTTTATCCGCTAAAATATGGTTTGTTATTTCCTTCATTGTCTGTATTAAAAATGTTCCTGATCCACATGCTGGATCAATTACAAATGGCAGTCTTGGTCGCCCATCTTTACCATTAATTAAATCGAAAGCCAACTCATCAATTTTTAAAGCTTTCACTATAAAATCGACAATATTGTGGTGAGTCAGGTATTGCCCTTTTGTTTGCTTGAGTTCAGACCTGACAATCTTTTCAAAAAAATCACCCAATACGTCATATTTATTTGCTGTAAATGAGATACTTTGAATAGTTTCAACGACATATTTAACTTTGTTGGCATCGAATACAATATCTGGAGTCTTTTTTAATTTCTCGTCAGAATAGCCAAGAAGATAATTCAATGCACACTGCGTATATTTCTTTGTCTTATTATCAAGTTCACCACGATATAATCTATTTATTCTTTCATAAGTTTTTTCAGCAGGTTCGCTTGTATCGCCTTCAAAAAATATTTGAAAATCATATGGCTCGCCATTAGCTTTGATTTTCTCATCCATAATTTTAGTTAAAAATAGTCCTATAAGATTATAAAACAACTCGTTTTGGTGCTGACCGCCGCCCCACAACACATTGTGTAAATCATCAGCAATTCGATCTAATTCTTCCTTTTTAACATTATCTCTCAGTTGATTTTCAGGATTCAAACTACCTTTTATAAATTTCGGTGGTTTATCAACAATCCCATAATTCTTTGGGATTACCCTTAAATTGGGTCGTCCAGCTTCTTCCCACTGTTCCCATGTTTTGAATTTTGTATAATCTATGACTTGTGTTTTTTCAATTAATTCAGAATCATCATAGTATCTGGTATAATAAATCAGATAATTTAAAATTCCACTTCCCTTATCTTCATTAGCAGCTCTTTCAAATAATTGAGTTTTAATAGAATCTTCAAAATATTTTTCATAATCACTTTCAGATTTTAGTTCAAAGATTGCAAATGGTGTTTTGTCAGGACGATAAAGAATAATGTCCAATAAGCTTTTGTTTATTTTATAGGGGTGGCCAATTGTTCTTTTAAATTCTAAATCAATTATTTCTTTGTTATTTTTATAGCCATATTTTTCAATTAAATCATAGAATAGTCCGACTCTCACTTTTTCTTCAGGATCATCAAAATTATCTGAAAATGATTGTGTAAGATATGTTACTTTTCCATCTTCAATTTTGAAATATGACTTTTGGCTTCCATTTTTTATAAGTGAATCGAAATCTTTTGGATAAGCTTCATCTGTTTTAATGTATCTTTTCGGTGTCATACAAGTTCCTTGTCCTTGAAACTAAAATATTGATTGTTGCCAATTATTATGTGATCGTGTAATAAAATTCCGATTGTTTCACAAGAATTTTTAATTTTTTTCGTTATTTCAATATCTGCATCACTTGGAGTCGGATTGCCAGAAGGATGATTATGAATACAGATAATTGAGGTAGCGCCATTCCTAAGAGCACTTTTAATTATTTCTCGTGTGTAAATATGGCTATGAGTTATTGTTCCTTTGAAAATATCTTCAATATTCATAATCTGATTTTGACCATTTAGATAAACTACTTTGAACAACTCGAAATCTAAATCTCTCATTGTTAAGTAAAGATAATCATAAATGGATTTTGAATCTTCAACAATCTTCCGTTCTTTTAAATTTTCTTCTAAAAAACGCTTATTCAATTCAATCACGGCAAGCAACTGTGCAATTTTTGCTTTGCCTAATCCGTTAATTTTAAGCAAGGAATTTATATCTGAATTATACAATCCCCTAAGACCACCAAAATTATCAATTAAATCTTTAGCTAAATCAATCGCACTTTTATTCTTAGTTCCAATTCTGAGAAAAATAGCTAACAACTCTTCAGTGGATAAATAATTAGCACCTTTATTAAGAAGTTTTTCTCGGGGTCTTTGATCTTCTGGTATTTCAGATATTTTCATATACTTTTTATGAGTGATGATTTCATATTAGCAATATAACATATTGATTAGACGTCTCTGTTATTTATCCTTTTATTCTAATATTGGAAAACATTTTCTAGATATAGAAATCTTATTCTAATGTTAGAAAAAAAAATATTTCCAATATCGTAAAAATTAACCATCGGAAACAGCTCGCTCCTGCGTTCAATTGATCAAGAGTATTTAAGACCTATCCCAGGTCATTATTGGTTTGTTTTCTTAAAACCCGCATGAGACGATATCCAAATAACAAGCGTCATCTATTTGTATCAAAATCAACTTTGTCATCATTTTCAATGATTGAAGAAAAAATATAAGATGAAACTAAAATCGTTATCATTATAATCATATATATTGAAAATTTCAAGTATCTAATGTATCCAGACAGAATGGTTTATGAAGAATCTTTTATCTCATGTCATCCATATTTTGGCATGTATCCCGGTCGTTTTTTTTCAGTATCATTAACGTTCAAAAATAAAAACTCCCGAAGCCTGTAATGGGGCTCCGGGAGTGGGGTTTTGTTTCCCATGCATGTCTAAGGTACGTCTCCGTTGCGCGTGACAGGCGCTCTCTCACCAGCATGGGAGCTTTCTCTCACCGGCATTACAGAATTCTCTCACGCGCATAACAGTTTTGTCTCACCCGCATAAGAGAATTGTCCCACCGGCGTGACAGACCGTCTCTTATAAGCGTCGCAGACCTACTTCTCACGCTTGACTGGGACAAGATCCATCTGTTTTACTAAATTCCGTTTTGCCCGAATCCGGATACTTTTTTTTTTAATATGGGAAACAGCATTAAAATCATCAATGTTTTCCACGCCTTCGCCGGTCACCAATGGATAAAAGTCACATATTCTGCCAAGCTCAACTGATTCATTACCTGGGCTTAAATTAATAAAGATCTCATATCTGATTAGGGATAGAAAATCATGTAATCATCCTAATCAAGCGAATCCTCCATAGGCGGACAGGTCAGAGTTCAGATATTGGTTATTAAAGGTAAAGTTTAGCCGAAGATACGTGTTAATCTCAATATCTTTATAGCGGTGACTGCTTAACTGTCTCCGCCATGATCACCTATTAATACCCAACGGGCATTCTGTTTCATCAAAATATCCGTCCAGCGGCCCTGCTCGCTTTTTCGTTTTCCCTCTTTATCCTCGCTCATTTCCATATAATAGTAATGAACAAAGGCCACATTCCCAAAAATTTTAATAGCCAACGGGTGAATATCATAAGTGATAATCTTTGATGTGGCAAAGGATGGCGCTACCCATTTTTCAAGAGACGCTTTGCCTGACGGCATCGCGCTTTTGTTATACCAACCGCTGTAATCGTTGTGGAAATAACTCAAAAATCCGGGCAGATCACGCTTCGCGCTCATTTGCCAGTAGGTTTCTACATTTTTCCAGACTTCTTTCTGCGCGGCTGACCATTCCTGTGCCCGGACCGGCGCGCTGTCGATTAATATAAATGTAATCATCAAAAAGAAAGCAGAAATAATTGTGAACTTTTTCATGGTTTCCCCCCTTGAATCTGATAAGAATGAACTCAGACAATAAATGTCAGAGCTTGCAACTATTTATCTTCGGCTAAATTTTTAAACTAAAAGATCTGAAGCAATTTGACAGACCGGCCCTCTGTTAACGTCATTATTTTTTGAACGATTACTCACACCGCGGTTAAATATTCCACCCTTATTAAATTGCATGTGATTAAGACGAATATGAACAAGTCTCTTTATTATTAAGGTTTAAGAATGATTAGCTTCTAAAACGAATAACGATGTATTATATTCCCCGGCTTAATGAGTCATGATAGCTGTTTACATGATCATAAATTTCAAAATTCACATTAGAAGCGGTTGAATTCTATCTTTTTGGTTCTTATATTCAAGCCATCATTTGTCGTGATTTAAACCAACTTGCGGCGACAATAAACAATTTGCTAAACCGGAGTTGAAGACCTGTATCCGGGTCTTTTTTTGTTTCCGGGAAAACGGAAAACGTGGAGATTTGTGAGGATTGCAACCACGGAAAATATGTGCTAAAACCTTAAAGCGTCCTCAAAATCTCCTCAATATCAGAGGAGGTATCTTATGAAACAGCACTACCCATATTTAGCCGTCGAAGTCATGCCGTTTGTCTATGAAGTCAAACGTATCCGTTTTATCAAAAACCCCAATATCATGGTTCCGCAGGATGTACTGGCGATTGTATCAAATGATATTGCCCGGTTTGGTAAAATAAAAGAACGCAAAGAAAACCGCGTCATCAACGCGGCCATAGGATTTCTCAGAAAGGCGGGACATTCCGGGCTTGTCTTTTTGTCAGAAACAGAGGTTGTTTCAATTGAAGAAGATGGCAGCGTAAAAACTTTGCCGGAACCGGTTAAAAATTTGATTCTTACCGGCCATTTGGGTCAGCTCGGCGGGCAAATCTATGAGCCGGACAATAAACAATTGTTCGCCAAATACACGCTTGACAAGGATATGCGTGTGGTGTTTTTTGCCATCTTTGTTCGCAACGAAGCGCTGGAATCAAAATATCCGGGTGGTTTGCGGCGTTTTCATGAAAAATACGATACGCTTTGCTTTAACAATGAAATGACATTCGCGGATATGGTGATGGGTTTGGAAGACGATTCCTGGCATGAAATCATCAGGGATCTGGAGTCACATGATATTAATTATCCGGATGATTTTATCGAAAATGAATTCTTTGGAATTAGATGGGGAATAGAAATGGAAGAGAAGCTCCTGAAGGAAAAAACGGGTCAGGTCAAAAAGATCGAAAAAAGCTGCGGAGCAGATTGGCTGATGGGGCACCTCATCGGGCATGATCTTCATGTTTATTATAACGAACCCGCTCGGGAGGTATCAAGTTTTGATCAGACGGGACAGATGACATAAATCACTGCCTCTTTTATAATCCGATTTCCTTTACTATATTTCATTTACTTTCAAATTCGGCACGATGAGGGGATATGGCGGGAAATTCGGATCAGAATAAGTTGAAACCATGGCAGGCAAAGCTGCATACGGTTATTTTTGAAGCTGACACACGCCCGGGTAAATATTTTGATATAGGACTGATTGTCACCATTCTGGTGAGTGTGCTGGCGGTGATGCTGGACAGCGTTCAGTCGATCACTCTGCTTTACGGCAACTGGTTATACGCCGCGGAATGGTTCTTTACCATCGCGTTTACCATCGAGTATATTCTTCGGTTAAGCTGCGTGGGGCGGCCCATAAAATATGCCGTCAGCTTTTTTGGCGTCATCGATTTGCTGGCCATACTGCCAACTTACGTGAGTGTAATTGTGCCCGGCAGCCAGTTTCTGTTAGTTATAAGAATTCTGCGTGTTTTGCGCATATTCCGGGTATTCAAACTAGTTAAGTATATCAGCGAAGCCAAACTTCTTAGACAGGCGCTTAGGGCCAGTCAACGCAAAATAACGGTATTTTTATTCACCGTGCTGACCAGCGTCGTCGTCATGGGTTCGCTGATGTATATGATCGAAGGCGCGGGGAATGGATTTACCAGTATTCCCAGAAGCATTTATTGGGCGATAGTCACCTTGACCACCGTTGGTTACGGTGATATTTCTCCTCAGACTCCCATTGGTCAGATGCTGGCATCTGTTATAATGATAATGGGATACGGCATTATTGCAGTGCCCACCGGTATCGTCACGGTGGAGATGACACGCGCCCAGCAGAAAATCGTATCGACACAGGCCTGTCCGCAGTGCGCGGCGGAAGGTCACGATCATGACGCGGTACATTGCAAGTATTGCGGAGCTAAACTTTAACCGCGTCCCACCATTTACAGGATCAGATAAAATAGATGAATATATTGGTCCGTAAGCGCCAATTATTTTAAGGCGCAGCCTGAAAAATAAAGCCTTCTCATTAAAAAAATAATTTCACTTGCTCTCAGGCCAAATAAACACTACTCTAAATAAAGCACTTTGTTTAATAACGCGGGAAACAGGCTGGTCCTGAAAAATTGGATGAACCAAAAAATATCGGGGACACAGACAGTTTCAATCGAAGATTCTCTAAAAGATCGTATTGCGTATCTGGAACAATCTGAGAAATTGTTGCGGGATGAAATCGATGCGCTAAAGGAGACAGAGGAAAGATACGCGCGAATCTTCAGGCAGTCGAAAGACGCCATCTTTATTCATGATCTGACAGGAAAAATTCTGGATGTGAACCAGGAAGCGCTAAATCTTTTTGGGTATTCCTTTAATGAATTTGTCGGTATGAAAATTTCTTCCCTTCATCCTCCTGATGAATTGCCAATTTCTGAAAAAACACTGAACATCGTCAAGAAAAAAGAAATCGTAAATACGGAAATCCGTTTCAAAAAGAAGAATGGTGAAATCTTTCCGGCGGAATTGTTTGGAGGGTTGTACTCCTTTAAGGGAGATAAATTTGTTCAGGGGATTGTCCGGGATATTTCGGATCGGAAAAGAGCGGAAAAAGCTCTGAGTGAATCCAAAAGAACGCTTCAAAATATTTACGATACCATTCCGGACGCGGTTATTTCAACCGACGCTAAGTATAATATAACCTCCTGCAATCAGGCAGTCTATAAAGTGCTTGGATATAAACCGGAAGAATTAAATGGTAAAAGTTATCAAATGATCGTCGCGGAAGAGATGATAAATGATCCAAAACAGTTAAAAAGAGAAAAAGAATTATTCAAAAAGGGATATCTTGAACAAATCGAATACATTTTTAAAAGAAAGAATGGAGAAAAGTTTTTGGCAAGCTATTCTGTGGTAATGAATTTTAATGAACATGATAAATTTGTCGGCCTGGTGGGAACCATTCGTGATATCACAGAAAGAAAAAAAGTAGAAACCGCTTTAAAAGAATCGGAAGAAAAATTTAGAAATCTCGCTGAACAGTCTCCCAACATGATATTTATTAACAAGAACGGGAAGATCGTTTATGTCAATAAACGCTGTGAAGAAATAATGGGTTATGATAAGGATGAATTTTATAGCGATGAATTTGACTTTTTGTCTTTGATTGACAGTGCGTCTAAAGATATAGTCAGAAAATCGTTTCGCGATCATTCACAAGGGAAAGAAGTGCAGCCATTCGAATATCTTCTTAAGACAAAAAACAATCGTAATCTTAACGCAATCCTTACCACGAAGCTCATTCAATATGAATCAGGAACGGCAATTCTTGGCATCGTAACGGATATCACTAAATGGAAACAGGCGGAATTAGCTCTCAAAGAGTCAGAAGAAAAATACAGAAAATTTTTTGAGGATGATTTAACGGGTGATTACATAACCACTCCCGAAGGTGATTTATTGTCATGTAATCCGGCTTTCGCGAAAATATTTGGATTTGATTCTGTCGAAGATGCATTAAAATGTAATGTGATGTCATTCTATCCTGACCCAAAGACCAGGCAAAAATTGTTGCGGCTGTTAAAGAAAAAAAGAAGACTGGAATATTATGAGATGGAACTTCGTGACCGGAAAGGAAAGCCCGTCTATATTATTACCAATGTTACCGGTCAGTTCGATAAAAGCGGAAATCTGACGGAATTGAAAGGTTACCTGTTTAACAATACAAAATTTAAGCAGCTTGAAGAACAGTTCCGCCAGGCTCAGAAAATGGAGGCGATAGGGCGTTTGGCCGGTGGTATAGAGCACGACTTTAACAATTTACTGACCATTATTCGCGGGTACAGTGAATTGAATATTACGGATCTTAAAATAAGTGACCCGTTTTATAACCGAATGGTGCAAATTGATAAAGCGGCCGAACGGGCAGAAAAGCTTACGCGTCAACTGCTGGCGTTTAGCCGAAGACAGGTATTAATGCCAAAAATTATTAATATGAACGAGCTTTTGGAAGATATTCAAAATATGATAAAACGCATCATCGGCGAAGACATAGAGCTTATTACAATTTTAGAGCCAAAACTGGGCGCCATTAAAGCTGATCCCGGCCAGGTCGAACAGGTCATCATGAATTTGGTTGTAAATGCCCGTGACGCGATGCCGCAAGGGGAGAAGCTAATCATCGAGACGAGAAAAGCGGATGTGGAGATTACTGCCGCGAAAGGATTCAGAAACGCGGAATCCGGTGAGTATATAATGCTGGCGATCAGCGATACCGGTGTTGGTATGGATGAAAAAGTGAAATCGAGAATATTTGAACCTTTTTTTACAACCAAGGATACCGGTAAAGGCACGGGACTGGGTCTGGCGACCGTTTATGGAATCGTCAAACAAAGCGGGGGATATATTGATGTTTACAGCCAGGCGGGAAGAGGCAGCGCGTTTAAAATATATTTACCCGCAATAGATGAAACGCCGGGGAGCATAGCAGAAGAAGATACTGTTGAGATTGATCTGTCCGGATACGAGTCAGTACTGGTGGTGGAAGATGAAACAGAAGTTCGTAATATTGTCTCTCAGACATTAACATCGTATGGATACACGGTTTATGAAGCAGCGGATGGTCAGGAGGCTATACAAATTTGCATGAACTCTGAAAACACGATACATCTTATCGTCAGTGATATTATTATGCCCAGGATGAGTGGTCATCACCTGATTGGAAGGGTTAAATCCGTATTTCCGGATATTAAAATATTGTTTATGTCGGGATACACCGATGGCGCGATGATTCATCAGGGATTGCTGGGACCCCAACTGCATTATTTACAAAAACCATTTACCCCCCGGATTCTGCTTAGAAAAGTAAGAGAAGTTCTTGATGAAGTTTTATAGCGCTTTCACGTCTTAAGTGGAAATATCAAGTCATCTTTTTCAACCAGTTTTCCAAAATCATCAAGTTCGAGTGGTTTGCTGAACAGATACCCCTGATATTTATAACATTTTTGCGCCCCTAAAAAGGCCAGATGTTCGGGCTCTTCGACCCCTTCCGCGATCACTTCTTTGTTAAGGTTTTGTCCAAGAACAATGATGGATTTTACCAGTTCCTTGTTCTTCTCACTGGTGCCGATATGTTGTATAAAAGAGCGATCGATTTTAATCGAAGTGGCCGGTATTTTATGCAGATATACCAAAGACGCGAATCCAATTCCAAAATCATCAATAGCGAGTTTAATGCCGAGCCGGTTTAATTCATTAATATTTGTGATCACTTCCTTTTGGTCATCCAGATAACTGGTCTCCGTAAGCTCAAGTTGAATGTATTTGGGGTCAATATCGGATGCCTTCAATATTCTTTCCAGGCTTTTTATCATATTGGTGGATTTTAACTGTTTCGCGGAAAGATTTATCGAGACGTACAGATTCGGATTTATCTTTCGTATGACCGAGTTGAATTCCTGACAGGTTTTGTTGAATATCCAATCCCCCAGTCTGTTTATCAAATTGTTTTCTTCGGCGATCGGGATAAATGAAACGGGAGGAACAGCTCCCAGTTCCGGATTTTGCCAGCGAACCAACGCTTCAGAGCCTACAATCTTATAATCTCCGTTTGTTTTTTTTTCGATAATCGGCTGATAAACCATTTTAAGCTGTTTGTCAAACGTTTTATCTTTTACCATCGTGCGGAGATTATTTTCAATTTTTAAGCGGTTCATCGATTTGTCTGTCATGTCTTTTGAAAAGAATTGATAATTGTTTTTTCCTCGCTTTTTGGCGTTGTACATGGCGATATCGGCATTTTTGACTAAAGTTTCACGATCTTTACCGTCTCTCGGGAAGAAAACGATGCCGATACTTGGAGTCAGGTAGGTGATTTTATGGTTTTTGATGAAATAAGGTTCGGATAGATTCTTTATTAAGCGCTCCGCCACCGTACTGGCCTGAAATTCCTGTTTTAATCTGCGGGCAATGACGGTAAACTCGTCGCCGCCGAGACGGAATACATAATCGGATTTCCTCAAGGAGTCATTCATCCTTTTGGCGGCTTCTTTGAGGACCATATCTCCGACATCGTGGCCCAGAGTATCGTTAACGAGCTTGAAATTATCCAAATCACAAAAGAGGACCGCGTTGATACTGTGCGCGGCATCCCGTTCCGATTCAAGCAGAATCTGATCAAGCTGTTCATAAAAGGCGTCGCGGTTTCTTAATCCGGTAAGCTTGTCATGATACGCGAGATATTTTAATTCCTTCTGGGAAAGGACGACCGCGGTCAGATTGGATCCAAAAAAGCAAATATGTGATATTTCTTTGCTTTCGCTGTCTTTAAATATCGGTTGATAATAGCGTTTATAGTATAAAGATTTATTTTTATCATGAAAATAAAGCTCTTCCGTAAAACGGATCGTCTTTTTTTCTGTGAGTACCCGCGCAAAATTTTCTTTTCTCTTCTGACTGGAGTCAGAACTGATACCCATGAGTTTAAAGAAATAATCATCATCTTTCCCCAGGATGGATTTACGAAGTTTGGCATCTACCAAATAGAGCTCATTGACAAATTCGTATTTGCCTTCAGAATTGTAAACGGCCACTTCCATCGGGACTTTTTGAAGAAGCATGTACTCATTTTTGAAGCTAACCGGATCGGTTCCATCTGAATTGTCATTGGATCTGTTCAGAAACGAGAACAGGCCTTTTTTCTGTGTCTTTGTCATATTCCTTCAACACCACGGTTTAGGTTATGGATTAAATGATTCTCTTTGTATCATGATTCTATCCTGATAATCGGCAAAAATGAATTTTCTTTACTCAAAATATAATAATTGGATAGAAGCAAGAGTGATCAACATCAATCAATTTTCCATAACTTATGAAAGTATTTCATCCTCATTCTAATAATTTATTGTAAAGATCAGAGCTTCGCGATTTTGCTCCCAGGCATCATCGGGGCCGATATCAGGAAGCTCCAGAGTGATCACGGGTATATTCCGTTCATTCCCAGCGTAATTCCCGAATGAACCGGGAGTCGGGTATCCGATATCACTACTCACCGGATAGCCGTTCATTTGTGCAATTGTTTTTGCAAGATCCGATGCCGGACCGTCATAGTTCACCACATGTAAATCCTGATGAATTGTTATGATTTTATCCGGTCGGTATTCATTCAATAAATCAATTATCATCCGTGTCTCAATTTCCGACGCGGGTTCCGGCCCTGGATAATTCTTTTGTTTTTGATAAGCGGGTGACCAGTCATCAGTTGGGAAATTTCTGTTAAGATCCACTTTTTTCGAATTAAGCCGGCTTCGTTCAAATAACCCATCGGGATTTACCGCGGGGACAAGAATCACTCTTTGCCGGATTTGATCCTGAATGGCAGCAAGATCCTCCGCCAGCCGGATAACCAGATGAAAACCGGTTTGTTCATCCCCGTGAAAAGCGCCGAGCACGAGTGTTGTGCGCGCTGATTGTCCCAGTTCCAAAAGATAGATGTTTCGTCCCAAGCCGCTCTTTGCGTAAATTTTCCAGTCAAGTGAGCTCCGGCTAATCAATTCATATGTCTTTTTGGTCTCCCTATGTAATAACAGATGTCTGAAGTAGGGTACAAAAATATAATAACCCGCAACGCACAGAATCAAAATTAATAGTATAAGATGACTTTTTGAATTCATCTGCAAATCGGATCCTTCCGGGTCTTACGACAGGAGAATTAAGAAAAACTAAATGTATCAATTAACAGTGAAATTTCAAAGTTCTTTTTTGGGCAAAGATGGCAAATTAGACAGAATTATTCTCAATCCTGAACATATTATGGTTCTTATTCGCGGTTGATATTCACAAGCAATTTCTTTTTTTTGGCGAAAATTGTCAAAAAATGCTTATTTATCTTGCAAACAAGGTGTTTTATTGCTTGATTGTAATCTCAATATTTGCTTAATTTATAAATAATTTTTCCAAAATTTTTATTGAATAAAAAATACGAATATTTTATTTCGGTTGATTGCAGGTATTCATATGGCTTTATCTTACGGATTTATTGAAACTAGAGGGCTGATCGGCGCCATTGAAGCGGCGGATGCCATGGTGAAAGCGGCAAAGGTTCATCTTGTGAACACTAAAAAAGTAGGGGCCGCTTTGGTTACGGTTATTGTTGAAGGTGAGCTTGACGCCTGTCAGGCTGCCGTTAATGCCGGAAAAGCAGCGGCCGAACGGACCGGACAGCTGGTTTCAGCGCATGTCATTCCAAATCCATTTGAAGATACTGAGCAGCTGGTTTCAATCGGTCTTGTCCGTAAAAAAGCACGGCAGAAAAATGAAATAGAATCAGAAAATCCCGCGGCGGCAAAAATCAAAACACCGGAAAAAGCAAAAAAGGCAAAATCGGTAAAGAAATCACCGGAGACGCGGGTTGTTGAAATGCTTAGGGCGAAAGAGAATGGTCTGACACTGGATGAAATTGCGCTAAAATTAAAAATGCCCACGAATGAAGTTCGTATTATACTGAAAAAATTGATGGATGAAAGCAGTATTGAAAAGGTCCGGCAGCGTTACTATCCTGCCTCGGGCGGAGACACTAAATGAAGTTGATTGTAGTGATCAACAATAAGGGGGGCGTCGGTAAAACCACGAGTGTGGTGAATCTTGCCGCATGGTTTGCAAAAATGAAGCAGAAAACCTTGTTGATTGATCTTGATCCGTCTTCCAGCGCGTCTATTCACCTTGGATTTGATAAAACGGACAAAGCTCATCAGACTTTATGTGATTTTCTGCTTTCTGAGAACTCCAAACTTAGCGACTATATTTATCCCGCAGAGCAGAAAAATTTATCCTGCCTGCCATCCGAGCCGGCATTAAGTGATTTTTATGAAGAGATCAAACAGGATAGCGATGTTGAATTTTTCCTCAATCGTAAGGATATTCCAAGTGATTTCGACATTGTTTTATTTGATAGTCCTCCAAATATGGGTTCACTGGCATTAAACGCGCTTGCCATCGCGGATTACGCGCTTGTTCCCGTTCAGACACAATATCTTGCTCTGTCAGGACTGGAATTGACCGTAAAAATGATCGATAAGGCGCAGCGTCGTTTAAATCCGGGGCTGCAGGTTCTCGGTTATTTTGGAACTCATTATGACCGTCGAACGAATGTGGCCAAGGATGTTTTAAATTTTATCAGAGAGAAATACGGGAAAAATGTTTTTCGTACGGCCATCGGTGTCAACAGTAAATTAATTGAAGCATATCACGCGCAGAAGCCGATTTTATATTACGCGCCTTCGGCCAGAGGATCCAGGGAATATGGCGAGTTGGCAAAAGAAATTTTAAATCGTTTGAATACTAATACCATAAAATAAAGACGGAATGAGAAATGAAGAAATTAATTTCCGCCGCTGTTGTAAAACAAGCGCATGCCGATAAAAAAATGCAGCTCGATGTTCCCAGATCGACTGCCATCATAACACCGGAAGCCAGAAGTTTAGCAGAAAAACTCGGCATAAAACTGGTTGAATATGGTGATGCCGCTGCCCGGGGAAAAAGGGCCGTGGCCGGAAATCAGGATGAAAACCTGGTGGAATTAATCACACAAAAAGTGATGGCCAGGATCCCGCGCGGCAAACAGGATCCCAGCAGAATCAGGAAGATTGTGAGAGAAGTTTTGGCCGGTCGGTAAGTGAAAACGCTGAATCTTTCCCGGCATTCAGATTAAATATTAATTAAAATTTTATACGGAAAAATCAGTATCATTGAATCACTATACCGTATCTTTAAAAAAAGAGATGAAAAAACGGCCGGCCTTTTTGTCGGCTTGCATGGACCGGTGTCTTAAAAAACGTTCACGAGTTGTGTTTCCGGATGCGCTGGATGAAAGGGTGCTGAGAGCGTCGAGATTTCTCCATGATGAAAAACTGGCTGTTCCGGTTCTGCTCGGTAACCCGTTTGAGATACGCGATTTTGCGGAAAACGCAAAAATCAGAACGAACGGATTAAAAATTCTGAAACCGCTTCATTCATCCGAATATGACAGATATGTGAAGTTGTATTATAAACTGCGCAGGCATAAGGGACTCACAATAACGGATGCGGCGCAATATCTGCTTGATCCTCTTCAGTTCGGCGCGATGATGTTGAGAGAAGGACAGGCCGATGTGTGTTTGGCAGGGAACAGCTCATCCACAGCGGATGTGCTGCGGACCGGATACAGAATTATCGGAACAGGAGGAAAACAAAATCCTGTTTCCAGTTTTTTCTTAATGATTTCACCGGATTTGAATCGTATATTTGCTTTCGCCGACTGTAGCGTCAATCCGGATCCGACGGCCGAAGAACTGGCGGAAACGGCTATCCAAACAGCATCTTCTTTTGAACTTGTAACGGGGATGGAAGCGCGGGTGGCGATGTTGTCCTTTTCTACGAAAGGAAGCGCGGATCACCAGAAAACGGAAAAAGTTAAAAGGGCGGCAGAAATAGCTCTGAAGCGCGATCCTTCATTGCGACTGGACGGAGAATTGCAGTTTGACGCGGCGATCGTAGATAAGATCGCGGAAAAAAAAGCACCGGGAAGCGTCTTGCGGGGAAAGGCGAATGTTTTTATCTTTCCCACATTAAACGCGGCAAACATTGGTTATAAAATAGCGGAACATCTTGGGATGTATCAGACGTTGGGATCTTTTGTACAAGGATTTACAAAATCCCTGCACGATTTATCCAGGGGGTGCACTACCGAGTCGATCATAAACACCGCGGTAGTCGCGTCATGCATGCATAGAGAAAATTAAAGGTTATGCTTTAAATATAGGAGAAATAAATGGAAGCATTAGGAATGGTTGAAACTAAAGGGCTCGTTGGATTGATAGAAGCTTCGGATGCGATGGTAAAAGCGGCGAAGGTCAAACTTGTGGCCCACGTGCAAATTGGCGCCGGTTATGTAACGGCATTAGTTCGCGGAGATGTGGCTGCGTGCAAGGCGGCAACAGACGCGGGAGCTGCAGCAGCGGAACGTGTTGGCGAGCTTGTCGCCGTGCATGTTATTCCCCGTCCCCATGATGATCTTGAAGATATATTCCCGATAAAGTTCACGGGAAAAATTAAATAATGATATTTGATTGCAAGTATCATTTTTTGCTTAGTGTTGGATTGTCAAATAATATTGAATACGGAAATCCAGAATAATTATTAAGGAGATGTCGATGGAAGCATTAGGTATGATTGAAACCAAAGGTTTGATTGGCTTGATAGAGGCTTCGGACGCCATGGTTAAAGCCGCGCGCGTCAAATTAGTCGCATATCAACAGATCGGCGGCGGGTATGTTACCGCATTGGTACGTGGAGATGTTGCCGCGTGTAAAGCCGCGACAGATGCCGGCGCCGCAGCTGCCGAAAGAGTAGGTGAACTGATCGCGGTACATGTTATTCCCCGCCCTCATGGTGATCTGGAAGATGTGTTTCCGATAAAAATGAAAGGCGAAATTAAATAATCAGTTTGTCTGATTTATTTACTTGCCGCCGTAGGAACCGGAAATATTCAAACAGGGAAGTACCGTTCATAGTTACAAAGGATTAATATATGAGTTTATCATCGCAGGAAATTGCCCGGATTGTGGATACAGTCGTTCAGCGGCTGGATGGGAAAGTGGCATCATCAGGAAAGCTTTCCGCGGGCATATTTGAGAATCTGGATGATGCGGTCGCTGCCGCCGCGCGCGCTCAAAAACAGATCAAAAATCTGGATTTGCGGGCTAAAATCATTCAGGCGATGCGCGCCGCAGGTGAAAAATACGCCCGTGAACTGGCTGAACTTGCCGTTCAGGAAACGGGAATGGGCCGTGTGGAAGATAAAATTCTGAAAAATATCTCACAGTCTCAGAAAACTCCGGGAATTGAAGATCTTCAGCCACAGGCTCTTTCAGGAGATCATGGACTGACGCTGACCGAGAATGCGGCATGGGGGGTGATTGCCTCTGTGACGCCGTCAACCAATCCGGCGGCAACGGTCATTAACAATTCTATCAGTATGGTTTCCGCGGGAAACGCCGTTGTTTTTGCTCCTCATCCCGGGGCAAAGCGTGTCTCACAGCGAGCCATCACTATTTTAAATGAAGCCATTGTGTCAGCCGGCGGTCCGCCCAATCTTCTTACCACAGTCGCGGAACCGTCGATCGAATCGGCACAGCAGCTTTTCATCTATCCGGGGATAGATTTGCTTGTTGTTACAGGCGGAGAAGGTGTTGTTGAAGCAGCCAGAAAAATGACCAACAAACGTCTGATGGCTGCCGGCGCCGGTAATCCCCCCGTAGTTGTTGATGAAACCGCGGATATTTCCAAAGCCGCAAAAGCAATTGCTTTCGGCGCTTCATTGGATAACAATATTCTCTGCACTGATGAGAAAGAAATAATCGCGGTGGATAGTATCACAGATCAGCTCAAACAAGAATTAAAAAAACACAAGGCGGTTGAATTAACGCCGGCTCAGGCTGAAGAGCTGGCTAAAGTGATTTTAAATGGCTATCCGGGTGAAAATCCTGTAATTAACCGCAAGTTTGTCGGGCGGAACGCCTCTATTATTGCCAAAGAGATTGGATTAAACGTTCCGGATGATACCCGACTTTTGTTTACGGAGACAGCAAAAAATCACCCGTTTGCAGTCGTCGAACTAATGATGCCGGTCATACCGCTGATTCGGGCTACGGACGCCGATACCGCCATAGATACGGCTAAAGAACTGGAGCGTGGATTACGGCATACCGCGGCAATGCATTCAAGAAATATCGACAACATGCACCGTATGGCGAATGAAATTAACACAAGTATATTCGTCAAAAACGGACCCTGCGCCGCCGGTTTAGGATTCGGCGGGGAGGGCTGGACCTCGATGACAATCACCACACCTACCGGTGAAGGCGTGACATCGGCAAAAACCTTTGTCAGACTGCGCCGCTGCGTTGTAGTCGATCATTTCCGCATTGTATAATATTTAATAATATGCGCAAAAACATAAACCGGACGAGACTATATTTGCTGATCAAAAGTCATCGCGTCAATGATTTGCGGGGTCTGTCCGGGATAACCGGGTACAATAAAAATGGATCAGTTAAAACTGGTAAATGACAGACTAAAAAAAATAGAAGAAATCGTTAACGATTCTTCACCGGGGAACGCTCCTGAAAAATGGCATGTGGGAGTTGATCTCGGAACGGCCGATATTGTTGTCATCGTCACGGATGAAAACGGCGAGCCGCACTCCGCGTTTATGGAGTGGGCGGAAGTGGTACGTGACGGCATTGTCCTTGATTACTGGAAAGCAACGCAAATTGTAAAAGAGCTCTTAGAAAAAACTGAGCGTAAGTTAAATATTGAAATAAAAAGCGCGATCACTTCCTATCCTCCCGGAACCGATCCGCGGACTTCAAAAAATGTAATCGAAGCCGCCGGATTGATAGTGGAAGGTATTATAGATGAGCCCTCCAGTGTGGCCCATTTGCTCAATATGGAATCAGGAGCAGTTGTGGATGTGGGCGGAGGCACAACCGGAATTGCCATCGTCAGGGATAAAAAAATAATATATTCCGCTGATGAACCCACCGGCGGAAGACACGCCACATTGACCATAGCCGGGAATCAGGGGATCAGTTTTGAAAAAGCGGAAGAAATGAAAAGAAACGGACAAGCAGCCAGTTTGAAACCGATTGTTGAACCGGTGTTCCAAAAAATGGCGGATATTGTGCGAAAACATCTTGAAAATTATGATACAAAAGATATCTATCTGTCCGGAGGCACTTTTTGCTTTCCGGGAATCGATAAGGTCTTTATAGATGAATTAACAGGGAAAAATATTATCCTTCCTTATAATCCCTTATATCTGACCCCATTGGCGATTGCTTCATACAGAGTGAGCGGAAAGGAAACCAATGGATAAGCAGTCGATGCTGAAGAGTATTCGTGACGCCGGGGTGATCGGCGCGGGTGGCGCCGGATTTCCGACTTATAAAAAACTGGACGCGAAGGTTGATCATATCATCGCCAATGGCGCTGAGTGCGAACCTCTGTTATATAAAGACAGAGAAGTGATGCTCCAAAGACAGGATGAGTTTTTTCGCGGTCTTTCAATCATGAAAAAGTTGACAGACGCCAACGAAGTGACAATCGCTCTCAAAGAAAAAAACAAAGATGTCGCCGATCAGTTAAAAGATCAGGCTGAATCGCTTGGGTTTAAATTTTTTGTATACAAAGATGTTTATCCGGCAGGGGATGAATACGTTCTGGTCTATGAGATCGCCGGCCGAAGAATACCACCGGGCGGCATACCTCTGCAGGTTGGGTGTGTGGTTGATAATGTTGAAACTATTATAAATATCGCAAGAGCCGTTGATGGTTACCCTGTTACCGATAAATTTATCACTGTGACTGGCGAGGTGAAAACTCCTATAACCACGGTTGTGCCGATTGGTACCACATTTCTTGAGTGTCTTGAAGCCGCGGGAGGATTAACCACGGATAAGCCGGTTGTTTTAACCGGCGGGGTAATGATGGGTGGAGTCGAAACGGATCTAAGTACACCCGTTTCGAAAATCAACGGCGGATTGATTGTTCTTCCGGAAGATCATTACCTGGTTAGAAGAAAAACGGCCCCTCGCGAGATTTATACAAGGATAGGGCACGGGCAGTGCGATCAGTGTTCGATGTGTACCGAGCTTTGTCCCCGTTATATAATGGGATATCCCATTGAACCGCATAAAGTGATGCGGACTTTACAAATGACGGGTGAAAATAAGGCGCGGGTAAGTTTATGGGCGCAGTATTGTTGTGAATGCAATATATGCACGATGATTGCTTGTCCGGAGAGCCTGGATCCAAAAAGTATCTGTGTGGATGCAAAACAGCTTCTGAAAGAAAATCAGCTGACGAGGACACCGGAGGAACTGGATGTCCTTTTCAGAGACGTCCATCCATCAAGAAAAGCCAGGGAAATTCCGATTACTTCGGTTTACCAGAGACTCGGACTAAAAAAATATGACCGGCATGCCGATTTTTTTGATAATAATATTAAACCAAAAACGGTGGTGATTCCTCTGGATTCACATATCGGGGCTCCGTCTGTTCCTATTGTAAGAGTTGGCGATAATGTTCGAAAGGGTGATCCTCTGAGCAGTGTCTCTGACGACAAACTGGGTTGTCCTTCACACTCGAGTATTGACGGAAAAGTCACCATGATCGATGCGGCGGGTGTGCATATCGCTTCGGGTGGCCAGGAATTAAACAGGATTTGAAGTAAGAAATTAAAACAGAATGGTCAGTTATTGACCGGATTCAATATAACGAGGAATAATCAAAATGGGTTCAGCAATCGGGATCGTTGAAACATCAAGCATCGCAAAAGGGTTCGAAGTTGCAGATGCCGTTCTCAAACGAGCCAATGTGGAGATCGTTGTTAATCGCACGATCTGTCCGGGAAAATATATGGTGCTTATCGGTGGGGATGTGGATGCTGTCAATGCGAGTATTGAAGCAGGAATTGATGTGGGCGCCCACACGGTTGTCGATCATTTTGTAATTCCCAATGTTCACCCATCCGTTTTTCCGGCGATCAGCGGGGTCACACATCTGCCTGAGCTGCAGGCGCTCGGTGTGATCGAAGGATTTAGTGTCGCTTCCGTTATAGAAGCCGCGGACGCGGCGGTTAAGTCCGCTCCCGTGGATCTGATCACCATCCATCTGGCGATGGCCATAGGGGGCAAGGGATTTGTCTCATTCACAGGGGAAGTCGCGGCTGTTCAGGCAGCAGTTGATGCCGGGTCCGAAGTGATTGAGCGGAAAGGTTTGCTGGTCGAGAAGATTGTTATTCCGTCTCCACGACCGGAAATTGTTTCCGAATTTATTTAATGAATTTTCCCATCGTGTCATTCTTCTCTGTGTAAAAGTTCCGGTGAAAAAGCCGGCAGGCATATGGAAATGTATTCGGCCGGTTCATCAAAGGGGTTGGAATAGCGTACACGGGCGCCTTTTCTGATATAGACCGATTCTCCGGGTTTTAACTCAATTGCTTCTCCATCAATTTCGATCATTTTTGAGCCGGAAATAATCAATGTTATCTCATCAAATTCTGGCTTTTGATACGGTTCTTTCCACCCCGGCGGAGCGATCATACGCGCTAGGCTGTATCCTTTTTCGCCCGTGCTGGCGCGGCCAAAATGTTCATCAATGATCTTATTGTCCTCTGTGGGGACTCTAAAAGGATTAGATTGTTTAAAAAATTTTTTCATCCTGTTTTCCAGCCTTATTTGGTAGTAACATTCATGTATGGATCATACATTCAGAAATTATTTTTGTCAAATTTCTTTTTTCATGTAAATCCAAATCGCCTTATATTATTTCTTTATCAGAGCAAAGGGAATTGATCCAAGATGCAAACGAGTTTATTCGATGATCAGAATGTTTTAAAGATTACCTATCAAAATTGTTTGAAAGAGTTTAAGATGCGGGAGGCCCTGGATACTCTTGAAAAATGGCATGTAACATCCGCGGGATGTTCAAAAATTGAGGGGAAAATTCACGCATTAAGCGGGTTGTTAAAGTTAAGTGAGCAATACCGGCGTCATTCATTGATTTTTCTGGCAAATATAAAAGTGAATCTGAATGAACAGAACTTCCTCATGCCTCTTTTTGAAGACAAACCACTGCTGGAGCGTGGAATCTCTAAAGGCATTTATTCACGTCTCCAAAATGATGCGTATGATTTTATTGTACCGGGACTTCATCCGGCGGAAATATTTATTGAGTTTAACGCGTATGAAAATGCTTTAAATAGCGCAAAGCGGTATCTGGCAAAAATGGGTGAACATCCGTTTATCCGGCAACTTGAGGGTTATGCCTATTTTAAAATGGGTGATGAGAAATCGGCGCGGATATGTTTTACCTACGCTCTTTTTAATGATCCGCTCATGTGTACCGGTAATTATATGTATCCCGGTGATTACAAGAATAAAATCGATTACCTGACTCAAACGATGAAAAGAAAAGAGCTGGCATGGATTAGGTTGCCTTTTGATTTATGGTTGGAAGGCAAAACATATATTGTTTCTGACGCGTATCACTATGAAGCGTATCTGAAGGAGAAATTACGGGCAGAACGTTCTTCGGCATTACTTGAACCCATGAGTAATGTGCGATATTTTTGCCGGTTGTTATATCTTGCGGAGGCGGTACGTCTGAGGGCAGGCCGAAAAAACGAAACCGATGAGCTAACCGATATTCGCAAGGAAATGCAAAGAATAAACCCGGATCTTTTTACCCGATATATGGGAGTTTTAAATTCGTTTGGCAATTAGATGTGTCATTCCGGTTTTTAAAGACAATAAATTAACAGGGGAGAAAGTATGTTTAAATGGATCATACTTATGGCGGGGGTACTCGTGTTAAATATTTCAAATTCTGCACGGGCGGAAGAGCCCGAATTTTTTCCATACGCCTGGCAGGAAAAAATGCTGGATAACGGGCTTAAGATAATAGCTATTCCGATGGAAAACAGCTCGCTTGTCTCGTATTATTCAGTTGTCAGGACAGGTTCAAGAGATGAATGGGAACCGGGACATTCGGGTTTCGCTCATTTCTTTGAGCATATGATGTTCAGGGGGACTAAAAATTTTCCGGGAACAGTTTATGACAGTATCGTCACGACTCTTGGCGCCGATGCAAATGCTTACACTACGGATGATTATACCGCTTATCACCTTACCTTCACCGCCGCGGATCTGGAGCGTGTCATGGAAATAGAGAGTGACCGGTTTCAGTATCTTGATTATGCCGAGGCAGAATTTAAAACGGAATCCGGCGCGGTTTACGGAGAATTTAGAAAAGGCCGGGTGAATCCCTGGTTTGTCTTAAATGAAACTATTATGAATACGGCATTCGACAAACACACTTATAAACATACGACCATCGGTTTCGAAGCCGATATTTCCGCCATGCCGGAAATGTACGAATACAGCAGGAATTTTTTCAATCGTTATTACCGGCCGGAGAATGTAGTGATCATAATCGCCGGAGCCGTTAACCCTGAGAAAACATTCGCTCTTGCCGAAAAATATTACGGAAACTGGGAAAAAGGCTATGTTAAACCCGAAATTACAAAGGAGCCGGCACAAAAAAAAGAACGCTATGTGGAAGTCGAGTTCAAGGGGAAGACGCTTCCGATCATGGATATCGGTTATAAGGGAGCCGCGTTCGCGCCTGAAGACCGTTTGTACGCGGCTACGCACATTCTCGGTGAACTTGCCTTTGGTCCGAACAGCGATCTTTATAAAAAATTAGTCATAAGAGAACAAAGGTTGCAATTATTTGGATATGATTACACCTATAATCGTGATCCGCGTTTGTTTGAAATTTATGCCATGGTCAAGAGTGAAGATGATATACAGTCGGTTCGAAAGGAAATTGATGAGACAATCAATCAATTTAAAACTACGCCGGTGAATGAGCAAAAGCTGAATGATTTAAAAGACCGCCTGAGATATGATTTTTTAATGAGACTCGATACCCCGGACCGGGTTGCCGGTTCTCTTGCCAGATTTGCCGCGCTAAGTGGCGGGATTGAAGTGATAGATCAGCTATTCAATACTTTTCAACAGGTAACCGTTTCGGATATCATGGAAGCCGCCTGGGAATATTTCGTGAATGAAAGAAGGACTACGGCTTTGCTGAGGGGAGGAAAATAGCATGTTAAAATGGATAAATATCATCATTCTGGCCATAATTATTCTGATCACCGGAGCGTGTAAGATGCAGTCAAATAAAACAGTAGAGTTACCGGTCAAATCAGACCCTACGGTTTCTTTACGCGTATGGGTTAAAACCGGTTCTCAATATGATCCGGCGGGTAAAGAGGGGCTTGCGTTTATAACGGCAAAAATGATTTCGGAAGCGTCAACGTCACAGTACACCTATGAAGAAATTCTCGAAAAATTATTTCCATTAGCCGCGGATTATGGAACGACCGTCGATAAAGAGCAGACTGTTTTTTACGGACGGGTTCATATAGATAAATTATCACCTTACTATTTGCTTTTTAAACAAGCTTTACTTGAGCCGGCTTTCAAACAGGAAGATCTGAATCGAATCAAAGACGATGTCCTGAATACACTTCAACGGTCATTAAGATATAATGATGATGAAGAATTAGGAAAAGCCGCCCTGAATCAGGCAATTTTTTCAAAGACGCCTTACGGCCATGATGAACGGGGTACGGTTGAAGCCGTAAAATCCATAACAGTTGAGGATGTCAAAGCATTCTATAATAGATATTTCAATCGTGAAAATATTGTTCTGGGAATTGCTGGTGGATATACTCCTGAATTTAAGGAACAGGTGGAAAGCGATCTAAAAAAACTTCCTGAAGGAAACGCAAGCTCTAAAGTGTTAATCAGTCCGGAAAAGAAAACGGGCATCCATGTTTTGCTGGTGGAAAAAGACGTGGTTTCCACGGCAATCAGTCTTGGCTATCCACTGAATGTTCTGCGGGGCGATAAAGATTTTTACGCACTGGCCCTGGCAAATTCATGGCTGGGAGAGCATAGAAATTCAAGCAGTCATTTGTATCAGGTGATACGTGAAGCGCGGGGAATGAACTATGGCGACTATTCCTATATAGAAAATTATCCGAATGGGGGACGCAGACAGTTTCCTATGACAAATGTGGGGCGTCACCATCCGATATTCCAGATATGGATACGGCCTGTACCGAATGAACAAGCTCATTTCGCATTACGCGCGGCAACGCGTGAATTACAAATACTCGTCGATAACGGGATGACCCGGGATGAGTTTGAACTAACCCGCGCGTTTCTAAAAAAATACATCCTGCATTATGCTCCCACTACGATGACTCAACTTGGGTATAAACTGGATGATATGTTTTTCGGTTTAAAAGTTAACTATTTTGATCAGTTTGGCGCCGCCCTGGACAATATGACTTTGGAAGATGTAAATCTGGCGATCAGGAAACATCTGCAATATAAAAATATCCAGATTGCCATGGTGACAGCCAACGCTGAGGATTTTAAGGATAAACTGACCAATAACACGGCGAGTCCGATGAAATACTCCAGCCCGAAGCCTCCGGAGATTATGGAAGAAGATAAACAGATTGAAAAATATCCGCTGGATATCAAGGCCGCAAATGTTGAAATAATTAAGATAGATGAGATGTTTCAGAAATAAGAAGCTTGGCAAGGGGCTCAATCCGGGCCTCTTGCTGTTTTGTTTAAGCAACAAATATTCCGTTGGGGGGAATTATGGAAAAATTTTCAGATTCCGAGATTACACACCGCTTAAAGGAGCTGAATAACTGGTATCTTGATACGGAAGCGATTCGAAAAGACTGGCAATTTAAAGATTTTATTGAAGCGATGACCTTTATCAACAGAATCGCGGAACTCTCAGAGCATCATAATCACCATCCCGAAATATTCAATGTATATAATAAAGTATCACTCCGATTTAGTACTCATGATGCAGGCGGAATTACTGTCAAGGATGTCAAGATAGCCGCGGATATTGATAAAATCAGCTAACAGTTATTTCTGTTTTGTCTGTAGGGCCGAATTAAACAGGCCCTCTGTGAACCATTTCAGAGTCGATGTAAGTTCTTCGATTCGGCTGAGTATTTCAGTATCAATTATTGTATTATCACTAAAGGAAGAACCCGTGGCAAAAACAAATCTTGGGATAATAACAGTTCGAAAATCAAGCATCAGGCTATTGGCAAACGGCATGATCGACATATAACTGGATTTTCCGCCGGCCGCGCACATAAATCCGACCACCTTTTCCCGCCAGGCCTGGCCGGTTAATTCCACAAGATTTTTAACGGCTGAATTAACATCGTAATTATAAATAGGCGAAGCGATGAGAATACCTTTTGCAAGCTTAATCTGTTTTTTAACCTGCAAAACCATGGGATCTGAATAACTGCTGTCGCCATCACAGGGGGGTAAGGCGGTTTTCTGCAAATCAAGAAATTGAACGGATTGGTTATTTTTTTTTAATATTTCAAAAGCTGAATTAGCCAATTCCCTGCTTCTGCTTGATTTACTCAGGCTGCCGCTGATGATCAGGTACTGCATATAATTATCTCCGGATGGTTAGGAAAAAATCGTAGTTTTGAACTTTTTTAGTAACTCAATCATAAAATATAATACTTTTAAATTCAATTTTATTCAAAAAATTTTGGATTAACGGAATATATGAAAACTTTATATCTTGTGCGTCATGCTAAATCGAGCTGGGGTGATCCATCATTAAATGATTTTGATCGCCCTTTAAATAAGCGGGGATTGAAGGACGCGCCGCTGATGGCGGATCATTTTTCCAAAAATCATGCCCGGCCGGATCAGATCCTTTCAAGTCCCGCGAAAAGAGCGATGATGACCGCTGAAATCTTTGCCGGGAAACTTGGATATCCGGGAAATAGCATACTTAAAAATGAGTTTATCTATGATGCCATACCGGATGACTTGCTTCATGTCCTGCATGACACGGATAACAGGATTGAAAAATTAATGGTGTTCGGACATAATCCGGGAATTCCCGAATTTATATATTATTTGTCGAATAACCATATGCATAAAGTCCCGACATGTTCGATATGCGCATTGGCTTTGAATATAGAAAAATGGAAACAAGCAGAATTCTCCTGTGGCAAAATACTTTTCTTTGAGTCACCAAAAATTTTTAAACTGTAAGTGGATTCATCCTGTTTTTCACGCATGTATCTGAACGCAGGCTTAATAAAACTACACCCGCGCTTGTAACAGCACCGCTCCCAATGAGATGAAAATTAAAAGCAGAAACACACAAGCGATAAAACACGTTATAACCGGAGAAGAACTGATCAGAAGGATATATTAGCGGTTATCTTTCAGATGATTTAGACACAACTAAAATATTTTTTTGTGAGATCATCATGGGAAAAAATATCTTTGACATCATCCGCTTGAGTAAAGAAGCGAAGAATAATTTATTCCGGACAGCAAAATCAGGTCTTCTATTTCTGAGTTTTATATTATACTTCCCGTATTACCTGTTCGGGCAGATCAATGATATGAAATTCGAACATCTTTCACTTGAACAGGGAATTGCCCATAACATGATTTATGACATTTATCAGGATCATGAGGGCTTTCTTTGGTTCGGAACGATGTATGGATTGATCAAGTATGACGGGAAAAGTTACAAGATCTATCGCAATGATCCATCTGATCCCGGTTCAATTTCATTTGATGACGTACTTTGCATTTATGAGGATAGTGATGAACATCTGTGGATTGGGACCTGGGGAGGCGGGTTGAACAGATTTGACCGTCAAACAGAAAAATTCATTCGTTATGAACATAACTCATCGGATAAAAAAAGCCTGAGCAGCAATGTTGTAAAGTGTATATATGAAGACCGGATCGGGGACTTATGGATAGGCACAGAAGACGGATTAAACAGGATGCCCGCGGAAATAAGAAAAGGGGGCAATAAAAAACTATCGGCCGCCGGGAATCAGTTTGATCGCTATTTCCTTAATTTATGGGAATTAAATAGTCTGAGTAATAACACGATCACGGCAATTCAGGAAGATAATGCCGACAATCTCTGGATCGGTACACTCAACGGATTAAACCGATTTGACAAAGTTACCGGTAAATTTACACGCTATTTTAGCTTAGATTCGGCCTACACAAGGACTTACAGTGATAAATTATTTGACTCCATTGATACTCTCAAAAGTAAAAATTATTTAATTGCTTCAATCCAGCGTGTTGGTGATAAGCAAAATTTGTCAAAGGAGTTTGCGCTTTCTGAAAAATCGACAGTGTTAGTTGTCTCTGTGGGTGAAGGCAAGAACGAGGTGTTAGGAGAAAAAGTTGATCAGATGTACGATTTTGGATGGCTTGAAAGTAATGGCCGGGTGATATGGGAAAGCCAATTTAATCAAACCTATTTTGCGGGCGGGGCGATGAAAAACAGGATCAGGGCGGACCTAATCAGCCTTAACCCGGGCACCTACCGGATTCATTATCAAACAGATGACAGCCATTCTTATGAAAACTGGAATAACCACGCTCCCAATCATCCGGACTTTTGGGGCATCACAGTTTTTGAAGTCCCTGAGAAGCAGGCAGGTGAGCTTAGAAAAGAACTTAAGCATATTATCAATCATCAACAGAATTCAATATCTCATAATCACATATCATCCTTATGTCAGGGAGAGGATGAAGAAATCTTATGGGTTGGCACTTTAGGTGGAGGCTTAAACAAACTCAACACAACAACCGGTCATTTTAGTCACAAAAAAAACGACCGTGTATTCTCAGGAAGTCAAATCAGTAATTTTATAAACACAATTTATATGGAAGAATCGGGAATTCTATGGATTGGTTCTCCGGATGGTTTGAGTAAATTTGATCCTGTGACCGGGGAATGTCGTCTATATAGCCATAACCCGATGGATCCTTACAGCCTGAGCAGCGATAATGTAACTTCAATCAGAAAAGATCGGTCCGGTATTCTCTGGATAGGCACTTTCTGGGGAGGTATCGACAAATTTGATGACCGGAAAGCACAGTTCACTCATGTCAGACAAAATATTTCAGGTGTATCAGGGCAGCTTAACAACAATGTTTTTGCCCTGGTCGAAGATCGGAAAGAATGTATCTGGTTTGGGACTCCGGGGGGTGGACTAACGGTATATGATTGTAACATGAGAAAATTTAAAAATTATTACCATAATTCAGAAAATTCCGGCAGTTTAGGAAGTAATTCGGTTTGGTCGCTACTTGAGACCGATGCCGGAAGCATCTGGATCGGCACGTTTGGCGGAGGACTTAACAGATATGATTCGGGGACAGATACATTTGAGAAATTTTATTATAATAAAAAAAATCCAAATAGCGTGAACGGGAACATGATCCTTTGTCTGTTAGAAGATCATGATGGATATATATGGTTTGGTACTAACGGATCCGGGCTATATCGTTTTAATATTGATGACGGAAAGTTTACAAATTATCATCATGATCCCAACGACTCAAATAGTATTGGTAATAACTATGTTTATTCGCTACACGAAGACAGAGAGGGAAACTTATGGATCGGCGGCACCGCGGGATTGGACAAATTGAATAGCGATCGCACCAAGTTTAGGGCCTTTCGTCATAATCCATCTGATTCAACAAGTTTAAGTTATGATTATGTCTATGTGATTCACGAGTCAAAGTACAGACCGGACGGATTGCTATGGATCGGAACCGCCGGCGGACTTAATAAATTTGATCCGATATCGGGAAAATTTAAGCATTTTACCGAAGAGAATGGTTTACCGAACAGGGTGATATGCGGCATCCTTGAAGACATAAACGGTTTTTTGTGGATAAGCACAAACCGGGGATTATCAAAATTTGACAGAAAAACAGAGAAGTTCAGAAACTTTGATCTGGCTGATGGTCTACAAAGCAATATGTTTAACCGCGGGGCATATACCGCTTTAGAGTCGGGGGAACTCGTTTTCGGCGGGATTAATGGGTTTAATGTATTTAATCCGATTGCTCTGAAATCCAGGGCCTATATTCCCTCGGTATTTATCACAGCATTTGAGAAATTTAACCAACCGGTTATTTTTGACAAATCCATAACAGATATCCGAAAAATTAATTTATCCCACAAGGATAATTTCTTTACTCTCAGATTCGCCTCGCTGGATTACAGAAATCCTGAAAAAAATCAATATGCCTATAAACTGGAAGGTCTGGATCGGGACTGGATTTACAGCGGTAATATCAATTTTGCCAGCTATACAAATCTTAATCCGGGTAGCTATACATTCAGAGCAAAAGGAACGAACAGTGATGGAGTTTGGAATGAACGGGGAACCTCGGTTGTCATCATCGTTCATCCGCCTTATTGGCAAACATGGTGGTTTAAGTTGTTGATATCATTGACATTGATCGCAGGATTATTGTTCTTTATCCATCGCATAAGAGACAAGGAAAAACGAAGAAGTTTATTTAATAAAAGGATGGCCGAATTGAAACTTCAGGCTCTGCGATCACAAATGAATCCGCATTTTTTGTTTAACACTTTAAATTCGATCCAGTATTTTATCAGCTGTAATGATCAGAAATCAGCTCAGAACTACTTATCAAAATTTTCAAAATTGATGCGCAGTACGCTTGATAATTCAGAGAAATCAACGATTCCCATCAGTAAGGAAGTTGAAGCTCTTAAAATATATCTGGAACTTCAGTTACTCAGATTTGAGGATAAATTTGAATACAGGATCAGCATTGATCCGCTGCTGGATATCTATAATATTGAAATCCCTACGATGATTATACAGCCTTATGTTGAAAACGCAATAACGCATGGCCTGAGAAACAAAACTTTAAAAGGGGAAATTATTATTTCAATTAAACTTGATGCCGGAATCATTATCTGTACGATCGAGGATAACGGAATCGGAATTGTTAAAGCTTTAAAATTAAAAAAATTGCACAAAGATGATCATACATCCACCGGTATGAGAGTGACACGTGAAAGAGTAGATATCATTAATTCGGCCCGAAAAGATAAAATAAATGTCGCGGTGACGGATCTGGGTGAAATGAATCCACAAAAATCGGGGACCAGGGTGACTATTTTTATACCGGTATAGATGATCGGCCCGACATCACTAAACCGGGATAAACAGATATGAGAATTAATCATGGAAAAAAGGACGTTTTATAAAATAATGGAACAATTTGACATTAAATGAAATGAAATAAATAGCATACCATTTGTTTTGAGTTAATAAATTTTTGAGGCGAGAGATGTTAAAAGCCGTTATAATTGACGATGAAGAAAAAAGCAGGTTGCTTTTACGGAATCTAATACATGACCATTGCCCTAATGTTGAGATTTTGGCTTTGGCCGAATCTGTAGAATCAGGACTGGAAGCGGTAAGGTTAAACCACCCGGATGTTGTTTTTCTGGATATTGTCATGCCCCCGGGTGACGGATTCAGCCTTCTGGAGAATGCCGGCGATTTAAATTTTAATGTGATATTCACAACGGCTTACGATCAGTACGCGATTAAAGCCATAAAATTTGGCGCTGATGATTATCTCTTGAAACCAATCAATATTGAAGATTTACAGACTGCCGTCAATAAACTGGAACAAAAACTGACAATAAACAATAGCGAAACAGAAATTGAAACCAAAATTGAAGGATTAGTCGAACTCGCTAATATCAGGGCGGCGAATCGAAAAATTGGCTTGCCCATGCAAAATGGAATTACTTTCATAAAGATAAGAGATATTGTCCTTTTTAAAGCTGAGGGGAATTATTGTCTTGTCTATCAGAAGGAAACGAGTGAGAAGGAAATTGTCTCAAAAACACTGCGTGAATACGAAAATCTTTTAACCAGGTTTAACTTTTTCAGGGTCCATCGTTCCTACCTGATTAATCTTGCTCATATAAAGGAATATTCACGTATTGGCCACTCCGCCAATTACGAAGGGGATGGAGGAAGTGTCATCATGATGAATAATATGATCGTCCCGGTTGCCAGGGAAAGACGTAAGCCTTTGCTGAACAGGTTTTCAAAACCATTCTAAACTGAAAAAGATTCCCCTTTTATTTATCAAATACACCTTCCACTAAATAAAAACTTCCGTTTAAAAACTTCCCGCAATAATATTTAAAGATATTCGATTATAATTTTTGAAGATTTCGCGCTAAGAATCTTCAATTAGAATAGTAATGAGACTGACATCCCTCATTACCTCCACTGCTGGCCTGATTTCCTCTCAGGCCAGTTTTTTTTAGGGTAGAATTTAAAATGTATCGAGAAGAATAGATATCCGGAAGTCCCCGCCACCTGTATAAATATGTTACAATTTAAATAACTATTCGAAAACTACCATACAATAGAAAATTCATACAGTTCACAAATAAAAACATACTACTGAATCAATTACTATAATTTCTGATAACCATAACGTTTTATATTGACCTCAAATAAATGTCTGAGCGCGCAATACATATTCACCATGTTTCTGATGTTGTTTCTATAGGGATATAGTGAAAATCGAATTCACAGATTATTCATTTTCATTCAGATCTATTTCAGTTGAAAGCCGGGTGAAGAGAAAACATGATCGCATAATCACCAGGAGGAGGAGATATATGATAAAACAAATTGTCATCCAATGTGAGATGAAGCTGAGGAAAATTAAATTATCCAATCAAATTTTTAAGGAGGATGTATGCATATATATACACGACTAATGATGCCTCAATCAGTATGGCAGTCGGGTAAACTTCTGCTTATCCTTTTATTGCTTTTTGGGATGAATACTTTTGTTTCGGGGCAATCCAACGGGAAGATTGCGGGTGTTGTTGTAGATAAGGCTTCGGGTGAACCGTTGCCTGGAGTGAATGTGACCCTTGAGAACACTCTTCTAGGGTCCACGACTGACCTTGACGGGTACTATGTGATTCTGAATGTACCGGTTTCAACGTTTGATATCCGGGCCAGTTATGTAGGATATCGGGATATGGTGTTTGAAAATATAAGGGTATCTGCTAATATCACCACGGATATAAATTTTGAGCTTGACCAGACTACGCTTGAATTGGGAGAAGCCGTTGTTGTCATTGGGCAGAGGCCCCTGGTTGAAAAAAATGTCACTCAAAGTTATTCGCTCGTAACATCTGATGCGATCGAGGCCATGCCGGTCAGGGGTGTGCAAAACATCATTAATCTGCAGGCATCGGTTGTTGTTCAGGACGGCAATGTCTATATCCGGGGCGGCAGATCCAATGAAACCGGATATTATCTTGATGGCGCTTCAATCACCAACCCTCTCAATAACGCGAGCGCTGTTAATATCATTCATGACGCTGTTGAAGAAATTCAGGTTTTAGTGGGTGGTTATACTGCCGAATTCGGAGGCGCCAATTCCGGTATCGTTAGAAGTGAGCTAAAAACCGGATCTTCTGAGTATCACTTTTCACTTGATATGCAGACAGATAAATTTGTTAAATCAGGCGAACAATTTTTGAGTACAAATTCTTTCCAGGATCATATCCTCACGGGTACTTTTAGCGGTCCGCTCTGGTCAAATAAGATCAGATTTTATTCTGCTCTGGAAAACACGTATGAGGGAGACTGGGTCAAACGCTTTAGCGAGGGTTTCAGGTTTGATGAATCAAATTTAGAGAACCCTCTTGTGGATGGCAACCGCAGAAATGCCAACGTCATCGCCGGCCATCCGGATACCGTAAAGGTGCTTGAGTATATAGATGGTTTTACGCCTAAAAACAAGCGCAACAGGTGGACCACAAACAACACATTGCTCTTTGATTTAAAACCGTTACAGTTCCGGCTGAGCGGTGTATATACATGGCAGGAATTATCCAACAATCCAACGCCTATTCTGGATATGTTAAACTTCCGCGAACGGCCAAACATTACAAATAATGTTCTGCTATCAGGGAAAATAACACATGTACTTAATCCAACGACTTTTTACGATTTAAATGTCAGTTATTTTTATAATAACAACGAGACAGAAGATGATTATTTCGGGACCGACTGGCGTTCATGGTCTGACAGCGCCAAAGTAGCTAATCATACGAACGGCAGAGTCACATACAGAGATCAATTCAGACAACAGTATGATTATGAATTAAATGGATTTCCTCTTTCAAGAGATGGCTCGCTGGTGGGGAACTATATCACATCAGAGCAGACATACATTGGTGGAGTCGCGAATATTGTAAGTCAGGTCACCAGATATCATGAAGCAAAAGCCGGTGTGGATGTAAGATACTACACACTGCGCAGATTTTCTATCAATCCGCAAGTAATATCGCTGACCAATCAGTACGGCACTGAAGAAGCTGTACCCGAAGCGGCATGGAAAGAATTTACCTCAAATATTTACGGATACGACCGTTTTGGGAAAAAAATTGATGGTGGATTTGACGGACCTAAACACCCCCTCTTTTTGGCCTTTTATCTTCAGGACAAAATTGAATTTAAAGATTTAATTATCAATGCCGGATTACGATTTGACTATTTCGACACGGATGACAGAGAATTAAAGGATCCCGCGAATCCGGAAATAATAGAAGCGGAAGGAACCATTGCCGAGTCGGCATGGAAAGATCTGGATCCATTCCAGCAGATAAGTCCCCGATTAGGTCTGTCATTTCCTATCAGTGACAATACCGTGTTCTATACCCAGTACGGAAAATTTATACAGATGCCGGAACTGGATAATATCTACTTCAACTCGCGAGATTTCGGAACACAGATCGTCAGCGGCGGAAACTACTACATCCAGCCGATTGGATTTGGGATAGGGCCTATGCGGACAACGTCTTATGAAATTGGCTTCCGCCAGAGTTTATCAAGTGTTGCTGCCATTGATGTCACAGGATTTTATAAAAATACGAAAGGACAGATAACGGTTGAAAGACAAGCAGGCGCGCCGGGAGCGTTGATTACCACGTATGATTATTTGACTAACGGAGATTTTGCCACAACGAAGGGTGTAGAAATCCGATTGAATCTCAGAAGATCAAAACGTCTCCAGGCTCAGATGAACTATACATATACATCGGCAGAAGGTACCGGATCAGGTGAAACATCATATCATGGCGCTGTTTACAGAAACACCGTAAAACCCACCATCACTTCGCCGCTTGATTTTAATCAGACACATCGGGGATCGATAAATCTTGATTACCGTTTTGGCCCGGGAGATGGCGGAAAAATATTAGAAAATTTTGGTGCGAATGTGCTGTTCACCTTCAATAGCGGGCACCCATATACAAAGGTAACCTGGCCATCGGGCGGACAAGTAAACGCTTATGAGGCGGGTGTGGATTATATGCTCGATACACGTGACCGGGAGGCGATCGAAGCCATAAACTCATCAACAACTCCATGGAATTTTAATGTTGATCTTCGTCTGGATAAAAGTGTCAAAGTATGGGAAAAACTAAATTCCACATTTTATGTGCGTATCAATAACCTTTTTAATATCCAAAATGTAATCAATGTGTACGAAGGTACAGGCAGCGCGGAAGACGATGGATTTATTTCAAATCCGGCGCGTTCTTCGGCTTTTGTGAATACCTACGGCGGGCAGGATTATATCAATATGTATCGAGCGATCAATCTGGATAATGGGCAGGCGTACTGGGATAACATCGGAAGACAGCTTTATGCGAATCCCAGACAAATACTGTTCGGAGTCAGACTGGTCTATTAATATAGGATTATTGGTGTGAATATGATAACCAAATGGTGAAGGAGATCATTATGTTTAAAATAAATATTTCTCTCGCAATCGGTTTGATTGCGGGAGTATTTATTCTGATGTCTGCACCGGTTTCAAATGCCGCGGAAAGCAGTAAAGATAAGCATAAAATTGTTAATATATACAAACCCGGGGCGGATAAATCAACGCGGACACTCTCAAATATATCAAATTGGTCATATTGGATATATCATACAGGAAAATCGGCTCTCGATCCCAACGGTAATTCCGGGGGAATATATCCGCGTGGAACGGCGGGCGTGATATTCCAGGATGGTATTGTTTGGGGAGGATATGTCAGGGATCCCGGCACCATGATTCCGTTGCGTGTCGGCGGGCAGACATATAATATTGGAACCACACCGGGGTGGATAAAAGAGGATGGGACCGCCGTATCTGCCGATGATCCCAGAGCAAGGATTTACAGGATACGATCCGACTGGGAAACTCTTACCGTTGAGCAGGTAAGGCAGGATGCAGGCGAACTCAATCAGAAACGCGCGGAGGACGTCACTGAGACAGAAGCGCAGGCGGTTATTGATCAATATGCCCTTGACTGGAATGAATGGCCGGTCGATTTAGGCGCTCCGGTTGATGAGAACGGAAATCCGGGTATCGCGGATGCTGATCAGGTCATCTGGTTTGTTGTAAATGATTTAACGGAAGCGAATACTCTTAATTTGTATGGCTCGCCCCCTATCGGTATCGAACTTCAGATCACGATGTGGGCTTACAATCAGCCGACTTCTACGCTGGGTCAGTTGCTGTTTAAAAAATTCAAATTTATCAATAGGTCAGGCTTTTTTATCGATTCAATGTTTGTCTGCCAGTGGTCAGATCCTGATCTTGGAAGCGCCGCTGATGATCTTGCCGGATGCGATATAGAACGCAGTCTTGGTTATGCTTATAACGGCTTCAGAACAGATGGGGATTTTACGGCTTTTGGTTTGGCGCCGGCCGCGGTCGGTTATGATTTTTTTCAAGGGCCGATTGTCCAGGGTGTAGCGGGTGAAGATAAGAATATGAACGGTATCGATGATGCTGAAGATTCAGCGGTATTTGATCTAAAGCGGAAAGAAGGATTTATTAATTTGCCTATGACGTCCTTCTTTTTCTTTGCTGCCGGAAGTCCCATTAGTGATCCGGATCTTGGAGACTATGAATCCACAAAAGAGTTCTACAATATGCTGAACGGATTTACACCTACCAATGATTTGAATAATCCCACACCTTACATAGTGGGGTCCGGAATCTCTAAGGGTGAAGCGACAAAATTTCCTTTGAGCGGCGATCCCTTTTTGGGGACCGGTGATCTGGACGCGACCGGTGGTAATTTGCCTGCGGGTGACCGGAGACTTGGCCTTGTTTCCGGGCCGTTTACAATGGCGCCCGGTGATACCCAGGAGGTCGTTGTGGCTGTGGTCGGCGGAATTATATTGCAATCCGGCGGTGATAACCGGAACGCGGTTGCCCAGTTAAAGCTGAATGATGATTTTGCCCAGTTTATATATAATAATCTGTTCCAGGGCATTCCAAAGCCACCATCAAATCCTATTGTAAAAACAACACCGCTGGAAAGTAAAATTGTTTTAAACTGGGGGTTTGACACGGCGAGGGTTCAGGATACAGAACAAGATGATCCCATATTGGGGTTCGACTTCGAAGGGTATAATGTTTATCAATTACCCGGGCCTTCTTCAAGCAAAGACCAGGCTACACTGATAGCTACTTTTGATAAAGTGAACGGAATACAGATTATCCGCGCCAAACAGTTTCTGGCATCCTTTGGCGATGTGGTGGAAATTCCGGTACAAAAGGGCACAGACTCAGGGCTCCAGAGATATTTTGTACTTGAAAAGGACTATATTAACGACGAGCCGTTATATGCCGGAAACACATACTATTTCGCTGTCACCGCATATAATTACAACGACGATCCTACGGTTCCCGAACCAACACTGGAATCTCCGCTAAGCGGAATAGCTGTTATCCCGCAACCCACCTTACCCGGCGTTCGATATGAAGGTTCTCCGGGCGGTGATGTTACGGTAGATCATCCATCGGGTGCAAGTGACGGGATTGTCCATGTATCAGTGATCGATCCGGCTGCCGTGAACGGGCATCAGTATAAGGTGTTTTTTACCGAGGACACAGATACCAATTCAGCTACCTTTGGTGAATTGTTCTGGAACGTAATGGATATGACAGATAATAAGATGGTCGTTGAAAATCAAATTCAGGTAGCGAGTCTGGAAGAAACCCAAACTCAGCCAATATTTGACGGAATCCAGGTCAAGGTTACCGGTCCTGCTCTGAATTTTAAGAACTTTGAAACGGTGGCAAACGCAAATGGGGTGTTAGATCCTCCGGATGGCGCGGCGGCAGATTTTCAGGATTTTCCATCCTTAAGGCCTTCTGACGCTCAGCAGGTCGGTGACGGGCATTGGATGATTCATACCGGTGAAGCTCCGGATGGTTCAAGAGGATCGTATAGCGCCTTCATAAGCAGAGTAACTCAGAGTGGCGCGCGTTGGCCTCTGATTATTCCGAATGACTTTGAAATACGGTTCAAACCGGGTGGAAAAGGTCTGATTCCGGCAGCGTTTGGTACAGGCCCTCAGGCGCTTATCGATATGCCGTTCGAATTGTGGAATATCGGTTCGGGTACTCCGGATGATCCCAGTGACGATTACAGACTCTTTCCCTACGTTCTTGATGTAGATGAGAACGGCGCGTACAATTTACTGGATCAACCCACACTTGACGGGTTGGGCTTTGGCGACAGAGCGGATCATTCCGCGTCCGGCGCCAATAATGATCCATACACCGATTGGTTTTATTGGGTTATCCCGGAAGATGAGAGCCCAGGGGAATCCGGATATAACACGCTTCTATCACAGATTGAAGCGGATGTAACGGGTTATTCCTATTTAGATGGAACCAATGGGGATGTTATCCGGCGGATGGTATTATTGAATTGGAATGGCGGAGACGTGGAAGCCGGTGTTTATAACCAAAATATGCCTGAGGAAGGAACGGTTTTCAGAATTTCTTCTACAAAGCCAAATACTCTTATAGATGAGTTCGCGTTTACCGCGCCGACGACAACCTTTAGTTCCGCCATCGCGAAATCAGATGTGGACAAGGTCAATGTATTCCCGAATCCTTATTACGCGTTTAATCCATCAGAGCCTAATCGCTTTGAACGCTTTGTAACGATTAACCATCTTCCACAGTCGGCAACGGTACGCATATTTACCTTAACCGGAATACAGGTAAGAAAGCTGGTAAAAAATGATAACACACAATTCCTTCGCTGGAATTTAACTAATGAATCTGATATACCGGTTGCCAGCGGAATATATATCGCGCATGTGGATATGCCGGCACTTGGTAAGACCAAAGTGCTCAAAATATTTATTATCATGAGTCAGGAAATGTTGAAATTTTATTAGGATCACCTGATTTGTGAAAAATAATTACCAAAGCGAGGGAGACAATGATGAACTATAGATATTTTACGAAATGGTTGATTGTTCCGGTCGTCCTGATAGGATTTCTGGTAACACCCGGAATTTCCGGAGATGATGCAAGGATAGGGACTGCAAGCGGTCTTCAGCTTCAGCTTCCCGTTGGGGCGAGAGACATAGCAATGGGGGGAGCAAATCTGGCGCTTACTTCCGGTGTGGATGCTATCTATTGGAATCCGGCCGGCTTGCCCAGAATGGAAAGCAGGGTGGGGGCGCAATTCTCAACCATGAGCATTTTTAATGATATAAAAGTGCATTATCTTGGGATCGGGGCAAAGATGGGGAACTTCGGAACTGTTGCCTTCAGTATCAAGGCGCTAGATTTTGGTGACATTCCTCTTACGACAAATCAGGATATGGACGGTGCTTCGGGACAGACATTCTCACCGACGTTTGTTACAACGGGAGTGACTTATGCCAAAGAGCTTACTTCTGCAGTGAATGTTGGGATTACCGCAAAGGTTATTCTGGAAAGTATTCCAAGCGCGGATGCCAGCGCTTTTGCGTTCGATATTGGCTTACAGTATGACGATCTGGGAGGCCTGGAAGGGGTTTCATTTGGTGTGGCTATCAAAAATATCGGAACCAACATGAGATATGGCGGATCAGGCTTATTAGAGGAAGTACAGGATCCGGCCTCGGGAAGACAGGATTTTCTAAAACGTGAAGCGTCATCGAATCAGCTTCCCGCTTCTTTTGAAATCGGCGCGGCTTACAAACGGAGTGTAGCGGAAAACAGTAACATTTTACTCAGTTCTTTATTCCAAAACAATAATTTTGGAAATGATGAATTCAAAATAGGAGCTGAGTACAACTACTCGAAGTTCGTTTTTCTCAGGGGCGGCTATAATTTTGTCAGTAAAACCGATTCCGATGATCAACTATACACATTTACTCTTGGCGCGGGCCTGAGTTATAAACTAGGTACAACAAATCTGGGTATCGATTACGCGTATCGTGATTCTCAATATTTTGACGCGAATAACATTTTTAGTCTGACTGTAGGATTTTAACTAAAGCAAAAGGTCAGCAGATTTTCTGCTGACCTTTTTGTTGTTTATCCTCACCGGACCATTAAATGGATCTCTTACATGATCAGAACAATCATCGTCGATGATGAGGAAAAGAGCCGCAAAATATTGACCGGTATGCTAAAAAAGAATTGCCCGCAGGTCGAAGTTGCAGCGGGCGCGGATTCAGTGGCAGCCGCTAAGGTTTTAATCAATAAATATAATCCTGATCTGATATTTTTAGATATTATAATGCCTGTTTCAGATGGATTCACCCTTCTGGAAGACCTTGGTGACCGAAACCCTGAAATAATATTTATCACTTCCTATCATCAATATGCAATAAAAGCAATAAGGTTCAGCGCTCTGGATTATCTTCTCAAGCCCATACATAAAGAAGAGCTGCAAATCGCGGTGAATAAGGTTGAAAAACGCATAAAAGAGCGGGACGCCAGGAAATTGCTTAATGAACGTATAACCGTCTTTCTGGAGAATAATTCGGTTGTCGGAATGAATAAAAAAATCGGGTTAGCCACGCAAAGCGGCATATTTTTCGTGAAAATAGGTGATATTGTCTTATGCAAGGCGGAGGGTAACTATTCAGTTATATTTTTAGCTACCGGGAGAAAAGAAGAAATTGTGGCGCGCACACTCAGGGATTTTGAAGATCTTCTATCCGACTATAATTTCTTTAGAATACACCGTTCGTACTTAATAAATTTGCTTCAAATTGTAAAATACAACCGTACCGATTTGTCATCGGCACATCATAGCGACGGAGGAAGTGTATTATTGAGCAACAACATGATCCTTCCGGTATCGCGGGACAAACGAAAGCAGCTTCTTGAGAGAATCGCAAAACCGTTTTAGAAGATCGGATGAAAAATGGAATACGATGTTTATCAAAGCGTATGGTCGCTGGTGAGATGGTTCCCAGCAGGTCATTTAAACAAATGGATAAAGTAACGATTTAACAAATGAAATTTTACAATAGTGGAAAGAAATTTTGACTGGAGATGGGACATATCTGAAAATGGTGGAAAAGATTTTAAGACAATGTGCTGATTCATTACATCAGAAAAAAATAAAGCCGGAAAAGAATTGCTTCAATCCCGGCCTTACTTTCGGGGGCAAACGGGTTACTATTTGATAAAAACCATTTTCTTTATATCACTAAATTTTTTCGATGTCCCCGGTGTATCCGCCTCGATTCGGTAAATATAGAGTCCGCTCGAAACCTTCACACCGGAGTTGTTTCTTCCGTCCCATAACAACTTATATAATCCCGCCTTCTGTGTTCCGTTGACAAGCGTATAGACTTCCTGGCCGAGAACGTTGTATATTTTCAAAGTCACTTTCGAATCGGTAGCCAGCTGATATTTTATAGTCGTTGTCGGATTGAACGGATTTGGATAATTCTGGCCGAGCATAAATTGTGAGGGTATGGCTATTTCCTGGATAACCGGAGAGTGATAAGTAATTTGACCGGTTATGGAAACATCAGCCAGACGGTATGAATAGATGCCGCCGGCGGTTACCGATGTGTCGGCATATTCATAAGAATGAGCGACACTTGAATTACCCTGTCCGGGAATTTTTTCAATAAGACTGTATGAGTAATTTGTTTCATTCACATCAAGTTGACCGTCATTAATTTTTTCCAGTTCTTCAGTCAGAATAAGTTTCTTCTCGATCATCCAATACGCGTTTTCCAGCTCACTCTCCGTTTCCCACTGAAGAATGACGCGACCATCCTGAGCGCTTGCTTTAAAGGAAGTGAGGCTGACCGGAAGTGAGGTATCATTCGAATTTGCCACCGGTGTGTTCTCAACACTGGTGTACGCGCTGTAAATCAGGTTACTGGCGATGCTGGCATTTTGAAGCCCGGCGGATTGATCGATCACGACGCTCACATTTGAACTGTTGCCGATGGTGACACTCGATGGCACGGTGATAATCAGTGTATCCGGATTGGTGGCGGTACCTGTTCTGAGTACAACGGCTTCCGCGGCGGTACTGTTGACGGTCACTTTTGAAGTGGCCGGGGTACCCTGTGTAAATGTCGCGTCATCCGGAAGCAACAGGCTGATGGTGCTGGTGCCCGAAACCAGGCGTCCGAGTGAACCGGTCTGGAAGTCATATTGATACCTGGCGATGGTGGATGGAATCGCCGGGGAAATAGTGACTGTTAAGTTGGATATGGTCGTTGTCGTGGCCAGCATGGTGTAGGCGGCTGATGTGCCATCCACCGGCTGAACGCTGGTGCGCGCCTTGAGCGTATAACTTCCAAAAATGGATGGATTCATAATGCCCGCGCCGGCAGCGAAGGCCACACTGACATAATTACTATTGGCAATCGCGTTTGGTACGGTGATTGTCACGGTACGTGTGGATGAATTTGTTGTCACCGTTGACGCGGCCGTGTAATTGGTTGGATTGGCAGCCGCTCCGTTGGCAACAGTCACATTGGAGGCCGTGATGCTGGATGGCACCAAAGTGTTGAACGGAAATGTGATGGTGATCGTACCTGAACCGGCAGAAAGAGCGCCTGAAGCCCCGACCCGGAAATTAATCGTGTTCTGTGTGGTAGCGTTTACCACATAGGACGTCAGAGTAGCGGTAATCCCGGTGACAGGTCCGGTGCTTGAAATCGCGTAAGAGTTGGATGTGATGTTGGTTGGTTCAGCGGAAGTCTTTACTTGTAAAGTATAGGTTTCCTCAACCGGATTGGTAATCGGTTTTGTGGTTCCATCCAATACGATGGAGAGATTGGCGTTGTTGCCTATAGTTACACCGGAAGGAACGGTAATGATGACACTTTTTGAACTCACACTGATATTGGAGGCGATCGAAACAGGCGCGCCGGAATTCACAGAGATGGTGGAGTTATTGTAATTTGTCAGAGTCGTGCTTACTCCTGTGGCAGAACCGTATGTAATCGTGATGGTGCTTGTCCCGGCCAGCAGTCTCCCGTTTGTCCCGACTTTAAAATTAACCGTGTATGAGGTCGCGGCGGAAGGAACCGCCGAAGCCGGTGTCACATTCGCGGCGGTAACGGTGCTGGTCGTTTGTGTAATGCTGTATGTGGGGGATGTGAATGGTCCCGCTTCAGCGGTGGTAATGACTTTGAGTGTGTAACTGCCGACAACTGTCGGATTTATAACACCCATGGCCTGATTAAGCAGAACCGTTGACGCAGTCAGATTATTGATAGAAACCGGTGTCTTAATGATCAGCGTATTGGTTGAAATTGTCGGATTAACGGTCGGATTGACCCCGTTAACCGTTACATCCGTTTTGCTTACGGTCGCGGGAAGACCCGTGTTGGATGGGAATTCAATACGGATCTCATCACCGGCAATCAGGGCCCCGGTAGAACCGGTGGTAAATTTTACCGAGTATCCGGCGCTGGCGTTCTGAGTGGTCGGTGAAGGAGTGACCGAACTGACAAAAAGCGGCTGGGTCAATAAAATTGAATAGTTTCCCGACGCGCCGGTTGTATCGGCAAAAGCGTTATCCGATGATGTTTTGACATTGATGTTATATGTTCCCGCGGTACTTCCGTTGGTTAATCCCGAATTGGACAGAAACTTAACGGTCGCGGCGGTACTGTTTCCGATTGTCAATCCGTTTGGAACGGTTAACTGAACTGCGCCGCCGGCCCCGCTGCTGGTGACTGATAAATTATCACAGGGCGTGGCGTTCACTTCAACGGTACTCGCTGTCATGGAAGCCGGTACAATGGTGCCGCTATCAAAATCGATAGTGATGGTGCTGGATCCCGCCGCGGTACCGCCGGCTAATTTACCGGTTGCTGATGTGGTAAATCCAATGGTGTAAACACTGTTTGACGCGTTGATGACCGCCGGGCTTGCCGACGCGGTCAGCCCGGTGACCTGACCTGTTCCGCTGCTGATGGTATAAGCGGATGAGGTAACCGGAATTTCATCGGTACTGGTGCTCATTGTAACTTTGTAAAAACTGGCGCTCGGAACAACCGGATTGACAATATTGGCTAACTCAGAAATGTAGATGTCAAATCCACCGCTCACTACTCTGGATCTTACAGCTGCGGTGACAGTTCTGCTTGCCGGGTCTGATGAAACGGAATGTGCAGCTATACCATTTATACTAACATAATTTTCGTTAATGGTTGATGGTAGAACCGTTCCTTCGGGGAAAATGATGTTTACGTAATCTCTATAAGTAAAATTGAATATTTCCCAAACATCAAGGTTTGCAGTGGTAACAATTGAAAAGGTATAAGCGGATACCTTATTCACGGTAGGAGTTGAAACAGTAACTGAAGATATGGTGATAGCGGTTCCCCCAATATTAAAATCTGCCGACACTACATCAGTCGGCTCCACACTTGTCTTTACAAGTATGTTATAGTTTTTGGACGTATTGGGATTTCTAACTGGATCGGAACCTGTCCCTCCGATAAAAAGAACCACATTGTCCCCATTATTTGTGAGAACGGTGGAAGGAACGGTAACCTGAATAGTTCCTGCCGCGCTATTTGGAGTGATCAGGTTTGTGGGTATTGCTACGGGTGTACCCTGGGCTACCGTAATGGTACTTGCATCATATTCTGACAAAGTTTCGCGTATCTCAAAATTTGGATCATTAAATGTAAGCGTGATTGTACTCTCCCCGGGTTTTAACCGGCCTCTTGAACCAAGATTAAAGTCAACAGTATAGGCTGAATACGCACGTCTTGTTGCATTTGACGGCGAGACAATCGCCTGGGAAATTGTAGTGGTTGTATTGAAAACCGCATATGGATTTGACTGGACAACGGTACGGTCTTTACTGGTTTTTAAACCGATGCTGTAGTCTCCGGCAATCGATGGATTCAGATAACCGGCAGAACTGTTAAACGCCACGGTGACATCGGTAGAATTACCGATGTTGATTGGTGTGACAATTACCAGGGTATCCTCATCCGTAGCATCAGATTTTTGAACATCAATGGCGTAAGCATTGTCGGAAAACCCGCCGCTGATAACGGATATGTTTAATGGTGACAGGTCATTTGGTAAAAAGGTGTTTTGCGGAAATATGACATAAATGGAATCCAGGACAGCGCTCAAACCGCCGGAGGAACCGGTGCGGAAATCAAAGATGAAATCACCGCCCTGATTGACCATGGCCGGTTTAGTATCAATTGCCGTGATGGATAATTGTCCCACCGGGGAAATGGTATATATATTGGATATGACATCCGTGGTTTCGCTGCTGGTTTTTACATTTACCGTATAAGTACCGTCAGTAGCAGGATTTTTTAAACCGCTTCCGACTGCAAATCTGGCGTCAATTGGGCCGTTATTATCGATGTTAATCGGGGTGGTAACCACGACGGTAGTCCCGGTTGCGGTAGCCATGGCAGATGTTCCGTTTATCGTCACACCGGATAGCGCACCGGCCGGAACTGTGGTGCCCGCCGGAAAAGTGATGGTGATGGTGCTGGTATTTGCGGAAAGCCCGCCTCCGGAACCCGTGGTAAATGATACCAAGTAATCGGCTGATTCCCCGCCGACCGAAGGATTTGGGGTCACCGCCGCGGCGCTAACCGTAGAAGTGGATGCGGATATAGTATAGCTGGAATATGTTACAACGCCCTCAATACTGGTTCCGGCATCAAGATTGTAATTACCGGAACTCGATGGATTCTTTATATTTGCGCTTTCGGCAAATGAAAGAATAATAGTTCCCCTCTGAGCAACATTCACAGGTGTGAGGATAGAAACTTTTTGACCATGTACATTAACCACGTTGGCTGTAGTATTATTAACAGTAATTGTAGAAGGGTTGATCGTAGAAGGAACAACTGTATTTGAATTAAACACAACAATGATGCTATCAACATTTGCAGTGATATTTTTGGGATCCCAAAGAAAAAAACCATTGCCAAGTCTCATAGAAATATCATATTTGGCGTAATTATTTGTTTGATTGGGAGTTACGGTAACAGAATTTACCTGAATGGCATGTGCTTTATTAGTGAATAGAAGTGTCACTAATAAGGCCGGTATTATAAATTTTAATTGAGTTTTCACTTTAATTATATCCTCCCCGATGATATATCTTAATCAATCAAAAAAATGATCAATATACTATAACAAGAAAAAATAGGCTGTTTATCGTGTAGTTTTTATACTCGGTAACGAGAACTTAAAAAGTAAGTTTTTTTTTATATTTCATACACAACTGGTCAGTTTCTTCACAAAATTTTTATTAATATCCTTCGAATGTTAACCATTTTTGACATATCCAAAATGATATAAATACAAAAATGCGGCAAATTAGAAAGAGTGTAAAATTTAAAATAAACAGACAGTTGTTTTTTTCCTAATATATTTAGTTAAAAAATAATTGGAGTATGATAAACCTTCGAAGTTATGAAATTTTGCTGATAAATCAAAAATATTTGTAGGGCCATATCCAATATCTGAGACAATGGATTCTGCTAGTATTATTGTTGATACCCTCAGGAGTTCAGACTTTTTGGGATTAGCACCATCTGGTTACGGAAAAAATAAAGCCGGAAAAGAATTGCTTCAATCCCGGCCTTACTTTCGGGGGTAAACTGGTTACTATTTGATAAAAACCATTTTCTTTATATCACTAAATTTTTTCGATGTCCCCGGTGTATCCGCCTCGATTCGGTAAATATAGAGTCCGCTCGAAACCTTCACACCGGAATTGTTTCTTCCGTCCCATAACAACTTATATAATCCCGCCTTCTGTGTTCTGTTGACAAGCGTATAGACTTCCTGGCCGAGAACGTTGTATATTTTCAAAGTCACTTTCGAATCGGTAGCCAGCTGATATTTTATAGTCGTTGTCGGGTTGAACGGATTTGGATAATTCTGGCCGAGCATAAATTGTGACGGTATGGCTATTTCCTGGATAACCGGGGAGTGATAAGTAATTTGACCGGTTATGGAAACATCAGCCAGACGGTATGAATAGATGCCGCCGGCGGTTACCGATGTATCGGCATATTCATAAGAATGGGCGATGCTTGAATTACCCTGTCCGGGAATTTTTTCAATAAGACTGTATGAGTAATTTGTTTCATTCACATCAAGTTGACCGTCATTAATTTTTTCCAGTTCTTCAGTCAGAATAAGTTTCTTCTCGATCATCCAATACGCGTTTTCCAGCTCACTCTCCGTTTCCCACTGAAGAATGACGCGACCATCCTGAGCGCTTGCTTTAAAGGAAGTGAGGCTGACCGGAAGTGAGGTATCATTCGAATTTGCCACCGGTGTGTTCTCAACACTGGTGTACGCGCTGTAAATCAGGTTACTGGCGATGCTGGCATTTTGAAGCCCGGCGGATTGATCGATCACGACGCTCACATTTGAACTGTTGCCGATGGTGACACTCGATGGCACGGTGATAATCAGTGTATCCGGATTGGTGGCGGTACCTGTTCTGAGTACAACGGCTTCCGCGGCGGTACTGTTGACGGTCACTTTTGAAGTGGCCGGGGTACCCTGTGTAAATGTCGCGTCATCCGGAAGCAACAGGCTGATGGTGCTGGTGCCCGAAACCAGGCGTCCGAGTGAACCGGTCTGGAAGTCATATTGATACCTGGCGATGGTGGATGGAATCGCCGGGGAAATAGTGACTGTTAAGTTGGATATGGTCGTTGTCGTGGCCAGCATGGTGTAGGCGGCTGATGTGCCATCCACCGGCTGAACGCTGGTGCGCGCCTTGAGCGTATAACTTCCAAAAATGGATGGATTCATAATGCCCGCGCCGGCAGCGAAGGCCACACTGACATAATTACTATTGGCAATCGCGTTTGGTACGGTGATTGTCACGGTACGTGTGGATGAATTTGTTGTCACCGTTGACGCGGCCGTGTAATTGGTTGGATTGGCAGCCGCTCCGTTGGCAACAGTCACATTGGAGGCCGTGATGCTGGATGGCACCAAAGTGTTGAACGGAAATGTGATGGTGATCGTACCTGAACCGGCAGAAAGAGCGCCTGAAGCCCCGACCCGGAAATTAATCGTGTTCTGTGTGGTAGCGTTTACCACATAGGACGTCAGAGTAGCGGTAATCCCGGTGACAGGTCCGGTGCTTGAAATCGCGTAAGAGTTGGATGTGATGTTGGTTGGTTCAGCGGAAGTCTTTACTTGTAAAGTATAGGTTTCCTCAACCGGATTGGTAATCGGTTTTGTGGTTCCATCCAATACGATGGAGAGATTGGCGTTGTTGCCTATAGTTACACCGGAAGGAACGGTAATGATGACACTTTTTGAACTCACACTGATATTGGAGGCGATCGAAACAGGCGCGCCGGAATTCACAGAGATGGTGGAGTTATTGTAATTTGTCAGAGTCGTGCTTACTCCTGTGGCAGAACCGTATGTAATCGTGATGGTGCTTGTCCCGGCCAGCAGTCTCCCGTTTGTCCCGACTTTAAAATTAACCGTGTATGAGGTCGCGGCGGAAGGAACCGCCGAAGCCGGTGTCACATTCGCGGCGGTAACGGTGCTGGTCGTTTGTGTAATGCTGTATGTGGGGGATGTGAATGGTCCCGCTTCAGCGGTGGTAATGACTTTGAGTGTGTAACTGCCGACAACTGTCGGATTTATAACACCCATGGCCTGATTAAGCAGAACCGTTGACGCAGTCAGATTATTGATAGAAACCGGTGTCTTAATGATCAGCGTATTGGTTGAAATTGTCGGATTAACGGTCGGATTGACCCCGTTAACCGTTACATCCGTTTTGCTTACGGTCGCGGGAAGACCCGTGTTGGATGGGAATTCAATACGGATCTCATCACCGGCAATCAGGGCCCCGGTAGAACCGGTGGTAAATTTTACCGAGTATCCGGCGCTGGCGTTCTGAGTGGTCGGTGAAGGAGTGACCGAACTGACAAAAAGCGGCTGGGTCAATAAAATTGAATAGTTTCCCGACGCGCCGGTTGTATCGGCAAAAGCATTATCAGACGATGTTTTGACATTGATGTTATATGTTCCCGCGGTACTACCGTTTGTCAGGCCTGAATTTGACAAAAATTTTACGGTCGCGGCGGTACTGTTTCCGATGGTCAATCCGTTTGGAACGGTTAACTGAACCGCGCCGCCTGCTCCGCTGCTGGTGACTGATAAATTATCACAGGGGGTGGCGTTCACTTCAACGGTACTCGCTGTTATGGAAGCCGGTACAATGGTGCCGTTATCAAAATCGATGGTGATGGTGCTGGATCCCGCCGCGGTACCGCCGGCTAATTTACCGGTTGCTGATGTGGTAAATCCAATGGTGTAAACGCTGTTTGCCGCGTTGATAACCGCCGGGCTTGCCGAAGCGGTTAGCCCGGTGACCTGGCCGGTTCCGCTGCTGATGGTATAGGCAGAAGAGGTAACCGGTTTTAAGTCCGCACTTGTGTTCATAACAACTTTATAATAAGTGGCGCTGGGAACGACTGGGTTAACGATACCCGCAGTGTTATAGATATCGACATCAAATGGACCGCTTGCAGGAACAGCTACGCTAACTACAGCGTTTACAGTCCTGGTGGAAGGGGAAGTTGTTACCGAAGATGGCTGGGCACCGTCAATCCTAACATCTGACGTATTAATGCTTGATGGGATCGTTGTACCTTCAGGGAAAATAATTGTAATATCATCTTTATAGCCTTTATTTGGGCCATTTGTAATAACTTGCAATTCCGAAGTATTAGTGATGTCAAAAGTATATCCGGAGCTGCTGTTCACCGCCGCGTTTGTCAAGGTGATCGAATTTATGGTGATGGCTTCTCCGCCAATATTGAAAGCTGCGGAGAGCACATCTGTGGGTTCGACGCTAGTTTTTACCTTCAAATTGTAATTATCAGAGGGTGGATTTGTTATTGGATTTGTCGAGCTACCCCCAAGATAAATAACCACATTATCACCATTATTGGTGAGTACCGAAGAAGGAATGGTTATCTGAACAGTCTTTGCCGTATTATTCGGAGTGATCAGGCTGTCCGGTATAGAAACGGGCGTGCCCTGGGCTACCGTAATGGTGCTGGCATTATAATTTGACAAAGTCTCGCTTATTAAAAAGTCTGGATCATTAAAGGTAAGCGTGATCGTACTCTCTCCGGATTTTAAACGTCCCCTTGAACCAAGATTAAAATCAACGGTGTAAGCTGAAGTACCTGTTCCAGAATTCGATGGTGTGACAATCGCCTGGGAAACAGTCGTGTTTGTATTGAAAACCGCATATGGATTTGACTGGACAATGGTACGGTCTTTACTGGTTTTTAAACCGATGCTGTAATCTCCGGCGATGGACGGATTCAGATAACCGGCGGAACTGTTAAAGGCCACGGTGACATCAGAAGAATTACCGATGTTGATAGGTGTGACGATAGCCAGTGTATCCTCATCCGTGGCATCAGCTTTTTGAACATCAATGGCATAAGCATTGTCAGAGAATCCCCCGCTTATCACTGATATGTTTAAAGGTGACATATCTGTCGGTAAAAAGGTGTTCTGCGGAAAGATGATATAAATGGAGTCCAGAACAGCGCTCAAGCCGCCGGAAGAACCGGTACGGAAATCAAATATAAATTCACCGCCCTGATTAACCATGGCCGGTTTAGTGTCAATTGCCGTGATGGATAACTGTCCGGCAGGAGAAATGGTATATACATTGGATATAACATCCGTGGTATCGCTGCTGGTTTTTACATTTACCGTATATGTGCCGTCAGTAGTCGGATTCTTTAATCCCGTTCCAACGGCAAATCTGGCGTCAATGGCGCCGTTGTTATCTATATCAATGGGCGTGGTAATGACAACAGTCGTATCGGTGGCGGTCGCGATGGTGGCCGTTCCGTTTATGGTCACACCGGATAATGCCCCGGAGGGAACGGTCGTGCCCACCGGAAAAGTGATGGTAATGGTACCGGTATTGGCGATAAGCCCGCCGCCGGAACCGGTCGTGAATGACACCAGATAATCGGCCGCTTCCCCGCCAACCGAAGGATTTGGCGTCACCGCCGCGGCGCTAACCGTAGAACTGGATGAGGATATGGTATATGACATAGAATCAAAACCCTCAATGCTGGTCCCGGCCTGCAAAGTGACATTTCCAGCGACTGCCGGATTTTTAATATTTGCGCTAACTGCGAAAGAAAGAGCAATGCCTCCCCCACTTCTTATATACACAGGTGTGAGTATTGAAACTCTTTGTCCATGTATATCAACAATATTTGCCGCCGTATTATTTACTGTAATTGTTGAAGGTGTGATGGAAAAAGGCACAGTGGTACTTGGATCAAAAATGACGATGATGCTGTCTTGGTTAGCCGCTAAATCCTTTTTGCTGCCGTTGCTAATCGTCATGGAAATGTCATATTGAGCGTAATTGTTGGTCTGATTTGGAGACACGGTGACGGAATTGATTTTTAGAGCGTATGCATTGCTAAAAACAAAAAGGCTCATCGCCGCCAACATCGCGCTTAAGTATTTTAATTTTCTTCTCATATTAATTATACCTTCCCTGATGGTATACCCCCCGTTATATTCGGAAATCATTGTATTTCTCCGCTTCATTAAAAATATCCATTTCTGGCCTTACTATTTATACTCGGCACTGACTAATTGATTAATAAATTATTTTTGAATAAATCATGGTTAACTGGTCAATTTTTTTGCAATTATTTTAAAAATTCTTGTTTTATGCTCAATAATTGTGAAAAAAGTAATTTTAAGAAAAAAACATAAGAATTTTCAGGGTAAATATAAGTTTTCATAGTTTTCTGATAATTGATAAATCTCACAAATGAATCAATTCACATTAATTATCAGTATTTTGTTTTCAATGCCGGTAGCCGACTTATTTCCTTGTATCTGAAATGTGGGTATATTAGCTTAATTTTTAAGAAAATCTGTTGAATTTATAAAGCGAAGATGAAATTTACAATGATAAAGTTTGCCGCGATCGATATAGGTTCAAATGCTGTCCGGCTTCTGTTTTCACAGGTATTTCCCGAATACGATCCACCGGTATTTAAAAAGATTTCCCTGATCCGTATGCCGCTCCGCCTGGGAAATGACGCGTTTATTGATCATAAAATATCCCCGGAAAAATCCCGCAAGCTCATTCAAACAATGCAGGGCTTCAGACATTTGATTGATTCCTATGAACCTGTCGATTATATGGCGTGCGCGACTTCCGCTTTACGCGAATCAGAAAACGGCCCTGATCTTGCCATTAAAATTAAGGAACTCACCGGGATAAACATTGAAATCATCGACGGCAAAAGAGAGGCGGAAATCATTTATTACACTCATATCGCGGAGTCATTGCAAAATAAGATCTTCTATATTTATCTGGATGTGGGCGGGGGCAGTACTGAAATCACCTTTTTTAAAAAAAGTAAAGTGACGCGGTCAGCTTCATTCAATATCGGCGCCATCCGTCTTTTAAACAATCTTGTGCCGGAGACCGCCTGGCAGGAAATGAAAATGTGGCTAAAGGAGAACGTATCCGGTGAGGAGAAAATAAATATCATCGGCAGTGGAGGCAACATTAATAAATTATACCGGCTTGCAAATCAAAAAAATGATAAACCTCTATCATATAATAAACTAAAACGTATGGAATCATATCTGAGATCATTTTCCACTGATGAACGCGTTAAGAATCTGGGATTGCGTCCGGACAGAGCCGATGTCATCATACCGGCGACAAAAATCTATTTATCCGTCATGAAGTGGGCAAAGGCCTCACATATTTATGTTCCGCAGATAGGACTCGCGGATGGCATGATTCATGTTATATATGGGAACCACAAACCAACCAACGCTTAAAACATAATTTTCGGATTTAAATTGAATACATCTGATGTACTGATTATAGGTGCCGGCGCGGCCGGTTTAATGTGCGCTCTTGAAGCGGGTAAACGCGGCCGCTCGGTAATCATACTTGAAAAAGCGGATAAACCGGGGAAAAAAATCAGAATTTCGGGCGGGGGACGTTGCAATTTTACCAATCTGCACACAAGTCCGGAACATTTTATTTCTGAAAATCCGCATTTTTGTAAATCGGCGCTGGCCCGATACCGGCCGGCAGATTTTATCGATTTGCTCAAGAGTCATTACATTCCTTTCCACGAGAGATTGCATGGGCAGTTATTCTGTGATGAAAGCGCGGGGCGGATTATTGAGATGTTTGAAAGTGAATTGAAAAAACAGGATGCTAAAATTATCGTGAACGCCGAAATTCAGGAGGTCAAAAAAGGCGAAGCGGGTTTTAATATTTTAACCGGGCAAGGAAACTTTTTTTGCGATTCTCTGGTCATCGCGACCGGCGGGCCGTCGATACCCAAAATGGGCGCCACTAACTATGGGGTTCACCTCGCGGAGCGATTTGGTCTTAATGTCGTTCCATTAATGCCGGCACTGGTCCCATTAACCTGGTCAGATAAGGAGAAAGATGATTTTAGTGAACTGTCCGGCATATCAATTGACGGAGAAGTTTCGTGTAACGCCCGTAATTTCAGAGAGAAAGTATTATTCACCCACCGCGGTCTGAGCGGTCCGGCAATTTTGCAAATATCCTCATATTGGAATCCGGGAGACAGCATTTATATCAACCTGCTTCCGGATATGGATTTTCAGGAACTACTCATGAAATACCGATCAAAAAAACAAAAAGTTGAAAATTTCCTGAGTCAGTACCTTCCAAAGCGCCTGTCACGGATTTTCTGTTTATATTTTGGGTTTTCGGGATGGATCAATGAATATAGTGAACAAGAGTTGAAAAAACTCGCAGGCACTATTCATCGCTGGGAAATAAAACCAAACGGCACCGAAGGGTACCGGACCGCCGAAGTGACCAGAGGCGGCGTTGACACCAATGAACTATCATCCAGGACAATGGAATCAAAAAAGATACCTGGATTGTATTTTATCGGAGAAGTGGTGGATGTGACAGGGCATCTCGGCGGATTCAATTTTCAGTGGGCCTGGGCATCAGGTTTTGCGGCGGGGCAGTATGTCTAAAAAAAAGAGACGCCGGGAATCAGCGTCTCTTTTACATTAATTAATACGGAGTTAATTGTTTTTCTTCTCAAAATCCTTCATATATCTTACCAGCGCCTCAATGGCTTCAACCGGAACCGCGTTATAAATGGAAGCGCGAATACCGCCGACTGAACGATGCCCCTTGAGACCGATCATGTTGTTCTCTATCGCGCCGGCGATAAATTTTTGTTCAAGCTCTTCGGAAGGAAGGCGGAAAGTGACGTTCATTAACGAGCGGTCTTCCTTGCGAACGGTGCCTTTGTAAAAATCGGTACTGTCAATCGCCGTGTAAAGCAGATCCGCCTTTTTACGGTTCATTGCCTCAACCTTTGAAAGTCCGCCTGAATTTTTCATCCATTCAAGTACCAGTTTTATCAGGTAAATTCCAAAGGTAGGCGGCGTATTATATAAGGAATCTTTTCCGCCGATGATTTTGTAGCTGGTCATTGTCGGAATGTTTTTGGGACTTCTCTCGAGGAGATCCTCTCTGATAATCACGATTGTGACACCTGACGGTCCCATATTCTTCTGAGCGCCGGCATAAATCATGGCAAACTTGCTTACATCGACCTTTCTGCAATTGATATCAGATGACATATCGCAGATTAACGGAACGGAGCCGGTTTCAGGGAATTTCTGCCATTGTGTTCCGTAAATCGTGTTGTTGGAAGTCATATGCAGGTAAGATGCATCCGGGGTGAGTTTAAAGCCATCCGGAATGTAAGTGAAATTTTTGTCCTCCGAAGAGGCAATCACATTAACATTTTTACCAAGTTTTTTTGCTTCTTCGATAGCTTTTGTGGACCACGTTCCGGTGTTGATGTAGTCTGCTGATTTGCCATCGGGTAAAAGATTCATCGGAACGGCTGCAAATTGTAAGGTGGCGCCACCCTGAAAAAACAAAACTTTATACCCGTCCGGAATTCCCATGATTTCTTTCATGAGGTTTTCCGTATCCTTGATTATTTTATCAAAAGTCTTGGATCGGTGACTCATTTCCATTACGGAAAGGCCTTCGCCCTTGTAGTTTAACAAATCACGCTGAGCTTCTTCCAAAACAGACAGTGGCAATGCTGCAGGTCCGGCGTTAAAGTTAAAAATACGATCTTTCATGACACTATTCCTCCGTTGATATAATAAAAGACCACTTGCTGATCATATGTAAGTATAATAATATACTAAGATTGCATTATAAAATGTATTTATTTTTTTATTAATCGAGCTGAATTTTACTTCTAAATAAACTGAATAATCTGAATAAAAATTTATTATATTTGCACACAAAAGGGCGTTAGGATAGATTGTTTATACCGGTCGGGAAAATACACATGAAAAGTAAAGAATATAAACGAACCGGATTGATAAGACACCGTATAATTTATACTATATGACTGGAAAATAAACAGAAAGGTAATTTATGAATAATCGGAATAAAGCGCTCGGATTGATTCTGATTTTTCTTGGATTTATTTTTTTACTTGATAACCTTCATATCATCAGTTTTAATTTTTTGCAAATTTGGCCCATCCTTATTATTCTCGGGGGAATTGGTTTCTGGCTCGGATTTTTCCTGAATAAAAAGAATATTTCACTCATCATACCGGGTACAATTCTGACAATATACGGATTTCTGTTTTTTTACTGTAACTGGTTTGGCTGGCACCATATGCAGAATTTATGGCCTGTATTCCTGATGGGACCCGGAATCGGGTTTTACTTGCTTTATTTTCTGGGGCCCAGAGAAAAAGGATTGGTTATTCCGGCTACGATTCTGACCGTTCTGGGGCTATTGTTTATACTCCGTCATCTTCAGTATGTCAAATACTGGCCGGTGATTCTTATTATCGGCGGGATTATCATCATTTTTTTAAGAGAAAAAGATACTACCGTTTAGCGCTGTCAAAACAACAATTACCGGAGTTTTTAATTTATGAAATTTACCATCAGTATTGTATTTCTTCTATTTCTATTCGGAATTACTTTGGCTCAAAACAACAAAAAACAGGATTTCGATTCCCATTCAATTTATTATCAGCAGAGTGATACTGAATGGTTTCTTTACGGAAATAATTCAAAAATTCAGACAGCGGCAAAATATAACCGAATCCCATGCCGGACAATCGCCGTCAACCCAAAAATCATTCTGATCGGGAGCATTGTGTTTATTCCGGATGCCGTCGGTCTAAAACTGTCAGACGGAACTTACCATGACGGGTATTTCCTCGCGCATGATAAACTGGCGTCAGATTCAGGGTCATCATTGGGTATTTATACAGGTGGCAATAGTGAATGTGATTTCAGGGGACATTTAAAAGACGGTAAAAAGATAAACTTGTATGTGGTTCGGGGAATCATGGAGCGCGTGACCCGTCTTAAATTTAGTCAGGAATATGAATTAAATTCTCCAAAACCGACCTGGAAGATGGCTTATTCAGATTTTGATAAACTGATGAAAGATGGCAATAAGAAAAATCTGACGGTAAATGAACGGATACAGTATTATTCTGAACTGGGACTTGGAACGCCTTATGTGATATTTAATCTGGGCGAAGGGCCGGGCGCGAGTCCCGATCCTGATCCGCTGATCGATTTTGGCCGGGTTGATTGCATGACTTTTTGTGAAAACACGCTTGCCCTTGCCATATCCGGCTCGTATGACGAAATGTATAATAATCTGCAAAAAATCCGCTACAAAGGCGGTAAAATTGATTATATCACCAGAAATCATTATACGATCGCAGACTGGCTGCCCAATAACAGCTGGCTGCTCCGGGATGTTACGGATGATATCGGCAGGGGGTACACCAGGAATCTTGTTAAACAAATCGACAGGCAGGCATTTTATCAGAATAACGGCGTTGACAGGAACAAAATTGAGAAACCCGTTCCCGTCCAGACCATACATGTAAAATATGTACCCACTGAAGATCTGTTAAAAGTAAAAAATCGTTTTCAGGGTGGGGAGATCGTCTCCATCGTGACCACCTATCCGGGGGTTGTATCGGCTCACATGGGTATCATTGTAAAGGATGAATGGGGAAATATTATTTTCAGACACGGAAGCAGCCGGAAAGAGACATCCGAAGTGATTGATCAAAAATTTGAAGAAGTGGTGGAAGATCTTTCCAAATCAAAATCCAGAATTGGAATGATCTTTATGCGCGCGCTGGAAGATTTCAGAATACCGGATTAATAATTAGGCAGATAGGTGCTTCCGCTTGGATGTTTGGTAACCTTAATATCTTTTAACACTGAAGATTTAATGTTGATCTGGAAACTATAATAATCTCGCAATGGCTGCCAGTCAAATGACATCTCCCAGCAATGCAGATCGCGGTAAATGCTGAAGTTTTGGGTAGTAATATCGTGATTTGTCAAGTCAAAGCGCGCGTTCCAGCTTATTTTCCAGTTTTTTGTTAACTGCAGCCCCGCCCTCGCTGAAATATCGATGCGTTCCACGGGTGTATTGATATCAGACCTGTTAAAGGAATAGTTCATTGTGAGAGATGTGGTCCAGGGGATTGAAAGCTTTTTCGTTTCTTCCATATAGTCCTTCACATCCTGTTCGATAAATTTACTTTCCAGGATGCCCTCATTCTGATTTTCATTTTGCAGATCCGATTCACTCTGCGCGCCGTTTTCGGCGGATTTTCTTCGGCTTGCCGGGCCGTCTTCCGATTTGTCTTTGGCAAAACTTTTATTGCTCAGACTGTAGCCGTAGGAGGCGGACAGATTGAGAAGACGGGGTAAGAAATTACCGTCAGAAAAGATATATTCATCACGATACCCGGTTCCTGTTCTTCCCGCTTTGTAGAAGGTGTGGGAAGCACTCACGGTCAAATTGTTATTCAAAATTTTTGCCCTGAAACTAGTGGACAAATTACTCCAGTTCAGGCTGTCCTTTTTGAAATCATAGGCGGTTGAAAAATTAAGAGTAAACAAATCAATCTTGCTTTCTTTTCCCTCGTCATTAACCAGTTTCGCCTGAAACAAGTTCGCCAGCTGAATATTCACTCTTCTGGATTCACTTTGCGGGGTGCCGCCAAACGCCGAATTCTGAAACCGGTCAATTTTCTGTTCTACTCCATTAGTATCGGTAACCGTGTCATAGTATCCGTAATATGAACTTGAAAAATCGGGAGTATAGCTCATACTTATCGATGGGTCCATCTTGTGCCGGATGGCTTTAAGTTCTCCGATATTTGGTTCAAATAGGCCGTACATGGTGGTTTTAACCCCCAGGCTGGATGTAAAAGTACGCCTTGCCGCGAATTGGGATTTCTGTCTTTGGATGATCTGGTTGGTCTCCTCATCCAGCTCTGCTTCAGTGACTTCGTTAACCCAGTCTTCCGTGTAATTGAGGGAAGGTGATACATTAAAATATTTCAATACTTTCTGTGGAGACGTGAAGTTAAACTGATGACGAACGCCGGATTTTTGCGTGTCATCAAATGTTTCCAGGCTGTCATTGAGCGGCACATGCGATCCTTTATGCAAAAGATTACCGCTGTAGGAATAATAAATATTCTGGTACCAGTTCCGTTTGCTTCCCAGGCTTTTTCCCGTCACCGATTCAAAAATGCTGCTTTGCGAGTGGTTAAAAGAAAGGCTGGGAAGGGTATAATCCAGTCTTTCCGTCTGCAGGTTTTCCGTTTGGCTCATACTCAGGGTCATGCTGTTTTTAGTGCCTTTCCAGCTCTTTCTCACGGAAAGGTTTGAGCTGATATTCTGATTTAAACGGTCGTTGACGTTTGATGAGAGATCCTGTGAAAAACTTTTATCGCTCTGAAAACTTCCGGAACCTGATATGCTCAGAGTCGGATTGATGGTCTGGCTATGATTAAACCGGATACGCCAACGCTCCTGGCGCTGGCCGCTGCTCGGGTCTTTCGGATAATACTCCGTGGAAAGATTTCCGTTAAGGAAGTAACGCAGGGTATAGCGAAAATCTCCGCGAAATGTAAATCCGAGCCGGTCGTAATAATCGGTAAGAAAGGTGCCGTCAAAATAGTCGTTTGGCGCCCAGTAATATCCTATTCCTCTTAAAAACCGGCCTCCTGCCTGGCTTTCACCGTAGGAAGGCACCACTAAGCCTGATTGCCGCCCGCCTTTATTGGGAAATATTCCAAAGGGCAAAGCCATTACAGGTACATCGGCAATATAAAAATAGATCGGCTTGGCGACGACCTTGTCTTTTGTTTTAACCCGCATCTTTGAACTTTTAAAATAGAAATGAGGATGATCAATATTATCGCAGGTAGTAAAATATCCGGTTTGCACGAGAAGGGTTTTATTCGATATTTTATTAATCTGTGACCCCTTGTAATAACCGGGATCCATCTTGGTTTTACCCTGGGTGATTTTGCCCCGTTTGGTGTCAAAATTATACTCGATAAAATTACCTTCCATCGGTTCGGTGCCTTTTTCAGAAAAAACAGGGGTTCCCGAATAATATTCAAACCCGTCCGCGTCAACGGAATCGAGAATTCCGTTCGAATATAAAGTATTTATGTTACGATCGACTTTGATGAACGCGGCAGTTAGCGTCATATCCTGATATTCGATTTTCGCGTTTCCATGGAGATAGATCGTATTGTCATTGTAGCTCAGATCAATTTGATCTGCCCAATACCTGATCGGTCCTTCTAACTGCCCGTCTTTTGGTTTTGCCGATTTGACAGTATCCGCGGTGGCTTTTTGAAGCAGTGAATCAGCTTCGACAGACACTTCCTGGGCATGCAGAATACTTGCCTTTACCGAAAAGATAATGGTAGTCAAAACTATTATCGGCGCAAGAAAATGAAGAATGTTGATTTTCTCTGAATGATTCACTGGTCTCTTCATACATTATTTACAGTTTTCAAATTAATCATACGTCATTTTCCCGGGAAAGATCAGGGAATAATGATTCAGGCTAAATAAATCGACCTAATATAAGGATTTTAGAAAAAAATGAGAAAAAAAATGCCTGATTCCTGGTAATAGGACAATCAGGCATTGAAAAACATTGCCAATTTATGAACGTTTGCGTCTCTTTCTGTTTCGGGGACGGCGTTCTTCATTGATTTTCTTGATCGGTTTTGGATTAGATTTTCGGTTTTTATTATCCTCATTTTCCAGGAAGGTGAATTCAATCTCTTTTTTCTCCAGGTCAACAGAGAGAACGCGAACAGTGACCTCATCTCCAAGGTTTATCCGGCGTCCGGTGTCTCTTCCCGTCATGGAATATGTTTTTTCATCATAAATATAAAAATCATCAACCATATTGGAGATTTGCACAAGACCTTCGATCAAAGTGTCTTCCAGTTCTACAAAGATACCGAAGGACATAACCCCTGATACAAAGGCTTTATATGTTTCACCCACGTAGCGGTTTATATATTCCGCCTGTTTCAGCTTTATCGATTCGCGTTCCGCTTCCATAGCCAAACGCTCCATTTTAGAAGATTGAGCGGCAATTTTTCTCAGTTTATTGCGAACGCCTTTCTCAGGAGGAACAGAGGATTTTTCATAATGCTTCAGCAGCCGGTGAACGGTTAAGTCCGGATAGCGCCTGATTGGAGACGTAAAATGGGTGTAGTCGTCAAATCCGAGTCCAAAATGGCCGATATTTTTGTCAGAATATATGGCTTTCATCATCGATCGCAGGGCAACCTGCTCAATAATTATTTCCTCTTTCGTTCCTTTTATTGATTCAATAACCTGTTGGAAAAATTTTGAGGTGATCTTTTTTACAGGTTTAACCGCGACACCCAGGGCATGCAGGAAGTCAAAGAATTTTGCCATTTTTTCTTCATCAGGTTTTTCATGAATTCGGTAGAGAAAAGGAAGGAGATCAGATTTCCGCGGACTAATGTTACGGATATGTCTGGCAACTACCTGATTGGCCATCAGCATAAACTCTTCCACCAAACGATGGCTATCAAGTCGCTTTTTGGGTATGATTTCAACAGGCTGTCCCTTCTCGTCGAGGACAAACCGGACTTCCGGCGTTTCAAAGTCGATTCCGCCTTTTTCAAATCTTTTCCGGGTGAGGGCTTTACTCAATTCCTGCATATTACGGACGTCATCGGCAAGAGCGTCTTCGGTCTCATTATCAATGATCGCCTGAACTTCTTCATAAGTGAACCGGCGTTTGCTATGAATAACGGATGGGGCAATATTATATTTAACCACATCAAGTTTGGAATCCATTTCCATAAAACATGAGTAAGCGAGTCGATCCACCCGCGGTTTCAGGCTGCAAAGATCGTTTGAAAGTCTTTCGGGAAGCATGGGGATCACTCTGTCAACAAGATATACACTCGTCGCCCGCTCCAAAGCCTCCTTATCTATGGAAGAGTTTTCTTCTACATAATGGCTGACATCTGCAATATGCACACCTAAAATCCAGTTTCCTTCAGGAGATTTTTCAATGGATACCGCGTCATCAAAGTCGCGCGCATCAACTGGGTCAATGGTAAAACATGTCAGGTCACGTAAGTCAAGTCTTCCCGTATATTCTTCGGGACGGATATCGGGAGATATCTGTTTTACGGATTGCTCAATATCCTTAGTAAAATTTATTGCCAGGTTATAAGAGTATGCGACGGATATAACGTCCACACCGGGATCACCGGGATTTCCGAGTATTTCGGTAATGGTGCCTTCCGGATTATGCTGATCACTCTCCCAGCGATCAAAAGTGGCCAGGACTTTCTGTCCGTCCTGAGCATTCATTGCTTTTTCTTCCGGAATTAATATGTCGCGATTGATTTTGCGTTCATCCGGCGTCACAAAACTGTAGTATTCGGTTTTGTGATAGGTCCCGACAATCTTTTTTCTGAAGCGTTCAATAATGCGCGTGACATAACCTTCGAGTCTTTTACCTCTTGATGCAGCATAAAGTCGAACCTCTACCCGGTCACGATCAAACGCGGTATTCAGATTCTGCTGGGCGACGAATATATCAACGTCCTGACCTTCAACAGCTACAAACCCAAAGCCGCCCCTCGTCGTTCTGAGTTCACCGATGAGTTCCTGCGCCTGTTGCGGATAAGCATATTGTTTGTCCCTGACATGAATGATTCGTCCGTCCGAAACCAGCGCCTGAATACTGCTATCAAACATATAGTAATCTTTTTTGTGAATGCCGAGCGCCTGGCTGATGTGTTTTTTGGGAACGGGGACACCAGGAGATTCCTTTAGTAGTGCAACGATAGCTGATTGGATTTTTTTTGACACGTTTTTTTTCATCAGACAACCTTTATTTTTAGAACACGCGGTATCCGGTTTAGATCATTTATAATCTCGATCGTTTTAAAATTGTAGGATTTTGCAATTTGGATAACCTTTTCGGGTTGTGATCCCGTCATTTCAAAAAAAGCAAATTCGCATCGGGGAGTATTGTCATTCGCCAGGAGGGATATAATCCTTCTGTAGAACGATAAGCCGTCATCCTGATCAGTAAGCGCAGTTAACGGTTCATGTTCCTTTACCTCATTTTCAAGCAAATTGATTTCATCTATAGAGATATATGGAGGATTGGATACCAACACGGAAGCGCTTTCCGGAAAATGATCCGGCCAGGGTTTAAAGATATCGTGCTCCATAAATTGCATGGCGGACGCGGAATTGTCTCTGAGCGGTTTGTTGTTTGATTCCGAGATCAGATGAAGATCCGCTGAAATGTTATTGAGCGCGGCGTTTTCCCGGGCGACTTCCAATGCTTTAACTGAAATATCTGTCGCAAAAACACGGGTCTCGGGCCAAAGCAGTCTGATACTGACCGGTATGCACCCGCTACCGGTGCCGACATCTATTATCACAGGATTGCTGCCATGGTAATGCTCTTTTAGTTTCAGGATTTCCTCAACCATAATCTCGGTCTCAGGCCTTGGGATCAGCACATCGGGGCTGACTTTAAATGAAAATCCCATAAATCCCGTTTCACCAAGTATGTATTGCAGCGGCTCATGATTAAGACGACGTTTAATAAAAGCTCTGAAATCTTCAAGCTCGTCCGGCAGAATCGGCCGTTCAAAATTCATATACAGTTGAACACGGTTAAAATGGAGGACTTTTCCCAACAATTCCTCGACATTCAGTCGGGCATTTTCTATTTTTTTTTCTTCCAAATATTTTGTGGTGGTATTTAGAAGATTCAATAAATTCCAGGTCTGTGTTTTGTTCATAAGAAATTAAAATATATAATGATTTAATGATCTTTAAAGCAATTATTGTTTCAATTTTTAATATAGTGAAAATTGTCTGCTAAATATAGTTAAAAATAGGTAAAAAGCTTCCTGATCGGAATTTGCGCCCGGATTTTTCAAATAATTTCTTTTGCATTTAATTGAAATAATTATTAAAATCTGACTGGTCAGTCATCTTATAATTGAGGAACCAGATGCAGTTTCTAATCAGTTTTATGAACACGATTTTGCCATTGCTTTATTTCGCGACCACCTTTTTTTATGCCCGGTATTTCTGGCGCGAAGACAGTTCGGCAAAACGATATGTGACGCCGATGCTGCAAATAACCGTTCTAATCCATTTTATTGATGTTGTAACAAGGGGAATTTATTACAAGCATTTTCCGCTTGCGACAATTTTTGAAGCTTCCACTGTGCTGGCGCTCTCTGTCGCGGCCATTTACATGTATATTGAATCCCGCATAAAGGAAAAATCAACGGGATATTTTATTCTGGTGTTTGTGTTTTTTATGCAGGTGATCTCATCCGCGTTTATAGACTTCGTCCATGTGATTCCTGAAATACTTCACGACCGTTTGTTTATTTTTCATACAAGCGCCGCGATCCTCGGATATTCTGCTCTGGCCATATCCGCCATTTACGGGTTGATGTATTTGCTGCTGACGCACGACATAAAAAGCAGCCGGTTTGGAGTGATTTACAGTCGTTTACCATCCCTTGAAATTCTTAACGAAATGAATCTCAAGGCGGCGACCATCGGTTTCTTTTTTCTCACAATCGCCATTATACTCGGAGAAATTTGGACAAAAAAAATATATGGCACCTTGCTTCATTTTGATTATAAAATTTTAATTGCAATAATTACGTGGTTTATTTACGGGCTTGAAATCTTCGGCAAAAAGTTTTTCGGCTGGAGCGGAAGGCGGTTAGCGATTCTGTCACTCAGCGGATTTGCCATTATTATTTTTTCGATGATTGCCGTAAACACGTTTTTATCATCATTTCACAGATTCGATTGATTAATTTATGGAAAAAAATATTTTTCAAATATATCTGCTGGGACTCAGTCACCGCGTAGCAACTGTTGATATTAGGGATCACGCGGCATACGCGGAGAATGACCTTCCCGCTGCCCTGGAAAAATTATTAAAATGTAACGGGGTAGAGGAAGGATACATCCTGTCAACCTGCAACAGAACGGAAATATATGTGTTGGCCAGGATTTCGCCGGATGTCCGTTCAACCCTGGAAAACTTTTTAAAAGATACCCGCAAATCATTTGATCCCGGTGATTTTAAGGTGATGTATTTTTATGAAGGCGATGCGGCGATCGGGCACCTCTTTAAAGTCGCGGCGGGAATGGATTCAATGATTCTTGGTGAACCCCAGATCCTCGGACAGGTAAAGGATGCTTACAGGATTGCATCAGCGGCGGGTACAACAAAACTCATTCTAAATCGTCTGCTTAATTTAGCATTTACGGTTGGAAAGCGGGTGCGGACAGAGACTGCTCTGGCGATAGGAGCTGTGAGTGTGGCCTTTGCCGCTGTGGAGCTCGCGCAAAAGATTTTCAAAGATCTGAATAAACACAAAGTATTATTAATAGGCGCGGGAGAAACCGGTACACTGGCGGCACAACATCTGATTGAAAAAGGTGTGAAACAACTTTTCATTACCAACAGGACATATGAAAAGGCCGCAAAACTGGCGGACGACTTGACCGGAACAGCTGTTCCCTTTGATGATATGAATTCGGTTTTACCGGAAGTTGACGTAGTTATCGGGGCAACAAGCGCGCCGGAGTTCATTCTTTCAGAATCAGATATTCGCGAAATCCAGGGACGTCGGGGTTCCCGTCCGCTCTTCCTTATTGATATCGCGATACCGAGGGATTTTGATCCAAAAATCAATCGGCTTGAAAATGTGTTTTTAAACGATATGGACGGATTGCAACAAATTGTCGATAAAAATTTGTCTAAACGCAGGCAGGAAATCCCCGAAGCCATGATTATCATCGATCAGGAAATTTCCAATTTTACCGATTGGAAAAAATCCCTCCGGGTAACGCCGACAATTATAGCTCTGCGCGAAAAACTTGAAGAAATTCGCCGCCTGGAACTTGATAAACATAAGCACCGCGTGAGTGATAAAGAATTAGAACAGATGGAACTGATTACCCGCGCGGTAATTAATAAAGTGCTGCATCTGCCTACGGTGCAACTCCGCGGATATAACAACGGACAATTGGAAGGCCTTCTGCGTATAGACGTGGTTAGGGAAATGTTTGGACTGGAGGAAGAACATGAGTAAGAAGGTACGGATCGGAACTCGAGATAGTGAACTGGCGCTCTGGCAGACGCATTGGGTGCGGAAAAAATTGAAGGAGCTGAATCCGGCGATAACTATTGAAATTATAGAGGTTAAAACCATCGGTGATAAAATACTGGATACACCGCTATCTAAAATCGGGGACAAGGGACTTTTTACAAAGGAAATCGACCGGGCTCTGCTTGATAATGAAATAGATTTAGCGGTGCACAGCATGAAAGATGTGCCCACAACCATACCTGAAGAACTTACAATCGCGGCGATCACCGGACGATGGCATGCAAATGATATTCTGATTTCAAGGGATAATCTAACGATCGATACACTACCCGAGGGGGCGTCGATCGCGACAGGGAGTCTTCGAAGAAAAGCGCAATTGTTAAATTATCGTAAAGACTTCCGAATTATCGATCTTAGAGGCAATCTGAATACACGATTCAGAAAGTTTGACGAAGCGGATTGGGACGGTATGGTTCTTGCCCAGGCCGGTGTGGAGCGTTTAGGATGGCAGGACAGAATATCGGAACGCATTTCATTGAACATTCTTCTCCCGGCCGTCGGTCAGGGAAGTTTTGCGATTATTTGCCGCGAAAATGACCGAGATACTAAGAATCTGCTAAAACCGCTGCATGATGATCATTCAGCAGCCGGGATACGCGCTGAAAGAGCCTTGCTGCATAAACTGGAGGGCGGATGTCAGGTACCAATCGGGGCATACGGTGAGATTGTTCAGAATCGACTCCGCCTGAAGGCGTGTGTCTCAAGTCTTGACGGCCAGACGCTCATTGAAGATATGGCGGAAGGCGCGATCAATTTGCCGGAAGAATTAGGTATATCGGTTGCGGAAAAACTGATTTCCATGGGTGGAAAAGAGATATTGGACCGCATCATAATGGAAAACCGCGCATGAGAAAATCCAATCCACAACTTCATAATGAAAGGCGATGTCAGATCTTGAATATCGCCGAGGAAATGTTCGCCTCGCAGAAATTTCATGAAGTGCTGATGGATGAGGTGGCGAAAAGGGCAAATATTGCCAAAGGAACCATCTATAATTATTTCAGAAATAAAGAAGAACTTTTTTTATCAATCATAATCAGAAAGCTGGATAATCTCCTGCATCTGTTATGCGAACGGGTTGATCATAACACGGACGCGCTGACAACGCTTCGCAGGGTGGTCATTCATATGTACAGTTTTTTGGTAAAATATCCTGATTTTTTTAGAATCTGGTACAGAGAAAAAATCAAATTTTCAGCCGGAAGCGGTGATAAAATTGATCAAATGTATCATCAGATACGGGAATTAATGGTTCGTACTCTCGAAAGAGGCATTGATGAAGGGATCATTCTTCCGGATCAGAATCTGCTGTTTAAAACAGATCTGATTCTGGGGATCATTGACGCGGCGGTAATCAGAGCTCAAAGCCTGGCGGTAGATGAACAGCGCGCTGAAAGAGTGTTGATGTTTGAGTTTATCCTGAATGCGATCGGTACATCGCACGCGCTCAGTTTGCATGAAAATGGGGTCGATTTGCCGATAAAAGAGGCGGTGGTGAATGAGTAGTTTAAGCGGGAAAAAAATATTAATCTGCCGCGGCAGGGAGCAATCCCTGGAACTGGAATCGGTGCTTCACGCCAAAGGAGCCGAACCTGTTTTCTTCGCGCCGTTCACCGTGGAAATAATCGATTCGGAGAAAGAAATTGCCATCGAACGGGAATTAAAAAATATCACCCGTTATGACCTGATTCTTTTTGGCAGTCCGAACGGGGTGTCCTCTTTCCGCCACTACATGAACAGGTATCTTATTTCTGACAAAGTGATGAGCAAAATTGAGGTAGGTATTGTCGGAAACAAAGCGGCTAAGAGATATAAGAAATTGTTCCCGAAAACAGATATTAGATATAAAGCCTTAGCGATCAATGATCTCCTGGAAATAGTCAGCAAATCCGGGAACGACAGGAAATTAAACGTATTGAATCCGACCAGTGAACAGTCCCTAAAAAATATCGAGGTAGAACTCCCTGAAAATATAACTTTAATACGAATTCCCATCTATAAAACAGTGGCAAACACCGAAATAGATGAGAGCAGTATCGCTGAAATAAATAAATCAAAATTTGATATGGTTGTTTTCAGCAGTCCAAGTTCTTATGATTATTTTGTCGAACAGCTTGGTAAAACCTTCCTGATGTCCGGGATTTCAATGGCGGCATTCGGTAAAACAACGGCCGGACACATTCAGAAAAACGGATTTAAAGCGGATGTTGTCCCGGTCAACGCGGAAACAGACAATTTAATTATGGCGATGGAATCATTTTTTGACAGGATAAATACGGGTGTAACCACTGCCGGCGGGTAAAATACGGCAAATAAATTATCAATAATAAGATATAAACATAAATTTCGAATGACGGGAGACAGGCATAGTGATGGATGAAAATACAAATCACCTCTTTATAAAGGCATGTTTTGGACAGCGGGTTGAACGCACACCGGTTTGGATGATGCGGCAGGCGGGCCGTTATTTGCCTGAATACCGGCAGATCCGACAAAAATATAATTTTACCGGTATGTATAAAACACCGGATGTGGCGACCGAAGTCACTCTTCAGCCGGTGGATATTCTCGGAGTCGACGCCGCCATTCTTTTCTCGGATATTCTGGTGGTTCCCGAAGCGATGGGCATGGAGCTGCATTTTATAGAAGAGAAGGGGCCTCAGTTTACGGATCCTCTGCGGTCCGTAAAACAAATACGGCAATTACCGGCAATCCACGCGGAAAGTGAACTCGGATATGTTCTGCAGGCGATCAGAAATATCAGACAGGAATTGAACAATCGCGTTCCCCTGATCGGATTCAGCGGGGCTCCCTGGACGCTCGCCACTTATATGATCGAAGGAAGCGGATCCAGAAATTATAAATATATCAAAACACTGCGATTTGGAAATCCGGCCTTATTACATGAATTGCTGGAAAAAGTGACTGTCACGGTTATCGACTATTGTAAAGCACAAATTGAAAACGGGGTTCAGGCGGTGCAGTTGTTTGACAGTTGGGCTGGAATGCTTGATGAAGAAGGATTTTACGAATTCGCGCTTCCCTACGTACAAAGAATCATCAAGGAGATACGTAAACCCGGAGTTCCTGTCATTTACTTTGCTAAAGGGGCAATGGCCTGGCTGGATAAACTAAGTCTTTCCGGCGCTGATGTCCTGGGACTTGACTGGACAATTGATCCGGTCAGGGCTGTAGAATTAATCAAAAATAAAACCGCTCTGCAGGGAAATCTTGATCCAACGGCTCTTTACGCGCCACCCGCGGAAATCCACGCGCATGTCAAAAAAATGCTTAAAGGATTTAATGGCGCGGCCGGCCATGTCGCCAATCTGGGACACGGAATTTTGCCTGATATACCGGTGGATCACGCGAGGGCATTTATAGACGCGGTAAAAGAAGAAAGCTGAAATTGCCGGGAATCATTAGTCAGGGACTGATAATCCGTTTATTTAAATAAAAGAGATTAATATCATGAATAAATCATTAAACTTAGATATCGCGCTCGAGCTTTTGAAGAAATATGATCGTCCGGGTCCGAGATATACAAGCTATCCGACAGCTCCCCATTTTCACGAAGGATTCGGATCAAAAGAGTTTGAAGAAGAAATTATACAAACGAACGAGGTTGGTCAGGACGGTGACTTATCGCTCTATTTTCATTTGCCGTTTTGTCAATCACTTTGCTATTATTGCGCGTGTAATGTGATAATTACTCACAGCTCAGATCGTAAGGCATCCTATGTCGAATATTTGAAAAGAGAAATAGACGCTGTGAGCAGCAGAATAAATCCAAACAGAAAAGTCGTTCAGCTCCACTGGGGCGGGGGGACACCCACATATCTTTCAGCGGAGCAGATCGAAGATATCGCTATGTATATCCGCGACCATTTTAACTTTGCAACCGATGCAGAAGTAAGTATTGAAGTCGATCCAAGAGCTTTGACTCCGGCCCATCTGCCGGTTTTGAGAAAGGTAGGATTTAACAGAATCAGCATGGGCGTACAGGATTTTGATCCCAAAGTACAGGAAGCGGTCAACCGGATACAGCCGGAAGAGATGACTCGCGGAGTAATTCAGGAAAGCAGGGATCTTGGATTCGATTCGATCAATGTAGATCTGATTTACGGCCTGCCATTTCAAACGGTCGATACCTTTGTCAAGTCAGTAGATAAAATTATCAAAATTTCACCGGATCGTTTGGCGGTTTTTAATTATGCCCATGTTCCCTGGATGAAGAAACATCAGAACATAATTCAACCGGAAACACTTCCTTCAGCCGGCGAGAAATTGTCAATACTGAAGATGGTTATCGAAAAATTGACAGGCGCCGGATATGTAATGATCGGGATGGATCATTTTGCAAAACCGGCTGACGAACTCAGTGTCGCCCTGAAGGAGAAAACGTTATACAGGAATTTCCAGGGATATACTACGCGGGCGGGCGCGGAAGTTTACGCCATGGGCATCACTTCTATCAGCCAGTTGCACAATGTCTATGCCCAGAATGTAAAGACAACTAAAGAATATGAAGAAATGATTGACGATGGAAAGCTTCCCGTTTCTCTGGGGTACCGTCTAAATGATGACGATCAGGTGAGAAGACATGTCATTACAGAACTTATGTGCAATAATGTTGTTGAAAAAGCGGAGGTGAACAAAAAATATGGAATCGATTTTGACTCCTACTTTGCCGATTCCATAGCACAATTGGACGAGTTTGTAAATGACGGACTTATAAGCCTGCAGCCGGACCGGATTCAGGTTCATGAAAATGGCCGCCTGGTGGTGAGAAATATCGCCATGGCGTTTGACGCCTATCTGGAAGCTGATCGACAGAAACAAAAGCCAATTTACTCGAGAACAGTTTAATCAGGTGGATAAAATTATGCTAAAGAATGAAACGACCGATACTGTCATTGTGGGGGCGGGTATATCGGGTCTTACTACGGCGCGCAATTTGGTGAAAAAGGGAATAAAGGTAAAAATTCTCGAAAAAAACAGCGTTGCCGGCGGCTCGATCCGCACAGAGAAAAAAGACGGATTCCTGGTTGAATACGGGCCAAACAGCGCGCTCGAAACCACACCGTTGCTCGGTGAGCTCTTCAAAGATCTGAAAATAGATCATCAGATGTTATATGCCAATGAAAAATCCAATAATAGATATATTGTGCGCGGCGGGAAGCTTCAGGCCTTACCCATGAAACCGCTGGCTTTTTTAAAAAGCGGTCTTTTTTCGACGCGGGCAAAATTAAGGCTGTTTAAAGAACCGTTCATCGCGCCATCACCTGCCGAAACCCGTGAAACCCTTGCTCAGTTTGTGGAGCGACGTCTGGGGAAAGAATTTCTGGATTACGCGATAGATCCGTTTGTGGCCGGTGTTTTTGCCGGATTACCGGAAAAATTATGCGTTCAGAGCGCGTTTCCAAAGCTTTACGAAGTGGAACAAAAATACGGGAGTCTGATAAAAGGGACTATAAGGGGCGCCCGCGAAAGACGGAAAAGTAAAGAAACTTCAAAACAGCGCGCGAAAATGTTTTCATTTGAAGACGGGTTGCAGACCGTTATTGATGCGCTGGTAAATGAACTTGGAAACAATCTTGTTACTGAATCGCAAATCACGGGAATTTCAAAGATGAAGGATGGCGGTTACGAAGTTTCTTACCGGAACAGAGAAGAAGAGTTCCTGATCAGGACAAAATCGGTTTTGTTAACCGTGCCCGCTCATGTGTATGAAAAACTTCCCTTCCATTTTGAAGTGACTCCCGGAGCATTCTTCAAAACAATTCCCTATCCTCCTGTGACAATGGTTTTCTTTGGATACAGGAAAAAACCGGAAAATGTCAATCTTGACGGATTCGGATTTTTAATACCAAAAAAGGAAAATAAAAACATTCTTGGCTCCATCTGGAGCTCGACCATCTTTCCGAATCGCGCGCCGGAGGGAGGAGCGGCATTTACGACTTTTGTGGGCGGCAGCCGCCAGCCGGAAAACGCGATGCTGACCGAAGATAAGATTGCCGAAATGGTGGAAGAAGATTTTAAAAGCCTGATGGGAATAAATCAAAAGCCGGATGTGGTGGTGATTAAAAGATGGGAACAGGCGATTCCTCAATATAATCTTGAGCATATTGAAATGATCGGCTCGGTTGAAAAATTTGAAAAAAAGAATCCGGGTATGTTCATTTCCGGTAATTTCAGAGGCGGCATCTCGGTAGCCGATTGCGTAAAGCAGGCAGATGCGATGAGTTTGACCGTTTCGGAATTTATAAACAGTGAAGTTGATAATATCAATTATCAAAATGTATCAAAAACGGGAACAGATAAATAAAATTTAAATCGATTTATTAGCCGAAAAAATATGGAGTACAGACGATGTTCAAACCTTATTACAGACCTCGGCGTCTGCGCAGAAATCCGCAAATACGAAACCTTGTCCGTGAGACGATTTTAACACCCGATGATTTGATCTTGCCATTATTTGTTGCCGCGGGTAAAGATATAAAAAAACCGATCAGCAGCATGCCGGGACATTTTCAGCTCTCACTTGAACATCTTGTCAGTGAAGTAAAACAGATATGGGATAAAGGAATCCAATCCATTATTTTGTTTGGTATTCCCGAGCACAAAGATGCCTTTGGCACAGATGCCACCAGTGACGAGGGTATCATAGCGCAAGCGATCAGCGCAGTAAAGAAGGCTGTTCCGGATATGTATGTTATCTCGGATGTCTGTTTTTGTGAATATACCGATCACGGTCACTGCGGAGCGCTCGTGGGACATGATGTTGATAACGATGCCACGTTGGAGATGCTCCAGAAACAAGTGCTGGTTCAGGCGAAGCATGGTGTCGATATGGTCGCTCCTTCGGGCATGATGGACGGAATGGTTGGGGCCATCCGTCAGGCGCTGGATGGTGAGGGGTACATCAATATTCCGATTATGAGCTATGCTGCGAAATACGCGTCCGGATTTTATGGACCGTTCCGTGAAGCGGCGGAATCAACTCCGGCGTTTGGTGACCGCAGCACCTATCAGATGGATCCTTCAAACGCGGATGAGGCCATGCGTGAAGTCGCGCTCGATGTGGAAGAGGGGGCGGATATTGTCATGGTTAAACCGGCCATGCCTTACCTGGATCTTATCCATCGAATCAAAACCGAATTTAGAATGCCCACAGCCGCTTATCAGGTATCCGGTGAATTTGCCATGCTCAAAGCGGCGGCGGAAAAAGGCTGGCTGGATCATGATCGCGTGATGATGGAATCACTGACTTCGATTAAGCGCGCAGGCGCGGATATGATTATTACTTATTTCGCCAAAGAAGTGATCGACGCGCTGGAGAAGAAGAAAAGTGGGAAGTAAGAAGTAGGAAGTAAGAAGTAGGAAGTAAGAAGTTTAAGAAAAAAGATAAAAGAAAAAAGAAAAAAGAAAAAAGAGTGAAGAGTAGGGGCGTCTGAATCCGGGCAGGCGATGTCATAGTCAACCGCGGTGAAACCGGTTAATCTACCCGTATGTCATGCCGCAGGCATCTTTGGCTACCTTGGAAGGATGTAGAACGTAGGGACAAGGCATGCCTTGTCCGGGAAGTAGGAAGTAAGAAGTAAGAAGTAGGAAGTAAGAAGTAGGAAGTAAGAAGTAAGAAGTAGGAAGTAAGAAGTAGGAAGTAAGAAGTAAGAAGTAAGAAGTAAGAAGTAAGAATTAAAGAGCGTTAAGAGAAAAGAGTGTAAGAGTTAAGAGTAGGGGCGCGATGCTCGCGCCCAAGAAAAAGAGATAAGAAAAGAAGATTCAACTTTTGTGTTGTTGAAATCTTCGGGGAGATAATTTAACAGTTATCTAATGCTGGAATTTTGATCAGATTTTGATTGCTGGCAAACAGTCTTTGGAAAATATAATGTAATAACGGAGTTTTGCATGTTATCACAGGATAAAAGTAAAAAATTATTTGAAAGATCACAAAAAGTTACTCCCGGCGGGGTAAATTCACCTGTCCGCGCGTTCAAATCGGTGGAAGGAACTCCCGTTTATTTTTCTCACGGGAAAGGGTCCCACACGTTTGATGTTGATGGCAATGACTATATTGATTATGTGGGATCGTGGGGTCCGCTTATTGTAGGATACTCACACCCGCGAATTATTTCGGCCTTAAAAGAAGAAGCTGAGAAGGCGACTAGTTTTGGAGCGCCGACCGAGCTGGAAATTGAACTGGCGGAACTCATCACAGAGATAATGCCTTCTGTTGAAATGGTACGAATGGTAAACTCGGGTACGGAAGCCACAATGAGCGCTGTCCGTTTAGCAAGGGGATATACGGGGCGTCATAAAATTATTAAATTCAGTGGCTGCTACCATGGGCACAGCGACAGTTTTCTTATTCAGGCCGGATCGGGAATGACGACACTCGGCACACCTAATAGTCCCGGGGTGACTCCTTCTACAGCCGAGGACACGTTGATCGCTCGATACAATGATCTGGGTTCTGTTAAGGAATGGATTTCAAAGTTTCCGGATCAGATCGCGGCAATCATTGTGGAACCTGTGGCGGGTAATATGGGCGTTATTCCTCCGGTGGAGGGTTTTCTTGAGGGTTTACGCAAGGTGACAACTGATAACGGGATAGTGCTAATTTTTGATGAAGTGATGACCGGTTTCAGGGTGGCCAGAGGCGGCGCTCAGGAGGTTTATAACATAAAGCCGGATTTGACAACTCTTGGTAAAATCATCGGAGGTGGAATGCCGGTGGGCGCCTATGGCGGTAAAAAAGAAATTATGGAGCAGATATCACCGGCCGGTCCCGTCTATCAGGCCGGTACACTATCCGGAAATCCGCTTGCAATGAGAGCCGGTTTGGAAACGTTAAGGATTCTAAACGAGCCCGGTTTCTATGAGACGCTGGAGGAAAAGGCAAAATTATTAGACAACGGGATCCGTGAAAATCTAAAACGTCTAGGAATGCCATTATATCAGACCAGAGTTGGTTCCATGGGTTGCCTGTTTTTTAATACTGAAATAGTGCATGATTATGATAGCGCCGTACGATCGAATACAAAAAAATACGCGAAATACTTCTGGAATATGCTGGAAGAAGGGGTGTACCTGGCGCCTTCACAGTTTGAAGCGTTCTTCATCTCCGCGGCGCATTCGCAAAATGATATTCAAAAAACCATCGAAGCAAACTACCGCGCGTTAAAAAAAGTGATTTAGGGATTTGTTGCTCAAAAATGTATTATTAGCATCAAAATAGCTATGCATTAAATACCCTGATATTTGAAACCGTTGGCTGCCTGGACAGTCAGCGGTTTTTTTTGAATCGCGTAATAAGGTATTTGTTAAAGTTAAAAAAATAAATTGCAAAAGAGCGGCATTTTTTTAAAATTACGCTTCGACTTTGATTTACTGAAACAATATACAGAGGATGATATGACTGATTCGGAAATGCTTCAATTAATAGCCGGGGAACTGGAACTAAACCTTATCCAGGTAAAAAATACGGTGGAATTATTAGACACAGGGAATACGGTTCCATTCATTTCACGATACCGTAAAGAAGTCACCGGTTCACTGGATGAAAATCAGATACGTGATATTGAAGAGCGAATTCAATATTTAAGAGCTTTAGAAGCGCGAAAAGAAACGATCCTTAAATCTATCGATGAGCAGGGAAAACTTACTCCGGAGTTAAAGGGAAAGATATTAAAGGCCCTGAAGTTGCAGGAAGTGGAAGATCTTTATCTGCCCTATAAGCCAAAGAAAAGAACACGCGCGACCGTTGCCAGGGAGAAGGGACTTCAACCGTTAGCGGATATGATACTAAATCAGGAAATCATTTCGGGCATTCCGGAAGATTACGCCGCGCAGTACGTTAATCCCGATAAAGAAGTGAACACTGCCGAAGATGCCTTGAACGGGGCAATGGATATAGTCGCGGAAACGGTAAGTGATGACGCCGATGTGCGAAAAGTAACCCGGAAAATCACATTTGATGACGGGTTGATTATTGTCGAAGGTAAAAAGATGCAGGAACGCACGCCATATGAGATGTATTATGATTATTCCGAAGCTGTTTCAAAGATTCCACCGCATAGGATTCTGGCCATCAATCGGGGCGAAACAGAGGGAATTTTAAAAGTTTCATTCGATGTTCAGATAGAAAGAATAACGTCTGAAATCGAACACCTGTATATCAAAAATAAGGCGTCTATTTTTACGGAGCAGCTGAGTTTGGCCATAAAGGACAGCTACAATCGCCTGGTGGCTCCTTCCATTTTTCGTGAAGTCCGGACGGCTTTGACTGAAAAAGCGGATGAACACGCGATTAGCGTATTTGCCACTAATTTAAAAAATCTGTTATTACAGCCGCCTGTGAGGGGAAAAATGATTATGGGGATCGATCCCGGTTTCAGGACCGGATCAAAGGTTGCCGTAATTGACAAAACCGGAAAATATCTGGAAGGTACAACCATTTATCCTCATCCGCCGCAGCAGAAGTATTTTGAAGCAAAATCAACGGTTAGAAGTCTTGTCAATAAATATGGTGTCGATATCATAGCTATCGGTAATGGAACGGCCAGCCGTGAGACGGAGCAGATGATTGCAGATGTCATTGCTGAAATGAAAGACGAAAAGAAGCTGTCATATATCATCGTCAGTGAAGCGGGAGCATCGGTCTATTCCGCTTCAAAGGTTGCTCAGGAAGAATTTCCTGATCTTGAAGCCAGCATGCGCGGAAATATTTCCATTGCCCGGCGATTGCTTGATCCGCTGGCAGAACTCGTAAAAATTGATCCGAAAAGCATCGGGGTCGGACTTTATCAGCATGATGTAAACCAGAGAAAACTGGCACATACATTGGGTCAGGTTGTTGAGTCAGGAGTGAATTCAGTCGGCGTGAATCTCAATACCGCTTCCGCATCCCTCTTAAGATATGTTTCGGGACTTACGAGCAGGACGGCTGAAAACATTGTAAAACACCGTGATAATAATGGCCCGTTCAGAGATAGAAGTGAGTTGAAGACCGTGGATGGGATTGGCGCCGTCGCGTTTGAACAGGCCGCGGGATTTTTACGTATTCCCGATGGTGATAACTCACTGGACAATACTTCCATACACCCTGAATCATATAATGCCACAAAAATGATGCTCCAAAAATTCCAGATTTCGGACATAAGGGAGGAAGGCAAGAAGCTCAGATCTAAAATCAATAGCGAAAAAATAGAATTATCTGATTTGCTTGCAGAGCTTGGAATCGGTGAGCCGACGTTCAGAGATATCCTTCTAAATCTGGAAAAACCCGGCCTGGATCCTCGTGACGAGATGCCCAAGCCGATACTTAAAAGCGATGTTTTAAAAATGGAAGATCTCAAAGAAGGAATGGTTCTTAAAGGGACGGTTCGCAATGTTGTTGATTTTGGGGCGTTTGTCGATATTGGCGTCAAACAGGATGGACTGGTTCATATCAGCCGCATGGCCAAGCGCTATGTAAAAAATCCCATGGAAGTGTTGGCCGTGGGTGATGTAATAGATGTGAAGGTGGTGTCTATCGACTTTGAACGGGGTCGCATCGGGTTGACAACGGTCCTGGAAGATTAAAAAAAAAGACTCACGAGTGCGTGAGTCTTTTTTTAAGATGCATCAGGATTCATTAATCAGTTCCTGAACCATATCTTTCAGTTGAGTGATTGTAAACGGCTTTTTCAAAAAACGTTGTCGGGTGTTCATGGGAGTGTCCGCAAACGACTGGTCATTTTCAAATCCGGACATAAAGATCGCGAGAGCATCCGGCAGGAATTTCTCGACCTGCTTATAAGTCTCCTCTCCAGACATATTGGGCATATACATATCAATTAACAGCAAACCGATTTCTTCCTTGTGTTTGGAAACAAGCTCAATTGCTTCAAATCCGCTGCTTGCCTGGAAAGATGTAATATCCATTAAGGACAACACTTCTGCTATTATTTCCCGAAGCGCTTCTTCATCATCCACAATTAAAGCTATTTTAACGTCGCGCAAAAGTTGCTACCTATATAATTAAACTTATTATAAACAGATATTATATTCTTTTGAATTTTTCAAAATTAAGTGAAAAAGTAATTATATCCAAATTTGATTACCTAAAATCCGAAATAATTATACCCGAACCAATCAGTTCAATGTTTATTATTTTTCACTCATAGTTGTCACACCATCCCAATCCGGACTGGGGCTCGTAAATTTGAAATCAATACATCTTTTTCGATACATTTGAGACGGATAATCCTCAGGGACCAATTTGAGACAATATTCAAACAAATCTATGGCCTCTTTCCAGTTTTGTTTTCTGTATTCTATGATTCCTTTATGATATAATTCAAGCATTTCCAGATAATTTTGATTCAGAGAAGCGCTTCTTTCGGCGATTAATTCGAAAACCTCAATCGGTTTCTGTTTTCCTTTTACTCTTATCAGATCAAGGGGACGTGTAAAAAAATCGTTTTTTATAATGTCATGCGTGAATTCACTGATCATAATTTCCGTCCCGTAAAATTTGTTCGCGCCTTCCAGACGGGAACCTAAATTGACGTGATCACCCATGACGGTATAATCAAAAACATTTTTTGATCCCATATTCCCAACGATAACTTCACCGGTATTAATTCCTATTCTGGCCCGGAGCATAGGTTTGTTTTCTTTTTTCCAGTCAGCGCGAAGTTTTTCCAGCTGACGCTGCATTTCAAGAGCAGCGACGCAGCCGGCTCTGGCGTGTTTCTCATAAAAAACAGGCACCCCAAATTCTGCCATGATCGCGTCACCTTCATATTTATCAATAATTCCGTCATTCTTCAGAACAATATCTGTCATCGATGTGAGATATTCGTTCAGCAATGATACAAGCTGCCGTGGGGATAGTTTTTCGGAAATGGTTGTAAATCCCACCACATCAGAGAACAGAACAGTCACAACGCGCTCTTCGCCGCCGAGTGTTAATTTATCGGGATTATTGATGATATCCTGTACCACTTTTTCAGGAACATAATGCGCAAATGCTCCCCGCAAGACGCGTTTTTCGCGCTGGGACAACAGATACTGATAAACGGTATTACCGACAAAGCTGAATAATATGACCAGTACCGGACTCACAACCTGCAGGAAAATATTAAACTGCTTAAAAGCGAATACTGAGATAAGGACATACCCGATGGTTACAACGATGGTCACAAACAAGCCCCAGGTTGTATGAACAAAGCGTGTAATAAAAAACACACCGACGGCCAAAATAAACATAATCAAAAGACTGACGCTTAAAGACGGCGTTATCAGATAATTATTTTCAAGAATGGCAAGTATGGCATTTGCATGAATTTCCACTCCCGGCATTTCGGTTTTTACCTGTGCTCCTTCCGCTGAATAATGTTCGAGAAACGGGGTGGGAAAATTATCATGAAGTTCATGCATCGTCGATCCGATGAGCACGATTTTATCTTTAAATTTTCCTGAATATTTTAGACCCGCCGGAATGCCCAGTTCCGGGTCACCGGGATCATCAAATGAATCAATGTCATACTCGTCCCGAAGATCAAAATCTTCATCGTCAAGAATGCTGTCAAAGGAATAATAAGGGAACGTAAACGCCGGGCCTTTATAATTAATCAGGAAGCTGTTTGGATCGTATTTTGGAATCTTATATCCGGACAAATAGAAAAAATTTTTATCCGTTTTTAAGGCATTGGATTTGTTAGTTCCTTCCTTCGCGCGAATCATCTGCGCGGCAAAAGAAGGCAATAAAGAGTCGTTGTATTGTTGACCGACAAGGTAGCGTCTGTAAAAACCATCAATATCCGCCTCTATAGCCACCAGACCCCAGGAGGTGTTGCCGGATAAAAATTTCTCGTAAGGCGGAATGATGGTTGTGTATGTATAATTCTGTGAAGTCTGGAGCAGTTTTCCCACCAGAACCACATTATCATATAACGAGAGTACGCGTGTAAGTTCATCATCCTGATCAGGACCGTATTTATCAGGTTGATCAAAAATAACATCGACTCCGATCGCTGCGGCCCCCGCTTCTTCAAGGTTCTCAATAACGTGAGCAAAATAAGATCGCGGCCACGGCCAGCGGTGTGGTGTCGATTCGTCAGACTGGTCATCAATTCCAACGATCACCACCGGACTGTCCTCAAGAGATTCAGGTCCGCGCAGCGCGAAACGCAGATCCAGAAGCTTTAGTTCAAGAGTCTGAAATGTGGTGGTATAGCTTAAAAGAAAAGCCAGAGACACCGACAATACTATAACAAGGAGAAAAATAAAAGGATTATATTTAGACATTGATGTTTTCATCATTCAAACCTATGGGTGATTGATAAAAAATAAAGGTTCCCTTTCGGGAACCCATGTCATTAGATGTTAAAAGTTTATTTCATAGCGCGTACTAAGAATCGAATCGGACCAGTCAGCGTTATCCCCGTAATCTATATAATCGTATCTGAGAGATAGATTTCCATAGGTCAGATTTCTCAAAGTCAGCCCGGTGGTGTAGTTGATACGGTTGTAATTTTCATCAAGTGTGCTGCTTGATGTCGTTATATCCTGCAGTGTTATGTTCAGGAACGGCCTAAGATCGCTTTCCATGACAGCATTTATGAGATTGTAATCCAAACCAATAAATATCTTATTGATATCGGTATTGCGTTCGGTGTCATTTTTTCCAAAAATGCTGGAGGACTGTGAATAGCTGAATTGTGTAGTGAGAGGAAATGAAAATTTATTGCGGATTCCGATACTGTAAAGAGTGAATTCCGATTGATTTGATTCGGTTGCCGCGTCATCTCTTAAAAAGTTGGAGGCACTAAAGGTGGCTGTATTTTCGACGCTGCCGGTTTTGAATTTATAGCTGGATGACAGGCCGATTCGTTGGGTGGAATTGTCTTCCGGGTAGAGCAGAGAATCCGAGGTAAGCGGATTTAAATCATTTTTCCGGGATTGGTTTCCATAGGACAGAGTGACACTTGGCAGATTCTGCATGGGAAAATAGGAAATTGCTCCTCCAACATCCGTATTACTTGTTTGCGCGTTATCCTGATCGAGATTATCATCATATGCTTTGAAATAAATATTAAGATAAACCTGATTGCTTAAAAGACGAACATTGTCATTGATAAAAATCCCGCGGATGCCTTTTAATAAATACGGATTTCCGGGAGTTGTGTAGTCAGGATCGATGCTCTTATATGTAAGCTTCAGGTTGTGTCTGAAATAATTAAGGCGCGTTTCGAACTGCATGGCGACACTCGGAATTGGAGCGAGGCCCTGACTGATCGTTAAAAAGCCTGTTTTTTCCATAAAATTCACAAATGATTCCGCCAGGTCTTTTTCTGAGCCGGTCAGATCATATCTGTCTGCCAGTGTATCAAAATCCACTTCGGTAGAGGCGTCGTTGTTTATGATGCTGGCATGAACACTGCCTATGAATTGAATTCTGTGACCGTCAAAATCAAGGTTCAGGGTACTTCCCAGAGCTAACGCTTCGCGCGGATTCGCTCCATATTTAATGGAATTAGGATCATCTTTACCATTAACCAGATCCAATCCCCAGCTCACGTGAGAGCCAAATTTAAACTCCGGTCTGATGCTGAAAAAGGATTGCTCATAACTTCCATACTGGGAGATCCTGTTTTCATCTGAATTATAGACACCTTCAACCGCCCTTGCTGTCTGTCCAACACTTATATCAAGGTTAAAGTACTTCAGGTTCACACCCATGCCTAACCCGAGAACTCTCCGGTCCCAGAAAGCAAGCGGATCATAGTAGGCGGTAAAATCCCCCCCCTTTAAATAAATATTGGAATTTTCCCAAAAATTATAGCGCAGGCGGATTCCAAACCGGTTTTCAGCCTGGCTGTTATAGCTCTCTTCCGAGCTCATCAGACCCGATGCGCCAATATCAAATGCGTTGTAACTCCCGTTAAAATCAAATCCACCCCGGAAAAAATTATCGGAAGATTCAGAAATATTCTGGTAACGGTTGTCGATAAAAATATTTGTGCGTGAGGTGAAACCGGTTTGCCCGGTGATTGTTTCGTTAATTTTAAATGACCAGTTTTTTTGCGCGAGAAGATTACCGTTTTGATCATACACTTTAAATTCGGCGTCATGTGGTCCGGAACGGATTGATTTTGGAAGAAAAGTGTATAAATTTTCCTCTCTTATCAATAAAGTTGATACATTAATCCCGTCAATTAACAGGCGCGTACGGGTAAAATCCACAAGATCGGGATCGAACGGGATCGACACGGCAATCATAAATTCATCTTCGCTGACCGCTTCAAAAGGCTCCGGGCTAAGCAAAAGAAGTTCATAGGGGGTAGAAGCCGGACCCGTCTGCTGTACCTCCTGCGGAGCAATCTCCATACGGAACGGATTGACATCAGGAGTATACTCAGGGAGGGACAGGACCTCACCTGACGCATCTTCAAACGCAAAATAGTATTCCACGGCACCGGAATGAATTTTCTCCGTTGGGAGATCGGCATAGAGGCTAAATCCGTCATTTTTAAGTTTGACAGAGCTAAATTCATGTTCTCCCTGGCCTCTGTAAAGCAGAGTAGCATTATAGAGGCGCTCCTGCCGGTCAAGTATTCTTATCTCCAGATGCGCGATTTCGCCGTTGATGACAGGATCCGGAACATCGTGAGAGAGCTGCCTGGAAAGCGATCCGGCCGAAACGATCTGAAAGAAAAATACGATGAATACGAATATTAAAAGATTCTTCATGATAATCTCCTGACGCAAGGAATTGACTACTTAATTTTCTTCGCCTTGAATTTCAATGTTTTTCTTTGTCCCTGTTCATTTTGAAATTCAAATTCAAATTCATCGATTGATTCTTCATCATCATCGAGCTGCGGTTTTTCGCCCGGCTTTGTTTTACGTACGATCGGTTTGGCGTTCAGCGAGCTGACATAACCTGTTTCACCTTCTCTCAACAAGGCCGAACCTTTTTCATTGCTCAGTTCAACAACACCGTCTTCTCCGAAATAAAAAGTCCCCCCCTTAAATTCCTGAACCGTCCAAAAAATGGTGCCCTTCACAGAGGCGACGGATGTTGGAGTGGATACCCGGTATGATGCTTTTTGACTGGTTATTTTTGAAAATATAGTACCAACTTCGACAAAAATATTTTTTGCGATTCCCGCGTCTTCTTTGGTTGTATTGATAACGCATGTAGAGTTAGGGCGAATTCGCACGAGACTGGCGTCATCAATAAATTTGATTGCTATGTAGCCATCTTTTCCCGTGACAACCTGGTCGCCGGATTCAAGACGGTAGCCGCGTTTAATCTTAGAATCTATTTTCGAGTCAGCTGTTTTTACACTGATACTGCCCTTTGACTTTATAACAACGGCAACAGGATTGGCTGAAAATGACAGGCCAACCGCAAGCAAAAGGATGATAGAAATAAAATTGATTTTTAAGTTCTTCATATCCAGCCCCTTAGTTACTGCTTTGTAAAATTAAATCAAGAATTTCTACTTTTTGGCCTTTGTATTTATTTATAAGCTCATAGAGCTCCTGAGAAGTAATTTCCTGACCGTTTATCCGGACTGATTTTAAATAGTACTCCAGCAGACTTTTTGATATTTCATCCGCCTTTTCAGCGCCGACAAAATCCGCGAGCAGTTCTTCAATATCGCCTTTAATCAAAAAGTCCTGCATATTGGACATATTTGAAGGATCCATAAGTTTGAATTGCCAGACTTCACTGAACAGCGCGTCTTCACCGGCTGATGTGGGGATAAACGATCTTACAAGCCAGTAATATGTTTTGCCAAACTCCAGTGGAAGAGCGCCAATGGCGGGATATTGAACAGAAAGGGAAGATATTCTTTCCGACGCCCAGCTCGGCGTCATGTTCAATATGTCGTCAATTGTCTGAAGGCCCCGTCTTTTCTCAAAAACGAGTACCTGGTAATCACCGCTTGTGCCGATCCATTGGAATAACGGAAATTCCATATAAATTTCTTCCGGGCTGCCGTATCCGATCAAATTACCGGGTGTGACAAGCTGAACTAATGATGGATTAGTGATGCTAAAAAAGATTTTATCATCATGGAAATTTCCGGTCGGAGTGAATATATCGATACGCAAATTGTAGTTACCAACCGGCAGCCGGCCGGAGGAGAGCAAATCTCTTTGCAAATCATTCCCCGCTTCCTTTACACCGCTCTCATAAAATCGGACAGGAGACTGCCCGTTAAAATCAAATTGATTATTGATAAGTACGATGTTATCTGTGGAGTAAGGCCCCCCCGCAGGAATCGTAAAATCACGCGATTTTGCCAGGAAAAGAGGATCAGAATCACGTGTGATCCTGATTTCCATTCTGCTGTTTGGGATTGCGGGTCCGGAATTTATAATGTCAACTTCAAATAATCTCTTGCCCTTGCCGGTCTGCATAAGGTCAAGATCAGACAAGTAGACAGTTTTGTAGACATCCGTATCAAGCAAACGGATATTCAAATTAACCTGAGCTTCAGAAAAGGAAAAACTAAGCAGAATAATAGCTGCCACAAAGCTCTTCAGAATAGAATTCTTCATATTTCGATCCTCCCGAATCTATGTATGAAAGGAAATATATGTTTATAAAAGATTTGGTTCATGATTAAAGTCACATGTAATTGTATTAAAAAAAGAACTGCAAACTGTAAAAGGTTACAGCTATTTACATTTTAAATCAATCAAAGAAAAAAATATTTTCTTACATACTCTAAAATGCATCAACCTGAATCTTGGTGGAATTATTAAATCGGAGTTCTGAATTTCCGGTTACCTATTATAATCCGGAAAATATTTCTTCAACAATACCGGCAACCAGGGCCAGAAATTTCTCTTTTACACGGTTGGCGGTGATGGTCACTTCTTCGTGTGAAAGTTTTTCAGCGCTTATGCCGGTGGCAAAATTGGTGATACAGGAAATACCAATGACTTTAATTCCTGCCTGGGCAGATACGATAACTTCAGGTACAGTTGACATGCTTGCCGCGTCACCGCCGAATTTTTGAATCATTTTCACTTCTGCCGCTGTTTCGTAAGTCGGTCCGGTGGATGTCCACAGTACACCTCGTTTGAGAGCGATATGATTTTCCAGGGCAATCCGGTCAACCAGATCGAAATATTCGGTGGCATAGGCGTTGGACATTTCGGGGAATCGGGGGCCTCCATATTCAGCCGGTCCGGTGAGCGGAGACTGGAACATAAAATTAACCTGATCGGTGATCAGCATCAGGTCGCCCGGCACAAATCGTGGATTCACTGTGCCCGCGGCGTTTGTCACTAAGAGTACCTTGATCCCGAATGCCTGCATGATGCGGACCACGAATGTCACTTCATCCTGAGTGTATCCTTCATAATAATGCGTGCGCCCCTGAACCGCCAGCAGTTCAACCCCCTGATGACTTCCAAATACAAGATAGCCTTCATGGCCGGCGACAGTTGATGTCGGATAATGAGGAATCTTGCTTGTGGGGATCTTTACTTTGTTTTCGAGCGTATCGGCGTAAGCCCCGAGACCGCTTCCAAGTATAACCCCTGCTTTTGGTTTCATTGATGTATAAGATAAAATAAATTTTTGCGCTTCTTTAATTTTCAAGTTCATTTTGTTTCACTTTCGAAATATGACTTTATGAATACCTTAACATATAATATAAATGAATATATGATGCCCGCTGCAGCGAGAATACTGGCGAATTCAAAAAGCTGTTTCTGTCCGAGAATAAATAACAATATGGCGATAGCGATGATATTTACGGTTATTTTCCCGGGCATGTTGGATGGTTCTACCACGCTTTTTTTATTCAGAATAAACAGAGATCCGATCAATATAAGAACATCCCGCCCTACAATAACAATTAGAAACCATAATGGCAGATCCTGATACAAATAGAGCGCTATAACCCCTCCGCCAATTGCAATTTTATCGGCGACAGGATCAAGGATCTTTCCTAATTCCGTGATCTGATTAAGTTTTCTGGCAAAATATCCGTCAAGAAAATCGGTCAGCATTGCCAACAAAGTAACCAGCAACAAAATCAGGTTCTGTTTTTCTTTAATCAGATAAAAAAACGGAAATATGACAAATATTCTGCTAAAACTCAAACAATTTGATAACGTAAATATTTTTTGTTTTTTCAATTCCATTCCACTAAAAAGGGCATAATAGCTAATGGCTGATTCTGAATTTTTCCTAAATGTTCCAATAAATATTCAATCTGCCCCATATAAGATCTGTTTTTTACGGAGATCACGTCAAAGAGCTGATAGAACAAAGATTTTTCTTTGGGGTAATAAACCAGTCGCACAGATTCATCTTCCGGGATACCGCTCATTTTTTTCGCGGCATCGATGGCGGTGTAAAACGACCCGGTTGTATCAATTAATCCGTTTTTGTATGCCTGGGAGCCCGTCCAAACGTGACCCTGGGCAAGTGATTCAGTCTTTTCATAGGGAATACCGCGGGCAGTAGAAACCATTCCGACAAAGTCAGTATAAAAACTATTAATTAATTTATATACAATGGCTCTTTCTGATTCGCTCCATGGTTTCATTATGGAGAAAAGCCCCGCGTTTTTTCCGCGTCTTAGGTGCTCGATATTAAGATCCAGTTTTTTGTATAATCCGGTGACATTGAATTTCCCCGCATAGATCCCTATGGAGCCGACGAGACTCGCGGGATTTGCGATAACGGTATCGGCGCCCATCGCTATATAGAAGCCGCCCGATGCTCCGTAATCCGAAATAGACGCGATAACCGGCTTTTTCTCCGACGCTTTTACTATGGCGGACCAGATGATCTCTGAAGCGGTAGCGGAACCTCCGGGACTGTCAATTCTCAGTATAATCGCTTTTACACTTCCGGCAGCCGCGGCTTTTTCAAGTTCGCTAACAATGGTTGATGATCCCATCACTTTTCCGAAAACAGGATCATCCCCGTCCCCTCCGCTTGCGATTGTGCCCGAGCAATTGATGACCGCAATTTTCGATTTGTTTCTGATTTTCAGTGAACTGGCCGGAACAGACGCATAGCGCGTCGCTGAAATCTTTGTAGGATTCTTGACCCCGGTTTTTAATTTATCCCGCACTTCTGAGTAAAAAGCGGTTCCGTCAATTAAGCCAATCTGCAGGGCTTCCTTACCGGTAAAGCCGGATGTCTCATTCATCAGCTTATAAACATCCCCGGTGGAGATGGATCTTTTTAAAGAAATGGTTTGAATGATGTCTTCGAAATATTCATCTAGTATGGCTCCAAGAACCTCCCTCTGATCCGGAGACATTGTGCTTCTTGTATAGGGATCAGGCGCGTTCTTGTATTTACCTATTTGGATAAATTCTGCCTCAATGCCAAACTTATTAAAAAGTCCTTTATAAAACATGATTTCAGAGTTAAGCCCCGTAATGAATAAATTTCCTGAGGGGGGCATGAATATGGAATCACAGGCGGTAGCCAGATAATATTCTTTTGTCATGGGTGTTTCAAGATAGGCGAATATTTTTTTCCCGCTTTTTTTATATTCATCGATCAGGATGTGCAGTTCCTGCAGCTTTGCGTATCCGGTCTGAAGAAAATTGATCTGAAGAATTACCCCATTAATGCGGTCATCGACCGCGGCCTTTTCAAGGTCCTCACGAATTTTTTTCATATCAAGAGAAGACCGCCCGAAAAAATCTTCCAGCGGATCAGGCGGCACATATTCAGGTAAATCTCCCGAAATTTGAATATGCAGATACGAATTAGTAGCCACCGCGGGCTCAGAATCCAGAAGTGAATTCAATAGGAAAACGACCGCGATAATAAAAATGATAAATACAGAAAGTATTACCGCAAGCCATTTTAAAAATGTCTTCATAAATAATGCCTGTTATATTATAAAGTGATCAGGAATCCGGCAATAGTAGCCGTCATAAAAGTTGCCAAAGATCCGCCGAGAACGGCCAATAGCCCGTATTTAGCGAGATCACTTCTTCTTGTCGGCGCGATACCGCCGATGCCGCCGATTTGAATGGCGATAGATGAAAAGTTCGCGAATCCACAAAGGGCGTAAGTTGATATAATGACCGCCTTTTCACTTAAAACTCCGGTTGGTATCAATTGAGATAGATTTAAGTAGGCGATAAATTCATTTAATACGACCTTCTGCCCGATCAAAGAACCGACATTTACAGCATCAGCCCATGGCACGCCAATTACCCAGGCAATGGGGCTGAGCACATAACCCAGGATAATTTCCAATGAGACCGGAGCGCCGGAGGCGGTTGTCAGTCCGAACATACCGGTTAAAACACCTTCCAGGATCCAGTTAATCATGGCGATGAGAGCTATAAAAGCCAAAAGCATTCCGGCGACGTTGAGCGCTAATTTCAGACCGTCGGCCGCTCCTGTTGCCGCGGCTTCAATGACGTTGGAGGAGGTCTTTTCAATTTCAACCTTCACCTGGCCCATGGTAAGAGATTTCTCTCTTTCAGGGACAAGAATTTTAGCGATCACTATTGTCGCGGGCGCCGCCATAATACTGGCGGAGAGCAGATGTTTCGCGTAATATAGTTGCTGCGCGGGATCAGCGCCGCCCAAAAGGCCCACATAAGCCGCCAGCACGCCGCCGGCGATCGTAGCCATGCCCCCGATCATGAGTGTAAGAAGTTCGGATTTCGTCATTGTTTCAACATAGGGCCGAACGACCAGAGGGGCTTCGGTTTGACCGATGAAGACATTCGCTGCGACCGAAATTGACTCCGAGCCGCTGATACTTAAAAGTTTAGCCATTACCCAGGCCATTCCCTGGACGATTTTTTGCATGATACCCAGATGGTACAAAACGGACATTAGAGACGAGAAAAAGATTATTGTCGGCAAAACCTGGAACGCAAAAATGAACCCGACTCCTGTAGCTTTTAAAGGATCGGGAAAGGCTTCACTGAAAAGTCCCTGATCGGCCAGCGCGCCAAATACGAATGCAGAGCCCTCACCGGTAAATGAAATAATTTTTACAAAGAAGTTACCGATATAGTTAAAGAAGCTGGCTCCCCAAGGCGTTAGAATAACGAAAATCGCGAAAACAATCTGCATCGCGAGGCCTATTCCCACCTGTTTCCAGTTGATTTTCTTTTTATTATTCGAGAAAAGAAACGCTATACCGACTAATGATATTAAACCAAACACAGCAAATAAGAAATCGTTCATTCTGATTTATTCTCCTTCTCTTCATCCGCAGGCGGAACAAAGCAATTTCGGCATCGGGCTTCATAGATATCCGTCGCTCCAACAAGAATTCTGTCTGTGTCACCCGATTTTCTGTAAGTATGATTAGCGGGATTTCCGCAAATTGTGCATATGGCATGTGTTTTTGTGATGTATTCGGCAATGGCCAGCAGTTGTGGTATGGATCCAAAAGGTATTCCCCTGTAATCCTGATCCAGGCCGGCTACAATGACTCTCTTACCCATATTTGCCAGAGTTTGGCAAATTTTAACGATGGATTCATCAAAAAATTGAGCTTCATCGATACCCACGACCTGAGCTTCAAGAGCAAAAGTCAGAATTTCTTCCGGCTTTTGTATGGTTCTTGACTGAATTTTCTGAAAATCATGGGATACAATTTGTTCCTTACTGTACCGGTCATCAATCTTAGGCTTGAATATCTCAACTTTTTGTCTGGCGATTGTCGCCCGTCGAAGCCGACGGATAAGTTCTTCTGTTTTTCCGCTGAACATGCTTCCGCAGATGACTTCGATCCAACCCGTGTGCTGTTTCACTACATGCATCATAATTTGAAATGTATCCTATTGTTTATTCAGTTTCTGGTTCTTAGAAGCGATTCGATTTTTGTAGTCAGTAAATCAATGGCGACTAAATTTTTTCCTCCGCGGGGGATGATAATATGGGCATGGCGTTTCGAAGGCTCAACAAATTGGAAATACATCGGTCTTACGGTTTCTGTATATTGCGTAATAACCGATTCAACTGATCGGCCCCTTTCGTTGATATCTCTCCGCAGCCTCCTGATAAAACAGATATCCGGATCGGTATCGATAAAGACCATGATATCCATCAAATCCCGAAGGCCGGGTTCGCTCAATATTAAAATGCCTTCCAAAATTACTATCGCGTGAGGCCCCACTCTCTTTGTTTCCTCAAGACGGCTGTGAGTCTTATAGTCATAGAGCGGATGTTCTATTGAATCACCATTCAGCAATTGTTTGATATGTTTTTGCAAAAGGGGGTGATCAAAGGAATCGGGATGATCAAAGTTCCTGCCGGTTCGGTCATCGAACGGGATATCTGAAAGATCATGATAGTATGAGTCTTCCTGAATCATCAGAACTTTTTCTGAACCCAGTTTCTCAATGATCGTATTTGCGACAAGTGTTTTTCCTGAGCCGGATGCGCCGGCAATGCCAATAAGTATATTTTTGTTCATTTTTGGCTCAATTGTGATTCTTCAAACGCATATGGAAGTAATTCTCTTAATTTTAGAATCTTTTGATTTTTTCCATCAGTTAAAATTACATCAATTTCAGGAGCGTAATCATACAATAATTGTCTGCAGGCTCCGCACGGAGAGCAGAACTTACCGTCAATGGCGGTGATTGCAATTGCTCTGAATTTGGTAACTCCCTGGGAAAGAGCTTTTGTCAGAGCGACTCTTTCGGCGCAAATGGTCAGGCTGTAGGAACTGCTCTCGATGTTACATCCTGAAAAGATCTGGCCATCTTCATCCAGAAGAGCGGCGCCAACCCGGAAGTTGGAATATTTTGCCTGAGAATATTTGCGGGCGTTTTTCGCCGCGTCAATCAATTTACCGGCATCGTATTTAGGCATGGCAAATCCATTTTTTTGTATTAAAGTAATATAAGTTAAGATTTTTTAGGGGCGAATACAAAAGGATATTCATAAAGAAGGCACCTCCTATGCCCATTAAACCTTTTGTTGCAAGAGTGATAAATTAATTTCTGGTTTTAGAAGGGAAGATCATCCGATTCATGTCCATCGTCCGCGGACGGTTTCTCTGAAACCTTGCTGTCATCCGAAGCAGGTTCATCCTGATATGTGGATTCACTATCACCTTTTGAGCCCAGAAGCTGCAGGTTAAGGGCAATAATCTCGGTTTTGTACTTTTTTTGGCCTTGCTGGTCTTCCCAACTGCTTGTTTGCAGGCGCCCTTCCAGATAAACTAATTTACCCTTTTTTAAATACTCACCGACAAATTCAGCCGTTTTCCCAAAAGTAACGATGTTGTGCCATTCGGTTTTATCCGTCCATGAACCTTCGGCATCCTTTTGGCCGTGATTTGTGGCAACAGAAAAGCTCGCGATTGCAGTTCCGCCGGGCGAATACCGCATATCAGGGTCTTGGCCAAGGCGACCGATGATAATCGCTTTGTTCACAGTTCCTCGTGACATGAGTCCTCCAATGTTGGTTTAAATTTGATAGATAGGTTATTTAGAAAAATAGCCTCAGAACAGAATAAGACAAGTTCAGAGGCTATTAAAGTTAAAAAAATTATCAAAAAATACAAGTTAAAATATTTTAATTGACATTTACTTTCCGATCCTTAAGGTTTCGGGCGCGGAGGCGGAGGTAAAGGAACAATAGTGGCGAATTCAGCGCCGGATCTTGGGCTTGCATCCGTAGTTGCCGTACTCAGTATGGTCATAAAAATGGCCGCTGCGAAAACGAAGGTTACTATTATTGCTGCAATCTTTTTCATGTGATAACTCCTTAAGACAGTGTTGTTGTAATTCATTCAATAAACCGTTTGATTATGGTTTTGGGCGCGGAGGCGGAGGTAAAGGAACAATAGTGGCAAATTCAGCGCCGGATCTTGGGCTTGCATCCGTAGTTGCTGTACTCAGTATGGTCATAAAAATGGCCGCTGCGAAAACAAAGGTTACTATAATTGCTGCAATCTTTTTCATGTGATAACTCCTTAATACAGTGTTGTTGTAATTCATTCAATGAACCGTTTGATTATGGTTTTGGGCGCGGAGGCGGAGGTAAAGGAACAATAGTGGCGAATTCAGCGCCGGATTTTGGGCTTCCGTTTGTTGATGCTACGTCCACAACCGTGAAAACGATTGCTGCCGCAAATACCAATGCGACAATGAGGGAGGCCAACTTTTTCATGTGATAACTCCTTTGTTGGGGGTGTGATTTGTATTTATGAAAAGAAAAGTAATTCCGTGAATAGGGGGCTGATAAACAGAAATAGTATGTCATGGATCAGATCTTTCTTACAGCAATTTTGTAATTAAAAGATCCATCTAAAAATTGGGGGCTTCCGTGCGGGTAACAGGTTTAATTGAATAAATTAACTGTTATTTGAATCATCTCTGAATATTATCAGATCTTCCATACAGCAGTTCTGTAATTTAAAGATCCATCTAAAAATTGGGGGCTTCCGTGCGGGTAACAGGTTTAATTGAATAAATTACCTGTTATTAGAATCGTCTCTGATTATTATCAGATCTTCCATACAGCAGTTCTGTAATTTAAAGATCCATCTAAAATTTTAAGGCTTCCGTGCGGTGAACAGGTTTAATTGAATAATTTACCTGTTAATTGAATCGTCGCTGATTATTAAATGAGTAGGACTAACCGGGATAATACTGCAAATCCAGGTTCTGTTGTCATGAAATTCAATGATACTGTATCTTTCAGGAAATTGGTTCTGAAGAATTTGGCGGATATCTGAGACGCATGAAAATGTCTGAACGATCAGAAAAAAAAGTGATATGGCAAATATAATAGGTTTTAGCAGTTCCCGCATCCCTGTCTCCAGTTGCTTAACGAGAACCTTCCGTGGTTGGATTTGACTTCCCTGGTGAGCTCAATATGAGCAGTAAAAGTCGAACAGTACGTGAGTCGACATAAATGATTTATAAGAATATAATTAATACATGTGAAAATGCAATAATTAATATCTATATTATTGACATTTTAGTCACTTCCCATAAGCGCATTTAATTTAATTTTTTTATACCGCGGTTAAAACTTTGTTATAAAATTAATATTTTGCTAAATTTAAGTCTTTGATCGGATACTACAGGAAAATGGATCTATCTGTGAAAAATAATGAGAATATCTTGGCACAAAGGATTTTAATCACAGGTTTTACGCTGTTGTCGGTCTGGATGCTCATGTTATCTTTTGCCCCGATGTTAATGAACAGCGGTTCTTATGCGGCGCAGTACGCGGCGACCATCGTATATTTTATGACGGATCCTGTTTGTCATCAGCTGCCGGAACGAAGTCTGTTTATTTCAGGAATACCCATGCCCGTGTGCGCGCGTTGCTATTTTATATATCTGGGTGGGTGGACGACATTCCTGATCCCTGTTTTTAGCGGGAAAATCAATTTTTGGCGTTACAGAGTATATTTGATCATGGGGATAATTATTTTAGCGGAATTTGTATCTGAAAAAACCGGTCTTTACCAAAATTTGGCCGGGATACGGATGATCGCGGGATTCTTATTGGGAATACTGATATTCAGATTAATTATTGAAGCATTAAATTTGAATGAACAAAGAGGGACAGAGGAAAATGGATAACAGGATTCTATACCAGGGAGCGGTGCTTGGCGGTACCGTGGCGGCTCTGACCGACGCTTTGCCGCTGCTAAATATTATTAATTGTCTTTGTTGTTTGGGAATTATATCAGGCGGGGTGGTGGCAGTCCTTTTTTACCGTAAAACGGCAGAACCCGAATACAGGGATCTCAATACGCCTTCCACGGTGCAGCTTGGGTTGATGGCCGGTCTGTTCGGCGCATTTATCTCCTTTGGACTGCAATATATCGTGTTTAAAATAATGGGAAACTGGCAGATAGAATTGCTGACAAATATGTTTGAAAATTTGGATGAAGTACCGGCTTTATGGGAAAATCTATATGAAGAAATTCAGAAGGAAGAATACCAGGGTTTTGCGGGAATGGCCATACTCATCCGCTCACTGATTATATTTCCTGTATTTTCTCTGATAGGCGCACTGATTACAAAGCGTTTTATGGGAAGAAAACAGGAGTCATCGGGTAGTTAAGAAAGTTTCTATTTTTCTGTCGCGACCTCTTCCAGGCGTTCAGAATGATAGGCAAGCCTTAATCCTTCAATCAACTCGTAGATCTCACCTTCCATTACCCGGTCCAGCTTGTATAAAGTTAAACCGATGCGGTGGTCAGTAACGCGACCCTGAGGAAAATTGTAGGTTCTGATTTTAGCGCTTCTGTCACCTGAGCCTACCATGGATTTTCTTTGCGCGGCAATGGTACTGTTATGTTCGGAGATTGCTTGATCCAGTAAGCGGCTGCGAAGCACTTTAAGAGCTTTTGTTTTGTTTTTTAACTGAGATTTCTCGTCCTGGCAGGAAACCACAATTCCCGTAGGAACATGGGTGATGCGTACGGCGGAATCGGTAGTGTTGACACTTTGTCCGCCCGGCCCGCTTGATCTGAAAACATCAATTCTCAGTTCATTGGGGTCAATTTCAATGTCAACTTCCTCCGCCTCGGGCAAAACAACAACCGAAACAGCGGATGTATGAACCCGGCCCTGGGTTTCTGTGTCCGGAACACGTTGCACCCGATGCACACCGCTTTCAAACTTGAGTGTCCCATAGGTGCTGTCTCCCTCAATCGAGAAAATGATTTCCTTAAATCCGCCTCTTTCTGAAGGATTGGAATTCATAATTTCAATTTTCAGTCCATTGGCTTCACAAAATTTACTATACATTCGGTAAAGATCGCCGGCAAATATAGCGGCTTCATCGCCACCGGTGCCGGCCCTGATTTCCATAATGGCATTTTTGTGGTCATCAGGATCCTTTGGAATAAGAAGCATTTTTAATTTTTCTTCGAATTGCTCAATTTGTTCAGACAAATCTTCGAGCTCCGCCTCCGCGAGCTCAATGAGTTCCGGGTCGCTTTCGCCGGAAATAATACTCTGATTGCCTTCATAATTGTTGAGAACAATTAAGTATGGATCACCGACATCCAGAATTTTTGTAAGTTCCCGATGTTCTCTGGCGAGCTCTTTGTACCGCGTTTGATCATTATGGATATCAGGATCAGAAAGCTGAATATTCAGCTTTTCGAATCTTTCTTTTATTTTAAGAATTTTATCTTTCATGTTGTTACCCTTAAAGAGAAGCCGCGATAACTGTTGAACGGATCACAGGATCATTCACCAGGTCACTCTTATAGTCATCCCCGAGCGCGGCCTGCAATGCGGCTATGGCTACTTCAAGCTGCTCGTCATCCGGTGGACTGGTTGTGATGCGCTGTAAGCCCAATACCGGAGCGATAAGCGCCTGTACAACAGGATGATTTGTATTGTTGGCAGAAGCCTTTAACGCTTCGTAACTCAATCCCCCTACAAAAGGGATCAGGGGCAGATGGGTCAGTATTCTGATCAAAAAATTTATATCCCCGTACCACATCATGACCATCGTATCTACAAAAGCAAAAAACAACAGGCTGACAAGCATGACGATGACCAGAAAACTGGTCCCGCAGCGGGGGTGAAATGTGGTGTATTTTTGAGCGTTTTCAGGAGAAAGAGTGACTTTGTCCTCAAAGGCAAAAATGGTTTTGTGCTCCGCGCCGTGGTACTGGAATAGTCTTTTTATATCCGGCATAAACGAAATGCCCCAGACATATAAAAGAAAAAACAAAATTCTTATCGCACCGGCGGTAAAATTGAAGGTGATGGCCTGTTTCTCGATATTGAAGACCACTGTAGTAATATAGAGCGGAAGAACAAAAAAGACGGCCGTTCCAATGAGCAGGGCGATAGAAACCGAAAAAATAGCGCTTAAAGTAGACATCCCTTTTTTACCGTTTTTCTTCGTCTTTTTACCTTCTTTTTCTTCTCTCTCATTTATATCTTCCATGGCCTTGTCCGCGGACCATTGAAGTGTTTTGATTCCCAGAATCATCACCTCAATGAGCATAATCGCGCCCCGGATAATCGGAATATTAAGAATTTTTTTACGCTGCACCAATGACTGATATTCATTGACAAGAATTTCAATATTGCCGTTTGCTCTGCGAATCGCTGTGGCGATGCGTTTTGGTGACCGCATCATGACACCTTCAATGACTGCCTGACCACCGACGGGCATTATTTTTTCTTCTGACGCCTGATTCATAAAAATTACACCTTGAAAATTAAACCAAAAAAAAACGGAATGATATGGAACTCCATTGCATCCCGTTTTTAAATTTCATATACAACCCTTTGCAGGGGACGATTATTTGCGATTGTATTTCTTCATAAATTTTTCAACACGACCTGCAGAGTCAACCAGCTTTTGTTTGCCGGTATAAAACGGATGACAATTTGAACAAATTTCCACTTTCAAATCGCCAACGACTGAGCGTGTTTCAAATGTGTTTCCACAAGCGCAACTCACCGTACCTACTTTATAATCCGGATGGATATCTTTTTTCATCATACACCTCCTAGAGCCCTTGAAATTGAATCTCGTAATATAATATGATTTTTTTGGAATTTCAAGCTCTATTCATATCAGGAACTCATAGAACGTAAAAATTCTTTATTGTTTTTTGTGTCACGCATCTTGTCAAGCAGGAATTCCATGCCTTCGATGATATTCATTTCATTGAGAAGTTTTCTCAATATCCAGATACGCGCCAGCTCTTCACGGCTGAGAAGGAGTTCTTCTTTTCTGGTACCCGATTTATTAATATCAATTGATGGGAAGAATCTTCTATCAGACAGACGGCGGTCGAGAACCAATTCCATATTGCCTGTTCCTTTGAATTCTTCAAAGATAACCTCATCCATTCTGGAGCCGGTGTCGATCAAAGCGGTGGCAATGATAGTAAGGCTGCCGCCTTCTTCGACATTACGGGCAGATCCGAAGAAACGTTTTGGTTTTTGTAGCGCATTGGAATCAACACCACCGGAGAGAATCTTGCCGCTATGCGGGACAACCGTATTATGAGCGCGGGCCAGACGGGTTATACTGTCTAACAGAATCACAACGTCTTTTTTGTATTCTACAAGACGCTTGGCCTTCTCAAGCACCATATCCGCAACCTGAACGTGGCGCTCCGCGGGCTCGTCAAAGGTAGAACTAACAACTTCTGCGTTTACTGATCTTTCCATGTCGGTAACTTCTTCAGGACGCTCATCGATGAGCAGTACCATTAATTCGACTTCCGGCTGATTTTTAGTAATGGCGTTGGCGATTTTCTGCAGAAGAATAGTTTTACCGGTTCTCGGCTGGGCGACAATCAGTCCGCGCTGACCTTTGCCGATGGGGGTTAATAAATTCATTATTCGTGTGGAGTAGTCACTGCGGTCGGTCTCGAGTTCGATTCGCTGCAGAGGATAGAGCGGTGTAAGTGTGTCGAAAAGGTTGCGTGATCTGGCTTTATCCGGGCTTTCAAAATTAACGGCCTCCACGCGCAATAGCGCGAAGAAACGTTCATTATCCTTGGGGGGGCGAATCTGTCCGCTTACGGTATCTCCGGTTCTTAGCCCAAACCGTTTGATCTGAGATGGAGATATATAGATATCGTCGGGACCGGGGAGATAACTATAATTTTGTGAACGAAGGAATCCGTAGCCGTCCGGCAAAATTTCCAGCACACCCTTCGAAAAAATTAATCCTTCCTGAGCTGTCTGCTCTTCTAAAATGCGAAATATCAATTCCGCTTTTTTTAGACCGGAGAATCCGGTTATATTCATATCTTGAGCAATCTTTGTCAGCTCAGTGATTTTTTTGTCTTTTAATTCTTCAATGTCTAACATCAGGTGAACCTTTCAATTTTGATAAAAATAAATTGATTTCTGATTTCAATTCCAGTCTAATCTGATACTTTCTATGTACGGGAAAGAGTTATTAAATCAAGGTTTTAAAATAGAAATGATCCTAAATTTAGTTTCTGTTTGAAATTAAGTCAAATTGAATTTATTTAAATATGGTCCTATTAAATAATGACTTCCGGCAACAAGCAGAACATCATCTTCATTTTGCTGTTTTTTTGAGAATTCGAACGCTTTGTGCAAATCTTTAATAAAATGTGTATTTTGATTGTTTTGTGTGAATAAATTGTGCAAAACATCGCCATCCATTTTTCTCTCTGTATCCGGTTCCGTGATGACAATTAACCGCGCTTTTCCGGAAAGGTACTTTACGATATCCTCAAATTGTTTATCCCGGACCAGACCGAGCAAAAGAATAAATTTTTCAGGAGCAACCAAAGTCAGCATAAAATCAACTGTTCTTCTGATACCGTCCCTGTTATGGCTTACGTCAAAAATGATGCGCGGTTGCTTTTGCATAACCTGCAATCTACCTTCCCATGTGGCTGACGTCAAAGTATCCCTGAATTTTTTTTCTGAAAATTTAATGTTCTTTGAACTGAGAAAATGTCGGCAAACAAGGTAAGCCAGTGCGATATTGTTTAATTGAAAATTTCCAACCTGCCGGGTATATAAATTCCCGATCGTCTCCTGATTAAGTTTATCTTTCAAATCAAAATTTGTTCCGTCCAGCGAAATATCATTGATCTCGCAGGTCACCCAGTCTCTCAGAGCATAAAGCTTGTTCGATGACTTTAGTCTTTCTTCTATATAATGAAATGTTTCTTCATGTTGTTCCGCGGAAAATACAAATGCTCCATCTTTTATAATTCCGGTTTTTTCAAAAACGATCTCTTTTAACGTATAACCCAATTGAATCTCATGATCAAAATCGATAGGAGTGAGAACAGCAGTTTCCGAATTGACAATATTTGTTGAATCAAGCCGGCCGCCAAGTCCGGTTTCGATAACGGCGACGTCAATTTGATTGACCCTGAAATACTCAAACGCGAGAGCGGTAGTAGTGTCAAAGAAAGTCGCCTGTCTTTGCAACACAAGTTCCTTAGTTTTATCCCAAAAATCAATAATAAATTTTTTATCGATTTTAATTCCGTTGACCCTGATTCTTTCTCTGAAATCCACTAAATGCGGGCTGGTGAACAAACCAACTTTTAAGCCCATCGCCTGTAAGAAAGATGCCGTAAAATAGGATGTTGATCCCTTTCCGTTCGTTCCGGCAACGTGAATTACCGGATAGCCAAGGTGCGGATTGGATAAAAATTCGCAAAGGGCTTTTATATTTGCCAATCCTAATTTGATCGCGAATTTTTGCAGATCATATAATTCTTTAATTGTAGTTGAATAAGGTGTTTTGTTCACAGACTAAATGATTTTCCCAAGAATATATCCAATAACTATTCCAAATAACAGAACCACCGTCAGTATGCGGTAATTTACAACTTCGGATGTGTATCCCCGTTTAATGGCGATGATAGATGCAAAATAACCAAGCGCATTGATCAGCCAGAACAACGGAAGCGCAAGGATTTTGGCAACTATAGGGCCGAAGATTGGGATAAGTCCGATGATGTTTAAAAGGCCGACAAATGCCTGCGAAATGATTCCAAAAATTACAACAGCGCTTCCAATTACCGTCTTATCTACATTATAATGAATGGAAACTACTACAAACGTAACAATTATTATCCATGTTACGATGGTTTTCCAGAACGCTTTGAAGAAGAGTTTGAAAGTAATGGTATAATGCTTGATCTGCTTTAGGTTTTTTTTAGATTTCTTCAACATTATACATTTTGTATGGCCACTTTTGACTGAACTTGTTCACTGATCATTCCATAGCGGCGCTCGCGGTGTATGTAATCCCAAATAGCGTCGACCAGCTCAGGTTTCCTGAATTCGGGCCAGGATTTTGTGGTTATGTAAATTTCAGAATACGCAATCTGCCAAAGCAGAAAATTGCTGATCCGATTTTCCCCGCCTGTCCGGATGATTAAATCAGGATCCGGCTGACCTGCCGTGTTGAGATGGCTGCTGAATAAAGCCGTATCGATCACATCGGGATCAATTTCACCTTTTTTCGCGCTATCCGCCAATTGCCTGCAGACATCCACGATCTCCTGGCGTCCTCCGTAACTCAAAGCGACATTTAACACAAGACCTGTATTATTCTTTGTCTGCTCAACAGCCGATTCCATGCTTTGTCGGGTAATATCCGGCAATTTTTCAAGATGACCTATTGTGCGAATCTGGACATTTTGTTCATTGAGCCGCTTAATTTTTTTATTGATAGTGGAAACCAATAATTGCATCAGGGCGGCCACTTCCCAGCTCGGTCGTTTCCAGTTTTCTTCGGAAAAAGTATAGATGGTCAAATATTTAACACCTAATTCAGCGCAGCCTTCCACTATAGACTCAACTGAATTCACTCCTTCATTATGACCTGCAATCCGAGGAAGATTTTGTTTTTTTGCCCATCTGCCATTGCCGTCCATAATGATCCCTACATGACGGGGCAGATCGGTATTTTGTTTTATTTGTTCTACTTTTTCAGAATAATCCGTTATTTTTCGATTTATCACGTATAAACTATTCCTTCAATATTTTGAAATATCGTTTTAATTTAAAGTTAATTCGCTTAAAGTCAAGCGTAAAAACAATCGACAAAAACTGTATAAGCTTGAATTAATTTACAGATTTATTTATTGACATCCAGGGCAGAAATCTATTTTTAATAGATCATATCCGCCGGATACTACTTAGATTATGATGAAAAGATTTAGATACTCTCCCGACATTTAAATTAGCATGCAGGTAAAATTAAAGTTACAAACATTATTCGCCTCCGGCAATATATGTTTGCGAAATACTTAAATTTTCATAATAAACGGCTATATTTCATTATTATTGTCGGGAAGAACAGCGATTAAAAAGCAGTTATCTGATGAAAAAATACACTATCTCAGACAGGAGAAATCCATCAAAACCACAAATATTTTCATGAAGGAAGTTCAGGTATACTCATTATTGCATTTAACTCGCGCTTTGATTAATTTTAAAGGCTAAAGACAAATAAATTAAAAGGAATACATGTATCAGGATTTAATTAGAAATTTTTGCATTATCGCGCATATTGACCACGGAAAATCAACCCTTGCCGACCGGCTGCTTGAGTTTACACAGACTATTTCGCTTCGGGATCTGAAAGCACAGGTGCTGGACAGCATGGATCTTGAACGTGAACGGGGAATAACCATAAAATCTCATGCCATCCGCATGAAATATAAGGCAAAAGATAAACTGGAATATACATTCAATTTAATTGACACACCCGGTCATGTCGATTTTAGTTATGAAGTTTCCAGAAGTTTGGCGGCTTGCGAAGGTGCGTTGTTGGTCGTTGACGCGGCCCAGGGTGTTGAAGCTCAGACCATAAGCAATCTATATCTTGCAATCGAAAATGATCTTCAGATCATACCGGTGATCAATAAAGTTGATTTACCGGGCGCTCAGGTGGAAACGGTAAAGAATCAGATTATAGAACTTATTGGCTGCGAAGAAGAAGAAATACTCCTGACCAGCGCGAAAAGCGGTCTCGGGGTCGAAACAATCCTGGAAACCATCATAAAAGTGATACCCTCGCCCAAAGGCGACCCGGATGAAAAACTTCAGGCGTTGATTTTTGATTCGATGTTTGACAGTTACCGCGGCGCGGTTGCCTACATTCGGGTGTTCAACGGGACACTTAAGACCAATGACGCCATAAAATTTTTCCGCCATCATCATCTCTTTAACGCGGATGAAATAGGTATTCTCAAACTAACCCGCGAACCAGTAAAGGAGCTGCGGGCCGGGGAAGTCGGTTATCTGATCTCCGGCGCGAAAGATGTTAAAGACACCAAGGTGGGAGATACTGTCACTTTAGCCAAAGATCCCGCTTCAAAGCCGCTCTCGGGGTACAAAGAAGTGAAACCGATGGTGTTTTCAGGTATCTATCCTATCATAAGTGAAGATTTTGAGGATCTCAGGGACGCATTGGATAAACTGACGCTAAATGATTCCGCTCTTGTTTATGTACCGGAAACATCCAAGGCTCTGGGATTTGGCTTCCGTTGCGGATTTTTGGGATTGCTCCACATGGAAATTGTTCAGGAACGTTTAGAACGTGAATACAATTTATCAATTATCAACACCGTCCCGAACGTTGTTTACAAGGTCTATCTGACCAATGGAACCGTTAAAGAAATAGATAATCCCACCGAGATGCCAAATCAGGGCACGATCGAATATATAGAGGAACCTTATATTTCCGCGCAGATACTGACTCCGCCTGAATATATCGGTAATATTATGAAATTAGGTCAGGAAAAAAGAGCTATATTTAAGAATACAACCTATCTGGATCCCAGCCGCGCGGATATGCATTTTATGTTTCCGCTCTCGGAAGTCATCTTTGATTTCTATGATAAACTCAAGTCTCATACACGCGGTTACGCGTCGCTCGATTATGAATTAGACGAATACATGGAAGGGAAACTGGTCAAGCTTGATATCCTTATAAACGGCGAACCTCTGGATGCTTTGTCAACGATCGTGCATACTGATAAGGCATACGATTGGGGGCGGCGTCTTTGCCGTCATCTGAAAGACCTGATTCCAAGACAAATGTTCGAAGTGATCATTCAGGCGGCCATAGGGAGCAAAATTATCGCGCGAGACACCGTTAAACCGCTCAGAAAAAATGTGTTGGCTAAATGTTACGGCGGGGATGTCAGCCGGAAGCGTAAGCTGCTTGAGAAACAAAAAGAAGGAAAGAAACGTATGAAGCAGGTGGGACGCGTTGAAATTCCGCAGGAAGCGTTTCTCGCTGTGTTATCAATGAACACGGATAAGTAAAATATTTTCAGGAAACGAGGGTTAAGGAGGCATTTTGAGCGAATCCAAAGCAACTCCTAAAAATAGGTTCAGGGATGTTACAGAGGGTCTTGTTGTAGCGTTGCTGGCGGCTTTGATCATCAGACAATTTATCGTTCAGGCATATACCATTCCGACGTCATCCATGGAAGATACGCTCCTGGTAGGAGATTTTCTATTGGTGAATAAATTTAATTATGGAATGCGTTCGCCTGACTGGATCGGAATACCATACACCGATATCGGTTTTGATATGCCCTGGTTTCGCTTGCCCGCGATCAGGCAACCGGAACCTTATGATGTGGTCGTATTCAGATACCCGGAAAATCCCAGTTTGGATTATATAAAGAGATGTATCGCGAAAAGCGGGCAGGTCGTAAAGGTGAAGGATAAAATTGTCTATGTGGATGACCAGGAGTTCAGAAGACCGCCATTTTCCAAGTATATTGACCCGCATATTTATCAGCGAAATCAGGGCGCCTATATTTTCCCTACGTTTATGAGTTTGGGGAGCAGGGATAATTATGGTCCTCTTTTAATCCCTGAAGATTCATTCTGGATGATGGGCGATAATCGCGATAACAGCTCTGACAGCCGACAGTGGGGATTTGTCACATACGATCATATCGTGGGCGAGGCTTTAATTATTTATTTTTCATGGAATTCGAGACTGCCCTGGACACAATTTTTCAATAAAATACGTTTTGACCGAATAGGTACCGTTATCAGATAATAATTTTGCAATAATCTATTACGGTCAACCCGGAATAATCCATCTTTTAGATGCGCTTAAATATGAAAAAAAATATCAGCCCTTTTCCGGGTATTTATATACATATTCCATATTGTGATACCAAATGCGGATATTGCGATTTTTATTCGGTGACCAATCACTCGGGCAGGAAACATTTCATACCTTCTCTGATAAAAGAGATGGAGAGTAAGGCCGGGGAAATCCCGGAAGAAACCGTCTTTGATACTATCTATCTCGGTGGCGGCACCCCTTCGTTACTAACACGGGATGAACTTGAACCCTTGTTCGAATCCCTTCATAAAAATCTCCATTTTGCTGAAAACACCGAAATCACTATAGAAGCGAACCCGGGCACAATTAGCAAAGAGAGTTTTCGTCTCTACAGGTCGCTGGGGATAAACCGGCTGAGTATCGGTATACAGAGCTTTTCAGATAAAGAACTAAAATTTCTGGGGAGAATTCACACCGCGGAACAGGCAATCAAAACTGTTGATCTGGCCAGAGAAGAAGATATTCGGAATATAAGCATCGATTTGATTTTCGCGTTACCGGGACAAACCCTGATTCAATGGAAACAAAATCTTGAGACGGCAATGGGCCTGAATCCGGAGCATATATCCGCCTATAATCTGATATTCGAGGAAGGAACTCCCTTTTATTCATCCATGTTAAAGGGTAATATCATTCCCAAAAAGGATGAGGATGAAAGCCGTTTTTTTGCGGAGACCATTCAGTTTTTGGCGGGAAAAAATTATGTTCATTATGAAGTTTCAAATTTCGCTCGGGACGAATCTCTTTTCTCGCGTCATAACTATAAATACTGGGATCACACTAATTACCTGGGATTTGGTCCGTCGGCTCATTCATTCTGGGGGCAGAAAAGATGGTCCAATGTCCGTTCCGTTGCGCAATATGTGAGTAAAATACAGACAGGCAAAAGCCCTGAGGCGTTCTCCGAAATTCTGAATACGGAAACAAGGATTTTTGAAAGTATATTTTTGGGTCTGAGAACTTTGTCGGGTATTGATTTGAAACGGTTTGAGTCTCTTTATCAAAAATCGTTCCTTGATTTATATAAACAAAAAGTTCAGGATTTGATTGCTGACGAATTCGCCGAGATCACGGATTCACATTTTCGGCTGACCAAAAAAGGATTATTTATTTGTGATGAAATATTACCTGCGTTTGCTCCTAATTAGCCTTTTGCTGATTTCCGCGGGCATTACAGAGAGCGCTCTTTACGCTCAGGCCGGAAACCGTCTGCAAATTGCTAAAGTACTTGAAAAAGCCGGTCAGTATAAGGACGCGCTCCAGATATATTTGCCCATGTACCGTTCGGGTGACCGGTCTGTTCAGGTAATTTCGGGAATTGAGAACTCGTACAGAGAGCTGTCGCAGTATGATGAACTTATTGAATTTCTATCCGGTCTGACGCGTGAATATCCGGAAAACATAAGTTATCAAATAAATCTCGGATCAGCCCGGTATCTGAATAACCAGAAGGACAAAGCTCTTCAAATCTGGCAGGCGGTGTATAACACAGAACCGCAGAATATTATGAATTACCGGTTGATCGCATCCGCGATGATCCAGTTAAGATTGTATGATCAGGCTATTGATGTTTATAAACAGGCGATGCGGCGGATAAAAAACCAGGAAATATTGTACAGGGAGATCGGGAATCTTTACAGAGCGCAATTAAATTATGAACGCGCGGTGGATAATTTTCTTCATTATTATCGCTATGACACAAAACAGTTTAACTATGTAAACATCCAGATAATAACAATGTCGAAAGATGACGAAGCCGTCGGCAGAATCATCGACGCGATTACCGATCACACAAACCAATTCGGGAGTGATCCCTTAATTGATGAACTTCTGGCCGGAATGTATATAAGGAAAAAGGAATTCGGAAACGCTTTTAAAATTTACCGGCAGCTGGATCAGCAGGACAAAAACCGCAATTATTTGATTCTTTTTGGAAAAGAAGCCGAAAAAAATTGGGCCTTCGAATATGCCATTCAGGCTTATAAATTAATGCTTAATGACAGCGGAGATGAAAGAAACAAGGAGCAGGTTCAGTTAAGTCTCGCAAAATGTACCTATGACTTCGGCGAAGAACTGAGCAAAAAGGGAGATCAGCTGAAAGCGGGGCAGCGGGTGGAAGAATCCATCAGGATGCTTGAATCCATCCAAAAGCAGGTGACCAGACAGGATGTAAAAAGAGATGCCCTTGAACTTCAGGGTGACATACATCTTGAATTCTATAATGACACGGATAAAGCGATTGATTTATATTCACAACTGCTAAAGGAAAATTTACCTGTTCACATTGCCGGAAGAGTCAAAATCAAGCTTGGTCAGTCTTTCCTGATAAAAAATGATCTGAATACGGCATTAAAAATATTTCGTTCGGTTAACAACGGACAGTACGCGAACCGGGCCTCATACTATCTGGCGGAAATCAGTTTTTACAACGGGCAGTTTAGCAGCGCGCGGTCAGGGTTTGAGCATTTGATTTCACGCGCGGGGATGAGCGATACGCTTGCCAACAACGCGCTGGAGAGAATATTTTTAATTGATCAGTATGCCGCCGATTCGACCGGACTTGCTGAATTTTCCGCGGCGGAATTGCTTCTGGCGCGGGAGAAACGATCGGAAGCGGCTAAGAAATACAATGAACTTTTTTTGAAAAAAAAACAAATCAGTCCGATGGCCGGGTTAAAGGCGGCATCCGTTTACAAAAGTCTTGAGATGTCAGATGAAGGCATGGCTGTCCTGGAAAGTTTTATTTCAGCCTATCCGGATGATCCGGAAATCGATAAGGCTTTTTTCTCACTGGCCGGAATATATGAGCGACAATCTGACTTTGTGAAGGCGATTGCCTGTTACCAGCAAATATTACAAAATTATCCCGGAAGTTTTTATCTCGATGAGGCCAGGAACAACATACGCGAAATAACGCCAATTTTGGAAAGTCTTAAAAAACAATGAAAAAAATCATCTTTTATATGCTGATTTTATTTATGGGTAAATTGTCTTTCGCCCAGTTTATATTGGTTCCGATGGATTTGTCGCAAACCAATCACCTAAAAGCCTATGGTGTCGCCTATTGGGTTTTAAAACATGATGTTACCATCGAATGGCTTCTGAACTACAGAGGCGGATCTTTCCTCTTTACCGGAAGCACGGGTTTTGAGAATGAATGCCGCGTCAGAGGAGTGAAGTTTGAATCTGTTACTTCAGGTGATGTAAGCCGGATCTATTCGGAGCTTGAAGAAAATAATATGGAAAAAATCCTGCTTGAAAAAGCGCCAAAAATAGCCGTTTATACACCACCCGGATTTCAACCCTGGGATGACGCGGTCACGCTGGCCATGGTTTATGCGGAAATTGATTATGATAAAATTTATGATAAAGATGTGCTGAGCGGTGTACTCAATCAATACGACTGGCTGCATCTTCATCATGAAGATTTTACGGGGCAATACGGAAAATTCTGGAGTAGTTTCAGGAATGAAACCTGGTATATTAAACAACAACTGGAAGCAGAAAAATTAGCGGCGGAACTCGGATATGTTAAGGTAAGCAAGGAAAAAGGAGCCGTCGCGAGAGAAATCAGGCGGTATGTGGGAGAGGGAGGATTTCTTTTTGCCATGTGCTCGGCGACCGATGCCATGGATATCGCGCTCTCCGCCGAATCTACCGATATTTGCGCGTCCGTCTTTGACGGTGATCCGGTTGATCCGAATTTTGAGCAAAAACTCGATTTTACAAAAACCCTGGCATTTGAAAATTTTAAATTAATCTCTGACCCCGCGATTTATGAATTCTCGGATATTGATATTCCGTCAAGCAATATGCCGCGGGTCCGCGATCCGGAAACGGATTATTTTTCTTTATTTGAATTTTCGGCGAAATATGATCCTGTGCCAACCATGCTGACTCAGAATCATGTCAATGTTGTAAAGGGCTTTATGGGACAAACAACCATGTTCAGAGAGGAAAAGATTAAACCATCGGTGACGATCATGGGTAAAATCGATGGCACAAATGAGATTAAGTATTTACATGGTAATTTCGGTAAAGGGACCTTTACATTTTACGGAGGCCACGATCCTGAAGACTACACGCATCAGGTGGGTGACCCGCCAACGGATCTCTCGCTGCATAAAAATTCTCCGGGGTACCGTCTAATCCTGAATAATATCCTTTTCCCGGCGGCGAAAAAGAAAAAGCTTAAGACATAAGGAGAATCTTTGAATATAATTTCTATCAGGACAGAAAACCGGACAGGCTTTATCGATATTACCGGAAAAATTCGACAGATCATACAGGAAAACAACATGAAAAGCGGAATTGTATCCATTTTCATTCCGCACACAACAGCGGCGGTAACGATAAATGAGAACGCGGATCCTGATGTCCAAAGAGATATGCTTTATGAGATAAATAAAATTGTTCCTTTTGACGACGGATATCATCACGGTGAAGGGAATTCCGCGGCGCACATTAAATCGTCAATGTTTGGAGCATCGGAAACGATCATTGTTGAGAACGGGCAATTACAACTTGGGACATGGCAGGGGATCTATTTTTGTGAATTTGACGGCCCGCGAAATCGAAAAATATGGGTAAAACTTATAAAAAGTGAATGAATCTCGTTTTTTTTGATGTTGTATTTAAATAAAACTTGCCCGATTCCTGAAATCATGATATTTTACACATTCTCGCAGGTTTATCATAAAGGAGCTGATGAATGCTGGACCAAACTGTTGAAATATTTATTGAACGGTTAAAAAAAATTGTTCTGACCGATCAAAAGATGACTTCGATTCCGCTTGCTTATTTAAAAACACTGGATCTTCCGGAATCAATTAAACATTTTTTTGATCAGGAAGTTGAACTCTGGATTCGTGAGGAAGAGGAAAAATTTACCACTACCGAACGCTTTGATTATGATATGCCCGAAGTCCGAATGTTGATTGATCAGATTTTCGACTATCTTAAGCAGAACGCGTATTTCCATGTGAATAAATTTAATCAATTGCTTGAGCGGGCAGTGAAACTCGAAATGAACTATCTCATTGAACCACACAGGACATTGAGTCAGTTTCTTTTCCGAAACAGCCCGATTGTCTCCACGATAGAGGTTTATGACACCCTCAAATATTTTTTCAGATATGAATATTATAAAAACGCTATTTCGGATTACTTTAATATGAAATATCTGCGGGAGATTTCGGAGGATCAGTTTGTTGAATTGGTTGACCAGATAGATGAGAAGGCATTCGCAGAAAATCGAGTCGACACAACCCTTAAAACTCTTAAGACCATTGTATCGTTTATTGGCGAAGCCCGTCAGGAACAATTGGAAACACTGTCCATCGATGTGCTCTCCGCCGCTCTGAAAGACCGTAATCTGAAGGATTTTGAAAGCCTGGTGGATCGTGTCAGGACTGAAACAGAATTATCAGAACTTACTTTTAATGAAATCGAAAGTCTGCTGCGCGACGGGACCATTCCCGGTACTGAAAAAGAACAAGAAGAAGCGACCGAAGTAATCGGGTATGATCAGGTTGAAGATATCGAAACGAGCAAACCCGAAATCGCGGTCGATGGTATTGAAGTACATGAAATGCAGATGGATAAGGTAAAACTGGAAGAGGAAGCGGAAGAGGAAGATGAGGAAGAGGATGAAGTTCCGGAAACAGCCGCGCCGGCACCGGTGCCTGAATCGGGTTCAAAGGGCAAAGTAGCAGATGATCTGGCAGCGCATGTCGCCCGTCAAATCATGTCCGATACTCCGCTTGAAGATCTGAACACAATGATAAAGGGTCGTGCCAGGCGAAAAATTCTCAAAAAACTATTCAGTAAGAAAGAAAATGAATTTCTGGGCTTTTTAAAAACGATCAACGAACTCTCCACATGGAAAGATGCTTCGCATGTGATTGATGATGAATTTTATAATCGCAGTATAAATCCTTACTCAAAGGAAGCCATTGCTTTGAGTGATATCATTTATATGCGCTTTTTCCCGAAAGATAAATATGTCGGTGAAAAAAGCGATGACATGGCTTTTGATTAATCCCGTATAATTTTGTAAATATCAAGAGATCACATAGTGGTCTCTTTTTTTTTATTTAAATGGGTATTCACTGACATGAAAAATATTCTGATACTGGGAGCCGGAAAAGTCGGCACATCACTAAATATCGCGTTAAGATCGACAGGATACAGCAATGTCGCGATGAAAGGCCGACAGGGTGAAAAGGCTTCCGAAGCCGGCGCTGATTATCTTGACGAATTATCCGATGAATTGTTGACGCGGGTGGACTTAATCTTCATCTGCGTCCAGGATTCAAAAATCACAGATACCGTAAAGGAGCTGCGACGGTTTAATCTATCCGGGAAAAGAATCGTCCATACTTCCGGCGCTTATGATTCACAGATTCTCGCTTCTCTGCGGACAAAAGGAGCAAAAACCGGCAGCTTTCATCCCATCCAGACCTTTCCGGATAAATCTCTCCCTCTAAAAATTTGGAACAGGATTGTATGTACTTATGAAGGTGATGAAGAAAACAGGCAAATGTTGTCAGAAATTTGTTCGCGGTTTGGCGCGCGGTTGCTGCCGGTCACGCCCGACCAAAAAACAGCTCTGCATCTGGCTGCCGTCGTGTCGGCCAATTATATGATCGCCCTGTTTTCCTGGGCTGAAAATATAATCAGTGACGCGGGTATAAATGAACTGCCGGCGAATGAACTTCTTGGTAATATCATAGAACAGGTTGCAGGAAATTATAAGAATCAATCTTCTGAAAAAATACTTACCGGTCCTTTGGCCAGGGGAGATTGGGAAACAATTGAAAAGCATTTGGAATATTTAAAGAATTATCCGGCCAAGTATTCCCTTATATATAAAAAGTTGGCGGAACTGTTGTTGGATGACCGGAAATTTAATATTCCAAACAGGGACAAACTGGAAAAGATATTATTAACATGAAGAAATCTGATTATCATATTCATACCAAATTATGTAAACACGCAGAAGGTGAAATGGAGGCTTATGTTGAGCGGGCCATTGAAAAGGGGCTGGGTGAAATTGCTTTTACGGACCACATACCCCTGCCGGATCAATTCGACATCGCGCATCGCATGGAGCTTCATGAACTTGATGGGTATCTCGAAAAAATTTTTAAATTAAAAAAACAGTATCCGGATATCAACATTAAAGCGGGAATTGAGGCGGACTATTACGAAGGATTTGAACCATTTCTCGACAAACTATTATCATCCCGGCCGTTCGACATTGTAATTATGTCCGTTCATTTTATAAAGGGATGGGACAACGGGAACTGGGCGTTTAAATATGATTTTCCGGGAAAAAGTATTAAGCAAATCTATTCAGAATATCTGAGTGCCGTGATGAAAGGTATTAAAACAGGGCTGTTTAATGTAGTAGGCCATCTGGATTTGATCAAATCATTTGGACATCCTTTGCTTGAGACAAATACAAATGAAGTTGAAATGATTTTTAAACTTGTAAATAAGATGAATATGGCGGTTGAACTGAACACATCGGGTCTGCGGAAAAAAATCGGAGAAGTCTATCCCAATCTCTCCTTTATTCCTCTCCTGGAGGCCAATAATATTCCTGTTACCCTGGGGTCTGATGCGCATAAGCCGGAAGATACGGGATTTTATTTTGATGAGATCCTTGTTAAACTTTCTGAATTCCGGAATATCAGATTTGCGTCCTTTGATAAGAGAAAAATGTTCACGAATAAATAATCATAAAGATGTAAGGGAGTAAAATGAGTTCATTATGGACAAAAGTAAACAGGAATATTCCTGAGATACTTAAGCGCTACCGTCATATAGCTGTGATCGGGCTCTCCAATAAAACCCACCGCCCAAGCTACCAGGTTTCAGAATATATGAAGGCGAATGGGTACACCATTTATCCCGTGAATCCGAACTGTGATGAAGTTCTGGGTATAAAATGTGTGGGAAGTCTAAAAGAAATTGAACAAAAAATAGAGATTGTCGATATTTTCCGCCGTTCGGAAGAAGTATTACCCATAGTGGAAGAAGCGATCGCTATAAATGCCCGTGTAATCTGGATGCAGCTTGGGGTGATCAATGAAGATGCTGCCCAAATGGCTCTGGATGCCGGACTTGATGTTGTCATGGATCGTTGTATCAAGATCGAGTATGGCGCCAATGATTAGGTCATCGCTTTTTACCTCCTTTTATGAAATTAACTCCCGTCCTTGATTAACCGGAGCCCGGGAACGGGAAGCCGTCCGGTTTTTTTGAATATTTTAACTGAACTTAGCAGGAATATTTATTCCGCCTCCTGATTTATAACTATCATATCATCATGACAAAAAGAGGGAAGAACCAATTATGCGTTATTTAACGGTCCTTGTCCTGGTTTTTTTAATGCAACAGGAAGTGTTATCGCAAATGACATCCATTCAAAATATAGAAGAAGTTGAAAAACAGGTATATAATAAAATTTTAGAGGTCAGGCAGAAGCAAAACATTCATGCGCCCGATTTTCCTAAAGGATTTATCTGGCTCAATGCCGGACGAGATCTTTCTCTTGAAGAATTAAGGGGGAAAATAGTACTGCTTGATTTCTGGACTTATTGCTGTATAAACTGCATGCATATTATTCCGGAATTAAAATATCTGGAGGATAAATACGCGGATGAGCCATTCGTCGTGATCGGTGTCCATTCCGCTAAATTTGAGAATGAAAAGGATGATTTCAATATCCGTCAGGCAATCATGAGATATAAGGTGGAACATCCGGTCATTGTTGATCAGGATTTTGAGATTTGGCAATCCTATGGGGCGCGGGGATGGCCGACTCTGGTGCTGATAGATCCGGAAGGATATGTTATCGCTCACACTTCCGGAGAAGGTCAGCGGGATATACTCGATATTTATATTCAACAGGCGCTTAAAATTTATGGCCCAAAAAATATACTAAACCGCGCGCCGCTTAATCTTCAAAAAGAAACGCCGGTTGTAACGGATTCTCCGCTTCTTTACCCCGGAAAAATTGTCACCGATCCGGCGGAAGAAAAACTTTATATCGCAGACTCGAATCATAACCGGATTATCGTGTCTGACCTGAATGGTCAGATAATTGATGTAATAGGCAATGGAGAGGTGGGACTGGCCGATGGTGATTTTGAGCGCGCAAGATTTAATCAGCCGCAGGGACTGGCCTTTTTTGATAATAAACTTTTAGTAGCGGATACAGAAAATCATGCTATCCGGTTAGCGGATTTTAATGACCGTACGGTTAAAACCATTGCCGGAACCGGATTTCAAAGCAGAACACGCGTTGACAAGGGTCCGGGTCTTAAAACAGCATTAAATTCACCCTGGGATATCCTGGTTGTCGGGGAATACGCCTATATTGCCATGGCCGGACCTCATCAGATCTGGCGGATGAATTTGAATAATAATGTGGTTGAGCGCTACGCGGGAAACGGCCGGGAGGGACGGGGAGACGGCGAACGGCTAAAAGAAGCGTATTTTGCCCAGCCCAGCGGGATTACCTATGACGGGAGATACTTATATGTCGCCGATTCGGAGATCAGTTCAATCCGCCGTCTTGATTTAAAGAACGATGGCCGTGTCCGGACCGTCGCGGGAGGAGATTTATTTGATTTCGGGGATATTGACGGGAAGGGAGATCAGGTGCGGCTCCAGCATCCTCTTGGCGTGTATCGCCATGAAGATAAAATATATATCGCTGATACCTACAATCATAAACTCAAGTATTATCATCTAAAAACAGGAAGAGTTGAAAGTTGGGCGGGAAGCGGCGTTCGCGGAAAGGTGGATGGCATATCCGCGCGATTTTATGAACCATCGGGAATGACTGTTGCAAAGGGCAAGATGTACATCACGGATACGAATAATCACTCAATCCGCGTAGTCGATATTAAGACAAAGGAGACATCCACACTCCGATTTAAAATTCAGAAGATAAAAAGAGAAATCACATCACTGGCAATGAAGTCCGCACCGGAAATTGTTTTACCGCTTCAAAAAATCAGGCCATCGGCAAAGGGCTATCTGAATTTTGAAATTGAACTTCCCGCGGAGCATCATTTTAATGAGGGAACGCCACTGCAGTACCTGATAAAAAGCGCGGATGGTATTCTAAGTTTTGAAGGATTGAACCAAATTATTACGGATGATGATCCGAAAAGAAAATTTTCTGTGGAATTTAAGAGTGAAAGCGCGGGTAAAACGGAGATCCGTGCGGAGCTGCTCTATTATTATTGCAGCGATTTCGACGGAATTTGTAAAATCAAATCGGTTAAATACACGATTCCTGTCCTCATTAGCGCCGATGGCGGGAATAATATCGCTCTACATGAAGCCGCCGAATGAAACGGATAGAAAATACAGAATAATTGCTTAAGCGTTTAAACCAAGATTCGAAGCGACCCCGCTGAGCGCGTGGATAACAAATTCAACGTGCGCGGTGAACTCGACACCCAATTCTTCCGCACCGCGCGTAATTTCTTCGCGATTCACTTTCGCGGCGAAACTTTTATCCTTTAGTTTTTTCTTTACCGATTTAAATTGAACTTCACTCAGGGCGCGGCTTGGCCGGACCAAGGTCACCGCCGTTATAAATCCGCATAGTTCATCTACCGCGTATAGAGTTTTAGCCATTAAAGTTTCTCTTGGGACTCCGCTGAAATCGGCATGACCCAGGATGGCTGTTCGGATATCCTCAGGAATATTTTTCTCACTAAGTATTTCCGAACCTTTACGCGGATGTTCATCAGGGTATTTTTCGTAGTCAAAGTCATGCAATAGTCCCACTATACCCCATTTTTCAACATCCTCGTTAAATTTTTCAGCATAGGCGCGCATGGCCGCCTCAACAGCGTAGGCGTGTTTTAATAAGCTGTCAGTTTTAGTGTATTCTTTCAGAATATTTAATGCTTCCTGACGATCCATTTTCTTTTTCCCGTGATAAGTTCCGGTGGTTGTTTGATTATCCGCACATCAGGTGACCGGCGTTTACGCTTAAAACGGCACCTGTAATGGCCCGCGCCAAATCGGAGGCCAGAAAAGCGACAGGTCCCGAAAGATCATCCGGTCCGGGGATAAATCCAAGCGGTATTGTAGAGAGGATATGGTCATAATCTTCACGGATGGCTTCAGCTGACATATCTGTTTCCACCCAGCCGGGAGCAACGCAATTGACGCGTATTTTATCGGGCCCGAGTTCAGATGCCAAAGCTTTGGTAAAACTTATAATCGCGCCTTTCGAAGCGGCGTAGTGAGAATGAAAGGCTTCACCGCGCTGACCGGCGGCGGATGATATATTTATAATGCATCCTTTGATTTCATTTTCTTTCATGTGTTTAACAATATAGTGGGAAAAATAAAATACACTGTCGAGATTAACCTGCATGGTTTTACGCCAGTTCTCAACACTCATTTCTTCAAGTTTACCGTATTCCCAAATACCGGCATTATTGACTAGGATATCAATGTGATTGAATTTATCAATAACTTTATTTATAAAACCCTGAACTTCCTGATAATCGCTGATATCACATTCGCTAAAAAAAATTTCGCCTTCAAATTTCTGGCAATCCTTTGATACGGATTCCGCGGCCCGGTAATTTTTATTATAGTTAAAGGCGACATTCGCTCCCAACGACATAAATAATTTTACAGTGGCGGCTCCTATACCTCTGCTGCCACCCGTAACGATCACATTCTTTCCTTTAAAGTCGAACATTTAAAGCCTCCTGTCTATAACCGCGATCTATAGTCATTAACACATTTACAATAAATCTTAATTCCGCATAAAAAAAGAAGAACCGAATAAGTAAAAACACATGAAGAATAAATCTGCTGAAAATACCTGAGAAATATACTTATAGTTTGTTTAATATGAAAATTTTCTATAATTTATTTTTATAATAACAGTCAAATAAAACTTACGGAGTGAGGAATGAAAAATTTTTTCTCTTTGATTATAGTATCATTAATGATATTTTCAATTTTTAGCTGCAGTGGTGAAAATAAAGAAGTGAAAGAAGAAAAATCACTAAAATCAGAAACAAAGAAGGAAACAATTATGCCAATTTCAATTCCGGATGACGCCATAACCACCAATTCAGGTTTAAAATATGTTGAGATTAAAGAGGGTGACGGCGCGCAGCCTCAGAAGGGTAATACAGTTGTTGTCCACTATACGGGCTGGCTGCTTGACGGCAAAAAATTTGACAGTTCGGTGGACAGGAACCAGAAGTTTGAGTTCGTTTATGGTGTCGGGCAGGTGATCAGGGGCTGGGACGAAGGTCTTTCAACCATGAAAGTCGGCGGGAAACGTAAACTCTTCATACCTTCCGAACTCGGTTATGGACCAAGAGGCGCCGGCGGCGTTATTCCACCAAACGCCACACTGGTCTTTGATGTTGAATTATTTGATATCAAATAAAAATTGGCTCACCGCTTCGGTGAGCTTTTTTTTTAGTTCACTTTTTACCATCGGATTTGAATAAATGACGGTATCCGAGCTCAGTCAGCTCGAGAACGGGGTAATTCCCGGCGCTTTTGGCCAAAAAACCTTTCTGCAGAGCTGAATAAATCAATTTAATAATCGTTTTTTCATTCTTTTCCATCAGGGCGCCGAAAAACGGGCTGCGATCTATCTTTTTATCTCTAAACCGGTCTTCGTCTATACCTTTTAATATACTGCTAAAAGTTGTTACACCGAATTTACCGTCGAACTCCTCGATACACCCCAATATGAGTGAAAAATCATTGTGATCATGTCGTGATTTATCCACGGATTCAGATTCAGGAGACTGCCAGTCGAGACAATAATCACAGCCGCCGCACTTATCATTTTGATATTCTTCGCCAAAATAACCAAGAATATATTTTCTGCGGCAATGAAATCCATGGACATAAGATTCCACATCATTGATCCGGTCTAATTGCCGGGTTCTTTGTGTATCATAGGCAGCAAAATCGATTGCTATTTTGGACCATGGAGTTTTACTTGACGTTAACTCAATTCCCCGTCCCCGGAATGGAGGAATATATAATAGTATATTTTTTGAAGCCAGTTCTCTCATGGTGTGGGAAAACTGATCCGCTGTGATATCCAGTTCGCTGAGAGGATCTTGCAATGGTGTGTAATCATCGCTTCTGTTCGAAAGCCATTCAAGAACCTTTTTTTGAAGTGGAGCTCTCTTTATCTTTTTTGAGGCAGTTTGATAATCCTCCAGTATTTCAAACCGAAAATGAAGAACTTGCCTGGCCATACGTTTCAGTATTCCATGACGTTCAAATAACAGAACAGCTGAACCGATCTGCAGGTCGTTGCATTTGATTGCCGACCCGATTTCAGTATATGTCAGCAAAATCTGTTTTTTATCTAAACTGAATAAGTAATCGTATATTTTTTTAAGTACCTCTTCAGAAGGGAAGCCGTTATTAATTAAAAACTCCTGAATCTTTCTGTCCTTATAACTATAAAACAGAAGGCAGTATGAAGTCTTGCCGTCTCTTCCGGCCCTGCCGGCTTCCTGGTAATACGCTTCCATGGATCCGGGCATATTATAATGGATAACAAACCGCACATCAGCTTTATCAATACCCATTCCGAAGGCGTTGGTGGCAACAATAACGCGGGTTTGACCGCTTAACCACTGATTCTGAGCTGAATCCCTTGATTTTTTCTCCATTCCTCCGTGATATCCCGCGCATGAGATGTGATTTTCTTTCAACAGGAGACTAACTTCCTGTACACCTTTTTTGGTTGAGACATAAACAATTCCTGATCCCTTTACGGACAAAGCGATTCGGATCAATTCGCGTTTTTTCTGGTCTTCGGACATATCAATAGCAAAATATTTAAGATTCGGACGGTCAAATCCGGTAATGTAAACATGAGGATTCATCAGTCCGAGTTGCGACAAAATATCCTTCTGAACATCCACTGTTGCTGTCGCTGTAAGGGCAATTACGGTGGGATTTCCCAGAGACTCGATTACTTTGCGGAGTTTGAGATAAGAAGGTCTGAAATCATGTCCCCACTGAGAGATACAATGCGCTTCATCAACCGCTACAAGAGAAACTTCAATCTGACTGATAAGCTTGCTGAAAGACGAGACATGAAATCTTTCAGGCGCAATATAAATCAGCTTATATTTTCCGTCGCGTACATCCCGGATGCGGGATTCGGTCTCATGGTAACTGAGAGTGCTGTTTATAAATGTCGCTGAGATGGCCAGTTTCTCAAGACTTTCAACCTGATCCTTCATAAGAGCGATAAGTGGGGAAACAACCAGTGTAACTCCGGGCAGCATCAGCGCGGGAACCTGGTAACACAACGATTTACCGCTTCCGGTCGGCATGACCACCAGCGTATCTTTTCGCGATACTACGGAATTAATAATATCTTTTTGCGAAGGACGGAAATCAGAAAAATTAAAATGTTTTTTCAGAATTTCCCGGGCGTTTTTCAGACTCATTCAACAGGCTCAAATATAATAATTGAAAATTCGATTTAGTTTAGGCGTTGTCTTTTTCAATAGAATCGATCAACATCTCATAAAAATCCGGAATAGCGGAGTTGATCCGGTTCCAGCTCGGAATGGCCGGGAGTTCCATGGGATTGGCCAGGAACTGATCCCCCGCGATAATAATGCTTCTTAGAAAAACTTCAATGGATTTTTCTTCCGCGTGCCGGTCATACAGCAGGCCGTTTATAGCGGCATCATGCGAATATTTTTCGACAAAGTCGAGGGCTGTTCTCAGATAAGTCGCCTTGATGGTCCGGAACAACTGATCAGAAAAAACGACACCCATGCTGGCAAGAACCCGGTAGAACGATTTCGCAATGTCTATCGTCATTTTTGCAAGCCCGGAGTTCGGATTGTCTTCCGATAATTTTTGATGTTTATGATCGTATTGATCGGCAATATCCACCTGGCACATCTGATTCTTGGCGTAATTACGGTAAATTTCATTTAATGTGCCAATTTCGAGCCCCCAATCCGTGGGCAGACGCAGTGTCTGCGCCACATCATTTAATACAGCGACTTCTCCGGACAGAGGATAACGAAATGAATCAATATAATCAAGGTAATCTATCGGGCCTAATATCCGTTTAAGCGTTCTGATTAAGGGTGTGATGAATAATCGGGACACCCGTCCGTTAAGACGCTCGGATACACGACTGTAATAGCCTTTGCAAAATCTGAAATTCATGGTTGGTGAAGCCATAGGAAATACAAGCCACGCCAGGAGAGAGCGTTCATAGGTTATAATATCGCAATCGTGAATCGCGAAGACCCGGGCGTCCCCGACGGCCAATAGATAGCCAAAGCTCATCCATACATTTCTCCCTTTCCCTTCATCCCCGGCCGGCAGATTTTGCTCTTTAAGCAGTTTGTAAAGTTCCTGCATTCGTTTTCCGCGGTGCCAGATTATCCGGTGTTTCTGCGGGAGGGCAGAAAAAAAAGAATGCGCGTGGTTAAATTCCTTTTCATCGGCGCGATCGAGACCAATCACGATTTCATTCAAATAGGGGACTTTTTTCAGCTCGTCCACAATCCGGGGAAGAGCAACACCCCGCAGTTCGCTGTACAAAGACGGCAGAACAAGGGCGATGGGGCGTTTTTTGGCAAACTGGCAGAGTTTCTCTTCAATTTCCTGAAGAGGGTGATCGGTCAGATGATGCAGCGTGGTAATTGCGCCATTCTGGAAAAAATCCGACATGTAAATCTCCTTTATTTTAGGGATTAGTCATGCGGAGACAATTTTATAAGCTTAATTATGGCCTCATTCCATCCTGCCGGTCCGATGCTGTTTGTCAGAAGCAGATTTTTATGATGGATACCGGTTTGGTGAACACCGGTTTTCTTCTTAACCAGCACAGCAAAATCGGTCGCAAGAAGCAATTCGCGATCATTCAGGCTGTCGCCGATACCGATCGTCGAAAAAATTTCATCACTATATTGATGACGGTAAAGACTAATTAATTTCTTAACTGCAATACCTTTATCTGTGTTCCCGATCAGGTGATAAAATCGATTGCCGCGCAACAGCCGGAATCCACGAGTCCTTGCAAAATCATTGATATCTTCAAGGTTTCCGGGACTCTTTAAAAACACAAAGGGTTCACTGTACAAACGGGTTTTAGCCATTTCCGAATCAGCTTTTGAAAAGCCGGTATAATGAGCGATTTCATCCGTTGTCATCTCATGAAAACCTTTCAGGGTCAATCCAAACCGCTGTTTGATTTTGTCCAAAAACTTGATAATCGATTCATAAGATTTTCCAAGTTCAAGAACATCGTACTCATCATTAAATGATGTTCCTCCTGTTTCAATATTAAAGTAGTCTTTCCTAAAAAAAACAGCGCTTCCGTTTTCAACAATCAGCGGTCCGGAAAGACCGCATTTTTTAGAGATTTCCAATACTTCCGTATAGGTCTTACTCGTACACGGAATGACCGGAATATCCCTGTTTTTAAGATACTGCAGGGATTCCCTGGCAAGGTCAAATGAGTAAGTGTCGACATCCAGAAGGGTGCCGTCCAAATCTGTAAAAACGAACCAGTAGATATTAGCCATCCTTATCATGTTACGTGAACTGTTTCCGGTCATCCTGAAGAAATAAATTTTTGAAAAAGCCGTCTTCCTATTATATTAAAGATACTCCGGTAAATAAAGTGTCAAATAATATATTTTATACTATCTGTTTTAATTAGTCACTGCCTGAACCGATTAACCTATTTTGAGCGCAATTCTGTTATCAAGTCATTGAGTTTTGCGCGGAGATGTTTAAATGACCAAAAAAGAAATCGTTGCCATATTGGAAGAAATAGGAACGATTCTCGATCTCAAAGGCGAGAATCCTTTTAAATCACGGGCCTATTTTACCGCGGCGAGAGCCATAGAAACACAGGTTGATGATATTGTCGCGATGGTGGAGAGTGGCGAAATATCGGCCATAAAAGGAATTGGCAAAGCCATCTCAGAGAAGCTGACGATATTGATTCAAACCGGCCGGCTTCCATATTATGATGATTTAAAAAACAGTATTCCCGATGGATTACTTGACATGCTTGAGATACCCGGCATGGGTCCAAAGAAAGTAAAGGCGGTGTATGAAAAATTACAAGTTGCAAGTGTCGGAGAGTTGGAATATGCATGCACTGAAAACCGCCTGCGGGATCTGGAAGGATTCGGTCAAAAGAGTCAGGACAAAATTCTTGAAGGCATTCAGCTTCGGAAAAAATACAGGGAGCGATTTCATTTTCATATCGCGAGAATGGAAGCGGAGACTGTCGGGGAATATCTAAGAAAGAATTCTAAGATCAATCGAATGGAGTTTGCCGGCAGTCTGCGCCGTAAAAAAGAGACCATAAAAGATATCGATTTCGTGGCTTCATGCCGGGACGAGGACCGTAAAACAATCATGGATTACTTTGTGGACTATCCCGGAAAAGTGACTGTGACCGGTCATGGTGAAACAAAATCGGCAATGGTGCTTAGCAGTGGGATGGTGTGTGAATTACGCCTGGTATCGGATGACCAGTATCCCTTCCTGCTCCATCATTCCACCGGCAGCAAAGAACATAATACATCTTTGAGGCAGCGAGCCAAAAAAATGAATCTGACGATGAACGAGTACGGACTCTTTAACATTGGAAGTGATCAAAGTATCCTTTGCGACGATGAAAAGGCCATCTTCAGCAAATTAAATCTAAATTACATACCACCTGAACTCAGGGAAAACAATGGTGAGATTGAATCCGCTGAACAGGGAGAAATCCCGGAACTGGTGATGCCGGATCAGCTCCGGGGAATCTTTCATGTGCATACAACTCACAGCGACGGCGCCGCATCTGTTAAAGAAATGGCCACGGCTTGTAAAAAACTCGGACTGACATATATAGGGATAACAGATCACAGTAAATCGGCCTTTTACGCGAATGGCTTGACGGAAGACAGAGTTAAAAAACAGCATGATGAAATTGATTCGCTCAATGATGAGCTGAAAGATTTTACTATTTTCAAAGGCATTGAGGCCGATATTCTGCCCGACGGAAGGATGGATTTTGATGATACGGTTCTTGCCTCATTTGATTTTGTTATCGCCTCAGTGCACTCAAGTTTTAACATGAGCGAAGAGGATATGACTCAAAGAATCTGCCGCGCGCTTGAAAATCGTTTTGTTACAATGCTGGGACATCCAACGGGAAGACTGCTGCTTGGTCGCGAAGCTTATCCGGTGGATATGAAAAAGGTTATAGAAACGGCGGCAAAGTTTAACAAAATAATTGAGATAAACGCGAATCCGTATCGCCTTGACCTTGATTGGCGCTGGGGGCGTTTCGCAAATGAGCTTGAAGTGAAAACTTCCATAAATCCGGACGCGCATTCGGTTGAAGGGTTAAAAGACATCGAGATCGGTATTGGAATCGCCCGAAAAGGTTGGTTTAATGCCGGATCCGTTTTTAATACATATCCGGTTGAAAAGATAAAAAGCGAATTGATCAGGATGCGTGAATAACCGGAAGAATTGACTTTGGTTTAGATGGCCTATAGCATTTAAGAAAAAACTTACTTATTTTTATAATCTGAGTTTAATCTGCTGGAGGAGTGATGGCATACAGAATAGCTGTGGACGCGATGGGTGGTGATCACGCGCCGGAGGAAATCGTAAAAGGCGTGATTGACGCGATGGAGTCGGATAAGTCTATCGAGGCGATACTGGTTGGTGATGAAGACGCTATAAAAAAAGAACTAGACAAATATCAGGCGAAAAGAGGAATCGAGATCGTGCATACGGATCAATGGGTCGGAATGGATGAATCTCCTAAAAAAGCTCTGGAAAGCAAACCGAGAGCCAGTATCAATCTGGCCGCGAGACTGGTTAATGATAACCTCGCGGACGCGCTTTTGAGCGCGGGCAATACCGGCGCAACCGTTTTGGCGGCCGCGCAAAACCTGCCGATCATACCGGGGATCGAACGCACCGCGCTGGCGGCTATTTATCCGACAGCCAAGTTTGTAAAGGGCAGCCACGGGTTCGCTCTGATGCTGGATGTAGGGGCAACCATCAAATGCACGCCAAAGCAGCTGGTACATTTTGCGTTTATGGGAAATTATTATGTCTCGCACATTCTGGGTATTCCGCAACCGAGAGTGGCATTGCTGAATATCGGCGAGGAAGCGACAAAGGGCGGCGAAGTATTGACAAAAACCTATGAATATCTGCAGGCCGCTGAAGGTATTCATTTCATAGGTAATGTAGAAGGCAAGGATATCCCTAAAGGCGCGGCGGATGTGATAGTAACAGAGGGTTTTGTCGGTAATGTGGTCCTGAAATTGCTGGAAGGCGTTGCCGATGTTGTAAAAGAAACCGGAAAGTACGCGTTCAAAAAGAAACTAACCTGGAAGCTTGGAATGGTCATGCTTTCCGAAGGCGTAAAGAGGCTTAAAATTAAAACGGATTATTCTGAGTATGGCGGAGCGCCTGTTCTCGGATTCAAAAAACTCGTGATAAAATCACACGGACGGTCAAACGCAAAGGCTATTTCAAACGCTATGCAAGTGGCTGTGCGTTCTGTGAAAGAAGATGTCTGCTCGCATATTGGAGAATCGATAGCGGAATTTAATGCCCGTCATCGATTGGACTTTATTGAAATATAATGAGATCGTGGAACGGGTACATTTTGATAGTGTGCCCGTTTTTTTATCTGATCTGACGCCCGCCGTCCACGGGAATAACCGCTCCTGTAATATAATCAGATCCTTCCAGTAAAAACCGCACCGTTTTGGCGATATCCGAAGCAGAGCCCTCCTTTTTTAAAAGAGTCTGATCAAGCGCTTTCTGCCGTTCCGCCTTAGGCATCTCTTTGGGAATCATCACCGGCCCGGGATTGACACAATTGACCTGAATATATGGAGCCAGAGCTTTCGCGAGGCCGATCGTCATGGCGATAATTCCCGCCTTGCTTATGGAGTAAGGAAGATAGGAAGGCCAGGGAGACAGAGCGCCCGCGTCACCAATATTTATAATCTTGCCTGAATGCTGCTTAAGCATTTCGTTTCCTGCCGCCTGGGCCAGAAAGAAGGCGCTTTTTAGATTCAGGTTGTGGAAGGTATCCCAGTCTTTTTCGGTAATCTTTCCAAACTGGGTTTTATAGAATACGGCGGAATTATTGATGAGAATATCAATGCGGCCGAATTTCCTGATGACTTCAGATATTAATTCTTTATGTACTCCGGAAGCTGAAAGATCGCATTGATGGATATGAATTTCGCCGCCTGATGACTGAATCTCTTTTTGCAGGCTGACCGCGTCTTCGCGGCTTGAATGATAGTGGCAAAATATATTCGCGCCCGCCGATGAAAGTTCTTTTGAGATCGCGCGGCCGATACGGATTGCTCCGCCGGTAATGAGGACGGTTTTTTTTGATAAATCCACATCGACTCCGGGATTTATTATGAAAATTATTGTTCTAAAGAATGGTCTGAAGTGATTTTCAGAGATAATCCTGATTCAGAAAAGGATTATGCTCTTTTTCATAACCGATCGTTGTTGTCGGACCGTGACCCGGATATACAATCGTACTATCCGGCAGCGTGAACAGACGGTTTTTGATCGAATCAATGAGCTGATTGTAATTGCCGCCATAGAGATCCGTCCGGCCGATAGAGTCCTTGAACAAGACATCCCCCACAAAGACATGCCCGTTAAAGAGCAGACAAATACTGCCGGGGCTGTGTCCGGGTGTTTGTAAAATTTTAAAGGTACCGTCACCGATGCTAAATTCATCGCCATCCTTGACAAAGCGGATATTTTCGGGGACCGCAGAGACATCGATGCCGAACATCATACTCTGTCTTGGAAGTGATTCCAGTAACGGAAGATCATCTTCACATAAATGTATCGGAATATCATATTTATTCTGGACATCATTTACCCGGCGGACATGGTCTATATGAGAATGGGTGTTAAAAATATAGACAGGATTTAATTTGTTTTGATTGATATAATCAAAAATCTGATTTATTTCATCGCCCGGATCGATGAGAATACAATCGCTGCCGTTATCGGCATGTACAACAAAACAATTCATCTCAAATGGTCCGACGGGAATTCTCTCAACTTTCATTTTTGCCTCTGAAATTGGACAACCAATGAGAAATATATTAAACAGAAAACTAAAATAAAATATTTCATTCACTTATTGTTATGAGTTTAAGGAATTTTATGTAAAAAGTCATCATTTTTAGACGAGAAAGCCGGCCTTGTCAGAAGATTTTGTACCAGACATTCATACTTTCAATGCTTCCCGAGATATCCGTGTTGTTAATCAAGGTCCCCGCGAATTGATATCTCATTTTTGAAAAAGTAATATTCATGCCCGGAGAAACGGCTCTGGCTATGGTATAAAATGTCCTGATTTTTCTTTTTGTCATTTCCGCTTCCATTTCCTTCAAAAGCAGTAATGATAAACTTTTTCCCCTGTAATCGGGTAGCGTGGCGAAGTCAGTCATTTCAACATTCCCGGATATGACATCCATTTCAGCCGAAGACGCGGCAACCAATTTCCCTTCATCAAAAGCGCCGAAGTAAACAATGTTCTCATTCATGGTTTTAATGATATACTCACTGTTATGAATCGGAAAAGGGTAAGATTCGAAAACGACATCGTATAGTTCTATTAACTGCCCGGCGTCATTTGCATCAAGTATCCTGAGTTTATATCCATGATCCGGCGAGATTGTGACCGGTTGGTTCTGTTTAGATTTCGCAAGATGTATGATGTTTTCGATTTGTTCTTTTTCGTTTTGCTCTAAATTGGCGCGATCCGAATCAAGAAATTTTGAAACAAAATACACGTCTGCTTCTTCACTATAAAATTTCGGAATCGACGCGCGTTCCTGATAACCCTGGCTAACAAACGCTTCGCGCGCCCATTCGGGAATTTTGGCAAAAATTTTTGTGTATTTTTTCTCACGGGCTACATTGTCCAGCTTATTTATTATTTGAGGAAAATCTTCTTTAGAGAGTTTCATAAGATAAATGCGATTATTCTGATTTCCATGCTGGATCAATGATTGACCAAGAGTTTCGACTTTGTCAAACATTTACTTTCCTTTCTGATATATCTGTTTTTTTGAACACGGTTATGCCGGCAAATACTACAAATGCTATAAGAATTCCATAAATGCTGGCATCAAGTCCCAACGGCAGCTTTATTTTACTGAATATCAATATGAGCGTTGATCCACCGCCAAAGATCATCGATAACAGGGCCGCGTTGGAATCCCTTTTTTTAAGAAAATACGCGCCGAGCGTCGGTATGAACAATCCTGCTACCATAAAAGAGTATGCGTGCAATATAATTTCAAGTACCGTCTGAAAAGAGCTTGCGATGATCAGGGTCAGAGCGCCAATAATTAATGTTACAAATTGGGAGAGTCTCATAATGGTCTTATCAGAGGCGTCCGGAAAGAAGTATCTTTCGATGATATCATTTACAAAATTGCCGGAGGACGCGATAAGGCAGCTGTCCGCCGTTGACATGATTGCTGAAAAATAGGCGGCGATGACAATTCCGGTAACACCTATGGGAAGAACATCTCTAAGGAGTAATGGTAATCCCATTTCCGCTTCCACATCCGGGAAAAATAACCGGGATATCATTCCCAAAAATACCCCGAGAAATGACATGACAGGATATTCAAGTAATCCGGCGATGTAAAAGGCCTTTTTTGCTTCCTTCTCGGTCCGCACCGCGTAGATTCTTTGATACAGAGTCATGGCGATGAACCAGATGGGGACAATTGTAAAAAACCAGTTGGTAAACTGAACAAAACTGATATTTCCTAACGAGAAAAATTCCGGCGGAAGATTCGCCTGTAGAGCGTTCCATCCACCGGCGGAGAAGTAGGCAAAAGGAACGCCAAAAAACATCAGACCGCATAAGAGGACAATCCATTGGATGGTGTCGGTATAAATGACAGCTTTTAAGCCTCCCAGTACGGTGTAAAACAGAACGATCCCCGCCATGATGTAGAGCGAAATATTCAACGGGTCCATCCAGGTGATTCCTGAAAAAACACTTCCCGCCGCCAGTTTAGCGCCGGCCAGAATTTGCGCTCCGGTGAAACCGAGATAACCGATCCCGGAAATGAGAGCGGCAACCAGCGCCACACGGTCGTTGTATTTATATCTCAAAAAATCAGGGAAGGTAAACATCCCCATTTTCGAATCAACCCTTTTGATCCGGGGGATAATTAGTATGGCGGCAAGCCACGCCCCTACTAACCCGGTGAATAAGAGCCAGCTTCCCGAAAGCCCCATGGCAAATCCGAGACCGCCGAGTCCGATAGAAAAACCTCCGCCGACATCGGTGGCCACAATTGATAACCCCACGTGTCCGGCTGAAAGCGAACGGCCGCCGACATAATAGTCTTCTTTACTTTCATTTTTTCTGTAGAAATAGAAGCCGACATACAGAATTAACGCGAAATAGATTACAAAAATGATATAATCAATGAGATGCATTATTCTTCGCCACCGTTTCTGCGGTTAATCCGATCAGTGTTATCAGGAATCAAAGAAATCGTGTCACCGTAATCAGATAGTAATTCAGCGATACCGGTTGCTTTGTATTCATCGGCATCTTCCAGATTCAACTGAAGAGAACAGTTGTCGCAATTCCTGTCACAAAATACCTGCTCGTAAGAATCAGGTTCCTTATATGTGGAAATCACACCTTCATAGTTCCGAAGAACAACCTTATTGGTTGACCAGGAGATCAGATAATTCGGCATGACAGGTATTTTTCCACCGCCGCCCGGCGCGTCAATCACATAGGTTGGAACCGCGAAACCGCTGGTATGACCGATTAAACTTTCAATAATTTCGATTCCTTTGCCGACCGGTGTTCTGAAATGGGATAAGCCCTCGGAAAGATCACACTGGTAAAGATAGTAAGGACGAACACGATTTTGAACCAGCTTATGGACCAGAGACTTCATAATTCGGGGGCAGTCATTGACTCCGGCAAGAAGAACCGATTGATTTCCCAGGGGAATTCCGGCGTCAGCCAGTTTTCTAAGCGCTTCCTTTGATGAAGTTGTAATTTCCCTTGGATGGTTGAAGTGGGTGTTGATCCACAGAGGATGGTGCTTTTTGAGCATATTAACAAGATCGTCCGTGATACGGTAAGGAAGAACCACCGGCATTCGTGTTCCGATCCGGATCACTTCCACATGCGGGATGGCCCGCAATTCCGTCAGCACCCAGTCGAGATAAGAATCCGATAACATCAGGGGATCACCGCCGGAGAGCAGTACATCACGAACCTGAGGGGTTTCTTTGATGTAATCGATTCCCATTTGAACGATCCGTTTGTTCGGGATAGAATCCACATCGCCGACTTTTCGTTTTCTGGTGCAGTGTCTGCAGTACATGGAACAGATATTACTGATATGAAACAGAACCCGGTCCGGGTAACGATGTGTAAGGTTCGGCACCGGACTGTCTTTATCTTCAGCCAGGGGATCCTTCATGTCATGTTCATTGATGATCAGTTCGGAAGAATGAGGAAACGCCTGTTTGTAAACCGGATCGTTGGCGTAATCGTTTTCGTCAATCAGAGAAACATAGTATGGAGGAACGGAAAGAGGAAATTTTTGCATCGTTTTTTCAAGAACGGCTCTGTCTTCTCCCTTAAATTTTATTCCCAGCGCTTGTTCAAATGTGTCGATGTCTTTAATAGCATGCTTAAGCTGCCATTTCCAATCCTTCCAATTGGATAGCGCTACATGATTATCAATTCTGTGAGCGAGATCCTGTTGTCTTTCGTTATATATGGACATATAGATTCCTTGTGATTTATAAATAAAAAATTCCAAATGTTGTCGGAAGAATCATTGACATTAACTTATTGGACAAGGTCAGATGATTTGCCGATAACAAAAGGAAAATGTTTTGAAATTAGAGTATTCTCATAATAGAATATGATGAATTGGGGAAATATCAGTAAAAATAAAAGGTGTAGATTTTTTTGAATAAATGCAGATGATTTTTTAGATCAAATAATGTAATCATGATATTATCTGGTTTTGTTTGACATAAATGGTGTCTAAGTTAAGACATTAACCAGGGTAATGAAAATTTTTTTATTAATTATGAAACCGGAATCGGTTATTATCTTATTTATAGTAGAATAAAGGGAGATAAGATATTATTTTTCCGTATAAACAGATGGACAAGTATGCAAAGTTATAAATTTATGAAAAAAAAAATAATGTTTTATTTACTGATTTTCCTTGTCGCGGTTTTTGCCATAATTGTTGTTTTTACGGCATGGCTGATTTTCGATGAAAATTTAAGGAATCCGGTAAAGGTACTTCAGCGTGAATATGAGGTCAAGGAAGTTGCCGCGGCTGATGAATATATCATCCGGATCGGAAATATTGAACGACTTTATAAAGATATGATGATGACGGCCGGTGATGAGGATAGCATCCGGTTTACGATCAGCATGCCAAAAGTAATGACTGAAGAATCCATTCCGCTTGTTTTTATCATGGGCGGACTGGAAATCGGCAGAAACAGCCTTAAATACATTCCTGAGCACGGGAATAACATATTAATCGCCTATGAATATCCGTATAGCCCGAAATATTGGTATGACGGCATGGCAATAGAACAAATCCCGCTGATCAGGAACGCGGTTCTTAGCGCGCCCGCGCAGATGGCCGCGGTGATTACCTGGGCCGCAAAACAGAAGTGGGCCGATCCTGACAGAATTAATCTTTTGGGATATAGTTTTGGCGCCCTGTTTGTCCCTTCGGTTCATCATTTGACTCAGGAAAAAGGACTCAAGATCCATTCAACCATTCTTGCCTACGGAGGGACGAATATTAATCAATTATTAAACAATAATTTAAAAATGAAACCGGAATGGGTAAAATCAATAACGGCATATTTCGCGTCAAAAGCGATCTGGCCCGTTGACCCGGCGTGGCATCTGCCGAAACTACAGGGACAGTTTTTAGTTATTAACGGCGACCACGATCATCAAATTCCGAAATTATCTTCCGAAAATATGCGGAAATTGACACCAGAGCCCAAGACGATCATCACGCTAAACGAAGGGCATATGCATCCAGATAAGCCCGAATTGACCGCCAAAATTATTGATATCAGCCGTAAATGGCTGTCGGAAATGAAAACGGTAAATCCCTGAGAAATAAGACGACTCCAATCTCACGTTCACAGAAGATTCCATTCCGCCGCGATCAGAGTTAATCCGAATGACAGGCCCAGAGAAATCAGCGGCGCGATGATCCAAATGGTAACAAGTTTTTTTACCGATGTCTGAACAATGACTTTTTTCCACCCGAATTTGGAGATTCCCAGACCGATAATGGCGGCAATGTTCATCTGAACCAGTGATGTCGGTATGCCCTTTGTGACGGAAGCCAGAAGAAGCAACGTGGCCGTTATGAAGGAAATCAATGAGGCGCCAAGCGGACCGAATTCAACGATCTGTTTTCCGGTGGTTTCAAGTACGCGGTGTCCGAAAAGCGAACTGCCTATGCCAAAGCAGGGGGCAATTACCAGCGTCGCCGCGATCATAATCAGATTAAAGTTTCCGCTTTCAACCGGTATTCCGAGATCGTTTGACATCATGGACGCAAGCGGCCCCGCGGCATTGGCAACATTATTTGATCCAATGGAGAAGGCCACATATAGAGCGGTCATAATGACCACATATTTTAAGCCCTTATGAGAAGAAATTTGATCAAAATTGATCAATCCCCGGCTTTTTACAGGGTTGTAGATATATTTACCAATCATATAAGTGATGATAAACGCGATGACCGGAAGAATAAACCAGGTGGGGATGATTTCAAAAAAAAGTTTTTCTGTTTGAAGGATATCGAGATAAACAGCCGGGCCGATCAGCGCGGCGATTGTTGACTGACTGGTGGATTGAGGGATTTTTAGTAAATTGGCCAGGAGCAATGACAGAGAGACAGACAGAAGAATAATGGTGGTCAGAACCAAAGTCATGTTATCGGCAGGCAGAATCCCTTTCCCAATGGTCAGAACTACTTTCTTGCCGGCGATCAGCGCTCCGATGAAAACAAATATACCGAAGAGCCCCGGTATCATGTCCTTACGAATAATATTGGCTCCATAGGCTGCCGAAAACGCTGGCGCTGTTCCGCTTCCGCCCATATTTATGGCCAGAAACATGGAAATAATGAATGGAATCAGGAGGATAGATAGCATAGGAGAAAACATTTCAGAATTCCTTTTTGCGATGTGTAATTCGAACAGTAATGTGAAAAGATCCAATCAAAATAATCACAAAAAAAAAGAATCAATCAATATAAAATTCCAGATAAAGTATTATTACCAAACCGGATTAAGCGCGGCTTTGTTTTCCAGCACGGCAATAACATTGTTGGCGGCCATACGCGCCATTTCTGTTCGTGTTTCCGGTGTGGCGCTTCCCACATGAGGCAGCAGTATCACATTATTCAGTTTTAAGAGACTTGTGGTGATCTCAGGTTCAAATTCATACACATCCAGACCGGCGCCTCCGATTTGGCTGTTTTCAAGAGCTTCGGCGAGCGCGGATTCATCCACGACAGGTCCCCTGGAAGTATTGATGAATATGACGGTTTTTTTCATGAGACTAAAGGCGTGTTTATCTATCAGGTGCCGGGTTTCATCGGTCAGGGGGCAATGAAGAGAAATGATATCCGAGCGGCTTAACAGCATCTCAAGATCAACCCTCATCGCCCCGGTGGCTTGTTCAAATTCCTGTTTTTTCTGATTGCTCGTATAGAGAACGGACATTTCAAATCCCGCGGCTCTTCTACCGACCGCCTGTCCGATTCGACCGGCGCCGATAATTCCGATCACTTTCCCAGTAATCTCGGCTCCAAGCATCAGAAGCGGTCCCCAGCCGCTGAATTTGCCATCGCGAACAAACCGGTCACCTTCAGTTACGCGTTTTGCAACCGAAAGAATCAAAGCCCAGGTCAGGTCTGCGGTGGCATTGGTAAGGACATCGGGGGTATTGGTGACGACAATGCCTTTTGAGCGCGCGTAGTCAATATCAATATTATTATAGCCCGCCGCGTAATTGGCAATTATCCTGAGATTGGGCGCCTGATCGATGACTTCCTTGCCTATCGGGTCTGAAAGAAGGGGAATCAACGCATCTGAGCTATTTAGATTACTTTTCAGAAATTCTTCCAGAGTTTCCCTTTCTTCATCCCGGATGAGGACATCGTACCCTTTACCCGTCAGAATTTCACGCGCGGCTTCGGGGAGTTTACGTGTGATAAGAACCTTAGACTTTTTCATCATGATTTCTCATTTTTAATTTAAACCAAAAATGCTTTGTGGGGTGATCACCCAAACTTAACAAATTCAAATTAAATAAAAAACAGTAAAGGAATCTTTTTGATGATGGTCTGCTTTTTATGCCCGGGTCAAATAAGTAAATATCCTTCAAGCCATGCCCGGCTCCTGCATGCGGGATGACTGGTATGGGTGCGATATCAGGTATCTCTAATATTCATCTTGTTAGTTTGAATGTGCTTTCCAGGTGAACATAGATTCATCCTATTTTTTTTCAAAATAATCAAGACAGCATCTTTTCTCATATGATCAGGTTCAAAAAATTCCTATTCTTATTAGTTGAAATAGTTCTCTGTGTTTCATAATATCTTTGTAGTTGTGAATAAGTTTAGCATTCATTTGAGACTGTTTTAAAGGCTGAAAATATCCTATGTATATATAATAAATGAGTTAATATATATGAAATGTTTGCAAAGCATGAGCTCTCCTATTATCGTAATTGGCGCACATCGATCGGGTACAAGTTTGATTAGCAGGGTACTTGAATCGGCAGGAGTATTTATGGGAAGAAAAAAAGATATCAATAACGAATCTTTATTCTTTCAGAATCTAAATCAGTGGCTTCTGGCACAGAGCAGCGCAACGTGGGATAATCCGGATTACATAGAGTACTTAATTCAAAATGAAGAGATTTTAAGTTTAAATGTTGAATATTTGGAAAGTCTTCTTCATTCACCTCACATGATAAATTATTTAGGATTAATGAAATATTTAAGAAGTTTTAATGGCAAAAATTTGAAATTTACCTGGGGGTGGAAAGATCCTAGAAATACATTCACATTACCTGTATGGCTAAATATTTTCCCAGACGCAAAAATAATTCACGTATATCGGCATGGGGTGGATGTGGCGAACAGTCTGACCATCAGGGAAGCGAAGATTTTTTCGGAATCGAAAAGACTGCATTATAACAGACACTCACTTTATAAAATACAAAAGAAAAAAGGCTATTTTACATATAGTATCTATTTAAGCAGATTAAATAACGCCTTCGATTTATGGCTAAAGTACATGAAAGCTGCAAAAAGATACCAAGGATCTTTGGGTGAAAATTATTTTGAATTAAGCTATGAAAACTTTTTACTCGAACCAGAAAGACATCTGCCGCGACTACTTAATTTTATCGATCAGGAATATCAGGTTAATCATTTAGAAAATATCAAGGGGATGTTAAGAAAAGACAGAGTTTATGCGTATAAAAATGATGAAAAATTACTAGCTTTTTCAAAAACCGTTGAAGATAAAATTAGGTCTTATTATGAATAGTGATTGCTTTTTTCTTCTCCTTCTTACTTCCTGCTTCCTACTTCTAACTTAGGGCACGAGCCTCGTGCCCCTACTCATAACTCATAACTCTTTTCACTTAACGCTCTTTAATTCTTACTTCCTACTTCTTACTTCCAACTTTTCTTCCTCCCTACTTTTTGAATGGCCAAAAAGTAGCAAAAAGCCCTGGCGAATTTTAACTCGTGATCATTATTTCTATTTTTCTCATTCATCTACTCGAACAGAAAATTCGCCCCAAAGAATCCGGCACCACAATAGTTGAATCTGAAACTCTTTTCTCTTTTCTCTTTTTTCTTTTATCTTTTTTCTTACTTCCTACTTCCTACTTCTTTTGCTTCTCCGTTCATCTTCCAGCCAATGAATCACGAAAGAGTTTCGTAAAAAGCCTAAATTTAGTACATTTAACGAATTATATGTTAAACTTCGGTAGTTAAAAGGTAGTAAGTGTGTCGAAATATCAAACAGGAGTCAGATACAATGCGGAAATTGATATATTTAATGGTTATTCAATCAATTTTTATTTTAAACGTTTTCGCGTCAGAAGATAAGGCGGCGGATTTTACACTGAAGGATCTTTCAGGGAAAGAATTTTCACTAAGTGATTACAAAGGGAAGGTTATACTTATAAATTTCTGGGCGACCTGGTGCGGTCCTTGTCTTAAAGAGATGCCCGATCTTGAAAAATTATATCAGAATTATAAAGCCAAAGATTTTCAGATTCTGGGTATCGCGGTAGCATCCAAGGAGAAGGATATTCCTAAAAAGGTGCAGAGTACCGGAGTGACCTATCCCATTTTGCTTGGGAACAATCAGACGGTTTCGGATTATGGTAGCTTCAGTTCTATCCCACAGTCTTTTATCATTGACCGGGACGGTTCAATCGTCATGCAGATTACGGGTAGCTGGCACTATGAGCAATTTGAAGAGGCAGTTAAGGATCTGCTTGAATGACGCAAAAAATCGGCGGGAATATTTGAGACGGAGTTTTATCTGATTATCATAAATTTTAGTCGGCAAATTGAAATAATCAACATGTCCGGAACCGGTGACACAAAGCAGGAACTTCTCGCGAAATCGGATCCGGGTATGGATGTCATCGATGAACTCATGTTCCGGCTTTATCATCGTCCGGATGGTGACAGTGGAAAAATCGCCGGACTGGGAAAACTGTCGAAAACAGTCTGGAAGGTTCTGCAAGCTTGTTATGAGAACGGCGCTAACGAATCTGAACCCGTCATCAGGATTTTAAAAACCGCTTTCCGCCGGAGAATCGCCGAACCTGATATCATGTATACGGCGACCGGGTATATTGCCTATTCCGCTTATCAGCAGTACAAAAAAATTAAATACAACTCACCGCCGGCTGAATTTATTGCCGTAAGCGGCGCCGCGGTGACGAATTTATTTCTTCTAAAAAAAATTAAAACTCTTTTTTATCCAGTGTCTGTTAAAATTATAAACGATTTAATAATCATTTAAGCCACATTATATTCCTTTTTGAATGTCATAATCAATTTTTTCTGAAATTACCATAAAAAACATTGAAATATATTTTAAAATTGGTTAATATCCATCTCTTTGTTAAGTGAGCACTAACTTAGTTGTAGAGGATTAAAGGCGGCAATGAAGTTTAATCCAATTTTTATATTCTATTTAACTCAACTTTTTTTTCAAAGCGCCGATAACTCATAGTCTCATAATTATTTAGCATAATGAGAATATTTACAGGTGCTTATTCTCATACGCAGGTTTAAAAGCTTATTTTTTAAGTCTTTAACGATGGTGATCCATTGTTTAGATTTCAGATTCATTTTTAATCACAAGTTCTGGGGAGGGGAAATGCATTGGCATTCTGCATCCAAAATGACGCGCGCCGTTTTTTTTTGAGATGTAAGTGACGTGGCGGAGCTGTGCCCGGCCCTCTTTATAGATTTTGTAAAAATTATTTAACATCTAAAAAAATTAAAGGTTTTGTGATGAAGTATAGCCTATGTATTCTGTTTACTGCATTCATATTTACGGCGACTTTACAGGCTCAAACACTAGACGATCTTAGGCAGATAGAAAATCTAAAGAGACAATTGGAGAAAGCGGGGGACATACCAACTAAAACTATTCCTGAATCCACGACGGTACGTTCGCTTGAGGTGTTTCAGGATTCGGTTTCCGTGATCCCCAAACCTGATCAGGCGGAGGGCGACAGCGGTAAGGTTGAAAAAGATAAAACTGAAGTCGCGGAAAATCCATTCTCTGAGCTACCTGTGTTTGGGTTTGATCTGTTCAAAAACGCGAATTTAAATTTCAATCCGGAGGTTTACGGACCGGTGGATGCGGATTATCCCATCGGCGCCGGTGATCAAATCATTATCTCATTATGGGGTGAAGTTGAGTTAAGGCATGATCTGACGGTGGACAGGAATGGTCAGATTTTTATACCGGATGTGGGTCTTGTAAAGGCAAGCGGTTTTACTCTCGGTGATTTGAAGAAGAAGCTGGTTCAGGTAATGGGCCGCTCCTATTCTTCTCTCCTGAAAAATAAAGCGTATCTCGATGTTTCGCTTGGTAAACTTAGATCAATTCGATTGTTTGTTGTCGGCGATGTTAATAAGCCGGGAGTGTTTACGGTGCCGGCTCTAACTTCAGCTTTTAATATGTTTTTCTATGCGGCGGGCATAAAAGAAACCGGTTCACTCAGGAGAATCTCGTTAGTTCGAAATGATGAGGAGGTTGAAATACTGGATATATATGATTTTCTCAATCATGGAAAACAATTCTCAAGCATCCGGCTGCAGCAAAATGATGTCATTGTCGTCCCTACCGCGGTTAAGCATGTTTATCTCGCCGGCGCTGCAAATAAAAAAGCCATTTTTGAATTGAAAGATGACGAGGGCTTATTAGAGCTTATCAAATTTGCAGGAGGTTTTAAAGATAACGCGTACATGGAACAGATACAGATTGAACGGTACTCGGCAAATAAGGATCGAAAATTAATAGACGTGAACTATAAACATTTAATTTCAGACAACAGAAATTTTACTCTTGAAAACGGTGATCGAGTTCTAGTTAATAAATTAAATCGAGATATTGAAAATTTTGTTACGATCGATGGTCCTATCTACGGTCCGAAGAAATTTGAATATATGCCGGGAATGACCGTAGGCGAATTGTTTGCGAAGGTAGATAGTGTACGCGGGGACGCGTTTCTGGAGCGAATTCATATCACACGAACCTTGCCGGACAGAAAGAAGCAGGTATTTTCCATAAATTTAAAGATGATTCTGGAAAAAGCGCAGAACGACTTTGACCTGGCGGCTCAGGATCACATCAGTATCAAATCAAAATCAGATCTTTTTCCACCCGATTCGGTTTCGATATACGGCGCTGTAAATAGCCCGGGGAAATATTTGTTAAAGAAAAGTATGACTTTGAGAGATCTGGTTTTTGATGCAGGCGGCTTCAGAAAGGACGCCAAAATAATGGAGACGGAGATTTCCAGGGTTGACCCGCAGAATTCAATGAGTGACAGTTTGGCGACCATTCTGTATGTGGCGGTTGATACCAATTATGTCAAGGAAAAATTGACAGACGATCAGGCGTTTTATTTGCAGGCGTATGACAATGTGTTTGTGCGCGCGAACAGCGATTGGGAATTGCAGCGCAATGTGATGGTCAAAGGTGAAGTCAATCTGCCCGGAACTTATACGCTGCGCAGCAAGAATGAGCGCATCACCGATATTGTTAAAAGAGCAGGCGGTTTAAAGCCGACCTCCTATTTGAAGGGCGCCACCCTCGTAAGGAATCAGGATAACGCCGGTAAAATAGGGCTTGATTTTGAAAGGATTTTTAAAAATCCAAAGGATGAAGATAATATTTATCTGATTGACGGCGATGTAATCACCATACCGGAGCAACTGCATACCGTCAAAGTTGCCGGGGGCGTCAATTTTCCGAGCAGTGTTTTGTTTGAAAAGGGTAAGGGAGCGGGGTATTATATCAATTCCGCCGGTGGTTTTTCAGAGCTGGCCAATGAGAAGAATGTATCCGTACGCCTGGCAAATGGCCGTGTGTTTAAACAAAAACGGTTCCTGTTCTGGAAATACTGGCCAAAGGATATCACCGCCGGGAGTACCATTTATGTGCCGACCTTCGCGGAAAAACCGCGAACGGACTGGTCCGGCGCCATTCGCGACGCCGCGGCCATTCTGAGCAGCGTGGCCACGACGATTCTGATTATTAATGAGGTAAAGTAGCGTTCCGGGATTACCTGTTTCGTATTGCACACAACAGGGTAAAACTTTCTTAATATACCGAATGCATAAAACAGTATTTTGATTACAGGATTATCAAATGATTGACAAAGATTCCGAAAAAAAGGACATTGAAGTTAAGGAGGCCGCGGCAGCGGGTTCGGGTGACGAGATCGATTTAATGGAGCTGATCGCGGTGCTCTGGCAAGGCCGCAAAAAAATCATATATATCACTTCCGCGTTTACGATTATCGGAATATTATACGCCTTTTTGGCCACACCCTGGTATGAAGCCACGGTAAAAATTATGCCCGGCAGCAAATCCGGAAACAGTATGTTGAGTCAATATGCCGGTTTGGCGGCGATGGCGGGAATCAGTCTGCCTTCATCTGGCGGTAATGAACAGTTATATCCTGAAATCATAAAATCAAATTTTGTACTGGATCGCGTATTGGAGCATAAATTCCAAACGGCCACATACGAAAAGCCGGTCACATTGTTTGACTTTTGGGAAACCGAACTAGATTCGAGTGAAAAAGATTGGCAACATGTTCTTTTTGAAAATTCAAAGAGAACCTTGCGGGATAACTATATCGATATAAGCGTTGATAAAATGACGAATTTGCTGACGATGAAAGTTTCTGCTCCGGATGATCCGGTGTTAGCCGCGAGTCTCGCTAACTTTATGGCGGAGCAATTAGATCTCTATAACCGGAAATTTAGAAAGAATAAAGCCTCCGAACAGCGTCAATTTATTGAGAAAAGCCTTTATGAAAATAAATCCAAATTTACAGAGGCGGAGAATAATCTAAGAAGATTCCGGGAAGAAAACCGTGATTTGGGGTCACCGGATAAACAGCTTCTGCATGAAAGGCTTCAAACTGAATTGGAAGTCCAGAGAAATCTCTACATCGAACTAACAAAACAGTTGGAAATCGCAAAGATTGAAGAGTTTAAAGAGATGGAAACGGTGGATATTTTGGAAAAGGCTGAAGTACCGGTGTACCGAATAAAACCTAAAAGAAAATTGCTTGTGCTTATGATGTTTGTTCTTGGGGCAATAAGTTCTATTTTTTATGTTTTTGGATTAAGGTTATGGGATTCTAATTATAATAAATTCTGGAAAATTTATGTATAAGGAATTAGCCTCTCTTTTTATACCATAAAATTATCTATGTATGTTTTCTATATTTCTTATGTTATTTTTTCCGAATTTGATGATCGTACTGATAAGTAAATTTAATATTAAAAAACAATGCTGTTTGAGAGTTAGTCAAAAGTTTAATTATAAACAACAATTTAAAAATATTAATTAATATCAATTTTAGAATAAGATACTTAATAAATTATCACCATAAAAAAATATTTCAAATCTCTAAAAAGTCAATTAGAAATGCTGAACCATACATTGAATAAAGTTTGAGGAAATATGAAAATTACGCATTCTAAAATCGAAAGTGAACGATTTAAAATCAATGTCCACCGAGGATCATTTGAAAATTTTAGACCGAGTGAGTTGAAAAAGTATATAATAGAGAATACTGTTGATTTGTTAATATTGCGTTTACCGAGTAAAAATAAAGTTTACCAGGAGAAATTAGAGAAACTGGGATTTGATTCTATCCATGCAGATAGTCTGGTGTATTATTCAAAAGATTTGACTAAATCGGATATACAGAAACCACAAAATCAATTGGATTTTGAAGTTGTAACGCAAGACAATCAGAGATTTTTTGATGAGATTATTCCTGTAATTTTTAAAGATTATCAAAATCATTATTTCTCAAATCCATTCTTAAATCCAACCGACATTAATGATGGGTATGTAGAATGGGCAAAAAATTATGTTGCCAATGATAATAATCGAATCGCCTGGTATGTTAAATCTGAAGATAGGATTGCAGGTTTTGCAACTTGTTCGTTTGACCCTCTAATCATGGAATGCGAGGGTGTTCTTTATGGAGTTATGCCTGGTTTCGAAGGAAAGGGAATTTATTCTGATATCATGAGATTTACACAAGATTATTTTAAAAAACTTGGATACAAGAAAATGCTTGTATCTACTCAAATTCAAAATTATGCTGTCCAGAAAGTTTGGGTTCGCGAAAATTTTTTTCTGACTCACTCATTTGAAACTTATCATATTAATTCAATGCTGGAATATTCAGTGAATGAAAAAAAAGTATTTAAAATAGAAATTACTAAAAAAGAACTGAACGAATTTGCTGAATACTCTGGTGATTATAACAGCGTCCATTTTGATGCTGAATATGCTAGAAGTTTAGGATTTGAAGATCGTATAGTGCATGGGATGATTATTCAGGCAAAATTATCAAAAATTTTTGGAACAGACTACCCTGGGCAAGGGACCCTGTTCATGTCCAATAAAAATTTATTTATAAAACCAATGTATCTTGGCGTTGAGTATTCAATAATTATTTCTACTACAAAAATTGACCAAAATGGAGTAATTCAGGTTTTGGCGAAAATTCTTGATAGCAGTAGTAACCTCTGCCTTCTGTCATATAATTATTTGGTGAAACGATGACCACTTTTATACCGTACAATAAGCCATACCTCACCGGTAAAGAGATGCATTATATATATCAAGCAGTTTACTCTGGGAAAATATCCGGTAATGGTATATTTACTAAAAAATGCAATGAGTTTTTTGAAACTAAATATGGTTTCAAAAAAGCCTTGCTAACTACATCCTGTACTGATGCTTTGGAAATGAGTGCCATGCTGACAGATATACAACCTGGAGACGAGGTCATTATACCCTCTTACACATTTGTATCAACCGCTTTGGCATTTGTAAGGCAAGGTGCAAAGATCATTTTTGCAGATAGCCGGAAAGATCACCCGGGGATTGATGAAGACAAAATAGAAGAACTTATTACGCCTAAAACTAAAGTAATTGTCCCGGTACATTATGCTGGTGTTGCCTGTGATATGGATAAAATAATGGCAATTGCTAATAAATATAATTTATTGGTCATTGAGGATGCAGCACAAGCAATAGATTCCTTTTATAAGGGTAGACCGCTAGGTAGCATTGGGCACATGAGTACGTTTTCATTCCATGAGACAAAGAACATTAATGCTGGGGAAGGAGGCCTGTTAGTAATTAATGATGACCGATTTATTCACCGTGCTGAAATAATATGGGAAAAAGGAACTAATCGTGCTGAGTTCTTTCGGGGAGAAATAAATAAATACGGATGGATTGATTTAGGATCGTCGTTTCTCCCATCAGAAATTATTGCAGCTTATTTGTGGGCTCAATTGGAAAATTTGGAGGAAATACAAAGCAGGCGTAAAAAAATATGGGAAAAATATTATGATGATCTAAAAGGGTGGGCAAATAAACAAGAAATTGGTTTACCTTTTATCCCAGAATATGCAACCAACAATGGTCATATTTTTTATCTGGTATGCAATAGCCAAAAACAAAGAGAGTACATAATTAATTATTTAAGAAATAATAATATTCATGCAGTTTTTCATTATTTAAGTCTTCACAAAAGTGCGTTCATCAAAAAGCTGTATTCAGAATTACAAGAATTATATTATTCGGATCTTTATTCTGAAAATTTAATAAGACTCCCATTGTTTTTTGAACTTACGAGTGAAGAACAACAACAGATAATTAAAATACTGAAAAAGATTATATAATGATTTTACATTTTGTTAAAGATGAAAAAGTTGTTGATCAAATAATTGAAAATTTTAGTCGTGTTTATGATCAAAATATTTTTCTAGTTTTCTGTAGAGATGTGGATGGACATTTGTTTAGACATATTAAACACACAGAGAAAGTTCAATGTTTTGATCCGATTGATAATAATATTAATAATGTAATAGCCAAGAATAAAGTAAGATCAATCCTGGTGCATGGATTATTTGTAGAATTTATAGAAACTATATTAAAAATAGAAAAAGAATTACGTATTGGTTGGTATGTATGGGGATTTGATCTTTATGGCTTACCGAAAATAAGGCCTGAGATATACGCTCCAATTACGGATCAGTTTTTAATGAAAAATACTAAATTATTGAGACTTAGGCGAGTGCTGAGAAAGAATAGAATTGCCAGAAAATTTTACTATCAAATTTTGGTGAATAAAGTTGATCCGTTGGAATTCAGGTTTAAAGCATTGGTGAAAATGCAATTTTTTATTTCTTATCTAAAAGAAGATTATGATTATTTTGGCCGATATTATAAAAATAATTTAACATTTATAGATACTCCCTTTAGTACCATTGACCAATACCTAGCCGGAAATCGAGGGGAAAAATTAGATTCCAATGCAAAAAATATACTTATTGGGAATTCAAATTCTCCTGAATCTAATCATCTGGATGTACTTCTTATGCTAAAAAATACTTTGTCGAAAAGTGAGTTAGCAAATATCGACATTTATGTGCCATTGAGTTATGGCGAGAATGATAAATATAAAGATGAAATAATAGGAACCGGTAAATCATTTTTCAGAGATATTTTTAAACCAATGTTAACTTTTATGGATAGAGATTCCTACATGAATGTGCTTTTGTCTTGTTCTATTGGCATATTTTTTCACTATAGACAACAGGCGATGGGAAACATAATTGCAATGCTGTGGTTTGGCTCCAGAATCTATTTATCAAAAAAAAATCCTGCATATTATTTTTTCAAAAGAAAGAATATGCATGTTTTTGATCTTGAAAGTGAATTTTCGATATATAAACTCGCACCTTTAGATGATAATCAAATTAAGGAGAATAGAACACAATTGAATAATATGTTTTCTGGTGATAATATAGATAATGGATTGAAAGTGCTTATACAAGTATTATTAGATGAATAATGATAACCTAAAAGATAAAACGATAAATGGCGTAAAATGGACTACGATATCAACTATCGTCCTTGCCATTGCGGGATTGTTAAAAATATCAGTTTTGGCGCGTTTTTTAGAACCATCTGATTTTGGGCTCATGGCCCTAATTACTTTTGTCTTAGGTTTTTTAAATTTATTTATGGATATGGGCTTAACTTCTGCCATTCTGCATAAACAAGATATTTCAAAATCTGAATATTCGAGTTTATTTTTTTTAAATATAATTTTTAGTTTAATTTTGTTTTGCTTGATCGTTCTGGTAAGCCCTATATTTGCAAGTTTTTACAAAGAGACTGAGCTCGCTGTGTTAATACCTTTAATGTCTATAAGCATAATAATCTCTGCTCTTGGAGGACAATTCAAAACAGTAGAGCAAAAAAATCTAAATTTTAAATTTATTTCAAGCATAGATATTCCAAGTGCATTTGCGGGATTGATTAGTGGAGTTGTTCTCGCGTATTTTAATTTTGGTGTTTATGCATTGGTATATAGTGCGCTCATCCAATATGCATTATCAAATATGACTTACTTCATAAAAGGAGTATCTAAAAAAAGGATAGTGTTCCATTTTAACTTTAGAGAAACGAAACGTTTCTTAAAAATTGGTATTTACCAGGTTGGTGGTCAATTTATCAATTATATGAATCGGGATCTTGACGTGTTAATTATCGGAAAGTTTTTTGGAGCGGATGTCTTGGGTGGATATAGTTTAGCAAAGCAATTGGTTAGAAGACCTCTGCAAATTATAAATCCCATAGTTACGAAAGTTGGAATTTCAGTATTACCTCGATTTCAAAATGATAATAAATTGCTTAGAAGATTTTTCTTAAAATTATTTAATGGTCTTGGTTCAATTAACGCATTTGTATATGGATTTGCAGCTATCATGGCGAATTATCTTGTATTGCTCTTTTATGGGGAAGAGTTTTTGAAAATTACCAAATTAGTTCAGTGGTTCGCGATCCTTATATTTTTAAGATCGATGGGTAATCTTGTAGGTTTGCTTGTGATTACTAAAGGGCGAACCGACTATGAATTTTATTGGAATATTATGGTATCATTGCTAATGCCGGCTTCGATAATAATTGGCGTAATGTATTCAGTAGAAGTAGTCATCATTTTGATGGCGATTGTTCAAATACTATTAGTGATACCAAGCTGGTTTATATTCTATAAAAGATTGATTAATTTAAATTTGTTTGCATTTATCAAAGTCAATTTTTCATATTTAATTATTGCTGCTCTGTTTGTTCTTCTTAGCCAGGCAATATTTATTAATAGCATTATATGGAAATTCACTACTTTGATCTTGATGGGAGTGATTTTATGCATCAACCTGTTCAGAGAATTAGAAGAGTTCCGATATTTAATAAGAAAAATAAAAATGCGCTTAGTTTAGATACTTAATTTGTTAAACATGTGCGATATAGATCAATCCTAATAATTAAAATGCTAAATTCTTAATATATAAATGAGATAAAAAGCTAAAAAATGAAGAATTTGAAAAAAGTTGTAATTATCGCCCCTTATTTTAATAATGATAGCCATGTTGGAGTATATAGAATAAAAAGATTTATAAAGTGGCTAAAATTGAAAGATTATGAAATTGTTTTAGTAAGCGCAGGTAGCAGTGATAACTTGCTAAGACATAAGGACACAATTGAAATTACTATAAAAGATCCTTTGGGATTAAATATTAATTCGAAAGATCAAAAAGTATCACTAAATGTCAAAAAACGTAAACCAAACGCGCTTAGGAGGAAAATTGTCTATTGGCTTTTTACACCTGATCCAACCATAGTCTGGTCCAGAAGGGTTATGAAATCCAAACTAGTCCTTAAATATATTGCAGATGCATCATTTGTTCTATCTTCAAGTCCTCCCGAATCAGTACATTTAGCAGCAGCAAAACTAGCAAAAAAAATTAAGGCATCTTTTATTATGGATATGCGTGATGGGTGGATAGACGAACCCTTAAAGCCAATTTTGAAAAAATCAGGAATAAGAAATTGGCTGGAAACAAAGATGGAGAAGAAATTATTGAAGCAGGCTAAGATAATTTTTGTCTCATCGGATAATTGGCGTGATAGTTTATTAACACGAGTAAAATGCACACATAAAAAAGTTATTACACTTACGAATGCTTATCCTGAAGCATATCTACATCTATTCGATTCTAAAACATCCAAAAAGATATCAGATAAAAGGGAAAAGCATATCACTCTTTTGCACGCTGGCAAATTTACTGAGTCGCGGGGGACGCAAAAACCTGAATTATTATTGATACCTTTATTGGAAGGAATTAAGACAGAAAACAACCTATCTGGGACCTTGATATTAATGGGTTATTTAAATGAAAGTGATAAGAAAACGATTGGGGCATTTTCAGAAAATTTCAAGAAAAGCGGGTGGTCTATCGAGATCTGGGATTCTGTGCCGAGAGAAAAAATGATGTTGTTATTAAAAAAAGCAGACGGCTTATTGCTTCTTTCAGTCTCTGAAGCAGCGATACCAAGTAAATTATTTGAATATTTGATGGCCAAAAAACCAATTTTGGCGGTAACTCCGCAAAACAGTTCTGTATGGAATATTTGCAAACCATTGCCTCAAATATCTGTCATAGATTCGAATTTTTCAAAAGATGATTCGCTTAAAAATGAGCTCATAAAGTATTTTTACTCATGTAAAAATGGATGTTATAATTTTATTGTTCCTCAAGAATTCACGGAAGGATATTTGGGGCAGAAATATTTAAGAGCTTTATCAGAAATATCAAGCACGTAAGATAAACTATCCACCGTTTATACTTATTTAGGAGTTTAATAGAAAATCTTGTTTATAGACCTTCGGTAATGAATAATAAAACATATTCAATTATTTAAATATTAGTTTATAGAATGAATCTTAATCCAGTTAATAAAAAATATACAACAAGACTTCCCAATATTGATGATTTAATCATTAATATTTTGTTTCTATTGGGAGCCATACCATTCGGGCAGATATTTAAGCTCTCACTTGGTGGAATTATTCTAAATTCATTTGAGCTACTATATTTAAGTTTGATATTTTTATTGTTGATCAGACTCTTAATAAAAGGAAGACTCTATAAATTTTATAGTTTTTTTTTATTTATAGGTCTGGTAATAGTTTATGTTATCGGTTCAAATTATTTCCGAGATATAACATATCACAAATCTTTAATACAACTTCGATTTTATCTTCCATTCTTTTTAGCTGGCCTCATACTGATAGTTGGTACTGAAATTGAGCGTATACGATATTTGAGAGTAATATTGTATGCAAGTATTATCAGTAGCGCGACATCCTTGATTATACATTATATTTACCCGGAAATTTTTGTGAAAAGCTTTTCTGCCTCTGAAGAGTTGATAGAAATCTATACTATTCATGGAAGGTTATATTGGAAAAACGTGCTATTGTTGTTCTTCGTGATCTATATAAAATTTGGAGGTGTTGAAAATCTGTCAATCAAGCCTTTTGTAATCAATTCAGCGGTTGTTCTCAATTTGCTTGCAGCATTCAGTACTTTAAACAGAACACTAATGATAGGGGTTGTAATTTTCGTTTTATTTACAATATATAATTCAGACACATCGAGAGCGATGCTCATAAAGTCATGGGAATATTTTCGCTGGAGTCTTGGAATACTTATATCAATAATGCTGGTAGCAAATATCGATAAGCGATTGTACCATTTAATTGAATTGAGACTGTTTGGGGATGGTCACGGATTGGAGAAGGTATATGAAAATGCTGTACTTCTGGGTAGAGTGAACAATTATGAACAATATGTTGCGAGCATTAGTAATTACTTCCCATTTGGACAAGGTTTGGGACAGTGCTTTTCAATTAATGCAAATTTAGTAGATATCTACACGTCCGATATATCATTAATTTCCTTCCTTTTGCCATTTGGGATATTCGGGATAATTATTTTAGTAATATTCATAAGGAGATTGTTTCATCTAATTAATGATATTCGATTCCCCTTAAACCGGAAAGAGAGGTACTCTTTAAATTTACTTTTAATTGTATCATTACTAATGTCATTGAACATTGATTTATTCTCAAGAGACAATTTTATAATATTTTTTTCTTTTTTAGTCATGACATTAAAGAATTCTCAAAAATCGTTGTTTAATTTACATTGAAATCAACTAAATTCGTTTATAAAAGCGTTAGGAAGTGTTGGGATTTCTTCAAGAGCTTTAATAATATTATAAGATATTTGTAATCAGGTGAAGCAATATCAAATAATTGTGTAAAATGCAAAAGTAAAGATATGAGTAGAATATAATTATTCTTAAAGTTAATCCATTAGGTATATAATTAAGTTTGATTTTGCAATAGCCGGTTTAAGCGATCCAAATTTCAAATCAAATACAATTCGACTTCCTTGTAAATTCGAGTGAGTCGGGGCAGGTATAAAAGGGGAGTTTTCTATCATTCTTTTACCAGTTAAAAATGTTATGAACAAATTGGATATAATAATAGTAAATTGGAATTCCGGTAGACAATTAAAGAGTTGTCTGGAATCTGTCGCTAAAACGAAAAAAGATGGGTTCCAGTTAAATCATGTCTTTATAGTGGATAATGCGTCCAGGGATGATTCTCTGGAAGGAATTCTGGAATCGAAGTTACCCATCACAATAAAGCAGAACAAAGAGAATTTTGGATTCGCAACTGCTTGTAATCAGGGTGCACGAGAAAGTAATGCGGATCTTTTGTTGTTCTTAAATCCGGATACAATCCTTTTTGAGAACTCATTAGATAAAACAATTGCATTTATGCAAGATTCGATTAACTCAAAAGTTGGAATATGTGGCATACAGTTAGTTAATGATAAAGGAGAAATAACACGCACATGTGCAAGATTTCCAAAACTTTCAATCTTTATCACAAAAATACTGGGTCTAAATTTAATTTTTCCAATAAATTTCAAAAGCCATTTTATGACAGACTGGGATCATACGCAAACCAGAGATGTTGATCAAGTGATGGGTGCCTTTTTTATGATAAGACGCCCTTTATTTGAAGATTTGAAAGGGTTCGATGAGAGATTCTTTGTATATTTTGAGGAGGTTGATCTATCAGTCAGAGCTAAAAATATGGGATGGAGAAGTATTTATTACTCAGAAGTTCAGGCATATCATTATGGTGGCGGTACATCAGAACAGATAAAAGCGCGGAGACTTTTTTATAGCCTTAGAAGCAGAATTTTATACGGATATAAACATTTCAATTTTATTTCAGCTTCTATTTTATTGATTGTTACTCTATTTATTGAGCCATTCACCAGGATTATGTTTTCAATTGTACAAAGATCATACAGCCAGGTTCAAGAAACTATTGGGGGGTATTTTTTAGTTTGGAAAGATATTAAAAACATTATATTAAAAATCAGGCAGCCTTGATTTTGAGAGTATTAGTGTTAACGAGATACAGTAAATTGGGTGCAAGCAGCAGATTAAGAATATACCAGTATATTCCTTTTTTAGAAGTGGAGAAAATACAATTTGATATCTCTTCATTCTTTGATGACGATTACCTTAAACGACTCTATAGCAACCAGAAAGCTTCAAAATTTAAGATTCTTATATATTATCTGAAACGAATAAAACAAATTTATAAAAGTAAAAATTATGATTTGGTTTGGTTTGATAAAGAACTATTACCTTATTTCCCTGCAATTGGTGAATGGTTTCTAAAGATGATGGGAGTACATTATATAGTAGATTTTGATGATGCCGTTTTTCATAACTATGATTTACACAAAAATTTATTGGTTCGAAAAATGCTGGGAAAAAAAATTGATCATGTTATGAAGCTCGCATCTGCAGTCGTTGTTGGTAATCAATATCTCTTAGAGAGGGCAAAAATCGCAGGGGCCAAAAACATAAATATTGTTCCAACAGTAGTGGATATAAAAAAATATAAAATTACAAAAAATAAAGGTAAATCAAAAGTGTTTACAATCGGCTGGATTGGTACACCTATCACAGCAAGATACCTTGATATTATTAATTCAGTGTTAACTGATCTGTATAAAAATTATGTTTTTAAATTTTCAGTCATTGGTTTATCCGGAATGGTTTTTAAAGAAGAATACTATAATGTAATCCCTTGGTCAGAATCAACTGAAGTGGAAGAGATTCAAAAATTTGATGTAGGAATTATGCCGTTGTTCAATACTCCATGGGAGCAAGGAAAATGCGGATATAAGTTAATCCAGTATATGGCCTGTGGTATTCCGGTCATCGCATCACCGATAGGTATTAATCAAAGTTTAGTTGAAAACGGTAAAAATGGCTTCATTGCCTCGACAGAGGAGGAATGGCTTAACTCATTAAAGATTCTAATCGAAAACAAAAATATGGCTCGTGAAATGGGTTTGTATGGCCGTTACCTAGTTGAACAAAAATATTCAATTCAATCAACAATAAATTACTTGACGAATATCTTAAAATTGAACACGGGAATATAGTAAATTCTCAGTAAAGCAGGTCTAATAAATTTTAATTTCCCTGATCATAAAAAAATTAAAGATACTCTTAATTATAATGGACATGATGAACAATCATATTTTGAAGTTAAAAATAAATTATTTTGGCAACTAACTGAATTATGAAAAAACGAACAATTATCTTTGTAGCTAACAGGGGATTTGCATTATATAATTCCAGATTAATGTTGATGCGTCATTTTTTAAGAAATGGGTGGAATGTGATTGCAATCACCGGTTTAGATAGATATACGGATATGCTAAAAAATGAAGGCATTTCTATAGAACCAATTCATGTAATGAGAGGAAATATTTCTATCATTAATGATTTAAAATTATATTTGAGATTAAAAAAAATATATAAACAATATGATCCGACCCTGATCCATCATTTTCATTCAAAGCCAGTTATTTTAGGAACACTCGCGGGTAGAAAAAGGAGAAAATTTGGAACAAGAATTGTCAATACCATAACTGGAATTGGTAACGCAATAAATACTGAAGGAAAAAAGAAAATACCTGCCGGATTAGGATATAAATTGGCAATTTCTAAAAATGATAGAGTGGTTTTCCAAAATGCTGATGATTTAGATTGTTTTCATAAATCAGGCTGGGTACAAAATAACAGTGAGAGACTAATTGTGAGTTCAGGAGTGGATATTCATCGATTTTCTTCAATACGAAACAGAAATGATAGAAAAAACATCAAAATTTTAATGATTAGTAGATTGTTATGGCAAAAAGGTGTGGGCGAATTCCTAGAAGCGGCTCGATTGGTTAAGAAGCAGTTGCCGAATGTTGAATTTTTATTAGCAGGTGAATTTGATTCAAAACATCCTGATGCAGTTTCTGAGAGTGCATTAAAAAAATACACTGAGAGCAATATTGTTAAGTTCTTGGGGTATATTGATAAACCCGAAAATCTATATCATGAGGTAGACCTTTTTGTATTCCCTTCCTATTATCGGGAAGGGGTACCAAGAGTTGTACTTGAAGCAGCCGCCTGTAATTTACCTGTCATTGGGTGTGATGTCCCCGGAACACGAGAGGCCATTATTGATGGAAAAACAGGATATTTAGTGAATCCGAAGAATATTATTCAATTAGCAAAAAAAATAACTGAGCTGGCAAATGATCATGATAAAAGAGTTAAAATGGGCGATGCAGCACATGAATTCATGAAATCTGAATTCGATATTAATATTATTACCGAAAAATATCTTGATATTTACCGTGAAGTAGGAATTGAAATTTAGAGTAATATATGAATAAAACATACAAACCAGTTATAATAATAGGTGCGCCGCGTTCAGGAACAAACATATTAAGGGATGTTCTAACAAGTCTCTCCGGTGTTGGTACCTGGCCTTGTGATGAAATAAATTATATTTGGCGTCATGGAAATGTCAAATATCCGTCGGATGAATTTCCTCCGGATTTGGCGAACCTGAAAGTCAAAGAATTTATAAATGGGCAATTCAGAAAGTTGGCAATCCAATATGATTTAGATTATATAGTTGAAAAAACGTGTGCGAATTCTTTGAGAGTCGGATTTGTAAATGAAGTGATGCCAAATGCAAAATATATTTTTATTATTCGGAATGGTATAGATGTGACAGCATCAGCAATAAAAAGATGGAAAGCAGATTTAGATTTGAAATATGTTCTAAGAAAGGCAAGATATATTCCTGCGTCCGATATACCATATTATTCGACAAAATATATCTGGAATCGATTATATAAGCTCATGAATTCTGACAAACGATTAGCATTCTGGGGTCCTAAGCTAAATGAAATGAATGATCTGTCAAATCAATATTCTATTCATGAAATCGCGGCATTACAATGGCAGAAATGTGTAATCAATGCAGAAAATGATTTTAAGCATATTAACGAAACTAGGATACATCGATTAAAATATGAAAATTTTGTCCTGAATCCTGAAAATGAATTAGCTGAGATTTGTGACTTTATGGAAGTTCCAATACCAAATAATTTAAATTTAATTTCAAAACAAGTTTCAAAATCTAGTATTGGAAAGGGAACCGGTAGCTTAAATCCTGATATCCTTAACAAAATTGTGCCTTTAATAAAAAACACATTACAAGAGTATAATTATTAAGTATTTTTTATGTCAAAAAGAAATAAAATTATTAAACGGATATTTGATGTTTTGTTTTCATTCATCGGTCTAATCTTATTTAGCTGGCTAATCTTTATTGCTTTTGTCCTGGCATCAATAACCACAAAATCGAGTGGTTTTTTTATACAGGAACGAATTGGTAGGAATGGGCGGAAATTTAAGATTATAAAAATTAAAACTATGATTAGTAACCCCCAAATAAGTAGCTGTGTCACTACCGAGAATGATCCTAGAATTACGCGATTGGGCAAAATATTTAGAAAAACAAAAATTGATGAATTGCCACAGCTTTTGAATGTGCTAATTGGAGATATGAGTTTTGTAGGTCCTCGTCCAGACGTAGAATCTTATTATGTAAATTTGTCGGAAAATGATAAAATCATCCTTACTGTTAGACCGGGTATCACTGGTCCGGCCACGTTAAAATATCGCAATGAAGAAAAAATATTATCCATGCAAGAAAACCCCGAACAATATAGTCGCAATATAATTTTTCCCAACAAAATAGCCTTAAACAAGGATTACATTAAAAATTATGGTCTAAATAAAGATTTTTACTATATCTTTAAAACCATTTTTAAATGAATTATAAATTTAGAAATAAATACATTCTATTTAACTTTTATTATTTCAAATGGATTTTATGAACTTAAAAAAAATCTGGCTTTCTTCCCCGCACATGAGCGGGGAAGAGCTTAAATACATTCAGGAAGCATTTGACACAAACTGGATCGCGCCGCTTGGCCCTCATGTGGACGCTTTCGAAAATGAAGTCGCCAATTTTGTTGGCGTAAAACACGCGGCGGCGCTCATGTCCGGTACGGCGGCTATTCATCTTGCTTTAGTAATGCTTGGAGTCGGTTCGGGAGATGAAGTCATTTGTCAGTCCTTCACCTTCTCCGCCAGCGCGAATCCAATTATATATCAACACGCGACACCTGTTTTTGTGGACAGTGAGACCGATACCTGGAATATGGATCCCAATTTACTGGAAGAAGCCATAAAGGACCGAATTCTTAAGGGAAGAAAACCAAAAGCAGTCATCCTGGTACATCTTTACGGACAGCCCGCTAAACTGGATGAGATTATACAAATTTGCAATCGATACGAAATACCGCTGATTGAAGACGCGGCGGAAGCCCTCGGAAGCGAGTATAAAGCGAAAAAAGCAGGTAGTTTTGGAAAATTTGGCATACTCTCCTTCAACGGCAATAAAATTATTACGACTTCCGGCGGTGGAATGCTGATCTCAAATGACGAAGATATAATTCAAAAAGCGCGATTTCTCTCCACCCAGGCCAGAGATGACGCGCCGCATTATGAACATACGCATATTGGATATAATTACCGGATGAGCAATGTGCTGGCGGCCATCGGACGCGGCCAGATGTCCGTTCTTCGGAAACGGATTGAACAGCGCAGATCAGTATTTGAGCATTATAAAACCGTGTTGAGTGATTTACCCGGAATACACTTTCAGCCGGAATATAAGGGAACTCTTTCCAACAGATGGCTAACCGCGCTTACGATTGATCCTAAGCTCTCAAAAGTTGACCGGGAAAAAGTTCGCCTGGAGCTTGCCCAAAAAAATATAGAATCACGGCCATTATGGAAACCGATGCATCTTCAGCCGGTATTTAAAAATGCTCCGGCTTATATAAATGGGAATTCTGAACTTTTATTCCTAAGCGGTTTATGCCTCCCATCTGGGAGTAATCTGGAAAAGAATGATTTAATAATGATTGCTGATACGGTTAAAAATATTATCATTAGTTAAACATTCATCGCTAAGATTATATAGTCACTAATATTCAGAAATAATCAATATTACTTTTTTTTGGATATAATTTAACAGGTGCTAATTATTAGAATTAATGGGAACATCTGGGTTGAAAAAATTAAATATTGAACGGATATTGATTACAGGAGCAGCAGGTTTTATCGGATTTCACCTTGCAAAGCAACTTTTAGATGCTGGATATGAGATTTCGGGTATTGATAATCTAAATAATTACTATGATGTCAGTCTAAAAAATGCCAGGCTGAATATATTGAAGAAATATGATAATTTTACTTTTGATAAAGTTGAACTTGCTGATAGAACAGAGATAGATAAAATATTTACGACAAAATCACCGGATGTTGTTGTTAATCTAGCCGCACAGGCCGGAGTAAGATATTCCATTGAGAATCCCTATGCATACCTGGATAGTAATCTAAGCGGATTCCTGAATATATTGGAAGGATGTCGGAATTATAATGTGAAACATCTGGTATATGCATCTTCCAGCTCCGTTTATGGCGCGAATACCCGGATGCCTTTTTCCACACACCAGACAGTGGACCATCCACTTAGTCTGTACGCGGCTACAAAAAAATCAAATGAATTAATGGCTCACACATATAGTAATTTATATGATATTCCGACTACCGGTCTCAGATTTTTTACCGTTTACGGACCATGGGGCAGACCGGATATGGCTATGTTTTTATTCACGAAAGCAATATTATCAAACCAACCCATCGATGTATTTAATCACGGAGACATGGAAAGAGATTTCACCTATATAGATGATATAGTGAATGGCATTGAAAAAATATTGTTCAGAATTCCTGAGGCAAATCCCGGATGGTCAGGAAACGCTCCGGATCCGGCTTCAAGTTTTTCCCGTTATAAAATATACAATATCGGTAATAACAAGCCGGAAAAGCTATCCTATTTAATTATGCTTCTGGAAAAATATCTCGGTAAAAAAGCCATAATAAATTATCTGCCCATGCAGCCCGGAGATGTAAAAGCAACTTTCGCAGATATAGATGATTTGGTTAATGATGCCGGGTTCAGACCTTCAACCGCGTTAGAAGAAGGTGTAAAAAAATTTGTAGATTGGTATAAAAAATTTTATAAAATAAATTAAGATTATCAGTTTATATCATTTAATTATCCCCTTTAATCCCATACGATTTCTCTAATTGTTGAATTTGATTTTTCGGCGTAGTGAGTCTACCTAAAATCAATTAAAGTGAAAAATCATATCCCATTATTAAGTCTTTCGATTTGGCCACGTATGATATCATTTAGAATAATTTTTGTGCTTGATTAAAAGCTTCTGCTATATATTTACGGAGGTTATCACCATGAAAAACGGCTATAATAATGCCGGTTCATCCAAAAACAGTGTTTATGATGCTCTGCCGCAAAAAAAGGTTCTCAAGTTTATAATCGATACGGCGACACTGTTTTTTGCCTACGCGCTTGCTTCGCTGCTGCGATTTGACTTCCGACCTACACCGGTACAAATATTAAACGTTCAAAATTCCCTTCTGCTGGCGGTTTTTATCCCGACGGTGGTCATTTACGCGCTTAGAGTGAATCACGGAAAATGGCGCTATTCGAGTCTCGCGGATTTGATGAATCTGTTTGGGGCGTTTACCGCCGGATGGGCGGGATTTGTTTTTGTACTCTATTTCCTGGATTCCGTGTTCGTGCCAAGAACCGTTCTGCTCATGTACTGGGTGCTGGGTATGTTTTCACTGAGTGTCACAAGAGCTATGCCCAGAATTTTGACCAAACTGAGAATGTATATGCTCCCTGATAAACGACGCACAATGGTTATCGGCGCGGGAGACGCGGGGGAAATGATTATTCGTCAAATGAAAAACAATCCAGAACTGGGCTATTATCCCGTTGCGATCGTGGATGATTCAAAGAAAAAAATAAATACTAAAATACACGGCGTTAAAGTCTATGGCGGTATCTCTAAATTAACGGAAATCGCCCGGATAAACAAAATAGATGAGATTATTATCGCCACACCATCGGCGAGACCGACACAGATGAGACGCATCGTCCAGCTCTGTGAAGCGACCGGCATCGAGTTCAAAACCGTCCCGGGGCCGCGGGAAATTGTAAACGGTCAGGTCGAACTAAACCAGATCAGAAAAGTTAAAATCGACGATCTGCTCGACCGCAGACCGGTTCAGATTGACTGGGAGAAAATCCGTGAATATGCGAAGGATAAAGTGGTTTTAATCACCGGGGCGGGTGGATCGATTGGTTCGGAGCTTTCAAGACAAATATTGAAATTGAATCCCAAAAAACTGATCTGTCTCGACAGAACCGAAAACAGCCTGTTCTATCTTGAACATGAACTTCGTCAGATGCATGAACAAACCGATTATCAGGTATGTGTGGCGGATATTCTTGATGAGGATAAAATCAGTTCCGTTCTGACAAAACACCGGCCCCATATGGTGTTTCACGCGGCTGCTTATAAGCATGTACCGTTAATGGAGCTGCATCCGGAAGAGGCCATCCGGAATAATGTGATCGGCACGTATAAAATGATGAGCCTTTCAGAGAAATTTGGTGTGGAAAAATTTGTGCTCATCTCAACCGATAAAGCGGTGAATCCAAGCTCCATCATGGGAGCGACAAAAAGAACGGCGGAACTGATTCTGCAATCATACTCATCAAAAACGGACATGAAACTGATTACCGTCCGTTTCGGGAATGTGCTCGGCAGCTACGGCAGTGTGATTCCATTGTTTCAAAAACAAATTTCAAACGGCGGACCGGTAACAATAACGCACCCGGATATGAAACGGTTTTTTATGACCATTCCGGAAGCGGTGAAACTCATTTTGGAATCAGCGCGTATGGGACAGGGGAATGAAATCTTTGTTTTGGATATGGGTGAACCGGTGAAACTGTTAAACATCGCGCGGAGATTGATCAGCCTTTCGGGATATGAACCGGACAAAGATATCGCGATTGAAATTATCGGAACAAGACCGGGTGAAAAACTGGAAGAAGAGCTCTGGAACACAGGAGAAGTCCCGATGAAAACGGATCATCCGAAAATTATGATGGCGCTGGGCAATCATTTCAATCACTGGGATATCATGAGCCAACACATTGACGTTTTAAGCGAATATTCCCAGACTTACAATATAAAAGGCATCTATGATAAACTAATGTCGATTATACCGGAATATTCTCCAAACCGGGGTGATCAGATTTCCAAACCCGCTAAGACCACTGTAAAAACCCCGGAATAGCCCACGAATTACACGAATTATCACAAAAAAAGAAGAATTGTCCACGGATTGCACGAATTACACAGAAGAAGATTAAAATAATAGGTTTTGTTTTTTAAATCCGTGAAAATCAGTGAAATCAGTGGACCATCTTTAAAGCCGCAAGAGAAGAATTGTCCACGGATTACACAGATTGCACAGAAAAAGAATTATAAAATTTATTTTAAATCCGTGAAAATCAGTGAAATCAGTGGACTGTCTTTAAAGCAGCAAGAGAAGAAGAATTGTCCACGGATTGCACGGATTACACAGAAAAAGATTAAACTATAAGACCTTGTTATTTTAAATCCGTGAAAATTAGTGAAATTAGTGGACGATCTTTAAAGCCGGAAGAGAAGAAGAATTGTCCACGGATTGCACGAATTAACACTAAGAAGAGAAAAATAAAATAATTGTTTTTTCTAAATCCGTGAAAATCAGTGAAATCAGTGGACTATCTTTAAAGCCGCAAGAGAAGAAGAAGTGTCCACGGATTGCACGGATTACACAAAAAAAGAGAAAAATAAAATAATTGTTTTTTCTAAATCCGTGAAAATCGGTGAAATCAGTGGACTGTCTTTAAAGCCGCAAGAGCAGAAGAATTGTCCACAGATTGCACGGATTACACAGAAAAAGATTAAACTATAAGACCTTGTTATTTTAAATCCGTGAAAATTAGTGTAATTAGTGGACGATCTTTAAAGCCGGAAGAGAAGAAGAATTGTCCACGGATTGCACGGATTACACAGAAAAAGATTAAACTATAAGACCTTGTTATTTTAAATCCGTGGAAATTAGTGTAATTAGTGGACGATCTTTAACGCCGGAAGAAAAGAAGAATTGTCCACGGATTACACAGAAAAAGATTAATATATTAGGTTTTGTTTTTTTAATCCGTGAAAATCAGTGAAATCAGTGGACTGTCTTTAAAGCCGCAAGAGCAGAAGAATTGTCCACGGATTGCACGGATTACACAGAAAAAGATTAAAAGAATAGGCTTTGCTTTTTAAATCCGTGAAAATTGGTGAAATTAGTGGACAAAATAAGTTTTTTAATAAGTCGGGTGAAATGATATGCGAATTATAAGCAAAATTGATGGGCTGAAATTTGGGATTATTCACGCTGAAAACGTAAAAGTTTGTGATAATGATGAAAAATTTGATAAGATATTTGAAGAATTAGAGGAACAAACACATCTTAAATTTGCAAACACCCGCCCTTCTGAAAATGATATCGTCAGTCATGTGCGCCGGATGTACCGCCGGATAGGATGGGAACCGACAAAATACAGGCCGTCATCAGAAGCATTAGTCCGACGTATTCTTCAGGGCAAGGGTTTTTACAGAATCAATAATTTTGTGGATTACGGCAATCTGGTGTCCGCGAAATATCATCTGCCGCTCGGATTGTATGATGTTGACAAAATTCTCGGTGACATTGTTGTGGATGTCGGCAAGGCGGGGGAAAGCTATCAGGGGATAAGTAAGCCGGTGATTCATGCCGAAGGGAAAATGATCCTGAGGGATGAGGCGGGGATCTTTGGTAATCCGACAGCCGATTCACTCAGAACCTCAATCACAGATGAAACAACACAGGTTCTTGCCGTTTTCTTTTGCCCGCCCGAAGTCAGCGATGAACATCTGAAAAAAACGCTCAATACACTTTCCGAATATTACCTGCCTTTCTGCAAAAACAAAAAAATTGATCAAAACATTGTTAAGAATTAAGATAAAAGAAAAAAGAATAAGGGGAATTTAAAAATCAACCTTTTCCCCGTGAATAAATTAGAATCAGATTATTATGATCTGACACACCGTTATTTGCATATAGCTATATTATTGTTTAATTGACAAGTCATCATCTTTCTTTTATTTCACATAAATCATCTTTCGTGTCAGACTGCTCTCCTTCCCCGAAACCAGATCTTTTGCGACTATCCTGTAAAAATATATGCCCGAGGCAAGATCATTCCCATATATGGTTTTACTTCCCCGGCCACTCACGACCGCGTCATATAATTTTCTTACTTTTCTTCCTAATATATCATATAAATCAATGGTGACGCGACTTTCTCCCACAACTGAAAATCTGATAACCGTAAAATAGTTGAACGGATTAGGGTAGTTTTGTCCAAGCAAAAATAGATCGGGACTTTCTCCGCCACCCGCGTAATTCCATGAAGCGAAATTATAGGCCTCCGTCATGTTCACAATTCCCCATCCCAATAATTTGTCGGGATTATGTGACTGACTGGCGGTTGCTTTTAATGAGTTGACCACCTGAGCAGGTGTCAGATCCGGAAAAGCCTGAAGCAGAAGCGCGATTGAGCCGGCGACCAGCGGACAGGAAAATGAAGTCCCCGATGCGGTTGTAAATGAAGTGGTTGTGAAATCCGATGCCACTTTTACACCGGATGACATGGCGGCCATATCGGGTTTGATTCTGCCGTCAGCGGTGGGACCGACAGATGATCCTCCCCAGCGGGTACCATCAGCAAGCACGCCCCCCACAGCAATGACATTCTTCCCGTCAGCGGGAGCGATCAATGTGTTTTGTGAAGCATTGAATCCTTCATTGCCTGCCGAATTGACGACAATCAGGCCGCGGTTAACCGCTTTGTCGGCGGCGATGGTAGTCACCGCTGTTACCCCGTCCATATCATCGGGAGTGTACCAGTCGATATAACCCAGAGAACTGCTCACGATATCGGCGCCCTGATTCTCGGCCCATTCCAGCCCGGCCACCCAGTAGTCTTCTTCCACAGGCGTTTCGCCAAAATCGTCTTCTGTTTTACCCAGTAAAAAAGTAGCTTTGTATGCCGGCCCGATCAACTCCCCCTGAGCATAGCCCGCGATGGTAGAGAGCGTCTTGGTGCCATGTTTACCCGATCCGTCGTTATCATCAACGGTCTCGTCATTGTTGATAAAATCCCATGTGCCCATGACCTTTAGCGAATCAAACACAATATGCTGATCGTATTTCGCGAATCCGTCATCAAGCATACAAATCAAAACACCCTCGCCATTCAACCCATCGGTATGCAAAACAGGAACCTGGATTTGCGCCAGTTGAGTGATCGAACTGCCGTAGTCAATCTCTCCTGTTCCTTTCGGTAAACGGTAACGATCCGCCTCATAAACTTCACCGGATTCCGGTTCATTACGCTGATAACCCAATACAGGCGTGACCCGGTCAATAAATTCATACCGGTTTAATTCACTGATATCATCTCTGTTGATATCGATGCTTACCGCGTTCAGCCATTTCGATCGAATTCTAACTTTTGCGGCAAATGGGAGAAGCATATTGATATAAGTTTCGTTGACGGGTATATCGTCATAATCATATAGTTGACCGGCAGGTCTGACTTTAAGCCGTCTGGTGACCGCGCGTTCGGTCAGATATTCGGTCTGTTTTCTTAGGTTTGTATCAGAATGGGGGCCTTTGTCCTTGAAATATATCCATACAGGAATAATTTGTTTGTCAGTTTTTTCTATATACCGTTCAATTTCTGTTTGCTGAGCATATAAATTGGTGTGAACCGATAAGATTAAAAAGATTAAAGCAAACAATAACAATCGTAGCATGGATTTTTCCCCGTAAAATATATTCTTTTACCCGTCGTTCGGAAATTGATTTAATAAATAAAATGCGTTTTAAAATTAAAAGTTCATATTAGCCGTATCAGGTATTTTTTTGATTTCTGAAATATTGAAGTTCCTCATCTAATTCAAGATACGGATATTCATTTTTTAATGCACTGATAAATTGGATCTGCTTATCCAAAAATTTTTGGTGCGCCGGCGAATCCGGATTTCTTACCCTGTGCGAGCGCGCCGATGCCAGTTTTTCCAGTTTTGCCACGGCGGTTCCGGCATTATGGGTCAGCCATGTTTCACGAAATTTATCCCAGATATAGTCAGTCGCGGCGCGGTTCGGATGTACAAGATCAGAGTCATAAAACCGGTAATCCCTCAGATCATCCATCATAATTTCAAAGGAAGGAAAATAGAAACAATTTTCATTCTCATTTACAGTTTTATCAACGGCAAGAAGCAGGGTGGATTTACTTAGTTGATTTTGAACCGGACCGTCTTTAAGATGACGTACCGGGCTGACCGTCATGATGACTTTGATCATCGGATTAATCCGCGCGAGCATCTGAAGCGTTTTTTGAAGATAGTCATAAACCTGATCCGCTCGTAAGCGGAAGTGATCGAATTCTTGTGATGGAATTTTATGGCAATTGGAAACAATTAATCCGGATTGTGTATGCCTGAACACATAGGCTGTGCCAAAGGTTAAAATAAGCCAGTTTGCTGTTTTTAAAAAATCGGCCGCGGAATTCAATTCCCGGTTAATATTTTCGATACATGTTTCCGCTTTGTGATGGGAAAAATCACTGTGATGAAAAAAGCTGTGCCATTCATCGTCATGAAATATCAGATCAGACGGTTTGAATCGTTTATTTTCGATTAAAAGTTTAACCCCTGAATAGATCGACGCGGGATTATAGAGAACGCCAAATGGATTTTCAAGGATTTTAAACCGGGATTTCTTCATATATTGGGCGATATTGGTGGCAAAACATGATCCCATTGATAAAATGTTGTGATCGTGTTCCATCAAAACCGGACTTTTATCCGGATTAATCTCTGTACGAAATTGCATGATTAATTCTCTTAATGATAAAAGGATGATTTAATTTAATGAAAATTGATTGTTTTTTCAGGATTAAATGACCTTGTATGAGAATTACCGCGTATTTCGGGTTTTATTTATAGCATGTATTTTTTAAATTAAGAATAAACCGATTCTCAGTTCGGGGGCATCAATGAGCAGTTAATCAATGATTTAGGCTTATTTGGTAATTTATAGATATTTAAATTTCACTGACTGAGACCATCTAGGAAATTAGATAAAAAAATGGAGATTTAAATGGGATTTTGGGGCAAAGCAATAGGGGCAGGTTTGGGGTTCATGGTTGGAGGCCCGCTGGGGGCCATCATCGGAGGCGCGATCGGACATTCCTTTGATGCCGACTCGGGGAACGGCAGGAAGCAACAGGTACAGTGCCCGCATTGCGGGAATAAAGTAATTATCGACCATCCCGGGAATTGGAGCTGTCCTTATTGCGGAAAACAAATAGGATATTCCGATGTTGGTAATGACTATGATCGTCAGTTTGTATTTTATGTGAGTCTTGCATCGCTGGCGGCAAAAATGGCAAAGGCCGACGGTGTGGTCACCGATGATGAGGTGAAAGCATTTGATCATTTTGTCAGAGCGGATCTGGGATTAAAAGATGAGGAACGGAAGATTGTCGCGCGGCTTTTTAATGAGGCGAAAAAATCGCCGGAAGATGGTTTAAGCTTTGCCAGACAATTTAAAAGCCTGATCGGGTATCAGCCGGATGTCGCGCAAATGATGATCCAGCTGCTGTTCAGGATCTCCATGGCCGACGGACATTTTCACCCGGCGGAAGAGCAGTTTATCCGGCAGGTCGCTTCGGTGCTTGGAATTTCGCAAATGGAATATGATCAAATAATGGCGATTTATGTCAAGAATAATGACGGAGCTTACCGCATACTTGGGCTGACTCCTCAGGCAACCGATGATGAAATAAAAAAATCATACAGAAAATTGGTTGTGGAATATCACCCTGATAAGTTAATGGCAAAGGGCATTCCGGAAGATTTTATAAAAATAGCCAATGAAAAAATGGCCGAAATAAACAACGCCTATAACGCGCTAAGAAAAGAACGGGGATTCTGAAAATGAATGATGAAATCATTAAAGATGAAATGAATCGGGATCAAAGAGATTTTTATCAGAATATGAGAAAACAGATTCACGCCTATCTGAAAAGAAAGAATTTCAAGCATGCGGAGTTGTTGATGCTGGCTCCTGATTTCTTTCACTTACTGGTAAAACTGAGCCTGGATAGTCGTGTGCCGAATGACAAGAAAGTGAAGTTTGCGGCGGGTGTGGCTTATTTTATCATGCCTATCGATTTCCTACCCGAAGCGATTCTCGGGCCGATCGGCTACATGGACGATTTGGCTGTGGCGGCATATATTCTGAATGATTATCTTAATAATAATGATCCGGATATTATCTACGAACACTGGGCCGGTGAAGGAGATGTCCTGGCATCCATCCAAAATATCGCCACAACGGCAAATTATTTTCTGGGCGAAGGGCTTTGGACAAGGATTAAAAAGAAATTTTCACAGTTTTGACAGCGCGAAAAGAAGGTATTGTAGTTAACAGTCTGTATAAAATACAAATTTGAGAAAACAGACCATCATGTCAACTTTAAATGCGCAAATTTTTCCGTCTTATCACATAATCCCGCTGCATTCTCATATCCCGACTCCCGCGCTGCTGATTCTCGAAAACAGGTTGATCGATAATATTCACGCGATGCAGAAGCTCGCCGACAGTCACTCCTGCAGACTACGTCCGCATATAAAGACGCATAAATCCACAAACATCGCATTGCGTCAGATAGAGTCAGGCGCCAACGGAATTACGGTGGCAAAGCTTTCTGAAGCGGAAATTATGGCGGACGCGGGAATCGAAGACATTTTCATCGCCAATCAGATCACGCAGCAAATAAAAATGAGCAGGTTAAAAGAACTCCATGATAAAATACGGCTGATTGTCGGGTTGGATCATCCCGATCAGATCTCAGCGCTGGAAAATACTTTTCACAACTCTGACAAGCCTTTAGAAGTTCGGATCGAAATCGACAGCGGATTGCACCGCTGCGGGATGGCGGTGGATGAGTCACTTGTCACGCTGGCAAAAAAAATCAAAAAAACTGACTGGCTTGAGATGGAAGGTATTTTTACACATGCGGGTCACGCCTATGCCGCTTCTTCGACGGAAGAAATTATGAAAATCGGGATTCATGAAGGAGCCGTTATGGAAAATGCAGAGCGGCTGCTCAGGCAAAATGGTATGGACATGAAGACGGTCAGTACCGGATCAACACCGACGGTACGCTGGTCGGCGGCGAATCCATCCGTGAATGAAATAAGACCGGGGAATTATGTATTCTATGACGGGATTCAGATGGCTCTTGGCGTCTGCGGACCTGAGATATGCGGGTTGTTTGTGATGTCAACGGTTATTTCGCAACCGTCTGAAAATCAAATCGTCATCGACGCCGGCAGTAAGGCGCTTAATCTGGATCGCGGCGCGCATTCTGCATCGCTGTTGTCTGGATATGGCGCGTTGATCAATGTTGACGGTGAAATTGTAAGGTTATCCGAAGAACACGGTGTGGTCCGGCTTCACCATCCGCATCCGGTTCAGGTTGGCAGTCCGGTGATCATCATACCCAACCATGCCTGCGCCGTTGCCAATTTGTTCGAAAAATACTATCTTATCGGTAATGATAAGCCAATCAAAGAAATTCCCGTTTCCGCCCGGGGGAATAGTCAATAATTAATGTCTGTTTGACACTCTGACACTATATAAGAGCATTCTTGATGAAATCATTTTACAAGCGTATTATCATCATTATCGGGGTTTTCTTCCTGGCCGTGGGGATCAGCGTTTTTCTGATATACCAGACTTATTCCAACCTTAGTGAACAGTTGATCAGAAGGACATCTCTTCTGCTGGCCCGGTCGGTTGAAGAAACGCTCATAAACGCGGCGGATCAAAATCTGGAATCGCTTACGTCAAGAGAAAAGAACAGTGTACGAAAACTGATGAGTTCGCTTACGACCGAGACGGGTAGTATTTTGCATATCCTGTTGATTAATGATAAGATGAAAATACTTCTCAGCAGTGATAAAGCCGTAGAAGGGAAAAAATATACATCCACAGAAGAATTGGCTAACCTGACCGGAGACCAGCCCCGGGTCCTCAGCAAGGAATGGGAAGGAAATTTCCGGGTTGTTGATGTCATTGTGCCGCTCAAAAATAAAGAGGGAAATGTATTTGGATATTTAAGGCTGGTTCTTTCATATAAAGAGCTATACATGCTTTATAAGGATTTATCTCTTATCTTTATCCCCATCACCGTTGTATTTACCATACTGATTATATTTACCTTTTATTTTGTTTCGAGAACGTACACCAAACCGCTTGAGTCGATTAAAAAAATGGCCAGCAAATTAAATGACGGCGACTTTTCCTACCGAATCAATTACACGGGAAATGATGAGTTTACTGATACTTTTATGAGCCTGAACAGGTCAATCGAAAAGGTGAATATTCTTAGTGAAAGCTATAAAAAAGCGGAAAAAAGAATTTCGGCATTGCTCAAATTTGCCGATGAAAGCATCATTTTATTGGATCAGGAAGGGCAGATCAGCAGCTATAATGACGCGGCCGTAAAACTTTTCCGGTGCGATCATACTGATGACTTTACAGACTATTTTAGTCATATCAAATCACAGAACAAGGAACTGCAAACGGTGATCGCGAACGCGTTCCGGGGCGGCGCGCTTGAGACAAACAGGGAGATGGCTGTCTGGCTGCCGGACGGCAGAAGTTTGCTGACCCGTGTTTCCACGCAGGTTCTGAGAGAAGAATCCAGGGTAAACGGTATATTACTCTCCTTTAAAGATCTTCAATTGTTGAATGAACTACAGCACAATCTTCAAAGATCAATGAAATTCGGAGTGATTGCCAATCTGGCCTCATCGATCAGTCATGAAATAAAAAACCCGCTTTCATCGCTCGCCATTCACGCCGAAGTCCTGAATGTCAGAATTAAAAAGATGCAAATTACAGATGACGCGACGGTAACCCGGTCCCTTGATGTGCTCCAGAATGAAGTGAAGAGGCTCAACCGGATTATCAGTCAGTTCTTTAATCTGGCGCGAATCAAAAAAACAGATTTAAATCTGATCAACCTGAATTCCATCCTGAAAGATGTCCTGTTTTTAGTTCAGCAGCAGGCAATCGAACGTAATATACGTATTGAATCACAACTGGATGATACGATTGATTTTATTTACGGTGATCCTGATCAGCTCAAACAGGTGATACTGAATATTGTATTGAATGGCTTTCAGGCCATCGATCAAAACGGCATTGTGTTAATTAAGACAAGAAGCTCAAACGACCGGATCTTCGCTGAAATTCAGGATGACGGCAAAGGCATGTCGGCAGATGTACAACAGCGGCTTTTTGAACTGTATTTCACGACAAAAAGTGACGGCGGCGGAATCGGTTTAGCCGTAAGTAAAAATATAATGGAAGCGCATGAGGGACGTCTCACTTTCGAAAGTGTCGAAGGCAAAGGGACGAAATTCATACTCGATTTTCCAAGAAAAGATAAAACGACGCAAATCCGCAGACAACCGATCAAACAGTAGAGTGGACCTGCCGGGACGAATAAACACAAAAAGGAATTAGCAGAATCTATGAGCCAGCTTTATATCTACAAAGGGGCACTGAAAAAATACTATTATTTTGAAGATCAAATTAAAAAACATGTTGAGAATGGGAAATCAGATTACCTGGCTATTTTACCGGTAAACAGGGCGGTACGGCTTTTTAAAAAAAGTCTGCTGGATTCAGCGTCGGGTAACGCGCTAATTGATCCGCCGGTTTTTACATTCGATCAGCTGCTCCTGAAACTTTATGAGAATCATTTTTCCGGAAAGCGGGTCATTAACAGCGATATGCAACTTTTTATGGTAGAAGAGCTGTTGCGATCGAATTACAGGGAGCTGAAATACCTTCCGGCTAAAGATAAAATTCCGGTAGGCCTTGTCAAAAAAACGAGCGATATGATCAATGAACTGCGCAGGTTTGGTTATTCATCTTCAAATTTTGAAGATATTGATCTGACCGATATAAGTGAAAATCAGTTAAAACTCGATGATTTTAAGCTGCTGTTATCCAAGCTGGATGAGCTGCTCGGAGATAAGCTGATCGATGAAGCCTTCGCCATGCATACCGCCGCGGAACTACTTGATGAGAAATCGTTTAAACGGATATTTCCGGGAACCCGGTCCGTTTATATCAGCGGCTACGGACTCTTCACACCCGCAATGTATGAATTTATCGGAAAAATCAAGGAGTGGTGTCAGGTTCATATAAAAATCGAGTATGTTGATCACAATCATGATTTATTCAGGCATACATCCGCTGTCATTTCCCGCTTCGAGGTAATGGGAGCTCAGGTGGAAACCATATCACATCCGGGACCGTTGGCGAGGAGACTTTTTAATCGCGATCATGAGGAAGAGACAAAAAGCGGCCTGCATAATCATGTCGAAATTCAGCCTCTTCAAAATCGCCGTGATGAAGTAGCCTTTATGGCCGCCAAGGCCCGTGATCTTCATCTGAATAAAAAATTGCCCTTAGACAGAATCGCGCTGACGTTCAGCGATATGGAGAGATATGTACCGCTGATCCGGCAGGTTTTTACCGAACACGGTATTCCCTTCAATCTGTCAACAGGCTACAGCCTGAATCAGTCCCCGCTCATACTGGCTTTTTTAAACACGTTACGTCTGGTGGAATCGGGGTTTGAATATCAAAAAGTATTTGATCTGCTTAATTCCAATCTGATTTATAAGAAAGAACCGATTAATACCACCGCGCTTTATAAATTGATTGTGGAAAACCGCATTAAATATTTACGGCCCGGCTGGCAGGATAAAATCTCAATAAAACAGAATCATAAATCAGGGAAAGAAATAGTTTCTGAGATTGAGAAACTGAACAATTTTATAAAGCCTTTTCTTTTAATTCCTCAAAAAGCGGATATTGCTGAATTTCGATCGCATTTTATAAAACTGCTGAAGACTAACGGACTTTTAACCTGGTATGCCACTGAGAATAAAAATTTGACCGAAAGGCAAAGGGAAAAGGAATTTCGCGCTTTTAACCGGTTTATGAAACTGTTTGATAAGTTTATCTGGACGATGGAATTCCTAAGTCAGGGAAAACCCATCACGCTCGATGTTTTTCTGAGACATTTACAAACAGCGGTAGAACGGGCTTCCTTTAATCTTACTGAATGGCCGGGATTCGGAGTCCAGATTATGCCCCGCCTGGAAATTCAGGCGATGGACTTTGATGTGTTAATGATCGGAGGGCTGGTGGATGGAGATTTCCCCAGAAGTTCGTCAAAAGATGTGTTTTTCAGTGATCCGGTAAGGGCCAGAATGGGTCTGGTCGCTGCTGAAGAACTGCTGGATCAGGACCGGTTTATGTTTTATAATTTGCTCGATTCGGGAGCTGATTCAATTTTTTTGACCTATCCAAAATATGAAGGAGAGCGGGCACTCGTAACTTCTACGTTTATTTCGGAACTTGATGAAATCGCCGATATAAAATTTTCAGATTTGCCGGATGAAAATTACTTATACAGTTCCAATAAACTCTGGGAAAAGATGGGACTAAAATTACAGCAGAATAAAATTTCTGAGGCGGAAGAAGCCGCAAAAGATTTAGTTCTGTTATCCGATGAATCAGATGGCAGAATACGTCATGATCTTATATCTGTTCTGAATCGTATAGGACGATCCCGGCAGCGTATCACAGCGAATGGATTCTCTGTTTTTGAAGGCAATCTGGAATCCGCTCCTTCGATTGCCGCTGAACTTTCAGAAATATATAAAGATTTTGGCTGGTCGATCAGTTCTCTGGAAGATTACGCTTTCTGTCCGATGTTTTATTATTTAAAAAGAAAACTTAAGATCGAAGAAACACCTGAATTTGAAGAGGAAATGACCAGTCTTGAACGGGGCAATACTGTGCATGAGATTCTGTTCAGATTCTACTCTGAACTGGTTGAAAAAGGAGAACAGAACCATCCATCCAAACACAGAGACCGGCTTTTTCAAATTGGCGAAGAAGTCTTTGACGCTTTGCCGTTTCATGGCTTTTTCTGGGATCTCGAGAAAAAAAGATATTTCGGTGTGCCGGGTACAAAAGGCCTGTTGGACGCTTTTCTTGAACATGATCAGGATCAAATTGACCAAACGGGATTCGCGCCCGCGTTTCTGGAATATTCATTCGGGTACACAGGTGATTCGGCGGCGGGCAAGTCATCAGTTAAAACAACCGCGCGCCTTGAAAATGAAAAGGGAGGCATAAGATTAAGCGGCAAGCTGGATCGCGCGGACATGAACTCCAAAGATCAGATTTTGATATTTGATTACAAAACCGGTTCAAAGGCTGAGAACATTAAGGCCAGACAGATCCTGGACGGTATCAGCTTTCAGTTGCCATTTTATATCTTAGCGTTTCAAAAATTAAAACCTGAATTGGATCCGGTCTATGCCGGATATTTTCAGGTGAAAGACGCGGAAAAATGTCAACGGATTCACGTCATGGCCGACAAGAATAAAATTAATTTTGATTTAGGAAGAAGCAACGCTTCGCTGCCGAATAAAAAAGTCACGGATGAAGCTGGAAATGAGCTGACCTTTGATGATCTGCTCGAACATTCCCTTGCTACGGCTGTGGACAAGGTTGAAGAATTAAAGCAGGGGATGTTTCGTCATACGATGTATCCGAAGCAATATTTTTGCGAGAGTCTGTGTGAATACCGCCGTATGTGTCAGAAAAATGTGGCTAAACTCAAAAAAATGGCCGGGAGAGATGATGATGAGTAATTCCGGTCGGTATTTAGGATAAAATTAGTTTAAATATTATTAAACAACATCGATATTACGGGCCCGTCAAAAGAAGGCCCGACAACAAGAAGGAAAAACATGCCTGAATTGACCATTGCTCAGCAAAAAGCGCTGGTGCTGGATAAAAATATTTCTGTTACCGCGGGTGCGGGATCGGGAAAGACAAAAATTCTGGTTGACCGTTACCTGAAAATTGTGATGCTTGATCCGCGAAAAGTCAGAAAAGTTCTGGCCATTACTTTTACAGATAAAGCCGCGGGTGAGATGCAGGAACGTATTGCGGAGGAAGTCAACCGTAAACTGACCACTACAGAAAATCCGGATGAAAGAAAAAAACTGCTAAAGATTCGTGATCAGCTGAATTCGGCGTTTATTTCAACCATACACGGTTTTTGCTCGCGGCTTTTGCGTGAATTCCCGCTTGAAGCCGGTCTTGTACCCGATTTTTCGGTTATGGATGAGATAAAGCAATCGGTAATGATAAATGAAGCGATAAAAAAGATTTTTGAGAAGATCGACAGCAGTAAAGAGACTACTGAGATTGAAGAATGGGCAAAACTCTTTTTCGAGCTGTCCGGAAAATCAATCATTGATATGCTTCGGGAAGCTCTTGGAAAGCCCTGGGAAATGAATCAGATTATTGAAATCTATCGGGACCGGGATGAAGAAGAATATATAAAATTTTTAGAGAGTTCATGGCTTGAACTCTTTAGTCAGAGTCTGGGTAATCCGAATATTGATGAATTTGTCCAACTAAGTGATCAAATTGTCGCGCTGGACAGCGTCACGAATAAGAACAAAGCCGGTAAAGATCTCCTGGATACGTTGAACTCTCTGCGGGAGAATTACCGACGCGATAAAAATGATTTGCAGACAAAAGCAGTATTTGTTCGTCTGATTAAGCAATCCACATCCGCAAAAGGAAACGCGTATAAAAACTTAGCTCACTTAGGAACCAATGACGGGTGGTCTCCGCCCGCGCGTCCCCTGGTAAAACAATTAAGTATTATGTCCGAATCTCATGCTCAGAATATCCAAACAGTTGATCCCGGTGAACCGCCAAATGAAAATGATCGTAAATGGTTCAGGCTGTTAAAAATATTTATCAATCTGTTTATACTTGTCCGGCGGCAATATGTCGAAATGAAAGAAGATAATGGGTGTGTTGATTTTGAGGATCTGCAATCACTGTCCTTAAAACTTCTTACGGAAAATGAAACGGTGTTGTCGGAATTTCAAAACAGATTTGAGTATATCATGGTTGATGAGTTCCAGGATACAAATGAGCTGCAGTGGCAGATAGTCACGGCACTGGGAAATAAAGGATCCGGACCGGAAAAAGTGTTTGTAGTGGGTGATCCAAAGCAGTCTATTTATGGTTTCCGCAACGCGGACATACGGGTATTCAGGCATGTTAAAAATTTATTCGCGGAGCAAGCGGGATATAAAACAGAAACCGAATACGACGGTAACGTGATTTTTTCAGAGAGTTTCCGCTTTCTGCCGCGATTGAACGCGTTTATCAATCACCTGTTTAGTGATATACTTAGGGAAAACCCCGAAAATCCATTCGAAGTGGGATATAATCCATTGACTTCAAAACGCGATTTGCCGGGAAAGGGCTGGGCGGAGCTGGCGATTCTTGACTCCACTGATCCCGAGTCCCCCGGTGAGGCGGAATACATCGCCTGGAAAATAAGAAATTTGATTGACGGATCGATGCCCTGTTATAAATGGGATACAGAAGAAAAGGAACTGCCGCTGGAGTATGGGGACATCACAATTCTTCTGAAAAACAGAAATCGTTTGCTTGAGGTAGAAGAAGCCCTGAGGAGAAAAGGAATACCCTTTAAAACGGTTGGCGGGATTGGATTCTGGCAGCGTCAGGAAATTTTTGATTTTTATCATCTACTCAGATTTATCAGCAATCCCGGGGATGACTTTGCCTTAATCGCCCTCCTACGCTCAAGAGTTTTTTTAATCCCGGACAGCGCTTTATATCTTCTCGCGAGCGAAGAGGGTAATACTTATCTTGAAAAACTTTCCGCTGAATTTAATCAGACCGGATATTCTGAAGAGGATATTGAACAACTTCGCGCCGCCGGCCAACTGGCTTCCAAATGGTTGGAATGCCGTGATCGTATGAGTCTGTTCGATTTGCTGAATATGATTATCGATGATGTTAGATTAAGGGCGGTTTTGAGCGCCGAATTGGACGGTGAGCAGCTTTCCGCCAATCTGGAGAAAGTCATCGATCTGGCAAGTGCATTTGACAGCGGGGGATTGGGCGGATTTCAGGATTTCATGAGCAGCGTGGAAGATTTAATCGACAGGGAAATAAAGGAAGCCGAAGCGCAGGTAACTCTTGAGGACAGAGGGACTGTAAAGATTATGACGATTCATGCTTCCAAGGGGCTTCAGTTTCCGGTTATCTTCGCGCCCTATCTCAATCAAAAACAGAAAAACAGAAGCGCTTCAATTCTCATTGATACAAATTTAGGGTTCAGCGCAAAATTGAGACCCAACAATGGTGAAAAGGAACCGCGGGATCACCTTCTCCATCGCCTGATTAAATTCCGTGAATACAGGAAACAGATTGCCGAATTGAAACGACTTTTTTATGTGGCTGTGACAAGATCAAGTAATTACCTGTTTCTATCTTCAACTGTCAAGAAAGAGAAAATTGAGGCGGATTCAGCGTTAAGCTGGATTTTCAGCCGTTTCGGGTTAGATTTGGCGTCTTTAAATGAAATTAAAAGAATTGAAATGGAAGAATTTGATGTTTCTGTAGTCACCGGATTTGATGATACCGGGGCACCGGAAAGTGATTATGAGAGTTTTTATAAAGGTCTGCGCCGTCTTTCGCAAATAGCCCTGGGGGAGGACAAATATTCTGAGAATATACCGGAATATTTAATCCCTTTGAAAGGAAAAGTCCGTGGCCGAACATTTTCCGCGACTCAGATCATGACATATCTTCAGGATAAAGATGAATATTTCCGCAGATACCATCTTGGCTTTTTTGAAGGTGACTATGAGACCTTCGCGGATGATGTTCGTAAGACAGATCACGCGTTGTTGAAGGGCAAAATGGTGCACCGTTATCTGGAACTGATGCACAAAGATGCCGATCCGGAAGATAAAATCATCGATCAGATATTATTTGAATTTGATATTTTTGAATCAAAATTAAGGGAAGAATTCAGATTGGATTTGGTAAATCTGAACAGGGATGTCCTTAATTCACCGGTCGGTAGAGAAATAATCCGCGCGGCTGACGCCAAAAACGAAACATCCGTGACAATGAAGATCGGAGATGACTATTTTACCGGGACGCTTGACAGGATATACAAGGATGAAAGCGGAGAATGGCTGGTCGCGGACTACAAAACAAACCGGATCACGGAAGACCGAATAAATAGTGAAGGCCTCAAATACGAATGGCAGATAAAATCCTATGCCCTGCTCCTAAGCCGGCTTTTTCCTGATCAGGCGCGATATAGAATCAATCTGTACTTTATAAAACCGGATCGTATATACCAGCGGAGTTTCAGCCGGGAAGATGTATTGGATATTGAGAATTTCTTTAAGGATAAAATTGATGAAATAAAGAATACCTTCCCGGTTTATCTGCCCTGATTATTCCGCGTTTTTTGACTACTGTTCAAGGCGGGGTGAGGACTGGATATAAATCGTTTCCACGCGAGCGGAATGAGCAGAATCAGCAAAAGCGCGCTGACAATCCCCGGAGCGGAGGCGCCGTATTGTTCCAGAACATATCCGCCGGCGGAAGGCGCTATGACACGTGTCAAGCTGTCGAGAGAGGCCGAAATACCAAGAATACCTCCTATTTCTTTCTTTGATACCGCGATACTTAATGAACTGTTGATTACCGTATTAAAAACACCGCTGGATAATGCCAAAGGTATGAGAACAATCAGAAGTACCGGGACCGTATAGGTAAATGCCCAAAATAAGAGAGAAAATCCCATTAAGACCATGGAACTGAAGAGCAGGCGTCCTTCAGTAATTCTTGAAGTTAGCGCGCCTATGGCAAATGCCTGAACAATCACAATCAACAAACCTACATAGGCCAGTATATATCCGGTTGACTGAGCGTTAAGCGAGAGGCGGTATTGAGCAAACAAAGCAAATACCGTAGTAAACATCGCGAACGAGAGGCTGAACAAAAAGCGCGTTTGCAGCAGTGTTCCAACCAAAGGCCGGGTTAATGCATCGGATAAGGCTGAAAAACTTATCGGCGGTTTTTGATTCGCTGAATGGTTTTCCCTGTCTTCCACTGTTAATGTTTCGGGAAGCCAATGATAAACGGCAAAAAGACTGGCAAGATTCAAAACACCTGCCGCATAGGCGGGCGCGCCATAGCCCCATACGCTCAATGCGCCTCCCAGAGCCGGACCGGTTATAAAACCGAGTCCGAAAGCGGCGGCAATAAGCCCCAGACCCTTCGCGCGGTCTTTTTCATCGGTGATGTCGGCTATATAAGCCTGGGCCACGGAAATATTTCCGCTCATAAAGCCGGATACTATGCGGCTGAAAAATAGAAGTGACAATGATGAAGCATTGGCAAATATTATATAACCTAGAACCGAACCGGCAATGCTGTACATTAACGCCGGACGTCTGCCGAATTTATCAGAAAAACGTCCGATCAGTGGCGCGCCGATCAGTTGAGCCCCCGCGTAGGAAGCAACCAGAAACCCAACCTGCGTGGGGTGGGCTCCAAATGTCTCCGCATAGTACGGGAGCAAGGGAATGATAACTCCAAATCCGATCAGATTCAGGAAGGCGACCACAAATATCGCGGTCATGCGGGAATCGATTTTCAAACTAATAAGACTCCGAATAGAAAAAAGTAAAAATTTGTCAGGTTAATTGTGTTTTGTTTTGAATATATATATCTTAACAAAGAATTGTGTCCACATCAACGTCTGAATTTTGCCTGGAGAATGGATAAAAATGTTTCCTTCATTGTTGAAATTTTAAAAAGACAATTTTACATTCCGGTAACATTCAAAATAATAAATTTACAGTACAGAGGAATTTAACTGAACCCCAAAAAAAGATCACATTTCAGATTTTTCCGGAGAGTCAGAGTAACCCGGAATCAAAAAAGCGAACAAACAAAACAGACAGCGCTTGTATATTATTTACGCGGATTGAAGACACGCGCCGGTTCTCATCATATTTTTATTCTTGGAGGCGGCCTGGCATTTTCAATGTTTGCCTGTATTATGCCGTTTATACTGGTGATTTTTTATGTGGTGGGAAATCTACTCGAAATTTCATCAATCCGCGAGCAATTAGATGTTGTTGTGGAAACCCTTATCCCGTATTCCAATTACTCGGCGGTTGTAAAAGATATTTTAAATTCACGGGTTGAAGAATTTATAAAATACAAAAAAATAGCCGGTTATTTTGGGGTCATCGGGCTGATACTCGCGTCAAGCGGCTTTTTTTCAAGCCTCAGAACGATTCTAAACAGTGTCTATAATATTAAAGAGACCCCGCATTTTCTGATTGCAAAACTGAGAGATTTTGGCATGGTGATTTTGCTCATGATTCTTTTCCTCAGTTCGGCAATGCTTCTTCCATTTTTTCACACGGCTAAAACACTGGCGCGAAACTTTCCATATACTCACTGGTTTGGTTCGCTAAATATCAATTCTTTTTTACTGTTCATTTTTTCTTCAATCTCGTTATTCGCGGTGTTTTTTCTGTTTTATAAGGTGATTCCTTATCGAAAAATGAAAAAACGAATTGTCAGTGTCAGCGCATTTTGGGCTGTGGCATTTTGGATTACCGCTCAACAGGTATTCGGGTATTATCTTTCAAACTTCGCGTCGCTCAACCAGATCTATGGCACCTATCTGCTTTTTGCGGTCGTTGCTTTCTGGATATATTATTCAGCCATAATTTTTATTGTAGGAGCCGAAATAGGGCAGTTGTACAAGGAGAGGCATGGACTATAACTGATTGAAGATCCCACCCGCAAAATTTTTCATTCCTTGCATTTATATCACCATCTGAATATTTTGATTATCGACTTTAATAGAGAGAAAAATGTAGAATAGTAAAATGCAGATACATATTCAATCAGATCACAAATGAAGAAAATAATCATCACCTGTGAGCATGGTGGGAACAGAATTCCCGATGAGTACACGGCGCTTTTTTCGGGTTATGAGGATTTACTGAACACACATAAAGCATATGATCCCGGAGCTCTGGAGTTAAGTCAAAAATTCGCGGGAACGCTTACGGTTTCATGCTATTCGTCAACCGTAACCCGTCTTCTTGTTGATTTGAACCGATCTTTAAAAAGACGATCAATTTTCTCCGAGGTTACAAGAGGCCTGAGCCGTTATGAGAAGGAGAGGATTTTAGAAAAATATTATTACTCATACCGTAAGCGGCTGGAAAATGATATCTTCTATCATATTGACCATGACGATGAGGTTATTCATATATCTGTTCATAGCTTTACTCCCGTTTTGAAGGATGTTGAAAGAAAAGCGGATACCGCGTTTTTGTATGACAATTCAAGAAAAAGGGAAAAAGATTTCTGTTGGTTGTGGAAAAGATATCTCAAGCAAATGGAGCCCGGGTTAAAAATACGATTCAATTATCCATACTCAGGGAAGCCGGAAGGATTAACAGCTTATTTCAGGAAACGATTACCGGAGGAGTGTTATATAGGCATCGAGCTTGAGGTGAATCAAAAATACATTAATGGAAATCAGACGCGATGGATTAATTTACAGAATAAAATAATCGGTTCATTCCTCGACGCGGTGAAAATCTGATCACCTCGCTACCCGCCATTTCCCAAACCCATAGAATATTTAAACAAATCTTATCGTTACTAAATGTAAATTAATGAATTTTCGGGATTCTCATTATGAGTAAATTAATTCTTATCATACTGTTTCTTCCACTGATTCTTTTATCTCAACAAGGAGAACAGCGGTTAATGCATCATACATCAGACGGATTTGCCAATCCGGATCCGGGATATATTGACCGGGGTTTCAAGGACTTTCTAAAATGGTCGGTTGTTGATCGCCTGGCGGGTAAAAAACCCGATAAACCGGAAAATTATAATTTTGAAATGATATCCAACGATGGTCAATTTCTCCGGGAGAATACAGAGGAGTTTACGGTGACCTGGATCGGGCATTCTACATTGCTCATTCAGATCGATGGGATCAATATTCTTACCGATCCCATATGGAGCGAAAGATGTTCACCCGTAAATTTTGCCGGTCCGAAAAGACATGTGCCACCCGGTCTTGCGTTTGATGATCTGCCGGAAATTGATGTGGTTCTGATTTCCCATGATCATTACGATCATCTTGACAAGGCTACAATTAAAATGCTGGGGAATAAACCGTTATATTTGGTACCTTTGGGTGTCGGAGCAATTTTGCGGGATTGGGGAATGACGCGTTATTCAGAAATGGACTGGTGGGACTCCATGAAATTTAATGGGGTCGAAATTGTGTGCGTGCCGGCGCAACATTTTTCCGGGAGGTCTCTCTTCAACCGCAACAAAACTCTTTGGAGCGGATGGGTAGTGCGGGGAAAAAACCAGAATTTTTATTTCGCGGGCGATACGGGATATTTTCCCGGTTTTAAGGAAATAGGAAAAAGATACGGACCTTTTGACCTCGCCGCATTGCCCATTGGCGCGTATCTGCCCCGCTGGTTTATGGGACCTGTTCATTTAAGCCCTGATGAAGCGGTGGACGCGTACATAGATCTGCGGGCTAAAAAGTTCGTCGCGATCCACTGGGGAACATTTGAACTGGCGGACGAACCACTTGATGAACCGCCAAAAGCTCTGGCACAAGCGCTGAAAGAAAAAAAACTTAGCGATAATGATTTTTGGGTACTAAACCACGGTGAAACCAGAAAATTATTCCAAAGCGCGTCTGAAAAGGAGTATGTGGAATTTGGAAATTCCGGCATGCCGGGGAAACCTTAAAGGGCGAATTTTAAAGAAAGAGTAGTGATCGTCAGATAAATGAGCAGCCCGATAATATCGTTAGATGTGGATACAAAAGGCGCCGCGGCCAATGCTGGGTCGATATTAAATCTTTTAAACATTAAAGGTACAAGAGCTCCGATAACGGCCGCGTTGTTGATAACGATAAACATGGAAGTAGCGAGGATAGAGGCAAATACCGGGCCGTCCCAAACATAGACAATTAAAAAAATCAAAGAAGCAAAGACAAAACTGTTTATCAGAGAAATTCGGAATTCTTTAAATAGCCGGCTTTTTGTATCACTGATACTTATATCTCCCGTTGAAAGACCTCGCACGACAATAACACTAGCCTGCTGACCGGTTGACCCGCCCATAGCCATGATGATCGGGATAAAAAATGCCGCCATCACCTTTTGAGCCAGGGTGGCTGAGAAAGAATCAAGAATCATCGCGGCGGCAATTTCGCCAAAAAAAGCGACTGCCAGCCAGGGAAGGCGCGCTTTGGAGAGAACAAAAGCGGATTCTTCAAGAATTTCTTCATCGGGCGCTCCGGATAATCGGGAGATATCTTCAGAACCTTCTTCTTCCAATACGTCGACGATATCGTCAACAGTGATCCGTCCGACCAATTTTCCGGATTCATTGACAACAGGCACACTGATCAGATCGTATTTTTTAAAGAAATTCGCCACATTCTCCTGATCCATGTCCACAGTGACATATTGAATATCCACATCCATAATTTCTCTGAGCGTCATATAGCCTTTGGCCAAAACAAGGTCAGTCAGAGAAACACTGCCGATCAGAGAATTATTTTCATCAACTACCCAGATATTATAAAGATCATCAAAGTCATCACGGACTTCGCGTATTCTTTCTATGGTTTCATTGACCGTGGCTGTCTCAGGCATGGAGAGAAACTCCAGCGCCATAATACCGCCGGCGGTATCTTCTTTGTAATGAAGCAGTTCTTTGACATCCTGTTGTCCCTCAATAGCCATATGGTCAAGAACCTTAATGGCAATTTCTTCAGGAAGCTCGGAAAGAAGGTCAGCCGCGTCATCCGATTCCATCTGATCGACAAGCAGAGAGATCGATTTTTCACTTGCTTCTTCCAAAACCTGTTCCACAAGAGGGGTGTCAAGTTCGGATAAAACTTCACTGGCAAGTTCTGTAGGAAGGAGATGGAAAAGATACTTACGGTCATCCTTCTTTAAACGGTTCAGGATGTCTTCAATATCAGCAGGATGCAAATCAATTAGAATATTGAGCAGATGGCCCGCTTGTTTGCTCTCTATGAGCTTTTCAATATCCGTTATGGTACTTTCGAAATTAATTTCATCCATAATCTTGATTCAGTTTATGATTTAATTCATTAGAAAGTTTTTTGAACTCAGCTATTGTCAGGTTTTCCGGCCGGCTGTCAAGATTCACAGCCTCTAAAGAATATACGATACTTTTGTCAAATATTCTACACAAAGAATTTCTCAACATTTTTCTCCGGTAGTTAAATGTGCCTCTTACCAGGTTCCTGAAAAGTGTCAAATTGTCGATATCCGGAATTGTGTTGATGAATTCCATTTTAAAAACAGCCGAATCAACATTGGGGATCGGGAAAAAATTCCCGCGTTTAACATCAAATAAATACTCAAGCCTGCTGTAGGTCTGACATATCACCGATAAGATGCCATACTCTTTTGAACCGGGAGGGGAGACAATGCGTTTCGCCACCTCTTTCTGGGTCATAAGAACCGCTGAATCCACAGATTGATGATTGTCAATTAAACTGAACAAAATCGGACTGGTGATATTGTAAGGAATGTTGCCTAAGATTTTCAATTTTCTTCCGGACTGTTCAGAAAGCTGCGGCAAATCCAGGGTCATAAAGTCCTGATTAAGTATCCGAACCCCGGCCGGGAAAAGCTCTGTGATATAATCTGACATTCTTTTGTCGATTTCGACGGCGACAAAATCAGCCGGAGACGCCTTGATCACCAGTTCCGTCAGCGCGCCTTTACCGGGACCTATCTCCACGACAACATCGTCGGATGAAATATTAATGGCGTTGACAATTTCCTGACGAATATACGGGTTATTCAGAAAGTTCTGGCCAAATCGTTTCAACGGGCGCTGATTGCTGTCCATTCAGACAAACCTCGGATTAATGCTGCTAAAAAAGTTTCCAGCCGGTTTGATTAGAATTTTATCTGGAATAATGCCCCCGCGTTTTCAGAAGTAACTTCGGCGAGTTGATCAATTGTAATTCCGCGTATTTCCGCGATTCTTTTTGCGGTGTGAACAATCAGAGAAGGCTCATTTCTTTTTCCGCGCAGCGGCATGGGGGAAAGAAATGGGCTGTCTGTTTCAAGGAGCAGCCTTTCCAACGGGACATTAGCGATCAAAGCTTCAGAATCATTGTTTTTATAAGTAATTGCTCCGGTGAATGATATATGGAAGTTGGTCAGAAGAATGTTTTCGAGAAACTTTTCATCACCGGTAAATGAATGAAGCACACCGCCCACTTCAGTGGCTTTTTCGCTGATGATCATGTTGTAAACATCCTCGTGAGCGTCGCGGTTATGAATAATCAATGGTAATTTCAGTTCTCTGGCCAGTTTTATCTGTCTCCCGAATGTATCTTTCTGTTTGTCTTTTTCCGCGTGCATCCGGTAATAATCGAGACCGACCTCGCCGATGGCAACGACCTTCTCATGTTTGGCAAGCTCCCGAATTTCTTCAAAATCATTGTCTTCCGCTTCAGCGCAATCCGATGGATGGATTCCGACGGCGGCGTATATTGACGCGTATTTTTCAGCCAGAAGAACGGCGTTTTTTGATGATTTTAAATCGGTGCCGATGGTGATGATTGCAAGAACCTGGTTCTGAATGGCGCGCTGTATAACCACTTCTCTGTCCTCGTTAAAGGAATCGAAATCAAGATGCGCATGTGTGTCAACGAACATATTAATCCTTTAATTTTTTCTCACACTTAACTTATTTTACTGCCTGATTCCACGTCATCCATGGTGGTCAAAAGGCTCAATCCCGTATCACCGCTCGCGGCAAGGAGCATACCCTGAGATTCGATTCCCCTCAAAGTAACAGGTTTAAGATTTGCTATGACGACAACTTTTCTGCCGATCAGCTTTTCCGGGTCGTACGATTTAGCGATACCGGCAACGATCTGTCTTTGTTCTTCCCCGATTTTGACCTGCAGCTTCAATAAACGATCGGCTTTCTTAATTTTTTCCGCCTGAATGATTTCGCCCACACGCAGATCAACTTTCTGAAAAGTTTCTATATCGATGGTTTGATCATCAATTTGCTCATTCGAATCCGGTTTGTTTCCTGAATCAATCACATTTTTTAATCGTTCAATTTCAGCTTCAATCGGTCCGTCCTCGATTTTGCTAAAAAGGATCTCCGGTTCATTGATCACATGCCCGGCCTTTAAATCCGGATCTTCTGCATTTTTCCAGTTTATGTTTTCCGATTTAATAGCCAGCATATGCCTGATTTTAGCAGAAGTGAACGGAAGCAGCGGTTCAGATAAAATCGACAGACCATAAACCATCTTTAAACACAAATTGATGGTTGTGGCGCAGGTGTCCGGATCTGATTTACGGGTTTTCCAGGGTTCTTTATCGTTAAAATACTTATTGGCGGATCGGGCGAAATCCATCAGTTCGCGAACATAGTTTTTAAACTGAAACTGTTCGACGCTGGAGCCAAGTTTCGCCGGCGTGGTCTTCATCAGTTCGATGAGTTCACGATCAGTTTCATCGGTAACGTTTAGCGATGGAACTTTTCCGTCAAAATATTTTTGCGCAAATGTAAGAGTACGATTTACAAAATTCCCAAGTATATCGGCCAGTTCATTATTATACCGCGCCTGAAAATCCTTCCAGGAAAAATCCGTATCGCGGGCTTCGGGAAGATTACTGGCAAGAACATAACGCAGAGGATCAGGATCAAATTTCTCAAGGTATTCATCAAGCCAAACCGCATAATTCCGGCTGGTGGATAGTTTATTTCCCTCCAGATTGAGAAATTCCATCGCCGGTACGTTTTCCGGAAGAACATAATCACCGTGAACCATCAGCATAGCCGGAAAGATCAGGCAGTGAAAGACAATGTTATCCTTACCAATGAAATGAACCAGTTTTGTCTCTTTATTTTGCCAGTATTCTTTCCATAATTCTGAATTGCCTTTGGCTGCAGCCCATTCCTTTGTCGCGGATATGTAACCGATGGGAGCATCAAACCAGACATATAGTACTTTACCGGAAGCATCAACGCTTTTTTCTTTCGCGACGTCTTCAGGTACGGCGACTCCCCAGGGTAAATCACGCGTTACGGCGCGGTCTTTAAGGCCGTCATTGAACCAGCTTTTTACCTGGTTTACGACGTTTGTCTTCCATTCGGGATGCGTGTCGATCCATTTTTCTAACCTCTCCTGATATTTAGCGAGCGGCAGATACCAGTGCGTCGTCTCTTTTAAGACAGGCGCCGCGTTGGTGATTGCGCTGCGGGGACTTTTCAGGTCCTTGGGACTGAGAGAACTGCCGCATTTTTCGCACTGATCACCATAGGCGTCATCATAACCGCAAACCGGACAGGTACCCCGAACAAACCGGTCGGCAAGAAAAATCTTTGCTTCCGGATCAAAGAGTTGTTCTTCTGATTTAAGGATGAATTCATTTTTTTCAGCAAGATGTCTGAAAAAATCCCGGCTGGTTTCATGATGCGTTTTTGATGATGTGCGTCCGTAATAGTCAAAACTAATCCCAAAAGCCGCAAAGCTTTTTTTGTTTAAAAAATGGTAACGATCAACAATTTCCTGGGGGGCGACTTTTTCTTTTCTGGCCCTCAGCATAATCGGCACACCATGTTCATCGGAACCGCAGATATATACAATATCAGAACCTTTTAGCCGGTGGTATCGGACAAATATATCAGCAGGCAAATAGGCGCCGGCCAGGTGCCCCAGATGTATAGGACCATTGGCATAGGGCAGAGCGCTGGTTACTAAAAGTTTTTCAGACAATTGAAACTCCGAAATCTATAAAATAATGTTAATTCACGAATTGAATAATCGAGCAGAAATTTACTGTAGTAACATAAAATATGCAAATAGTGAAACAATCCAAAAGGCATCTGTTCGTGATTTACAAATAAAGTATGAAGCGGTCAATATTTCAGAATAACCGGCAGGAAAATAATAATTTTGTTCTTGCTATTTCAAATAAAGCAAACTATCTTTTAAATGTTTGAATTATATCAAAAGATTATAATATGAATAATATCCCAGCTATAAAACAAGAATTTATTCAGGATTACGGTGAAGCCTATCAGACTTTTGGACTGCCCAAATTGATGGGACGGATTGTCGGCCTGCTAATTTTTATCGGCCGTCCAATCAGCCTGGATGATATAACGGATGAATTGAATGTGAGTAAAGGACCGGTCAGTCAGATCACCCGCCGGCTCCGGGATCACAATCTTATCCAGCGTATTTGGGTGCCGGGGGACAGGAAAGACTATTATCAGGCGGCGCCCGATATATTCGGTAACGCCTTCCGTAACCAGATCTCTCTAATGAAAGAAAATTTAAGACTGGCGCAAAAATATCATTCCATGGCTCAGAACGATTCCACGGAAGAAGTTCAGTTTTTTAAGCAGAACATGGAAGAAATGACGCGGTTTTATTCATTGATGGTAAAACACTTCAATGAATTTTTGAAAGAATGGACAGCGCAAAAATAGTCGGCAAGTAAACAGACGTATATTTTTTATGAAGACAACGTTTTAAAAATTTCAAACGTTTCAATTATATAGCGGAGGCGATATGAAACGACTGGAAGGAAAAGTAGCTGTTGTAACCGGCGGAGCGGCGGGTATCGGAGAAACAACCGTACGGGTCTTTGCCGGAGAAGGCGCGATCGTTTCCATTTGGGATGTCGATCGGGAAAAAGGCGAAAAACTATCTGAAGAATTAACCAAAAAAGGAAACAAGGTTGAATTCCGGATGGTTGACGTATCCTCGTTAAAGGATGTGGCCCGACAGGTTGCTGAAATTAAAGAGAAATACGGGCATATCGATATTCTGATCAATAATGCCGGAATTACCCGGGATGCGGCTTTACTGAAAATGGAAGAACAGCAGTGGGATCAGGTGATTGCAGTGAATCTTAAAGGTGTTTTTGCCTGCGCACAGGCAGTCGGAAGGATCATGGCCGAACAGGGATCAGGCGTCATTATTAATACCAGTTCTGTGGTCGCTCTTTATGGGAATTACGGACAGACGAACTACGTGGCGGCAAAATCGGGTATCATCGGTATGACAAAAACCTGGGCGAGAGAGCTTGGCCGCAAAGGCGTCCGTGTAAACGCGGTAGCTCCGGGATTTATCGCTACAGAAATGGTGAAAACCGTGCCGGAGAAAGTTATCAACGCGGTTAAAGATAAAACACCGCTTGCAAGACTCGGCGAACCGGAAGATATCGCGAACGCATATCTTTTCCTGTCCTCCGATGAGGCATCTTTTATAAACGGCAATGTGCTATGTGTGGACGGTGGTCTGATTCTTTAAATAAACTGTCCGTTTTCCACAGATCTCTATGAATATGAAAGCAGGATAAATAAATAATGCGAAACGCCAGAATTATTTCTACAGCATTTTACGCGCCGGAAAAAGTGCTGACAAATCAATATTTTAATGATCTTCTTGGCGAAGATGTGGATACCTGGCTGAGTGAGAATCTGACCATTCGTGAACGCCGTTGGTGCGCTGATGATGAAAGCACAGCAGATCTTGCCTGCCGCGCGGGTGAACAGGCGATATCCGGGGCTGGATTATCGCCGAAGGATATTGATCTGATTATCTTGTCAACGGATACACCGGAATATATTTCGCCAAGTACGTCCTCGGTTGTGCAATACCGTCTCGGAATGGTGAATGCCGGGACTTTTGATATAAACACAGCGTGCGCGGGTTTTGTCACCGGTCTGGATATCGGTTCTAAATATATCAGGGCGGATGAACAATATAATAATATCCTTGTGATCGGCGCGTATGCGATGTCAAAATATTTGGATATGGCCGATAAAAAAACAGTCACATTATTTGCCGACGGAGCGGGCGCGGTAGTACTTCAGGCAACGAAAGAAGACCGCGGTTTTTTAAAATCCCTCCTGCATACCGAAGGCCAATATCATGACTGGATGGGGATTTACGCAGGGGGCACATACAAACCGGTGAACCGGGATGTGTTAAATTCAAAGGACCATTTGTTGAAATTCGTCAGAAAATTTCCAAAAGAAATCAATCCGACGACCTGGAGCCGGATGGTCAGGGAAGCGGTTGAAGGTTCAGGAAACTCGCTGAGCGATATCAGTATGATTTTTCTGACTCAAATAAATATCAACAGTATCAGGGAAACACTGGATATACTGGGTTTGAAAATGAATCAGACACATACCGTAATGGATCGTTACGGGTACACGGGATCAGCCTGTATTCCAATGGCGTTGGCGGAAGCAAATGAACTCGGCAAACTAAAGGATAACGATTTGATTGTTTTTATGGGGTCCGGGGGGGGGCTTTCTTTTGCGACTGCTGTGTTTCGCTGGTGATGTAAAAATGAAATCATGATCAGGATTCCGGGTTGACAGATACCGTATAATTTTTGAAAAAGGGTGAAAAAATGACAGGTATCGCTTCAAAAGATTTAATTGTTGCGGGGTGGATATTCATTCTCTGCTATATGGGCGTTATTCTTTTCTTTGTTATCCGTGGCGCGATGAAAATTAAGACAATTTCGGATTACGCGGTAGGTAATATCGCTTTCTCGCCGGTAGCAGTCGGTCTGGCATTGGCGGCATCTATGACCAGCGCCGCGACTTTTATCATCAATCCCGGGTTCATCGCTCTATACGGCATCAGCGCGGTAATATCCTACGCGTTTGTTCTTCCCGCCGCTGCCATGGTTTCCCTTGTCATCTTGACAAAAGGGTTTCGTAAACACGGCAGTACGGTCAAAGCGTTAAGTCTGGCGCAATGGATTGGCAGCCGCTACAAGAGTTCGGGCTACGGATTGTTTTTTGGTTTTCTGTCTCTGCTGCTTATTACTTTTATCGTCCTTATTGTTGTGGGACTGACAAAGGTCTTGTCTAAAACACTGGATGTCACCGAATTATATATCCTTATCGGAATTGTGGTTTTTATTTTTGGGTATATGATGTTCGGCGGCGCGAATTCAATGGTTTACACAAACACCGTTCAGGCCATCCTGATGCTGATTGTCGCGTTCATACTGCTGGGATCGGGTTATGAACATTTTAGTAACGGGGTTCAGGGATTTCTTGATAAATTGAGCTCGATCGATTCCAAAATGATACAAATGACCAATGACAGCAGCTTTCTTTTCAGAGATTATTTTGAAATATTTTTCGCGCAGATCGTTGTCGGTGTCGCCATTGTCTGCCAGCCGCATATTATCACAAAATCGTTACTGCTGAAAACGGACAAAGATGTGAACCGCTATCTTGTAGTCGGCATCATCACCGAAATTATATTCTTTTTAGTGGTCATCACCGGCCTTTACGCGCGTATCGCTTTCCCGGATTTAAGCGTAAACGGCGCTCCGCTAAAGATGGATGGAATCATGTCCGCTTATGTGGTTAGCGAATTTCCTGTCTATGTCGGTCTGATTGTGGTTTTGGGATTAATCTCCGCTGGAATTTCAACCCTGGAAGGACTGATTCAGGCGCTGGGCACGACGATCACATCTGATATTATCAAACCTTTGTTTGGGAAATACTATCCCGCAAATGAATCAAAAAAATCATTTTTTGAAGTTTCCATTAACCGGGTCGCGATCGTAATTCTCGGTATTGTCTCTGCATATATCTCCTATGATCAGTTAATCAATCCGAAATTGAGCGTCGCTATCTTTGCCCAGAACGGGGTCTATGCCTATTTCGCCGCCGCCTTTGTACCTATTTTGTTTGGCATGTTTTTAAAGGATGTTCCCAAAGCGGCTCCAATCGCGGCATCGGTAACCGCAATCGTTGTTCATTTTACGATGTACTATGGAAAAATAGCGGTGCCATTGAGCAAATCAAGCGGAGAGAATCCGGGAGTCGCGGCGGCTGTCGCGATCGTTTGCTCTGTGATCGTCGGTTATTTGGTTTTTATCGCTTTTAGGAGAAAAAGCCATGATTAATGCTGGATTTGACTGGTTAAAAAAATGGGCTCTCTATACACCTAAGAGAATGGCGCTGCGTGAACATGACCGTGATTTGCAATGGACATATTTTGAGTTTAACAATCGTGTCAACGCCCTCGCGCAATATCTTATTGATGATTTAAAGATAAAAAAAGGCGATAGAATTGCCGTTTACTCAAAAAACCGGGCTGAATATGTTTTTATGTTTTACGCCTGTGTCAAGACAGGCGCGATTCTTGTGCCTCTTAATTTCAGACTGACGCCGGTTGAACTGGATGTCCTGATTTCAGATGCCGAACCAAAAGTATTTATCTATGAAAGTGAATTCAAAGATCAGGTTTCGCTGCTAAAATCGCTGGAGCCCATAAAAATTAAGTCTGAGATGAACACAATTACTCCGTTTCTAACGGAAAATATGGCGTTGGATCATGTAAATCCGGAACGTCCCATTACCGAAGATGATCTGGTTATGATCTTATATACGGCGGGTACAACAGGATTGCCAAAAGGCGCGATGATCAATCATCGGATGTTGTTCTGGAATTCCATCAACACTTCCCTGAGACTGGATCTGAATTCACTGGATCATACCCAGAGTTTCGCTCCGTTTTTTCATACAGGCGGTTGGAATGTGCTGCTGACGCCTTTTATTCACCACGGCGCGTCGCATACCCTGCTTTCCGGATTTGACGCCGATGAGATTCTAACATTGATGGAAAAAGAAAAATCGACCATATTGTTTGGTGTTCCAACCATGCTTCGGATGATGTCCGATTCACCACTCTTTGATAAAGTGGATCTTTCGGGTGTCCGGTACGCCATCGTCGGCGGCGCCCCGATGCCCATCCCGTTAATCAATCGTTGGCACGCAAAAGGAATATTTATCCGCCAGGGGTACGGTTTAACGGAGGTCGGCCCAAATTGTTTTTCACTGCACCAGGATGACGCCATTCGCAAAAAGGGTTCCATCGGATTTCCCAATTTTTATATCAATGCGAAAATTATGGATGAGAACGGAAATGAGCAGGGAATAAATGAGCCCGGCGAACTATGGCTGAAATCTCCCGTGGTGACACCCGGTTACTGGCGAAAGGAGAAAGAGACGCGCGAGGCGATCACTGACGGATGGTTTCATACGGGTGACATCGTAAGAAAGGATGACGAAGGATATTTTTACGTGGTGGACAGAAAGAAAAACATGTTTATCAGCGGCGGAGAAAATGTATATCCTGCGGAAGTGGAAAAATATCTCTACACGATTTCGGGAATCAAAGAAGTGGCCGTTATAGGTGTGCATGACGAAAAATGGGGAGAAGTCGGGAAAGCGTTTGTTGTTTTAGAGACAAAGGCAAAACTGACTGAACAGGAAATTTTGAACAACTGTAAAGGAAAACTGGCGAAATACAAGATACCAAAGTATGTCCGGCAGATCGATGCCCTGCCAAAAAACGAGGCAGGCAAAATTGACAGAAAGGCCTTAAGAAAACTATAAAAACGCTATCAATTAACCCTTAATTGGAGGAAAAGAAAATGAAGCGTATCATTATTTTATCGTTAGTTGTTATGGGGATGCTGTTTATGGCGTCCTGCAGCAGTGATGACGGCGGAACAAACAGTACTGTGGAAGTGGATGCCTGGGTTGGCACATGGCTTAGCGCCGGTCCAAATGTAGCGCCTCTGCTGGTGGCTCTTTTTAACTATGACAGTGTCCGCGTTGAACTAACCGAGCAGAACACGGTGAAAACCAGCTCACACGTAAAGGACGGGGCATGGAATACCGTTGAGGGTACATTCGCGGTAACTGAATCAGCTTCCGGCGATGTTCACACTGTAAAATTTGTTTATGCCGCGTTTGAACAGGAAGGTATTTTTCAGATTATTGACGCGACACCGGATACTTTGAAACTTGAAGTAGTTCAGACTCTTCCTGACATCGGCGCCACCCCGAGAACTGAGGCTACAGGATTTGGATCCGATCCGGCATTAGGCACCTTTAATATTCAGTACTACGTAAAAGAATAGGCGCTAATTACAGAATCTCCCTCCGCGGGAGGGAGATTTCTTCCTTTTGAAAACTAAAATAAGAGTGACATTATGAAACGAATCAGTCTTTTCATAATATCGGTGTTTCTGCTTTCTTCAAATATATTTGCTCAGGTGGATGAAGCTTTCACGGAAAAAAAAGAAAAAGACGAGAAAAGTGAATTCACCTTTATCGGGTATTACTTTATGCGCACCGAGCAGTCCAATGTGGCTCCGACAAATGAATTCTTGAAGGGTCAGGTCGTCGGACGCCTGTTTGGAGGCAATACAACGAAAACATCAGACCGTGTTTCATCGTTTACCGAACAGCGGTTCATTCCCATCATTGCCTACACGCCGCGTCTGTTTGACGGCTGGGCAACCATGCGTATGAGTTTTGAATTTGACTGGACCTGGGGGGATGCCAATTACGGCGCCGGAGGAAATTTTGGCGGCGCTTTCGGAGCAGACTTTGTAAACATGCAGACGCAGAATCTCTACATTGAATTCCGTCCTCAGAAAAATCTGTTTGTCAACGCTGGTTTAACCCGTTTGTTTGACAATGTCAGCGTTCCGGCCTACACGCCCACAAGCTATCTTGTGAATACCGGTTATCGCCTGGCATTCTGGGGTTCTGATGCTTCGGGTATTACTACACATTATTTGAAGAATAATCAACGCATGAAAGCCGGTGTTTATCAGCTTTATGAAAACAATGTCGAGCAAAATGATGATGTTGTCCTGTTTGAAACAGATTATGAATACGATCTGGACATTATCAATTCTGTCGGCGTTTCGGCCTGGTATTTAAAGGACAGGGGCAATGGTGAGGGTGGAGTCTCCATTCTTGGTCAGGGATTAAATTCAGCGTTGAGCAATTATAACGGCGTTTTTAATTTCAACTTTGGAAATGAGGATTACACGGCGGATATCATCTGGCTGGGAACTCATTTTCATGGTAATCCCTTGCTAAACCAGGGGCGATTCGGCTATAGCGGTTTCGCGGTCACAAACCTTGGAAAGGCTGAGTCCGAATCGCATTCAGTGGATATCGCCGGATTCGCGGGCAACCTGCGTCTGGCCTATAAGTACGGAAAAAACGCAAACGATCATCTGGCGCTGGACGGGATATTTACCTCGGGTGATGAAAAAAATATTTCCGATGGGAAATATACGGGTGTTCTCACCGGCAATAACTGGACAGCTCCCGGGGCTGTTTTCTTCAGTCACGGTCTCTATCTGCTGCTTCCGCATGGAAATGTGGTGAATCGTTTTAACGCCGCTGTTATCGATATCCAGAATGTCGGCTACGGTCTTGCGGCCGGTTCTCTCACCGGTTCGTATGATATCGTTCCGAACAAATTCAAAGCGAAGGTCGGACTTGGCGCGGGTTACTCCGCGGTCTCACCGGCGCAGGGTGGAAACTATATCGGCTCCGAAATCAACCTCAACTTATTGTATCGTCCGAAAGTATATATGGATATGGAGCTGCACGCGGCATATCTGGCATTGGGTGACTTTTTTGATGCACCTGAACTAAACGGTAACCGGACCAGTCGTCCCAAGGATCCCTGGACGGTATTTGCCACACTTAAGTGGATAATGTTTTAAGGGGTGTGGAATGAAAAAAATAATAACATTACTTATCACGGTGATCATTGCCATGGCATTTTCCGGATGCGCGACATCGCGGTATTATAAGCTGCCCGCCGCTGAATTTGATGACATCGATTATGGATTCCCTGTCAAAAAAGTACAGGTTCGCAATATTAAGGTGGCAGTTATCGATCAGGGCAGCGGCGAAAAGACAGTCATGCTGATCCATGGCCTGGGTACGAACGCGAAAGGCTGGATAAAAAATATCCCGGTTCTGGCGAAATCTTACAGAGTCATCGCGGTGGATTTGCCGGGTTATGGAAAATCGGATAAAGGGTATTATCAGTATTCTATGGATTTCTACGCGCAAGTGCTTACTGAATTGCTGACAAATCTTGGAGTGGAGAAAGCAACGCTGATCGGTCATTCAATGGGCGGGCAGATCGCGATGACCGCGGCGCTGAATTATCCGGACAAAGTTGAGAATCTGGTTCTGGTATCTCCCGCGGGATTTGAGCGGTTCACAGAGGGTGAAGGCGACTGGATGAGAAAAGCGGTGTCCGCCGAGTTTGTAAAAAATACAACAACCAGAAGTGTTGATGTTAACCTGAAAGCCAACTTTTATGAGACACCGGAAGATGTGGATTTCATGATCACGGACAGAATTCAAATAAAGGGCGCTTCCGATTTTGATGATTACTGTTACGCGGTTTCAAAGAATGTGGGGGCGATGCTGGACGGTATTGTATGGGACCGGCTTGATAAAATCATGCAGCCCACACTGATTATCTTTGGTGAAAACGACGGACTGATACCAAATCCCTATCTTCACGGCGGTAAAACCATCGATGTGGCGAAAATCGGCGACAGTGAAATTCCAAACAGCAAATTGATCATGATTCCCAAATGCGGTCATTTTGTACAATTTGAAAAATCCGAAGCCGCAAATAACGCCATTTTGGAATTTCTCTCCGAAAAATAAAACTCCTAAAGAAACAATTTCACGCGCCGGTTAAATAATGCCGGCGTGTGATTTTGTATTAGCTTTTTTCCGCATCATTTATTCACCGGAATCATTGGAATATGATTCGCTGCATATCTCCATTTGATCCACCCACTATTATATGGAAAACTCATCAAGTTAGACGTGTCATCTTTTTTGGTTTTGCATTAAAACGTGATAGATAACCGGGTAGGGGCAGTATATCACCACGAAAGAACGGTATCTGACCGGGAAGGAATGATGTTTGACTATGAAGGGATGATATATTACCGCGTAGGAACGATAAATGACCGAGAAGGAATGATATATTACTGTGAAGGAACGATATATGACCGCGTAGGAACGATATGTTACCACGAAGGAGCGATATATAACCTCGTAGAGATGAAAAATGCCCGACAGGAGAGATATATGCCCGTTTAGTAACAAATAATGACCCAATAGTGTCAATATCTTGCCGGAAAAAACAGTATTTGGGTAAAATATGCCATTAAACAGCTCAATATTCTAAAAAAGTTGTAAAAATGCAAAATAGGCTATTCCGAACGTTTGCAATTTATATATTATTTTGTAAGTTTGACACTTTTTAAGATTGGCGGGTTCATCGGCCATTCGACGGACAATAATACAATTAAATAAATGGAATTATTATCAAAGGAAAAGGAATTATGAAAAACAATTTTCAATTCGCTTTTAAAACAATGCTTGTATTCATTATGGGATTCGGTATCACCTCCTCATTCGCCGCCGATCAGGGATGGAACACAAAAAGTCTTTCATTAAAAGCAAATGACAAACTGACTTTGGCCTTAAGTCAGGAGAGCCGTTATCAGGAACTGACCTATCTCGGATCTTCATTTCTCAGCAATGTACAGGCGGGGTTTATTTACAAATTGCCTCATAACCTCTATATCGGGCTCGCGTACAAAAGAGAGCATCAGGAAAGATCAACTTTTACAAGTTATGATAACCGTATCATCGTGGATTCCGGCAGGAAATCGAATATCACTGGCAATCTGAATCTTGATACCCGTTTGCGTTTTGAATTCAGAAATTATGAGCAGCCGCAATTGGAAGATCATATGATGTACCGTTTGATGTTTAAGTTTTCGTATAAGCTCAAATTAGGCAATTTGAATCTATCGCCGTTTATTGCTTCCGAGCCTTTCGGCGATACGAAGGATGCCAGCCAGCAGTTCATAAACCGGCATCGTTTGTATGCCGGGACCGGTGTTTCTTTAATGGAACATGTGGGGTTTGTCGTAAATTATATCCGTCAGGATCTAAAACATTCAGAAACTCTGCATATCCTGAGTACCGGAATCAAACTGAGTTTTTAAGCCGAGTCACATAAAATTAGAAAAGAGACTGACCGCGTTAACCCGGTCAGTCTTTTTTTTATTCATAAATTTTTTCATCTACCGCATCCGATTCCGGCGCGACATTCTCCATGTCCCGCGCGCCGGATTCTGCGCCGAGCAACTCCCTGTAATATTCATGCTGAATAATGAGATTCATAATTTCATTGGTGCCTGTCCATATCATCATCAGACGCGAATCACGCAGCATCCTCTCAACCGGGAAAATATTCGTATAGCCGATGCCGCCGAGAATCTGCATGGCGTGATTGATGACTTTCCATGATGTTTCGGTGGCAAACTTTTTTGATTCAGATACTAACCGGCGTGTGTATCCCGTGTTACCCATATTATCCGCTGCCGATGCCGCGGCGAAAATCAGTCCTCGAGCCGCGTCAAGTTGAGTGATACTTTCCGTTATCTGAAAATTCACACCCTGAAAATCCCGAATCTTCTGACCGAATGCTTTTCTCTTATCGCTGTATCTTGCCGCTATTTCTATGGCAGCGCGGGCCAGACCTATGGCGCCGGCCGCTGTCGTCATCCTTTCGGGAATCATCATTTGATAAAATATTTCCTTCCCCCTGTTTTCTCCGAGAAGAATATTTTCTTCGTGGACCACCGTGTCCTTAAAGATCAATCTGCCGGCTCCGCCTCCTCTTGTTCCCATTAATCCGTAAAGGTATTTTACCTCAACTCCCATATCCCGTTCAACAATAAACGCGCTCAGCGACTTTGAAGGATGATCATCGGCGGTTTTGGCATAAACGAGGAAGATATCCGCGCCTTCCGCCCCTACTACAAATCTTTTTTGTCCGTTAAGAATATAGGAATTTCCTTTTTTAACCGCGGTTGTTGTCGCTCCGAAAAAATCCGATCCGCCGCGGGGTTCGGTTAACGCCTCAGCGCAGAAAAGTTCACCGCGCAGCAGGGGGGCAAGATATTTTTGTTTTTGCGATTCATTCCCAAAGATGTGCAGGGCTTCGCCTACAATGCTGACAAGAGAATAGAGACAGGCCAGGGAAGCGCCAAGCACGCCGACTTCTTCCAGAGCGATAATTTCATCAATCCATTTTAATCCTCTGCCGCCGTATTGTTTGCCAAATCGTAATCCCAATAGCTGAGACCCCGCTGCGGAAATTAAGAATTCCCTCGGGTATTGTACTTTTTCTTCATCCATTTCCAAAAGCAGTTCGCCGGGTATGCTCTTTACGAATAACCTCGTTTCTTCACGCAGTTTTTTTTGATGCTCTGATAACAATGCTTCAATCATTTTGACCTCTGTAAATGTTTATAAATGAGATTAATTCTATCCGTTTATGTGTTTAAATTGTCAAATTCAATCAAAACCATGCGCTGATTTGTCCACGAATGAATGAAAATTCGGAGAGTTAACAACATCATTTTATTGAAGGACGCGCAAAATATCAAGAGGAAATTGAATCCGTTTGTCATTTAATTGCAGGTGGTTTATATTTAATTTTAAAAAAATCGAAGAAAATAATGAATATTGATCTCTCAGGCGCTTTCTTGATAGGATTATTGGGTAGTTTCAGCCATTGCATCGGTATGTGCGGCGGATTTATTATGGCTTATTCATTAAAATTGCCGCCGTTAAATCTTTCTTCCGGTTCGTTCAGGAACCGTTTAAATAATCTGTTTCCGCACCTGCTGTATAATTCAGGCCGGATACTGACCTATACATTTCTTGGGGAGGTATTCGGATTGCTTGGGAGCACGATCGGCGTTGTTCTGGCAATCCGGGATTTTCAGGGGATCCTGCAGATATTCGCCGGTGTGGTGATGCTGCTGATGGGGCTTGATCTGGCCGGTATTCTCCGGGGTTTTTCACCGGAATCGTTTCCAGGTTTTGGTTACTTCCGAAAATTGGTTGATTATCTTTTGAATCGTCTTGACCGGAAAAATGTTTTTGTGCTTGGAATCGTTCTGGGATTTATCCCGTGCGGATTGGTTTACTCGGTCGGCGCTGCCGCGGCGGCAACCGGCAGTGTCTGGAAAGGGGCCCTGGTGATGATGGTGTTTGGTATCGGCACGATGCCCGCGCTGATATTGATCGGTTTGACCGCGAATCTGTTTTCGGCTAAATTGAAACACAGGATGTTCAGGCTCGCCGCTTTAATCGTGGTATTACTCGGGGCACTTACTTTTCTCCGGGGGATCGATTCGATGGGCTGGGTTCACTTGTACTGGCTTTCAAAATTATAGGGCGGATATGAAAGAAATCTACATGTTGACGGGGCCTGTTCGGAGCGGTAAGACGACAAAACTCACTGAATGGTGCGAAAAACAAAAAAGCGTGGATGGTATTCTTGCTCCGATTGTCAATGACATGCGGCATCTGCATCATTTTGGATCAGGCGTCCTGAAAAGACTTGAAACGGATCAGAAAAGTGAAGAAACAATCCAAATCGGACGCTATAATTTTGATCCGGAAGTTTTTGACTGGGCGAAAGAAAGGCTGAATTCACTGCCATTACAAAAATTGCATTGGCTGGTGATTGACGAAATAGGGCCGCTCGAACTAAGGAGACAGGGTCTTGAATCAGCCGTTTCCATGATTTTAGATCAGCGGTCGAACTATCAAAATCTATCGGTGGTTCTGGTGGTGAGAGAACAACTGTTAAGGGATGTTATCAGTCATTATCAGTTAACGGACATTAAATTACATATCATTCGCGATGTTGAATTTTTACAGGATAGTTTAGGCAGATAAAATGAATAAAAATGAAGCGGGAATTTTCCCATGGGGTCATTCAAAAAGATATAATTCATTCAGTGAATATCAGAGAAAAAAGTATGGCGAACGGGTGCAGAAAGTAACGGTGGACGCTGGCTTTACCTGTCCGAACCGTGACGGATTGGTTGCAAAAGGCGGATGTATTTACTGCAACAACGAAAGTTTTAATCCGGGTTATAATGATTCGGGTAATTCCATCTCTCATCAAATAAATGAAGGCGTGGAGTTTCTAAAACGCCGCTATAACAGGGTAAAAAAATTCATTGTCTATTTCCAGCCTTACAGCAACACTTACGCTCCCCTGGACACTCTAAAACAATATTATGAAGAGGCATTGTCTCATCCAGAAGTTATCGGGCTTACAATTGGCACGCGACCGGATTGTGTGGACGAAAAAAAAATACTTTATCTCGGGGAGCTGGCCAAAAATTATGATATTACGGTTGAATACGGCCTCGAATCCATTTCCGATGAGACGTTAACAAGAATTAACCGCGGACATGATTTCCAATCATATCTTGACGCGGTGTCTATGACAAAAGACCGCGGTATAAAAATATGCACGCATTTAATCATAGGATTCCCCTGGGAAGACAAGCAGCATTGGTTAAGAACCGCGGAAGTGCTCTCCACCATTTCCTTTGACTTTCTGAAAATTCATCAGCTTCACATCGTCAAAGGAACGGCAATGGAGATCATGCATAAAAAGAAGCCGTTCAGTCTTTTGGGACCTCAGGAATATATGGATGTCCTGGTCGGTTTTCTCGAAAGGCTGGATCCGGAAATCGTGATCCAGAGACTTTTTGGCGAAGCGCCGGTCAGAACACTTGTCGCTCCTAACTGGGGCCTGCGTAATTCGGATCTGCTGCAGATGTTTGACAAGATTCTGGAAGACAGCAATGTGTGGCAGGGGAGGAAAGTGGGAAGTAAGAAGTAGGAAGTAAGAAGTAGGAAGTAAGAAGTGGGAAGTAAGAAGTAGGAAGTAAGAAGTGGGAAGTAGGAAGTGGGAAGTAGGAAGTTGGAAGTTAAGAGTGATAGATGAGAGTGTAAAAGATTAGGGAGTGGAAGCCGGTTTTGCTGTGGAATTGCTCATCCGGACAACAGCTATTCCGCTAAAAATAATCAGCATTCCAAAGACCAATTTAAGCGTGATCGTTTCACCCATGACTATCCACCCCCAAAGAAGCGCCAGAGGCGGAGTAATGAAAGTGATCAGGGACATAAGTACAGCGGATGTGGTTTTTAGCAACCAGAAATAGAGCACAAAGGCTACCGCGGTTCCCATGATTCCCAGATAAAGGATTGACAAAACAGCCGGAATGGTAAAATCAGATTTTCCGGCGGATTCGAAAAAATAATGCAAAATAAAAAATGTAATCCCGGTATATAATAACGGTAGCGTGTTTAGTGTGACAGGGTGGTAAGTCGCCCGCGCTTTTTTCCCTATGATGGTTCCCAAAGCGGAAAAAGCGGGACTGATCAAAACTCCGATCATTCCATAAATAGCTTTGGGATGACTTATGTGCAGCTGATCACTGAATATAACGATGATGCCCGCGAATCCGATCAATATACCAAGCATCTTTTTGAGCGTAATTTCTTCGGAAGGAAGAAACTTGATCGAAAAAACAGCCACATAAAAGGGCATAACCGAGAAAAGGACACTGGCAAGTCCCGAATTAATATACTGTTCTCCCCAGTAAACCAGGGCATATCCGCCGGAAAAATTAATCAGACTGAATGTGAGGAAAAATAGATGACTTTTTAGGTCACGGGGAAATTTCAGTTTTAGTTTATAAGCGTAGATTGTAAGAACCAGAAACGCGGTAAAGAAACGCCAGCCTGCGGATAAAAAGGGGGGAAGGGTTTCAAGGCCGATTTTAATGGCCAGCCATGTTGAGCTCCATATCAATGAGAGAATCGCGATGACAATCCATGGAAAATACTTATTATTCGTGTTCATATCTGCCTGTCTCTAAATGGAAAGGCGAACATACTAAATTTGATATTTATTTACAAATAATTCATTTCGTACTATATTAAAAAATTTATAATCAACCTCTTTCTTATTCGGGGACACTTCATGAAAGTATTAACAAAATCCACAGAAGATGAAATACAAAAGATTCTCAGGATTTTCAAAAGGCTTTATTCACTCAAATCAATTCGGTTTATTCCGAATGATCAGATCGCTTCCGAGGGATTTACCCAACCCGAAGTGGAATATTTGCGCGGTGATAAAGCTCTTATTAAAAATAGCGGGAATCAACCGGTTTTCAGCCGAACTTCTTCTGACGCCGTATTTCCCCTGGTGAAGAACCCCTACCTTTACGGGCTGATTATGGCTGAAAAAGGTGATAAATGGAATAAAATCGAGAAAGATGTCGGCGGTTTAATCACAAGATATCTGACAAGTCTTATCGACAACCAGTATTTAGTTGATGATATCAGGAAATTCTCAGGACGTATGGAACAGCTTGTCACTGAAATGAGCGCCTTACACGAAATCACACGGGCTTTTGAATCGGGACAGAATTTACAGTCTCTTCTTGAATTCATCATGGATAAGTGTATGACTCTCATGAGCGCCGAGGCCGCTTCCCTTATGCTGATGGTCGAGGACGGAAAAGAATTGGAATTTAAAGTCGCTTTGGGTCCGAAGGGGAAGGAAGTGAAGCCCTTCCGGTTGCAGGTGGGAAAAGGCATTGGCGGTTGGGTCGCTCAGATGAAAGAAGCCGTGTTGATCCCCGACGCATATAAGGATTCAAGGTTTGACCCTTCATTTGACAAAAAGAGCGGATTCGTCACACGCACTATTTTATGTGTTCCAATGGTTTATCAGGAAAAGACAATCGGTGTCATGCAGATTCTGAACCGGAAAGACGGCCAACCCTTCAATGAAAATGATCTGATGCTTTTTACCATCTTCGCGACCCAGGCAGCGCTTTCCATTGAAAATGCCCGGTTGTTGATCGACGCGATTGAGAAGGAACGACTCGAAAAAGAACTTGAGGTCGCGGCGGAAATCCAGAGATTAATCATTCCGCAGGTTCTGCCGGAGATTCCCGGATTTGAGATTGCCGCCATGAATATTCCCTGTAAACAGGTAGGCGGTGATTTTTATGACATTTACAAAATTGATGAAGACAACTATTTGATTACTATCGCGGATGTCTCCGGTAAAGGAGTACCGGGGGCGCTGGTTGTGTCAACAATGCAGGCCACACTTAAAGCTTATCTGAAATACACAAAAAATCTGGTTGAACTGACCGGTTACCTCAACGAGCTGATCATAGAACAGACAACGGACGATCGCTATATAACATTTTTTACAGGCATTTATAATACCACATCGAAAGTGCTGCGTTATATAAACGCCGGACACAATCCACCGTATCTGCTGCGATCCGGAAATGAAATTATCGAACTCAAAGGAGGGGGCATTCCTGTCGGACTTCTGCCTTTTACCTATACCGAACAGCAAATAAAACTCATGGAAGGTGATTTTATTCTTTTCTATACAGACGGTCTTGTGGAAGCGATGAATCCACAAAAAGATGAGTTTGGTGAAGAAAGGGTGATTACTTTTTTGAAAAATAAAAACAGTTGGAAACCGCAGGAATTTATCGATGAATTAAAGAGGGAAGTCGGTGTATTCTGTTCAGGGGAAGCCCTTTTTGATGATTTCACGATTATTGCCATCAGAAAATAAAAAAAAGAGGCTGTCCCAAAAGGGGCAGTCTTTTTTTTTCATTTCTTGCTTGATATTGCCAGAAATTTGTAAATTTTGGCATGAAAAAAAGACATCCTAAAAACATCGTATTCAAACCATACGAACAAGGACAGCGTCAGTTTTTGCCCCCCAGCTTAGATGAACTGATTCCAAATAATCATCTTGTTCGTATCGTTAATCAAGCCATCGATCGTATGAGCATTGATTCTTTAATTGAAAGTTACAAAGGGGGCGGCACTTCAAGTTATCATCCCAAGATGCTTTTAAAAGTATTAATATACGCCTATACCCAGCGAATTTACTCATCGCGGCGTATTGCCAAAGCACTTCGGGAGAATATTCACTTCATGTGGCTTTCCGGCGGCAACCGACCGGACTTTCGTACCATAAACCGTTTTCGTTCTTCGCGTCTTAAAGGACGGATAGAAGATGTATTTGGAGCCATCGTTGAACTTCTGGTGGAAGAGGGTCTGATCGATTTACGGGATTATTTTCTGGACGGCACCAAAATAGAAGCCAATGCCAATAAATACAGTTTTGTTTGGGGTAAAGCCACCAGGAAATTCAAAACCCGCTTACAGGGTCAGGTAAAAGAGCTCTTAAAGCAAATCGATAAAACCAATGAGCAGGAAGATGCCCGCTATGGTAATCGGGATTTGGAAGAATTGGGCGGTGATATTGAAATTGGTAGTGAACGTATGGAACAGAAGCTTCGGGAGCTTGAAGAACGTCTCAACAACAACCCTGACGAGCCTGAAGATAAAAACTTAAAAAAGGCCGTAAAGAAGTTGCGGGAAGATTATCTTCCGCGTCAGAAAAAGTATGAGCAACAGGAGCAGAAATTAGGCGGTCGCAACAGTTATTCAAAGAGCGATGAAGACGCGACCTTTATGAGAATGAAAGAAGATCCCATGCGTAATGGTCAGCTCAAGGCCGGCTATAATGTTCAGATGGGTACAGAGCATCAGTTTATTGTGGGTTACAGCATTCATCAAAAAACCACAGATACCAGTCTTTTAATACCCCATTTAAAGCAATTGGAACAGATGTATGGTGTGCTGCCGACACGTATCACTGCTGACGCCGGCTATGGCAGTGAAGAGAATTATGAATATCTGGAAAGCAAAGGAATCGAAGCCTATGTTAAATATAATAATTACCATTATGAAAAAAGACGTGTCTTTAAAACGAATATCTTCCGTGTTGAGAATTTACCCTATGATCCGGTAAGTGACAGTTATGAATGTCCTGCCGGCAGACGTTTGAATTACCTTCATACAAAACAAATGAAGACACAAAATGGTTATGGCAGCCATCGGCGGGTTTACCAGGCTGAGAGCTGCACAGGTTGTTCATTGCGCAAATTATGCCATCGAAGTAAATATAACCGCAAAATAGAAATCAGCCACCGTCTTAATGCCTATCGCAAAAAAGCACGAGATCTTTTGGATTCCAAACAAGGAAGATATCTACGTTCAAAACGTCCTGCGGAAGTGGAAGCAGTGTTTGGGCAGATAAAAAATAATCGTCATTTCCGGCGATTTTTACTACGTGGATTAGGTAACGTGAACACAGAGTTTGGGTTGATAGCGCTGGCCCATAATTTAATGAAATGGCAGACAAAGCTTCTGGCTGAAGCCGGTTGTTATGCAAAGAGTATGCTGAAAGTAAGTATTTATTGGATCAACAATATGAAGCGATTTAGAATGCAACATAGAAAATTCAATTACGAAATAAATGAATGTATGCAACCTATTTAATATAAAGGCTGTCCCAATTGTTTTTGGGACAGCCTCTTTTGTACTCCCAAGGGGATTCGAACCCCTGTCGTCGCCGTGAAAGGGCGATGTCCTAGGCCTCTAGACGATGGGAGCGTCTTATATTTAAAAGGGTGGATGATGGGAGTTGAACCCACGACCCCCAGAGCCACAATCTGGTGCTCTAACCAACTGAGCTACACCCACCATTCATTTGGAGAGAATGTACGCCCTGGAGGATTCGAACCTCCGACCCACTGCTTAGAAGGCAGTTGCTCTATCCAACTGAGCTAAGGGCGCAACTTAGTCGGGGCGAGAGGATTTGAACCTCCGACCCCCTGCTCCCAAGGCAGGTGCGCTGCCAGACTGCGCTACGCCCCGAATGGATATTGCACTCTCAACCAAGAGTCACGCAATATAGAAAAATAATTTTAAAGTGTCAACACTCAGCCTTTATAAATTCATATTTTTTATTAAAAATTCTTTTAGCCGGCCGATCGCGTTTCCTCTGTGGCTGATCCGATTTTTTTCATCCGTATTGAGTTGCGCGAATGTCTTCTGTAATTCCGGTATGTAGAACAGAGGATCGTAGCCGAATCCCTCCTCACCGGTGAGTTGGTCAAGAATAATTCCGTCCGTCGTTCCCGTAAAGAAAAACTCACTGTCTTTATCCTTATAGCAAATAGCGCAGACAAATTGCGCGATTCTGTCTTTTTCTGGGATTTGACGAATTTTTTCGATCAATAATTGGTTATTACTTTCATAGGACGCATCAGGGCCGGAGTATCGGGCGGAGTAAATTCCGGGTTCACCTTTCAGCGCTGGGACAACAAGACCGGAATCATCTGCAAAAACAGGCTTCCGGAAGTATTTAAAATATGCCCGGGCTTTGATAGCCGCGTTTTCCTGAAATGTTAAACCGTTTTCATCGACATCGGGAAAATTTTCAAAATCGCTCAGGCTTGATATGATAAGACCGTCCAGATTAAGAATTTGCCTGATTTCATGAATTTTATGCTGATTGGTGGTTCCGGCGATTAGGCTGAACATAAATTACTTTCCGTTGAATAAATGATTAATAGAAATTGATTTGAAACACTTTAATAACGTTGATTCGGTTATATATTCTGAAAAAATAACAAAGGTTTAATCATGAGACGATTTCTATATTTTTTTATACCATTTATAATGATGATCTCTGCTGAATTATTGTATATAAATTACCGGCTCAACAATCTTATGAATGATCTGGAAATCAAACAAAATCGTATCGAACGGCAATTCCTGGCCGTGGAAAATGACGCGATAAATTTAACGGTTAAATATACCTTACTCCGCGATAGATTCAATGATTTAAAACGGGAAAGAACGGAGCCGGTAATGGTGGATTCCAGACGGGATTCGTCAATTAGTAAGGGCATGATTATGGCAATGAATAACTAAATTGCTTAGTCGCTTGTGTAAACCTTAAAAGATCCCACACCGGTATCGACTTTGATATCCAGAATATATTCTGCGTCCTGATAATTATTGGATATGTAGACCTCATCAATTTTTTTGGCGTTTTCCACGGAAACGCTGCTCAAAAAAGAATCATCAATCCTAATTTTGAAACCTGCTCTTTTATCAATATTTATTTTAGTTGACGCGGCGCCGACCTCAAAATACATCTCAGCATCTCGCCCGGCTTCTCCGACCACGTCAAATTCATAGTCACCGACACCGCCTTCAAATCTGAATATTTTAAAATTGGAATTAAGAAGATTATTACAGTGCAGCTTACTTACGCCGGCTTCAATTTCAAAAGTTTCCATCACAACCGGATTCGGTTCGGAAAAATTAATATATGTACTGCTCGCGCCGCACTCGATACTAAGTTTTGAGATCTTAAGTGATCCAAGTTCGAGTTTGTTTTCCGCCGCTCCAAGTTCAATATCAAAGCGAATCGGGATTTGCGGTGAAAATTTAAGATCCCATACATTCCTTTTGATATCACTAAGGGTTTTAATTTGTGTACGGTTATCTTCCTCCTTTTTTTTGCCGCCGTCTGAAGACACCGACAACCGGCCAATGTTCTTATAAACGGAATAATCAACAGAGGGCTCATTGGTATCAAATTTCAATTTCCCGAAGAACAACTCTTCCGGATTGCCCGGGCTGATTTTAAGAATACCCACACCGAATTCGATGTTAACTTCAATCATTTCTTCATTAGAAATATTGATTTTGCGGGTCAGTGTGCTTTTGTTGTCGCCCGCTGAAACGGATATTGTGAAGGCGATAAGGAAAAAGATGACTAATGAAATATTAAAGGGGTTCTTCAATATAATATGTCCTTTAGCGACTTATTCAGCATTTCTCTTGCTCTGAATATTCTTGCTTTTACCGTTCCTAGAGGCAGATTCAGCATCTCGGATATTTCTTCATAACTTTTTTCATCCTGATGTCTCAGAATGATAACTTTTTTGTATTTTTCAGGCAGATTGTCGATGGCTTGCCGTATAAGCCGGCTTTTTTCGCTGGCGAGCATTTCTTTTTCCGCGGTCGGTTCGGTATCGGCATATTCATGTTTTATTTCATCATCCTTGTACCGGATGGTTTCATCCATTGAATAGGTTCTTAGTTTACGCTTTCTAAAAAAATCAATACAGTTATTGGTCGCTATCTTGAACAACCAGGTTGAAAAAGCGTATTCTTCATTGAAGGAGCTGATGGAATTATAGGCCTTAATAAAGGCTTCCTGGAGTAAATCTTCAGCTTCCTGATGATTATGGACCATTCTGTAAATTATATTATAGACGGCATCTTTATATAATAAAGTCAATTCGTCATAGGCTTTACCGTCACCGTTTTTAGCGCGCTTTACTAATTCGGAATCGTCTCTCTTCAAAGTTGTCCTGAATTTTGGTGTCCAATAAAAATGAACCGGTCAATTACCTTGCTAATGGATACTTAAATTATTAAAATTTAATTCAAAATAAATAATTATTTATCACACAAAAATTAAAGATTTGTTAGGTACAATGTCAAGAAAGAATTCAGGTAATGGATATGAATATACCGCCAACCCGGGCTAATATCCGGGGCATAGGAATAGACATGGAGGATAATTCCAGGATCGGAGGGATGATCTTGAAATGGGGCGAAACTTTTACAGGCAGGGTTTTTACGGAAGATGAAATGGCCTACTGCAGCCCGAAGAATGATAAATTCGCTTCTTTCACGGCTCGTTTTGCCGCTAAGGAAGCGCTCTTCAAAGCGATTGGGACCGGACTGAGAGATGGTTATAAATGGAAAGAGGTAGAGGTTCTTAATGACCATCTCGGAAAGCCTTACTTCAGGTTTTACGGGCGTGTAAAGGAAACGATAGGTAAAGACCGGGCTTTGGTTTCGCTTTCACATACCGCTCAAAGTTCATTTGCATTTGTCATCATTGAACATTCATTCGAAGGAGGCAAAAATGATTAAGGTGGTATCGAATGAACAGATGCGCGATCTTGATAAACAGACAATTGAAGATCTTGGAGTACCGGGGATTGTTCTGATGGAAAACGCCGGCTATCAGACATTTTTAGTGATTAAAGATATATGCGTCGGGAAGAGAATTCATCAGGTTTTTGTCTTATGCGGAAAAGGAAATAACGGCGGCGACGGCTTTGTCATCGCGAGACATCTTTTCAAAGCGGGATTCGGGGTAAAGATCTTTACGGTGGCGACTGAAGATGATCTGAATGGCGACGCGCTGATAAATTTCAAAATTTGTCAGAATTACAGGATTCAAATTGAAAAAATTCAGTCAGCAGATGACCTGCCTCATTTACCCGAAAACAGCATGATCGTAGACGCGCTGCTCGGAACAGGCATAAAGGGAGCGGTTTCGGGATTGTATGAGTCGATAATCGAATGGGTTAACGCCCAGGAGGTCACAATAGCGGCGGTTGACATACCATCCGGACTAAACGGAAACTCGACAGATGTCAGTGGTAGCGCCGTAAAAGCAGATCTGACTGTAACGATGGCTTTACCCAAATACGCGCATCTATTTTATCCGGCGCGCTCATTTACGGGAGAATTACATATTGCGGATATAGGATTGCCGGAATTCCTTCAGTCGAGTGATGATATCCGTGTAAATCTGATTGAAAAAAAGGACATCATTTTACCGGAAGCGACCGCATGGCAGAATAAATACACGGCGGGCAAGGTGTTTATGCTCGCGGGATCGGCCGGGATGACGGGGGCGGCGGTCATGTCCGCGATGGCGGCTCAGGTTACAGGGGCCGGATTAATCATCGTCGGGATAGCGAACTCCCTAAACCCAATTCTGGAAAATAAGTTAACCGAACCGTTGACCCTGCCTCTTCCTGAAGATGAACAGGGGATATTGAGTCAGAATGCCCTTCCCCTGATTTACGAAAAAATGGATTGGGCCGATGCCATTTTAATCGGACCGGGGATGGGTAGGCATCCAAAGACAATGAAACTTATCGCGCAGGTAATTGAATACGGGATCACTCAAAACAAGAATCTGGTGATCGATGCGGACGCGCTTTACTTACTCTCAGAGAAGAAAGATATTTTAACCCGTTTGAACGCGAATCATATCCTTACTCCCCATTATGGCGAATTTCTCAGGTTGTCCGGTGATTCAACAAGCAGTCTCCGGGCGGAGCCCTGGGAGGGCCTCAGGCGATTTAACAATAAATACCATTGCACCGTTAATCTGAAGGGCGCGCCGTCCGTGGTAGGACATAAAGATGAGGGATTGTTTATTAATTCAACCGGAAATCAGGGTCTTGCAAAAGGTGGTAGCGGTGATGTTCTGGCAGGGCTTACGGCAGGATTTTTAGCGAGAAAAGTCGAACCTTTAAACGCGGCAATCTATGCCAATTACATTTTAGGAATGGCCGGTGACACCGCAAAATACGAAATGGGGATGACCTCCTATACGCCGGTTGATCTTATAGGGTATATTAAAATTTCGCTGAATTCTTTATAAATCTGTCTCTTGTCGCGGAGAATCTGAGCTTCCCCTTCCGGCAAAAAGTTGAAGTATTTACAGAGATAAGAAGGCTTGTTAATTTTTGTTGACTTTCAGTGTAATTCTAATTATAATTGTACGCAAGTTGTTAAAAATACTTGATTTATATAAATTCAATTAACGGCATAAATATGCAGCGATTCTCAAGGCTGGTCTGAAATCGGATCAAATTCACCGTAGTGCCAATGTGGTTTTTACAGACCGCTTGAATTAAACTAAATTTTCGGAGTATTGAAATGGAACGGATACTTAAAAGGCCTGATTCTATAATTGAAGCTTCCAGAGTCCATGAGATCTTGAAGAATTATATGCTGATCGATGGATTTGATTTTGTGGTTGATCTTGATAACAGTAAAGACAGTTATCTGGTTGATAAAACCACCGGTAAAAAGTATATCGATTTTTTTACTTACTTCGCGTCTGCTCCGCTCGGGCATAATCCCGACGGCCTGTTGGATGAAGAGTTCCTCGAAAGATTAAAACGCGCGGCAATTAATAAACCATCGAATTCAGATCTTTATACAACGGAAATGGCCGCCTTTGTGGAAACATTCAGCAAAGTGGTGAAGCCCGACTACATGAAGCACCTGTTTTTTGTTGACGGCGGGGCGCTGGCGGTAGAAAACGCGTTAAAAGCATCTTTTGACTGGAAAGTAAGGCTTAATAAGGAACGCGGCCTTGGGGAAGAAAAAGGATACCAGGTCATTCATTTTAAAAGGGCGTTTCATGGACGAAGCGGATATACGCTTAGTCTGACAAATACCTTTGATCCAAACAAGATAAAATATTTCCCAAAATTCAACTGGCCCAGGATAACATCGCCTTTTCTTCAGTTCCCTGTTACGGATGAGGCGCTCAAAAATGTCATAAATCTGGAAAAACAGGCTGTCCGGGAGATCGAAGAAGCGGTTAAAAATAATCCGCATGATATAGCGGCGCTGATCATCGAACCTGTTCAGGGTGAAGGTGGTGACAATCATTTCCGGCCTGAATTTTTTAAGGAACTGCGCCGGCTGGCAGATCAGTATGAGTTTATGTTTATCGTTGACGAAGTTCAGTCAGGAATGGGTTTGACCGGTAAAATGTGGGCACATGAGTGGTACGATGTTAAACCGGATATGATCTGTTTCGGGAAAAAAACCCAGATTTGCGGATTTATGAGTACTGACCGGATTGACATGGTTACGGATAATGTATTCCGGGTCTCCAGCAGGATTAATTCCACATGGGGTGGAAATTTGACCGATATGGTCCGCAGCCAAAGATATCTGGAAGTGATCAGGGATGAGAATTTGGTCCGGAATGCTGCTGACAAGGGCGCGTATTTCAAAGGAAAACTCGATGAGCTCTCCGGCAAATTTAATGGATTGGTCACTAATGTCCGCGGCAAGGGCTTAATGCTTGCCTTCGATCTGGCCGACACGGATACCAGAAACCGGTTTATCAAGAAAGCTCAGGAAAATGGTTTGATTGTTCTGAAATGCGGCGAAAAATCGGTGCGTTTCAGGCCGGCTTTAAATGTGACAGATGATGTCATTGACGATGCGGTAACGATAGTGATCAAAACGCTTGAGCAGATTTTCGTCGTTCTAAATTAGCAGATTTATTATTTAATAATAGCCTTGTTGATCATGTTTTCAACAAGGCTATTTTTTTATCTCATAATTTTATTTAACTTAAAGTTCTAATTCGAATATTTATAAAATATTCGGCCGGAAAAAAAATTTTTAAAAACGGGCATTTACTGCTTATATTTTAAAATGTTTTATTTTACCAGAAATCGAAATAATGCTTCATATTAATACTGAATTAGTAAGTAATATTTTAGAACATTTTATTAAAGATGAAATGCATAAAATTGGTGTTCATAAGGCTGTGCTCGGATTGTCGGGTGGAGTGGACTCAGCTGTTGTTGCGGCATTACTCGTCAAAGCGCTTGGGCCTGAAAATGTTCATGCTTTAATCATGCCTTATCGCATGAGTAATCCGGAAAGTCAGAAACACGCGGAGTTATTGGCCGGCCAAATTAAGATAACATACGATGTGGTGGATATTTCACCCATGGTGGACGCGTTTTTTTTAGATGAGCCCAAAGCCTCAACCCTGCGTCAGGGCAACAAAATGGCCAGGGAACGAATGTGTCTGCTATACGATTATTCGGCAAAAAACGACGCGCTTGTGATCGGTACAAGTAATAAAACAGAACTGCTGTTAGGGTATGGAACAATTTTCGGTGATCTGGCGAGCGCCATCAATCCGATCGGTGACCTGTATAAATCTCAAATATGGGAACTTGCTGAATATCTCAAAATCCCTGATGTGATTGTTAAAAAAGCGCCATCGGCCGATTTGTGGGCGGGGCAAACTGATGAGGACGAACTGGGGTACACGTATCAGGAATTGGACCGAATGCTTTATTTTATGATTGACCAGCGTTATCCGGAACAGCTGATAGTCGATGAGGGGTATTCGAAGAAAATGATTGATGATATCCGGAAACGGATTCAACGAAATCAGTTTAAAAGGCGTCCGCCTGTTATCGCAAAACTAACGAACCGAACGATAAATCAGGATTTTCGTTACTGCCGTGACTGGGGCGTATAAAAATTGGAAGAAATTGTAAGCGGCGCGTTGTATCTTGTTTCGACGCCAATCGGTAATCTTGCGGATATCACTTATCGCGCGGTCCATATATTAAATGGTGTCAATCTGATTGCCGCGGAAGATACCAGAAAATCAGGCATTCTGTTAAAAAATTATGGAATTAAGACACCGACAACCAGCTATCACAGTTATAATCTTGAGCGGACAACACCAAAATTAGTCGAAAAATTATTACACGGGAATTCAATCGCATTGATCTCCGACGCGGGTACGCCGGGTATATCAGATCCGGCATATCAGCTGGTAAGATCGTGCATTGAGAACCAAATAAGAATTATTCCTATTCCGGGCGCGTCCGCCATCCTGGGAGCGCTGGTCGCGTCGGGATTGTCAACAAATAAATTTGTATATGAAGGATTTCTTCCGGTTAAGAAAGGCAGAAAGACCCGGTTTGAGAGTCTTAAAAATGAGTCAAGAACATTAATTATTTATGAATCACCGCATAGAATAAAAAAAACAGTCGGCGAACTGCTGCATTATTTCGGTGACCGCAATTGTGTTTTGGCACGGGAGATCACAAAAAAATTTGAAGAGTTCTACCGGGGGCGTCTAAGTGAGTTATCGGAACATCTGGAAGCTTCAAAGGTAAAAGGTGAGCTTGTGCTCTTAATTGAAGGCCAGAGTGAAAAAAAAGGAAGTAAGAATGAGCGAGAAGAGTAAAAGTTTTTTGCCAAAATGGATTCAGGATGGATTTGTAGGATTATTGACTCCATTAGTCAGGCTCTTCACAAAATGGAATTTTAATCCGAACACATTTACTGTTTGGGGCCTGCTGATCACAACTTCCGGCGCGATTGTCCTGTTGCTGCGACCGGACCTGGTCTCATTGGCAGGGGGATTAGTCCTGCTTGGCGGTATTTGTGATATCATCGACGGTAAACTTGCCCGTAATTCAGGCAGGGAAACCAAATTTGGCGCGTTGTTTGATTCGAGTATTGACCGTTATTCGGAAGTAATAATGTTTTTTGGAATTGCCGCCTACTATGTCCGTGGTGATAATTATTTGCTCTCCGTTATGACATTTATCGCCCTGGGGGGATCGACAATGGTGAGCTATATCCGGGCCCGCGCCGAAGGGCTTGGATTTGATGCGAAAGTAGGAATGATGCAAAGACCTGAGCGGGTCGTATTTATCGGTCTTGGCGCATTATTTCATTTTACTTTATTTGAACTAAATGGTTTTAATGTTACATTGCTGGAAATCGCAATATGGGCTGTCGCTATTTTCGCTAATTATACTGCTATTCAACGAATGTTTCATGTATACGCACAAGACAGAGTGCAATCACGACAGGAGGAAAGATGAGTGATATAAAAAATGTCAAAATTGAAAATGTGAAAGGAAGAGTCGGTGTTCTGACACCAGGCCTGGGCGCTGTAAGTACGACATTTATCGCGGGTGTGATGGCTGTCAGAAAAGGTTTGGGAAAGCCGATAGGCTCTTTGACACAGCTAAATCATATCCGTCTCGGAAGGCGTGATGAGGACAGAAATCCTCTGATAAAGGAAATGATACCTCTGACCGAACTGGAAGATTTATATTTTGGAGCATGGGATTTGTTTGAGGACAATGCTTACGAATCAGCTGTAAACGCGGGTGTTCTTGAAAAATCACTTCTGGATGAACTGAAAGATGAACTTTCAGCGATCAAACCGATGAAGGCTGTTTTTGACCGAAATTATGTAAAAAAGCTAGATGGCCCTCACGTAAAAAAAGCCCCGACAAAGTATGACCTGTATCAGATGGTCCGGGAAGATATCCGGAATTTCAAAGCAGAACACAAACTGGACCGATTGGTGATGGTCTGGACGGGCAGTACTGAAATCTTCATGAAAACAAGTGAAGTACACGCGACAAAGGAATCTTTCGAAAAAGGTATGCGTGAGAATCACAAAGATATCGCTCCAAGCATGATTTACGCGTGGGCGGCAATCGCTGAAGGTGTACCTTATGCCAATGGCGCTCCGAACTTGTCGGCTGATGTTCCGGCCATGTATCAGTTCGCGGATGAAATGGGTGTGCCATTGACCGGCAAAGATTTCAAAACAGGCCAGACACTGATGAAAACAATCCTGGCCCCCGGACTTAAAGCAAGAATGCTGGGCGTTGACGGCTGGTTTTCCACAAATATTCTTGGAAACCGTGATGGTGAAGTTCTGGATGATCCTGAATCATTCAAAACAAAAGAAGAGAGCAAACTTTCTGTTCTCGATCAGATACTTCAGCCAAAGCTTTATCCGGAACTTTATAAAGACTTATATCATAAAGTTCGTATAAATTACTATCCTCCGCGCAAAGATAACAAAGAAGGCTGGGATAATATAGATATTTTCGGCTGGCTTGGTTACCCAATGCAGATCAAAATCGATTTTCTCTGCCGTGACAGTATTCTGGCGGCTCCAATAGTGCTGGATCTCGTATTGTTCCTGGATCTTGCAAAACGCGCCGGATTTAAGGGTATTCAGGAATGGCTGTCATTCTACTTCAAGAGTCCGATTCACGCGCCAAATCTGTATCCGGAGCATGATTTGTTTATACAGATGATGAAACTAAAAAACACCTTGCGTGTAATGGCAGGCGAAGAACAGATCACCCACCTGGGACTTGATTATTACAAATAATTATCAAATGTTCTGAAGCTTTCGCAAAATAATAAAACGGTACAGAGGTTAATTGATAATCAAAAAATCTTTGTACCGTTTCTTTTCATGTATTTAAATTTTTTTTATGTTTTTTAAAGAATTCAGATTATTATTACAATATGAGTTCGGGCCGGCTTCTCCACCTGATTCAGTAGAAGATTAAGGGCAAGATTTCCGCGGTAAAATGAATCTGTCAGAATATTAATAGGATATTAATGATGGTAAGTTTCAAAAAGAAACAGGCAAATGGACCTTGCCCGAAATACTAAAGCGAGCACCCTTAAGGATGTGTTAAAAACATCCTTACCGGCGGTGGTCGATCTTTCTGCGCAGACAATTACCTGGCTGATTGAAGCAATTTTTATCGGACAGTTATCGGCGCTTGCTCTGGCCGGAGTCGGGATTGCTCAGCAATTTATTGTGCTGACATTTAGTGTGCTTCTGACATTTGTCGTTGGCAGTTCGATCATCATTGTTCGTTATCTTGGGGCGGGTGATCATTGGAATGCCAACCATATATTGGGGCAGGCTCTGTTTATAGCGGTGATTCTTTCTATTTTGATCGCTCTTTTCTGGTATTTTATCGTACCTGTCTTATTTGTCCTGATAAAAGAAGAAGGCGCAATTGCCCGGAATTACGGGATCGTATATATCAGGACAGTGTCTTACTTTGCTCCTTTGATAATTACCAACTTTATAGCGATCGGTATTCTGCGGGGCGTGGGTGATACTATGCTCACCATGACCATTAGTCTCATCATCGCGGTAATAAACATTTCTCTTGACGCGGTGCTGATTTTCGGTCTGTTTGGTTTCCCAAGATTAGAAACATTAGGCGCTGCTCTGGCAGTAGGTATCGCGCACAGTATAGGATTCATCATTACGCTTACATACCTTAGAAATCGAAAATCGAGTTTGTTTTTAGCCGTGATGGAAGTTACCAAACCAAAACTCAGCACGTTTAAGAGATTATTTAAAATTGGTATTCCAACAACAGTCGAACAGTTTGTGTGGTCAATCGGTCAGATTATTCTCAGTTTTTTTGCAGCCCGGATAAGCGTGACCGCATTAGCGACACATCAGGTTTTTGTTCGTATTCAATCGGTTTTGAGTATGGTGAACTGGGGATTTAGCGTCGCGGGAATGACTCTTGTCGGAAAAAACATCGGCGCGAAGAATATGGCTGAAGCACGGAAAAGCGGCAGTATCACCGCGCTCGTTTCGATGGTATTTGTAATTATCATCGCTTTTGTAATTTATCCTTTTTCCGATGATATTGTCGCGATATTTACCACAGATCAAAATGTCATCAACCTGGGGCAAAAGCTGATTCTCGTATTTCTGATTCTTCAGGTTCCAAAGGCATTGAATACGGTATATTCAGGAAATCTGCGTGGCGCGGCCGATCTCAACTGGTTAATGTGGCTGGCGATCGGATCGGTGATTGTTAACGAAATCACCGGGGCATATGTGCTGGCTTTTGTGTTTGGTCTGCAGTTGATGGGACTCTGGATTATTCAGATCATTGATGAAATGGGAAGACTGGTTCTTAATTACTGGCGTTTTAACAGAGGAAACTGGAAAAAAATCAGATAATATGAAAAATTTAATCGAAACCACACGTTTTATTTCTTTTGAAGGAATAGATTTCTCTGGAAAGACGACTCAGATAGAACTTCTGGAAAAATATCTTAATAAAAAGGGGTTTCAGGTTTATATATTGCGTGAACCGGGCGGTACGGTTATTTCGGAAAAAATAAGAGATTTGCTTCTGGATATTAAACACGATAATATGGATTCGCGCGCGGAAATGTTCTTATACAGCGCCGCCCGGGTTCAGCTGTTGACCGAAAAAATTATTCCCTTGCTAAAAAATGGATATTATGTCCTTGCGGACAGGTATGTCGACTCAACAACTGCATATCAGGGTTATGGACGGGAGATCGAAATCAGCATCATAAAAAAAATCAACCAGGCTGCAACTTTTGATATCCTGCCGGGTATAACATTCTACCTTGAGATTGATCCCTTATCCGCATCGAAGCGCCGGATTAACAGCGGGCGATCAGAGGACAGGCTGGAATCCGCCGGAATAGAATTTTACCAAAGGGTGTTTGAAGGGTATAAAAAAATAGCAGCAGACGAGCCGGAACGGATTAAAGTTCTCGACGCCACACTTCCAGTCAATCTTCTGCATGAACAAATCATAAAAAAAATTACTTTACAGAAGTAGGTATAAAAAGATGAAACGTGGTTTTAAAATATTGCTCATTGGATGGATGGCAACGGTTCTATTGGGCGGTGCATGGTTTGTCAACTCGGTGCACGCTGATGAACAGGATTACTACTACCGGTTGAAAAAAAGCTGGCAGTACATGCAGCGTGTTTATGAGCAGCTAAACATGCATTATGTGGAAGAAATTGATCCGTACCCTTTAATTAAATCCGGTATTGACGGGATGCTTGAGAAACTGGATCCGTACACCGTGTTTATTGAAGAAGACGGAGACCGCCGGTTACAAATCATTACGACGGGTAAATACGGTGGGCTTGGTATGGAAATAAGTATGCGTGATAAAAAAGTCACCGTGATCTCACCGATGGAAAATTCCCCGGCTAAACGCGCCGGAATACTTGCCGGAGATATTATCGAGAAAATTGATGATCTGGAACTTAGAGGGCTGAGTATTGATGAAGTATCGAGAAAGCTGAGAGGTGAAGTCGGAACTGAAATAAAACTTGTTCTCAAACGACCGGGTTTTGATACACCTATTGAGCTGACTTTAAAACGGGAAGAAATAGTGATTGAGGATGTCGGTTATGCCGGTTTTGTAGAACCCGGGGTAGCGTATGTTAGCCTGAACGGATTTACGGAAAAAGCGGCGGTAGAATTGAGAAACGCGATCCTGGACCTTCAGAAACAGGGCCCGATCAGGTCGTTCATCCTGGATTTGAGAGGAAATCCCGGTGGATTGCTCGAATCGGCTGTGGATGTGGTCAATCTTTTTGTTGATAAGGATGAGCTTGTTGTTTCAACTAAAGGTTTCAGGGAAGGGGAAGTAAAATTTTATACGGATAAAAAACCGTTGTTACCAGATGTACCCCTGGCAGTTCTTGTGGATGAAGGTAGCGCCAGCGCGTCGGAAATTGTAGCGGGCGCGCTACAGGATCTTGACCGGGCTGTTATCGTCGGACAACCCACGTTTGGTAAGGGGCTGGTACAAAAAGTGTACACAATTGATAAAGAAAGCGACGCCAAAATAAAAATAACAACGGCAAAATATTACATTCCGAGCGGCCGGTGCATACAGAAAAAAGATTATTCGGAAGATAATGATGTGATTTTTCCCCATAAAAAAACGGGGACTGAAGAACACCCGTCTCATATCTATTACACCCGCAATAAACGGGAAGTTTTGGATCAGGGTGGCATCTATCCTGACATGGAAGTGGAAGGTGATTCAATAAATTATGTGTTTATCGAATTGATCCGTCAGAATATGTTCTTTGACTACGCCGTTCAGTATCATCTTGAACATCCGCAATGGCAGGGGGAGTTTAAAATAGATGATAAAATATGCCAGCAATTTCACGATTTCCTGAAAGCAAAGAATTTTCAGTATGATATGGAAGGAACTCAGGAACTGCAGAAACTTGAAAAGATAGCGTCTAAAAAAGAGTTTTCGGAAGATATTCTGCGATTGATCGGGCAATTAAAAGAAAAACTGGAAAATGAAAAAGATCGGGATTTTCAGGATAACCGTCCAGTTATCAGAAGATATCTAAAAATGGAGTTGGCAGAAAAATATTTCGGTAAAAAAACGCGTGATCAATATTCCATTGAGTTCGATCCCCAGGTAAAAGAAGCGCGGATATTGATCAAGGACCAACAGCGCTATGTAAAAATTCTAGCCAATAAATAGTTTCTAAATTAAAATTTTCAAAAGTTTTAATCATTAATTAAATTGTTGAGCCCTGGAGAGATACAGGGCTCTTTTTATTTTTAAAAAATCAAACAAAATTACATTGATATTGTGATAAATTTTAGAATGTGAATTCAGATTATATGGATATCAGACCTCTTTTTGAAAAAATCTACCTCACTGCCAGGGAACTTGATTATGATATATATGTAGTTGGCGGATTTGTCCGGGATAAATTATTGGGGAAGAAAGTTAAAGATATTGATTTTGTGGTTGTGGGTGACGCCATGAAGTTTGCGGATCACCTGAAAAGGACATTGCGTTTAAAGCGTATGGTCCGATATCCCCGGTTTGGGACTTTCATGGCCAGGTATTATGATTACATGCTTGAATTTGTCAACGCGCGTGAAGAATCGTACTCCGAAGATTCGAGGAAGCCGGTAACAAAGCAAGCGGACTTGTACTCCGATCTCAGCCGACGGGATTTTACCATAAACACCCTGGCAATGGATATCTCACCTGAAAAATACGGTTCGATTATCGATGTTTATAAAGGCCGGAAAGATCTCGAAAAAGGAATAATAAAAACTCCGCTTGATCCGATCCGGACCTTCAGTGACGATCCGCTTCGAATGATGCGAGCTGTCCGGTTTGCTACTCGCTTCAAATTTAAAATAGCCCCAAAAACCTACAGCGCGATTTCAGCAACTGCTGATCGGTTAAGCATTATATCCGAGGAGCGGATTACCGACGAATTTAATAAGATATTAATGGGAGATAAACCGTCCATCGGGTTGAAAATGCTTGATGAAACAGGACTTCTAAATCAGTTTTTACCCGAGTTCAGCGTGACAAAGGGAGTCGAACAGAAAAAAGAACATCATCATAAGGATGTCTTCTATCATACTCTGGAGGTTATCGATAATGTTGCTGAAAAAACAGACCGGCTCGAACTTAGGTTAGCGGCTTTGCTTCATGATATCGGTAAGCCAAGAACTAAAAAATTTATCGAGGGTACGGGATGGACCTTTCACGGGCATGAAGTTGTGGGGGAGCGGATGACCAGCGCGATCCTGCACAGATTGAAATATTCAAAAGAAATGATCAAAAAAGTCAAATCTTTGGTGCGATTGCATCTTCGACCGATGGCGCTTGTGAATGAAGAAGTCACCGATTCGGCGATCAGGCGTTTGATTTTTCTTGCCGGAGATCAAATAGATGATCTAATGGATTTATGCCGCGCGGATATCACATCAAAAAATCCTGTAAGAGTGAAGCGTTATCTGAAAAATTATGAGATGGTGGTCGAAAAAATGAAGGAGGTTGAACAGCGTGATCATCTCCGGAATTTCCAGCCTCCTGTTGACGGAAAAGAAATAATGGAATTGTTCGATCTAAAACCGGGACCAATGGTAGGCAGAGTCAAGAAATTTGTGGAAGAGGCCATATTGAATGGTGATGTCGCCAATGAGCATGACGCTTGTCTTCAACTAATCATCAGTCATAAAAAGGAATTACTGAAATAATGAGAGTCCTGTTCTGGTATATGGATCAGTTTGGGTATTATCCCGCTATAAAAAACTTGGAAAATACCACGTCCGTTGATGATGGCGCGGAATTTAAAAATACCATCGTCGCTTTTATTCACGGTGAAAAGATTGACGAGGATAATGTTTCAAAAACGGAAACTAAATTAGTTAAGAATATCAAATGGCTTGCCGGGAAGCTGGAGTGTAAAAATATTGTACTCCATTCATTCGCGCATCTGGGAGAATCCAAATGTGACCCGCAATTTCTTAAAGATCTGTTTGATCGAGTTGAATCAAGGCTGGATAACACAGGCTATATTGTTTCTCAGACTCCGTATGGATACTTTCTTGATATTAAAATAGATGCTCCCGGAAAATCTCTGGCAAGAGTTTACAAAGAATTCTAAATTCAGTTATGATCGGCTGTGGATTACTCCTTTCCTGATGTGTGTACTTATAAAAAATAATAAAATTTGAATATTTCGCATACATATTTGTAAAATAAGAAAAGAATCGCAACTTTTTCCTGTCTATCTCGTCTCTTTACTTACCTCAATTAAAGGAGAATTAACCATGTCGGAAGTAAAAGCAAATTACGATTCAGTGATCAAATTAACCACATGGACAAAAATCACGAAGATATTTACCGAACCGGCTGTGGTTTTTGAAAATCTACGGGTGTATCCGGATTGGATTATTCCGGTGCTTCTCACCCTCCTGGTTGGGTTGTCTACCGTTTATTTAACCGTGGACATTCAGAAAAAAACACAACAGGAATTTATTCTGAACTCGGAACAAATTCCCGAGGAACAAAAAGATGAAATTCTGGAAGGTTTGGAGGATCAGTCCTTCGCGCGCACGGTTGTCGTGCCGGCCGCCGGACTGGTTTTCTGGGTGTTTGCTTCATACGCGGTTGCGGCTCTGGCATTTATGGCTTTTGGAAATTTTATATACGGAGGCAAGGCGACTTTTGTACAAAATTTCGCGTTGTATTCATGGGCGGGATTAATTGGTGTGCTGGAGGGGTTAATCAAGTTACCGCTGTTTATCAGTAAAGGCACTTTCGAAGTATATACAAGTCTTGCGATATTGTTGGATCCGGGAGAGTCAAAAACATTAATGTTTAAAATATTTAATGCCGTGGATATCTTTTCAATTTGGAAGATCATTGTATGGTCGATAGGATTCAGCGTGATTTATAAATTCAGTAAAGGCAAATCTTATACGGCAATTATAATATTATTCCTTATATATACAGTAATTTCAATCAGTATTAGTCAGATGTTTGGTGGTTTTGGTAATTAATCAGAGGAGAACGTAAATGAAGGTTAGCTATAAGGTGCTTAACAAATTATCGGCTTTAACAATGGTGCTTCTATTTGCCGGTCTGTCCACCGCTCAGGAAAACAAGGCACCGGAAATGTTAACCCTCGATGAGTGCATTCAGATTGCTCTGGGAAACAATTCGAGTCTTAAGACTTCTGAGTATTCTAATGACGCGTCAAAACTGGATGAACTCGGAAGTTATCGGGGAATTCTGCCAAATGTGGATATCAGCGCGTCAAAGGGCGAATATGAAACCGGACCCTCGGTTTATCTGAGTGATGAACCGATTGGCGTTGATCCGGCAACCGGTGAAGTAATCTATGAACAGAGAGTAAGAAGAACCGCGAAATCAATACGAAAAACAAATAACGCCGGACTCTCGGTGGATCAGATGGTGTTTGACGGAGGCAACTGGTGGAATCAGATTCGTCAGGCTAAAGCGAATAAGCGATCATCTGATTTCGGTCTGGAATCAGACCGGAACAATGTGATTTTATCTGTCCAGGAGGCCTATTTTGATCTGCTGAAACAGGTACGATTGCTGGAGGCTTATGAGCTGGCCGTGCAGCGGAGCGAGGGACAGTTAAACCGAACACAAAAAATGTTTGAATTGGGTGCTACCGCCAGGCTGGATGTTTATCGTTCTCAGGTCAATCTTGGTAATGACAAAATCTCTTTGCTGACTCAGGGTAATGCTGTCAGATCCGCAAAAAATAAACTCAATTTAGCGATGGGGCGTGATCCTCTGGAGCCGATCAAGGTTCAGGCGACTTTAGATGTTCCGGAGTCTTTGCCTACGCCTGAAGATTTAATAGAAACAGCATTTGGCAATCAGCCGCTGCTTAAAAAGAATGAAGCGGACATTAAATCACAGGATTTGGCGGTTTCTCTCGCGAAGGGGAGTTTATCACCAAATATTTCACTATATTTGAACTATGACCGCAGAAATGAAGAGCTCGACCGGGTTTGGTCAGGTTTTGATCAGAACTATACACTTTCGTATGGAGTGTATCTCTCATTTAATTTGTTTAATGGATTCTCTGATTATGTAACTATTCAGAAGGCAAAAATCGCTAAGCGTACCGCTGAAGAGAATTACGAAGAATATAAGAGAAATCTGAAATCAACCATCTATCAATACTACGATAATTACAAGTCTTATCTTTCTATCATTGAAATAAACCGTCAGAATCTTGAAGCGGCAAAAGAGGAATTAAGACTTGCTGAAGAGCGTTATCAAATCGGCGCGGGTACAACTCTTGATGTCAGGGAAGCACAGGTTAATCTAATGATTGCAGAACAAACACTTATTGAATCACAGTATAATTCTCTAATCAGCCTGGCTCAGATCGATAACCAACTTGGCCTTACGTATGAAAAAATAAGCAATTAACCGATCTGTATCTTCGTTTTGCAATGAACGATTTGGAGTGAACAATGAAAAAATATTTGATTATCGGCGGGATTATAATTGTAGTCGGAGCGCTGGTCGCCGCCAATCTTCTTAAGAAAGAAAAAGGCGTAGAAGTCACAACAGAGAAGATCTCAAAGGGGACCATCTTACAAAAAGTTACGGGATCCGGACAGATTAAGCCGGCAGTTGACGTAAAAATAAGCGCCAATGTCGCGGGCAAAATTCTCGAATTGAACGCTAAAGAAGGTGAACGGGTTAAAAAAGGACAATTACTGGTTCAGCTGGATCGTGTCCAGTATGAGGCGGCCGTTGAACGCGCTGAATCGGTCCTGATGTCCGCGCAGGCGAATGAAAAAATTGCCAATAGCGAATTGGTACGCGCGAAAGAACTTAACGCGCAAAGGCTTTCATCTCAGGCTGAATTTGAATCGGCGGAGGCAAAATATGAAGCCGCCGTAAGTACAAGACTTCAGGCGGAAGCTTCCCTGAAAGAAGCCAGAGAATCACTGAGCAAAACAAGTCTTTATGCTTCCATGGACGGTGTGGTGACCAGAATGAATAAAGAGGTGGGTGAAATGGCCATCGGCGCCCAGTTTCAGGAAGATGTAATCCTTGTGGTTTCTAATTTATCAGTAATGGAATCGGTTATAGAAGTCGATGAAAATGAGATAATTAATGTATCAATGAATGATACATGTGATGTTGAGGTTGATGCCTTTCCGGATACACTGTTCAAGGGATTTGTTTCCGAAATCGCGAATTCAGCGGTTACCAAGGGTCTTGGCACTCAGGAACAGGTCACCAATTTTGAAGTGACGGTAACTATCCTGAACGCGGATAAAAGATTCCGACCGGGTATGAGTACAACAGTTGACATATACACGGACAGAGAAGATAACATCATAAAAGTTCCCATCCAGGCGGTGACTGTCAGAGAAAAAGATCGTCTGGAAAAGAAAGCGGATGTTGAAGACAGAGAAGAATCTGAAGAAGATTCGGATGATAAATCCAAAAAAGAAATGGTCGAGGCTGTATTTATTGTTCAGGATTCCAGGGCGGTTGCAAAAGCCGTCAGGCTTGGAATCAGCGATGATACTCATTATGCCATTTTAGCGGGGCTTGACGAAGACGATGATGTGATCACGGGACCCTTCAAATTCCTAAACAAAACATTGAGTACGGGTGACCTGGTGGAAATAAAATCAAAGAAAAAGGGCAAATAGTATGTTGATCAATATGGTAAATCTGGTCAAATCTTATCAACTTGGTGAAATAGAGGTTGTTGCCCTGAGCGGTGTCAATGTTAAGATTGACAAAAATGAATATGTATCGATTATGGGGCCGAGCGGGTCAGGAAAATCGACACTCATGAACATCATCGGGTGTCTGGATGTATCAACGAGCGGTGACTATATCCTCAATGGGACGAATGTGAGCACTCTTACGGACGACCGGCTGGCGGAAATCCGCAACAAGGAAATCGGTTTTGTATTTCAGACCTTTAATCTGTTGCCTCGGGCGAACGCATTGCATAATGTTGAGTTGCCTCTGATATATAATGGTACTCCGAGAACAAAACGGCAGGAGACAGCCGTTAAGACACTTAATGAAGTTGGACTCGGTGACCGTATGCATCACAAACCGAGCGAACTTTCCGGTGGTCAAAGGCAGAGGGTAGCAATTGCCCGCGCGTTGGTTAACAAGCCGTCCCTGATTCTGGCTGATGAACCGACAGGAAATCTTGATTCGAAAACGGGTTTGGAAATCATGGAAATTTTTGACCAGCTTCACGCGGCAGGGAATACGATTATACTTGTTACTCATGAAGAAGAAATCGCGAGACACAGTAAGAGAATCATCCGTTTACTGGATGGCAAGGTAATCTCGGATGAAACTAACTAGTAGAGACCTTCAGAACCGAAAGATATTATCAGGCAGATAATTTTATGTATACATTAGCGCGATTTAATGAATATTTGCTTATGAGCTGGACCGCTCTAAAAAGCCATAAGTTACGTTCATTTCTGACTACTCTCGGTATTCTTATTGGTGTGACCACAATTATTACTATCTGGACGACAATCGAAGGATTAAATGACTATGTCAACGGGGAATTGTCCAATATCGGTTCTTCAACTGTTTATATCGAGAAATGGCCCTGGGTTATTCAGGGGGATTTCTGGCGCTACCGTAACCGTAAAAATGTAACATACGACGAGTACGAAGGGGTCAAAAAATACAGTACATTGGCAGATTATGTATCCCCTGAAGTTTTTTCCGCGAAAACAGTCAGTTACAGAACTGAAAGGTACGAAGGTATTTTTGTCATCGGATCGACAAATGACTACATGGTGACATCAAATGTCTATCCGGAAGTAGGAAGATTTTTAACTGAATTGGATGTGCGGAACAATATACCGGTATGCGTTTTGGGGAGTGAGCTGGCCGATAAATTATTCAAGGACGAAAACCCGATTGGAAGACGCATTACGATCGATTCGGATAAATATAAGGTGGTTGGAATTTTAGAAAAAAAGGGCAGTTTCTTTGGTCAGAGTATGGACAGCTATGTCATTGTTCCGATCGGAACATTCAGAAGGGTGTTCGGAGGTCACAGGGGATTGCGTATCACGGTGATGACCGATAATCCGGAAAGACTGGATGATCTTAAGGAAGAATTACGCGGGGTCATGCGCCGTGTGAGAAAAATTCCACCGGCAGATGAAGATAATTTTTCGATCAATCAGATGGATATGCTGACCAATCTTTATAAGCAGCTGACAAGTACCCTGTTTGGTATTGTTTTTGTTGTGGCGTTAATATCACTTTTGGTTGGCGGAATCGGAATTATGAATATCATGCTTGTCAGTGTAACGGAACGAACGCGTGAAATTGGTATCCGGAAAGCCGTTGGCGCCAAGAGAAAGAATATTCTTGGTCAGTTTCTTTTTGAAGCTGTCGCCATCTCATCTATTGGCGGTATCATAGGGCTTGTTTTTGGATTCATCGGAGGGTCACTGGTGCTGTCGCAAATGAATCTTACTTCCGGAGTCAGTTTAAGCGCCATACTGATAGGATTTGGGTTTTCAGTGATTGTCGGTGTAACTTCCGGGTTTTATCCGGCGTATAAAGCATCAAAACTAAATCCGATTGATTCTCTGAGATATGAATAAATTAATCTTGCAGGCAGATAATGGTTATAAATGAAAATTTACGCATAGCGCTGACACAGCTCAGATCAAGCAAAATGAGAGCAATTTTGACCACGCTTGGTATCACTATCGGTATCGGCACGGTTATTTTTATTGTATCTATTTTAGAGGGGTACAATCTTTCTATAACCCAGGAACTTAATATGCTGGGAGCGAATACATTTCAGGTACAAAAACAGGACGTTTTCGGGGGGATTCAGGTTGGACACGGACGAAAAGAAAAATTCCGTAAAGATTTAAATAAAGAGCTGGCGGAGGCGATCAGAGAAAATTGCGATCTCGTGGAATCGGCCGGCGCGGAAGTCTGGCAGTTTGGTTTGGCCATTCATTATAAAGACAAAAAAACAAATCCCAATTTGCGTGTTGCCGGAGGGGAGCCTGAGTTCTTTCCAAATAACGGATATTATATCCAGGACGGCCGGGCACTAACCCGTGAGGATGTGGCTGCCAGCAGCCGCCTTATCGTGCTCGGTATGGACGCAATAGATGTTTTGTTTCCATTCGAGGACCCGGTGGGTAAAATTGTAAAAGTTAATGGTACAAAATTTCAGGTGATTGGCATTCTGGAGAAACTGGGGAATTCAACTTTCGGGGAGAGCCGTGATAATACTATGGTCATTCCCATTACTACATTTGAAAATTTATGGGGCAAAGAAAGATCGGTCAATATAACCGTCAGCGTTAAAGATCCGCTGCTTTTCGAAGAAGCGCAGAGCCAGGTAATCGGAGTAATGCGCAAAGAAAGAAAAGTACCGCCGGGTGAAGAGAATGACTTTGCCGTGTTTTCAAATGAAACACTGGTTGATTCCTTCCAAAATATTGCTTCCAAAATTAAGATTGTAGCCATATTACTTGGAATGGTCTCGCTTTTAGTGGGCAGTATCGGAGTGATGAATATTATGCTCGTAACCGTAACGGAACGTACGCGCGAAATCGGCATCAGAAAAGCGGTTGGGGCAAAAAAAATCACAATACTGGCTCAATTTCTAAACGAATCCATTGTTTTATCTATTATCGGCGGAATTATTGGCATGGCATTCGGATTTGGTCTCGCGGGCGGACTTAGCGCTATTCTGAAAATTCCTTTCGCCGTCCCCTTGTGGGTGGTTGTAAGTTCAATCGCCGTCACGACTTTTGTAGGACTGGTCGCGGGAATTTACCCGGCCGCGCGGGCCGCGAGTATGGATCCAATCAATGCTCTCAGATATGAATAATCCGTTTTACGAGTCCAGAATATAAGGTCACTGCCCGGATTTTATATTAAACATATTTTGAACACCGTATCCCGCCAAACTGACCATCAATCCCGGGAAGAACGGCTCAAGTCCGAATGGATAATCGGGCTGGCCATCTAATGTATTCACTTGGCCGAGTACAAAAAAAACAAGAGCCACCGCAAAACTCAGACTCATGACAAGCATAGTCGCGTTGGAACTTATTCGCCAACGCGGAAAATAAGCCGTTACCAAAGGTAAAAGCAACGGTGGAATAAACAGGCTCCCCAGATTGTACCAGATTTCAATGACCGATGGCATCAAAAATATCAGAATTAAGGAAATAACCGCGGTTATAATCAAGCCGATTCTTGTATAAAGTGTGACTCTTTCATCACTGTTATCATCATTCCATTTCCAGATAATATCCCTTCCAAATGTAAGAGCGGACAGAAACGTATAACTGTCAACGGTTGACATGATAATCGCAAGCAGCCCCATAAAGAATATGCCCTGAAAAACAGGCGGCAGCAGATGCTGCGCGAGCATGGGATAAGCGGTCAGCGGATCAATTCCCGGTAAAAGAACAAACGCGTATAAGCCTGTCAGCATCGTCAGCATATCAAAAATAAACCAGAAACCGATGGAAATAAAAATTCCTTTTTTCGCGGTACCCGGTGTTCTTGCCGCGGCGCATCTTTGATGAAATCCCGGATCAATGAATGTCCAGCTTGCAATCAGAAACCAGACAATAAGACTTTGAACCGACAGACCCCCCGTCACGTTTTTATGTGGGGCGTCCAGGTGAGAAACCAATTTTTCTAAAGGCATTCCATCGGTGAATGCATAAAAGGCCAGCAGCAAAAAGCCGGTGAACATTAGAATGAACTGAAGTTTGTCGGTCTGAACGACCGACCGGAATCCACCCCAGTAAACATAAATGATAGAAAATAATGTGCCGGCGACGGTGCTTACAATAAAGGAAAGGTGAAACAAATGCTGGAGAAGCGCAGCTACCATTAAAATATACGGCGCCGGAGTAGTCATTATTACCAGAAAGAGGCTCCCCAATATTCCGGCAGGGCGGTTATATGTATTGTATAGCATATCCGGAATGGAATAATTATTGGCGCTTCTGATTTTAGGAGCCAGGAAAAAAGCAAATAATCCGGCAAAAATATAATATGGCAATCCAAAAACAATCCAGGCGGAAATCCCAAATGAATACACAAACTCACCCACACCCAAAATGCCGCCGTACCAGGTGGTCACCAGTGTGGCGACGAACGCGGGGACGCTTAAAGAACGGCCACTTAGCAGAAACTCATCGGAATCGGCGTTCCTTCGATACGATTTGAATCCGATGACCAGCAATAATAAAATATATATAATTACAGGAATCAGAATTGGGAGATTAAGTTCATTCATTATTCAGCATTTCATATAAAAACAGCTTGCCGGAATCGAAAGAAACATGCCCGACTTCTTTTTCATAAACATTACTGACACCGATAAATGAATCAGGAAAAGATTTCCCTTCCACCGGATATCTGAAGCCGTCTAACACCAGGTTTTTAATCGGATTTAAAGAAAACATAGAAACAATCATACCAATTCTACCCCGAAGCGAATGATTTCCAGGGGAAAGCAGGCTCATTCTTCCATAATTATCATAGATCACCAGAGGAACGCTGGTTTCGTATTCCTGAAAAAGAAGAATATTCGCGATAGTATGGTCAATCCGTTTACCGAAAGAAGAAAAAATCTTTATCAGAACAGGGGAAAGCGAAATGGCAAATTCAATCGATTTTTGCATATCTGTCGAATTCTGATCAGGTCTCAAAATAAATTCTGATTCAGAAAATGTGTTTTTGAGCTCATCGGAAATGGAATCCATATCGCCGACGATATAATCGGGATGAATATCGAGCTCACGGCATAAAAGCGCTCCCCCGTCGGCGGCAATGATCACCGAAGCATCCTTCAGATTATCACGTGACCAATCCGTGGTGAGGCTTTCGCCGTTAGCGATGATTGCAATGATTTTTCCTGCCAATTGACTGTTCCTGTTTTAGTTATAATTCAACCTGTATCGTCGTATAATAATTTCGGCCGGCGGCGGGATAATAATAATTAACATCGGACCAGCTATCATAATACCCCGCTGTCTCGTATTCTTCGTCAAACAGATTATTAATCTTTAATGTCAGGCGAAATCCCGGGAAGCGCGATGATTTCGGAAACCGGTAAGAAAACATGGCATTCGCTGTGGTAAACGGATCTATTCTCCGTGATTCATTCTCTGTGTTATCCAGAAATTGTTTGCCCACATGCTGAATGGATAAGGATGATGTTAAATTTCGAATATCGGCCGAAATTTTAATATTACCGATTAATTCAGGAAATCCGGCAATAGTTTTATCTTTAAAATCAACCGGAGTTGTTTCACCTGTTTCCCAGTCATATTCATTTTGTGTGAAATTCCCAAAATAATTCTGGCTAAACGCCAAATTACCTCCCATGGTAAAGTATTTACCGAGAGCCGCGTTCGCGGAAAATTCAATTCCCCTGTGAATCGTGCTTTCCGCGTTACCCTTTATCGGGAATCCGTCTTTATCGACTCCGCCAAGCGGAATAATTTCATTACGGAAATCCATCCAGTAAATATTTATAGCAGCTGACAGGACCGATGACCGGTAGCCGATACCAAACTCATAATCCAGCAATTCCTCGGGGTCAATATAAGGATCATCCCATTCTACTTTTGTCACATTCCCGTTGACCCGGACAGTGTCACTTTTCGCGAATAATGGCGCTACTCCAAGGTCATCGGGACCGGCAAAGGCATCGTAAAGATCGTCATCCGAAGGCTCGCGTTGCGAGTAGGATACATTACCGTATAAATGAATCTTGTCATTAATCAGATAGGTGACGCCGATCCTCGGGCTCAAAAAATGGTAATCAAGCGAATAGGTGTTAATTTTATCGCCCTGAAACAGCGCGGTAGGCTGCTGTTCAAAATTCTGATTTTTATATTCATAAAGAAGATTACTCATAATATTTATTTTGGGTGAATAGTGGTAAAGATAATTATAGAAAGCGGAAAGATTTACCCTGTCACCTCTATATTCGTAATATTTACGGTCCGGATCATATTCAGACGGGATATTTTTAGCCCAGATTACTTTTCCGAAATGATGACTGTCAAATGTATAGCCGGACACTCCCATTGTAAGATCACCGGAATCGAGTTTCCAGTCGGTTTTGCTGATGAGGCCGTATTGATTTTTTTGCACCCATTTCTGCCTTACCAGGTCTGTAGAATTGACCGTATAGTATCCTTCATCTCTGACCAATTTGCCGTTATGGGATTCGTAATAGTCCAGCGAATCCGCGCCAAATAGAGCCGGATCTGCTGTCAGATAAGGCGTCATGCCAAAAGCGGATAAATCTTTATTAACCTTATAATTTTCATAATATCCCTCACCCCGTATATAATAGGCTATGTTTTTCCATTCAAGTCTTTCTGAAAGCCGCCATTCATTACTAATTTCATAGTGAGGTTGGTTAAAGTCATCCACATCATTCTTGTACGCGGATGCTTTATATTTTCGATCATTTTTGAGAATAGCTTCGGGCACTCCGTCCCAATCCGGATGGGTTCTTTCCGGCCCGCCGTAAATATTGATTTTTGTAACCATGTTTTCATCATAGCGGGCGGCGCCGATAAAATAGGCCCACAAATCAGAAGCAGAATTATCTCTGAATCCGTCGGAAGTAATTTTGGAGAACCGGCCGTAAAAGGAATAGGTCTCAGCCACAATACCCGATTTATATTCAGCCGAGAACTTACGTGTGTTATAGCTTCCGTAACCATATTGGGCGGAAATGTTGCGTTCTCCGGTAAATTGAGATGTATTGATGTTGATGGAGCCGCCGAATGTTGATGATCCGTAAACGCTGCTTCCAACACCGCGCTGTACCTGTATATCCTGAATACTTTCAGCCAGATCGGGCATATCGACCCAGTAAACCTGATGGTCTTCAGGATCGTTCAGGGGGATATCATTAATCATTACGCCGATTCTTTTCTGGTCAAATCCTCTTATCTTTATAAATGAATACCCGAGAGCATCACCGGTAAGTGAATACGAAAAAGTATTGGGAAGTTCACTCAGCATCATCGGAATGTCGCTTGCGGTATAATTGTCTTCGATTTCGGCTCTCGTCACATTGCTGAAAGTGACAGGTGTTTCGCGTTCCCTGGCTCGGGTTCCGGAAATGACAATGGTTTGTCCATCGAGAATTTCAGGTTGCAAATTAAAAATTATTCCGTTTAACGGTTTGTCTGAGATATTGAGCCGTTTTTTTGCCGGGGTATAACCCAGGTAAGACGCGGATAGCATGTACGCGCCTTTTTCAGGGAGCGTCAGGTTAAAATATCCGGAATCATCGCTGGAGGCGCCAATGGACATCCCTTCCACCAGAATATTGGCGCCAATCAAGGGTTCTCCGGTTTGGGCATCCTGAATATAGCCGGTAATTTGGACAGGTTGACTGTAAAGATAAGTAAAACTAAGTAGTAGAATGATAATCCTGGTGAATTTCACTCGAACCTCCTTAACAAGAATGAAATTTTTTAAAGAGGTCCGTTCCTGATTTGAAGGAATTAAATGGATTAGAAAGAAGAAAAACTATCTCTCGTTTTCCTTCGCCGGTATTATCCGGATCAGGTTCAAAGGGTTTGTTCTCAGTCCCCAGTTTTAGGGAACACCCCCAACGGACGCGATAATATATTACTCTTTTAATGGAATGTCAAATACCAAGGGTGGTTTCTGACCTACGGTATTTGGAGAATTATTCAGAATTTTTTAATTGATCTTTCATCGCCCGAATTTCTTTCAGACGCGCTTCAATTTCTTTTTCAAGATGATCAATCTGATTTTCCAGTTCAATCTTTCCTTTTTTCACCGGCTCATGTCTGGTTTGTTCAGACAGATCATTGACGGCATTCTGAAGAAGGTCAATCTGATTCCGGATATTTTTAATGTCATCAAGCAGGACCTGTAATGTCTCATGAGATTTAAGCCCGTCAATATTGTTCTCCATCAAAAAGGGATATACTGTCTCTCCCAGGAGCGCCATTTTTTTCTCAAGAGCAACCTTATATTGGTGCAGCTCGAATTTGATCTTCGCTAATTTGCTTAATTCTTCAGCTATGTCACGTAAATTGCTGGCATTTTTGCGAACCGTGTCATAGCTATCTTCAATTGATTTTTTTAACTTATCGATAAAATCGGTCATATTTTCTCCACTTATCTAAAATTAAAATGATTTACCGGATATAAATGAATGCTAAAGACTGTTATATAGCATCAAACAAAAATTCACGCTTTTGATTGATCATAGAATAAAGAAAATTTTTATCTTGTTCAATTAATAATTAATATTAGTTATACTTTATATATGATTCGCCCGTTCAAAAAGTAATTCTTATAACACGGAGATTCCATCAATGCAGTCCATAAAATCTGTTTTGGTTGTTGAGGATGATGAAGCTATACGTTTAGCTATGTCGCGTATTCTTGACTTGACAGGTGAATATGAAGTTATTTTGGCTGAAGACGGTAAAGTCGCGTTAAAAAAAATGGAAAATTTTGTTCCTGATATGGTCATATCAGATATCAGTATGCCGGAGATGGATGGTATCGAGTTATGCAGGAAAATACGGGGGAATGAGATCACCAGGACTCTGCCATTTGTTTTCCTGACCGCTAAAAAGGAATTATTAGTAGAAGGAATGAAAGCCGGCGGCGATGATTTCATCAACAAACCGTTTAAGGTTGATGAAGTACTTGCAAAAATTGAAGCTATTTTTAGAAGGGTCGAAAATTCCAGACAGCAGGCCAATGAAATTAAGGGAAATCTCTCGGAGTACGCTTTTGAAGATATACTTGAATTGTGCCATCGTGAGAGTATCAGCGGTGAACTTACACTTCAAAAAAGCGGGGAAACGGGGATTATAAAACTCGAACGAGGCGATATAACAAATATTCAATATAAGGGGCTGGCAGATGATGAAGCCCTGGATATTCTGAGGGGGTGGGGAACTGGTATCTTTGTCATCAGGACCGGCGGGATGAAGCTGAAGTCGGGTTTTAAATTGTATAAACCGGATGAACACGATTTAACCGAACCCGTTCAAATTGCCAGGAACACATGGTGGATAGGATACCGGAATCCTGATACGCTGCTTCAGATGAATGTATATCTGCGGCAATTTCCGAGCGGTGAAAAAAAAATCAATTATCTGATCGATCCCGGCGCGCCGGTTGATTTTCCTGTTATCTCAGAAAAAATTTCGAAATTGGTAGGGAGTATTTCTCATATACATTTATACAGTCTGAATAATCCGGATCCGGATGTGTGTATGAACAGCATGTTTATAAGAAAAGCAAACAGAAAGGCGATTTGTCTGACAACTGAGGATAACTGGCGGTTGATCTCACATTATGAAATTAATCCGCAGAGCGTTAAGCTTACAAATACGTTTAAGGACTGGAAAATGTCTTTAACAACCGGGCATGACATACAATTTATACCGGCTCCGTTTGCGCCCGGGAAAGGGGCCTTTCTTATTTATGACTTAAACTCCCGCGTGCTTTTTACGGGGGATTTGTTTGGAGGAATCAGTGACGCGGGAAGAATAAATACACTGTACGCGGGAGACGAAGACTGGGAGGGAATCAGGGCATTCCACCAGTTTCACATGCCGGGTCGCAGAGCGATATCCCAAGTTCTGGATGAGATAAAGACGCTCAATCCTGCGCCTCTTATGATCGCGCCGCAGCATGGTAATATTATTAGAGGTTCGCTGCTAAATGAATTCCTGGAACGTCTCTACTATCTTGATGTCGGCGTGGATCTGATTGGCAAAGAGAGCAAATCACCGATTGCGGAATTATGTATGGAAGCATCAAACGAGTTAATTGAAGAAGCGCTCTCGTTTATGACCAAAGAACGGATTATATCCAAGCTGAATTCAAATGCAAAATTGAATTCCATCTGCACATTTAGGGATGGATTGATCGAAAAAATACACAACAGCCCTGATCTTGTTTTTGGAGAATTAAGTATGAGTCTCATTGAAAACGAACCCATCACGACAATGAATCACTTAAAATCACTTGCATTGAAAATTGCGTTTGCCAAAGGCCTGCAGGCTCCGTCTCTGGATTGGGAAGGTACGGAAACCACACTAAAAAAATTACCTGATCATTTTTTTGATTAATATGGGAGAACTGATTTGCGAATCGCGTTAATCACCTCCTGGCCTATGGATGAAAGAATCGGCAGCGGAGTGGTGAGGATGTTTCGGGGGCTGAATGAGGGATTTAAATCCAACGGACATCAAAGTATCATTGTTCACCCTGATTATGATGAATCAGATCCGCTAAAGCTGGCGAATCGCAGACTTGCATATAACCGGCGGCTGAAAGATAAAAAGTTTTCAGATTTTGATCTGATCATCGCCAGCGATTTTGACGGTTTTACATTGTCGGGTGAGGTACTGAACAGATTTGTCGTTATCAGCGCCGGATTAATGACCGAGTTAGTGGAATTTGAGGAAGGCAGTCAAAAAAAGATTATCAGGCATCTGTCCTGTCGGGAAAAACAAAACCTGATGCAGGCGCAAAAAATCATAACACCTTCCAAATACTGCGCCGATGCGGTAAACAGGTTGTACGGCATTTCTAAAGAAAAAATATATCAGGTTCCGCTTGGTATAAATTTTAATGAATGGGATCATTATCTTAATAATTTCAAAGTAGTGGCGAAGGAAGGCATCAATATTTTATGTGTAGCGCGTCAATACCGGCGTAAGGGAATCAATGATCTTCTCCTGGCGTTCTCTATGGTACGGAGAACGGTAACGAATGCTTCTTTGTCGATTGTAGGCGGCGGCCCGGATGAGGAACGAAACAAACAAATCGTTCAGGAACTCGGGCTTAATGATTCGGTCAAATTTTACGGTGATGTACTCAACAGGGCAGTGATGGCGTCATTTTATAAAAAAGCTGATATCTTTTGTCTTCCCAGTTATCATGAAACCTTCGGACTAGTTTTTCTGGAAGCAATGGCCGCCGGGTTACCGGTTGTCGCCTACTCATCAACCGCTATTCCGGAATTAATTGCTTCCGAAGAAGGGATTCTTTGTGAAAAAGGAAATATTAACGCGTTAGCCTATCGTTTGATTGATCTTTGTAAAAATGTAACAAAAAGGGAACAATTAGGCGCGGGCGGCATCAAAAAAGCGCAGTTCTATAAATGGGATACCACATCAGCAAAAATTGCCGAAATATGCGGGTAAAGATCGGCCCGGATTAAAGGAAGGGGATATATAATCTTAATGGAACAAAATTTAACGATAAGTAAAAAGTTTGAATTTTCAGCCAGTCACCGTTATTGGAGAGAAGACTGGTCGGAGGAAGAAAATATCCGTCACTTTGGTCTTTGCACAAGCCCATATGGTCATGGCCACAATTATGAACTTCATGTGACCATCAGCGGAAAAATTGATCAGAGAACCGGCATGCTCATCAATTTAACGGATTTGAAAAAAACGGTCAAAACAATCATTGAGCAATTTGATCACAAGTTTTTAAATTTGGATACTCCTTATTTTAAGGATATAATCCCGACGACCGAAAATATTGCCCTGGTGCTTTTTCGCTTAATTGATGAAAAAATTTCTGGACGCGATAATATCAGGCTCGAACGGATCAGATTATATGAACGTCACGATCTTTACGCGGATGTCCGGAGGAGCATATAATGACTCCGGAAGTAAGTTTGAGCCGTTCATATATATTTAGCGCCGCGCATCGTCTTCACTCATCTGTTTTATCAGAATCTGAAAATATTGATGTTTATGATAAATGTAATAACTTTAACGGTCACGGACATGATTATACATTAGAAGTGACTGTCGCGGGTAAACCGAATCCCAATACGGGTATGATAATTCCTTTACCATTATTGGATGATTCCGTAAATTCGCTGTTAAAACAAATGGATCACCGGCATCTTGATATGGAGGTCGGATATTTTAATACTCATATATCCACCGGGGAAATTATTATTCAGTATTTATGGAAAGAACTGGAGAGAAGAATCCCTGACGGAAAGCTGTATCACTTAAAGCTGTGGGAAACCAATAATAATTATTTCGAAATCGGAAAGGAGAATATATAATGGAAGGAATGGAAGGGGCGGTAAAAACAATTCTGCAGGATATCGGAGAAGATCCGTCCCGTCAAGGATTGGACAGAACACCGTTCCGCGTGGCAAAAATGTACCGTGAAGTGACAAAAGGGTACAAGATGGATCCTGAAAAACTGATTAACGGCGCTATCTATGATGTTAAATACGATGAGATGGTTGTAGTGGCGAATATTGAATATTATAGTTTGTGTGAGCATCATCTCCTTCCTTTTTTCGGTGTGGCCCATGTGGGCTACATTCCTAATGGTAAGGTTGTGGGACTGAGTAAAATTCCACGGCTTGTTGAGATGTTTGCAAGGCGGCTGCAAGTCCAGGAAAATATGACCCAGCAAATAGCGGATACGATCAATCATTATCTTAATCCGCAAGGAGTTGGGGTGGTCGTGGAAGGTCAGCACATGTGCATGATGATGCGCGGTGTGCAGAAAGATCAGGCCAAAATGATCACATCGGCAATGATTGGCGATTTTAAAGATGATGAAAAGACCAGATCGGAATTCTTACATTTAATCAGGAGTGAACGTGTTACCGGTTTCTAAATTAGCGATTGTAACCGGCGCCAGCCGGGGTATTGGCGCGACCATCTCAAGAGTTCTTGCCGAGCATGGCATGGGTGTGTTAATGCTGGCACGATCCGAGCAGGGATTGAGCGATGTTTCAAACTATATCCAGGCCGAAGGCGGATACCCGTTCGTGCTGCCGGTTGATCTGAGTCTGGCCTCTGATGTTGAAAAAGTGGTACGATTTGTGGATCAATTTGAAGGAGATTTGACAACTGTGGTACATAATGCCGGCATCGCCCGGGTAGGCAAAATTGAGAACCTGTCCCTTGCTGACTGGCGGCGGGTGCTTGATATGAATCTGACCGCGCCGTTTATGCTGACTCAAAAGCTTATCCCAAAAATGAAATCGGGGGGGCAATTTATTTTTGTGAATTCTGTCGCCGGAAAAACAGCTTTTCCTGAATGGGCGGCCTACAGCGCGTCAAAATTCGGTCTGAGAGCTTTTGCCGACACTTTGCGTCAGGAAGTGAGATCAAAAGGCATCCGTGTAACCACCATTTTCCCATCCGCGGTCGATACAAAACTCCATGAAGATCTTCCCTATGACTGGGACAGGTCGAAGATGCTGAAATCGGTGGATGTGGCGAATGCGGTTGTATATTGCATTAAACAGCCGGCTTCAATGAATATCAATGAAATTGATATGGAAAATATGGCGGGAATATTCTGAGATTCTGATAAAAAAAAGCCCGGCGCGATTATGCGGCCGGGCTTTTTTATTTATGGTACCTTCGGAAGGTCCTTAATGGCATTCAGAGCCCGTTCAATCTCCTCTTCCGGGAGGACATGATCGATCAACTGTTTATCAAAATACCGGTCGTATGATGCCATATCAAAGTGCCCGTGTCCGCTGAGATTAAACAGAATGGTTTTCTCTTTTCCCTCTTCACGCGCTTTTATCGCTTCGTCAATGGCCGCTTTGACCGCGTGAGATGATTCGGGCGCGGGAATAATACCTTCCGTGCGTGAAAATGTAATCGCCGCGTCAAATACTTCCAGCTGTTGATATGCGCGGGCGCGTATGATGCCCTCATGATGAAGCTGACTCACTAACGGTGCCATCCCGTGATAGCGTAATCCACCCGCATGAATAGCCGGAGGAACAAAATCGTGTCCCAATGTATGCATCGCCACCAGTGGCGTTAATTGGGCGGTGTCTCCAAAATCGTACGCGTAAGGTCCGCGGGTAAGGGTCGGGCAGGAAGAGGGCTCAACGGCGATGATATCAATATTTTTACCGTTTATTTTATCACGGACAAAAGGAAACGACAGACCGGCAAAATTACTTCCGCCTCCCACACAACCAATGACGACATCGGGATAATCATTAACCATCGCCATTTGTTTTAAGGCTTCTTCACCAATAATGGTTTGATGCATCAAGACATGATTCAAAACGCTTCCGAGTGAATAGTTGGTATCCTCACGGGTGGCTGCTTCCTCAACCGCTTCGCTGATAGCGATTCCAAGACTTCCCGGTGAATCGGGATTCTTTTCAAGGATCTGTCTGCCGGAATTGGTTTCAGTACTGGGACTGGGAACGACCGTCGCCCCCCATACATGCATCATGGATCTTCTAAACGGTTTTTGCTCGTAACTTACTTTTACCATAAACACTTTGCATTCAAGACCGAAATAATTACAGGCGAGAGCAAGCGCGCTGCCCCATTGGCCGGCTCCTGTTTCGGTGGACAAGCGTTTGATGCCCGCTTGTTTATTGTAATAAGCCTGAGCGATGGCCGTATTTGGTTTGTGACTTCCGGCAGGACTGACACCTTCGTATTTATAATAAATGCGGGCAGGTGTTTTAAGTGTTTTTTCCAGGCTTTTTGCTCTTATTAACGGTGACGGTCTCCATTGAAGATAAATATTTAAGATTTCTTCCGGTATCGGGATAAACTGATTTGTGGAAACTTCCTGTTCGATCAATGACATCGGAAATAGAGGCGCTAAATCCTGCGGGCCGATCGGTTGTCTGGTACCCGGATGTAAAGGTGGTTTAGGCGGTGACGGCAAATCCGCGCAGATATTGTACCATTCCCGTGGTATATCATCTTCTTTTAGTATTATTTTGATTTTTCCCATAAACTATTCCCCCCTTTATTTGTTATGATTATTTTCATCCATTGAGTTCGAATATTATAATAGTTGAGCTAATTCAGGATAACGCTGTCTGGTATTAAAAAATTCGGGACAGAGTGATGGCCCATATCAGAAATGCTTTACTATAAAACCGCAAGCAATATCGTGAAAGCGCTGCCTTATTAATAATATTCAATTATACCAAGAGGAAATGATGTTTTATCGCACAAATTTAATAAAAAAATGGAGTGATTTTATCATAGGATTAAAGGACGCGGTTAGCTCCGGAAACCGGTATTGATCCGCTGCAGATTATCTTTCATTTTGTCTTAACCATTCCAATACCGCGAGAAAATGATCATCAACCGCGTCTTTGTGGGTTAACATGCTGATATGGTCGTAATCATGCCGGTTTCCGTTGGATTTTGAAAGTATGAGTTCTTTAGAGACGTGTTTTCCCGATTCATTTATAAAATCCCGGACATCTTTGGGATGCCCCAGACACCGGTCATTAAGACCGGAAAGATATAAGGTCGGCGGTAAGGAAAAATTTGAAAGCGTCTCTCCGTAGTCAAAATGGTCATCCGTATCACGCCATGACGATCGTTTTACCCACAATTTGCTTTGACGGTGCGATTTGGCTGACTCATTATCCGATCCGATTCCATACTTTTTCGCCGGAAGATAACCATAGAATTTTACGAGCAAGCCGCAAAAGCCCTTCCAGATTAAATCTATTTTAAAAAGTCGATGTAAGTTCCACACCCGCACATTACGCTTTACCCCAAAATATGCCATTGAACGGACTAACCGGCGGTGACGATTAAACCTGGCCAGATATGAAGAGAGCAATACCCCTCCCCAGGAGTGAGCTATCCAGTGCTGGGATACTTCACCGCGAATCCGCACAATCTGGTTGATAAAGGCGGGGATGTCTTCAGTGATGTTCTCGGTTTGCCCATAAGTCGATTTTTGACTGACCCGCGGTTTGCTTAAACCATGGCCGCGAAGATCCGCGATATATACGTCATATCCTTCATTTGCCAGAAAAGAAGCCAGTCCCCTGCCGGAATCACTGTAAAAAATTCGTCCGTTTTCAATGGCGCCGTGGAGCATAAAAACCGGTATGCCATCAGGATTTTTATAAATTCTTTTTAAATGAAGCGTGTCGGTTTGAGTAACGCGTATAAAGTAGGATTCCTGACTCAGTGGATTTTGACTCATCATAAAGGGATCTGCATTTTAACTGGGTATTCATTGAAAGAAATGGAAAACCCCTCTCATCCGGAAACGGGAGGGGTTTTGAATATAATAAAATAATTATTGTTTATCGAGAATATTCTCGATTTCATCCATAATCCGGTTCATTTTCTGCATGGCAAGGTCGAACGGTTCGGAAGTAGTCATATCAATTCCGACTTTTTTCAAAATTGGAATCGCGTAGTCGGAAGAACCCGCGCTAAGAAATTCAAGATAACGGTCTCTCATTTCGGGACCGCCGGTCAACATTTTCTCCGCGAGCGCGCTTGAGGCGCAGAATGATGTGGCGTATTGAAAAACGTAAAAATTATAATAAAAATGGGGGATATACGCCCATTCAATTCCATAAAGATCGTCAATGACGGTAACACCCTGATCATGACCGTAATACTGTTTTAAAAGATCAAGATAGACTTTGCTCAGGGCTTCGCCGGTCAATGTTTCGCCTTTTTCAGCCATATCATGAATTTTTAGTTCAAACTCCGCGAACATGGTTTGGCGGAACAGTGTGGTTCTAAAACCTTCCAGATAGCTTCCGAGAAGAGATAGTCTTTTTTCAGGATCCTTAATCTGCTGCAATTCATAATCGATCAGCAAAGCTTCATTGGAGGTTGACGCGACTTCCGCCAGAAAGGTCGGATATTGAGAATCGACATACGGCTGTTTTTTGTTTGAATAATAACTATGCATGGTGTGGCCAAGTTCGTGCGCCAGGGTGCTTACGTCATCATATTTCCCGTTATAGTTCATCAGGATGTATGGGTGGACATCGTAAGACACGCCTTCGGAATACGCGCCCGATCGTTTTCCGGTGGTCGGATACATATCAATCCAGCGGTTATTGAAAGCGATATCAAGTGTGGCGAGATAGGGGCTTCCAAGGGGCTTGAGGGCTTCCATGATCGCCTTTTGGGCTTCTTCAACGGTAAATTTCATATCCACTTCTTTAACCAGTGAAGGATACATATCATAATATCTCAGCTCATCCACACCGAGCATACGTTTTCTCAACTTCAGATAACGGTGCAGGGTGGGAAGGTGTTTATGAGTACTCTCAATAAGACCGGTATAGACAGTAACCGGGATGTTATCGGAATCCAGCGCGCTTTCCAGGGATGAAGTGTAATTGCGCGCGTTTTTGTAGAACATATCTTTTTTGATCTGCGAATAAAGTTGGGTACCAAAGGTGCGGTTATATTTATTAAGAGAACCAAAAAATGTTTCAAAAACTTTTTTCCGGTCTTCACGAACATTGCTGGCCCGGTTGAGTGAATATCCCGCCGCGTCAAGATATACTTCTTCTCCGTTCGCTAAATTGATAGTCGGATACGGGAAATCCGCGTTGCTGAAAATGCTGTAAATATCATCCGGAGATCCGGCCATAATTCCGGCATCGGCGATGAGTTTTTCTTCGCCGGGACTCAAAGTATGCGGTTTAAGACGCTGGATATCGCTGATGTACTGCCTGAAAGTTTTTAGCTTTGGTTCGGATTTGAAAAAACCGTCAAGTTTTTTTTGTTCAATAGATAGGATTTCGGGCCGGATAAAAGAACTGGCTGTTTGAAAGTCCGTGCCCAGCTGGCTGATTTCCTGCTTCATGGCGAGCGCTCCGGATTCTCTGGTATCCTGATCGGAGAGCATCATCGCATAGGCGTAAAGACGCGCGAACTCTTTGTCAACGCTAAAATAATAATCCAAACCCTTGTACAGGTCGCTCGCTGAAGTTCCAAGTTTCCCCTTGAGTTCAGAGAATTTATTCAGCGATGAGGCCAGGGCGTTTTTCTGAGCCGTCCAATCCTCATTTGATTTATAGAGATCCTGCAGATTCCATTTCATGTTTTCAGGAATCTGGTCTCTCGTAAGGTCTTTTTCTACGGCCTGCAAATCCGCGGCAGCCAGAAAAAACGTGATCATAAGAAACACTCCAATCAATTTATTCATAAAACTCTCCCACTTTAATAAAGTAATATACCGTTTGCAAAGAACAACCAGAATATTAATAAAAAATGGCTGAAGATAAAGTTATCTCCAGCCATAAATTCAGCTCGAATTATTCATTCAAAAGCGATTCAACCTGATCCAGCAACGCATCCATCAATTTTATGGTTCTTACCACCGGATCGGCGGTGCTCATATCCACACCGGCTTTTTTAAGTGTTTCCATCGGGTACTCACTGCGGCCGCTGCTAAGAAAATTAATAAACCGGTCGCGCGCGGTATCGCCTTCTTCCATAATTTTGGACACAAGCGCTGAGGAGGCTACGAAACTGGTGCTGTACTGAAATACATAGTAGTTATAATAGAAATGCGGAATTCTGCTCCACAAGGCCTTATTCTCCTGATCCATGACAAAATCGGGACCATAATATTTCTGATAAATTTCACCAAATAAATCATCCAGCTTATCCGCCGTCAGGGCCTCTCCGTTTTCAACCATTTCATGGCTGCGCAATTCAAATTCCGCGAATACGGCCTGGCGGAAAAATGTTCTGCTGAATTTATCGAGATATGAATTTAACAAAGCTAATTTTTCTTCCTTCGTCGGAGCGTTATCGATCAGGTATTGCTGCAAAAGCGCTTCATTTGCCGTAGAAGCCACTTCCGCGAGAAAGATCGGATAGTCACCGTAAACATAAGGCTGATTATTGATGGTGTAATAGGTATGAAGCGCGTGTCCCATTTCGTGCGCCAGTGTAAACACATCGTAAAGTGTGCCATTATAGTTCATCAACACATAGGGATGGACGCCATAGGTACCGGATGAATATGCCCCAGAACGTTTTCCCTTGTTCTCATAAACATCGACCCAGCCTTCATTAAATCCTTTTTCCAGGCTGGCGATATAATTACTTCCCATCGGCTGCAATCCGTCAATAACCAGTTTAATCGCCTGATCCCATGTATATTCGCTGGTGGCGCTTTCAAATAGCGGGGCTCTAAGATCATAATCATGCACACCGTCTTCCAGTTTTAATATTTTTTTACGAAGCGCGACATAACGATGCAGCGGCTCGAGATTTTCATTAAGAGTCTTGATCAGTGTATGATAAACTTCAACCGGGACGGCGTTTCGGTCAAGCGCGGCTTCGACGGTTGATTTGTAATTGCGTGCGCGGGCGTTAAAAATATGACTTTTTACCGTGGATGAATAACTGGCGGCAAGCATATTGCGATGCTGAATATAAGGAACATATAGGCCTTTGTATGAATCCTCGCGGAGACGGCGGTCGGATGTCTGCTGATATTTTCCGTATAATCCGTTGGTCAGCTGAATATCGTTGTTGTTTTCATCTTTAATCACGGGAAATACGATATCCGCGTTATTCCAGACTGAGAAAATTTCCCCGGCGGCGCCTCTGACTTCACCGGAAAGCGCCATCAACCGTTCTTCCTTTTCAGACAAAGTATGAGCTCTGGTCCGGGTCATATCTTCGATATAATGTTTGTAGAGGGTAAGCCCTTTTTCATTCTTGAAGAATTCATTTAATTTTTTTTCAGGAATTGCCAGCAGCTCCGGTTCAAAAAAGGAAACGGTTTCGCTGTATTCAACATAAAGACCTCTGATTCTGTCATAAAGTTCCTGATATTTGGCAACCGATTTATCCTGGTCGTTTTTCATGTGGGCATAGGCGTAAAGTTTTCCGATGGAAACTTCCAGTGTGTGCATTTTGCTGATAAATTCAACCAACGTCTTTCCGGAAACGCCAAGCTTTCCTTTGTACGCCCCTAATTCCGGAGCGGCTTCTTTTACACGGATGAACTCATTTTCCCAATCCTGGTCGCTTGAAAATATATCTTCTAATTTCCATTTAAATTCATCAGAGATTTCGGATCTGGTTTTTTGTTTGGTCTCCATTGGCTCCTTTCCGATGGTTTGTTGGTGTAGAATGAATATTGTAAAAAGTAAGAATAAAATGATTTTGAAACGATAATGAGCGTCTTTCAGTTTCATTGTGCCTCCTAAGGATTTAATTTCAATGGAAGATAAAGAAGATACGAAAGAGCGTACGAAAAAAATAGAAAATTGTTATTTTTTATCTCGCTTTTTGTATCATTCTTATTATAAAAAAGATAGTGCAAATAATTTATATTCCAATATAATTTTTAGTCAGGCAGTGATTTGTAAATAATTCCCAATAAGGATATATTACCGCCATACATAAATCAGTGAATTCAACATGAACAATAAAAAATATCTTTCAGAACAGATAAAAATCATTTCACGGCAGCTTGGCTTTCATAAAACCGGTATTGCTCAGGCCAAAATTCTCCCTAATTCAGCTCATCTCATGGATTGGATTTCCGAAGGGCGGCATGGCAGTATGAACTGGATGGAAAACTATCTTGAGAAACGCCTGGATGTCACCGCGCTTTATCCGGAAGCCAGATCTGTGATTTCTGTTGCACATAACTATTTTACCCCTCATAAACATTCCCGCGATAAATCCGCGGGTAAAATCAGCCGCTACGCCTGGGGAAAAGATTACCATAAGATTATCAAGAAAAAATTAAAAGAACTTCTGCGGGAAATAAAAAAACTGGACGATTCAATCGATGGACGCTTGTTTGTCGATACCGCGCCGATTCAGGATAAACTATGGGCGGAAGCCGCCGGAATCGGCTGGCAGGGAAAAAACACCAATATTTTGACCCGGGAAATGGGGTCATGGATTTTTTTGGGTGAGCTGGTCATCGACAAGGAATTGGAATATGACCGCCCTGTCGCCGATCATTGCGGAAGCTGTACAGCCTGCCTCGACGCCTGCCCGACAGAGGCGCTCGAGCCATACAAAATAGACGCGCGGAAATGTATATCCTATCTTACAATTGAGCATTGGGATAAACCGATTCCCGGTGAATTCGCGGGTAAACTGGAGAACTGGATATTCGGCTGCGATATCTGCCAGGATGTTTGTCCCTGGAATTCATTTGCTGAAGAAACGGAAGAGGAAGGATATCAACCGGGTGAAGGCAATATTCAGCCGACGTTAAAGGAAATGGGTCTTTTGACGGAAGATGATTTTAAGAGAAGATTTAAAAAATCTCCGGTAAGCAGGGCAAAACACAATAATTTTTTAAGAAATGTGCGTACGGTAATGAAAAATTCATCCGGTGAAAGCAGATGATCACCGGATGAACCAAATGATTAAAATTACGAATCTCGCCCCGTTCGGAAAGCTTTCAGATTGGTTTCAACCACTTTTTCACCCTTTCTTTTAAACAAATCTCTTATTTGTGCTTCCATTGTTTCCGTTTTTAAAGGAAGATAATGTGAAGCGGCTCCGGCGATAACCATATTTGTGGCTCGTGATGAACCGGCTGCGCGCGCGAGTTCAAGGGTATCCATAATTTTGGCGTTCGGGATGAGACGGATTTGTCCGAGGAGTTCCTTTAGGTCCGGGTAATCGGAAATATTGAGTTCGGGATTGGATGAGGTAATCAAATGCGCTCCATCAGCCAGATAATGTACATACCGGAGGCTTTCAAGAGGTTCCATGCTCAGTAAAAGGGAAGCCGTTCCCGTAGGAATCAGATCACTGTGAATGGGTTCATCGGATATTCTCAGATTTGTATATACCGCCCCTCCGCGCTGTGACATTCCATGCACTTCAGATTGTTTGACAAAGAGTCCTTCTTTCATGGCGCTTGAAGCGATAATGGCGGAAATGGATAACACCCCCTGTCCGCCCACACCGGCAAGAATGACGTCGTATTTCATACGGTTACCTCCGTTTTCCTTTTTTTCTTGGCCGTTTCAATACATTCTCTGACCGCGATGATGACAGATACCCCTTTGTGTTCAATCTCTTTGCGGATAAGCCCGGTGTTTTCTTCGGTAAAGCGGCGGTGAGCGTTGACAATATGCAGATGAGATTTGTCCAGTCCAAGACCAAGGACGACATCCTTTAGGCGTGAAGACGGAAGAATGGTCGGCTGGCCGCCGGTCATGCCGGTGGTTTCATTGTCAAGTATGATTAGTGTCATATTGGCCTTTGTAGCGATGGCGTCGATGAGCGGAGTGACACCGGAGTGCAGAAAGGTACTGTCGCCGATAACCGCCACTACAGGATGGAATCCGGCGTCCGATGCTCCTTTCGCCATGCCGATGGACGCGCCCATATTTACTGTGGATTCAATAGCGGAATAAGGAGGCAGCGCTCCGAGGGTATAACAACCGATGTCGGATGTGACCATGGAATTGGGGGATCCCTTAATCGCGGCCTTTATGGCATCAAAACTATCCGCGTGAGGGCAGCCCGCGCATAATTGCGGCGGCCGGTTGGCCGGTTTGTCGCCAGGGACGGAAAGGCCTTTTTTGATGCTTAAACCAAGGACAGGACGGACATTATCAGGCGTCAGTTCGCCCTCAGCCGGGACGTCACCGGATTCTTTCCCGATAATTTCAACAGCGGTAGGCAGAATGCCGCGGAGGAATCGTTCAAGAAACGGATAACCCTCTTCCAGCACAATGACTTTTTTTACATGACCGGCCAGAGTCCGGATCTTTTCGTATGGCATGGGATAGGCGCTGACATGCAGGTGGGATGGCTTTTCAGCCAGTTCGCCGGCGTTTTCCAGATAATAATTTTTAGCGAGACCGGTGGTAATGATACCGGTTTCTTTAAAGTATTCATTGAGGAACAAAGGATTGTGATCCGATTTTTCCGTGTATTCCCGCATATCATTTTGTTTGTTCAAAAGATCATGCCACTGATTACGGGCGTTGGACGGCAGAAGAATCCATGATGAGGGGTTCGGCGCTTTATCGAGTTTGTTTTCATCTCGGGGATCGGATAGTTTTACGACCGCACGGCTGTGAGCAAGGCGTGTGACCAGGCGAATCATCACCGGAATCTGAAATTTTTCCGAAAGATCGAACGCTTCGCGGGTCATGTCATACGCTTCCTGCTGATTGGCGGGTTCGAGACAAATAATCCGGGCGAAATCCGCGAAATAGCGGCTATCCTGTTCATTCTGCGAGCTGTGCATGCCCGGGTCATCGGCGACAATCAGCACCAGTCCGCCATGGATGGATACGATCGCTGAGTTCATAAACGGATCGGCCGCTACATTCAGGCCGACGTGTTTCATGGCCACCAGGCTTCTTTTTCCGGCGAAAGACACACCGAGCGCCGCTTCATAAGCGGTTTTCTCATTGGCGCACCAGTCGGCAATCAGTTTTGTATGCTTTTTGGAATATTGTCTTAAAAATTCCATAATTTCTGTGGAGGGTGTTCCCGGGTACGCGTATCCTGCAGTCATTCCGGCATGGATCGCGCCCATAGCAACGGCTTCATCTCCCAGTAAAACCATTTCTGGCATGGCAATCTCCTTATTTAATTGCAAGATAGAAGTTTAATCAACCAATACCCTAAAATCAAACACCCTTTTAATTTCTTTTGCTCTAATTTTATAGTTGATTTTGAGAGTTTCCCGGGAACGGATTTCCGCGAATGATATTAGTGTTAATTATACTTTTTTTTGCTTTATGGTGGCATCAGTATGATTTTAGGGATTATATTGATTTTCTGATTTTGAACCGTAAATACAAATCGTTATACAGATATGGAGGACTCATGCGCAATATTTTTGTAACAGCAGGTTTAATGCTGATGTTAATGAGCGGCCTGACGGCATCGGATAAAAAGCCGATCACCTTTGAAGATTTTTTTGGGATGCAGCGCCTCGGGACGGTCGCCGTCAGTCCGGACGGGAAAATGGCGGCTTACACACTGACGACGCCCAATATCGAAAATAATAATTCTAAGACAGATATTTGGCTGATTGATTTAAAATCAAATCAAAGCAGTCAATTTACCAATGATGAGAAATCCAGCTCAGGTCCGGTCTGGTCACCGGATGGAAAAATCCTTTATTTCAGCAGAGCGGGTCAAATCTGGAAAAAATCGGTGAGCGGCGTGGAAGATGTTCAGGTTACCGATTTTCCCATGGGCGCGGGTGGAATGATTCTCAGCAACGATGGAAGTAAAATGCTCTTTGCCTCTGACGTTTATCCGGAATGTGAGACCATAGACTGTAATAAGCAAAAAATGGAAGAAGCGGAAAACAGTAAAGTAAAAGCGCGGGTTATCGACCAGTTGATGTACCGTCACTGGAACCGCTGGCTGGAGGGTAAACGCAGTCATGTTTTCATCGCGGGATCGGACGGTAAAAATATCAGGGATATAACTCCGGGTGATTACGATACGCCTCCCCTTGATCTTGGCGGAAATCAGGATTATGTATTTTCACCGGATGGAAAAGAAATATGTTTTGTCCGGAATATGGATAAAATTGTCGCCGCCAGCACGAATAATGATTTGTTTCTTGTCCCCTCCGCCGGAGGAGAAATCGTAAAATTAACGGATAATCCGGCCAATGATAACAATCCGCAGTATTCACCTGATGGCCGTTATCTTGCTTACAGAGCCATGAGCAGGCCCGGATTTGAAGCTGATAAATACCGCCTGATGCTTTACGACCGAAAAAACAAAACTACACGCGAACTTCTGAAAGACTTCAATCTCTCGGTCGGGTCGATCATCTGGCATCCCAAAGGGGATAAAATTTATTTTACGGCTGACGAACAGGACGCGGTCAGTCTGTACAAAACGGATCTGAAGAACGGGGAGACGGAAGCGGTTTTGAAAGGACATTTTATCACCTCGGTTCAGTTCATTTCGAATGATGAAGTCCTTTTTAAAAAACAGGCGGCCAATATGCCGTATGAGCTGTTTAAAATGAGTCTGAAGGATAAAAAACCGGTTCAGATCAGCCAAATTAACACGGAACGGCTTGCGGGACTGGAACTGCCCGAATATGAGTCGTTCTGGTTTGAAGGCGCGAAAGGGGATAAGGTACAGGGTTTTATCCTGAAACCGCCGTTTTTTGATCCGGCCAAAAAATACCCGGCTATTCAGTTGATACACGGCGGGCCGCAGGGCGCGTGGACAGATGATTTTCATTTCCGCTGGAATTATCAGATGTTTGCCGCTCCGGGTTATGTGGTGTATATGATCAATTTCCACGGCAGCCACGGTTATGGACAGGATTTTACCGACGCGGTGTCAAAAGACTGGGGCGGCGCGCCGTATGAAGACCTTGTAAAAGGGACAGAATATGTACTCGCCAATTATTCCTTTATTGATAAAGATCGTCTTGGCGCCGCGGGAGCGTCCTATGGCGGATTTATGATTAACTGGATTGCGGGTCATGACAACCCTTTTAAATGTCTCGTATCCCATGACGGTGTGTATGAACAGGTGAGTATGTACGGAGCGACGGAGGAACTTTGGTTTCCTGAATGGGAATTTAACGGAATGCCCTGGGAAGAAGGATCGTTGTACCGAAAATGGTCACCGGCCTCTCACGCGCAGAATTTTAAAACCCCGGTGCTTGTCATCCACGGTGAGCATGATTACCGGGTTCCGTACACACAGGGTTTGCAGATGTTTACGGCTTTGCAGAGGCAGGGGGTAAAATCGAAGCTGCTTTTCTTTCCCGATGAAGATCATTTTGTGCAGAAACCACAGAATGCCCGGCTTTGGTGGAAAACCGTTCATGAATGGTTTGCGGAGTTTTTAAAATAAATGACGGAAATTGTAACAGCATCATCCGGTGAAATTCAATTTTGCCGGATGATTGTTTTTTAATCCGTGCATTAAAATGTAAATAATGGCTTAATCTATTGAAGATTGAATTTATTTTATTTTGACCATGCCCTTAAACGTTTTATACACTCAGAAGTTGGAAGCCGCTTATTTTTAGACATTAATAATGATAGTTTTTGATGCGCTTGTTTTGTAGTAATTATTTTATTTTGCACAAGTTGATCAAAAATCCATAAAATCCCATGTACGATTAGCTCACGCTGACTTGCAAAATTCCGTAAGTGCTTATCTCCTGTAAGAATAGCGGATTGTGTTTTTTGAGCTAATAAAAACACAGAACAATCAGCAACTGATAGCGATTTAACCTGACTATTTAAGTAAATAATTTCAGCCATTTCTTCTTCACTAGAATTTTTTACAACTAATAATTCTTTTTCAATTATGGGTGTGACTATTTCTATTTGTTCGTCATTAATTTCACTGAGTACAAAATCAGTGGTATAAAAACTTATTTGCAGTTGAAATAACTCGTTGAACATGTCAATATTCAATAAATCTATTATAATATTCGCATCCTGAATGGCTAAAAACATCCGCCTAAATCACCTGAAAATTATTTTGCAGATCTGCTAAACGCAGATTTAAGAGTGATGCAGCTTTGTTTAGAGTTATTATTTCTTCTGACGCGGCGTGATAAACGAGACTGGTAAATCGACTAGTGGTTTCCAGGCCTCTATATTCTCCTGGTTCCTGTTTTAAATAATTCCACTTAGCCATTGATATTCTAAATTGTCTGAAGTGCCGTTCGTTTATTAAATCGAGTGCAAATAATCTTGCCATAATTGCTTGCATAGAAATACCGTAATGTTCTTTTATTGCTTTTAACTCTTCCATAGAAATACGTTTTCTATTCTTACCCAATTCCCGAATTAATTCATTTTTCGGAAGTAATAGCGCTCCAGCAAAGCTATGACATAATTTTTCGGTCATTTTATCATTTATTTGAGAAGCAAATTCAAGTGCCAGGTGAGCGAATTCATGTAAAACGGTAAATCGTTTACGGACAATATCTACGTTCTTATTTAGAACAATTATCGGAATGTTACCAACCCATGCCGGAAGCCCATCAAATACGCTATTGTCTTCGGTCTCAAATATTTTGATTCCCCGGTTCTCTAATATTTCTACGACGTTATGAATGGGATCAGCGCCTAAATCCCAACTCTCCCGTAATTGATCAGCGGCATTTTCAATATCTTGTTGATTTTGAATAATAATATTCTCAAGTGGATTTTTAAATTCAATATCAGCACTTAACAACAGTTCTATCTCGGTATATCTTTCCAAAAAATCTAGGGTTTTTTCTTTAACAGAATTTTGTGCCTTACTGCCCATTTTTGCCCGTTTACGAAACTCAATTTTGTTTAATTCAATATTCTTTTCTCTAAAAAAGTAATCAACCTTCAATTCAAGCGCGGATGCGATCTTAATTAAAATTTCGCTGCCTGGAAACATTAAGCCATGTTCGTATTTATTAAGAGCTTGTTTAGAGACAAAATTATCCATTTTATCAGCTAACGCCTGTAGAGATAATCCTCTCATAAGACGAGCGCTCTTTAATCTCTGTGAAAATATATTTTTCATCAATTAATCCCCTTCTTGTTGACAAATGTATATAAAATTGATGTGTTTGTCAACAACCGGTTTAAAAAATTATTCGTTAAAATATTTGTTATTCTTCATATACTAAAGTAATATTCTAACATGCTGTATACGGATTATCTATCCGGAATATTAATTCAGAAAGAAACAATACAGCGAATAATCCGGTTGTCATGTTTTGTTTAGTGGAAGCCCGGATTGTTTGAATGCTAAATCAAGTTTATTTAATAGATGTCGATCTGTATCCTCAGAAAACAGAAATAAAAACCGGAAGAGTGAATGAAAAATTATTGGTTCATTATTTTAATATTTCTGACTGGCGGCCTGTTGGACGCCGGTAATCAGATCGAGCGGCAAAATCCCGAAAAAAATAATCTGAGAAGAAATTCCACGCTCCAATCCAATGAATCCAAAGTCGACGCGGTAACAGGCGCGGTCCGGTATTTTTACAAAGAGAATTTTCTTCCGGTATCAACAAATCCGCAAAACGCCGCCCGTGAATATCTTCAGGCAAAAGCCGGCGCACTCGGTATTGATCCGGACCTAAAATCCTTACAATGGCTCAAAACAAACAGATCTCCCGGCGGAACACATGTCATTTATCGCCAGCGGTTGGCCGGTATTCCCGTCTTTCAGTCCGAAATCGTCGTGACGATCAATAAATCAAACCAAGTATCTTTTCTTTCCAGTGAATACAGACCGCGAATTTCGCTAAGAAACAAGATCGCATTCATAACTCAAAAACATGCGATTGATTTAGCCAGAGAATATCTGCAGGTGACCGGAACATTACTTGGTCCGGAATCGGCGACGCTGATGATCTTTGATAGCGCGGACCGCGGCGCGGAACTGTCATGGAGAGTAAGTCTTCCGGTGACGGAACCGTTTGGGGATTGGGATGTGTTCGTCAACGCCCATGACGGCCGGATTATCCATGTAAAAAACAGGGTGATGTACGGAAGCGCGGCTGATGGCCAGGGAATGATCTGGGATCCCGATCCGATCACAACGGCCAATATTGGTTATGGAGGGAATTTCGCGGATAATCTGGATTCAACCAATGCAGATCTCGATAACCAGAGAATACAGGTTGTTTTGAGAGATTTAACCTATGAGAACGGGGTGTATAAATTAAAAGGACCGTATGCGGTTTTAAAAGATTTTGAGAATCCCGCGGATGTGTTTCCGGAGCTTCCGGATTCTTCCGCCTTTAATTTTACCCGGAATCAACAGGCCTTCGAAGCGGTGATGGCTTATTATCATATTGACGCCTCCACCAGGCGGTTAGTCGAACTTGGATTTGAAATACCTGAACAGGATAGTTTTAAAGTGGATCCGCACGGGTTAAACGGTGATGATAATTCACATTATATTCCGTCGCAAAATTATGTCGCCTTTGGTGAAGGCGGTATTGACGACGCCGAAGACGCGGATGTGATCTGGCATGAACACGCGCATTCTTTTCAGACCAATTTTGGTCCATCGGATATGAGCTACTCCGGCGAGACCATGTCGCTTCAGGAAGGCTCATCCGACTACTGGGCGTCATCCCATTCACGGACGGTTAATGATTATGATTGGGGAATGGTGTTTAACTGGGATAGCGGGAACGGTCAGATTTGGAGGGGACGACGTTGTGATACCGATCTGCGTTATCCCGAAGATTATGTTCCTGAACATGAAGGAGGGCAAATCTGGTCGTCGGCGCTGATGAAAATCTGGCGGGATCTGGGCAGTGATGTCACCGACGCGCTGTTTCTGCAGACGCATTTTCTATGGGGTATTTCTCCCGGGATGCAGGACGCCGCGCAGGCGTTTATTCAGGCTGATCAGATGCTTTTCAACGGCGCTCACCTGCCTGTGATCCTGGATCATTTTGAATTTCACGGTCTGATAAACAGCGATGATTATTTTCCTGAAATCGTTCATACACCGCATTTGGATACGGAAGATGAAGCGGGACCGTATCTCATCACGGCGGAAATTACACAGAAACTTTATGGTCTCGATTCCACCCGGATCCGGCTGATTTACGGCTACGGAGGATTGACGGACACTTTGGTCATGATACCGACCGGGAATATAAATGAATTCAGCGCTTCCATACCGGGTCTGTCTCAAAGCGCCGAAATACAATATTATATCGCGGCGGCGGATACGGCGGGATGGATTTCCTATAGTCCAGAAAACGCGCCGGATGATTTTTACTCCTTTCACACGGGAACAGATCTGACACCGCCGGTGATTGTTCATAAAGCATTATACAATCAGCCTACCTTAACCTGGCCCGCTGTGGTATCAGCCGAGGTAACGGATAACCTGGGTGTAGATTCTGTATTTTGTGATTATTATTTAAATGATTCAACAATTACCGGTCTGTTTCCATTACTGCCGGCCGGGGATAATTTATTTGAATCGCCTTTTCCCTTTGATACGACTGAAATTAATGTGGGTGACAGGATTTTCTACAGACTCACCGCGCGGGATCTTTCTGTTTCGAAAAATGAATCTTTTTCTCCGGATGCGGGCTATTATTCATTCGAACTGGTGGAAAGTAAGGGAATAATATTGTTGATCGATGATGATCCCGTTTCTCAGAAAGCGGTTTCAGCGAAGGGGGCGGTTGTCCGGGCGAAAGATTCGTTCGGTAAATCAGCGGATTCCATGAATGACTGGCTCCTGGCTTCAGGATATCTGGTTGAAAAAGCGGATGTTCAAACGGCGTTGGGAATTGATTTTTCCGCTTTTGATTTGATTGTCTCTTCAAGCGGAGCAAACGGGGATCCTCTGGCAAGTTCGGAGTACAGAAGCAAGCTGGAAGGATGGGTGCAGAATAGTGCTCATAAATTATTGATTGAAGGCGGTGAAGTGGGTTACGCGGTTCATAGTGAAAATACGACACCGGTCTATCCGGCCTTCGCGGCGAATGTTCTGCATACGGTAGAGTGGATGAATGATCCGACAGACCCGCTTGTGCTTTCCGGAGGCTATAAAAATCATCCCGTGGTCACACTCCCGGACGCGCTTCCCGATACCATAAGCATGACGTATGACGATCTCAACTCGGGATGGTATGATCAGGACGCCATGCGCCCGGCATCAGACGCTTATTTGATATATAAGGCGTGGTTTCAGAACTACGCGGGATTGATCATTTTTGATGATGATACGGACAGCACTTCCGCGCAGATCATCTATATGGCTTTTAATCTCGCGGCGGTCGCCGATGGACAGATCGCGGCGAAGTTATTCGGGAACGCGGTTGAATATCTGTTGACCGATGGGGATATTCCGGTAGCGATCAATGATGAAGCGCCTCAGATTCCAGCAGCATACCAATTGGATCAAAACTATCCCAATCCCTTTAATCCGGTTACAACTATCCGGTATAAAATACCCACAAAGACAAATGTCACGCTGGAGATATTTGATGTACTCGGCCGTAAAACCCGCACACTTGTGAATCAGAAACAGAACGCGGGCCAGTATGAAATTCAATGGAACGGTATTGATCATCTGGGACGGGAAAGCGCATCGGGTGTTTATTTTTACCGTTTATCGGCAGGGGACATCATACAGATCCGAAAAATGATTTTCCTGAAGTAACGGCGAACTTAAACAAAAAAGCCGGGCAAATTCTCACCCGGCTTTTTTATATTCAGAAAATGTTTAATCCAGCCATTTAATCAGCCGTGTTTCGTGCGCGTGGAACAGATCCTGATGTTCCGGAATGACACGGCAGTTAAAACGGTACGAGCCGTCCTTTTTCGCCGTGACTCTCGCGCGATACTCATAAATTGAATCTTCAAGTTTCCCGATCAGTCCCATTGGGTGAATTTCCATATCCTGATATGGAGAAATGGCATCCTGTCTCGCGAGAATCAATTCGACCCTTAATTCATGAGCTTTCAGGCCGCTTAAATTGACCCTGGCGCTGATTTCCCTGGTTTCATCCGCGCTGAAAACCCGCCGGTCTTCGATGGCGCTGCCATTATTCAAACGGATATCGATTTCTTTCCAATGTCTTTTTAACCGGTTGTTCCAGCGGGTAAACCGGAACAGGGAAGCGAAATCATTTTCGGTGTACATAATTGAACGCTTCATCGCCGGCGCGTAAAATTTCTTCAGATAGTTCCATACCATGGTGTGTGTGCTGAATTTGCTAAGTGTGGAGCGCAGTGATTCCTTGGCCATTTGGACCCATGCCACCGGAATACCTTCTTTGTTCCGTTGATAATACATCGGAATAATCTGGTTTTCGAGTGTGTCATAGAATGACAGCCCATCCTCCAGATCCTGCTGCGCGTGATCCGTGAAAGATGCTTCCCTGCCAATGCTCCATCCGTTTTTACCATTGAAACCTTCAGGCCACCATCCGTCCAGAACCGAGAAATTTATCCCGCCGTTGATCGGAACTTTTTGGCCGCTGGTTCCGCTTGCCTCCAAAGGCCTGCGGGGTGTGTTCAGCCACACATCGACTCCGGATATCAGAGACCTTGAAATATTGATATTATATCCTTCAATAAAAACGATTTTTCCTCTAAAGCCTTCCTGTCTGGCATAATCATTAATCACTTTAATCAGATCTTTCCCGGCGTCATTCTGAGGATGGGCTTTACCGGAGAACAAAATCTGTACAGGACGATCCTGATTATTGACAATCTTTTTCAATCTTTCAAGATCCTGGAACATAAGGGTTGCCCGTTTGTAGGGCGCGAACCGTCTCGCGAATCCTATGGTCAGAATATCGTCGGCAAGTACTTCCCCGGTGGCCGGGTAATTGTGATTTGTCCCCGCGAGGCGATTAATCTGCTCCTGATATAACCTTTTCAGATGCTCAGACATGGTTGACTTCATTTTGAGCATGGTTTTCCAGAAAACCTCATCCGGAATATCAAAAATCCGGTCCCAATATGTCTCTTCATGGATATGATCTCTCCAGTCAGCGCCCATATATTCATCAAACAACCGGATCATTTCACGATTAAGCCATGATTCAGTATGGATACCGTTGGTGACATAACCGATAGGAATTTCAGGAACGGGTAAGCCGGGATACACTTTTTGCCACATTTCTCTGGAAACTTCACTGTGAAGCTTGCTGACGCCGTTCGCCATAGATGATAAATTCAGGGCGAGAACCGTCAGCGAAAAATGCTCATGCTGATGTTCATTAAGATGTCTTCCAAGATCAAAGAAATAGTCATCGGACATTTCAAGCGCCGGCCAGAAATTTTTGAAGTACCTTTTCATCATATCCATTTCAAAAGCTTCATTACCCGCCGGAATTGGCGTATGAGTTGTAAACAGCGTCGTTCCGCGTACAAACTCAAGAGCCGGTTTAAAATCCATTCCTTCATTCATCAGTTCGTAAAGACGCTCGAGACCCAAAAACGCGGAGTGTCCCTCATTCATATGGAATACGGTGGGATTCAGTCCCATTTTCCGCAGGGCGCGCAGTCCCCCGATACCCAGAATAATTTCCTGTTTTATACGCGTATCACGGGTTCCGCCATATAATGAATGTATGATATCCTTATCTTCATCAGAGTTCATGCCGATGGTGGTGTCCAACAGGTAGAGAGAATTTCGGCCGACCTTTGCCTCCCAGATTTTCAGGTAAATTTCACGATCCAGCAGCGGTACACTGACAATCAGCGGATTCCCGTCTTCGCCGCGCACAAGTGAAACCGGAAGAAGTTCGGGATTTATCTCATGATACACTTCCTGCTGCTTACCATTTTCGTCGATAAGCTGTGTAAAATATGCGTGTTTGTACATGAGCCCGACGGCTACAAAAGGAAGTCCCAGGTTGCTTGCGGCTTTGCAATGATCTCCGGCGAGAATTCCCAGACCGCCGGCATAATTGGGCAGAGATTCATGGACGCCGTATTCGGCTGAAAAATAGGCGATAAGCTGATCTTTCAGATTGGGATAATTATTGATAAAACGGGTGTCTTTTCTTTCCATATATGTATTGAATCGATTAAAAACATGATTCAACCGGTTAACAAAATCTTGATCATTGCTGAATGCTTCCAGTTTTTCCGGTGAGGCTTTCGCGAGAAATGCTACCGGATTACGATCTACCGATCTCCACAAATCAAGGTCGATTTCCTTGAACAAATCACGGGCATCCGGATTCCAGCTGAACCATAAATTGTACGCAAGCGTTTCCAGCGATTTTAGAGATTCCGGGAGATTAAACTTATTAGCCATGCCTGACCTTTCCAAATTCATCCATAGACTACACTCTAAATAGAGTTACGTATTTAATGGCGTAAAAATTAGTAAATCCGTTTAGTAAGTGCAAATAATTATTAAAATGGGTTAAAAGTGATCAGATAAAAAATGTTAAATCATTGATTTATATTGTGAATTTATGTTATTTTATCAAACAAATATTTTATCTTAACGTGATGACATAATTGTGCGGAAACTAATACGCAACAAGGATTTGTTGTCCGAATTTCTGACGATCTGTCATGGATTAATATAACCGCCATCGAACAAAAGCGATGTGATCATACCATCTTATAAAGACAATTTTAAATAAAGTATTGATTCATACTGACAAATTAGAACCGTTATTGACAGAAAACAGTAAATTTTCTGTCAAATGGGCAGATCGGTGATTTTAGCGTTTTATTTGAATAAATTCATAAATTATTAAATAACAATATGTTGAGATCATAATATATTTTTGGCAAAGAATTTGCGGTAAAGGCATGAGCAAAAAAATAATAAATGAGGAGACTAAATAGTGAGTGCTGAGAATAAATCTGTGGTGCCGGAACGAATGCCGATTATGCCTCTGCGTAATACGGTGGTTTTTCCTCATCAGGTGATCCCGCTGGCGGTTGGACGCGAAAAATCTCTCAATCTGCTGAAGGGATTGGATGAAGGTACAAAAGTTATAGGACTTGTAGCCCAGCGTGACGGTCGTATAGAAGAGCCGGGATTTGAAGATCTTTTTCATTGGGGCACCGCCGCGATGATATTAAAAAAATTCAAGATGCCTGACGGGAGCGAACAGTTAATCGTTCAGGGTATGTATCGGATTAAGCTTACCGAGTTTAAACAATCGGATCCCTATTTTGAAGGCGAAGTGGTTCGTGAAGATGATAAGACGGAAAGTTCTGTCGAAATTGACGCTCTGGCAAATAATTTAAAAAATGTGTTTCAGCAAATAGTTGATCATACACCCTATCTGACGAATGAACACCGTGTGATGGTTCTGAACACGGAAGATCCGTCAAAACTTGCCGATGTGATAACTTCCCAGATAAATTTTACGGTGGCGGAAAAACAGCAGGTCCTGGAGCAGCTGAATTTAAAAGAACGCCTGACCAAGGTTAACTATCTTCTGAACAAAGAGCTTCAGGTGCTTGAGCTTGGTTCTAAGATTCAGAATGAAGTCCAGGGTGAGTTAAACAGGACCCAGCGTCAGTACTACCTTCGTGAGCAGCTGAAGGCGATTAAAAAAGAGCTCGGTGAATTTGAAGATGAAAGTACCGATATTGAAGATCTGCGTGAACGGCTGCAAAATCTAAAAATGCCCGCTGAAGTAAGAGATGTAGCTGAAAAAGAATTAAACCGGCTCGCCCGGATGTCTCCCATGGCAAGCGAATATACGGTGGCACGAACATATCTTGACTGGTTGATGGAAATGCCATGGAGTAAGAGTACCCGGGACAGGTTGGATATAAAAAAGGCAGAAGAAATACTGAATGAAGATCATTTTGGCCTGGAAAAAGTTAAAAAACGCATCCTGGAGTACCTGGCGGTTCGGCAATTAAAAACCAATATGAAAGGCCCGATACTCTGTTTTGTGGGGCCTCCGGGTGTCGGCAAGACAAGTTTGGGGCGTTCAATCGCCAGGGCTTTAAATCGTAAATTTTCAAGAATGTCTCTGGGTGGTGTCAGGGATGAAGCGGAAATTCGCGGTCACAGACGTACTTATGTAGGAGCGCTTCCGGGGAGGATTGTTCAGGAAATAAAAAAAGTCGGCTCAAACAATCCATTGATCATGCTGGATGAAATAGATAAACTGGGGATGGATTTCCGGGGCGATCCTTCGTCGGCGTTGCTGGAAGTTCTGGATCCGGAACAAAACTTTTCTTTCGCGGATCATTATCTGGAGGTGCCGTTTGATCTCTCAAAGGTGATGTTTATCGCCACAGCCAATGTCATTGATCCCATTCCTCCCGCATTGAGAGACAGGATGGAAATAATTGAATTAAACGGATACATTGAAGAAGAAAAATTACATATCGCTGAACGGTATCTTGTTCCAAAACAGCTTGAAAATCATGGATTGACGAATGAGCAGGTATCCTTCACCAGAAACGCGGTGCAGACAATAACGAGTAAATATACGCGTGAAGCCGGTGTCCGTAATCTTGAGCGTGAAATCGCATCGGTAATGCGTGGAGTCGCCAAGGAGATCGTTGAAAAAAGGACGGCAAACAAACGCATCACTGCCAGTGCCGTGAGTAAATATCTGGGCCCGGAAAGATACTATTCCGATGTTTCGGAACGGGTTTCACGTCCAGGTGTGGCAACCGGCCTGGCCTGGACGCCTGTGGGCGGTGATATTCTTTTCATAGAAGCTACACAAATGAAAGGAAAAGGAGGTTTGTCCCTAACGGGAAAGCTTGGTGAAGTGATGAAGGAATCGGCATCGGCCGCGCTGAGTTATTTGCGTTCAAACGCGAAGAAATTTGAAATCGATGAAGATTTCTATGAGAAATATGATACCCATATTCATGTGCCGGCGGGCGCGATTCCAAAAGACGGGCCAAGCGCGGGCATCACTATTTTTTCCGCCTTGTATTCGCTTTATACCAATCGTCAGTTGAAGGATAATCTTGCCATGACCGGTGAGATAACGCTTCGCGGGCTGGTTCTTCCGGTAGGCGGAATCAGGGAGAAAGTGATAGCGGCCAAAAGAGCCGGTATTAATACGGTAATTTTACCTGAAAAGAATAAAAAGGATCTGGAAGAAATTCCAAAACAAAATATACAGAATATGAGTTTTCATTTTGTTAAAGAGGTCGATGAATTGTTGGATCTTGCCTTTAAATAATGGTAAGAAAAAATATTCAGGCGCGGCGGATTAAATTCTCGCCGCGTTTTCTTTTTTACAGATCTAAAAATCCATTTCCGACTAAAAAATCGGAATTCCTTCTTGCCATTTGGACGATCAAGTCCTATTATAGACGGCTACGTAAATAAGAATAGTATTCATCAAAAACGGATAAGAAATGGCGGAAACAAAAGATATAATCGAACAGGCGAGAATCAAGTATGAATCAGAGGATCTATCGGAAGCGTCAAAGTTGTACCTGTCGGCTTTAAATCAGTCAGAGTCTGATATTGAAAGGGCTGTTATCTGGGCGGAACTGAGCTGGACATTTTACAGGATGAAATCATACGATCGAGCGATTGAGGCCGGAGAAAATGTAATCGCATACGATCCGGAATACCAGTCAAGAGAGGATATTTACCGGATATTAGGTTATTCCCATAATATGCTCAATCATACCCGGGACGCGATAAAATATCTCGAAAAATCATTATTGATAGACCGTGAGTCGGAAAAACAGCGTTTTGCGGTATATGAGCTTGCCAAATTATACTTTACAAATCAGGCTTACAAAGAGGCTTCAGCTCTTTTTGATGAAGTGGAAGCTCATTTTTTCGCGGATCAGAAAGAATACTGGCTTTCCACCCTGTTTTTCCAGGGATTTATTTTATATTACCAAAATAAACCGGATGAGAGCAGGGAAATATTTGAAAAGTTACTTACCAACGCGGAAAATGACGCGAGAAAAGCATCCGCCATGTTCGGGCTGGCTTTTATCACCTTTGGGCGTCAGGACTACCTTAAAACCATCAATTTATGTGAAGCGATTATAGAGCAGGATAATAATTTCTTTGACAAAGAGACCATCGGATTTTTAACGGCGGCCTCTTTTTATCATCTCGGCAGGCGGGATGTCTTTGAAAAATATTATGAACAGTTGACGCTTGCTTATCCTTCGGGCCGCTATCAGGATGAACTGAACGCATTGAAAAACAGTAAAGACACGGGTGCTGAAAATACAGAACATGATTTTTAATATCGCTGGTTAATTCATGAAACGACCGGGAACTACGGTCGGACAGATGAGTATAAATTCAATTTAATTATAGTTTAGATCATATTTCAGGACAGCATTGAATCTATAAGACCAAGATGAAACAACTGAAAAATAAAATCTACACACATCCCGCATTTCAAAATATAAATGATCTTCTGGCTACAGGGAAAAAGATCCATCTGGATGGAGTGGCCGGTTCGTTTCGCGCGTTTATCGCCGGCTATATTTTTGAAAAACTCGAAAAGCCGCTGCTGTATATCGCGGGTGATCTGGACTCTGCCGAGCGTATGCGTGATGATGTGGAACTTTTGCTGGGGCGTGAGCGGGTGGCATTTTTACCTGCCATAGGTTTCGAACCCTATGATCATCAGGAGCCGAATCCGAGTCTTGTCAGTATGCGCATGGAATCAATGCAGAAGTTCATCGAGCATGATCATTGGATCGCGGTGGCGACAATCGAAGGTATCATCGAAAAATTTCCGCTTCCGGAGATGTTTTTAGATAATCAGCTTTATTTAAAAACGGGGAATACACTGGAATTTGATTCTTTTCTTGTCAAATTGCAAAAAATCGGTTTTAAAAGAGAAGACCTCGTGGAGCAGGTTGGTGATTTTAGTGTCAGGGGCGGTATTATTGATTTGTTCGCCTGGAATTGTGATGAGCCGATCCGTATTGAATTGTTTGGTCAGGAGATCGAGTCCATTCGCCGGTTTGACGTTATCACCCAGCGTTCAACGGAAGCTCTGACGGATATAACGATCCTGCCGAATATGCTTGAAGGCAATCACACCGCATTTTTGAGCGACATCATTCCGGAATCCGCGCTTCTTTTTTGCGAAGACAGCCAGCGATTGACCGCTTCGGTGCAGGATTATTTTGAGCGGGCCCGGATAGAATATGATAAAAACACACTTGCCGGGATTGATGAGGAAGATCCGGAAACTCTTTTTTTCTCGCCTGATAAACTCAAAGCGCTGTTGAACCAATCTCAAATGATCGAGACCGATCTGATAAAAACAGATGACACTGTTGATCTTGATTTTAAGACCCGCGCTCACCAGGATTTTAATGGGAGCATCAAATTATTTCTTGAATATCTCAAAAAGAGATCGGGTAAGGATCATAATAGCCTGATCTATATTCAGTCTGCCAATCAGGATCAGTCTGATCGTCTTTCAGAAATTCTCGAAGATGAACATATCGCTTTCAACGGGAAATTAGATGTTGGAACGCTGCATAACGGATTCAGTATTCCTGATTTAAGCACGGAGATTTTGACAGATCATGAAATTTTCCAAAGATTTAAGCGCAGAAAAACATACCGGCGTTTTAAAAGCGGAGCTTACCTGCGTCAGCTTACCAGCCTGAATCTATATGATTATGTGGTGCATATTGATTATGGGATCGGACAGTACCTGGGGATGAGCACTCTTGAGTTTGGTCAAATCAGAAAAGAATGTATAAAGATCGGTTATCTGGAAGATGATTATCTGTTCGTGACGGTAGACCGGCTTAACCGTGTCCAAAAATTTAGTTCAGAAGAAAGCGGTGTCCCAAAATTAACAAAGCTGGGTTCAGGTGAATGGGAACGTACCAAGAAGAAGACAAAAGAATCACTTAAAAAAGTGGCGGCCGAACTGATACAGATCTATGCCGGTAGAAAAGCGCAGCCTGGATTCTCATTCATATCCGATAATCACTGGCAAAAAGAGCTGGAAGCGTCGTTTAAATTTGAAGAAACAGATGATCAGCTCAAAGCGATAGAAGAAGTAAAATCTGATATGGAAAATGATCAACCCATGGATCGTTTGCTATGTGGTGACGTTGGATTTGGCAAGACGGAAGTCGCTTTGCGCGCCGCGTTTAAAGCGGTGATGGCGGGAAAACAGGTCGCGATTCTTGTGCCGACAACCATACTCGCGTTTCAGCATTATGAGACATTTAGGGAACGGATTGCCGAATTTCCGGTAAAAGTCGAAATGTTGAGCAGGTTCAAATCAGCGAAGGAGCAAAAATTAATACTTGGAGAGCTGACTGCGGGGAAAATAGATATCGTGATCGGAACACACCGACTGCTCTCGGCCGATATTAAATTTAAAGATTTAGGGCTTCTGGTTATCGATGAGGAGCAAAGGTTTGGTGTCCGTCATAAAGAAATTTTGAAAAAATACCGTCTGACCGTTGATGTGCTTTCCATGACCGCGACACCAATTCCAAGAACGCTTCACATGGCATTAATGGGGGCGCGTGATTTTTCAAATATTGAAACACCTCCCAGAAACCGGATGCCGGTTCATACGGAAATAATTCCATGGGATGATGATAAGCTCTACCATATTATATCACGCGAGATTTCCAGAGGCGGGCAAATTTATTTTGTTCATAATCGGGTTGAAACCATCGAAGCGGTTAAGAATATGCTGGCTCAAATCGTACCGCAGGCCAGTATTGAAATCGGGCATGGACAGCTGCCGGAAAAGCGTCTTGAAAAAGTCATGTTTGATTTTATGCATCAGAAATTTGACATACTTATCGCTTCGATGATAATAGAAAACGGTCTGGATATCCCAAATGTGAATACGATTATAATCAACAGGGCGGATAAATTCGGTTTAGCGCAGCTTTATCAGCTTAGAGGTCGTGTGGGACGTTCTGATCAGCAGGCTTATGCCTATTTGGTAGTACCGCCAATGGATAAGCTGACAGAACTCGCCAGAAAGAGGCTTCGTACGATTCAGGATTTCACGGATTTGGGATCGGGGTACAAGGTGGCTTTACGAGATCTGGAGATTCGGGGAGCGGGAAATCTCCTCGGAAAGCAACAAAGCGGTTTTGTTCAGACGGTCGGCTTTGATTTATACTGTAAAATCCTGGATGAAGCGGTAAATGATCTTAAAAAAGGTTTAAATGGAGATAATCAGGCCGAAAAATTAGCTGGAAACCACAAAAAAAACACGGATCCCAAAATCGATGTGGATTTTGATTTACTGATTCCCGCTGACTACATTCCAAATGAATTAGAGCGGATATCTATTTACCATCGTTTGGTGAATTTTACATCGGTAGAACAAATTGGAAAGCTAAAAGATGAACTTCGTGACCGTTTCGGAGTTTTCCCCGCGGAAGTCGGGCATTTTTTATCGGCAATTGAAATCAAGGTGCTTACCGGTCAAATTTACGCGAAAAGAGTAATCATTTCTAAAAACAATCTAAAAATATTCTTTTCTGAAGAGGCCCAGGATGATGATGATTTTTATGAACGGGTTATTCCCGATTTGATGAACCAGACCATAGCCGGGATCCGGTTCCTAAACCAAAAAGATCTTGGCGTAGAATTGAACTTAAAAAGCACGGATCGCGATGAACAGTTCATGTTGGCCAAAAAAATATTGCAGGAAATCATATAAAATAGGTAAATTACATATTTTTAGTATATGGTAACAGGAGGATTTCATGTTGAAGAGATTAATGAGCATAGTGATGGTGGGAATATTCGCTTTATTAGCGGCCAGTTGTAGCTTATCGGATGATACGGTCGCCAAAGTTGGTAATTACGCTATAAGTAAAGTGGAATTTGAGGAGCAACTGAAGCGGAAATTTCCGGAAAAAGAATCCTATATTGATGTTCCAAAAGAAGAAAAAATGAAAATCCTTGATCAGATGTTAATGCAAAAGCTAAAGCTGACAGATGCATATGATTCCAAGTTACAGGAAGATGGGGCAATAATCACTAATTTTGAAAGTCACAAAGAAAATTTATATGCCAAAAAATATTTTGAAAAAATTGTCGTCGATAAGCTTGTAACAGAAGAGGAGCTTCGCGCCTCTTTTGATTTACAAAAAGACCGAATCAATGTCAGCCATATTCTAATCAGTTACAAGGGAATATCAAGGAGCCCGGCGACGAGAACAATGGACGAAGCGATCGCATTGTCCAAAGAAATAGTTGAAAAAGCGAGGGCGGGAGAAGATTTTGCAGAGTTGGCCCAAAAATATTCAGATGACCGGACTGTAGGAAAAAATAAGGGTAGTCTTGGTTTTTTGACACCCGGCAAAATGGTTCCGGAGTTTGAGAAGGCAGCATATAAATTAAACGCTGGCGAGATATCTGATCCTGTTCTCACGATATATGGTTACCATATCATTAAACTTGATGATAAAAAACCAAATGATGCTTTCAAATTTGCGCAATATGATAGAGAAAAAGAAAATCTCAAAAAAATATTTTTCCAGGCCTATAGGGATACGGCAAGGATTATGTGGGATGCCCATATTGCAGCCGTAAAGAAAAAAACTTCATTCAGAATAGCTGATGGAAATATTGAGACCTTAGTGAATTCATCCATCGAGAAAAGCGGTAAAAGCGGGGGATTGAAGATCGAGGATTATACCGATCAGGAGAAAACTATGGTACTGGCGGAATGGTCAGGAAAAACATTGACCTTGAACGACTTGTTTCAGGCATACAGTAGTACGATTATGAGGATGAAAAGTACCCTGATGAGCGTGGAAGGATTGCGAGGAGTGACAGAGAATTACGCCGTGCGAAAAATGTTGCTTGCTGATGCCATCAAAATTGGCGTAAATAAAGATCCTGATGTAGTCGGGATACTGAATCAAATGCTGGAACAACCAATGATTACTGCCATAGAAAAAAAACAAGTCATGGATAAGGTAAAAATTGAAGATGAAGATTTACTAAAATACTATGAAGAGAATAAAAATGAATTCATCCTACCGGAAGAGTTAGAAATCTGGGAATTATTTCTCAAAGATGAGGCAAAAGCTAAAAAGGTATCTAAGCTGGCAAAAAGCGGACAAAATTTTGAAAAATTGGTTGAGAAGTATTCCGAAGATCCGGGAATTAAGAAGAAGAACGGTTATCTCGGTTTCAGAACCATCAATTCAAGAGAAAATGTTGCAACTACCGCATTTAAGCTGGGACCAAACAAAATATCTGACCCGTTTCGGTTCAGGAATGGCTGGGTTGTTATCAAGACAGGAAAACTAAATCCAGAAACAATCAGAAGTTTTGAGTCAGCAAAACAGTTAGTCACATCAAAAGTCCGCGGTCTGAAGATCAGAGAGCGGAGAGCCCAGTGGGAAAATGAATTAAAAGAAAAATATTCCGTTAAAATTAATCAAGATTTACTGGAAAAAATATGATGCTTTCGAATGTCACTTCCAAAATCAGGATCCGCTCACTTGGTTTTATGTTTGCTGTTCTGATTATTGGATCTGTAGGCTGCGAGCAAAATACAGACATTCCTGAAGATTTGGTTGCGCAGGTAAATGATCAATTCCTGTTGAAGGAACAGCTTCAATACAGCGTGCCGGAGGGATTGGATGATAAAATGGCGCTTGCTCTGCAGAAAAATCTGATCACCCAATGGGTGGAGAATGAAATTTTTTATCAAACTGCCGTAAAAGAAGGGGTGGCTTATACATCTGCTGAAAAGTACATGATTGATCAGTATATGAAAGCCTTGCTTGTTCAACGCTATCTGGACCAGAGGCTGAATAAGAATTATAAAATCTCACAAAAAGAGATGGATGATTACTACCGCGATCACTCTAAAGAGCTTGTGAGGAAAGAAGACGAAGTCCACCTGATCCATTTACTTCTGGAACAGAAGGATAATGCGATTTTTAAGGAGATCGGGGAATCCTCTAATTTGATGAGTTTGATTAAAAAATATTATTTTGATGAAAAATCTACCAGTGAGCGACCGAATGGTGATTTAGGATACGTTCCGGTTTCCGATTTGCCGGATGAGTTTGTAAAAGTGATCTCACGAATGCGTACCGGAGCGATCTCAAATCCTATCCGAACTGATCAGGGGTATCATTTTTTTCAACTGGTTGATTTTCAAAAAAAAGGAAGCACGATCGATCTTGAATTGGTGAAGAATGAAATTATGATGCGAATCAAAAAGGAGAGAAGGGGCGAAGAGCTCGAAAGACTCAAAAAGGAACTAAAAGAAAATTTTCAGGTTCAGACATATCTGAGCAAAATTCAATAGAAAAGGTTATCGTAAATGAAAAATAAGATCATATTCTCAGTTTTTTCTGTACTTTTAATGATTATTCCATTGCGCGGCCAGCAGTTGGTGGAAGGTGTCGCCGCTGTAGTCGGCAAGGAAATTATTCTGCGTTCAGAAATTGAACAATATGTGCAGAATTATATCATTCAGAATCGCATTGATATTCAGAAACAACCTGAATTGTTGGAAAAGCTGAGGAAGGAGACCCTTTCTTCGCTCATTGATCAACAAATTCTCATTGTTAAAGCTGATGAAGATACAATTACTGTTGAAGATGACGTTCTGGATCAGCAGGTAGAGAACCGAATCCGTTACATGGTCGAACAGGTCGGATCCGAGGAAAAACTGGAACAGGTTTTTGGCAGTCCGATGAAAAAAATCAAAAAAGACACCCGCAGAGTCATCAAGGATCAGATGTTGGTTGAGGAAGTACGTCGGAGAAAATTCGCTGATATAAAAGTATCCAGACGCGAAGTGGAAGAATTCTATAAACTGTATTCTGATAGTTTGCCGGTACTGGATGAAACGGTAGATATAAGTCACATTCTGATGTTGGTAAAAGCTTCTGAAGTCGCGCGTAAGTCTGCTTATGACAGGATCAGCGAAATATATAAGCAGGTTCGGGATGGATCCGATTTTTCAAAACTAGCCGCTAAATATTCCGAAGATCCCGCATCCGCTAAACGTGGTGGGGACTTAGGTATGATCGGCCGCGGTGATTTTGTAAAAGAATTTGAAGCCGCCGCATTCGCGCTTAATGATGGGGAAATTTCCGAGATTGTGCAGACCCAGTTTGGTTTCCATATCATCCAAATGATCGAACGAAGAGGTGAAAAAGTCCGTACCCGTCATATTTTGATCCGAGTAGTGCCAAATAGTGATGATGACGAGAGAACTAAAAAAGAGCTAGCCGATATAAGACAGCGCGCCATGGAAGGGGAAGATTTTGGTGAATTGGCACTGCAGTACTCTGACGACGAGAATGTTAAAAAAGACCGTGGTCACCTTGGTATCTTTGAAGTCAGTAAGTTAGTGGTGCCCGAGTTTAGAAATCAAATAGAACATCTTAAAATTGGTGAAATCAGCCAACCGTTCAAAACGGAGTTCGGGTACCATATTGTGAAATTGGAGAATAGACAGGAAAAAAGAAGCCTGACCATGGAGAATGACTGGCAAAAAATTCAGACGATGGCATTAAATTATAAAAGAGATAATGAATATGGGATATGGCTACAGGCTCTCCGGAATGAAATTCCTATCGAAATACGGCCAGGTTCCTGATAATTGTTTTATGAAAAAAATGGCAGAATATATTGATGAAAGATCTGTTGCTGTATGAACCAAACTCCGAAAGAGAAGCTAAGATAGTTAGCCAGATCGATAATCATATCGTCTTCGAAAAAGCTAAATCTCTTGACCAGTTAATTACTTCAATTGAAAAATTTATATTTAAAATCGTTATACTGGATCTTGATTCACTGAGGATATCCGCGATAGTGGATATCCTTCAGAGAATCAGATTAAATCTCCCTGAAGCATTTGTAATAGGAATAACCGCCCTAAAAACAGCTCAACTGGTTAATAAAATCTCATTTCACAGGATTTTTGTAATGGATTACAGTGATGATGTGCTGTACCACATTGGTATACTGGTGAAATACTTTAACGAGCAGGAAATTCTTGTAAGAGAAAACGGCAACAGTGAAAGGAAATACAAATATATCGGTGACAGTCCGGCGATCAAAAGGATACTTCAACAACTGGATGTGGTGAAAAATTCGGATATGCATTTATTGCTCACGGGTGAAACCGGAAGCGGGAAGACGGAGCTGGCAAGATATATACATCAGGAATCCAGACGAAGAAACCTTCCGTTTATGCATATTAATTGCGCCGCAATTCCTGAAAACCTGCTTGAAACGGAATTATTCGGTTACGAAGCCGGTGCCTTCACGGGCGCGGCGACGAACAAAATCGGAAAATTTCAGGCAGCGGGAGGAGGTACCATTTGTCTTGATGAAATTGGCGAAATCCCGCTTCATTTACAAGCCAAGCTATTGAAAGTTCTGGATGAAAAATCATTTTATCCTGTAGGGGGAATTCAACCCGTAAAAATGAATGCCAGAATTATTGCCGCGACGAATAAAGACCTGTTCAGGGCTGTTCAGGTGAAAAAATTCAGGGAAGATCTGTATTACCGTCTGAATACTTTTGAGATACATGTGCCCGCGCTTAGGGAGAGGAAAGAAGATATTCGGATTCTTTTTGATTATCTGGTGGAAAGATACGTAACCGCAAATGATCTTGCTTTCCCGGAGATAGATGAAGGCGTGCATCAGTTGTTAAATCAATACGAGTGGTATGGAAATATACGAGAATTACAAAATGTTGTGGAATCAAGTATGTGTTATCATCCGGAAAAACTGACCATTTCACATCTGCCTGACTTCCTTGTTTCATCACCTGAAGTCAAACTCGTTAAGGCGGCTCTTGAGCTAAAGCCTCTCGATGAAATAAAATCTCAATACGCGAAACATGTTTATGAAAAATCCGGAAATAATATGACACGCGCAGCGCGTGTTCTCGGAGTGGATGTGAAGACCATGCGAAAATTGTTACTCAAATCTGCCGAGAACAGCGACGAACTTGAAGAGCTGTCGTCTGATTAATACTAAAAATAAATTTTTATTTCTAAATGAATTGATTAAATTTGATCTAAAGTGTATCGCATTCCAATGACAGATCAACTCTCCAAAAGCGCGCATGAAAGAATTTTTTTTAAATATCTTTAATCGGCAGAAGAATTTCCATCCATGGATGGAAATAGATGTTTTTGGGGAATGCCGGAGATTACTCGCTGAAACAAAACTTCCCTCGCCCGGAGCTGAATTTCATGACAAATTTTTAGAAACGCTCATCCGCCTGGTTAAATCCGGGAAATGGCCGCGCTATATACTTTATCATTCGAGATCGGATGCTGATCAATGGCAATATGCTGCCTGTTCGAAAAAGGTTAAGTTAAATGTAACGGATCATTTAATGAATCTTTCCGATCAGCACCCTTATGTGATCCTTGATTCACTGCACCCGTTAATTCAAAAGCTGCATTCCAACGGAATTACATCAGATATTAAATCCGGATTGTTGTTTCAGTTGTTTGATAATTATGACTACCTGGTAATGAGTGGAGAACACTCAAAAAAAAGTTATAAGTCACTGGATTTTGTTAAATCACTTGTTCTTGCTCTCAAAGAAAAATCAGAACTTATAGAAACTGTAAATTCCCTTAAAATAAAGATAACGGATGTAGAGAAAAGATTAATTTTAACAGAATCAGAGCTGGATCGCACGGATAAAGCTCTTAAAAAACGCGCTTTTGAAATTCACAATATTTTGGAAATCAGCAATGAACTCTATCCTATTTTAAATCTTAAACAATTGATTAATTCAGCATTGCTGATCATAGTGGGACAGATAACCTGTCAAAAGTCATTTGCGCTCCTTTATGATCCCGTCCACAGAAATTACTCTCGTCCTTTCAGCAAGGGAATCAGTAACAATGAATTTGATGGCTTATCCATAGATATTGATTATCCCTTAATAAAACATTTTTTACAAGAACAAAAGCCGGTTTTTGTCGATAATATAGAAGATATGGATCTGTCAACAAAATTCGCCCAATTTCTTGACAAAAATCAAATAAAGATCGTCGCGCCGATCATATATTCTCAGCGTGTAAGAGGTCTCATAGGTTGTGGAGCAAAGCTTCACGGGAAAGAATTTGAACGAACAGACCTGGAAATGTTCAACATTCTTGTGAATATCATTTCGATTTCTGTGGGAAATGCCCAAACTTATGAAGAAGTCAAAAACTTATCGCTGACTGATGCCATGACAAATTTACATAATTATCGATATTTTGAAGAACGCTTAAAAGAAGAGATTAATCGGGCCCGCAGAAATAACGGTTCAGTTTCATTGATTATGCTGGATATTGATCATTTTAAAAATTATAACGACACACTCGGACATCAGGCCGGAGATGAGGCATTGAGGACACTGAGTTGGGTGTTGAAAAATTCGGTCCGCGAAGAGGATGTTGTTAATCGGTATGGCGGCGAAGAATTTAGTATAATTCTACCCGGAATTGATAAAAATGTGATCAAAATTCTTGGGGAAAGAATAAGGCAAAAAGTGGAAAAAACGGTGTTTTTCAAAGAGAACATCCAACCAGGCGGACAATTCACAGTCAGTCTCGGTGCTGCTTCATTTCCTGATGATGCGGCAGACTTCGAAGATCTTGTGTATAAGTCGGATCAGGCGCTATACCGTTCAAAAAATTCCGGGCGAAATTGTTTTACCCTTTACAATCCGGGAAATTGATGTTATAATATTGTTTGATAATATTTATTTCTTGCAAATAATGGCTTGAATTGAGTAATATTTATATTAAAAATAACCTGAAGAAGAACCGCTCTTTTTGAATTTCACTCTGGGGGATTACCGATGTCGGATATTGGATTTAACGACAATGTAAATGTAACCGGAAGAAAATTTCATGTTCAGACCGCCAGCAGAAGCGCTAAAGGTGTAGTTCAATGTGAAGTATTTGAAGCCGGAAGGCTGATTACAACACATGAAGTGGAATTCGAACGGCGAAAATATGGGGATGAACACTCTCTCGAAGAACGTGTTAAAACCATGGTGGAGGCGCTTCACCGTGACACATTGCACGAAATCGAATTAATGTTCATGATCGCTGAAAAGGTGAAAAAATTACGTCACGCCCCTTCGAATGTGAAAATGGGCTTGATGTTTTTGCGAAATAATCTGGTTCAGGATGCCATCGAACAGTTTGAACTTGGGATTTCAATCGATCAGAAATCGGTTGACGCGTTAAATAATCTTGGCCTTGCCTATATTAAACTCGGCAAAAACGCAAAAGCCATCCAAATTCTGAATAAAGCCCTTGAACTTGGCCCTCCGTACGCGGATATATATCATAACCTCGGTCTTGTATATCTTAATGAAAAGCAGCATTATAAAGCTCTTGGTTATTTTCAGGAAGCCCTGCGTATCAATCCCAACTACCTGGAAGCTCATTATAATCTGGCCATTCTTTATCTGGACAGTATATTATATGATAAAAAAGATGATCTGCTCCCACCCCCGTCAATAAGATATGAAAGGTCTCAGCAACAGCTTAAAAAAATTGAATCCAATGGAAATGAACAGTTTAAGCAAATGATGCCCAAGATTCAAAAAATGCTGAGCAGCAAGGAAATCGATCAGGTGATCAATTTCCTTAGCGCAAATCGCAACAGGGTATTCCCGAATGAGATACTGAGCCTGATCGGAATCGATTTTTACCTCAAATTCATGTACGGCGGGAAGGGACTTAATAATGATATTATAAAGAAATTCGAAAATAAACTGTACAAAGCAATTGATGATAATTCTGACTATGCGGATCTTTGGAATAATCTTGGAATCGTACACTTAATACAATGCCGCAATTTGTTCCTGCAGGCGTTGACTGAGTTTGACCGGTCCCTGGAGATAAATCCTACTTTTGACAAGGCTTTAAAAAATAAAAAACTGGTTGAAAATGACGGAAAAGAATTTTTGATACTTTTAAGGGCGATTCTAAAATAAAATTATGATACTATTTTATCAATTAAGCAAGTCAAGCCAATCCAGATGGTATTTTTTCTCAAAATTTTTATTCCTTGCGTTAATCGCAGTGATCTGGATAAAGAGCATCAATACACTGGATCAGGCGTCCCACCGGCTGATGCTCATTGCCGTACTGCTTTCACTGGCCTCCCTCGTTTTTTGGGGAGTCGTATTTTATGGCAAGGAATTTCATCAGATAACCGCCTATTGGTTGGGCATTATTGATGTTGCAATCTTGTTTGGCTTCGTCTACCCGGTCAACTATCTGCAGGGATTGTTTTATGTGCTCCCCGCCCTTTTGATTGTTACATCTGTTTTCCTATTACCGAGGAAGCAAAGTCAGTTTATTGCCTTATCTCTTCTTCTTGCTCTTACTGTATCAACTCTTGTTTTCACTTTGCTGGGTCTGTTTATAAGTCCGTTAGAAACTTATTTATCACTTCTTTTGCTGAATGGATTGATATATTTCGCTTCATATACAATGGTCGAGACGGTGGCCTCTATGCAAAATCAGCAGAAAAAACTGGAAGAACAAAAACTCTATTTTCAGAATAAATGTAATATTTTGCAGCGTGAACATCTTTTAGCCCGGCAGAGGATGGAAAATCTTAGCAAGGATGTCAGGAAAAAAGACATTGAGATAAAAAATATCGTAACATTAAGCGGACAATATACCTTCGGATCAGATTTTCGAAAAGCGTTAAAATCATTTCTGCTGACTATCATAGGTCAGATTGGCAGTGAGCATGCCGCTGTTCTTACCAAAGAGAAAAAAGAACATAATTTTTATAAAATTATTGCTGAAAAAGGGTTGAGAAGCATAGAATACACGGGCTTGAGAATATATCTCGATAGTAACTTTATCAAGCTGCTGGATTCGACACGCGAACCGATGTTAATTAAACAGATTCCGCGTGAAGGGCTTTATGATGATGAGATTCGGCTTTTGAATTTATTCAGCGAAGATCTCATCTGCCCTTTGATAATCAAGAAAAGGCTGGTTGGACTGTTAATCGTCGGTAATAAACTTTCAGGGGCAGGATTTACCAAGGAAGATATAAATCTTGTTTCAATAATTTCGAATCAGGCCGCTTTTTTAATGGAGCAGTCACAAATATCAGAGGACTTTCAGGAATTTTATGCTAAAACCATAAGATCCATGCTCAGAGCCCTGGAGTCAAAATACGTTTTCGCCCGGGGACATGTGATAAGAACAGCAAATTATGTGAATATACTTTCGCGAAAATTAGGAATGAATAGTGAACAGGTCAAAGAAATGACTTATGGTACACTGTTGCATGATGTTGGAAAAATTGCGGTACGGGATGAATATTTGCTGAACGATCAGATATTCACGGATGATGAAAACGCGATTAAGAAGAAAATTCTGGAACATACCCTAAAGGGAGCCGCCATTCTTAACTCGGCCGGATTCAATGAAACGGTTGTTGACCTCGCCTTACATCATCATGAATTTTATAACGGTCACGGATTTCCACATCGAATCGGGGAGAATGATCTATCAGCCGGGGCGAGAATATTAGCTGTTTGTAATACATATGATGCGATGACATCCGACCGGCCGCACAGAAAAGCCCTGCCCGATCAGACCGCGCGCGAGTATTTGCAGTTTAATGCAAATAAACAGTACGATCCCGAAATTGTTAAACTTTTCTTCAATGAGCTCGAAAATAATAAGGAAATGCAAAGATATCATTAAAATGGTTTGATATTTTTGTATTTAACGGAATGTGCGTTTAATCACCAACAATTGTTCGGGGAAAGGTCATATTATTCTAAATTTTGTACAAAAATTAAATATAATCTTTAATAAAAAGTGTACGAGTATAAAATATTCATGGTGTATCCTCTTTGTTAAAACAAGCTAACAAACAGCACCATGTTCAAATTACCCATATAAAGGAGTATTTATATGGATAGGCTAAAATTGACACTTTTGTGCGTGTTTTTTTCCTCGGTCGCGCTCTTCGCACAAAATCCAAATAATCTTAATCTGCAACTTTCCAAACATTCTGAATTTTCGGGTGAATGGGATTTGTTGATTGATCTTGACCTGAATCAGCAAATCGAGAGCGCTGTTTTGTTTGAATTTCCTCAGTGGATTACTGCGGTTCCCTCATCTGTTCAACTTAATGATAAGACTTTATGGTTGCAAAATTCCGCGGTTACCCCGGAAAGTGATACCGTAGTAACATGGGAAATTGGCTCAGATGGTCTCAGGCTGCATTTTAAGGATGGTTTGATTATATCAGGTGACCGTATGAATATCAAATGTCTTTTGAATTTAAAAAAAATCCAGAACGGATCCCGGCAGGTTACTGTGAAGAAAATGGCAAAGCAGGGAGAAAGTTTTGTCCCTGCCGATGAAATAATGACTTCAGTTACCTTCCCTAATTTCCCGGAAAATAACAATTAGACAGGAAAGCTACTATGTTTAAACGAGTTGGCTTTACTCTATTAATTATAAGCTCATTGTTTAATTACCTGTATGCCGATCAGGGTGGAATTGACGGTTCAGGCTATATGTGGACGAATTCCAGGACAGTGACATCTCCCTCGGTAACATACGACTGGATAGATGTTCAGGATGGTACGGCTGTCTTTACAGGAGTTTTTGATGACGGGGTCTTCGCCGCTGTTTCTTTGCCCGCGGATTTTGATTTCTACTTCTATGGTAAAGTTATGCGAACCGCCTATATTTCCACGAACGGCTGGATTAGTTTTGTTGATCCTTCCGGCAATTCTTACCCTGTAAATACGACTATTCCGACCGGAGCCGGGCCGGATTCTTCCATCGCGGTGTTTTGGGATGATCTATCCACAAACAATTCGAATAATGGCGTTTTTTATAAAACGGTCGGAACATCGCCAAACCGCAAATTTGTGGTTGAATGGTATATCACTTCACCAAATCCGATCGGATTTGAAGTTGTTTTATTTGAACATAGTAATATCATCAAATTTCAGTATAAAACCATCGAAGGCACCTGGGGTGGTGGGCAGTCTGCCACTATAGGTATTAAAGCCGACAATGCCACGGGTCTGGAATATAGTTTTGATACCGCCGGTTCAGTGGCGAATTTTGACGCGATTCTCTTTCATAATGAACTCACAGACGGGGCCGATGCGGAAATTTTGCCAAAAACGGTTAAGGCAAGCCAACTGCAAACATTTGAATACACCATATCGAATATTGACCCGACCGGGATCGCCGGTTTGGGTAAACTTGACAGGTTCGCGGTAGATAATCCCTTCGCGCCCGGATCTTCTCCAACGGTAACCGGAATTACAATTAATAATTATGATGCCTTTATTCAGAACTCGGCGGATAAGCCCGCGAATCAGGGATACGCGACCTGGCAGTACGCTGGTGATTCCATTGTCGTACAGACTTCGGATTTTGATGTTGTCGATACGCTCATAATCACGTTTATGCAGACCATGCCCTCCGGTACAAGTACCGCGAATACCTATGTAAGTACATACAACGCCGTGAGGGACGCTTCAATAACAAAGACATCCACAGAAGCGGCCGCCGGTGATACGGATGTGGAAGTAACGCCGGGAGACCTGGCCTATATCACGATTCGTGACGCTTCCGGTGGCGGTGGAAACATCGTGACAACGGCGAGTGTGACCACAGACGGGAGTTTAACCTATTACGCGGCCGGTTATGACGCCGACGGCAATTATATAGCGGATCAGTTGGCGGACTGGACGACGACGGGCAGTCTTGACGCCGCCGGCAGTCTTGGAGCATCGAGTTTTACGTTTAATCCGACGACGGCGCCCACTTCGGGAACGATCGAAGCGACGTTTGGAGCGTTTAGTGACGCGACGGGCGTGATCACGGTAAGTGAAGGGGCTTTGGCGAGCATCACCATTCGTGACGCTTCCGGTGGCGGTGGCAATGAGGTGACAACGGCAAGTTTGACCACAGACGGCAGTGTGACCTATTACGCGGCGGGCTATGACGCCGACGGTAATTATATAGCGGATCAGCTGGCGGACTGGACGACGACGGCTACTCTGGACGCGGCCAGCAGCGCGGGTACGACAAGTTTTACGTTTGATCCATCGACGGCATCCACTTCGGGAACGATCGAAGCGACATTCGGAGCGTTTAGTGACGCGACGGGATTGATTACGGTAAGTGAAGGGGCTTTGGCGAGCATCACGATTCGTGACGCTTCCGGTGGCGGTGGAAACATCGTGACAACGGCGAGTGTGACCACAGACGGGAGTTTAACCTATTACGCGGCCGGTTATGACGCCGACGGCAATTATATAGCGGATCAGTTGGCGGACTGGACGACGACGGGCAGTCTTGACGCCGCCGGCAGTCTTGGAGCATCGAGTTTTACGTTTAATCCGACGACGGCGCCCACTTCGGGAACGATCGAAGCGACG
>JBFXLE010000001.1:343086-394435 GCA_050173015.1 Calditrichaceae bacterium
TTATATAGCGGATCAGTTGGCGGACTGGACGACGACGGGCAGTCTTGACGCCGCCGGCAGTCTTGGAGCATCGAGTTTTACGTTTAATCCGACGACGGCGCCCACTTCGGGAACGATCGAAGCGACGGTTGGCAGCATTAAGGACGCGACAGGCACGATCACAGTGAGCGTGGGAGCGGTCAATTATGTTAAAATAAGAGATGCCGCGAATAACAACGGAACCGAGATTGGCGCGGTCAATCTAACCGTCGGCCAAATCCTTTACCTATACGCCGCTGGATATGACAGTGAAGACAACTATAATTCTGACGTTGCTGTGGACTGGCATGTGACAGGTACATTACAAGGTCTTGGAGACAGCATCGGTACATCGTCGACAACACTGACACCACTCACGGCCGGATCCGGTGAAATCAATATTACAAATGGCAGCGGTTGGACAAACGATGCCACAGGTACGATTACTGTCCAATCCGGAGCGTTAAAAAGCATCAAAATTAGAACGGCCACAAATAACGGTGGATCAGAGCTTGGGAATTATTCCGGGCAGGCGGGAAGCACACTTGATCTTTTTGCGGCCGGATACGATAGTTACGAAAATTATCTTGGTGATCAAACAGTAGCATGGACTGTGGATGGAGATTCGATAGGATTTTTCAGCCAGACAGATTCATCTACCAGCAATACAATCAATTTTACAACGGTAAATGCGTCTCAGATTAAAATATCCCGGGGCGTCCTGAATGATTATAGCGGAATTGTAAAAGTAAGGGCCGGTGCGGCATTTGCCGCCGCGAGAATCTCACCGGAAACGGTAAGCGGTAAAGTAAATGATTTTATATCGGATTCTCTTGGGGTGGTGGTTACCGACGCGTACGGAAATTTGGTACCAACAGTCAATGTAGCCTGGTCCACTCCCTCAGATGGCTCGTTGAACCCGGTTAATGATGTCACGGACAGTCAGGGAATATCCAGAAGTAAATGGCATTTAATGACCACCGTCGGAACGGATACGGCGCGGGCGCAGGTAACGGGTATCGGAACTCCTGTGGAATTTTATGCCAGTACTCTTACTTCCACTGCCGATAGTCTAAAATATTATTCAGGAGATGGTCAGACAGATACAGTAGCTCAACTGTTATCACAGCCATTAACTGTACAGGTTATAGACAGCTTGGGGAATCCGGTCAGTGGTGTATCGGTTACATTTTCCGTCACTTCTCATCCTGCTGCCGGCGGACATGATTTTGTATTGAATCCGGTCTCCGCATCTTCTGATGGCGGCGGCTTTGTAAGCACCAATTTCACTCTCGGTTCAAAGGTTGGTGATTATGTGATTGCCGCCTACAACAGTCAGCTGCTAAACAGTCCTGTCAGTTTTACAGTCAGCGCGACCGCGGATGTAGCAGATCGGTTAGTAATTGTATCGGGTGATAATCAGACCGGGACTGCCGGTGTCGCCCTTTCACAACCCAATAAACTACGTGCCGTTGATGCCTATGACAACCCTGTACAGGGTGTAACCATCAACTGGACACCCTCTGCTGATGGGTCAGTAAACCATACCGGTTTGACTACTAATGCAAGTGGTCTGGATTCTGTCACCTGGACATTGCAGTCTGCTGCTGGTAGTGATTTACTGACCGCGTCAAGCCCGGGATTAACTTCAGTGGATTTTAGCGCGACGGTAAATCCGGCATCCGGTGATCATTTTGTCATTCTTTCCAGTCAGGATTCCATCAAAGTCGGAACATCGCGTTTGCTGGAAGTGGCACTGGAAGACGCTTTTGATAATCGTGTTTCTTCAGGACAATCCGTCACTTTTAACCGGCTGCATGGGAACGGGTTATTCAGTAATGGTTCCGGTTTAATCACAAAAACAACAGATAATACCGGTGTCGCCTCCGCGTTATATACTGTCAGTGATTCCTTACTCTATATTCGAGACAGTGTCGAAGTTGTTTTTGGTGGTGTTAGGGACACAATTGTGCTGCCGTTAAAAGCGGGAAACGTGAGTTATTATACGTTTACACCTTCAGGAAATAATTCAATAGCTGCCGGCGGAAGCGTCAATTATACATTGACCGCTCACGATCAGTTTGGAAATCCGGTTGTAAATAGTGATCAGATTACACTATCGGCAATAGGCAGCGCGACCGCTGTTTTTTCCGGTGGTCCTTTCCAGTTCAGTAACAGCAGCGCGCTTAATTTTAGTGTAAGCGATAATACAAAGGGCAGTTTTACGGTAAGAGCGGCCAAATCCACAAATACGGAAATTAAGGGAGAGAGCGGACTTATTACGGTGAACGCTGCCGTGGCGGAACACTTTGTCATCATTTCCAGTCAGGATGCTATTACCACAGATACTGAACGTCTTCTGCAGGTTGGGCTGGAAGATGTCCATAATAACCGGTTACCCGCTTCACAGACGGTTACGTTCCGGCGTTTTAACGGTAACGGATTGTTCAGCAACGGATTGGATAATATCAATGACGATACCGATGCGAGCGGAATAGCGGAGGCCCGCTACACCGCAAGCGATTCGCTTTATTATTTAAGAGACAGTGTTGAAGTTTCATTCGGTGGAATTCTTGATACCATCGTTCTTCCCTTAAAAGCGGGAAAAGTCAGCTATTATACCTTTACACCTTCCGGAGATAATACCATAACGGCCGGTGGAAGCGTCAATTTCACACTGACCGCGCGCGATCAGAACGGTAATGAAGTCGTGAACAGTGATCAGGTGACATTAAGCGCGGTGGGCAGCGCGACCGCGGTATTTGCCGGCGGACCGTTTGTTTTTAGTTCGAGCAGCACGCTTAACTTTAGCGTAAGTGAGACAAAAAAAGGCAGCTTTACTGTTCGCGCCGTTAAATCAACAAATACGGAAGTCAAGGGGGAAAGCGGTCTTATTACCGTCAATCCGGCAGCCTTAAACTATGTCTTAGTGCGAACAGAAGCCAATAACGGTGGTATTGAATTTGCGGATTCTACTTTCACCGCAGATAATCTTGTCAATTTTTTCTCCGCGGGCTATGATCAATATGATAACTACCGCTCAGATGTCGTGGTAAACTGGACAAGTCTCGGAGGCCTTGATCCTGTGACTTCCACAGGGTCAAAATTTGCGTTCAACCCGATATTGGCAGGCGTGACAGGTCAGATCGTGGCCACACATTCAACATATCCCGCGGTTGACGCGGATACATCGGGGATCATTACGATTAATCCGGGGAACCTGGCTTCGTTGCGCGTGCAGATAAACGACCTGAATGGCGGACCGGAATTAAGTGATTCAACCATCACGGCGGATGATTTTATAGATGTCTATGCCGTCGGTTATGACGCGGACGGTAATTACAGGGGACGTGTTTCATCAAGCTGGACACGCAGCGGTGTAATATCTTCAATTTCACCGGCAAATCCTACTGACAGTCTGCATATCGAGGGGACACTAAAAGGTACAGGAAGTGTACGAGCTACAGCGGTATCCAACACATCGGTTTATGATAATACCGGTTTGATAACAGTCAACCCGGGCGCGGTTTCGTATGTTAAGATCCGCAGTGAATCAAACGGAGGCGGAATTGAGATTGCTGATTCAACGCTTGCAGTTGGTCAGGTTCTCAATCTGTATTCGGCAGGGTATGATAGTGATAATAATTTTAGTCAAAATGCTCCCGTCAACTGGAACGTAACCGGTGGACTGACCGGGCTTGGAAATAGCACAAATGTTTATGTTACTACTCTCACGCCCACATCACCAGGCTCAGGAGCAGTGCAGGTTACAAACATCAACGGTTGGACAAATGATGCGACCGGTACAATCACGGTTCAGACGGGTGAGTTGGCATCTATCAGAATACAGACCGCTACCGGCGCCGGTGGAGCTGAGTTAGGCGCGTACAATGCCACAGCGGGTGGGTCCTTGGATTTATACGCTGAGGGATATGATATTAAGGGAAATTATATCTCACCGATCAATGTTTTTTGGACAGTCGATGGTGATTCGATTGGCGCGTTTACCCAAACGGATTCGGCTACGACGAACACGATTAACTTCACTCTGGCAAATTCAGCTCAGCTGAAAATCATCCGTGGTTCTTTGAATGATTATTCGGGAATTATCAAAGTCAGACCCGGAGCGGCATTTGCGATCACAAAAATTACGCCTGATACGGTCAGCGGAAAGGTCAATGATTTCATCAGCGATTCACTGGGAATCAGAGTTGTTGACGCCTATAATAATTTGGTGCCTGGCGCCAGTGTCACCTGGAGCATCAATAGTGACGGAACATTGAATCCTTTGTCGGATGTCACTGACAGTCAGGGCGTTTCAAGAAGTAAATGGCGTCTGAAAACAACGGTCGGACTGGACTCGGCTTCTGCCGCTGTTGCAGGAATTACCTCACCGGTCACTTTTTACGCGAATGCTTTAAGTTCATCGGCAAACACTCTGGTGTATGTTTCCGGTGACTCACTGACGGGTACGGTTCAGGATACTCTTGCGCAACCATTTGTGGTGAGGGTCGAAGATAATTTCGGGAATCCCGTTTCAGGGGTTTCGGTTACATTTTCCGTAACAGATCACCCGGTAAACGCGGAGCATAATTTTAATTTTACTCAGGAATCCGGCTTATCAGACGCTTCAGGTAATGTACAAACATTCTTCCAGTTGGGAAGTAAGGCTGGGCAGTACCAGATTTCAGCATTTAACAGTCAGTTAAATAACAGCCCGATTAAGTTTACCTCGTTTGCTGTGCCGGATACAGCTGATCAAATACTCATTGTCTCCGGAAATAATCAAACCGGTACGGTTGGACAGCCGCTTGTTCAATATCTTAAAGTACGATCTGTTGACGCTTATAACAACCCGGTCCAGGGTGTGACTATTGACTGGACGCCGTCATTAGACGGATCGGTTGACCACTCAGGCTTAGTCACTAACTCAAGTGGTCTGGATTCAGTGATTTGGACAATGAGAACGGCTTCGGGAAAAGATACTCTAACGGTGAGCAGCCCGGGAAAAACACCTGTTGTATTTTATGCCCAGGCAAACGCGGACGTGGCGAATACAATCATCGCCTATGCAGGAAATAATAGAACAAGTATCGCGGGCGGCAATCAGCAAATTATCGCACAGGTTCAGGACCAATACGGAAACTTCGTAAAGGATCAGACCGTCCAATTTATTCCGACACAATATATCTCAAACCTGACGGATAAATCGGATGAAAATGGTTTGGCGCGTTCACTCTATACAACGCCCAAAAAAGCTGATTCCTCTTTCGCAAAAGCATATATAACCGGATTGGTAGATACAGCGGCCTTTAAAATATACGGCATCCGTTATGTGTCAAATTCTCTGGAACCAAAAGTTGTAATGCCCGGGGATACAACCACATTTTATGTTAAAGTTTCCAATCCCGGGGTAGACATCGTTCCATTGGATACATCCCGAAGCGAGTTTATTATAAACGATACTGATTATAGCATTACCACCAAGCTTGACTCACCTCTGACGTTGCCGGCCCGCAGCCTGGAAAATATGTTAAAGTTTAAGCCGACGGTTATCAACGGAGGATTCCTAAGCGGAAAATATACGCCAGAAATTCATCTTGTGGGCAGAGATGCATACAGCGGGATGAACGGCACACTGACTACGGACGCGGTCGAACTCTCGATCGAACCACTGAGAATTGTAGCTATAACGATTCTTGATCCGGCTTCCAAAATTGTTCGTAAGGGTGATTCGATAAATAAAATTCAGATGAGAATCAGAAATACCAGCATGTATACGATTCGTAGTCTCAGCGCAGATCTGACTTTCACGCCTGATTATGGATTTAGTGAAGTTCAAATTTCAGGCCCGGACTCTCTCTTGAGCGATTCGGATGGTATCTATGAGTTTTCGCTTGACATTCCATTTGGCGCCAATCCCGATACAATAACAGTGGATGGTATTGTGATGGGCCGGTATTCCGGAACCGGAGATTTGATCTCTGATACAGAATCTTCGATTACGGATCAGTTTGTTGTCGCGAATGCGGCGGTCCTGACTTTTGTAGATTATTCTCCGAAAACAATATCAGCCGGGCAGAATGTTCAGTTTACGGCTCAGGTCAAAAATGACGGCGTTTATGATGTTCTATTGAATAAATTATCCACAAATATAGATTTTGGAAGCCAAAAATTTAACTTGTCTGCTAATCAGGCGCTGGCCGGGGCCGGAACAACCACCACGCTGAATTTCACCGCGGCGGATCTGACCATTCCGGGAGGCGCAAAGTATGAAGGGCTTCTTGTATTAAACGGTACTGAAAACGGGGCGATCTTTAATGATTCTTTAATCACCGGTGACAGTCTGAACGTTCAAAATCCGGCGGTGATACAAATTAATTCTATTATCGCATCAGGAACCGATATCAGTCAGGGTGCCGATACTCTGGTTACCATTGACGTAACCAACACCGGGCAGGCTTCGTTAAGAGTTGATTCTCTTATCGTCATACCATATGGCGTACCGGTTTCAATCGCGCCGGTTCTTCCTAACACTCTTACCGGTGGTGAAACCAGGCAGTTTGATGCCAGAGTGACTGTGCCCACAGGACCCGATACAGGATTAGTCACGATAGACGCGAGGGGAAAGGGGATCGATGTCAATAGCGGAAGCGTGATAACAGCTGCATCAGCAGCCGCGACAGATTCTTGGAATGTTTTCACGCCTCCGGTCATATCGATTACACAAATTGCTCATGTGAATCCTGAAGACAGTCTGGTCAGTCAGGGGCAAGCCAAAATACCGGTTTCGGTCACGATAAAGAATAATGGCGGGACTTCGGTTTCCATAAATAATTTGAATCTTGTCGCCAAAATCGGTCTTTATTCTCATAAATGGCCGGCATTGCCGATCCCGTTGGCCGGACATTCTGAAATCACGATCACAGATTCAGTTTTAGTGCAGACAAATTCCGCAACCGGACACGATACCTTGTACGCGAGCGTAGGCTATCAAAACAATTATTCCGGAAAGTCATCAAACCTTACGAGCGCTACATTTATGGCTTGGGAAGTAACAGGAAAACCGCTGGTCGAAATTATAAGCGTATCCGCTGTAAAGGATTTCGTCTCACAAGGCCAAACCGCTGTCAATGTGAATGTCAGAGTGAAAAATGTCGGAACATCTCCTGCCAGAGTTGAGACGCTGGCGCTTAATTATAAAAACGGTAATGGAAATTATACATTTAATCCAGTCAGTCCTGTTCTGCCCAGAACAATTGACAGCGGATTATCCCAGGTGTTTACGGTTCCGGTTAATGTTAATTTTGACGCGCAAACCGGACCGGATACCATGTATGCCAGTATTAATTTAACGGAATTGTTGTCACAGCAGAATTTTGACATCACTGACACAACGGTCACGGATACCTGGCAGGTACAACAGCGGCCTCAGGTGGTGATCGACAGCGTGACAGTTACTCCGCAGCTGGTCTCAACCAGTCAGACCAATCTCCGGGCAACGGTTTATATGCGGAATGCGGCCGGTACATATCGCGCGGACGCGCAGGTAGATTCTGTCCGGTTAAAATTAATGACAAGCGGGGCGGTTGAAAGGAATGATTTATTTACGATTACACGAAATTCATCCCCTTCAATTCCATTAATATTAAAACCCGGATCATCAACACGGTTTGATTATAACCTGGCAACCCTGGGCAGCACTTTATCAGATAATTATAGTGTTGACGGTTACACAGGGACCCGAGATATAAATGACGGAATGCTGACGATTCAGGACGGAGCGGTGGTACCCGGTAGCTTAACCGTTGAGCAGGCTGCTCTTCTGGCCGTTAATTCAGTCGCAATCAACCCCGATACACTAAGTCAGGGGCAGAGCCATGGCCGGTTGTCGATAAGTGTCACTAATTCCGGAGAAGCTGACGCTGTTATTAACTCCAATCAATTGTCAGTGTCACCGCCGATAAATCTTGGACCGGTACTTATCAGCCACTCGACACCGTTTAACCTGGCCGGCGGAATAACGGATACTCTCATTTACTCACTCGTCATTCCTTCGGGATATACAGGTACGGTCGGCGTAAATAATACGATTTTCGGAAAAGATTCAAACTCCGGAGCGGATTTAAGCGCGAGTTCCGGCAGTCCGGGTCAGTTTTTCGTCGAGACACCGGCAGCTCTTTCAGTATTTGAGACTACTCCAAACGCTTCTCCGGGAGACACGACAATTCAATTCCGGGTAAAAGTCGTAAATACCGGTGAAGCGACAGTCGAGCTTGACTCCAATCTTACCACCATCGAGATACAGGGCACGTCGTATCTGATTGGATTGGCGGGAACAAGTCCACAGACCATCAGAGCATTTCCTGATACCACAGAGCTTGTGTTCCGAAGTACTTTGATCACCGGTATTCAATCTCAGGAATATCCGTTACGACTGCATGTGAGAGGAACATCAAACAAAGCGGCATATCAGAGTGATCATGATGCCGGTATTTTTGCCTACGGCGCAGGTCTGGTTTCAATAACGTCAGTCGGCATTGTCGGTGATAACCGGGTTATTCCGGGACAAACCGGGATTCAGGTGATAATGACGGTATCAAACAGCGGAATTCCGTTGCAGATTGATCCGGCGGGGACTACTCTAATCCTAAAATCTGCCGCCGACGGCAGTATTCGCAATGTCAATAATTTGAATCGTACTGATACACTGACCGTGCTAAAAACGAGCAGTAATAACCGGCTTCAATTTGTCTTTGATTTACCGGATCCTTTCCCGTTGGGACAAACGAATATTTTTGGTCAAATCAGTCTGGATAACGGCAATCTGGTTAAAGAATCCGCCACTTTTGAAGACATGATTGTATTATCAAAAGCGAATATAAGCTATGTGTCGGGAAGTATGAATCCTGATACACTGATAAGAAGACAAACAGATTCCTTTGCGTTTACATTCTATAACGCGGGTTCGGCTGATTTGGCGCTCAATCCTGATTCTTCCTATATGGAAATTCTTTCTTCGCCTATCTCCCGGAAATATCTTGCCGGTAAATTTACACTGGGCGGGCTTGATTCGACTGAGATCTTATTCAACAGCCTCACGGTTCCTGTTACAATGGATACGGTTATTTATAATGTGAAATGGCGTCTAAAAGGAATATTGCTAAACGGGTCTGATTATGAAAAAGAAGAAATTATTTTCGGAGTTCTCAAAATTATTCCTGAGGCCAGACTCATATTCACCCAGATTAATATTTTACCCGAAACGGTAAGACAGGGACAAAATGATATCTCGATCAACTATACTTTGGCTAACATTGGGAAGTCATCGGCGGCCATCAGCAAGATTGATTATATATTCAACGCCGGAGCTACAAATGTCTCAACACAATGGCTCCCATCTACTATCAATCTGTTCCCGGACACACTCATCGCCGGACAAAGTCGAACCTATTCAATAAATTACAATTTATCGCAATCGGCAACGACCGGTATTGTCAAACCAAAACCGATTGTTTCCTACAGAGATCTACGGACATCGACTTTCACCGATACATCAAAAACTATCGTTTTCGGTGATTCTGTACTCGTGATACGTCCGGCCCTTGTGGGAATTGATTCATTAAAGATTATAAAAGATGCGCTTGCGCCGAATGCGCCTAATGTCAATCAGAATGAACCGTTTAACCTGTTGCTGAGACTTGTAAACAACGGTGCGGACACGATCCGGACCGCATATGTTTCGTTATCAAGAGATGATAATTTCCTGCAACAGCTTGTGATGACCGATATCGCTCCATTTAATTACAAAACGTTGATTTACAGCTCTCCGGGATTGGCAATAGACGGATCGACGATATACAAAGTGAAGATTGATTCGGCGATTGAATTGACAGGAAATCTTGTGACGATTCAACAACCGGTTGATAATTTGGAAACGGTAGTCGTTCAGACCGCCAGCAGTTTAGCGCTCAACGCGGCGATTGTTTCACCGGTCGGAGCGGTTGACGGAATTATATCAGTCGGGACAAAATTTAAACTACGCGCGGATGTAACCAGGGTGAGCGGCATTTCACCGTATGGGAACGGCAGGATGACATTGAGTCTGCCGGATACGGTCCATTACAAATTTGACAGTGATGTCGCGGAAAAAATATTTACACAGTCGCAGGCATATGCTGAATGGAATTTGGAAGCGCTTGCAGTAAGTTCCGGTGGCATTTTTGACAGCCTGCGCATTCAGATGAATGAAATTCCGATTGATCTCAATACGGGAAGCGCTGTGACAACTGTAAAAACGATGGATACGGTTCTGGTCAGGACTGATGAGGCCGGTCTGGTTACCGCGGACATAAGCATTGCCTCACCCGAGGGCGCCCGGGACAGCGTCATATCAACCGGACAGGAATTTGTACTTCATACGGAGATAGCTTTCAATCAGTCCGTTCGTGATACCGGCAGAGTAGCGCAGATTGTTCTGCCATCCGGTTTCTCTGTAAAAACGAGTTCAATTATAGATTTACCAACTACGCCTACGGCTGCCGTTGATTGGGAAATAGTTGCTCCCGCTTCACCAACACAGGGAACAGTAAATATAAGTGTCCGGATAAACGGCTATGATAATAACAGTGGAGTTCCGGTTCAGACCACATCAAATCTTCTGCCTGTGCGGGTCGTGTTGAAATCATCACTGGTTCTGGGATTGAAGATTGTTGAACCCGCGGGCGCGACGGATGACACGGTGTCCGTTGGTCAGACGTTGAAGCTTGAAGGCTTAGTGACGCTTCAACCGGGAACAGCTGCCATATCGGGAACCGGTAAGGCATCCATTCTTCTGAGCCCCGAATTTACTTTGATGGATCCGGATACACAAAGGACTTTCACTGTAGGCATTCCTTTCTACTGGTGGGTTAGAGTGGATGGCGCATCCACAAAAAGCGCCGCATCGATGGCCGAATTAAAAAGTATTTTGAACGGCATGAATAATAAAGACAGTTCACCCGATCTTTACGATGGTGGTGTTGAGCGTCTGGACGGTCCGGTCAATAATGTTGATTTACGGAAAGTGGTTAAAGAGGCGCTTATGGTAACCGCGGCAGCGAAAGATGCCTACCAGATTACCGTAAAAGTTGACAGTATTCCGCTTGATGTAAATACTCAGCTACCGGCGACCATCAATGAAACACAAACAAAAACAATTTATACTGAAGACAGCGCTACTCTTAGTATTGTATCGACAGAAGCACCGGATACTGTCTCAAGCGGACAAACATTTACCTATGGCGTAACCGGTGCGATTAGTTCAAATCTGGCTAATCCGGTTGCCTATCTCTTAATGCCTGAAAAATTTGGCGGCGCGGTGATCGCCAGGGCTCTTGATATTAACAATCAGGCCACTTGGGATATCGCGGTTCCGGCAAATTATACAGGAACTGGGAAAGACACCATTGAAGTGTTTTTAACGGGTATTGACAGAAACAGCGGTGAAGCGACAGATCCGACTCCGCTTGTGGCCAATCCTTTGACGGTGCAGTTGAGACCAAAACTTTCATTAAAACATACACTCCTATCACCGGTTTCCTCACAGGCCGGATTACTGTCGTTCGGACAGGAAGTAATAGTTGAGCTTTGGGCTGAATATGCCGAAAATACTTCAGGACTTGATTATGCTTCGGTTCAGGGTTCGGGAGCGATAAGTCTGGATTCTGCTCTTGTTATACAAAATGGATTTACGCTTGTCGAAGGTGAAACGTTTAAGAAGACATTTACGCAATTAGGTCAAAAACTGGTATGGCGCATCAAAGCTCCGTTATCAGAACGTACCGTGAGTATAAACTTTAGTTTTGCGGGACTTCCTATAGATAAGAACAGCGGTTTATCTGCCGAAATCGATATCATGACAGGCCTTGTTTCGCTTCCTGTCAGAGTCAGACAGAAAAATATCACAGTTCTCATGCTAAATGAACTTATTGTTGATAAGAGTTTCCTGCGTGGAATGACAGACAGGGCCATTCTCGCATTTTCAATTTCCAATCAGGGATATGAGGATAATTTAAATGTGAATGCGGTCGAGATTGGATTACATTCAACTTTCGGCGTACCTTCGCCGGATAACCTCCTCAACCAGCTGGCGTTAGCTAATATGATGAAGAGTCTGAAAGTTGTGAACTATGAGCAGTACAAAAACGGATTGTCTAAAAATACCGCGGTTCAGCGGCCAAAGGTTTTTGCTGAATATCAGATCGATGAATCTTCGGATAATCCCGTTTGGATGGATTTCGCATTAGTGGATACGCTTGAAGCCGGTGCGGTGGATACGATAATTGTTCTGGCGGAATTACAGACCGAAGCGGAAAACAGGAGTTTTAGGACAGTGTTGAAACATGTAAATGCCTATGATGTGGATCCATCTGTTCCGCTGGCGATTAAGGATGCTCAGGGTGTGGATATTAATGAAAGCCAAAGTTATACGTCGGAAGCTTTTACGGTGATTTCCTCAAATCCACAAGAAGCATTCAGAAATTATCCGAATCCCTTCGGCCGGAATGAAGAGTTTACAACGATCGTATTTCAACTTGATCATGATTCAGATGTGGAAATCAGGATTTTCACTCTGCTTGGTGAACTGGTTTGGACGAAAATACTGCCAAATCAGATTGCCGGTCTGCACTATGACGACGTCCGGTGGAATGGCAAAAATGACCGTGGTTATGTTGTTTTGAATGGGGTTTATCTCTGCGCTATTGATATTAAGCCTAAAGGTGGCGGATCGAGGCAGAAATTTATTACAAAAATTGCTTATATAAAATAAGTGAGATAGCGAGTATGCAAATATTAAAAAAAATATTTAATAGAACAGAAGGCTTATTCGTCACTGTTTTCGCAATTTTGATATTTTCTTCCGGAGCGGTTGCCCAGGATGGACAGGGTGGGACGGAGAGCAACCTGAGTTTTGGTTATGGCGCCCGCTCGATGGGCATGGGTCATGCCTTTACAGCCATTGCGGATGATCCGACCGCTGTTTTCTGGAATCCTGCCGGCCTGGAATATATTTATCAACAAAGTGTTACTCTCTTTCACATGTCTTTGTTTGAAGGCACGAATTATGATTTTCTCGGCTATGCATTCCCTACTCTTGGGTTGGGGACTTTTGGACTGGGTATTGGACGTATTGGAGTCGGTGAAATTTTACAGACGGACAGGGATAATGTTTATTTAGGAGAATTTTCTCAGGAAGATTATGAGTTTTATTTCTCATATGCCAAAAAATTGCCATGGGATTTATCATCAGGGGCAACGATTAGGGTTGTAAGGCGCTCGTGGAGTAACCTGTATGATGAAGGAAGTTTAAATGATATGGGTGTCGGTCTCGATTTAGGTATCATGTATCGGCCGGGCTGGTTTACAAACAGATGGCTTCAGGATTGGTCTTTCGGGTTAAATATTCATAACTTATTTCCTCCGCAAGTTAAAGAAGGCATCGGTGTTGACGATTATCCGATGACCGTCCGCTTGGGTCTTAACAAAATAATCAGATTTGCCGGTGGAGGAGCATTAAACCTGGCCTTTGATTTTGATTATTCTGAAAAAAGAGATTTAAAACTGAATATGGGGACGGAGTATAGTTTTAGAGACATGGGAATGCTCAGACTGGGTATGGATACCAACGGGTTGACATACGGCGCCGGAGTTGAATATCGTTTCTTCCAGATAGATTATGGATTTGGCTCTACCGAGTACAGTGATTATTTCTCAGCGGTTCACCGAATTTCGCTGACGTTCAATTTCGGTTTGACCAGGGACGATCTTTTTACTATTGCCGAGGCCAAACGACAGGAAGAGGAAGATCGTATCATCGCCGAAATACGCGAGGCGGACAGGCAGCAGTCAATTGTCACACACCTGAAACTGGCGGATGAGTATTTTAACACTGAGAAATATCTGGATGCGATTGTTGAATATCAGCAGGTTATCGGACAGGATCCGTTCCATTTCAGGGCAAAAGTGATGCTGGATTCTTCGAATACCATGCTACAGAAAGGTTTTGAATCACAACAGGCTCTCGCGGTCAAAGACGCCCTGGATAAAGACCGGGCTGAGAATGACAGACGCTATGTGAATGAGCATTTTGAGAAAGGTCGTTTATTCCTTGATAAAAAACAGTTTACAGAAGCATTAATCGAGTTTAATATATCTCTCGAACGCGATCCGAAGAATGAAACATTGTTGAATGCTATTTCTACTACAAAAAGAAGGCTTTCGGAGGAGATTAACAGCCTTGTTCGTAAGAGCAGGGAAGAATTTAAAAACCAGAATTATTCCGAAGCGTTGCGACTTCTTGCCGACGCAAGATTGCTTGGTGGGCAGAATGCCGAGTTACAGACGGAAATCGAAGCTTTGGCTCAAAGAATAAAATTACAGGAAAATATTCAACAAGGCTTGCTTTTGTACGATATAGGAGAGTATAGTAAAGCATTACAGCTATTTGAAGGCGTTTTGGATATGGATCCTGAAAATCCGTTGGTTAAACAGTATGTTGAACGGTCGAAAGTCGAAACCATAGGCAAAGAAGATGAAATGGATCCGGATGCGGAACGACTTTATCACGAAGGTGTAGAAAAATTTCTCATCGGTAAATATCAGGATGCGATCGGTCTATGGGAAGAAATTTTAATCAAACATCCTTATAATAAGAAGGTCCTGGCGGCAATAAAAGGCGCAAAAGAACGTCTTAAGAGCACAGGCAAATAATAATCATGGATATGATCTTACATGTTTAAAAATGTAAAAAAAGAAGAAATCACAATTCCGGCTCAGATGAGCTATCTGGTTCAGATACGGGATTTTGTTGAACATATCGGCAAAAAGTACCGATATGATGAAAAACTGATCAACTCTTTTAAGCTCGTTATTGATGAAGCATGTACAAATGTTATTCGCCATGGTTACAGAGATATCAAAAATGGTGAAATCACTGTTAAGGCCATTGCCCGCAGATTAAGCCTGACAATCGTCATTATCGATCAGGGACACACATACGATCCGAGACAAGCCAATACGCCCGATCTCGCGAAATATGTGGATATCGGTAAAAAAGGCGGTTTGGGAATCATGATGATGCGAAAGCTCATGGATGATTTGCAGTACGCAGTTACCGAACGGGGCAATGAATTCAGGCTTACCAAAAAACAGGAACCGCCTGAAGAATCTAAATTTATCAGCAAATGGCGGGCTTTTTCCTTAAGGGCCAAATACTCCCTGGTCGCATCACTTATACTCACTATCATCACTACTTTTATTTTTTCCATATTTATTTTTGATGTCAGAAATGATGTTGACGAAGAAGTTTTTGCCCAGGCGGCATCCAATTGTCGTTCCCTCGCGGATAACGCGATTGACGATCTTCTGAATGAAAATACGCTGGGTTTATTTGAAAAGGCGCGTTCTGTAAAAAACAACAATGAAAAAATAATCCTGGAAGCATTTGTTGTACTGCCTGATAACAGAATTGAGGCAAGAAGCACGCCGCTTAAAATGGATGGCCCCGGAAATTATTCAATTCCGGAGAATGCCGTTCAGCTGGATAGTTTACCTAATGTGAGAGTAATGAGCTATAGTTTAGGCGATAGTAGTCATATTTTTGACCTGTCAACAAATATTCGTCAGTCTTTGTCAGGTGAAGGCCCGACACTTGGAGAAGTTCATATTTGGGTTGATGAGCGGTCATTAATCGACCTTGCTTCCGCTAAGCGCCTTCGTTTAATCCTTTATTTATTTGTAATAATAGCTATTGGTTATGTGGGTGCATTCTTTTTGATCCACCGCATCCTCACACCATTCCAGAATCTTGCTGAATGGGTGCGGCAGGTTGTACATGATAAAGTTGATCAGGATGAAATTGATATTGATACATCGGATGAACTTGGTGAAATTGCTCAGGCCATTAATGACATGAATTTTAAATTCCGTGAAGCCCAGGTAAATCTGATGGAGCAGCAAAAATTGCAGAAGGAATTGCAGGTTGCTCAGGAAATACAGCAGATGCTTCTCCCGAGCGATTTCCCAAAAGTTGAAGGATTTGAGATTTCATCTTACTATGAAGCGGCAAAGGAAGTGGGCGGTGATTTATTCGATTTTGTTGAAGTCGATGAAGATACTATCGGGATAATTGTCGCTGACGTGTCCGGAAAAGGGGTTCCCGGATCACTTATCATGACCATGATACGTACCGCTCTGCGTCTGGAGTCACGTGGAAATAAAAATCCGGCGGATGTACTGGCTAAAGTAAACCGGTTTGTAACGGATGATATGAAACGAGGCATGTTTGTTACCATGTTTTATATCATTCTTGACTCGAGAAATAGAATCATTCATTATGCGAGCGCCGGACATAATCCGATGATTTTATACCGGGGATCAGCTAAAAAGACATACTACCTTAATCCATCCGGATTTCCCGTAGGAATTCAACTGCCCGATATTACCCTGTTCGACAGGAAGATCGAGACAGATTCCATACGGTTAAGAGAAGATGATATTCTTGTGCTCTACACCGATGGAATTACAGAAGCAATGAATTCCAAAAGGGAATTGTACAGGGAAGAACGATTCCTGGACGCCATTCGTAATAACGGTCATCTTGATGTCGCGGAATTTGTAAGAAGTGTCAAAGATGATCTGAAAACATTTACCGGAGGCGCCCCTCAAAATGACGATATCACTTTCGTTTCGGTGAAAGAAAAATTAATGCCGGGCGAGGTGATTTACAAAATTCATAAGGAATTACTTGATTTAATATCAAATGGAACCCGGGTGAAGGATGCATGTGATCAGATGCGGGTCTCTCAATATCATTATTACAAATATAAGAGCATTGTTGAAGAAGGCGGGTTAGACGCCCTGAGAGAATATCTCGAAGGGCAGGATTATGTTGAGAAAAAACATTTATCGGTGGAAGTTAAAGCCAAGGTCTTTGATATCATTCGCAAACATCCGGAATATGGCGCGAATCGTATTTCTAATGATCTGAATACAGAGCTTTATGGTTTTGAAAAAGTTGATCCGCAGAGACTTTACAATGAATTAGTTAAGTTAAAATTAAACACAAAGGAACAGCGGGTTAAATTTGTTAAGAAAGGTGATAAGAGGGCGCTTAAACAACCTGGCACGCCATTATTAACGCTTGATGGTAAAGTAATTATGAATTTTCAGTCCTCTGAAAGTGAGATCGCTAAGCGTAAAGGCGAACCTACCCAGAAACTGACAAGTCTGCCGATCGAATCGAAAAAAGCCGTTGTAAGGGAATTTAATACCGATAAAGCCTCAAAAACTGAAAAACAGGGCTCAGAAAGCGTATCTCCCCTTTTCCAGCATCAGACGGAAAAGCCTGCTGAGCCAGTTAAAGAACCTGATAAAGAGAAATTATCTGAAAAGGTTCCTCCGGCTGAGCACAAAACACCTGAACCAAAACAAGAACCTGAGGCGGTTCCAGGTCAGGAAAATGATAACAAAGAAACCATCACGGTCAATCAGGATGAGATATTATTTAAGCCAAAAGAACAAAGTGAAAAAAACAGAGAAGACCGCGCTGATCGAGCTAAAGAAAAAAGTGATCAGATAGAAAGATTAGCCAGAAAACAGACAAGAGAAGATTTGTTAGCCACGGTGACTATAGAGACCGATTCAGCGGAATTGGCGCACTTTTTTAATTCCATCGCCGACGATCTTGCAGGTATCTCATCTCTTATTAAGGGGATTGATGCCAGTGCCGATGGCGCCCAGGAGATGAAAAAAATTAATTTAATATTAAAAATTATGTTAAAGAATCCGATATTAAGAAAGCTGCCGGATGTCCAAAGGATTTATAAGCAGGCTCAGGAATCGGTCGCTCTTCTAGAGTCTAAGTTTAAGGATTTGGGTAAAGAATTTGCTTATTCCAAATTAAAAGACTTATTGAAATATGTCGAAAAAGATTATATATTGAGTGCTCAATCATCATTAACTGAAGTTAATAATAAAATCGGTATCATTCGCCGTCACATAACTGCAAAATTATCTGCAGCAAAAACTAAACAATCAAGTGAAATGGATCTTGCCCGGAAAAAGTTGGCTCAGAAAAAAATAGTCAGCAATGCTTCATTGCTGGAATCGTTAGTAAAGAATGACAAGAATTAAATCCGCAACATTAAGCGGAATGAGAATTGCATAAATAAATTCCCGTAGAAGGAGGATTTGAATGGAAGGAATTCAAGTCTCTACTGAGATTGCAGGTAGTCGGAATCATATCTCCATTATAAAAGTTGGTGGATACATCGACACTACAACGTCATCTGAACTGGAGCGAGCACTGGATTCTCTTTTGAGACAAGGGCGGTTCTTCATTATTGTTGATCTTGGTAATGTCGATTACATCAGTAGCGCGGGATGGGGGATATTTATCAGTGAGATCAAATCAATCAGAGAAAATGGCGGTGATTTAAAATTAGTTCGCATGGTTCCTGATGTTTACGAAATATTTGAACTTCTGGAATTTCATCACATCCTTGATGTATATGATACTGTGGATGAAGCAATAAACAAATTTGAAATGCTGGAAGCCGCCGGAAAGTCGGTTGCAAAAGAAATCACACTTCCCAAAGCGCCTCAGCCGGCTCCAGCGCCACCAGCTCAAAGAACTGATGACAGACGCGCGGAAAAGGTAGGCGTCGCCGAAGAACTTAATGAGATGAATCCGGCAGATCTGAGTATTTCGAGAAAGATACAACTCATTGTTAAGGAACAACCTGGTTTTGGGGCGTATAAAATAAAAAAAGCCCTCAATACAGCAAAATTCGGTTATACCCGTATTGGCTGGTTTGAAGTACGCGCTGAGCTTGCGAAGATGAGATTAAATAGCAAGTCGCGCAGATACGATTTTGCGACTTCCTGAGGAGAACGTGAATAAGTATGATAACTATTATGGATGTTGGTCTGGTCATGACCATCCTAATTTCAATTTTATCTAATTTTTATGGTTTGCCGGGAAATTCACTGCTTGCCGGGAGCAGCCTTGTTTATGGTATTTTTACCGGATTTGAATCTTTTTCGATAACATTTGTTCTGACCCTGTTTGCCATTGTTGTTCTTATTGAATTTCTGGAATTTCTGATTATCTCTCTGACCGCTAAAAAATACGGTGCGTCAAAGTGGGGAATAAGCGGCGGGATTGTTGGAGGGATACTGGGCGCGATAAGCGGTGCTTTTATAACACCGGTTCTTGGGGCGATTATAGGATCCATTGCAGGAGTATTTTTGGGCGCGTTTGCACTTGAATTTATCAGAACGACTAATTTAAGAGGCAGTTTGTATTCGGGTCTTGGAGCATTTTTAGGCAAACTCGGCGGGCTGTCAATAAAAGTTATAGGAACCGTTACCATGGCAATCATGGTCGTCTCAAAAATAATTTAATTGTAAATAAAAGTTTAAAAGGTTAATTTTCCCGGAATGAATGCTCATTTCGGGTTTTTTTTTATGAATATAAAAATCGTCTACTTTTGTACATTTCTTTTCTGGTCTGTATCCTTAAGTCAATCTGTTACACCCGTGCGGATTCAGTACGGCGGGGGTGGGGACTGGTATGGTAACAAGACCACCTGGGTGAATATTCTCGAAAAGGTTAAGAATGATTATAGCCTTTCTGTCGGCGGCAGAGAGGTTTCTTTCCGAATTACCGATCCTGAATTCAGACAATACCCCATTGCCTACATCGCCGGTCATGGTAATATATTTTTCACAGACCAGGAAGCGGCCGCTCTTCGAATATATCTTACAGAGGGCGGATTCCTCTTTGCTGATGATGATTATGGGATGGACAGATCTTTTCGCAGAGAGATGAAAAAGGTATTCCCAGAACTGAATTTTGTAAAATTACCTTTCTCGCACCCCATATATCACTTAAAATATCAGTTTGAAAATGGTTTGCCTAAAATTCATGAGCATGCGGGAGGTCCGCCCGCCGGCTATGGGTTGCTATATGAGGACAGACTGGTTTGTTTCTACAGCTTTAATACGGATCTCAGCGACGGTTGCGAAGATCCGGAAATTCATAATGATCCTCCGGAAATAAGGGCGAAGGCGCTCGAAATGGCGGTGAACATATTTATCTATGCTTTGTTAAATTAATCTAATGACTAAAGAACAAAAACTTCTTGAGGAAATATACCGGTTTGGAAAGAGAGCGCTGCTCTTTGAGTTAGCGGGTAAAGTGCTGTATATGTTCATCCTGCTGCTTGTATTCTGGATCAGTATCAGTCTTGCCGATAACGCATTCTATTTCTCGGCGATTACGCGTTGGGGATTATTGATTATCAATATTACCGTATTGGTATTTCTCGGTTATTCCTTCGTTTATAAACCGCTAAACAACTGGATGTCCCTGACATCATCATCGAATCTAACTCCGGTTGCAAAAATGCTGGGGAAGACATATCCGATGATTGCGGATAAACTTGTCAATACCTATCAACTGATAACAAAGCCTGATGAATGGACATCAGAATCTCTGCGCAATGCCGCCATTGACAACTTTTTGAAGCGCTCGGAAAATATTGATTTCAGCTCAAAGCTTAAATTGAAATCATATCTTCCTGGCCTAAGATTAGTTATTTCTATTTTGTTCAGCGCTTCTACAATTATTGGGTTTCATTTTCATGATGTTAGCCGTTCAACCTTACGCTTGTTAAATCCCTCGAATGAGTATAAAGAAATCCCTCTATACAATTTTAATATAAAACCCGGGGATGTGAGTGTTGAAAAGGGGAATTCCATTGAAATCGAAGCAAACTATTCAGGACCGCCGCTTAAGGATCTGAGTCTTGTTCTGATGGAGCCGGGAGGAAGAAAAATCGTGCGGTCTCTCCCTATGGTCATGGAAAACCATGTTTACCGCGCCGCATTACCGGATGTTAAACTACCTTTTGAATACAGGCTTGAAGGTGTTCCGGAAAATGAACGTCAATGGAGTGACCGTCTCATCTCGGAAAATTATTCCGTTGAAGTATTAGTGCCTCCGGAAATTTCCAGAATAGATATCCTTCTGACGCCTCCGGCATACAGCGGTCTCGATAAACAGTATATCGACAGAAACGTCGGTGATATATACGCTCTCGCAGGAACTATCGCAGAGATAAGCCTGGTGACTCAAAACCCTGTTCTGGAAGGAAAGATTTATTTTAATTCAGGAGATTCCGTAAATCTTCGGGTGAGGGGAAATCATCTTGAAGGAAAATTTTTCGTAAATAAAAATGACCGTTATTCGATCCGGTTAAAAGACAATCAGCATCTTTCCAATATTAATCCCATTGAATACACGGTAAAAATTATGCCCGATAATCCGCCCTGGGTTGAACTTGTTGAACCCGGAAAAGATATCGAGAGTCCTCTTGACGCCAGAATTCAATTGAAAATCGAAGCATCGGATGATTATGGAATTGGATACGCGTCTTTATTGTTTCGCTTTGTAAGAAATAATGATTCGTCTGCCGATACCCTCTGGTCAGAAATAAAGCTAAATTCAATAGATGGTAATCGCACCAATAAAGAATATTACTACATTTGGGATTTTAATACGCTTCATCTCACATTTAATGACGGTATAAAATATTACGCTCTTGTAAAAGACAACAATGTTGTACGGGGCCCGGGACTGGGCAAAAGTAAAATATATTACGTCAGATTTCCCTCGCTTGATGAACTATTTGACTCATTCGCTAAAACTGAACAGGAGAAAGTTGAAGATCTGGAAGAAGTTGCCAAAAAATCCGAAGATTTAAAAAAGACCCTTGAAGAAATTCACCGTGATCTTAAACGCGAGCAGAAAATGGACTGGGAGACAAAAGCGCAGATTGAGAAGACATTAGCTGAGCAACAAAAATTACAAAAGAAACTTGAAGATATCCGGAATGAACTCGAAAAGATGATCGAAAAACTGGATCAAAACAATCTGATCAGCCAGGATGTGCTTGAGAAATATATGGAATTGCAGGAATTATTCCGCGAGATAGCAACTCCGGAAATGATGGAGGCCATGCAGGAACTTCAGAAAGCGCTGGATCAGGCGAATCCAAACGAAATCCAAAGGGCCATGGAAAAATTTAATTTAAACCAGGAAGCCTTTAAGCAAAATGTGGAAAGAACCATTGAGTTACTGAAACAGGTGCAATTGGAACAGAAAATGGATCAACTGGTTCAGCAGGCAAAAAATCTTTCTGAACAACAGGAAAAAATTAGCAAAGCATTGAATGAAGAGGAATTAAACCGTGATGCAATGGATCAATTAGAGACACAGCAGGCACAGCAGGAGGCCAGCTCCGAAGTGCTGGAACAGGGACTGGAAAAACTGGCCCGGGATCCGTCACTAAATCCTTTTCCGGAATTGATGGAAAATTTAGATTCGGCCGCGGATTTACTGAATGATCCGTCATTTAACAACAGCATGAATGAGATGAAACAGAATCTGAGTCAGGGAGATCAGAACGCCGCTTCAGAAAAATCGAAAGATCTTCAGCAAACATTTCAACAGCTTCAGCATAGGTTGAGTTCTGCCAAAGACCAAATGCAAAACAAGCATAAAAATCAGATTATGAAGAAAATGTCAACGACAATAAGCAGAATGCTTCAACTTTCGCATGAGCAGGAAATTCTTAAACAACAGACAGAATCCGCGTCAAATCTGGGGACTGAAACACAGAATATCGCGCGCGAACAGGGACGGGTTTTGGAGAATTTTCAAAAAGTCATACACGATATTATTCAGCTGTCCAAAGAAACCTTCTTTATCGGACCGGAATTGATTAAACCAATCGGAAACGCGCAATCCAGCATGCACAGAAGCCTGGACGCGCTGAGCGAAATGAGAAACAGCCAGGCGTCGGGTCAACAGCAGCAGGCAATGGCCGGGTTAAATGAAGGCATTGCTCAAATGCAGATGGCAATGTCACAACTGTCTAATTCGCAATCGGGAACAGGACTCGAGCAGTTTTTGGAGCAACTTCAACAAATGGCGGGCGCCCAGGGTCAGATCAATCAGGGATCGATGGGTTTGATTCAGGGGCAGGGAAATCAGGGACAGTTCACTCCCGGACAACAGGCTGAAATGAGAAGACTTGCGGGCCAACAGCAGGCGCTTCGGGACGCATTGCAAAAAATGAATGAGGAAACGGGTTCGCGCGGAGATGTTCTAGGCCGAATTGGCGAATTGGGTCAACAAATGGAAGAAGTCGTAAGGGATTTGTTAAAAGGAAACGCAGATAGAAAAACGATTGAACGCCAGCGTCAAATTTTATCGCGTCTTTTAGACGCCCAAAAATCCGTTCAGGAGCGTGAATATTCAAAGCAGCGAAAAGCAGAAAAGGCAAAAGACTATATAGCGAAAGATCCGCGGGAAATTGAGAATCAGGAAGATAAAAATCGAAAAGAAATCCTTGACGCGATGCGAAGAGCTTTAAATGAAGGGTATAATCCTGATTTTCAGAAACTCATCGAGGCGTATTTTAAATCCCTGAGTACAGCAGAAACAAAATAATTCACTAATTAACCGATCCTATCTTTTCTCTTGGTTGTATCATACCATATTTTTAAATAAATTGTTTTTATGAAGTTAGCTCATTATAACCGACTCATAATTCTGTTTTTGTTTTTTTCCCTGATTGTACCGGAAATATCCAATTCATCCGGGGCGGATGAGTATATCTCAAAAAAGATAGAATTTTATAATAATAATCTAAAAATCGAATCATCAGGTAATTACGAAAGAAGACTCAAAGTTGGTCTTGTTCTTAGCGGAGGCGGGGCAAGAGGTATAGCGCATATTGGTGTGCTCAAAGTCCTGGAGCAAAATAATATTCCCGTTGATTTAATCGTAGGAACCAGTATCGGCAGTGTGATTGGCGGTTTGTATGCGGCAGGATATTCACCCGACCAGATCGAGAGCATAACAAAGAAAATTGACTGGCAGGATATCTATCGTGATGAAACTCAGAGATCCACACTTTTTCTGGGTCAAAAAGGAGAACAGGACAGGTATCTGATGTCGGTGCGTTTTAAAAACTACAGGCCATTCATTCCGACATCATTGTCACCCGGACAAAAAGTATTGAGCATCCTTTCGGATATATTTCTTAAAGCCCAATATCAGGCAAGAAATGATTATAATAATTTACGGGTACCATTCCGGACGGTGGCAACAGATCTTATCAGCGGTGAACAGGTCGTTTTACGCAGCGGAAACCTCGCGGAGAGTATAAATGCCTCGCTTGCCGTTCCTTTATTGTTCTCCCCTGTCATTAGGGACTCAATGCTGCTCGTCGATGGTGGGTTAAGATCAAATTTACCCGTCGATGTGGCAAAAGAAGCGGGTATGGATCTGGTGATTGCCGTTGACATCTCCGCGAAATTAAGATCTCCCGATCAAATGAAAGCCCCCTGGGAAATTGCAGATCAGGTTACGACTATTATGACGGTGCTCGCAAAAAATCAGCAGAGGAAACAGGCCGATATCCTTATACAGCCGGCCCTCGATAATATAGCAAATACAGACTTTCTTAATCTGGAAGATCTGATAAAAGCCGGCGCGGACGCCGCGGAATCTAAATTGCCGGAAATAAGAGCCCGGCTGGATAAAAATAGCGGTGAGAACGATCATTTCCTTATTGACAGTATAAAATTTGATTCTGAAGATAAAGCTATCCCCGTAAATATTTATGATAAATTAAAAATATATAAGAATCTGCCAATTTCCCGCGCGGACATAGCGGCAGACATGGATTTATTGCTTCATACAGGCAGATATTGCCAGGCGACTGCCCAGCTGGACACATCTTTGCCGGAATATAAACTTCAGATTGATTTTAAAAACTATTCGATTTTATCGGCAATAGAATTTAAAGGAAATTACCAAATCCCATCTGATGAGTTAAAGACTGTGATGCTTTTGAAAGCGGGCGTTCAACTCAATGCAATCATTCTCCAGGAGGATTTAAGCAGGATTGTTCAGCGTTACCGCGATAAAGGTTTCTCATTGATGAATATAAAAAAGACAATATTTGAAAGCGAAACAGGGCTTCTGCATATCGAAATTGACGAAGGATATATAAATAAAATACTGATAGAAGGTAATAAAAAGACAAAAAATTATGTAATACGCCGCGAATTTACGTTTAAAGAAGGTGATATATTTAACTGGGTTGTTATCCAAAGAGGCATTCAAAATGTATATGCTACCGGACTTTATGATAGGGTAAGTGTAGATATTGCCGGCACTCAGGGGCAAAATAATCTTATAATAAAAGTTGAAGAAAAAACATCGATCAGAATGCGTTTCGGCGGCAAATTTGATACCGAGCGAAAATCTCAGGCCTATGTAGAGTTCGGGGATGAAAATTTTTTTGGAGGCGGCATCAAGGCGAATCTGCTTTCGCGGATCGGCATGAGAGACGGATTGGTTGCTTTAAATATCAGAAATGACCGGATTTTTACCACATATCTCACTTTTACCCTGCAGGGTTACCATAGCTGGGAAATTAATCCAATAAATAACGAGACCAGTTTTGAGGGAAAATACAGAGAGGAAAGAACAGGAGTAAGATTTCAGATAGGTCAACAGCTCCGAAGGCTCGGCCAGCTTATTGCCGATTTACGAATAGAAACCGCTACGGATGAGAGATATTCGGGAGTATTTAATCTGGATCAAACACTCGAATTAAGGACATTTGCAATCCGCTCAATCACAGACAAACGTGACCGGATCAATTTTCCGACGAAGGGCATTTATAATCAATGGCTCTGGGAAACGGGAAGTAAAAAACTTCTGGACAGCGAAGAATCATATACTAAAGCGGCGGTCAATCTGGAGAATTATTCTACCATATTAAAACGAAATACGTTTCATATGAAATTTATGATTGGTATCGGAGATGAGAGCACCCCGTTTTCTGAGAATTACCGACTTGGCGGTTTGCATAGTTTTTACGGACTTCAGGAGAATGAATTTTACGGGAAACAAATTCTGCTTCTCAATCTTGAATACCGGTATAAAGCGCCCTTCAAAATATTAACAGATACCTATTTCTCGGTCAGATATGATTTTGGAGGGGTCTGGAGAGAAACAGATCTGATCTTCAGTTCCGATGATTTTTTCTCGGGTATCGGCAGCTATATCGCATTCGATACAGTATTGGGACCGCTTTATTTTGGCTGGGGGCAAATGAGTGAAGGCCGCTCGCAGGGGTATGTATCTTTAGGATTTGATTTTTAAATATCCAAATATCTTTTTATGCGCGTTATGGATAGGATAATTTTTTAAATTGACCCTTTTTTCCCATCTCCACTCCACATAATCATTTAATAATGGTTCAGGTGACTCCGTTTTTATTGTCACAGGTACATACTTCAGCAAAATGTGGGTGTAAACATGCTGCAATTGTTCATGAATTTCTACTCTACTCCCGCGAATGCCATATTTTTTCATCAATATTTCCAGCATTCCGGATGAATTTAGATCGAATGAATTAACCGGGAGAATAGGCAGTTCCCACATGGATGCCAGCAAGCCCGTCGGTTTGCGTTTCATGATGAGGAGAGAACCATTGTTGACTATCAGAAAAACATATTGGAAGTGATTTTTTTTGCCGGTTCTCTTTGATTTATAGGGAATATGACCGGTTGAACTGTTTTGATTGGCCAGACAAACAGATTGCAACGGGCAACTGCCGCAAGCGGGTGATACCGGCCTGCAAACTAAAGCTCCCAATTCCATCATCGCTTCATTGAATTTACCCGGGAATTGCGGATCAAGCAGCTGCCTGGAAATGGAATGGATCAACTTTTCAGTTGACGACTGACGAATATCCCCGGTGATTTCAAAAAGACGTGAGATCACTCGTGTTACATTTCCGTCAACCACGGCGCGTGGCTGGTTGAATGCCAGTGATAGAATGGAGGAAGCTGTATAGGGACCGATTCCCGGAAGGGATAGAGCCTCATCGTAATGCATTGGAAAATTATCATTATGATTTTCATGTATTGAACGGGCGGCTTTAAGTAAGTTTTTTGCCCGAGCGTAATAGCCGAGTCCGGCCCACATGGTTAAAATCTCATGCTCGGTTGCCTCCGCAAGCGCTGTGATATCCGGAAATCGACCATAAAATCTGTCATAATATGGCAGCGCCTGTTCGACCTGAGTTTGCTGTAGTAAAAATTCTGATAAGAAGGTTTTGTACCAGCTGTTATCTTTCCGCCACGGGAGTGGGCGGCCGTATTCATTAAACCATTTAATCAGGTTTAAGCGGATGGATTTTACGGTATTAAAATCTAAATTCATTGTTAGTTTAATTTTATACAATAAACCGGGTATAATTAAACGGGCAATGCCCCCGGTTTTTTCCGGTTTCTTGTTTCGCTAATTTATTTAGAATACACCTTGATAGCGTCCATGGTGTCTTCAAACCATTTAGAAGTGTGAGACCGTACCATTTGAACAAGACAGATCTGCGCGATAAATGGTTGAGGATTTTTTACGGATGTTTCATACAAATTGATAAGCGCATTGCTGTACTTGTCAAGATAAATACTATCAATCTGAGTTGGATCGCCCAGAACAATCAGCTTTGTGTCCTCGCCAAGTCGTGTACCAAGTGTTCTCATTTGAAAAGGATTCGCGTTTTGCGCTTCATCGAAAATTACGAAGGAGTTCGCGAGATCAGCGCCCCGAACATCAGCCAGATTTAACATTTCAATGACACCTGAATCAAGAAGCTTTTTGTAGCCCTCTTCCGAGTCGATATCCTTGGTAAACATGCGGAGTTTATCAACAAAAGGCCTCATCTTTGGGAGTAGTTTTCTTTTTACGGAACCCGGAAGAAAGCCGATATCTTCTCCCAGACGGCTTTTTGTGACAATCGGTTTGATCAGTTTTATAGAATCATATTTTCGTTCTTTAAAAACTTTCTCAAGGGCGGCTGCCATGGCGATATGTGTTTTACCCGTACCGGCGCGGCCTATTATAATTTGGACTTTTATTGAATCATCCAACGCCTGCTGCATGCAGACAGCTTGTTCAAAATTGGTTTCAAAATTTGTGTTGTCAAGTACTTTGGGAGACGTACCAAGCACTTTGATAGTGTGATAGTCAAAATAATTAATGCGGTCTCCCTTTCTGATTCCCAGCCCGAAGAATTGATTGGAAGGATCCATTAAGGCAATGCCCTCATTCTCACGCAAGTGCCATTTTTTTCTGTAGGGAATAGTCCAGTCAACCGACACTTTTGACGTAAATACCTGATTTATTTCTTCTTCTTCGAGCGTAATTGTTGTAATTGGCTGAAAAAAACTGGCCAGGTACTCTTCAGATATCTTATCGTGCTGGTAATCTTCCGCATTGATGCCGAGCGCGGCGCATTTCACACGAAGATTCCTGTCTTTTGAAATCATTACAAAGTTACGGTTGGGAAATGCTTCTTTCAGACCGATAATCTGAGAAAGCATCGCATTGTCTTTGTAGCTCAATGCCAGTTCACTCGGGAAATTCCTGGATAAATAACCCCGGATAAATAGAAGAATACCGTTCTTGCCGTTAGGAATAGTTACCCCTGTACCTTGTGAATCTTCCCTTCCAAGCAAATTCTCCAGTTTCTGACCAATATCACGCGCGTTATATCCAATGACCGGATCACCTTTTTTAGCATCGATTTCTTCAAGTGTCAATAATGACAAAAGTACGATGTTTTCTTCAAATCTGAAGATGGCCGAAGGGTCATGCAATAGCACATTGGTATCGATAATATATGCATGCCGGTTATCGGGTTTGCTTAAAATGCTGAGATTATCAATTGTGTTCATAGGGTATGCTTCCGGGATTGTGAATATCGTTTTATTTTTATCGAAACAAAATCAAAATGAATATTGATCCCTGAAAAATTGGAAATAAGCAGTCTGATCACAATAAAAGAACTGATATAACTGTTAGAACGAACAAAAAACAAAATGAGAGAGAGCCTTAAGTCATTGAATGAAACATCTGCCGGGAATAACATCTTTTATAAAATATAATACTTTATTTTGTATAAATCACCAATTTTTACATACAAAATAATTCGAAAATCTCTAAATAGATCCTAACTATTGCGGGAATGGGAATCACTTGATTTAAGTTTAGAGCTAAAAACTAAGCATTCGCGGCATTTTCTCTAAATATTCTTTGAGATGGCCAGGTATTTTAAATGGTCATGAAAGCCGGGTTTAAAAAGACAGTGAGCGATAAAAACAACTGTCCTTCTTTATCGTTTGAATTCCCCGCCGTGGAATTGTAAATTCAGCATTCATTAAGAAAAGGATTCATAAAATGAATAATGTGGAATTACTCGTTCCGGCGGGAACCATAGATAAAATGAAATTTGCTCTGTCATACGGTGCTGACGCGGTGTATGCCGGAGTCCCGAGATATTCACTGCGTGCCCGGGAAAACGATTTTACGATGGAGAACATGCAAGATGCCATCCGTTTTTCACACGGACTTGGGAAAAAATTTTACTTAACCATGAACATATTTCCCCACAACAGAAAAGTTGATTCATTTACACGTGTTTTAGATGACGTCGCCGGTCTGAAGCCGGACGGTTTAATTATGGCTGATCCGGGAATGATCATGCTTGCAAGAGAAAAATATCCGGAACTCGATATTCATCTTTCGACTCAGGCAAACACGGTGAATTGGGCGACGGTTAAATTCTGGCATAATTTAGGTGTCCGGCGTATTATTTTGAGCCGGGAATTATCCATTGAAGAAATTAGTGAGATAAAACAACGGGTGCCTGAAATTGAGCTTGAAGCTTTTGTCCATGGCGCGATATGCATCGCATATTCAGGGCGATGCCTGTTGTCAAATTATTTCAATCACCGGGACGCGAACCAAGGCACCTGCACCAATGCCTGTCGATGGGAGTACAATATGTACACTGAAAATCCTGAGTCGCGGGATGAAGGTAGCGCATATATACCCCTAAAAGGCAGTTTTTATCTCGAGGAAAAAGACCGCCCCGGATCATTAATGCAAATTGATGAAGATGAACACGGTACATATATTATGAACGCGAAAGATTTATCGGCCATCGAATTACTGGATCAGATGATAAAGGCCGGTATTGACAGTTTTAAGGTGGAAGGAAGAACAAAGTCGGTTTATTATGTGAGCACCATAACACGCGCCTACAGAAATGCCCTCGACCATTACCTGAGATCTGAACCGGTTCCTGAAAATATCCTGAATGAGGTCAACGCGGTCGCGAATAGAGGATATATCACCGGTTTTCTTGAAAAAAATCCGCTAGACAAGGGGCAGAATTATGAATCAGGTCATTCGGGGAATCATTCTCATGTATTCACCGGCATCGTTGATCATTGGGATCAACAAAACGAAATGGCCAGGATCCGTGTAAGAAACCGTTTCAAAACAGGGGAACGGCTTGAGCTTATCACCCCGAATGAGACCATACCATTCCGGGTAGAGAGAATGACCGATATAAATGGCAAAATTATAGATATTGCCCATGGCGGCGGGACAGATGTATATATAAATATGCCGAAAGTGCCCGGAGAATACGCGCTTCTTCGCAAACCGGTCGCGGTTGCCGAGGCTGTAAGTCAAATATAAATCAGGCCCAGCTTTGTTGTTTTTTGTTTCAATAAAGATGAATTAAAAAATTTCATGCGGGAATCCGGTTTGAAATGAATTGTTTATAAGGATAAAAGATAGTGGTTAATATTCACCAGTATAAAGAATTGACGACGTTCGAATTAGACAGAATGAATCGGGAAACCACGGTGTTTATTTTCCCGGTTAGCTTGCTGGAGGAACACGGGAATCATTTACCGCTGGGGGTCGATATTTACGTGGCGGAATTTATGGCCGGTAGATTGGCCGCGAGGATACCCGCAAAATTTGGATTTGATGAAATTGTTATCCTGCCTGCCTTGAATATGGGGGTTGGGGGAATACCTATGACAGGCACAATTGAGTCCGGTTATGACACGCTTGTTCAGGTTTTATTTGAATATGGGAAAAGCCTGGCCAGGAGCGGATTTAAATATTGTCTGATCAGTAACGGTCATGCGGGAAGCCGTCATTTATCAGCATTGGAAACCGCAAAAATCCGGTTAATGAATGAGCTGCAATTTGAAATGATTCCCGCGGGAAATCGTGTAACGGAGATGTTCTTTTCGGGTGAGTTGTTAGAAGAGATCATCAAACGATTACCGGAACAACTTTCAGCGAAAGCGGTAAAATACTTTTCCAGAGACGGGCATGCGGGATGGTGGGAGACATCCATGATGCTCCTGATAAGGCCGGAACTCGTTCGGTCTAATTACGGAGAATTGCAATATTCGGAAGATATCGGTGAAGTCGGATACAAGGGATATCCTGCATTCGCGGATCCAGGATTCGCGGAAATTACGGTGGAGGTGATTCTTGATCATACCATTCTGCATCTTGAAGAATATTTTTCGAAATAAAATAAAAGTATTTATCGATTCATATAAAAGTATTAATTTAGTGTAAATTAAATTGATCATACAGGATAATATGATAAACGGAAAAGATAAATTAATTCTCGAAAAACAATACTGTCTTGAGATGCTCCCCAAGGTATCGAGGACATTCGCTCCGACTATTAAGATGCTTCCGGTCGGACTCAATGTGCCCGTTACAGTGGCGTACCTTCTTTGCCGGATCGCGGATACGGTTGAAGACAACGCGGAGCTTTCGATAGATCAGAAAAAAAAGATGCTCGATGCCTATGCCCGGATTTTTGATGATTCTAATTTGAGCGCGCAACCAAAATTTATGAAACTTGTTCCGTCTTTGTCCAGAGTGACTCCGGATGATGATTTGCTTTATAACCTGCCCACTATCCTTGATGTGTATTTTAGCTTCTCAGAAGGTGTGAGACGGCAAATAGGGAAGTGGGTGACGGAAATGTCGATGGGAATGCGAAAGTATGCCCAGTCGTCCAAAAAGAGAAGATTCACATTTTTGCGAACGATGAAAGAGTTGGATGAATATACATATTATGTTGCGGGAACCGTCGGCTATTTACTGACGGAGCTTTTTTCACATTACTCCAGAAAAATCACTCCGGCAGTGCGCGGAAAACTTGAGCAGCTTGCTGAATCGTTTGGAAAAGGATTGCAATTGGTAAATATCATCCGTGATATGACCGTGGATTTAAGAAGAGGTCAATCATATATTCCGGACGAATTACTAAAAAAATATCGTCTCACAAGACAATCAATTTTTAAAGAAGAAAATGCGGATCAGGCTGTAATGATGTTCAATGAATTAATCCAAAATGCCGTATTTCATCTTGATAAAGCGTTGGATTATATATTATTGATTCCGAAGGAAGAAAAAAGAATCCGGTTGTTCTGCATGCTGCCGCTGTTTTGGGCATTGCGGACGCTTCAAAAAATACATGAAAATACGTTGTCCCTGCTTGGCGAAGAAAAAGTAAAGGTCTCCCGAAAAATGATCCGCAGGGAGCTGTTTCTCGCATTTATAAACATGTATTCCAATACACTAATGCGCAGGCATTATCGTCAAATACGAAAACAATTTGACGGACTGATCGTTTCATCTGCATCGTAATGGCCAAATAATAAAGAACGTGTTGCCGTTATTCGGTAAATTTGTTACGCGTTCCGTCGCAAAAAGATTTATTCGCCGAATGTTTGCGCGTCCACCGGGCAGACGCCAAAATCTCTATCCGCAATGGCATGTTTTTTTTTGGGAAAGTTTTCCATTTCTCCTCCCGCTGGTTCTTTTAACTAATAAGTTTGCAAATAAAAATAGTTGACTTTAATTTACTCATTCCAGCAACTTAACCAAATGAAGTTTAATTGGTAGAAATTCTGCATAAGAATGGAATAAGAATTTCTGTTTGAATCCGGATTGTGATAATGGATAATGTCAGTCTGAGTAAATACCTGAAGGATCTGTTTGGCGGTCAATTTACTGATTTTATGAGGGCGCGCCCTGAACCAAAAGCCGTCAGAGTAAATACGATCAAAACCACGGTCAGCGAGTTTGAGAATAAACTACTTCACTGGGATGTGGATTTTCATAGGTCCGGTATCAATGATTTGGGGATTATTATAAATGATGATACTCTGCCCTTAAGCCACACACTTGAATTCTTTAGAGGGAATATTCAGTATCAGGGACTTTCGTCTCAGATACCGTCAATTGTTCTTAATCCCCGGCCGGGAGAAAGGATACTTGATCTGGCAGCCGCGCCCGGTTCAAAATCCACTCAAATTGCCGCGATGATGCAAAATCAGGGTCAACTGGTTGTAAATGATGCTTCGAGATCACGGCACCAACCACTGAATACCAATCTTCAAAAAGCAGGCGCGATGATTCAGTATATCTATAATCTGCCGGGGGAACGTCTGGGAAAAATTTTCCCGGACTACTTTGACAAAGTTCTGGTGGACGCTCCCTGCACCGCTTTGGGCACTCTCGCCACAAATCCTGAAATAATAAAATGGTGGACTCCGGAAAAGCTGGAGAAGCTGAACAGCTTGCAGGGTCAATTGCTCATTTCGGCAGTGAAGGCAGCCAGGACAGGCGGCGAAATTGTGTATTCCACATGCTCGGTTACTCCGGAAGAGAATGAGCTGGTCATTCAGAGTATCCTGGAAAAGTATCCCGTAGAAGTAGTTGAAATTAATATAAAAAAACTTGCGGGTTTTTCCGGTGGAATAACGGAGTACAAGGGACGAAAAATTAATCAGGAGCTCAACAGGGCCATTCGTATTATGCCGCATCTTCACGACATGGAAGGCTTTTTTGTTGTCCGGCTTATAAAGACAGGGGGAGTTAAATCAAATCGTCTGTCCGCCGGACAGGGCAAAAAATTGACGGTTGATCATAATCATGAGTCGGTGAAAAAGGGTCTGGAAAGTATTTCTGAAACATGGGGTATATCATCATCGTATTGGAGACAGCGGAGATATTTGCGCACGCGTAATCGTATTTGGATGTTTAACAATAATGTTGAATCGTTTCCCGATGAGGGATTTACCAATGGAGGTATTTTACTGGGTGAAGAGAAATTGCGAATGTGGAAACTTACAAATCAAAGCGTTCAGTTACTAAGCAATTTAATAACGCGGAGAAGGTTAGAATTGACAGACGCGCAATTGATTGAATTATTTAGTTCAGGAAAATTAAAAACTGACGATATAGAAGATGACTATTTTGTGTTGGAAAGACATGGGAATCCGTTTGCGTCCGTTTATAATGATTCGGGAGAAATGCGAATACGTCTTCCGCATAAATTTAGTTTAGTGTTGTAGAGCGGGTATCGATTCGTTTATATTTGAATATGTTCAAACAGTGCCGGTTGATTGAAATGTAGCGATTTAATTAAATATTTTTCCAGAAGAATCCGTAAAAAGACGTGAAAAATTTAAAAAAAATATTTGAACTAAGAAAACATCCCGCCTTCAGCGCCTTAATGACGTTATTGATTATTGCGATTGTGGCATCTTTTTTAATTAAGTTGTTTGAGGAAGGGATCAATAATCAGTTCAAAACTTTTTGGGACTCAGTCTGGTGGGTTTTTGTGACCATATCGACCGTTGGCTACGGTGATAAAGTACCTGTCACTCCTGTCGGCAAAGTTCTTGGTGTTATCCTGATGTTCTTTGGTGTCGCGATGCTCTCCGTAGTCACAGCAACAATTTCTTCCATATTTGTTTCCCGTATGATAAGAGAGGGTAAAGGCTTGCAGAATGTAAAAATGGAAAATCATGTCCTTTTATGCGGCTGGAATGTTCAGGCTGAACAAATACTGGCTACTCTGGACAAAGAAAAGGAAAGAGCCGCTCCGATAGTATTGATCAATCAATTGTCCGAAGAGGATATTGATGTCGTATTATCGAAGTTCAGCAATCTGAAACTGAAATTTGTCCGCGGAGATTTCACAAGGGAAAATATTCTGACCCGGGCAAATGTCCGAAATGCGGTTTCCGCCATCATTTTGCCGGATAATAGTTCGGCACTTGTAAAATCGGGTGATGAGCGAACAATCCTTGCCACGTTGTCTTTAAAAACACTTAATCCCAAAATTAAGGTGTATGCCCATATTCTTGATCGTGATAACATTTCTCACCTTCGGAAGGCAAAGGCAGACGAAGTAATCGTCAGTGATGCCTACACGGGATTTCTGCTTGCAAACTATGTTTCAGCCCCGGGGGTGCCGCAGCTTATCGAACAGATATTTTCGGCCAACGCGTCTAATAAAATCATCAGACGCCAGATTCCGGGCGAGCTTACCGGTCATAAATATTCTGAGTTGTCCGCTTATTATTCGGATCGTCATAAAGGAATTTTAATAGGGCTTGGACAGATTACAGAGCCGTTTAATCTGACGGAAATTCTGAGTGACGATTATTCTTACCTCGATTCCTATATCATGCAAAAATTTAAAGAAGCCGGGCGTGGTATGGATGGGGATGAACAAATCAAAATCATGGTTAATCCTTCCCCGGATCTCGAGTTAAAGAGATCGGATTTTTATTTATCAATAGAGAGCAGTCAGCATGAGTAAAAATATTCCAAAAGAATTATTATCAAAGATGGATTATCTCAAGGATGTTTCTCTTTTCAGGGACTTGGAGGAGAATGAGATAAATACTGTTGTTACCGAAATGAAAGTAAGAGAGATAGAAGCCGGACAGTTCTTTATTAAGGAAGGTGATTCAGATAATACCATTTACATTCTGCTGGAAGGCGAAGTGGAAATCTCAAAGTCGCTGGTGCTTCCTCAATGGATTCAATCCAGTCAGAAACAGGAAAAATCACTTTTACATCTCTCGGAAAAACATCATCCGTTTTTTGGAGAAATGGCTATGTTTGACGACATCGCTGAACGTTCCGCGTCTGTAAAAACCGTAAAAACCTGTTTGATGGCGATGCTTACAAAGAAAGACCTCCTAAGCATTTGTGAGAAAGATGCACGTATCGGGATGTTGATTTATCGTAATATCGCGTCTGAGCTTGTCGTTCGTTTACGCAAAGCCAACCGTGATATATTAAAGCTTACAACCGCGTTTACTCTAGCTCTGGAGGGGTGATTTGTCGATCAAGGCAGAACGAGGCTCATTCAAAAATTTTCTGGAATATTACAATTACGTCATGGATAAATATTTCAGGAAGGCGCCACCGGTTGCGTCCAACATCTATATCAGCGGCGAATTGCTTGAAAATGAACATCAGCGGGCAAAGGTGGCGCGCATCTGTCACTTTCCTTCTATAATAAATATTTTGGCGAATGATGAGAGCGATCTTGTACGCAACGCCGCCCGTAAAAATGAGTTTTGGAACCTCGTGGGACAGTATCAGGATATCATGGGGTTTGATAAGCGTGAGCGTAAAGAATTCGCGATGAATGAAGGACAAACAAACGTACTTGTCCTGCTGATGTATGAGGATGATCTTGATATTATAAATGAGCTGCTCAGAAATCCGGTCGTCTCTGTTCAGATGTTGGTAAAGTATATGAATCTTCTCAAAGCGAGAGGCAACGGGAAAAAAGATGAGCAGATAGCCGAAATGTGCATCCAGGCTCTTAAGGACAAGAAGGAACGTATTGTCAGAATTTCTGAAATTAATAAAGTCGCGGAAAATCTGAATAACGAAAAAAATTTAATATTGTTTTTAAATCATTTTGCGGATGAAGATAAGAGTGTCCGCAAGGCATTATACAATATTCTGATCGATACAAGCCCGCTTCAGCTGAAAAGAATTGTATTCACCAGTCTTGAAAGTAAACATTTTGAGTCGTCACTTCTGCATTTTGAAATTCTGGCGGAACTTGTTTTTGTGATTCAGAAGAGAGAAGATTTAAAGCGAGCCAATATTTCGGACCTGAATATCAGTGATAATGTGGTTGCAGACGGTAAATTTCTGACGATTGCTGATTTTTTTCTGCAAATGCTTATCAGAAAACAGGCCATTCTTGTCAAAGCCTGTTCCGATGATTTGACAAATTTTGACAATGTGATACTTCTGTCGCACAGTCATTTAAGCGCCAGCCCGGGACTGCGGTCATTAGCCGCGAAACAGCTTTCGCTGGAAGATATTTTTAACCTGGTCAATGATGTTTCCACTCCCAGAAAAGTCTTCAACCGTGTCCTGGATATTCTGAGTTATCATTTTGACGAATCTGTAACCAAGCAGGTAAGCGATTCTTTTGAAAATGAAAGCCACAGGCTGAGAGAGAATCTAAAAGAACTCGAAATGAGTGTTCAGGCGTATTTTGATATTGTTTTTCAGTCTTTCGGATATAACCAGATCAACGAATATCATGATGCCATAAAATCAATTGCCGCCGCGGAGAAGCAATTGCAAAAATTCAGTCATGTATTAAAAAAGAATTTTGGTGAAAAGCAAAATGAAATGAATCATTTCTTTCTGGAATCCAGAATGTTGTTAAATAATACCGCCCATCAGATTTATTACGATACCAGCCCGAAAATAATTCATGAGCTGGAATATGTCCGGTCATTAATCGATGAGATTTTTGAGTTGAAGGAAAGAGGGCTTATGACGCTTCGCCCGGGAACGCCGGAAGACATCGAATCAGAAATCATGACGCGCGCCCGGACAATATGGAGAAGCGCCATCAGCGCGTATCTCGGCAGGATAAAAGATCTTTCGGAAATGGTTAAGAAAAAAATTATGAAACTGGCCATGGAGAATGAATCAAGCCAGGAGTTTACCAAAGAGTTGGATAAAGCGGTAGCTGATCTGGAATTTTCCTATAAGCAAAAGGTTGACTGCCATTTGACAATTCTCTGCCAGTCATGTAACCGCCGTGGATGTTCGGCGGAAAGATTTCTTTCGGAGACAAGTTTTTTTATCGGAGAGATACTGGATAATTTTGTGAATGAATAAATCAGGCCCCATTCTTAAATATTTTATTTAATTATCTAATTATTGTATATTTGAGTTTAAACATTTCCATTTAACGAATAACAATATTGAACTATGAATTATTTAATATAGTTAGAACTATTCAATAGTACTTCCTGATTGATATGTCAGGTGTAGTGAAAATTCCGAGGAGCGTTATTAATGCGAAAAGAGATTGCTAAAATTTATGATCCGAAAACAGTTGAAGATAAATGGTATCAGTACTGGCTTGAAAAAGAATATTTCAATGCTGATGTTAACAACGAAAAAAATCCATATGTCATAGTGATTCCTCCTCCCAATGTGACCGCCATGCTGCACATAGGACATGCTTTCAATAATACCATTCAGGATATTCTTATTCGCTACAAGCGGAAACAGGGTTTTGAAGCCTTGTGGCTCCCGGGAACCGATCATGCCGGTATCGCGACACAAAATGTCGTCGAAAAACAGCTTGCCAAAGAGAATTTGACAAGACATGACCTGGGTAGGGAAGAGTTCCTTGAGCGGGTTTGGGAGTGGAAAGCAAAACACGGCTCGACAATCATACGGCAGTTAAAAAAACTGGGATCATCCTGTGACTGGCGCAGGGAACGGTTTACGATGGATGAGGGATTATCCAACGCGGTAAAGGAAATATTTATCAGGTTATATGAAAAAGGGCTGATTTATAAGGGTAAATACATTATTAACTGGTGCCCGCGGTGCGCGACGGCCTTGTCCGATGAGGAAGTCGAGCATAAAGATAGTCACGGCCATTTGTGGTATATTAAATACCGGGTTAAAGGCGAAAAAAACAAATATGTGATTGTTGCTACCACGCGTCCCGAAACAATGCTGGGTGATACGGCGGTAGCTGTAAATCCTAAAGATGAACGTTTTAAAGATCTGATCGGGAAAAAATTGATTTTACCCCTGATGGATCGGGAAATACCGGTAATCGCGGATGATTTTGTGGATAAGGAATTCGGAACGGGCTGTGTAAAAGTTACGCCCGCGCATGATCCGAACGATTTTATGATGGGGCAGAGACACCGCTTACCACAGATAATTATCATGAATTCTGATGGTACAATGAGTGAAAAAGCCGGGAAATATGCGGGTCTAGACCGGTTTACGGCCCGGAATCAGATCGTGCAGGATTTGACCAAGCTGGATCTTCTTGAGAAAATAGAAAAACACCGTCACAATGTGGGACATTGTCAGAGATGCGGGACCGTTATCGAGCCGTATCTGTCCGAACAGTGGTTTGTAAAAGTCAAACCACTTGCCGAGAGAGCGCTCAAAGTGGTTGAAGATGGTGAAATTCGTCTGCATCCGCATGAAAGATGGTTTAAGACCTATAAACACTGGATGGAAAACGCCCGTGACTGGTGTATCTCAAGACAGTTGTGGTGGGGGCATCGGATTCCGGTTTATTACTGCAATGACTGTGATGAAATGATTGTCGCCCGCGAAATGCCGAAATCCTGCCCGAAATGCGGAAAAACATCATTCCGGCAGGAAGAAGATGTGCTTGACACATGGTTTTCATCATGGCTTTGGCCTTTCTCAACTCTGGGATGGCCGGAAGAAAAAGCGGAGCTGAAATATTTTTATCCCACTAATACTCTGGTCACCGCCCCGGATATCATTTTCTTCTGGGTCGCAAGGATGATCATGGCCGGTCTGGAAGTGATGGGCGAAGTTCCGTTCAAAGAAGTGGTTTTTAACGGAATTGTAAGGGATGCCAACGGCCGTAAAATGTCAAAATCTTTAGGAAACGGTGTAGATCCTCTGGAGATGATTGATTTGTATAGCGCTGACGCGGTGAGGTTCACACTGATCATGCTCAGTTCAGAAGGTCAGGATATCAATCTTGACCGCAAAAACTTTGAAATGGGCAGGAATTTCTCCAATAAAATCTGGAACGCGTTTCGTTTCCTTGATATGAATATCGATAAGCCGGACACAAATGTATCCGCTTATCAGGATGGTTTTGAACTTGCCGACAAATGGGTTCTGAGCCGATTTTATCAGGCAGTGGAAAATACTTCAAGGAATCTGGATCAGTTCCGTATTAATGACGCGTTGAATTCGATCTATCATTTCTTCTGGCATGACTTCTGTGACTGGTATCTTGAAATGATCAAACCGCGGCTTTATAATGCGGATGCCGTAAAGGAGAAAAATACGGCTCTGGCGGTTGCTTCGTTTGTAATGAAGGGCAGTATGGAGCTTCTTCATCCTTTTGTACCGTTTATTACTGAAGAAATCTGGCAGAAATTTAGCAATGATGAACAAAGTATCGTCATTTCACCATGGCCTGAATCGGTTGCTCAAATGAGAGATGTCCATGCTGAAGAGCAAATGGATATCATTCAGGAAGCGATTGGTTCTATACGCAACCTGAGAGCAGAAATGAATGTGCTGCTCGGCAAGACAATTCATCTGTTTCTGAATGGAACGGAGGATGCATGGAAGATTATAAAAGAAAACGAGCAGTACTTCAATTCGCTGGCGAAGGTTGAAGCTATCGAAAAAATCCCGGATAATTTTGATAAGAACGACGCGGGGACAGTTGTTGTTAAAGGGATCGAATTTTTCATCCCCATGGCGGATTTGATCGACAGGGAAAAAGAGAAAATAAGACTTGAGAAGGAATTAGTCCGGCTGACAGGACTTGAGAAGGCTCTTAACGGCAAGCTTCAGAACAAAAATTTTCTTGAAAAAGCGCCGGAAAAAGTAGTGCTTGCCGAAAAAGAAAAGCTAAAAAATATTCAGGAAAACTTAGCAAAGGTAAAAGCAAATTATGAAAAATTTAATTAGCATTTCACTTCTGCTTATTCTGACTATCATGCTGCCGGTTTTATCCATTGCTCAGGATGAAATCGCGATAACAGTTACAAATTCAAACCTGGGGCTTATACGCGAAGTAAGAGCGGTGCCCATGGACAAAGGGCTTCAAACCATATATCTGGAAGATATTCCAACGGGGATAAATCCGGGGTCCGTCCTGATAGAAAGCGCGAATCAGTCTTTCAGCGTTCTTGAACAGAATTATGAATATGATTTGATAAGCGTCGATAAAATTCTTGATAAGTCGCTTAATCAGGAAATAAGAATTATCCACCCGGATCAGGGGGTAATTGACGGTAAGCTGCTTTCGGCAAATCCCGCGAACATGATTCTTGTCGACAGTGACGGTCAGATGCAGATTATTCCCCGGAACGGTGAACAAAAGATTTTTCTAAAAGAGTATTCCAAAACAAAAACAAATTTCATAACGCGCCCCACACTTGTGTGGAAAGTGAGTTCGGAGAGTAAGGGAGAGAAGAAAGCGCTGCTTTCATACCTGAGTACCGGGCTGGACTGGCAAGCGGACTATGTGGCAAAATTGAATGAAAATGACACGGAGATCATGCTGGCTTCCTGGGTGACTATCAATAATACTTCAGGGAAAGCATACAAAAATGCCCGGCTTAAATTGATGGCGGGAGATATTAATCTTGTTAGTGATCGCCGTATATTTCCTGAGCGGTCAATGGTGAAAATGATGGCTAAGGAAACTGACGGGTTTTCAGAGAAGGAATTTTTTGAATATCATCTTTATTCGCTGCAACGTCTAACCGATCTTGAGCAGAACCAGATAAAGCAAATACAGCTTTTTCCCGAAACAAAAACTAAAGTGCAAAAAATTTACCGTGTGGACAGCGCCGGTGAGATCCGCGTCTCCGTATTTGTGGTTCTGAAAAATTCTAAGGAGAATAATCTGGGCTTTGCACTTCCCGCAGGGATTATTCGTTTATATAAAGCAGACGGAAATGAACTGGAGTTTGTCGGCGAAAATAGAATTAAACACACACCAAAGGATGAAAAACTGGAAATTGAGGTGGGTAAAGCCTTTGATGTTGTGGCGGAGCGGGAACTTCTTGAAACACAGCGAAGAGAAAAACGTTCACAGACACAAAAAATAAGTTATACGCTTCGAAATCACAAGAATACGGACATTGAATTAGAAATTATGGAACGTGTAAATCCGTATCAGGAAGTTGAGCTGACTTCGTCCAATTACAAACTCGTCGAGAAAAAAGCGGATTTTCTGAAATTTAAAGTACCCGTTAAAGCGGATGGAGAGAGTTCTTTAACGATAGAGTATATCAGCAGGTGGTAATATAATTATGGCTTCTAATGATAAAAAATTCAATGAAAAGGAACTGAGAAGCAAAATTCGTAAAGAACTTGAGAAAGAACACGAGACGGATGCTGATCAGAAGTCTGATAAAACGGATGAGGAAACACGGAAGATAAGGGCGTTTCGCGCTAAGGAAAATTCTTATTTTATGGAGCATTTCTTAAGGAGTGAAATTGAGGAAAAAATTTACTCAAAGTATCCGGATTTCATTCGTTGCGGCAATCATCTCCAGGAAGTAAAATGGCTTACGCCGCTGGAATTGGAGGATGAATTTGAATTTTACCCTTTCGATGAAACCTTTTGGGAAAGGTTGACCGGAAAATTCAGGAAAGTAAAACACCCAAAAATTCCGGAATCATCGGAATTGCGGCAGTTAATGAGTGAGTATGCCGAAAAGATTGAAAAGGAAGCTCAGGAGAGAGTTGAACTTTATCGGGAAAAACTGAAAAAAAATGAACGCAGGCTAACAGGCCGGGCTCATGATAAAATCGTTGAAGATGAGCAGAATAAATTTTATAAAAAGCGTGGCGGCTATAAAAAATATCAAAACCATATCGGTGAATATCGATGGCTGACGAAAGAAGAGTTTGAGAGTCAGGATGAGTTTTTTGAAGAGGTAGAGTCCAAAGGCCGGATACTGTTGAAACGTGTACTCATTGTAATTGCATTGATTCTTGTCGCAGGCATCATCTGGTCTATACAAATACTTTCATCTCCCAATGATAATCCCAAAGCATATTTGGTGGTGAGTCTTAATGAAAATCGTGGCCATTTATACATCGATCAGAATCTGGCCGTAGGATTTAAGGCAAATTCTCCTTATCCGATTGAAACGGGAGAACATGAAATATCACTTATCCGCGCCGGATATATAATCCAGCCAAAGATGTTGCGTATTGATGCCGGCAAGGGTGACACGGTGCGAATCGCCTTCGAACTCATTCCTCGTGGAGAAAAGGAAAGCGGTGCCGTTCGTATTCACGCGCCTTATTCAGAAGCAGCGGTTTTTGTGGACGGTGAATTTCAGGGTACCGTAGGAAATAATCCCATTGTGCATCTTCCCGAAGGGCAGCACACGATTTCCCTGAATAAAGAAAAATATATCTCTTCACCGCGACAACACACGTTCAAGTTGAGTCCCGGCGACACGCTTGATTTGTCCTTTAGTCTGTCCTTGGTCAGATCCATGGGAACCGCCGCTGTCAGTACATCACCCCAGGCCGTCGGATTAATTGAAATTCATTCGAATATAAAAAATGCCGTCATATTTCTTGATGGCCATGAAACCGATTTCCAGACTGATTATGTTTTACAAAAAATACCGCTGGGTCAGCACATCATAAAGGTGTATAAAGACGGATATAAATCATATCCTGAAGAAAAAGTGGTAAAGCTAAGTGAAGATCAAAAACGTGTTAGTGTGGATTTCACGCTTACAAGTACGGCAAAGCCAATCACGATTAGAACTTTTCCGGTGGATGGGGCCATATTTGTAGATGGTAAATTGGCGGGGACCGGGACTTTCTCAGCGACTTTAACCATGGGTGAACACCGGATTTCATTCGGAGATCTGGAATATTATCAAAAACCTGAGGAACAGACCATTGACATTACACCTGATGGCGATGATCATTTTGAATTTTATTATACCAGTGAGTATTATGTCAGTTTTAGTAACAAAGAAGTGGAGCCGGCGTCCGCTCTCGCAAATATAAATGTGGGATATATGCAGGAAGATGAAAAATTCACTACAAGCCGAAATAATGGCCCCGACATCATGATGAACAATGTTCTCGGAGAGAGAATCTGGCGTCTTGGGTACGCGTTCCAGTACCGAAACCCACCGGGCACAGACGCGGTTTTATTACGCTTTAAAATTCCGACAACACTTGATCTGAAGGAGCCGTTACAATTAAAACTCTGGGTGTATAAAACAGGTGAAAACTATCCGCTGGCGATAAGCGGAAAGCCATATTACCGGATATTTATCAATCACACCATATTTAAAGATGAAATAATGCCGCGGTACGATGAAAAGGAAGCGGGAGAAAGCAAGTTTGAAGTTTACCGGATCAATAGTTTCCTTAAGCCGGGTTATAATACGATCATTATCGCGACATCGGAAAAAGCGTCAGGATTTTTAAATTTATGGAAAGCCCGGATTGAATAATAAATCTTAGAGTATCCAAAAAGCAAATGAAACGCTCTTAACAGAGCGTTTTGTTTTTATTTGGAATACCCGGTCAGAAAAAATGAAAAAAACGAACACTCTGTTTGAGCAAAATTTTGAGAATTCCCTAAACCGTCCTCTCGCTGAAAGGTGCCGGCCTGAAAAACTGTCTGAAATCATAGGACACGGGGCACTTATCTCCGAGGATGGAGGGTTGTACAAGCAGATTAAATCGGGATATCTGCCGTCTTTGATACTCTGGGGGCCTCCCGGAGTGGGGAAAACAACTCTGGCCAGAGTATTGGCATCCGAAATGAATTACTTGTATGAACCGATCTCAGCGGTTACTTCGGGTGTCAAAGATGTCAAGGATATCATTGAAGAAGCAAGAAAGCAGATCGGATATTATAATAAGAATACGGTTCTTTTTATAGATGAAATTCACCGGTTTAACAAAGCTCAGCAGGACGCGCTATTACATGCTGTGGAAGACGGAACCATCGTTTTGATCGGCGCGACGACTGAAAATCCCTCGTTTGAAATAAACAGCGCGTTACTTTCAAGGTGTCAGGTTTTAAAGCTTGAACCTCTTGAAAAAGAAGATCTGCTTCATATTATCCAAAATGCCTTGGCGGGTGATTCAGTTTTGTCGCGATATAAAATAGTTATTGATGGCATGGATGATTTGCTCTATTACGGATCCGGAGATGCCCGACGGACGTTAAATCTGCTTGAAATAGCCTTTTATATGTCCGACAAAACCGGTGACAAACTGAGCATTAGTGATGAACTCATAAAAAAAGCGGCCAGTCAGAATCCACTTTATTATGATAAAAAGGGCGATTATCATTATGACACCATTTCGGCTTTTATAAAAAGTGTCCGCGGCAGCGACCCTGACGGGGCTGTGTACTGGCTGGCCCGGATGCTTGAATCCGGGGAAGATCCTGTATTTATCGCCAGGCGTTTGATCATCCTGGCTTCGGAGGACATCGGTAATGCCGAACCCTACGCGTTGTCTCTGGCGAACGCGGGATTTGAAGCTGTAAAAAATATCGGGATGCCGGAAGCGAGGATTGTTCTATCACAAGTTTGTACTTATCTTGCGTCAGTTCCAAAAAGTAACGCGGCTTATCTGGCGATTGACAGCGCCATCCGGGAAGTTAAAAATGGAGGTGTTCAATCCGTTCCATTACATTTGAGAAATGCTCCGACTAATCTGATGAAAGACCTGGATTATGGAAAAGATTACCGGTATCCGCATGATCATCCCGGGCATTTTATCGGGCAGGACTATCTGCCGAAAAACTTAAAGGGAAAGCGTTTTTATTTCCCTACCGATCAGGGAAGAGAAAGCAATTTAAAGGCATATATCGAAGGCAAATGGCCTGATAAAAGGGAGAAAAAGAAGTGATCGAGCATGTAAAAAGTCTCATTCTGGAAAAATATCTGGAATTTCGCTTCAGAAAAATCAAGAACAGCGACGAGTTGTATGACTTTCCGAAAATGATTCAAAATGTGACACATATCTTTGTCATACTCTCCGCCGAAAGAGATCTGGAAAAAGAGAATCAGGAGTTTTTGTCAAGTCTGTATAAAATTTTTAGCGAAGCCCGGATATCCACCTTTGAGCGAAGCAGCCTGAGAAAAGAAGATATGAATCGGCTCGGTGTACCGAATGATCAGTATCTGAAAAATATTCAGGATGAAAAATTTGACCTCGTCATAGATTTAAATGTAAAACAGGATAAAATTTGTTCATATCTGACGGCGCTGAGCGGAGCGTCCATGCGCCTGAACCTGACATCCGGAAGATACGATCATATATACAACCTCCATATCCGGGGAGGAAGAGAAAATACACCGACCCGTCAATTTGGTAATATTTTAACCTATCTCAAATCACTTAGACAGAAGTAATGTAGGAAATTCGCAGCCCGATTAAATCTATTCGACATTACAATTTTTTTGAATTTAGTAGAGATGAATACGACATCTCTTGACGGACTTCTTAGAACTGCACTTCTTTTTGTTGATATGGGTATCATGCTTATTTATATTAATGAAACATTACACACTAGTATGTAGTTAGATGACTAAACGCGAAATTGAAAAAATTTTGAAAAATGCCGGTTTTAAAAACGAACCGGTGGAAAACATGATATTTGGATAATAAACGGAAGTCCTCCAATACCGGTTCCAGGCACAAAGGTGACATCCAATAGGGACAGCCAAAAAAATCATGAAAGCAGCAGGATTGGAGTAATAAAATGAAATACTATTATGGAATTTTTAAACAAAACAATAAAATTGTGGAAGTTGAATTTCCGGATTTAATCAGTTGTGTTACATTTGGTGATGACTGGGATGATGCATTGGAAAACGCAACTGATGTATTGGCCGCATGGTTGGCAAATGCAGATGAGCAATTTATTAAAACTCCAAGTTCATATATGGAATTAAAGAGAAAATACAAAAATGCTAATCTGGTTCCTATTGCCCTGGACGAAAAGATCTTTGAATCATACGAAGATTTAAAACGATTTAATGTAATATTTCCTTCACGACTGCTGAAAAAGGTTGATCATCTCAGAAAGGAAACAGGACTGAAGAGATCAACATTATTAAAAATTGCCACGGAAGAGTACCTGGAAAAACATAAGTCGTCATCCACTGACTGATCCGTCAGGTATTTCACAAAGTAATTAACCTGTAAGAACCTGAGAATTAAATAAATTTAAGATTCATCCTTTTTTATGAAAAACAGCATATTCATGCATGATTTCGGCAATCAGGTCATCCTTTTCCTGCCAAATTGTATTGACCCATTGTCGTATTTTTTCCCTAAAACCGGTGTCTTCCTCATAATTCTTTCCCGCCACATCTTCAGGAATGGGCAGACTTCTGATGCGTACGATGATACGGGGAATATTTCCTGACAACAAATCCCAAAAATGCACGGGAGGCTGATTTTCGGGATAAACGATTGTAACGTCCAAAACATTTGATAAATAATCACCCATACTGGAAAGAACTAAGGAAACTCCGCCTGCTTTCGGCAACAGAAGATGACGGTATGGAGAGTTTTGATTTTTATGTTTTTGATAATTAAACCGCGTACCCTCTAAAAAATTCATGACGGAGACCGGAATGTTTTTGAATTTTTCACAGCTTTTTCGGGTTGCTTCCATATCTTTTCCCCGTAGTTCGGGGTGTTTTTCCAGAAACTGGCGGGAATATCGTTTTAAAAATGGAAAATCCAGTGCCCACCAGGCCATTCCCAGAATGGGAACCCAGATCAGCTCTTTCTTTAAAAAAAACTTTAGAAAGGGGATACGATGCTTAAAAATATGTTGAAGCACAAAGATATCTGTCCACGAAATATGGTTGCTGATCACTAAAAAGGATTTTCTGTCATTGAAATTTTCAATCCCCTGAACATCCCAGTCGATTTTATGAACAATCTTAAAAATGAAACTATTGCAATCGATCCAGAACATTGCGATGATGGTCAGCAGCTGCGACAATTGGTTTCTAATGCCCGGATGGGGTATGATTAATTTTATGAAGACAACCGGGAATAAAATGGCGCACCACAAAAGTGTGTTGAAAACGAATAAAGACAGAGAAATTATCCCAATAATTATCGAAGGTAAAAAACTTAACATGGTAACTTTTTCCTGTAGAATGAAGCTGAACGTCAGCGATACACCGCCAAAAATTATTATTGATTTTCATTAATTGCAAACGCATCTCTTGTCATGATGGATTGCTTTGTCGCGAATATTCTTAATCTCTTAAACAGGGATTAGTGTAATTGATTAAAAAAACTAAACACAGGCGATAAATAATTCCCAAATTTCCGCTTACGTCTGAAACAAATCCCAGATGGATATCAGCCGCGGTATTTAATCTGCATACCTTTTAAAAAATTACGCAAAATCTGATCCTTACACGCTCTGTAGTGCTTATTATCCGGCTTCCGGAAAAACGCGCTTAGTTCATGTTTACTGATTCTCATATCGGCCAGGGCCAGAATATCCAATACGTCTTCAGCTTTTAGATTTAACGCGATTTTCAATTTTTTAAAAACGATATTATTGTCTATTTTTTTCTCCGGCTCAGGTTGCGGGCCTTCCTTTTTGCCGCGCTTATCGTTGATCAATCCATTTAGGAAAATCGCCAGCTGGGTATTGCTGCATTTCTGAAACGCGGGATCCTCATCTTTTTTTAACCAATCGCTTATCTGTTCCCGGGTTACCGGATAGTCCGCGAGTCCAAATAGCGCAATCATTTTTGAATCGCTAAAATCAAAGGCATAGCGTATGCGACGTAAAATATCGTTATTAGTCAAAATTATGCTCCGATCTAAACTTTAGTTAAGTCATAATAAGTATTGAATTGATATGTTGGAAACTTGCGCAATTTTTTAAGTAAATTCAAGTTGATTTGCCATCATTATACCATGATGGATGCAGTTCAGAAGAATCAGGCTTCAAAAAGTAAGATTTCTCCACATACACTTTTCAATAATAGCCGATGCCGAAAAATGAACCGGTCGATCTGAATTGAAAATATTGAGAATAGAGGGTACGATGATTAAAAACAAGAATTGGCGGGATGCGGAGATAAGCATTGAGCGCGGACTTGTGAGCATGATTAGACCGTAGTCGAGCTATGTACTTTCCGATCAAAAAAGCTCTTGTTCTCTGAAGAACACTGCACTGGTCATCGGTCCCGGAAGAAAACCGGAGTTTTTCATTCCGGTTTTCAAATTTCGTTTAAAGTTCTGTTGCTTTTTTCGTACCCCGCCTATGACTTACTTCAACAAAAAACTATTGAATTGTCAACACCATTAAATCGGATGTGCCGACATTTCCGGCGGCATCATAAGCTTTTACGTATAATGTATGCTGCTGTGAATCAGCCAGAGACGCGGTATTCCATGCGAATCCATACGGGGGCTGTGTGTCCGTAAACGCCGACTGCAGTATTCCGTCCACATAGAATTCTACTCTGGTGACGCCAAAATTATCATTGGCATCGACCGCCACATTGACTGTTCCGGTAATGGTAGCCCCGGAAACGGGATATAGAATTCTTACAACCGGAGGGAGCAGGTCTCTGCTGGGATAAACCGTAACGGTTACACCATCTGAGTACGCGGAATTATTTCCGCCATCAAAGGCTTTTGCGTAAATCGTATGATCGGTGGAGTCCGCGTAAGGTTCCGTATTCCATGTGTAATTATACGGATAGGCTGAATTTTCACCGACCGAATCGCCGTCAATAAAAAAGGCGACTTTTTGAATTGACCGTTCATCATCGGCGATGGCAGATATCCTGACAATACCTTCGACGATCTGACCATCCTGCGGATTCACGATAGTGACTGTCGGGTCAACGATATCCGGCGAATCGGAAATGACAAAAGTGACCAGAGGCGAATACCCGATATTTTCACTCTTATCCATGGCCGCGGCCTGTATTACATGAGCGAGATTGTCCTGATATGGCGCAATATTTAAGGGGATTTGATAAGGCCTTTTTGTAACTTCACCGATAAGATTTCCGTCGAGATAAATCCAAACCTTGTGCATTTCCACATCATCATACGCTTCAACTATGACGTTTATATTATCAGAAATGACAGCTCCCTCATACGGATAAATCAGTAAGGGAACCGGTGGCTCGACGTCGTCCGCTTCAGGAAGGGTGCAACGGAGAATAAAACCAAAGATGAATACAAATAAAAGCACTTTCTTAAACATTGATAGGTCTCCCGCTTGATCAGAGTGATCGTCAATAAAACCAGATTGAAAAATGTTAAATACGATACAATTTATCCAAGTCACCGGTTAGCATTGTGATGCAGGTCATACCGGAACCATTTTCACCGGGAGATTAGTAATTATTAATGCCGAATGGGAGAAAATCGCATTTGGTGAAGTTTCTGCTGATCTGATTCCGCTTATTCGATTTCAGCTTCAGTAGAAAACTGGCTACGGCGAAATAGTCCTAAGAATTTTATTTTTATTTCCTGTTTTAACAGTATTTGTAAAAAATGCCAAAATTGCTCCGATAAAACATTTTCTTATTCCTGTATGTTCTGTCTCAGATATTGTTAGAATTTTAGTTAAAAATTTAGATTTAGAAAATTATTATCAGCCAGCCGGCTTCAAATTCTCTAAATGACATTCTTGGTTTGCCCCCTGTCCTCTTAAAGGTGAAAATAAGGTATTTAATATAAAAGGAAGCTGTAAAGATAGACATTTCAGAAACTCTAATACCTAGTAATGCAGAACATAGCGTACCATGTATTTCCGCTTCAGACGGCCCAATCGTTATGTATACATCAGCGAAAGAATGAATATCAAATTGACAGTAAGTTTTCATTCTGATAAAGATTTTACTATGTTGAATATTGTGATTTTGAAAAAAAAATATTTAAGTATTGACATTTATCGTTTTTTTTTTTTCTTATAAATAAGCACGGCTTACTCTTTAGTCGTTATGTAGTTTTTGCCAGACAGGAACTTACACGCTTTCTCATTACAGGTAAATGATTTTTAAGTCATACAATAATGCAGTAAAATCTTAAAACAAGATTTATTGGTATTCGAAATAGGATTCGAGGCCATTATATATGGATGAATGGTATGATATAAGTGAATTGAATCGAGTGTTCTGTGACCTCAATTATGATAAATTGAAAATATCGGGTCATCAAGCAAAACTTTCAAAAATTACTATTGCAAGAGCCTATTGCAATATATTTAGATATTACAAAAACAAAAGACTATCTCGCAGTATCTTAAAAAAAAGCTTGTATTTTATAAAAGAAATTGAAAATGTATTGGTTCAGTCAAAATTGGAATTTTAAAAAGATTTAGTGCTATGATTTAAACCTTGTTATAAGGAGTAATATCATGGCAAGAAAATCAGTTAGACGCATCACCCCGGAACAGAAATTAAAGAT
>JBFXLE010000002.1:0-286377 GCA_050173015.1 Calditrichaceae bacterium
TTATTGCCACTTCCCGCAAACTTTTGGATATCATATATATGACGTTAAAGGAAAAATTAATCTTTGAAGATTTCCCAAATTTTGTAGTGAAATCTTCTTAACACTAAAGATTTTATCATAGGAGTTACAATGTCTATTGCTCCTAAACTTATTGACGAGTTGCTTAAAAATTACAAAAAACCCGAAGACGTCTGGGGGCAGGAAGGTATTTTTGGTCAGATACAGAAAGCGCTGATGGAACATATCCTGCAGAATGAAATAGAATTTCATCTTGGCTACAAAAAACATTCGTCTGAAGGCCAAAACAGCAGCAATTCCCGCAATGGTAAATCCAGGAAAACTATAATTACGGACAATGATTCACTGGAAATTGAAATCCCCCGCGACAGGATGGGTGAGTTTGAACCACAGTTTGTTAAAAAGCATCAGTGTCGGATCAACAAATTTAACGATATGATCATTTCCTTATATTCTCGCGGACTCAGCACCGAAGAGATATGCGGACATTTAAAAGAAATGTATGACACCGATGTGTCAAAGGAACTCATCTCACATATAACCAACAGTGTTTATGAAGAAGTTACAGCATGGCGTAACAGGCTGATTGAGGAGCCTTACACGATTGTCTTTTTTGACGCCATACGAATAAAAATCCGCGATTCAGGAAAGATTCTCAATAAAGCAGTCTATTTGCTGGGGATTGACATTGAAGGACATAAGGAGCTTTTGGGTATGTGGATCGCCCATAATAAAGGAGCAAAATTCTGGCTATCTGTGTTGACCGAGCTAAAGAACCGGGGCATAAAAGATATCCTGATTGCCTGTATTAATGGTTTAAAAGGCTTCCCCGAAGCCATTTGATCAAAGTCAATTATTTTTTCTTACAGCGACAATTAAAATTCCCGGTTCTGTAAACCAGGAATGATGTAACGAAGGAGCCCGTAGGGCGACTGTAGTTACATCATTCCTTCGCCATCGAATTACCTCCTTTTGTTTTGTTGTTAGCCTTTAAGGGTCGTTTCTTTTGTGATTGTTCCAGACGATAACTTCCAATATTGAGTTCCAGGATAATGCTGTGATGAACCAGTCGGTCTATAGCTGCGGCGGTTGTCATGGGGTCCTTGAAAATTACTTCCCACTTTGAAAAAGGCAGATTACTGGTTATCATTATACTGGCGCGTTCATAGCGATCAGCCAGAAGGGTAAAAAGAACCTCCATCTCTTCCCGGCTCTGTTGTACATAGCCAATGTCATCGATTATAATCGCATCATATTTAGCAAGACGTTTCAGGTATTGTGGCAGTTTTAAATCCCGTTTGGCCACCAGCATTTCCTGCACCAGAAGATTGCAGGGCCGAAACAGCATTCTGCGTTCTTTGAAAATCAGTTCCTGAGTCAGGGCACACAACAGATGTGTTTTACCGCTTCCCGGATTCCCGAAAGCAAGAATATTCTCCGAACGATCCAGAAAGGTGCCGTCCAGGAGTACCCCTATCTGAGCATTAACCCTTTGAGGTAACCGCTTGCGGTTAAAAGACGCCAGGGTCTTTTCTAAGGGTAATCCGGATTCTCTCAGGAATCTGTCAATACGTTTCTCACGGCGCATTTGGCATTCATACTCAATGAGATTCAGTAAATACTGTTCGTAACTGTAAGACTCCGTTCTGGCAACATCAGACTGTTCTTTATAACAGGCACGTATCGCCGGCAGATGCAGCTCCCGCAGACTGTTTTGAATCAGTTTTTCCATCAGGCCACTCCTTCGACAAGCAGGCGGTCATAGATACGGATATCTACCGTATCCACCTCAACAGCTTCTTTAATCGCATACTCCTGATTATGGTGAATCAGCTCTGATACTCTCTCGAAGCTGACAGGACGGTTCTCATGGATCAAAAGAGCAAGAGCCTGGTCTACTTTCGTTTCACTTTCTTTAGCGGCCAGATGCAGTATTTTGAGATATTCTTTGTTATTACGCTTTAAGCTGTCATAGGCCATACGGAAACAGTGGCTGGGGAAAAGATCCCGATGGTAACGATAGTTGGCAAAGGCTCCCGGTTTGCGAACCAGCCAGTCAATAATATGACGATACTGAATATGATGTTTTTCTTCTCCGCGCAAACGGGGGATCTTCTCCATACAGCGCTGACCATACCAGACTTCTAAATACTCAGCATACAGGCGAATCCGGACGGTTTCCCCGATCAGCCGGCTATCCACCGAATACACATTATGGGCAATACGGATCGTCGATGAGGGCCCCACTTTCAGAGGAAAACGTTTACAGGAATCGTAGCGGGTATCCGGAAGACGCCTTAACTGTTTCAACTCTTCATTAAGTCGTTCCCAGCGGCCGGCATTGAGTTGTGAGAACAGTTTTTCCAGGAAAGTTGTATATTCTTTACGGTTGTCAAAATCACGGCTGCTGCGCAGTAAAAGAGCCTGATCGAGAGCCTTCTTAAAACGGTAATGACGTTGTTCAATGTCGCCATTCTCATTGGGTTTAGCTGTTTGTATCTTATGAGCATCGAGTTTATAGTGTCGCATCAGGGCCTCATAACGACGCGTAAAATGCCGCCTTTTTTCTTTATGATTATTTGGAACCGCTGCGCTCATCCGGTCTGTACGATGGCTCCTGGGTACACCGCCTAATTTCCATAAGGCGCTTTGCAGGCCATCACTTAACGATTCAAAGCTTTCTGAGAAACAGATACTTCCTGCTTCCCAGTTTGAATACGTCAAAACAAAATGAAAAACAAGATGATTAAACGGTGCACCGCAAATAGTTATACCCAATGAATTCATACAGGTAAAATCAGACTGGCACAGCTCACCGGCTTTATGGAGCTGAGGGAAAAAAACTTCCTTTGGCGGACCTTCCTGAACGCGCCAAATCTTAATACGACGTTGTAGGGTTCTGAGTTGTCCATCGCAAAATTTACCGGGATAGCTGCGTTGCAGATAGTCAAAAATAGTTTTTGCTTCCAGGCCTGAATTCGTCTCTAATTTCTCTTTGATTTCCGGCCATACATCTGCAAAGGCATCTTCTCTGGTACGCCAGCCGTGCTCTGTTTTCACATCACAGGGTAATTTGCCAAGTCTTAAATACTTGCGAGCCGTTTTTTCATCCATGCCCGCTTTTGCAGCAGCAACTGCTACTGTTTTTTCTGATTTAATTGCTGTCATTAATATCCTCACTTGATTTTCTGTAACCATCCAGATCCTCCAATTTAATGATCTGGAAGTTTAAGCAATCCCATCAAAAAACAGGAATTTTAATTGTCGTCGAGCGGGAATTATAAATGTCGCCAATCAGCCATTGAGTCGATTTAACCTGATACTGATATTCAACTATGTATTGTGCATATGATCCGCAATTCCGTACGTTTTGTTTCTTGGAAAGACCGTAAAAAAATCACTGCCGATCTAAAAAATATTTATAAGGCAGCGACCGAGGAAGAAGCTAAAATGCAGCTTGATAAATTTGCCCAAATATGGGATAAGCAGTATCCGTCCATCAGCAAATCCTGGTATGAAAACTGGGAGAATTTAAAAACCTTTTATGATTTTCCGGAATATATTCGAAAGGTGATTTATACGACTAAATACCATTGAATCGATAAATATGAGAGTGCGGAAAGTAACAAAAACAAGAGCCTCAGTTCAAAATGACAAAGCCGCTTATAAAATGCTTTATCTGGCAGTGCAGAATATTTCAAAAAAATGGAGCATGCCTATCAGAAACTGGAACCAGGCTATTAATCAATTTGCGCTGAAGTATGGAGATCGCGTAAATTTGTGAACCAAACAAAAGGAATTTACACAAAATTATTTATGGGCTCTTTAAAGTTGGCAAGTTAACAAAATATTCATAGTATTAAATTTGTCCGAAAATTCCAGAAGGCTCTGAGGCAGAACAAAAACTATAATTTTTCTTGCATTCTCTTTTTAGACTCTTTATACTAATTACAGCATTGATTTCAATCTGTTTTTAATTCGTAGCTACTCCTATCTCAGCATGGGGACGAAAATGAAGTATAAAATTTTATTTATATCTCTTACTATTTTATCTCTTGAGATTATATTTATTACAAATTGTGGAATATATTATAACGTTCATGGCCCACAAATATCTTTTATGGAAGAATCTTATGATTTTGGAAATTTAGCGATCAATTCTAAGGCCTACCATAGATTTAGTTTTATAAATACTGGTAATGACACACTGAAAATTTTTCGAATAAATGATACCTGAGGTTGCACAGCAACAGTCCTGAGTTCAGGCGAAGTTATTCCAGGAAACAAAGGCGATATTATTATAACACTTTTTACTGGAAATAAAGTTGGGAAAATATTTAAAACAATAGAAGTTTTTACTAATGATTTAAAAAATAGCCCAACTATACTAAATGTATCAGCTTCTATCATTCAAAGTAATGCGCAGGCAGCGAATGATTCTTTATTAAATTTAGATAACAGGTAATCAGAGAGTTTAAATAATATAGTATTATTAATGTTTAAGTTTGTAAATTACGTTTTGCAGAATATTCACTTTTTTTGTTTTTAAAGTACACTCAAAAAAATCTGAATATCAATTATAACAATTTGTATTCACTGCGATTTAAATATTCGATGTACACAGGCCTTAATATCATTAGTTAATTATAAAATGGCAATATATATGAATTGTTATAATTGATTAGGAATTAGGAGAATAAAATGCGAAAAATAATTTATTACATCAGTTCACTTAAGATTTTATTTTTCTCTTCGTTTTTACTTATCATTAGTTGTGTGGACTCCCCAGAATCCTTGTCACCTCTTGGGGTTGAGAATGTAATTCCTGTAGGTTCGGCCTCTTGGAATATAGGTGTTAGAGAATACATATTTGATAAATCAGGGGTGAATAATGAACTAAAAGTCTTACACGTGAATGAAACTTATAACGCATCTATAAAATTCGAAACAAATGAAGCTGAAGTGACTAAAGTATTGTATCATGACAAAAATAAATATTTAAAATTTTCGTTTGATCAAAAAAATAATCTTTTCTGTTTTACTGATAATAATGATGAAACAATTACTTTCCACTTCAATGGAGAAAAATGGATTTCGGATGGATGTGACTTAGACGAAGCTTTAGATGTCATTAAAAATAATCGAATGGAAATAATGCTAATGGCTGGCTCTGTAGCGGATTTTAAAATGTATGAGTACCTGCAAAAGAATAATAGCCATAAAGATATCGGCGCCAATGGTGGTGAAATACGCAAAACTGCTTATTTCTGTGACTATACCACTGAACTTAAGGGTGACGCCCAAGGGCTTAGTAGAACCTCTGCGTGTTGGGATGCAACTAATAATGTAAATGATAATTGTTTTAATTCTGTATGCAACGGTTGTTGTGATTACCAGTCCTATGATTGTGATTGTATTTGTATCCCTTACCTCGGTGATTTTCTTTGTTCCTGCACTATAATTGGATTTCCTTGTGTGGAGGAACCCATTGATCCACCTCCCCCTCTTGGGGATGGTGAATGTACTGGTTCATGTTATATATGTACAACATGTGAGTATATTTATGATTCTGCAAACGGGGATCCCGAGAATGGTATCATTCAAGGCACTGTTTTTAGTGATCTTCCGGATGATTGGAATTGTCCTATTTGTGGTGCCAGCAAAGATTCTTTTTATGAATATTAATAGAAAACAAACTGATTATTTCTTTAGCTCTGTATAAGTGATAATATGCGCATTGAGACAAGCAATGAATAAGTGTTTAAATATATTAGTTTCAATAAATTGCCAAGTAAACTGATAACAAAACTCTGTCAGGAATCTTTGCAAATGTTTTGGCATACAGCATGTTGAACACCTTTGATTATTCCTTTCACATCACTAATCATAATGTGAATCAAAGCCTATATTTAAGTTATCCTTGGATTATTATTTTTAATGAATTGAAGAGAGAATATTTCCTGATTAAGCTATATATAAGATTTATATCTTTAAATTATATATGACTACTTTGAGTGATGAATAGGCGATATCACTTTTAACGATTATCAAACATACAAACCGGAAATGATTTCGGTCTATGAGATACCGATTCCTCAGGCCATGAATCCTGCTCTGAGAAGCAGTATTATGTCTTTGGTGAGTCATATTTCGACGGATAGTATGATCGTCCGATTTGAAACGGTATATAAAGATAAACCTTATGCCATAGTGTATTTCGTTAATGGAAAAGTAAAAGAAAGCGGTTTATTCAGTTTATTAACCGCGGATACATTAACAGTGCATTATTCGAATGGTAAAACCGGTCAGAAGCTAAACCCGTTCAGATTCCCGGAAAAGGGGGCGATTGTTACAGAGAACTAATAAAATGTTTTTAGATTAGATAGATTAGTAGATGGCCGGACAGGATTGATTAAGGATTAAAAATATGAAACTTCGCTCCCGGCCACCTGCTATTTTTTTGAAAATCCGGCTGAACAACTAATAATACCGTCTTAGAATATTGAAACAAAATTATTAACCGCCTGTTAAGCCATACCTCGAAAACCTCCGTTTCAAAATATCGTCCTCCCATTTATTTAAAATTCTCTTGAAAAAAGCAATCTTTATTATTATATTTCGCCATATAACGAAATGGAGTATTTATGAGAGAGATTGTCAAAACTTTTAAAGCCTTATCAGACAGCAACAGGATACGTATATTAAAAATGCTGGAGGTAAGACCGCTTTGTGTATGTGAAATAACCTCGGTCCTTCAACTGGCGGCATCCACGGTCTCAAAACACTTATCAATCCTACGGGACGCGGAATTTATAATAGATGAAAAAGAAGGTAAGTGGGTGAATTATTATTTAAACACCCATCAGACAAATGAATATATCCGTCATTTACTGCCGTTGATCCGCACATGGCTGCCGGATGAACTTATGGTAAAAAATGATCAAAACAAAGTAAAAATAGTTAACAGAAACGATCTCTGCGGTATCTGATGATGATATGTCATTTCGGGATCAAACGAAATATTAAAAAATGGATTTAATATGAGCTGGAAAGATGAATATAAAAACTTACTCTGGATTCTGGGTTTTTTTCTGTTGGCTTATCTGATGCCGGTGAATGATCCTGTCTTTAGGACAGCGGTTAATTCATCCTTAGAATTAAGTAAATGGTATGCGCAGGAACATGTTTTATTATGTCTTGTCCCCGCATTTTTTATCGCCGGCGTTATAGCGGTTTTTATAAGTCAGGCCGCGGTTATAAAGTATTTCGGCGCCAATGCTAAAAAATGGGTCTCATATGCGGTCGCATCTGTTTCGGGAACCATTTTAGCGGTCTGTTCATGCACGATTCTGCCGTTATTTTCGGGTATTCATAAACGAGGCGCGGGTCTGGGACCGGCTATTGCTTTTCTTTATTCAGGTCCCGCTATCAATATCCTGGCAATCATTCTCACGGCCCGTATACTGGGTTTGGAACTTGGTATCGCGCGAGTTGTGGGTGCTGTTGTCTTTTCTGTTGTAATCGGTTTGTGTATGCATTTTATCTATAGAAAAGAGGAAGCGGCAAAGGCCGATGCTCAGATGGCGATGCCGGAACCCGAAGAAGCCCGGCCCTTATGGCAAACTTCTTTTCATTTCTTTGTATTAGTACTTATTCTTGTATTCGCAAACTGGGGTAAACCGGATACCACCTCTGGGATCTGGTATAATTTGTATCACTTTAAATGGATGATAACTTCCTTTTTTGGAATACTCTTAGGCATATCGTTGATATATATCTTAAAATTAAATAAATGGTATGTTATCACCGGGATGGCCCTGACTTTTGTGTCCTATATTCTCATACCGGATAATCCGCTGATCCCATTTATTGTCGGTATTGTGTCCCTTAGTGTGATCATTTCTGTCGTGCCGGGCGAATCTCAGGAATGGATGTCGGAGACCTGGGGATTTACCAAACAGATTTTACCACTGCTTGCCGCGGGTGTGGTGGTGGCGGGTTTTCTGCTTGGTTCACAAACAGGCGGCGCGGGAATCATCCCGAACGAATGGATATCCGGATTTGTCGGGGGTAATTCACTCAGTGCCAATTTTTTTGCTTCGATTGTGGGTGCATTTATGTATTTTGCCACTTTAACCGAAGTTCCGATTTTACAGGGACTTATCCAGGCCGGAATGGGCAAAGGACCGGCATTGGCTCTGCTGTTGGCCGGACCGGCGCTTTCGCTGCCGAATATGCTTGTTATTCGCGGGGTCATCGGAACACAAAAAACTCTGGTTTACACCGGACTGGTGGTAGTCATGGCTACTATCAGCGGGATGTTGTACGGTAGCCTGATGTAAATCCGGCAGACAACATCCGTTGAATACGATAGGAGTATAAATTTAATGCGTATCTTGATTCTTTGTACCGGGAATTCCTGCCGCAGTCAAATGGCGGAAGGTTTTCTTAAATCCTTTGATCCCGCGCTTGAAGTGCATTCCGCGGGTACAAATCCCTCGGAGCGGATTCACCCCAAGGCCGTTCAGGTGATGAATGAAATCGGTATTGATATCAGCAAAAACATTCCAAAAAATGTGGATCAGTTTATTGAAAAATCTTTTGATTATGTGATCACGGTGTGTGATCATGCCAGGGAAACCTGCCCGGTGTTTATGGGGAAGGTGAAACATCGTCTGCATATCGGGTTTGACGACCCGGCCGAAGCTGCAGGCAGTGAAGATGAGATCCTGAATGTGTTTCGCCGTGTACGCGATGAAATAGAAGGTGATTTTTTAAAATTTTATAATAATATATGAGTGAATCAAAGAAAAGCAAACGGGAATAAAATCACATTGAACCCCCCTGCTTTTCCAGTAAATTGAAGGGAGAATTGTCATGTTAAATATTAAGGTTGTCGGCAGCGGATGTCCGAGTTGTCAAAAATTAGAAGCATTGTGCCGTGAGATTGTCGCGGAGAAAAATGTTGTCGCGGAGATTGAAAAAATTACCGATGTCAATCAATTCGCTAATCTGGGAATCATGATGACACCCGGGCTGTTGCTAAACAATAAAGTGGTCAGCAGCGGTAAAATTCCGCTAAAATCGACGCTCGAACACTGGATCATTGAAGCTGAAGGTTAATTTGCAACTTAATAATCGGAGAATAGATATGTCATCCGTGACCCGTCGATTGTCTTTTCTGGACCGTTTTTTAACACTCTGGATTTTTCTGGCCATGTTTATTGGTGTTTTTTCGGGTTATTTGTTCCCGGGAATAGTGGATTTCTGGAGTATGTTTCAGGTCGGGACAACCAATATTCCGATTGCCATTGGATTAATTCTAATGATGTATCCGCCATTGGCCAAGGTTAAATACGAAGAACTCGGCGATGTATTCAAAAACATCAAAATTCTTGGTCTTTCGTTAATACAGAATTGGATCATCGGACCGGTGCTTATGTTTGCCTTGGCGGTTCTTTTCTTAAGCGATCAGCCTCATTATATGGCCGGGTTGATCATGATAGGCCTGGCAAGGTGTATCGCGATGGTTATCGTCTGGAATGAGCTGGCCAAGGGGGATTCTGAATACGCCGCCGGTTTGGTCGCGCTGAACTCGGTATTCCAGGTGCTGTTTTTTTCCGTTTACGCGTATATATTTTTAACGGTGCTGCCGGATTGGCTTGGGCTGCAAACATTTTCTGTCAATGTAACCATTGGTCAGATCGCCGAAAGCGTTTTTATATATCTGGGCATCCCGTTTATTGCCGGAATTATCACCCGTTTCACAATGCTGAGAATTAAGGGAAAAGACTGGTACGAACAAAAGTTTATTCCGAAAATCAGTCCAATCACTCTGATCGCGTTATTATTTACCATTATTGTCATGTTTTCCCTCAAGGGGGAATTTATTGTCAAAATTCCTTTTGATGTCATACGAATTGCGATACCGCTTGTGTTTTATTTTGTGATCATGTTTCTGGTCTCCTTTTATCTCGGGAAAAAAGCGGGCGCGGATTATTCCAAAACTGCCACGCTCTCATTTACGGCGGCAAGCAATAATTTTGAGCTGGCGATCGCGGTCGCCGTTGCCGTATTCGGCATCAATTCCGGTGAAGCCTTCGCCGCGGTAATCGGACCTTTGGTCGAGGTACCCGTGCTAATAGGTCTGGTCAATGTAGCGTTGTGGTTTCAAAAAAGATACTTTGGTTCAGAATTAGACACGGAAAAAGTATAGAAGGTCCTGTTTTATAGTTCAAAATTATCATCCGACATTTTTTAATTATCTGGCTATCAGAGCCGGTATTACAATAAGGAGTTAAAAATATGTTTCAATTACCTGAATGGACATTTGAATTTCACGGACATCGCTGTCCTTTTATGCCAATCGGTTACAGAATGGGAGCATTAGCAATGGAGAAACTTGGCGTAGAGAAAAGTTTAGATCACCAGATGCATGTTTTTTCTGAAATGGGCACCGGCCATCCGCAGGGCTGTATGCAGGATGGAATTATGTCTGCCACCGGCGCGACTTTTGGCAAAGGTATGATCGATAAATTGAATTACGGCAAAGTAGCAGCCATCTTCTGGTATCCGGGAAAAAAGGATGCTATAAGAATATTTCTGAAAAATGAGTTTCAGGATAAACTCGCGCCGCACGATTTTTTTAAATACCGCAAACAAGGGATTGAACCATCCGAAATTCCGGAAGAAATCAGAAAAGATATTATAGATATAGTCCTTAACGCAACAGAAGATGAACTGTTTAAGGTGACTATTCTCCGGGACTTTAAATACACACCGGTTAAAGGCACCTTCAACAAAGCCAAATGTGAAGGATGCGGGGAGTATGTTTTTGAAAGGTACCTTCGTGTGAAGGACGCGAAGAAAGTATGTATTTCCTGTTCGGAAAGAGAAACGGAAGAAACCGTAATTCATCTGCCAAAAATTTCATAAAGGAAAAAATGTTATACGCTATCATAGCACTCATCATTTTTGCCGCATCATTTCTGTTTGCCATGCTTGGATTGGGCGGTGGGATGATATATGTTCCCGTACTCAAATGGGCAGGTTTTTCAGTAAAAGAAGTTGCCATCCCGTTGGGCTTATTATTAAACGGATTAAATACACTGCTTGCTCTAATTCCGTTCGCGCGAAAAAAGCTGGTTGACTGGAAAGGCGGTTCGGCGATGGCTCTGGCCGCTTTGATATTTGCGCCAATTGGCGCTTACAGCGCACAGTTTGTACCTGTAAACACTCTGCTTATCCTATTCGCCATTGCCGTACTTGCCGCCGCGGTGCGGATGGTATTCTTTGCCAGAAATCCCGAGCCGGAAAAAATGATGGATATCAAAAAACGCTCCGTAATCGGCACAGTCGTTGGTGCTATCGCCGGCTTTTCAGGGGGATTACTCGGTATTGGCGGCGGTTTCATTATAGCGCCCATTTTGATGTGGATGGGGTATAAAACTAAGCAAGCCGCAGCCACAACGGCATTTGTCGTTACATTTTCTTCTTTATCCGGATATCTCGGTCATATGGCTGAAGGTCATTTCAATTGGACATTAACGACTATCGTTGTTATCGCGGTCGTGGTCGGTTCGCAACTCGGTGGTAGTTTTATGAGTTCAAAGGCTAAACCAAAGTGGGTAAAAAGTATCTATGCTGCTGTGCTCTTTGTGATCGCCATTAAACTTTTTATCGGGGCTGTTTAAAGTGAAAAATATATCTGCAACAGTACTTATTATCTTTTTCATAGCAGCCATTTTAGCGCGACCAAATTTGGCACAGTCCAATACCGAATGGAATGGTTATTTGCAAAGCAGGATAAGCGCTGATCCTGATAACTATAATGATATTATGGTGCGTAGGGCCAAACTTTGGTTAAAAGGAAACCTGCAGCAGATTGAACATCTTTCATATAAGATACAGGTTGTGTACCGGTCTTTCAAAGATACCCAATTTATGGTGCAGGATGTTTATGCTAAATACGAAACAAAAAGTCATCTAATTCAAATAGGCAGAATGGTCCCGGATTTTACTTTACAAAGAAACCAGCCGGATACGCAAATACCCGTTCTTGAACGTGCCGGGGTTATAGACGGTTTGATCCACGGTGACCAATCGATCGCCCGAATGATTGGCATTCAGTATAAGTTGAATACCGGCAACGTTTTTCACCTGGGATTAGGGATTTTTAACGCGAATCCGAATGAGCCCGGCATGAATAAGGATAAATCATTTCTTTATACACTAAGAAACAGCTACACTTTTAGTATTGATAATGATTCAGAATTTCACCTGGGATTTTCGTTCGCCTACCGAAAACTAAATGACCTGAGTCTTCCCAAAATTTACAATTCAACTACAAAAGTATCCGGTGATGACTATCGCTGGGGATTTGAATCCGGTTTAAATATCAGAAATATTGAAATTCAGGGTGAATATCTTACGGCCAATATTAATAGGGACAGGGTATGGGGCTATTATGGCTTGGTCTCCCTAACGATTTCTGAGAAATATCAACCAACAATGCATATTGAAAAATATGCCGATTTAAATTTAGCCACTGATGATAGTGAATGGTACAGGATTGGGCTAAACTATTTTATTACAAAAAAAACAAAAATAATGAGTGATTTTGGCACCCAGCTTTCATCTGAAAAAAATAATTATTTATTAAGGTTACAACTACAGGTTTTTTACAATTAAAATAAAGGAAAAAAGCAAATGATTAATCCACAGGAATGGCTTGAATTCGGACAAAAATTTCACGGACATAAATGTCCCGCGATGCCGATGGGATTGAGGGTAGGCGCCGCGGCCATGAACAAATTAGGGGTTGAACGCGCTAAAGACGGACAAATCGTCGCGTTCGTCGATCTTGGTGATGATCACTGTGCCACCTGCTTCGGAGATGGACTGCAGGTAATAATGGGAACGACCTTTGGTAAAGGGAATATCAAGAAAACACACAAAGGGAAATGGGCGGTTACGCTTGTTGACAGAGCAACCGGCAAAGCAGTTCGGGCAACACCCAAAGCGGAAGCCATGCTGGCTAATAAGCAAACCGATTTTTTCAAAGAATACAGAGAAAAGGGTATTCCTGCCAGCCATGTTCCCGATGCGGTTGTTGAACCGCTGGTCCAAAAAGTGATGGGAGCCCCGGATGAGATGCTGCTGAATATATCCGATGTATTTGTATATAACCTTGAACCGAAGAAAGACAGTTTTGCCGGATTTGTTTGCGAAGAATGTGGGGAAATGACTGTCATGGAATACGGCCGTATTAAAGGTGAACAGAAAGTTTGCCAGGATTGTGCGGCAAAATAAATTTTCATTCGCTCTGCGAAGTTTTATAAAGCCGAGTAATTTAAACCCGGGAATTAAACATGGCAAATCATCATAATCATTCAGCCGAGATAACTTCAGAAAAGAATTTATTTCTGACAATGGCGCTGAATTTTATTATCACCATCGCGGAAGTTATCGGCGGACTCATTTCCGGCAGTCTGTCCTTAATTTCCGACGCCCTGCATAATTTCAGCGATGGTTTGGCGATCATTATTTCATACATTGCCCTGCGTCTGAGTAAGAAACCCAATACATCAAGATATACATTTGGCCTGAAACGCGCGGAGATTATTGCCGCCATCATCAATGCCAGTACGCTTATTATTATCAGTTTCTTTTTAATAAAAGAAGCCATCGAACGGTTTTATCATCCATCCCCGATAACCGGCGGAATCATGCTAATCGTCGCTATTATCGGACTTGCCGCAAATGTGATCGGAACATTGCTTTTAAAGAAAGGTTCCGAATCAAATCTTAATATCCGGGCTGCCTATTTTCATTTATTGAGTGACGCAATTTCCAGCCTTGCGGTTATCATCGGAGCTGTATTTATTATTTTTTATAAAATTTACTGGGTTGATCCGCTGTTAACGATTCTCATCTCTGTTTACATATTGACGGAAACCTATTCAATAGTAAAAGAAGCGGTCGATATTGTAATGATGTCTTCCCCGCATGGAATTGAAATAAACGATGTTAAAACTTTGGTGGAGTCCACAGACGGGGTAAAAAATATTCACCATGTTCACATATGGAAAATGAACGATAATGACACCCATTTTGAAGCGCATATTGAAGTTGTAGATATGATGGTGAGTGAATCTTCGAAGATTCAAAACCTTATTGAAAAAAAATTACACGAAAAATATGATATCAACCACACGACTTTACAATTCGAATGCGACAGGTGTGATTATAAAAATATAATAGCGCAAGGAATCGTATAAATCAAAAAGAAAAGACACCCATGGAATTACTTAAACATTTCGCGCCGGAGTTTGCTGAAAACCATATACTGAAAAAGGCGCTGAATGTAGCCCGTTATATGAAACAGGATATGGTTAACGACACCACGGATAATTCGTTAAAGATATAACTGGAGGAAAAATAAATATGGTTACTGTAAAAGTTCTCGGCGCGGGATGCACAAAATGCAAAGCGCTTGAGCAACGCTTAAATGATATAAAAACCAGGCACAATTTGGAAATCGAAATTGTAAAGATAACACAGCTTGATGAAATCATGAACTATGGCGTCATGATGACCCCCGGCCTCGTTATCAATGAAAAACTCAGAAGCAGCGGGAAAGTGCCTGATGAAAATCAACTTCTAAAATGGATTGAGGAAGCTTAAATGAAAAAATTGATGTTTATTATTCTGATCAGTGGTCACTTATTTTTATCGGTTTCATGCGAAAAAGAGAACAACGGTGCAGAAAAATTGGAAACAGCTACTGATGAGACAGCCGAAGTAGAAGAAATTTCGCAGACCATAACAGCAGAAAAGTCAGAAGAAGCTCTTATTACATTTGTCGAGCTCGGGTCGGTAAACTGTGTGCCGTGCAAAAAAATGCAGCCGGTGATGAAGGCTGTGGAAGATAAATACGGCAGTCAGATTAAAGTGATATTTTACGATGTATGGCAAAAAGATCAAAATAAGTATGCGGAACAATATGGGATCCGGCTGATTCCCACTCAGGTGTTTTTAGACGCGGACGGTAATGAAATATCACGTCATGAAGGATTTTTTCCGGAGGCGGAAATCGATCAGCTATTACAAAAACAGGGTCTGAAACCACTTAATGTAAACTGAGATTATTATGATTGAAATGATATTTTCCTATCTAACAACAGCGCTCGACGGCAGTTTCACACTTGCATTATTTGCAGCGGCCGGGTGGGGTGTGCTCAGCATTATGCTCAGTCCCTGTCACCTTTCCGGTATTCCCCTGGTTATTGGTTATATCAGCAGCAGGGGACAGATTAAAGTGAAACATTCCTTCTATCTGGCTTTTATGTTCTCCATAGGTATATTGATCACTATCGCGTTAATCGGTTTAATCACCGTTTTAATGGGTCGTCTGATGGGTGATGTCGGTGTGTGGGGTAATTATTTTGTGGCTGTCATTTTTATCCTTATGGGATTATATCTCATGGATATTATTCACTGGGATTGGAATAGAGGGCAGGCGGGTCGATCACAGAGGGGTGGTTTATGGGGAGCTTTTCTTCTTGGATTGGTGTTCGGAATTGGGCTGGGACCCTGCACGTTCGCTTTTTTAGCGCCGCTCCTCGGTGTGGTTTTTCGTGCTGCTTCGAACGACTGGCTCAAATCAGTCATGCTGATCGGTGGATTCGGATTTGGTCATTGCGCGGTTATTATTGCCGCGGGAAGTCTGACCAATCTTGTACAACGTTATCTAAACTGGTCAGATAGCTCAAAAACAATACTCTATATCAAAAGAGCAGCCGGATTTCTGGTCACTGTAGGCGGACTATATTTTGTTTATATCAGTTTCGCGTAACCGGCAATCCTTCTTGGTAAACGATAACTCTATCAGAGAATCGTATCACGACATTTTTAATATCAGATGAGTCAAATTATTGTCCGGAATCATCTCTTGGTTCGACTTATTAAAAAATAGCATTACATAAGCAATTTGTATATCTGTTACAATTTGTTACAATATTGAAATAATATATACGTAATTTCACGCTATACTATCTTCATCTTAAGGGATGATGAGAAATTAAATCCGCAGATACCAGGAAATATGTGCATTTAAACTCCGTTGGATTTGTAAAGTTAATATAAACGGATCAGAAAATCATGAAGCGTAAAATTTTAGTAATTGATGATGATCAGAAATTGAATGATTTATTAAGCGTATATTTGTCTAAATTCGGATATGATGTAAAAACGGAGGCTCATCCGTTTGATGGGTTAAGAGCGATAAAACGTGAACAACCCGATCTGATCATACTCGACTTGATGCTTCCGGATATGGAAGGCTTTGAAGTTTGCAAAATGATTCGTAAAGAATATACCATTCCTGTAATAATGCTTACGGCCCGGGGTGATGTTACCGACAGGATAGTGGGGCTTGAACTTGGCGCGGATGATTATGTGCCAAAACCATTTGAACCGCGTGAACTTGTGGCAAGAATTCAAACCGTGTTGCGAAGAAGCGAAGGCCATATAAATGTTGCCACGAAAACAACGGGCTCGCTAAAAATTGATTTTAACAAGCATCTGGTTGAACTATCCGGCAAGCCGTTGGATCTGACTACTGCCGAATATCAAATTTTAATCCTTTTTGTCCAAAATTCAGGAAAAGTGCTTGACCGAGATCAGATCCTCGAAAATATGCGGGGATTGGAATGGGAATCATATAACAGATCTGTTGATGTCCTGATAAGCCGTCTTCGCCAGAAGCTTCAGGATGATCCCAAAAACCCTGAATATATTAAAACTGTTTGGGGCGCCGGTTATATGTTTATTGGAGATGACTCGGATGAAAATTAATCTGATTCAAAAAGTTCGCGGTTCGCTTTTCCTGAAACTGCTTGTCATTTTTCTGGCGGCTCATCTGATCATTACATTTGTCTCCATCACCACTCATGAACAACTTTTTCGGCAAACAAGGTTCCATAAAATTAAACAAAATTCAATTAATTATGCCAGATTTCTTATCAGAGAAACGGGAAGTCCTCCGGACACCTTATTCGCGGAAAGGATTACAAAAAAATATGGCATCAATATGATGATAGAGACACCTGAGTATAAATGGACAAGTCTGGATGAACTATTAACTTTTGATACCACAAAAATCCTTCCGTTTGATGGCAATGAAAATGTCAGGGCAAGCTTTCAAAAGGGTATCCATATCTATATAAAGGAAAGCAACGCGTCTTATTTAGTGTTGATGGAATCCCGTGAAGAAGGTATTAGCTATGCCGCTGAATTGCATTTGACAATCATGATTATCACCATCACTTTAATAATAATTGGAATTTTTTTACTTATTAGATTATTATTAAAGCCGGTGCGGGATCTGAACGAGGGCGTGCGGAAACTCAGTGGAGGTGATCTGGACTTTGAAATCAGACGCCGGTCTAAAGATGAGATGGGCCGTTTGGTTGCTTCTTTTAATGAAATGGTCAGGCGAATAAAATATATGATTCACGCCAGAGAGCAATTGATGCTGGATGTGAGCCATGAATTAAGATCACCTTTGACAAGAGTGAAAGTTGCGCTGGAATTTCTTGAGGACGGCAACGTCAGAAAAAATATTAGTGATGATATATCTGAAATGGAGACGATGATCACTGAAATATTGGAAGGTGAGCGCCTTAACAGTCCATATGGCGGACTTTATACCCAGTCTCATGATATTTGTAAACTTATTAATGAAACCATATCCGAATTTAATGATAAAAAACCGGGAATTAAGGTTGCCGGCCTTAGCGGGAAAAGAGAGCTTAAACTGGATCCGGACCGGATAAAAATAGTATTCAGGAATATATTGTCGAATGCCTTTAAGTACTCTCCTGAGAACGGATACTCGGTGGAAGTCTCCCTGAAAGAAAAAGAAGACGAGGTTATAATTGAAATTCAGGATTTTGGACAGGGTATTCCTGTAAATGAAATTCCATATATATTCGAGCCCTTTTACCGTGTGGATAAATCGAGATCAAAAAAAACCGGTGGTTATGGGCTTGGGTTGAGTTTAAGTAAAAAGATTGTTGAGGCACACAATGGACAAATTGAAATAAACAGCCAGGTTGGTGTCGGAACGACAGTATTTCTTAAGTTCAAGAAATGATGCTTCTCAACTTTAATATTAATCAGAAATCACATTCTGATAAATAATCAATTCCGGTTTCAGTGTTCTAAACTCTCACGAACCGGAAATATTATTAAAATACATATTTGTGCATAATGAGAAAAAAAATATAGAAAATCTGACGGGAGGATTTAGGATGACGAGAAAAATGACCATACTCATTACCGGTATCATCATTTTAGGCGGATTCTTTATTAGCAAAGTCTTGAGTGATCAGAAAAAAACCTTAGTCCGGGAAGAAGTTGTTAAAAAACAGCAAGTATTTAAAACAATACAGATCAATACGGAAGAACTGCAGACTGAGATTATCTCAAGCGGGAGACTCAGCGCTTTGAATAAAGTGGAAATTTACGCGGAAGTATCAGGAATTCTTCAGAATACCCCAGAGAGATTTAAAGCGGGCAATCATTTTTCAAAAAATGAATCTCTCGTTCTGATAGAAGATACTGTTTACAGGAACAATCTTCTCGCTCAAAAAAGCAGTCTTCTTAATCAGATCACCCTTATGCTGCCGGACTTAAGAATTGATTTCCCCGGAGAAGCTGAAAAATGGGAACTTTATCTGGCGGCATTTGACCTGAATAAACCCATCAATGCTCTGCCTGCGGTGAAAAGTGATCAGGAAAAATACTATATCGCATCCAGAAACATTTTTAACCAATATTTTACCGTAAAAAGCATGGAAGCAACTCTTTCAAAATACAACATATCAGCGCCGTTTGATGGAGTGGTCATCGCTTCTGAAATAAATCCGGGAACGCTGGTGAGAGTCGGGCAGAAATTGGGTGAATTCATGAATACCGATAATTATGAACTGGAAGTTTCCGTCGGTATAAACGAAGTGGACCATCTTAAAAAGGGGACGGACGTTTCAATAACTTCAGATGATCTCCCAGGTACATTTAAAGGAGTTGTGAGCAGAATCAATCAATCCATTGATCCTGAAACCCAAACCTTACAGGTCTTTATTCAAACAAATGAAAGTCGGCTAAAAGACGGGATGTTTCTCACAGCCCATATAAAAACAGGCGCCGTTCCGGGCGCGGCTCTTATCCAGAGGGATCTGATTGTTAATAAAAACCAGGTTTACGTGGTAATTGATTCTGTTCTTACACTTCAGACCGTCGATATTGTAAATGATGTAAATAATATGGTGCTCGTTCGCGGACTAGCCGATGGTACCCATATTCTTGCCGAGAAAAGCGGGAATTTATATGATGGAATGAAAATCAATTAGAATAATGAACTACGAAACAGGATTACAAAATGCGCGATTTAATTAAAACCTTTATCAAATATCCGGTTCTTGGCAATGCCCTGGTCGTCGTGATTCTTTTATTTGGATATATCGGTCTTAAAAGTCTGAATACGACATTTTTTCCAAACATACCGAGTAAATATATTATTATCCAGGCTGTATATCCCGGCGCTTCTCCCGAAGAAATTGAGGAGGGAATAACCCTAAAAATAGAAGATAATCTCAAAGGTATTACCGGGGTTGAGAGGGTAACATCTAAATCCAGTGAGAATTTTGCGTCTATTTCAGTCGAACTTAAAACCGGAACCGACGCCAATGACTTGCTTCAGGAAGTAAATAATGCAGTGAATCAGATTGGTTCTTTTCCCGTTGGAATGGAAAAAATTTCTGTATTTAAACAAGAAATGATGGATTTTGTTTTATCGTTCGCCGTCAATGGAAATGTGGATTTAAAGACACTAAAATCTACCGCGCGACGCATCGAACGCGATCTTCGAAATGAATTTGGCATCACAAAAATTGAATTGAGCGGATTTCCCGATGAAGAGATCGAAATCAGCTTTAGAGAAGATGATCTCCGCGCGTATGGATTAACATGGAGTGAAGCCGCATCTGCCATAAGCACAGGTAATCTTAAAATTACCGGCGGCAAAATTAAAGGAACAGTAGAAGAACTTCAAATCAGAGCGGATAATAAAGGATATTACGCTACGGATTTGGGGAAACTTTATTTAATGACCACTTCATCCGGAACAATTATTCGGTTAAAGGATGTAGCCGATGTGAGTGATAAATGGTCGGAAGATCCTAACCGATCCTATTATAATGGTAAACGGGCAGTCATCATTGATGTAAATAAAACCAATGATCAGGACATGTTTTATATCGCCGCGGAGGTTAAGGAGTACATTAACCTTTTTAATGAGAATAATGATGACATACATCTTGATATACTTAATGATGGATCAAGTATCGTTCAGGAGCGCATCGATATCCTATCTCAAAACGGATATCTTGGTATGTTCCTGGTCGTTTTATTTTTGGGCTTGTCTTTAAATCCCAGAATGTCTTTTTGGGTTGCTCTCAGTATTCCGATCGCGTTTGCGGGAATGTTCATGATTAGTCCGTTTTATGGTATGACCATAAATGTTATGTCATTAATGGCCATGATTCTTGTCATAGGGATACTGGTTGATGACGGGATTGTCATAGCGGAAAATATTTATCAGTATTATGAAAGAGGTGAAAAACCTTTAAAGGCCGCGCTGGATGGCACTTTAGACGTACTGCCATCTGTTATTTCCGGGGTTTTGACAACGGTGGTCATTTTTACAACTTTTTTCTTCCTTGAGGGAGGTCTCGGGGACAGAACAAAAGACATAGCATTTGTCGTGATTGTATCTCTCTTGATCTCTTTAGTGGAAGCGACTTTTATCCTTCCGGCTCATATTGCTCACTCAAAAGCATTGAAGTCAAAAGGGAAAAAGAAAAGCCGTTTTCAGGAAATATCTGAAAGTGTATTATTTTGGCTAAGGGACAGGGCATATGCTCCTGCGTTAAAGTTCACGCTAAATAATCCGGTTATCGCGATTGCAATTCCCATTGCTATGATGATAATCACCATAGGTGCCTTAAGGGGCAGTATCATAAAAACAACCTTCTTTCCCATAATTGAGAGAAATGAGGTAACGGTTTCTTTTGAGATGCCCGCCGGAACCAGGGATACCGTGACAGATAGTTTACTTACAATTATGGAGAATAACGCGTGGAAGGTAAATGATATTTACCGAGAAACTCACGCAGAAGGGCCGGATCTTATACCTTCTATTTCGAGACAGATTGGAAGCGGCGCCCATCAGGGGAAATTGCGTATAGCGCTTCTCGAAAGTCAGAGCCGGGATGTATCGAGTATGGAAATAACAAATATGTTACGTGATCAAATAGGTAAAATTGACGGCGCGGAAAAACTTCAGGTGGGAGGAAGCACCAGCCATTGGGGTATGCCGGTTTCCGTTACATTAAGAAGTGATCAGATAGACCAACTTCGAAACGCGAAAGAAGCCTTAAAAGCGGAATTGAGAAAAGTTCAAAAATTGAAAGATGTGGTTGATAACGATCCGCTGGGGATGAGAGAAATTAAAATAAATCTGAAGGACAAGGCATATGGATTAGGATTGACATCATCGATAGTCATGGATCAGATCAGAAGCGGGTTTTATGGTAAGGAAGCACAACGGCTTCAGAGAGGTCTTGACGAAGTACGTATCTGGGTTAGATATGACGAGCAGGATCGCTCTAGCATTAGAAATCTTGAGAAAATGCGGATTCGTCTGAACGATGGACGTTCCTATCCGCTCGGTGAAATAGCCGATTTAACAGTTCAAAGAGGTGTAATGTCCATTTCCCACATAGATGCTCAGAGAGTTGTGACGGTGGAGGCAGATATTGCAAATCAGAATGAATCGGTTCCGGATATCATTAGTGAAATAGCTGCTGAAATAATGCCCGCGATCGAAAAGAACTATCCGGATGTACAGTTTGATTTTGAAGGTCAAAACAGGGAAAATACTAAAACAGTCAACGCGATGAGCGCTATTGTCCCCGCCATGATTGTTCTTATGTTCATCATTATTGTATTTACATTCCGGTCTTTTTTACAGGCAATTATTGTCGTGCTTCTAATACCATTAGCTCTTATAGGTGTTGCCTGGGGGCATTTCATTCAGGGCTATATCGTCAGTATGTTGTCCGTATTCGGCATGATCGCCCTTATCGGAATTGTCGTTAATGATTCTCTGGTCTTCATTAACGCGATGAATAATAAGATGAAAAAGGGAGCCGCTTTCCTGGACGCTCTTTTTGATACCGGAATAAGCCGCTTCAGGCCTGTACTATTGACATCTTTGACCACAATCGCCGGCGTCGGTCCACTGATGTTCAGTAAAAGCCATCAGGCGCAATTTTTATCGCCTATGGCGATATCGGTCGCCTACGGATTATTTATAGCCACATTTGTAACGCTGCTTGTGTTGCCGGCGCTTCTGATTGTGCTGAATAGCAGTAAAGTATGGGTGCTGGGATTGATAAGAAACAGCAAGCCGAGCCGGGAATCGGTTGAACCGGCCATCCGCGAAGATATATTCGCAGCCGAGAGTGAATAAATTAATGTTTAATTTCAACTATTAAGGTCTCTAAAATGAATCGTATATTATATGTTCTCCTATTCATGCTTGTATCAGTCTCAGTGTCCCGGGTTGACGGGCAGGAATTGTTGACAATTCAGGACGCGGTGAATATCGCGCTGGAAAATAATCATGGCATTCTCGTTTCACGGAATAATGAATCTGCCAGTAAAAATAATATTCATCTGGGAAACGCCGGAATGCTCCCAAAAATTGATGTAGTCGCGTCAACCTATTATAACGACAATGAAGTGGAAACAACCCCGGGAACGGTGAATCAATCAACCACTTCCAATGCGGCGTCAATACAGTTAAATTATAATATATTTAACGGATTCGCGGATTTATACAGCTACAAAAAATTAAAAAATTCCGGAGAAATATCTACTTTGCAGACAAGGGCGACCATTGAAAATACTCTTCTTCAGGTAAGCAGCGCATATTTTGATGTAGCCCGCGCGATGGAGAGTATGAAAATCGCGAAAGAGGCTTTGGCAATTTCAAATGAAAGAATGGAGAGGGCTAAAAACAGATCAGTTTATGGCCAGGCAAATTCAATCGATGTCCTGAGCGCTCAGGTTGATCTGAACGCGGACAGCGTTTCGTTTGTAAATACACAACTGACTCTTGACCGTTCTGAGAGAAATCTGAATCTGCTGTTAAATCGTCCGCTGGATGAAAGATTTACGGTTGATGCCAATGTTTCATTTACCAGGGAATACAATATTGAAGAACTGCTTGAAGATGGGCAGAAATTCAATGCGTCATATCTGATACAATCAGCTCAACTGAGGCAATCAACATTTGATCATAAAATCGCGGCATCGGCGTATATGCCGCAATTAAATTTACAGTCATCTTATGGTTATACCGATTTGAATGATGAGTTAAATATCAATCTGGACGCGCCGGACAGGAATTTTCAGGTGGGGCTGTCGGTGAGCATTAACTTATTTAATGGCTTTCAGAACAATATCCGCAGGCAGAACGCGGGGATTGAAGTTAAAAATCAGCAATTACTCATGGATGAAAATCTGAAAATTCTGAAAACAGAGCTAACGAATACCTGGCAGACATACCAAAACAGCATATATATACTTGATATCCAGCGGAGAAATCTCTCTTCAGCGGAATTGAATTTCGAACGAACAAAAGAATTATATAATTTGGGGCAGGTGACAACCACACAGTTCAGGGAGGCTCAACTGAATTTGATTAGGGCCAGAAACGATATTATTACAGCCACATTTGACGCGAAATTGAATGAGATTGAATTGCTGCGTTTGAGCGGGCAGTTGATATAGATTATTTGGGTATTAGGTTTTGTAAAATGAGTGTCATTTTCATTTAGCCGCCAAAGATGGACATGTGGAGATTCCTTATATTTTCCATTGCCCTTATTTCTCTCCCGATTTCATCGATCTAAAGCTCGGGCGGCTTGGCCATAAGAATAACTTCGAAGGCTTCCTTTGCGATGATGACCGCCATGCCGGAGACGGCATCGCTGAATAAATGCAGGTATGCGGAGATGATAATCATACTACCGCGCGCTCCTTCTTTCAGAAGAAGGGTGCCGATGATATTTGCCAGCAGTCCCCCGGAGTCAACGATGATCATCATTTCTATCGCAGTGATTAAGAAGTTAAGCGGCATAGTGAAGATAAGCCGCGCTGTTAATTTGAAATGTTTTGCATGTGTATGGGCGGACATGGGGATTTCCGTAAATTTATTCTCTTAAATTCTTATCCCGACCGCATTAAAACATGGATATCTCAGAAGTCAGTATTAATATGAATTAGTTGCCCATCAATATTATGTATAGTTTTATGAAACTCCAACCGCACAGATATATAATAAAAAATGATGATTGTTGGTAATTCCGGTCTTTTTTATCAAAAATGATTTCGGCAAAGTTTAATTCGACGAGTAAACATAAAAAAAGAAAATCTATGATTGAATTCTCTTGCTTTTTGCCTAATTTTTTTGCATTTTCTTGCGCGGTATGATCAACGAAAATTTTATAAAAACCTACTCCGCGAATCGTATATCTCTGAAAATTTGCGCTCAAATTTTCAATTGCCGGCATTTCTTCAAAATAATTTTACAAATGCAACCCGTTATTTTATCACTCAATTTTTTGATGATTTATTAAGGAAAGATAATCCGGTATGAGAATTCTTTTGGTAAATGGCCTTCTGGATGGAAAAACACTTTGTAATATCTTAATTGATAATGAGCGAATCGCCTATATTGGTGATGAAACGCCCCCCCACGATCAGTCTATGGATTTAAATAAAAAACTGATTTTACCCGGCCTGATAGATCCTCATACGCATATGCGGGATATGGAATTATCCCTTAAAGAAGATTGGGAAACGGGTTCAAAAGCTGCCGCTGCGGGAGGCGTTACCACCATTTTTGACATGCCGAACACACGTCCCGCCACTTTCGATGTTGAGAGTCTGGAAATAAAAAGGAAAGCCGCCGTAAAATCGATCGTGAATTACGGATTTAATTTCGGGGTAACCGAGAAAAATCTGGGTGAAATTGAAAAGGCGAGGAACATACCCGCCCTGAAAATGTTTATGGCTGAATCCAGTTCCGGTTATGTGATCGACACAAAAAAAATGATAAAAAAAGTTTTTAGGCTGGCTCAACAGATCAATAAACCGGTGATCGTACATAGTGAACTTCAGTCATGCGTGGAAGCGCACAGTAAAAAATATCAGCCTGTTATCGGAAATCATAATCATATCAGAAACAGGGAATGCGCCGTAAAATCCACAGAAATCCTGCTGGATGCCGCCGGGGAAACGAACGCGGCGCTGTATCTGGCGCATGTATCGACCAGGGAAGAAATCATGCTGATTCGACAGGCAAAACAGAACGGTCTTAAAAATGTATATTGTGAAATTACACCTCACCATCTGTTGATCAACGAATCGGTTCTTGGAACCGCGGGTAATTTTGGAAAGGTGAATCCGCCGTTGAGGACAGCCGATGACAACGACGCCCTCTACGAAGGTTTGCTGGACGGAACGGTCGATACAATAGGGTCAGATCACGCTCCTCATACTCTCGCGGAGAAGCAACAAGCTTATACCTTGGCGCCTTCCGGTTTCCCCGGGTTGGAAACCACCCTTCCGCTTCTTTTTACTGAGGTGGATAAAGGCCGGTTACCAATGACAAAACTAATCGAATTGACATCTCACAATCCGGCTTTGATCTTTAAGATTAAGAACCGTGGTGAGATTCGCGTGGGCGCTTACGCTGATCTGGCCATCCTCGATCCGAAAATTTCCGGTCTTGTTGATGCGGGTAAATTTTATACAAAGGCGCGTTATTCCCCATATCAGGGGTACCGGGTTCATGGAAAAGTATCTATGACTTTTGTAAACGGAAACATCGTTTTCAGAAATGATCAGTTCTCAAAAGATAAAGGAAAAGAAGTTGAATTCAGATAAACGTAAACTCATCCTGTTCCTGTTTAATTCAGGCGCTGTTAAATTTGGAAATTTCAAACTAAAATCAGGGTATGAATCGCCATTTTATATTGATCTCCGTGGAATAATCTCTCATCCTGAAATGATGAATCTAATCGGAAATCTACTTGAAAATGCGGTGGCGGATAAAACTTTCGATATGATAACCGGGATTCCTTATACCGCCCTGCCTGTCGCGTCAATCCTCGCTTCCAAACTGAACACCCCCTTAATCTACCAGAGAAAAGAGGCAAAAGCGTATGGTACCGGTAAGCTGATTGAAGGTGTTTATCAAAAAGGCGATGTTTGTCTGGTGATCGATGACGTAATGACAACAGGAGAAAGCAAAATTGAAACCGCGCAGGCGTTTCAGGATGCGGGAATTCTAGTGAGAGACTTTATTATTGTTATTGACCGCAGTTTTGAAAACGGGGCATCGCTGGAGAAAAAAGGCTACCAGGTTACTTCGATTCTCACTATCAGAGAAATGGCGGAAGTACTTGCCCATGAAGGGTTAATTACACAGGAACAGCATCAAACGGTAATCAGGTATCTCGAAAGCGGAGATGTTCCTGAAACAATTAATCTCAAAGCAAGAAGTGAGATGTCGTCAAACGCGCTCACCAAAAAATTAGTTGATCTGATGCTAAGAAAAAAATCAAATCTTGTGCTTAGTCTGGATGTGGATAATTCTGACCAATTCTTCAGAATTCTTGAAAAAACGGCATCGGAAATTATCATGCTAAAAACGCATATTGATATACTTACTGATTTTTCCCCGGACTTCGTAAAGAGATTATTAAGAATGGCTGATGAATATCAGTTCCTGATTTTTGAAGACCGGAAATTTGCCGACATCGGCAGCACAGTCCGTAAACAGTACCGGGAGGGTATCTACAAAATTGCTGAATGGGCGCATTTTGTGACCGTCCACGGCATTACAGGACCCGCGATTATTGACGGTTTATTTGACGGGGTTGGACCAAACCGCGGCTGCTTTATGCTGGCGGCGATGTCCGCAAAAGACAATCTCATTTCCGATAATTTTACACGAAGAGTCCTTGAAATCGGTGCTGACAAAAAAGAACATGTGTCCGGATTTATCGGATTTGGTAAAACAGAGGAAGATCTGATCAAACTAAAAAACAAAATTCCCAGGGATATGTTGTTACTTATGCCCGGGATCAACATCTCAGCCGAAGGTGATCAACTGGGACAGCAATATATTACAGTCGAACAAGCCGTAAAGGGCGGCGCGGATTGTATTATTGTCGGTCGCGGTATTTATGCGTCAGGAAATCCGTTGGAAACAGCGAAAATGTACCGGGAAGAAGGTTGGAAGGCCCTGGAGGCTTCAGGCAAGATATAATTTAGAAGAATAATTTTGCCGGATATTGATTGTTTAATTTTTGAATTCAAAATCGGCAATACAGAACATACAAAGCAAATCAGGAGACCATATGAGAAATTTGATCTCGATGAGAGATTTAAGCAAATCTGAAATACTGGATTTGATTGAACTCGCCGGACGGATCGAATCCGGAAAAATCAGGCCGGATTTATCGGGAAAAGTGATGGCTTCGTTATTTTACGAATCATCTACGCGAACACAGCTTTCTTTTGACACAGCGATGAAGAGGTTAAGAGGTGAAGTGATTTCCATGATCGGGACAAAAGGTACATCGGTTGAGAAAGGGGAGTCGCTGGCCGACACGGTAAAAATAATCAATCAATACGCGGATATCATTGTGATGCGCCATTTTATTGAGGGCTCGGCAAGATATATCACCGAGCATGTGACGATACCGGTAGTAAATGCCGGAGACGGCGCCAATCAGCATCCGACCCAATCCCTTCTGGATATGTATTCAATCAAAAAAACTCAGAAAAAGCTGGATAACCTGAAAATCGCTCTTCTCGGTGACCTGAAATACGGCAGAACGGTGCATTCGCTTGTGTACGCGCTCTCCGACTTCAAACCTGAGTTTTACTTTATTTCACCACCGTCCCTGGCTATGCCGGCATACATAAAGAAAGATTTGAGCGACAAAAAAATTGTTTACCATGAGGGACAGGCAATCGAAGATGTTATTAATCCCCTGGATATTTTATATGTGACCCGCATCCAGCGTGAAAGATTTGCCGATCCTGAAGAATATGAGAAGGTTAAAAATACCTATATTCTAAAATCCGCCATGCTCGCAAAAGTAAAAGAGAATTTAAAAATTCTGCACCCGCTGCCCAGAGTAAACGAAATAAGCGTGGACGTTGATACAACACCGTATGCCTATTATTTCCAACAGGCGAAAAACGGCGTTTTTATGCGCCAGGCGATCTTAACCAAATTATTAGGAGGTGATGCATGAGAACGCTTAAAGTAGATCCCATCGTCAGCGGAACGGTAATAGATCACATCCCGGCAAATCGCGCCTTGAGCGTGATCAGTATCATCAAACCGAATGATACTGATGTGGTTACGGTCGGAATGAATTTCGCCAGCAAAAAATTCGGTAAAAAGGATATCGTAAAGATTGAGGGACGGGAATTAACCTCTGATGAGGTAAACAGCATCGCGCTGGTGGCTCCCACGGCGAGAATCAGCATCATAAGGGATTTTGAAGTTATCAAAAAGTTAATGGTTGAGATTCCGGATACCATACAAAGCCTTGTCATTTGTCCAAATCCGAATTGTGTGACAAACCATGAAGACATTTCCACCATATTTGATGTCGTATCCAAAAATCCGGTAAAATTGAGATGTAAATACTGTGAACGTGTTTTTGATATTGATGATATGAAGATGGAAAAATAGCCGGTTTTTTAGTTAGAAGATATAATCAAAAAAAAGAGGCTGTCCCCCAAAAGGGCAGCCTCTTTTATTATTAACCCGGAGGCCACATCAATCTTCGTCCACCCAGGATGTGAAGATGAAAGTGAAAAATGCTTTGCCCGGCGTCTTTTCCTTCGTTAAGTACAATCCGGTAACCTTTTTCGAGCAGATTCATTTTTTGAGCTAAATCCTCTGCGATTTCCATCATCTTGCCGAGAAGATGCGAATTTTTTTCAGTAAAATCTGTCAGATGAACAATATGGTCCTTGGGAACAATGAGCAGATGGACAGGTGCCTGAGGATTGATATCCCAAAAAACAGCAAGTTCGTCATCTTCGTATTCCATTTCGCAAGGCATTTTCTTAGCAACAATCTTACAGAAGACACAATCATCAAATGCCAATGTTAACCTCCTTTTGCTGTTGGATATATAATTGAATTGCTGATATCGCGGTTATTGCGGCTGTTTCGGCTCTTAACCGGTTCTTCCCGAGCGAGATCGGTAAAAAAGAAGTTTCAGTCAATAGTTGGATCTCACGATCGGAAAAACCGCCTTCCGGGCCAATCGAAATCAAGATACTGCGGTTTTGTTCATTACATTGATGCCGGTTCAGGAATTGTAAAAGCGCCGGGAATTCTGAAGAAACCGCGGCAATCTTATGGTTATATTCGTAGGTGGCCTGAATGAACTCATCGAGTGAATGATATACGATTAGTTCGGGCAGATAGTATTGCAGACTTTGTTTCATAGCCTGTCTCAAAATTTTTTCATATCGGTCTGTATTATCAGAATAATAATTTGAAAACTGGCTTCGGAAAATATAAAATTTTGAGATACCAAGTTCCGTGCCTTTTTCCAGAGCGAACTCGAGCCGGCTCGGTCGGATAAAACCAATCCCCAGCCCGATCTGCTGTTCCGGCGGAGTATGATATTCGCACTTTTCAATCTTCAGCACCAAATCCGGTTTTTTACTCTCGATCACTGTTTGATACAGGCTTCCTTTTCCGTCAGTGATCAATATTGTATCACCCGAATTCTTTTTCAGGGATTGAAGAATGTGCTTTTTTTCAAAATCATCAAGAGTGATATGAGTATCTTTTATATCACCCGGATTTGCAAAGAAAATTTCCATTGTAGGGCAAATATCAGAAATAAACCAACAAAAAGCAAAGATAATCTGATAAAAAATATTGCCGTTAGCGGGTAAATAATCGATTAAATTATGACATGTTCCGGCTTGGGTGAGAAGCTCATCAGATTTTTAGGGACCAAACTTTCGGCCGTCCGCAGCTCGATATTATTTTTAAATCTTGCAGGATGCTGTGGTTAAACTTTATTTGTTATCCATTCAGGGATGTATCTTGATTTTTGGATAATTTGCTTAAAAGAATTATATTTGTTTTTTTAAAAATAAAGACAAGAAATACCGAATAATCAATAATTTTAATAAAAAAGTGTTGGGAGGAAAAATGCAAATTGTACAGGTTGGAAACATTAAAATCGGGAAGGGACAACCCCTGGCGCTTATCGCGGGTCCGTGTGTCATCGAATCTGAGAAGATTGTCATGGAAACTGCTGAACAAATCAAAACTATTGCGGACCGGATTGGAATGCCGCTCATTTTTAAGTCATCTTTTTTAAAAGACAACAGGTCATCTGCTGACACGTATCAGGGGCCCGGTACCGAAGAAGGATTGAAAATTCTGCAAAAAGTGAAAGATACATTCGGCGTTCCCGTTCTTTCAGATATTCATGATCTGCATGATGCGGCAGCTTGCGCCGAAGTTCTCGATGTTATCCAGATTCCGGCTTTTCTTTCTATGCAGACAAGTCTGTTGCTGGAGGTGGCGCGTACAGGAAAGGTAATCAATGTTAAAAAGGGGCAATTTTTAGCCGCCAGCGATATGCAAACAGCCATAAATAAAATATCGGGGGAAGGGAATAACCAAATCCTTCTGACCGACCGGGGAACATTTTTTGGATATCATAACCTGATCATGGATATGAGAAATCTGAAAATTATGCGAAGCCTGGGTTATCCGGTTGTACTCGATCCTACACATGCTATACGTAAATATGGCGTCAGCAGCAGCGATCCGAGAGGCGGAGCCAAGGAATTTATTTTCGGCCTTTCACGGGCAGGAGTCGCGGCCGGTGTGGATGCTATTTTTATAGAATCACACCCGGATTGTAACAACGCTTTGTGTGATGCCGCCAGTATGCTGCCTTTGCAGAGGCTTGAAGACCTATTGAAACAGGTTAAGGCGATTGATGAACTCATCAAACCAAATCTTGATAATGATGATCAGGGGCTTTATTAAATATCCGAAATATTGACATTCTTAATTAAGCTGAGCACACAATATTGAACATAAGGAAATTATCATGACCGCATCAGGACTAAGCTGGAAGTTTCCCCGTGAATTTTGGGTTGCCAATCTGATTGAATTATTTGAGAGGGCCGCCTACTATGGTATGTTCATAGCATTAACTCTTTTTCTGTCAAGAAGTGTAGGATTTACTGATATTGAAACCGGTTGGGTTGTGGGATTTTTTGCTTCCTTTCTGTATCTCGCTCCAACCTTTACAGGCACACTGGCCGATAAAATGGGATTCAGACAAGCTCTGATTCTGGCCTTCGCGCTGTTAACTGTGGGTTACTTTACGCTTGGATTTATACCTACAAAACCTGTCGCGATTTTTTCACTGTTTACGATCATGATTGGTGGGTCTTTTGTTAAGCCTATCATTTCCGGGACAGTGGCAAAGGCTTCTGATGAGAAGCATCGAGCCAGGGCGTTCTCCATATTTTACATGATTGTAAATATCGGTTCCTTTTCCGGTAAAACCATCGCAAAACCTTTACGAACGGAATTGGGATTGGAATATATCAATTATTACGCGGCTGCTATGGCTTTTATCGCATTGATCATTGTGGCGTTATATTATAAAGACATCGATACAACAGGAAAAGGAAAAAGTCTGCGGGAATCACTCGACGGTTTGTTGAAGGTGATAAAAAATGTCCGCTTTATGGCTCTCATCCTGATTGTCGCGGGATTCTGGGCTATCCAGGGGCAGCTTTACGCGACAATGCCAAAGTACACTCTCCGTTTAGTGGGTGAACACGCGGCGCCGGAATGGTTGGCAAATGTCAACCCGCTGGTGGTGGTGCTTTTGGTGGTTCCGATAACACATCTTGTAAGAAAGATAAAACCTGTGAGTTCAATCGGTATCGGTTTGCTGATTATACCTCTCTCCGCGCTGTCAATTGCTTTGAGTCCGGTTCTGCAATCTGTCACCGGTCAGTCGGTTGAGTTTTTCGGCCTCTTTTCTCTTCATCCGATCACGGTCATGCTCATCGTGGGCATCGCGCTCCAGGGTCTCGCGGAAAGCTTCCTTTCGCCCCGCTTTCTTGAATACGCGTCAAGGCAGGCGCCAAAAGGAGAGGAAGGGCTGTATATGGGATATTCGCACCTTACGACGTTTTTTGCGTGGCTTTTCGGTTTTATCGCGAGCGGATATTTGCTGGACACCTATTGTCCCGACCCGGCTTTATTGTCTCCGGATCAACTGGTTCATGCCTATGACAAAGCGCATTATATCTGGTATTACTTTAGCGCCATCGGCATCATCGCGTTTTTACTCCTGATTGTTTTTAAGGTGGTCACGGAGAGGATAGACCGTAGGACAGTATAAGTTCGAAAAAGATAAAACATTAAAGTAATTTTCACGTTTAGACAAGTAAGAGGCACCCGATGAAATCAAAATTGGTTAAAATAACGATGATCCTGATGGATGTGGATGGAGTATTGACGGATGGCGGAATAATCTATACTTCAAATGGTGACGAACTTAAGATTTTCAATGTGCAGGACGGAATGGGCATCACACTCGCAAAGATGGGCGGTCTGAAAACAGGGATCATCACGGGAAGAAATTCCGAGCTGGTGCGTCGCCGGGCGGAAGAATTGAAATTTGATATAATCTCACAGGGAAGTTTTGATAAATTAGGGCCTTACATGGATATCAAAAAACAGTTCAATTTAAAAGATGAAGAAATTTGCTATATCGGTGATGATATTCTTGATCTGAGTATTCTGAATCGGGTGGGTTTTAGCGTGGCTGTCTCAAACGCGCGTGATGAGGTTAAAGCCTCCTGTGATTACATAACCGATGCTCCCGGCGGGCGCGGCGCGGTAAGAGAAGTTATCGATAAAATATTAAAGAGGCAGGAAAAGTTGCACGCTCTGATCGAAGAGTTGACAAAATAATGAAAAAGCTCATTAAATCACTGGAATCATGATGAAGCACCTTCATTTATTAGTACTTTTTGCCTTTTTAATCATGTTCGAAAATCAGGGTTTTAGTCAGGTCAATATTGCCGTGACGGATTTTAGAAATCAAAGTGATGAGTATATCCTGGATTCATGGGAAAGGTCGGTCCCGGATTTATTGAGGTCTGAACTCACCCGTTCAGATGAGCTTATTGTACTTGACCGATCCAGACTCGAATCTGTTTTGGAAGAACAGGCGCTTTATCTTAGCGGATTGATGGATACATCTCAGGCCATGAAGGCGGGTAATTTACTAGGCGCTGAATTTATCATATCCGGAACGATGCACCAGATTGATGGAGTTTACCGTATCACCGCTGATATCATCCGCGTAAAAACCGGTCAGATAAATTCGGAGACTGTGGAAGCGCCGGATCGAAAACATCTAAAGGAAATGGTAGAACTTCTCGGAAATAATATCCGATATATGCTTACCGGGAGGGGAAATTATATCGCGAAAATCTCTCTGGCGCCTTATCCTACCTGGTATTTTCTGGGAGCCGCGGCAGGTTTGGGTACGGCGACGGTATTTGCTAATCTGACGTATCTGGATAATCGCGATAAATACCGGGATACGGAAAAGCTGGAAAAATTTGATACATACTATGACAGAGCCGATAATGCCAGAACGATGACATATATATTCGCTTCTTTAACCGGCGGCGCCTTGGCGGGATCACTTTATTGCTGGTTAAAAAATCGTTCAGCGAATGAAATAACGGCTTTAAAACCGGGGGGGGTATCATTGCGTCCCGGAATGTTTATTGGTAAAAGAGATGAGGTCAGGTTTAGTGTTCAAATTCATTTCTAAAGCAATGCTCATCTGGTTTCTGGTGCTCTCCTGTGATGATTTACCGCGGGATAATCCGCTTGATCCCAAAAACAGCTCAGGTTACCGGGAATCCGTAGTGCTCATAGAAGCGTTTGTGAATACATATAATCCCTATCAATATAATGAATTCACACTCGAAGCCCTCGATGAAATTGAGAATATTTACGGGAACAGAGTCGTGATCGCCGAGTATCACCGAAATATAACACTGACGGATACAATTTATCCCGATCCCTATCATAATGTAAAAAACGAACAACTCTATCGGCAGTACGTGGATGCTGCTGATCCCGGTTCAATAGGTGTGCCCGATGTTTTTATAAACGGTTATCAGAACAGGATTCAGGGCGCATCAAGTAGTGCCGCGGCGAGAGACAGAATAAGCAAAATTGTCGGAAATCTTGTCATTGAAAAAAATGAATATACGATCGAATCTGACCTGCATGTCAACGGTTCCGGTATTCGGGCGAATTGCAGAATAGCGCGGCTGGGATATCAATCAGCCGACGAAATGATGCTGAAAATGATTCTGATTAAAAGTTACGGCGAAGATGATTTGAAAAGAGTGGTGGATGATATTTCACTTCCGGTTACTATTGCGGGACTTGAGGCCGGATCCTATATTGAAAAGGATATCGTTCAAAATTTTATAAATAAACCTGATGCCGTCATAATCGCATTGAGTTCCGACGATGGATTGACAATATATCAGGCTTTAAAGATAGATTTATGATCATGAGAAAATATTTTCTGTTATCAGGGGCTTTAATCATCCTTAGTTTTATCGGGTGCGATACGATTGAAGATATTATCGATCCCTATGACGCTCCGATTATTTCAGACGAAGGTATTGTGCTGTCAGCGGGAAATCTGACGATTGGCGACACACTGACCGCATCTGTCAGCGCCACAAATTCCGAGGCGGGACCGTTAACTTACCAATGGTCATCGCCGGCGGGAGGCATGTTTATTCAGCCGTCCGATTCATCCCGGGTTCGATGGATTGCGCCTCTGAAAGGGGATGTGTACACAATAAGGGTAAAAGTCTCGAACGAGAAAAAAAGCGCGGAAGCAAGCAGGGATGTTAATGTGATAAGTCCTGAAAATCCAATCGTGAACATTCTCTCTCCTAAAGCGGGAAGCTATATTGTTCAGTACGATTCAGTTACGGTCATCGCATCCGCGGTTCATGATAATCCTCTGGCGGGTGTGAGATTGTTTGTAAACAACAATATGATTATGGAACAAAGTTACAGATTGGACAATATGTACACCATGCGTTTTAAGTCCACCGCTGAAATGATCGGACAGACAAAATTAAAAATTGAAGCAGAAGCGGGAAATCAATTTTCCAATCTGGGGTCGGATTCAGTCTTTGTATTTATAGAGGCAATTATTCAGGGAAAGGCGGGTATAAATTGACTAATATTGAAATCGGTAAAAAAGTAATAAATATAGAAGCGGAAGCGCTCTCGGCTCTGGAATCCAGAATTGATGAAAATTTTGATCGCGCGGTTGAGTTAATCATCAAAAGTACCGGCCGGGTGATCGTTACAGGTATAGGTAAATCCGGAGCAGTCGGAAAAAAAATATCATCCACGCTGGCGAGTACCGGAACCACGTCCTACTTTTTGCATCCTGCCGAGGGGATTCATGGTGACCTGGGCATGGTGCATAAAAATGATGTGGTAATCGCCATTTCCAAAAGCGGGGAAACCGCTGAAATTTTGCACCTGCTGCCATCCTTTCGCAGATTAGATGTGCCAGTCGTGGCGTTTACCGGAAAAAAAACATCAACCCTGGCGCGATATGCGGAGATAATTCTGGATATCAATGTAAAGGAAGAGGCATGTCCGCTCGATCTCGCGCCGACAGCGAGTACTACCGTCACCCTGGCAATGGGCGACGCTCTGGCTATTGCTCTTCTGGAAAGAAGGGGCTTTTCGGCTGATGATTTCGCGCTTCTTCATCCGGGAGGTACGCTCGGTAAGAAATTACTGTTACGTGTATCGGATATCATGGAGAAGGAACAAAACTTGCCATTTTGTTTTGAAGATGATCTGATGCGTGTAGCTATCCTGGAAATGGCGCATAAAAGGGGACTTTGTCCGGTTGTTGACAGGGAGATGCACCCGGTCGGAGTCATTACCACCGGTGATCTAAACCGTCTCGTTGAAAAAACTGAGAATTTTTTTAATATACCGGTCACTCAGGTTATGAACCGTCATCCCAAAACGCTTGATGGAGAAGATCTGGCGGTTATGGCATATCGTGAGATGGAAAAATTCCGGGTGATCGCCATGCCTGTTATAGATGCCGATAAAAAACTGATCGGCGTCGTTCATCTGCATGATTTGATGCAGGAAGGGATCTCAGCGTGAAAAAAATTTTACTTATGATGTTTTTAACTGTGATGATTAGCTGCTCTGCTGAAAGCGATGAAAATAACACCGCCATATCAACCGAAGAGTATCCGGATCAGGAGACCTGGAATACCAATCTTGTAATAACAAAAGACGGTATGAGAATAGGATATCTGAAAGCGGCCCATGTAAAAAAATATTCCTCCAGAAAAATGACTTATTTTGAAGACGGATTACAGGTTGATTTTTATAATTCAACCGGTGAACACACATCCGTACTTAATTCTGACGGCGGATGGATTCACGATGTAAAGCAGGATATGTACGCATATGGGAATGTGGTGGTTGTCTCGGATTCAGGGGCGACACTTTACACAGATACACTTCAATGGGACAATAAGCTTCAAAAAATTATTTCACAAATACCGGTAAAGATAACCACTAAGGATGATACATTATTCGGAGACAGTTTTATTTCGGATCCCGATTTTAGTAACTATGAACTGATAAATTCACGCGGCAGCAGCAGTAAAAAGATTATGGTTGAATAATGTTAATGAAACGTTTCTATATTTTAAGCTTACTATGCGTATCTACCCTTGTTTTTGCGTCAAATGACAGGCTTGATCTAATTCATGCCGATAAAAATATAGGGAAAAAGATAGGTAACGAGCAGCTTCGTATTCTATCCGGCAATGTGCATTTTGTTCAGGATACCTTAAGTATGTTCTGTGATGAGGCGGTTTTTTATGAGACACAGGAAAAACTGGAATTTAGAGGAAACGTTCTCATCGATAACCGGCAGAGAAAAATTCGGGCGGATAAAATTGTTTATTACCCCGAAACAAAACTCGCCGTCTGCACAGGAAAAGTGAAAATTACCGGCGAAAATGATTCTCTCTATGCCGAATATTTCACCTATAACTTTGAGCATAAAGATGCGTCGGGAAGAAAAAATTTATATATCCTCGACCGGACAAATAATGTACAGATTTGGGGAGACCGTGGCGTATATGATCAGAATAAAAAATATTCGATGGTTGAGCAAAATGCCCGGCTGATGAAAATAGACACCGCCTCTTCTGATACGCTGATAATTAAAGGCAGACGCCTCGAATATTTCGATGTGGAAGATAACAGGAGAGCCGTTGTAAAGGACAGTGTAATTATTCTTCAGGGGGGATTAAAAGCGCGATGCGACTCCGCGGTTTATTATCCGGATCTGGATATCGGTTGGCTGAAATTGAAACCGATCGCCTGGTACGAGAATAATGAGCTCTCAGGGATTGAAATGAAAGTGCATTTCGATTCACTAAAAATCCGTGATATCCATGTTTATGGGGATGGAATCGCGAAAAGCCTGGCGGATTCGGTTAAAGGGAGATACAATGAACTCAAGGGCAAAAGTATCGAATTTCAAATTGAAAATGATAAACCAAAAACCATAATTGCCCGTGATAACGCGATCAGCCTTTATTATCTAAAAGAAAAAGAAAATGATCAGGGGAGCAATTTCGCGACTTCAGACAGCATTTTCATACATTTTAAAAATGGTGAACTTGACAGCATTAATATAATCGGCGGATCAGAAGGCATATTTTATCCGGAAAATTATAAGGGAGAAATGGGATTTGAATAGCCAGGATGAAAACGGGCTGATACTCAGAGGGCAAGACCTCGTAAAAATTTATTCAAAGAGACACGTGGTCAATGAAGTATCAATATTTGTAAGACAGGGTGAAATAGTCGGTTTACTTGGGCCCAACGGGGCAGGTAAAACGACAACATTTTATATGATCACGGGTATGATCAAACCGAACAGCGGTCAAATATTAATCAATGATAAAGATATTACCGGTTTGCCTATGTATCGCCGCGCCAGGAGAGGAGTGGCCTATTTGCCACAGGAAGCGTCTATTTTTAGAAAGCTGACTGTGGAAGAAAATCTGCTTGCCATTATGCAGATGCTTGGCATGCCCAAAAAAGAACGGAAACAGAAGTGCGAACAATTTTTAAATGAATTAAATATCACCCATATCGCAAAAAGCAGAGGGTATCATCTTTCCGGCGGTGAGCGCCGTCGAACAGAAATTGCCCGCACATTGGTAACAAATCCGAAATTTATCCTGCTCGATGAACCGTTTGCCGGAGTAGATCCCATCGCTGTTGAAGATATACAAAATATCGTACACAGCTTGAAAGAGCGAGGTATCGGTGTTCTTATTACCGACCATAATGTCCATGAAACACTTTCGATTACCGACAGGGCTTACCTCTTGTTTGAAGGAAGAATATTAAAAGAAGGGACTGCTGATTTTCTGGCCGAAGACGAAGAAGCAAGAAAATTATATCTGGGTGAAAAATTTAAGCTTGACCGATGATTTTTAGATTTTTACGCGGTTGAGTTGAACGAAATATCCTTTTCCCCTAAATAGATCGTGTTTTCTTTTCCAAAAATCTTTGCTACGATCAAAGGTGAAAGGATTTCTGTTTGAGGCAGATGTACTCTGTTAAACGGATAACCGGAATTCATCAAAAGGATTGAATCATCATCTGAGTATTCCGTATGATATCGATATCTTTGTAAAATTTTTTCAAGTTGTTTGGATGAGATCTCTTTAAATCTGATTTCCTTGTCCAATACAGGTCCCTCGTTTTCCTCTGGCAGGCTCTGCAACCGATCTTTATAATTTTGTTTGTATAAATCGATTGCCTTACGGAGTTTCTCCATTATATCATCAAGATATTTAGACTGTACATAACACCCCGGCAAGTTGATACAGGATGCTACATAAAAGTAACCGTCATACTCCTTTTTTACGAAAATCTTCATGACGATTCCTTATTAAATAAAGGGTGTCACAGTGACAAAAACTTCGTCATCATTCAAAAGATATGAGTCATCCTATAAGAAGTCAATGCCAATATAAATTAGTTGAACAAGAAAAAATCTGCAATTTCTTTAATAATCGCGAATCAATGGCTAATTATAATTCATAAACACAAAACAAACTCAATTTATGCCCGAAATTGCCGAAACATTTTATAAAGTGAGTTCAAAATTTATCGATAAAGGCAATTTTGAATATTTCAAAGCAGTCTGTAAGAACGAAATATATTCTTTACATCCTTACAATGTTGATTCTTGTGAATCTTATCGTAATACTGTTTTATCCCAGACTTGTTTATCTCAATTCCCTGAGCAATATGCAGAATGAATTCGAAAAACATGTAAAATTCATCACTTCGGCTGTTATAAATGAAAATGAAAGCGATCAGACATTTTCTGAGGAATTAGTGAGTTTTCTTGAACACTACCCGGGAATACGATATGCATGTGTAAAATTTGATGACCGCACCGTATTTTATCCCGCCGATTCGATGAGGATGGATGTCATTGAATCTCTTGATCCGGGACAGGTTCACAATATTAACGGTGAGCCTGTTTTTGTGCTGATCTCCGAATGCAATCGTCGCGGGGCAGAGCAGACCACTATAAAAATCTACGCCGGACTGGCGCCTGAAAAGGCAGGACTTGAAAAAGACAGCGCGATCTACGCAACGATAGTATTCTTTTTATTAACAATGTTTGCCTCGAGTTTGTTGATTCATTTTTTGAACCGAATTGTCACAAATCCAACAAGAAAGCTATTAAACATTACTAAACTGCTTTCGGCGGGACAGGTAAAATCGGATAAGATTATAAGTGAATCAAAGGAATTCAGGGAAATCAGCGGGAATATATCAGAATTGTCGGGGCAGATTGCCGAATTGAGACAGTTTAAAGAAGATATGCCCAACCTCCTGGACCTTGCGCATAAAAAGGAGCGGATGATCCAGGACGCGCTCGATCGTGAAATTGAAATTATGTCCGGACTGGTGCACTTATCCATAGAACTAAAAAAAACAAAATCCAAATTTTCAATTTTTTCACGAATTAATCAGGATATTACTGAAAGTTTCGGATATCACATTAGTTTTTTCTTTATTCGGGAGGGGAACTCCTTACGCTATTACAGTTCACAAATCAAAGGCCTTACTCTCATCAATGATAAACTGGCCAAAGAGTTTGTGGGTTATATTATCCCGGAGAATACAAAAGAATTTATTGAAATAAATCAGTCAAATAAATTTATATCATCCACGCCACCTTTTCAGAGCATTCTCGATAAATTTAATCTTAAGGGGACCTTTGCCTTTATTCCTGTTTCCACCTCCACACAGAGGCATGGAGCAATAGTGGTAGGGTATCTGGGTGAGAATAAAAGAATATCCGATCAGGATTTGGAGAAAATGGTTCTGCTGGCGAATACCATTGCCTTTAGCGCGGAGAATTTTGATGTCTTGGCAACCCTCGAGAAAAAAGTGCGTTTACGTACCACTGAGCTCGAAACGACAAATAAATTGCTGGCTGAGTCGATTCGTGAAAAAGACAATATGTTAAAACTGGTTTCACATGACTTAAACGCTCCGCTCAGGAATGTGGTGGGGCTGCTGGATTCAATCCATCGTAAATATAACGGTCAGCTTGAACCGGATATTATGGATCGTCTTGAAAGAATCCGCAGAAACATGGAAAAAGAAATGCAGATGATCAAGGATATACTAATCAGTTTTAAAACATTAGAGCAGCACAGTCCCGCCGCGGAAATAGATATGAACATGCTTGTGGAGTCAATTAAAGATGATTTGCAGTTTGAATTTGATAAAAAACATGTGGTTATTCATATTAATCAAAAATTACCGGTGATTTTTTCAAACTACCATCTTGTCAAACATATATTTTTAAATTTAATAGATAACGCATGTAAATATTTTCCGGAAAACCATGAAAATAATCAAATAGATATCTCTTTTACGCAAAATTCAGAGGAATTTATTTTTGCAATCTCAGATAACGGAGTTGGTATTCCCCTCAACAAACAACAGGATATTTTTCAAAGTTATAAAAAACTCCCGGCATTTTATCCTTCCGCCTCGTTTGGAACGGGTTTGGGATTAACACTTGTTAAAAATATGGTTGAGAAGCTTGCCGGAAGGATGTGGCTTGAAAGTTCTCCCGGCGCAGGCAGCACATTTTTTATTAGCTTAAGGAAGTTAGATTTCAACCGAATATGAATATTTTGAATAAAATAGGGCTGACTCACGGATGGACAAATACAGAATTTTGATTGTTGAAGATGATGAAGATCATGCCTTTCTTGAGGGAGATATCCTGCGGGATGAGCTCTCATGCGATATTGAAATTGTTTCTTCAAAAAAACAGATGGATGGTGTAAATCTGCTTGAAAAGGATGTCATTCTGCTCGATTTCAATTTGCCGGACGCGTCCGGCGATGAATTAACAAAAATCATACGTAAGCAGACTGATATACCGATTATTGTAATTACAGGTGACGGGGAACTTACGACGGCGATTGAAACATTGAAGAACGGAGCGAATGATTTTTTAATCAAATCAGCAGAAAATATAACTTTGCTACCGACGAAGGTGCAAAGAGTCTATGAAGAATATGTAAACCGGAAACTGCTGGAGGAGCAGCGGAAGGAAAAGGATGAGATGTTGACAAAAATTGAAACGCTCCGTCAGGTTCTTGCCACGCTTGCTCATTATATAAATAACGCCACGACAACGATATACGGTTACGCGCAGCTCTCAGAACAGGATCCCATGAATATTAAACGTTCAAAAAAGTTGTCAAAAATAAGTATTAAGGAAACACAAAAGATCACATTTGTGCTGCAGGAGCTGGAGAATTTCATTAATTCAATGGAAATACGCACGACAAATTACGTCAATATTCCTAATGCCATGTTTGAAATCGAAGAAAATATTAAAAAGAAAATGGAAGAATTGTAGCCTCATTTTTGATATATGCCGCTTTTTGGAAACAAAAAAACAGCATTTTTAGTTATATCTTTCAAATTCTCGGAAAATACATACTTGATACGATAATAATTAATTATTATATTGAACACTTTTAGTGCGCATTATTGCGTCCGGAAGTAAAATATCTTAATAAAGCCGGGAGGTTGGTTTGGTGAAAAGAAGTTTTTTTCTTATCGTTTTAATGTTATTAAGTGTACAGCTGGTGTTTGGCCAGTCGACAGTTGAAAAAGACCCTGCGGCCGGGCAGGCTTATAATGAAGGCAATAACTTTGTAAAAAAACAAAAGTACAATGAAGCGATCAGTAAATATCTTGAAGCGATAAAAGCAGATAATAATTTTCCTCAGGCTTATTACATGCTCGGTTACGCTTATAAAAAAACCGGTCAGTATGATAAATCTGAAAATTCCTACAGACAAGCGATCAAATTAGACAGCCAATTTGAAAAGGCATACATCGCGCTTGCATATCTTCAGTCTGCTTTACAAAAAGACGCTGACGCGATGAACACTTATAAAGCTGTTCTGGCATTTAATGAAAATTCCAGTGAAGCAAATTTTGGACTCGGAAAAATACTGTATGATCAGAAGGAAAACAGAGACGCGGTGAGATATCTGGAAAAAGCGGTGAAAGCAGATCCGGAGTATTCACTTGGATATAATGTGCTTGGATTAGCCTATCAAAACCTCAGAGAATTTGACAAGGCGGTTGGAGCCTTTGAAAATGCGATCAAATCCGAAAAGAAAAGAATTAAACAGGGTGATTATTATTACAGGCTGGGTGTTGTATATCTGGCGATGAAAAAGTATAATCAGGCAGAAGAAGCGCTCAATACAGCGGTAGATTTGTCGAAAAGCAGCACGATAAAAGCTGGCGCGAATTTTAATTTAGCAGAAGTTTATAAAGGTACCGGTCAAACTCAGAAAGCAATCCAGCATTATAAGATGGCGGCATCTGACCGTAGCTGGAAACAAGCCGCAGAGTATGAAATTGAAATTTTAACAAATCCCGATAAATATTCATATTAATAAATAGAAAGGTGTGATCCATTTATGATTACTGTCAAAATCCGTGATAATGAACCATTTGAGAAAGCATTCAAAAGATTTACAAAATCTTGTGAAAAATCGGGATTGATGGCCGATATTAAAAAACATCAGCATTTTGAAAAGCCTAGTGAGCAGAGAAAAAGAAGAATGAACCAGGCTAAAAGAAAGATGCGTAAATTAATGGCTGAGATGAATCGATAATATAACGGGATGAGTAATGGCTCTTGACGCGAAGATTCATAAGGATATGCAGACTGCCTTGAAGGAAGGCCGAAAATTTGAACTCTCTACCTTGCGCACTGTCTTCGCGCAGATTAAGGATGAACGGATCAGATTAAAAGCTGAACTGACTGATGAGGATGTGATCAGAGTTCTTTCAAGCGCGGTGAAAAAACGCAGAGATTCCAGCGAAATGTACAAGCAGGGTAACCGTCAGGATCTTGCGGATAAAGAGCTTCAGGAAATAAGCATTATAGAAAAATATCTTCCCGAACAACTATCAGAAGATAAAATCGAAGAGATTTTAACCAGCATCATCGCTGAATCCGGCGCTGTCTCAGTCAAAGATATGGGAAAAGTAATGGGGCTGGCGATGAACAGGCTAAAAGGCGCGGCTGACGGAAAAATTGTACAGAATCTTGTAAGGAAACTGCTCTCAATTCAGGAATAATGAACTATTTAGACATCACACTTATCATCACAATAGCAATATTTACTATCCGGGGATTATTCAGAGGACTAATTACAGAGTTAATGACTCTGGTTGCACTCATCCTCGGGTTTTTTATTGCTGTATATTATCTTCAACCGGCAGTTCAGCTTTTGCTTGTCTCATTTCCGTCACTCCCTGAATTCGCTGCAAGGATTATCGGTTTTATTGTCCTCTTTTTTGCCGTGAACCTCACCGTCAGACTTTTAAGTAAACTTCTAAACAGTTTTGCCTCATTAGGATTACTTCAACCGGTTAATAAAATAGCCGGCGGGGTATTCGGGTTTGTGAAAACCGTTTTCGTTTTAAGTATCATTCTGATAATGATCGAATTTATACCGGGTTCAAATACTTTATTAAATGCAATCGGTAAAGAAAACAGCATGGTTTACGGTTCGGTGAAAAATTTCGCGCCAAATATTTATAATTTTATTGTTGCATTCATCCCCGGTAATGAGAAATTATATGATCAGATCATTGACGGTTTTAGACAGGCTGATTCAACCGCAAAAAAATTAATCAATTTTTAATCAGAGAAATATGGCAACAATATATGGCTTCGAAAAGGCTAAACAAGCCCTCGAATATGACAAAATCATTGATTTTATCTCATCAAAATGTGTTTCCGAAACCGGCAGAAACCGTCTGAGCAATAGTCAGCCGCTGACGGATCCTGTAACGCTGAATAAAATTTTAATCCAGATCGGTGAGATGCGGGAGATATATCTCGCGGATGGCGGGCTGCCCATATGGGAGTTTGAGGATATACGGCTTTTTCTGAACCGGATTGAACCGGCGGAAAGCTATCTGGAGATTGCAGACTGTCTTAAAATTCAGAGTTTTTTGGAAATCGTTGCTGACATAAGCGCGTTTTTTATCAAATTAAAAGATAAATATCCGGAGCTCACACAAATTGTCGGCAGGCTGGCGGAAAAAAAGACTCTGCTCAATCAGCTCAAATTTACAATCGATCCATCCGGCCAGATTTATGATAATGCCAGTAATGAACTGAAAACAATCAGAAAAGCGATTCATCAGCTTCAAAATGAAGTGCATATCCGGTTACAAAGGATCATTCGAAAAAATTCGGAATTTCTACAGGAAGAATATATTACCCTAAGGGAGGGCCGGCTTGTCCTTCCCGTGAGAGAGTATTCGGTATCAAAAATCAAAGGAATTGTCCATGGGCAGTCCGGTTCAGGAGCCACATATTTTGTGGAACCCATGGAAGCGGTTGATCTAAATAATCAGATTCAAAAACTCTTTATGGATGAAAATAAAGAGATTATTAAAATTCTAAAACGGCTTTCTAATTCAATTCGTGAAGAACAGACCGATCTCATTAAAAATCTTAATATACTTACCGATTTAGATGTGCTTCAGGCAAAGGCAAAGTACGCCAATGAGTTTAATGCCAATTTTCCGGAAGTAAATAATGAATTCTACTGGGACCTGAGAAACGGCAAACACCCCGTTCTTTTGAAAAAAATTCAGAATGACACCGTTCCACTGAATCTGCTGGTCGGTAAAGATAATAACGAACTGATTATTTCAGGACCGAACGCGGGTGGCAAAACCGTCACACTAAAAACGATCGGTCTTTTGCAGTTGCTGTTTCAAAGCGGATTCCATATTCCTGTGGATGAGGGAACGCGTATGCCGGTCTGTAGCCAGATTTTTACCGTCATAGGTGATAAACAGTCAATTGAACAGGATTTAAGCACTTTTTCATCACATATTAAGGATTTAAACGAGATCTTGAATAAAGTTGATGATAAGGCGCTTGTCCTGATAGATGAAATAGGCAGCGGAACCGAGCCATCGGGAGGAGCGGCCCTGGCGATTGCTATTCTTGAAAAACTAAACCGTAGGGGTATTATCACCATCGTGACGACCCATCAGAATCAGTTAAAATCCTTTGGCGGTCAAACGGAGGGCATCGGGAACGCGGCTATGCAGTTCGACAGCAATCATTTGACACCCCTGTTTTCACTTGAAATGGGGATTCCCGGGAGCAGTTATACTTTCGAAATCTGCCGGCGTCTGGGGCTCGATGAAAGTATGCTTGAAAGAGCGGTCTCGATTACAGGGCAGGAGACATTTAAACTGGATCAGCTTTTGGCCGATGTCGTTAGAAAAAGTCAACATTACCGGGAATTATCTGAGAAACTTAGCATAAAAGAATCTGAACTGAATGGTTTGATCAAGCTTTATGGTATAAAAAATGAGACTTTCACCAAAAATCGTAAAAAATTGGAGAAAGAATCTCTCGAAGAAGCGAAAATGATCCTCGCCAATGTGAATAAGGAGATAGAAGCGGTTATAAGGGAAATCCGCGAATCCCAGGGTGACCGTACCGTAATAAAAAAGGCGAAAGAGGCAATCGAAAGAAAGAAAAAGGAAATTGACGCGGGTTTGGGTAAAAAAAAGGGTTCATCTTCGTTAAATATTGAACAACTGGTTCCGGGGCAAAAAGTACGTTCGAAATCATTCGGCTTCACCGGTGTGGTTTCCAAAATTTTTAAAGGTAAAAAAGAAGTTGAAATAAACAGAGACGGCGTAAAAATAACCGTTAATTGGGCAGATATTGATATCCTTGATGAACATGGGCAGGTAAAAGATGAACAACCGCGGGAGCAGATGAGACAGCCTTCGGGTATGTCCGGCGTTTCCGCGAATATACCAAATGAGCTGGATCTGAGAGGGCTGGTGACTGAAGACGCCATCAGTGAGATTGAAGCCTATCTGGACCTCGCTGTATTGAGTTCGTGGGATGAGGTGTGCCTGATTCACGGAAAAGGCACGGGAGCGCTGCGTCAAGCGGTGCATAAATTTCTTTCAGGATTGAAAAATATTAAATCATTCCGCCTGGGCAAATGGGGAGAAGGAGATGCCGGGGTCACAATAGTCACTTTGAGATAAAGAGGCTTGATATATGAGCAAGAAACTTTTTCTTGTAGATGGTTCAGCGATATATTACCGCAGTTATTTCGCATTTATTCGTAACCCACTTATTAATTCAAAAGGCGAAAATACCTCAGCAACATACGGATTTTTAAATTCAATGATTAAGTTGATTGAAGATGAGAATCCGGATTACGTCGCGGTTATCTTCGACACTAAGGAACCAACCTTCAGACATAAAATCTATGAGCCATACAAGGCAACACGTGAGAAAATGCCCGCGGAGATGGCTGATCAGTATCCGCGGCTCGTGAGTACTCTGAAATCATTTGAGTTTATCCTTCTCGAGAAAGATGGATATGAAGCGGATGACATCATAGGAACGCTCGCGCATCGCTTTGCATCGCCTGAATTGGATGTGTTCATTTTTTCAGGCGACAAGGATATGGCTCAGCTTGTGAACAAACATATTTTTCTATATTTACCAGGTAAAACAGGCCAGCCAGCGGAAATTATGGGCTCTTCTGAGATACAAAAGAAATTCGGGATTAAGCCCGGGCAGATTGTTGACTGGCTCGCGCTGATCGGTGACACTTCTGATAATATTCCGGGCATTCCAAAGGTAGGACCCAAAACAGCGACACAACTGCTGATGGATTATGGGAGCATTGACGGAATCTATGACGGGATTGAGAAACTAAAAGAAGGTGTGGTCAAAAAAAATCTCATTGAATTTAAGGAACAGACATCCTTATCCAGAAAACTCGCGACAATTGATCTGAATACACCTCTGAATGTTGATTTGAAGGATCTCGAATTTAAAATATGGGATATGGAAGTCGCCGATAAATTACTTAAAGAGCTGGAATTCAGACGACTGTATGACAGAATGCTTAAAATCGCGCAGAAATCGGGTACGGGGCAGGCGGAATTATTCAGTAAACAGAAAGATCTCCCGGTCAAATATCATCTGATTGATACGGATGATAAATTTATCAAACTGATAGGCGAACTATCAAAGCAAAAGGAATTTGTATTTGATCTTGAAACAAGTTCACTCAATTTCCTCGATGCTGAAATAGCGGGAATTGCAATCGCCTGGAAGGAGAACGAAGCTTATTACATTCCTCTGAAGCATCCGGATATTATGCTTGATAAAAATATGGTTATTGAGACGTTATGGCCAATTTTTACGGACAAAAAAATCAGGAAATCAGGTCAGAATATTAAATATGACGCCAGTATCATGGAGGAAAACGGTATTCCGGTCGAAGGAATATATTTTGATACGATGATAGCATCATATCTTATCGATCCATCCGGAAGACAGCATAATCTTGATAAAATGGCCGAATATCATCTCAATTACCAGACTATTCATATAGAAGAATTGATCGGAACCGGTAAGAATCAAAAACTTATGACAGATATACCTGCCGAAAAAGTCGCGGATTATGCCGCTGAGGACGCGGATATCACATTAAAGTTAAGAAATATATTTGCCCCCATCCTCCATAAAAACAACCAGGATAAGCTGTTTCATGAACTGGAAATGCCTCTGGTCCCTGTTTTAATGAAGATAGAAAGAAACGGGGTTAAACTTGATAAGGAATTTCTCGATAAAATGTCCGTAGAGCTGGGAAGAGAACTCAGCATCACGGAAGATAAAATTTATGAGATCGCGGGTGAAAAATTCAACATCAATTCCCCGCAGCAGCTGGGATTGATCATGTTTGAGAAGCTCATGATTCAAACTGAGTCAGGTTCCCGAAAACCGCAGAAGACCAAAACAGGGCAGTATTCAACATCTGAAAATGTTCTTGAAAAATATAGTGAGCATCCGTTGATCGAGAAGATTCTGAATTATCGTAAATTAACAAAACTAAAAAGCACATACATCGACGCGCTCCCGAAATTAATTCATCCGAAAAGCGGAAAAGTACATACTTCATTCAATCAGACAGTCGCGGCGACAGGAAGACTTTCGAGCAGTAACCCGAATTTACAAAATATCCCCATAAGAACGGAGCTTGGAAGGGAAATCCGTAAAGCGTTTATAGCCTCTTCACAGGATCGCTCAATCCTGAGTGCGGACTATTCGCAGATTGAACTCAGAATAATGGCGCATTTATCAAAAGATGAAACGATGATAGAAAGTTTTAAGAATAAAGCGGATATTCATGCTTCCACAGCGGCGTTAATTTTTGATATTCCGATTGCCGATGTTATGCCGGATCACCGAAGAAAAGCGAAAGAAATCAATTTCGGTATTATGTATGGTATGAATGAATACGGACTCGCAAATCGCCTTAAAATAAGTAACGGAGAGGCGAAAGATTTCATTTACGGCTATTTCGCGACTTATCCCGGTATTCAGGCATTTATGCGACAATGCATAGCCCGGGCATCAGAGAGCGGATATGTTGAAACCATCATGCATCGCAGAAGATATTTACCTGAAATTAAGAGTACGAACCGACAGGTCAGAGAATTCGCGGAAAGAACCGCCATAAACACACCGATTCAGGGATCGGCCGCTGATTTGATTAAAAAAGCGATGATTGACATCCATGAATATCTGAAAATAGAAAAAATTGACGCGAGAATGATTCTTCAGGTACATGATGAGCTTGTTTTTGATGTTGCTAATTCCGTTGTCGATGATTTCAGTAAAAAAATCAAATCAATTATGGAAAACACCATAAAATTATCTGTCCCGATAATAGTGGATACTGGTGTCGGCAACAATTGGCTGGAGGCGCATCAGTAATTTAACACGTAACGCTCAGTCCTTCCCGCGCGGCCAATATTTCGATGTCGCCCTTTAATTCGAGGGCCAGTTTTTGGGCATTCATGAGCATATTATCAATAAAGTCATCATTATGCTGCGGATCATGGTGAAACAGAATTAGTTTTTTGACTCCCGCTTCAATGGCTAGTTTTACGGTATAATCGTACGGAGAATGTCCCCACGTTACATGTTTACTATACTCTTCCGGTGTGTATTGCGCGTCATGGATTAAAATTGATGCGTCTTTTATAAATTTAATCAGCTTATTTTTTCCGTCATCCGTGATAAATGAACCAGGCTCCAATGCTGTTAATTCATTGTTGTTCGCTTCCGGCAAAGGTTCATTATCACTGATATAAACGATTTTTTTTGTTCCCAAAGTAAATTTATACCCCAACGCGTTGCCCGGATGATTGACGTAAATTGTCTGAATTTCTATCCCGTCTATTATGTAGTCACCTTCGTACAGCCGCTGAAACTCCAGCTTCGCGCCCATATCACTTAGTTCAATCGGAAAATATGTGGGATCCATTTGTCCGGCAATAATATCGGCCAGACTTTTATCAGAATCCTCGGCGCCGTAAAAAACAAAATGATTGCCCGGTATATAAGCCGGTGTGAAAAAGGGTATTCCCTGAATATGATCCCAATGCATATGACTGATAAATATATTTGCTGTGATACTTGATTTTGATTTCATGAGTTCATTTCCCAGGGCTCGCAGGCCTGAACCCCCGTCAAGTATCACTAACTTGTCTTTGTGTCTTAATTCGATACAGGCCGTATTCCCGCCATATCTGACCGTATCAGGACCGGGTGTCGGGATCGAACCGCGTACACCCCAAAATTTTAAACTTGTCATCAAAAAACCTCTATAAAAAGGTTCTAACCTCATTTATTAAAGTTTCGTTTTTCACAGGTTTAGTAAGGTAGGTTTCAGCGCCTAACCCAATAGCCTTTTTTTTCTCGGGCGGGAAATTTTTCCCAGACAGTATAATAACGGGAATCGTGGCAATCTCCGGGGTCTCTTTTATTTTCCTTAACAAGGTCAAACCATCTATTCCGGGCATCATAATATCCAGAAGAATGACCTTCGGAGGATCATTTAGAATTGAATTAATCGCCACTGTTGGGTCGCTTAAAAAGCGGGAAGTGATACCCGATGATGTAAAAAGACGAACAATATTTTTAATTTGAATTTCACTGTCGTCAATTATTAATATCTCTGTCATCAAGTTAATTCTCCCTGATGCATTTATTTCAGAATCATTGAGTACAATGAATTAAAAAGAGATACCGTAAATCTTAAATTTCATTGGTACAGTATAGAGCCGCAAGTTTCACATTGTTGTGACATGTCTCACACTAGAATTTAGAAGCTAATTTACGTTGATGCTCCAGTTCGGCAATCTCTTTTCTCACAAGCGTTAATTCTCTTGTATAGTGTAACACTGATTCGTCAGAATTTGCCTCGACTTTAATCAGAGTGCTAAATTCGGCGGCTTTTTTCTCCAGCTGCCATTTTTTTAACTGATAGAGGCAGTCGGCAATAAATTTAGAACTGTCCGGCAATTCACTTACAACAAGTTTTGATGTCAGTTCCCGGATTTCAAGGTCGTCTATAGAATCAAGCAGTTTTGTGATATCAATGGCGCCATGTTCCTCCAATTCGTTCATAATATGATCAAAAAGCAGGATGAATTCGTCATTTTCGAACATTTCACGCGTTGATTGCGCGATAATATAATTTTTTGAATCTTCTGAACCGGTCAAAAGCAGCCCTATCAGGCCTTCTTCAGCTTTATAGATTCCTCTGTGGACACGGGTTTTCTTTTTGGGAGCGGGAGCGGCCTCGTCTTTTTTATATTTTTGTCCTTCCCGTTTCAGTCTGTTGAGCTGTCCAACCAGTAAATTTTCATTAATATCGAGCCTGTCGGATATCTGATGCAGATATAAGCCAACCTTAATCTGATTGGTAATTGCGCTTAAATTTTGCAGAACCGATTGAATAAATATGTCTTTTTGTTCAAGAGATGGATCCGGATTGGCATTAAAAAATGAATTTATCTGAAACTCTATGGGAAGAGTTTTCTTTTTTAATAAATTTTCAAATTCTTTCTGTCCGTATTTTAGAATAAAAGTATCCGGATCTTCTGATTTTGGCAAAGGGATAATGTACGAATTCAGATCCTCGGCCTCAATGATGTTCGCGTTTCTGATGGCCGCTTTTACACCGGCTTCATCTCCGTCATAAGCGATATAAACTTCCCGGCAGTAGCGGCGAATTAATTTTGCCTGTTGCGGCGCTAATGCTGTTCCGCTGCTTGCGACCACGTTCTTTATACCTGAATCAACCAGCCTTAACAGATCAAAATAGCCCTCTACAAGTATGACAAATCCATTTTGCCGGATACTGGTGATAGCCTGATGTAATCCATAAAGAAGCTCGCTCTTTTTATAAATCGGGCTCTCGGGACTGTTGAGATATTTCGGCTGTTGTTCCTCTTTGAGCTTCCTGCCTCCAAAACCGATGACTTTTCCGCTTAAATTGTAAAATGGAAATATGATCCGGTGGCGAAATTTATCATAATAATCGTTGCCCGAATCTTTTTTCTGAATAAGACCTAACTCTGATGCCTGCTTTAGATCAAGTTTGTTTTTTTTGAGCTCGTTAAGAGTTTGGTTAAAAGAATCGGGCGCGTAACCAAGACCGAAATCCCGGATGGTTTCCGGTGAAATTTTACGATTCAGGAAATAATCCAGAATTTTTTTGTTTGCGGGGGAGTTTAGTTTACGGATGAAATATTCCGATGTGATCCGGTTGATCATAAAAAGCTGTTGGAATAAGGTGGTCTCTTCCTTATCATACTCATCAGCCGGCATTGAAATCCCGGCGAAATCGGCTGCCTTCCTGATGGCGTCCGGGAAGTTTAGTTTCTCATAATCCATAATGAAGGTGTAAATATTTCCGCCTTTTCCACAGCCGAAACAATGAAATATTTGTTTTTCCGGATTGACAGTAAAAGAAGGTGTTTTTTCCTGATGAAAAGGACACAGACCTTTATGATTCACACCGGTCTTTTTGAGATTAACAAATTGTGATATGTAATGTACGATATTGATTGAAGTTCGGATTTCATCAATTTTGTCTTCAGAAATTTTACCCATTCGGTTCAGGACCTTCGCTTGACATAAATTTTCAATTTGTATAAATTTTAAAACTAATAATATTTCCAGATGGAATGTAACCATAATTACTAAATGAATAAAGAACTAAAACCTTGAAGGGAGAAAAATGTCTGCTTCTCAGCAAAAACAGATTAATATTGAACTGGGTGATTCAGAAGCCGAGGGGATTTACAGTAACCTTGTAGTGATAAGTCATTCTCCCGCGGAGTTTATTTTCGATTTTACCAGGATAGTACCCGGAAAACCAAAAGCAAAGGTTTACTCTCGGATCATTATGGCCCCGCAGCACGCAAAATCTCTGGTTCGCGCTCTGGAAGAAAATTTAAAAAAGTTTGAATCACAATTTGGTGAAATCAAAATGCATGTAGTAGATCCAAAAACGAAAAATATAGGTTTTCAGGAATGATTTTGAGCAGATGCCGATAAAATGCGGGATTAACCCATTATTTTAAATCGTGTAAATTTATATAAGTACGTTCTTATGGCAGTTGCATAATTGATGAGTATTATGTAATTTTCCCAACTATTTAAAGTTTAAAATTGCTTCGGAAATCTGTGAATATGATAATCAGATTGACAGGATTTCCGGTAGGCCCGAAGAATGTGTTGTTTTTAGAATTACATCTTTTGTTTTCTTTACACAACTCAAGGACTATAACAAAACGGTTGCCTGCGTTCAGCAATAGCTATCACCCACAGGCGAGATGGGAGGCAAATTGAAGTTAACACCAATTGAAATCCGCAAACAGGAATTTAAAAAAGGATTAAGAGGCTACGATTCTGTTGAAGTGGAAACCTTTCTCGAATTGGTGGCGAATGAATATGAAGCTGTTCTTCATGAGAATGAACGTCTCGGTAAACATATCACTTCACTTGAAATGGAATTAAAGAATTTTAAAGAAGTCGAAAAAACGCTAAAACAGACGCTGTATAACGTGCAGGAAACGACACAACAGTCAAAAGAGAATTCTCAAAAAGAAGCCAGCCTGGTAAAAAAAGAGGCTGAACTCGCGGCGACACAGATGATTGAAACAGCGCGCATAGAAGTAAACAAGATGCGGGATGAAATCATCCAGCTTAAGAATCAGAAGGGATCACTGATTTCACGATTGCGGCATCTGCTCTCTTCAGAGATAGAACTTCTTGAAGTACTGGAGTTGGATGACCTTGACCGTTCAAAGCTAAAAGATAAATCACGAAAACCGGCGCCTCCAGTTCGGGAAAAAGAGAAAACCACACCTCCGGTGAGCACTGAAAGACCAAAAAATAATCCACCTACGGCAACAGATCCAGAGCCTAAAAAAACAGAAAATCCGGAGAAAGACAAAGAGAAAAAAGACAAAGAAAAGGGTGGAGATTTTTTTAAAGATATATTTGGCGATAATATTGATATCGATGAGTTTTTAAAATAGGGAATGGCAATGAAGAAGCTAATAATCTGGGTGTTTAGCGTCATAATTGTAATTGTTTTAACCGGATGCGCAGGTAGTAAAAGTGTCAATCGCGAAAATCCAAAATCACTGACATCCGCCAAAATATCTTTACAGGATGGCACGACGAGGGAAGGAATTATTCTTAAGCGCGATGGCAGCAAGCTTATCTATGTTGATTCCGGGTCCCATAGTAAAGAAACACTGGGCTATGAAAAGATCAGTAAAATTGAAAAATCCGATCAGATATATGATTTTGAAGCTTACGCGATACCACTATCCACGGTTAAGGAATATGAACGTTCTAACCGTATTTTTTCCTACGCCGCGGGTGGATTCATCCTTGGAACGGCGCTTGGGACCGGTGTGGGTATCTCGTTAATTGCTTCGGACGTTGATATAAAAATGCCTGTCCCGATGGCGGTTTTTGGAATCACGGGCGCCTATTATTTCGGTAAACTTGGATCAAAAAGAGCGTTTGAAGACGCTGTTTATGAAGCTCAAAAATTTCGTTATGAAATAAGCAAAGAAAAGAGAGCCCGACTGATTAATGATGAAAAAAACAAGCTGAAAGAGCAGCAGAAGCAGAAGGAAGAGCTTTTAAAGAGACTTGAAGAAAAAGGAAAAGAATAAGATGGAATTTGATATTGATGTATATCGTAAGCAGATCGCGGAAGCAGAATCTTATATCAGGAAACACAGCAAAGTTTCTCCTCAGATTGGGATTATTTTAGGCACCGGTCTTGGCGGATTGGTTAAGGAGATCGATATAATTGATGAGATTCCTTATCATGATATTCCTCATTTTCCGGTTTCAACTGTTGAGAGCCATGAGGGCAAGCTGATTCTCGGGTCTCTCGGCGGTAAGCAGATTCTGGCTATGCAGGGACGCTTTCACTATTACGAAGGCTACTCTATGACACAAATCACGTTCCCTGTCCGGGTGATGCATAAATTGGGAATCAGAACGCTGCTGATTTCGAATGCCTGTGGGGGAATGAATCCGCAATATCGTAAAGAGGATTTGATGCTGATGGATGACCATATCAATCTGTTGGGAACAAATCCGCTGATGGGTCCGAATATGGATGAATTCGGTCCGAGATTTCCGGATATGTCCGAACCCTATTCAAAAAAGCTCATCGCTCTCGCGGAGATGATTGCCCTGGAGAACAAAATGAAGCTCCAGAAAGGCGTTTATGTGGCAGTTACCGGACCTAATCTGGAAACCCGCGCGGAATACCGGTTCCTGAGAGCCATTGGCGCGGATGTTGTCGGTATGTCAACGGTCCCGGAAGATATAGTTGCCGTTCATATGGGGATGGATGTTCTTGGTATTTCTGTAATTACAGATGAATGTTTTCCTGATTCTCTGCAGCCCGTTGATCTTGAAGAGATTATAAAAGCCGCTAATGGAGCGGAACCAAAACTAACCTTTTTGATGAAAGAAGTAGTCAGGCGCCTGGAGCTGGCGTAGATCCAGGCCATATTAATAATTAAAATAAATGTAAAAAGTATACAGGTACAAGAATGTTTAATGAATTTTCGAGCAAAGCAAGCATACCCGAACTTGAAGAAAAGATTTTAGAGTATTGGAAGAAGGAAAATATATTCAAAAAGAGTCTGGAGAAGAACGAAGATGGACCCAATTTTGTTTTCTTTGAGGGTCCGCCGACGGCGAATGGACGACCGGGAATACATCATGTGATGGCACGTACGGTAAAAGATATCGTCTGCCGGCACAAAACGATGAAAGGTTTCTATGTTAACCGTAAAGCCGGATGGGATACTCACGGGCTTCCGGTGGAAATTGAAGTTGAAAAACTGCTGAAAATCAACGGTAAAGAGCAAATAGAAGAATACGGTGTCGAAAAATTCAATAATATGTGCCGTCACAGCGTTTTTAATTATAAAAATGACTGGGATTCGCTCACTGAGAGAATCGGATACTGGCTGGATCTGGATGATCCGTATATCACTTTCGAAAATGATTATATCGAATCCGTCTGGTGGATTTTAAATGAATTTTGGAAGAAGAATCTGATTTATCAGGGCTTTAAAATTTTACCTTACTGCCCGCGTTGCGAAACGCCGTTAAGCAGTCATGAGGTATCTCAGGGTTACAAGGAGATCAAAGATCCTTCTATTTATGTGCGGGTGGAGCTAAAAGATGAACCGGGTACGTATTTTCTGGTTTGGACAACAACTCCCTGGACACTGATATCAAATGTGGCCCTGGCCGTAAATCCGGATGTGGATTATGTATTGCTTGAGCACGCTGATGAAAAATACATCATGGCCGAAGCGAGAATCGGCGATTTGTTTGAAGCCGATTCATATAAGATTCTGAAATCTTTCAAAGGATCAGAACTGGAAGGAAAAAATTATAAACAGATTTTCAGTTTTGTTCCTGTTGAAAAGAAAGCGTTCTATGTCGGTCTTGCTGATTTTGTGACAACCGAAGACGGCACGGGCATTGTGCATATTGCCCCCGCCTTTGGCGAAGATGATTATCAGTTCGGGAGGAGATACGATCTTCCGGTGGTTAGACCGGTCAATGCCCAGGGGCGATTCACGCCTGAAGTGACCGATTATGCCGGAATTTTCGTAAAGGATGCAGACGAAAAAATTATAAGCGATCTCAGAGGTAATGGAATATTAGTCAAAAAATTAAAAATAGAGCATAGCTATCCCCATTGCTGGCGCTGTCAGTCACCGCTTTTATATTATGCGCGTGAATCCTGGTATATAGAAACTTCGAAGTTCAAAGAAAACCTTCTGGAAAATAACGATAAAATCAGTTGGTATCCGAAGGAAGTGGGGGAAGGGCGTTTTGGTGAATGGTTGAAAAATAATGTGGACTGGAGCCTCTCGAGAGACAGGTACTGGGGCACACCTCTGAATATCTGGGTGTGTGATGATTGCGAACATAAAACAGCAATCGGGTCGATTAACGAGCTCTTTGAAAAGGCTGTTAATCTGGAAGAGAAAGATAAAGAGAAGATTGATCTTCATAAACCGTATGTGGATGATATTAAAATAAAATGCGAAAAATGCGGTAAAGAGATGCACCGTGTTCCGGAAGTTATTGATTGTTGGTTCGACTCGGGCAGCATGCCGATCGCTCAATGGCATTATCCGTTTGAAAATAAAGAGATTTTTGAAAAGAATTTCCCGGCTGATTTTATTTGTGAAGGAATAGATCAGACGAGAGGCTGGTTTTATTCGCTTTTAGCGATTTCAACATTACTTTTTGATAAACCGGCTTTCAAAAATATCGTTGTAAACGAACTGATCCTTGATAAGTCGGGTCAAAAAATGAGTAAATCCAAAGGTAACGTCGTTGTCCCTGAAGAAATGATCCAAAAATTTGGAGCGGATCCTATACGCTGGTATTTGATGACGGTTTCTCCGCCATGGATTCCAAAAAAGTTTGATACTGATGGTGTGGCTGAAGTTCAGAGAAAATTTTTTAACACACTGATAAATACGTACTCGTTTTTCCTGTTGTATGCCAATATTGATCAGTTTGACCCTGAAGCTCCGCAGGTAAGCATCGAAAAACGTCCGGAAATAGACCGATGGATAATTTCGAAGCTTTATACACTCATAAATCAGGTCGAGGAATATATCAATAAATTCGATCTTACTAAAGCGGCCAGGGCAATATCGGATTTTGTGATTGATGATGTATCCAACTGGTATGTCCGCAGAAACAGGCGCCGGTTTTGGAAATCGGATGAAGGCACTGATAAACTCAGCGCGTATCAGACGCTTTATGAAGTTTTGATAACAATTTCTAAACTTATCGCCCCTTATGCGCCGTTTATCAGCGAAGAGATTTTTATGAATCTGAACAGGGATAAAAGTCTGGCAAGCGTACACCACGCGCGTTATCCCGAGGTTACCGATGAGATGCGATCAGCAATCGACAGCGACCTGGAAAAGAAAATGGATCTTGCGCAAAATATAGTCACCGCGGCGCGGTCATTAAGAAATGAAGCGCTTATTAAAGTACGTCAGCCTCTTTCCGAGATACTCATTGTACCGGCGACTAAATCTGAAAAAGATCACATAATGTCGATGCAGACAATTATCTGTGAAGAACTAAACGTAAAGCAGCTGCGATTTATAGATGATGCGTCATTAATTGTAAATTTGAAGGCGAAACCCAATTATAAAACTCTTGGATCCAAGGCGGGAAAATTGATGGGCAGACTGGCTGAAACAATCAATAATTTTGAACGGCCGCAGATAAAATCTTTTATGGATAACGGATATGAGCATGTACTGATTGACGGACATGAATTCCGGCTCGAGACCGAGGATGTGGAAATACTTTCAGAATCAAAAGAAGGGTATGTAACCTATAATGACAGGGATTTGACATTGGCCCTGAATACGGTACTGACTGAAGACCTGATTGAGGAAGGTTTGGCCAGAGAGTTTGTTAACCGGATTCAAAATTTGAGAAAAGACGCCAGTTTTGATGTGACCGATCATATTAAAATCGAGATCGGGTCAGTATCCGAAGAACTCTCTGCCGCGATAAAGAATCAGAGAAAATACATCTGCAATGAAACTCTTGCGGATATAATTGAGTTCTCAGCTATAAACGCGGAATACAAAAATGAAATTGTTATTAATAAAGAAACTTTTGTAGTTGGATTAAGTAAAAACTAGACTTTCCATATATTAGGAGAAAGTGAATATGGACAAGAAGAAGACTGAGTTTTTCAAGGATTTGCTTTTAAAAAAACGCGTTGAGATCGCAAAAAATATTGATTATTTGCGAAACGTGGTCCTTGATTCCACGACCAAGGAAGCATCCGGTGACCATTCATCTTACTCGTATCACATGGCGGATCAGGGAACTGATGCCATGGAACGGGAGAAGGCCTTTTTATTCGCGTCGAGAGATGAGAAGTATTTAAAACAAATTGAAGACGCGCTCGCCCGTATTGAAAACAAAACATTTGGTATTTGTCGTTCCTGTGGTGAAGAGATAGGACTGGAAAGACTTGAAGCGGTCCCGACAACAACAATTTGTTTTAACTGTAAAGTTGCCGAATCGAAGAGAAGATAAGAAAGCAAATTGAAGAAAATGTATAAAAAAATTTCCCTGACTTTCATGGCTGTTACCATCATTTGCATTGTTATCCTTGATCAGGTTACGAAACTAATTACGAAGACTTCTATGTATCTGGGAGAATCCATACCGGTTATCGGTAATTTCTTTCGATTTACTTATGTTGAAAATCCGGGAATCGCGTTTGGAGTCCGCATAGGCAACCCTGTTGTTTTTATGGGACTCTCATTCTTTGCGGCAGGTCTGGTCTTCTATTATCTCTATCGTTTCAGAAATGAAGGGTGGCCCGTACAGTTGTCTCTCTCTTTTATATCAGCCGGCGCGATAGGTAACCTTGTGGACCGGGTGATTTACGGCAGAGTAATAGATTTTATGGATTTTGAATTTTTTGATATTAATATTCCGCCGTTTTCTTTGCTCAGTTATCAGTTTCAGGGTTATGGCATGGATCGCTGGCCGGTTTTTAATGTTGCCGATATGGCGGTAACCGGCGGTATGATTCTTCTATTGTTCTATATGCTTTTTTTGCCAAATCCCGTTACATCTTATCAGAAAACGATTTCTGAATCTTCAAATGGCTAAAATAAAAAACCTAAAAATCGAATCTCATTTTTCCGGAATCCGTCTGGATCATTTTCTTACGGAAAAATTTGTAGATGAATCAAGATCTCATCTGTCAAAGCTTATTAAGAGCGGATATGTTCTTGTAAATGGCCAGACAGTTAAGAGCGGTTATATACTTTCGGAAAACGATCAAATCAGTATTGAATTTCATGAAGAGAGTACGGATCTCTCACCGGCGGATATCCCTCTGGAAATCATCTTTGAAGACAATAACATCATTGTCATCAATAAACCAGCGGGAATGACAGTGCATCCCGGCAAAGGCACCGCCGGCGACACCCTCGTGAACGCGTTAATTCACCATTCAACCCACCTTGCTTTGTCAGGTAAAAGTGACCGGCCGGGAATTGTGCATCGCCTGGATAAAAACACATCAGGACTTCTGGTCATCGCCAAAAATGATAAAACGCATCGCGCTCTGAGAACACAATTTGACAAAAAAACAATTTCCAGAATCTATTGGGCGCTGGTCTGGGGAAAGTTTGATGTAAAAGAAGGAACGGTTGAAACTTTTATTAACCGCAGTAAAAAAGATCCGACAAAAATGACAGTAACCGCATCAGGACGGGTTGCAATTACCCACTACAAAGTACTGAAAGAATTTGAATATTTTTCTTTGCTTGAATTAAAACTAGAAACCGGACGGACCCATCAAATAAGGGTGCACATGAATTATCTGCATCATCCGATAGTTGGTGACCCGGATTATCACGGACGGGATTCACAGTTAAAGCATCTCCCGTCAAATCTGAGAAAAAGAGGCGTACATCTGCTGAAACTGGTGCCTTCTCAGTTTTTACACGCTAAAGAATTGAATTTTTTGCATCCTTCAACTAATGAACCCATGCACTTTGAGTCAGACTTGCCTCAAAATTTATCCGATGCTCTTCAGAAATTACCGCAACTTTTTTTATTGGAAGATTAATCAAATATCAGAAGATAAAGATAGGTGGACAATGCCGCGGCGGATATGCCCAACGCGATGGATGAATAATTGTCAAAATCTTTTGCTTTATTATAGTTTCGTCTCATATCGGAAAGATTGGAAGTACTCTTGTAGCTGTCATAATGATCATCAGCTATTCTTTTAAGGTAAAAAGAGAGCCAGTTGGAAGTGATAGCGGTGATAACGAGTCCCGGTTTAACCAACCTTTTGATACCGTTTGGATTTTTCGGCCGGCTCGTTGTTACAAGACTTGGTTCACCGGATGGTTCAGGGCTGAGACGAACCATGAGTGGCCAGTCATTTACTGTAGAGAGATCGAGTTCATTTTTCAAATATCCTTTTTTTTGCAAATATATTTTATTAAAAGGAATATCGGTGTTCAGGTAAAGAGGGGTTTTACCCAAAAGTGTGTCATTTATCGCGAATATCCCCGCGTCTCCCGGTATCGACTGCAACAGCCTGTACTTCTGGGGTTCCAGGGATAATATTAGCGTATCCATAGCGTTTATTCGGAATTCTTTATGCACTGTTAATCCGGTCCAGTTTTTTTCATTCATGCGTTTTGCCCGGAGATTGTGAGAACCGGCCGGCATGGGATAAGCAGTAACGGGACTCTCCAGAGAAATAGAATCATCAATACTGATTTTCCATATATCATTTGATTGGATGGTCAGATAACCATCATCATTGTTTTCCTGCGCGGTTAGAGACGGACTATCGAACAAGATCAGAATGATGCAATAAAACAGGATCCATATCCCATTATTGTGCGGATGCATTGGTATTATCCTTTGCAGATTTGAATACAACGAGTTTTCTCTTTTCTAAACCGATAAACAATTGATTTTTATAGATCATCGGCGCGGATGACGGACGATATTTGAGATTCAGACTCTGTAAAATCTCTCCGGAATATTTGTTGACCAGATAGAGTTTATTTCTGGCGGTTCCGACGATTACCATATCAAGTGTAACCAGCGGGGAAGCTGTCGGCGGACCTTCTAATTTTCTTTCCCAAATAATATCTCCATCGGGAACACTGAGAGCAATCAGACTTCCGTCGCTGAGCGCGGAATAAATTATTTTATCATCAATTGATGGCGCAACATACACCGGAACATTAAATCCACTCTTATACCGGATCGAACCGTCATTCATATTGATGATATATAGATTTCCCCGGTATGTAGAAACGAATAAGTGGTCGTTTTTAATAACGGGGGATGATTGAATCGCTTCGCTGATATTCAATGACCAATTTACCACCCCGGTTTCCGGGTCGATGTTAGTGACAAGCCCGTCCCTTCCCGCAATGATGAGACCGCTGTCTGAGAAGGCGAAATTTGTATTAATTCTGTCAGGGATCCGCTTTTCCCATATTTTCTTTCCGTTCCGGGCATCCAGGCAAAGAATCAGCCCTTCCAATGTGCCGTAAAAAAGTTTATTTCCAAACAGTATCGGTGTAACAGCTGAAAAATGCTTTTTGTTTTTCCAAATCTCCCTTTTTTTATAAAGATCATAGCCTATGATTCCAAACTTGCCGATCTCTGATGTTATATATACCGTGTGATCAGAAGCAGTGGGTGAGCCTGAAACTCCATGTGAAACACGAAATTTAACCGATTCCGATAGATCATCGGTGTTCATGATATACACGAAACCATTCTTCGTTGTGAAGAGGAGATTTTCTCCTAATAGCTCGATTTTTTTTGTTGTTTCTCCGGATAAGGATACTTCCCTAAAAAATTCTAACGGCGTGTCAACGGATGCGGGTGAGAATCCTGTATTAGAAAAACTGATATTTTCAGGACGCGGAGGCAGTTTTTTATTATAGAAAGGTTTGGAACATGCTAAAATAAGCGAAAATACCAACGCCATAGAGGTGAATAGTATAGATATATTTTTCACTTTCATCATTAAAAATCCCACCCGAAGAAAAATTGAGTAAATATGTTTTTTGACGTGGAATGGAAATCAGTTGTTTTCCCGAAATCCCACCGGAACGCGATAAAGTTACCTAAACGGAGCCGTATTCCCACACCATAGCTGCCAAGAAGACCCTGCCACTCATCATCCCAGGCGTTTCCCATGTCAAAGAACGCCGCGCCGCGGATAGAATTAAAACCAAGCGAAAAAAACGGCATTCTGATACCGATCAAGTCTATGAAAGGAAAACGCAATTCCTGACTGATTAGCATCACCCTTTCGCCGCGTAGTGACCACCGTCTGTACCCCCTCAAATCCCAGCTGCCGCCAAGGTAAAACTGACGCGTTTCTGTTCCTTCGTTAAACAGAGACAGGAATCGGACTGCATAGGCGCTTCGTAAGCCCAGTCGGTGATAATATCTCAGATCAGCCAGAATGGTGATGTAGTTTACATTTGAATGGATAAAATCATAGGTGTTGCCAATAGTCAAATTTAAACGTCTGCCGTCAATAGGTCCGGTCACGCCCCACATGGAGTTATCATGGACATAACTGATAAAATTTGAATTCAGCCAGGCTTGCCTTCTTTTATCAAAATACCAGTCCTTATCCGAATAACTAAAGCTTTGATTTAATTCCAGCCTCGAAAATTGGGACAGGGGATAGCTGAGCGCGAAATATGAACCGATACGTTCCTCATAGAAATAAGAATCTTCCGGATTGTAATATGGACCGGCAAATCTGAACGCGCCTATGGCATAATTGACACGCTGACCAAGTGAAACTTTACTTACCGCGGCGTTAAAACTTTTAAAAAATTCTGAATTTGTACGTGAGTTATTATAAAGAAGTATATAGTACTGATCATTACCAAGCACGTCGGTAAACGCCAGCTGAGCGCCACCTGTCGTTCCAAAAATCGGATCCTGCGAAACCTGAGTCTGGGCGATGTCTAAATCGAATTTTTTAATATAATGATTTCTGGATTCGACCCGGGATTGCTCAATATTTTGATAGGTCCAGAAATCATCGAAATCAACCGCGAGATTTCGATTGTATTCTACCGCGTCATCAAAATGATTGATAAAATTTCTGTCAAGTCTGATCTGAAATCGGCGATTCTCGAATGTGCCAAATAACAAATCGCCTCGCTGAGTCCATTCAGGGTCGAATGTCGCGCCAATAAATGATGTCATTTTGTATGACCGTATCGGCTCAGATTGCGATAGACTTTTTAGAGGCTCACTGACCAGATAAATATTGTATGAACCGGCAACATCCGATGTATAGGCAAGATACTTCCCATCCGGAGAAAAGACAGGGGACTGGTCTTTTTGGAGCCCGGCGGTGATATAATAGATTTCGCCTGAATTTTTATTCAATACAAATATGTTTTTCGCGCCAAGTTTTCCAAAATTGGTCCGGTCAGATGAGAAAGCGATAAAATTTCCGTCAGGTGACCAGGATGGATCCGTGTCATCATAAAAATCGTTTGTCAGTCGTATTAATTCCGTGTTCTCAAGCCTAAACAGGTAGAGATCTTTGTATCCAGATTTATCCAGTCCGCTGAACACAATCTCTTTTCCGTCCGGAGACCAGGCGGGGGACAATATAGCGACCAGACCCTTAAAATAGTGTTTGGAGATAATCTCTTTTCTGTTTATGTCAAATACATATAGCGCATCGGTTTCCCCGCTCTTGGAGGTAAAGGTTAACAATCCTTCGTCGTTAACATCAATTTTTGAGTAGAAAATGTGAAATGCCTCAAAATCCGAACTTGTTTCGCCCTTGACTAAAAGCTCTACTTCATCTTTTTCATCGGGATCAACCGGTTTTATTTGCTTACGGTAAATACTGGAATAGCCCGTCCGGTTCGCAACAAAAACAACGTACTCTTTTTGCCCGTCATGATAATAAGCCGGTTTAAAATTATAACCGTCTCTTACGATGGTTTCGGTAACCTGGTCCGAAAAATCATCATCACCAAGCATAGGATAATATGTTTTTTTCAGGTGATACAGGTATTCTCTGTCAAATTGTTTATAATTCAGACCGGTCGCGTCTGTGAAACTGAGCTCAAAATAATCATATTTCCAGGCGTTTTCCATCATCAGAAGGATTTTGTCTTCGCCGAAATTGTCGGCAACATAGTTAAGGATGTTTTGACCGAATTTATACATGGAGTAGGTGCCCTGGATCAGATACATTCGTTCCAGTCCAACCGCATAATTGTTCAAAACAGCATCCTTAACAACCATTTCGCCCTGAGCGTCCCATTCACCGGACCAAAGCTCTGCAAGTCCTTCGGTAAACCATAAAGGAGGATACGCGCCGTCACCTTTTCCATGACCATAAATCACATTAAATATTTTCGAGTGCATAAAGACATGAACCAGTTCGTGCCGAATCACTCTTTTGAACTGAAATAAATCTCCATTACTGGGGATAACCACTCTTCCTTTTAAAAATTCAAAAAATCCTCCGACTCCTTCGGGTATAAATCCCGGTGTGATATTGGTCTGTTGGAAATGCAGATGAGAGCTGTAAAAAATGAGCGGAATTCTTCTTGTAATTGAATAATTAAATTTTGTTTCAAGGAAGGCAAAACTTTCTTCGGCAAATCTGGCTCCTTTTTCTGCGATATCTTCCATTTCAGGATAATAATAAATATCAAAATGGGCGGTCTTCAAAACCTGCCAGTTAAAATCAGTATATTGGACTTTGTTACGGCCGTAATAAAATCCCTGAGCGGAAGTAACAGAAACCTCGAGAAGGATGAAGAAAAAAACAGGGGAGCCAATCAGAATATTTTTTTTGAATTTATTAAATTTTTCAATTATCTTCATGGTCTGACCTAATGCATCGGATTCTTTTAATTATCAACTTAAAAGTAGAGTCCGATGTTTCCATTTTATGGAAATTTTACTTATTTTATGCAGAGATTGAGTAAACAGACTCAATATAGCGGAAAAAAATGTTCAATACAAAGTCGATCGAAGGGAATAATATGAAGTCTATTCTGGTAACAGGCGGCGCCGGTTTTATAGGTTCTAATTTTGTGCGGTATATGCTGAATAAATACCCGGATTACAGAATCATCGTCCTGGATGCTCTCACTTACGCGGGCAACAGGGAGAACTTATCAGATGTTGAGAGCAACCCAAGATTCTTTTTTTATCATGGTAACATCTGTGATGAGAAGATTGTTGATAATCTGATGAGCAATGTGGATTCTGTTGTTAATTTTGCTGCCGAAACTCATGTTGACAGATCGATTCATGAAGCCGGGGAGTTTATTGATACAGATATTAAAGGCACATTCGTATTATTGGAAGCCGCAAAAAAGCATAAAATCGAACGCTTCCTGCATATATCAACAGATGAAGTGTACGGATCAATCGATAACGGTTCATTCAAAGAAACGGATCCTTTAATGCCCAACAGCCCGTATTCTTCGAGCAAAGCCGGTGGTGACCTTCTTGTCCGGTCCTACTTTGTTACTTACGGACTTCCTGTATTAATCACACGCAGTTCAAATAACTACGGACCTTTCCAGTATCCGGAAAAACTAATTCCGCTGTTTGTCACCAATGCCATCGACGGGATGCAGTTGCCGTTGTACGGGGATGGCAAAAATGTCAGAGATTGGCTCTATGTGGATGATAACTGTTCCGGTATCGATACCGTCTTGCATAAAGGCGCGCTTGGAGAAATATACAATATCGGCGGCGGTAACGAACGGGAAAATATATTTATAACTGATTATATTCTCAACAAACTCGGGAAGCCAAAATCATTGATAAAATATGTTAAGGATCGCCCGGGTCATGACCGAAGATATTCGGTGGATATCAGTAAGATCGAAACTCTTGGGTGGAAACCGATAATTGAGCTTGAAGACGGATTGAAAAAAACGGTCGAATGGTATATGAATAACGAAAAATGGTGGAGAATGATCAAGGAAAAGCAGGAAGATTATAAAAAGTTTTACGAAAAGCAGTACACAGAACGTTGATTGGCCACCGGTCTTACCGGAGGCCATTATTCAACAAGGTATCCGGTATTCTTTGCAGAATTCTAACCCGGTTCAATTATGATCAAAAAAACCGCCTGTAAAAATCATCCGGATACCTTAACCGCGAGAAAATGCTATTACTGCGCGGATTCAATATGTTCCGCGTGTCAGAAACATTTTGAAAATCATCTGTTTTGCGGCCGAAAATGTTTTTACAAATGGAAAATAGTAGAGTTTATATCAAAATTCTCAATTTCAGCCGATACTGTAATATTGTTTTTACTGCTGGCTTTTTTAAATATTTTTACCATTTTTTATCTTAATACCAAAAATTCTGACTCACCGGATATTTCAGATGTGAAAGATATCAAGCCCGTCGGCGAGGGCATCTGGAAACTGGATACACTCCGCTATGGCATCAGCAATTCGTACCAAATTCGAATTAACGGTGGCGCGGGGAGCCTGATAGGGTTATGGCGGGACGGAAAATTTGTGGAAAGCCGGATTCAGACGGATACTTCGACATTCACATTTGACAAGCAATATTTAAAAACCGGTATCAATCGCTTCGCTATTTGGGCTTTAACTGAGCGTGGGAAGCGTGTACTCATCGATTCATTTGCAGTCACCTTTGATTCCCCCCGACTGAATTTTCTTAAAAATCCTGTTTATGAATTCCGCAATAGCGGAAAAAATATTGCGTTGACATTTGATGGCGGCTCTCTTAATTCAGGCACTGCCGAAATACTTACCGCGTTAAAAAAGGCGGATGTCCGGTGTACTCTTTTCCTGACCGGAAGTTTTATCCGCAGATATCCCGAGCTTGTCCGCAAAATGATTGAAGATGGTCATGAAATCGGAAACCATTCAATGACACACCCTCACCTGACAATGCTTGAAATCGATCGCTCAAATCATACCAGAAATGGTGTTACCCGGGAATTTGTACAGCATCAGCTTTTGTCCGTCGATAGTTTGTTCCGAACCGTAACCAATCATCAAATGGCGCCTTTCTGGAGGGCTCCCTTCGGGGAAATTAATGAACAGGTTGCCTTATGGGCCGCGGAAATCGGTTTTAAACATATCGGCTGGTCACAGAATTGCGATTCCAGAGACTGGGTCGCGGATGCGGGATCTTCTCTGTACCGGACAAATACTGAAATTTTGCAGCACTTTATTGAACAGGAAGAACAATCGGGCATGAGCGGTAAAATCATTTTGATGCATCTGGGGAGTGAGAGAAAAGATGATTTTCCTTATTTGATATTACCGGATTTGATTGAGCAGTTAAAGCGACGCGGATACGGATTTAAGACGATAAGTCAAATGTTTTCAAATAATTGACAATATTAGTATTATGTCTTTCTTAAATAGCGGGAAACAGTGATGAAGAAGTTTCTTTTCATTTTGGCCTTGACAATATCTACCATAAATTTTCTTAATGCGGATGAGATTCATGAGAAACCCTATGTGCTTGTCGTCTCGCTTGATGGCTTTCGTTGGGATTATCCGGACAGGGGAATTACGCCAAATCTGAATAATATGATCGAAAACGGCGTCAGGGCGCTATCCCTTATGCCTTCATTTCCATCAAAGACTTTTCCGAACCATTATACGATCGCGACCGGTTTATATCCCGAGAACCATGGCATCATAAGCAACAAATTCAGTGATCCGTTTACAGATGATGAATATGCTCTGGGAAACAAATGCGCTGTAAAAGACGACAGGTGGTATAACGGGGAAACAATATGGGTAACCGCACAGAAGCAAGGTATAAAAACGGCAAGTTATTTCTGGCCGGGTTCTGAAACGGCGCTTGATTATAAGCATCCGACTTATTTTATGGAATATGACGGTTCCATTTCTCATGACGAGAGAATAGAAGGGGTGATAAACTGGTTAAAATTGCCAGGGGAAGAACGTCCTCATCTGATTTTCTTATATTTTAGTGATACAGATACGAAAGGGCATCGTTACGGCCCGGATTCAGAGAAACTAAATGAAGCGGTCAGCTTGCTGGACAGTAAAATCGGTTTACTGCGGAAAAAGCTGAAGGATATGAATATGTCCGGCAAAGTTAATCTGATCGTACTTTCTGATCATGGGATGACAAATGTGTATTCGGAAAAAAACATAATGATCGATTTTACTAAAAGTTATGACAATGTGAATTGGGATATTTCGGGAACATTATTGTCTGGTTTTACGGGGGACAAAGCTGTTCGAAAAGTAATTTATGAACGTCTGAAAAAAAATGAACAGGGATACCGAGTTTATCTTAAGCAGGATGTGCCTGAATATTTACACTATAAAAACCATCCTTTCATCGGAGATATAATAGCTATCGCGGAGCCGGGTTATACTTTCCAAACAACAGAGGCAAAAAATAGTAATGGAAGTTATTCAAAAGGGAATCACGGATTTGATAATACGGTTCTGGATATGCACGGGATATTTTTTGCCGCGGGGCCGGCTTTTAAGAACAACTATCGCACCGGCACGATAGTTAATGTCGACATCTATCCTTTAATATGTAAAATCCTGGGTATCTCGCCAAATCTTATGATAGACGGGAAATTTGAGAGAATCGAATTTATGCTTGACACGGAAGAAACGAATTCAGAAAAGAAACTCCCGGTATCAACAATAAAATAAGCGGCTAGTTCAGAATAGCCGCTTATGGTTTATTCGATAATTTTAGATCTATCAGGCTACGGTTATTTCTTTCGATAAATAAACATTCTGAATGGCGTTCAGGAGTTTCACGCCATCTGCCATTGGTTTCTGGAATGCCTTGCGTCCGCTAATTAATCCCATACCCCCCGCGCGTTTATTAATTACGGCTGTTTTAACGGCCTGCGCCAGATCATTTTCACCGGAAGCGCCTCCCGAATTAATCAGTCCCGCGCGCCCCATATAGGAATTAATGACTTGCAGACGGGTTAAATCGATCGGATGGTCTGAAGAGAGCTCTGTGTACACTTTTTTATTTGTTTTCCCAAACTTAATGGCATTAAAACCGCCATTATTTTCAGGTTGTTTTTGTTTGACAATATCCGCTTCGATTGTAACACCCAGGTGGTTTGCCTGGCCGGTTAAATCAGCGCTGACATGATAATCTACACCGCCCTTTTTAAATTCCGGATTGCGAAGATAGCACCATAATATAGTCGCCAATCCCATTTCATGGGCGATTTCAAATGCTTCACTTACCTCAATTATCTGACGGCTCGATTCTTCAGATCCAAAATAGATTGTGGCGCCAACAGCCACCGCGCCCATATCCCGCGCCTGTCTGACGCTTGCGAACATGATCTGATCAAATTTGTTCGGATAGGTGAGCAGTTCATTATGATTTAATTTTACGATGAATGGAATTTTATGTGCATATTTCCTGCTTACAGCGCCGAGAACACCAAGTGTCGATGCCACACCGTTACAACCGCCCTCAATCGCCAGCTTCACTATGCTTTCCGGGTCAAAATAGATTGGATTGGGCGCGAAAGAAGCGCCGGCCGTGTGCTCGATACCCTGATCAACCGGTAAAATGGATAGAAATCCGGTGTTTGCCAGTCTGCCGTGACTAAATAAAGATTGAAGATTTCTTAACACCGGAGTAGGACGATCGGAGACAGAAAAAATTCGGTCAATAAAATCCGGGCCGGGCAGATGAAGCAGATCTTTAGTCACAGTTTTACAGGTATGGTTGAGTAAACTGTCAGCTTCATTTCCAAGCAGACTTACTATTTGATCAAGTGTTTGTCCCATTATACCTCCAGTTTTTATTTGATTTAAATAATGTTTCCAGTCGGTATAAATGTAATTTATAGATTACACTGAATAACCTTAACCGGGTACAATTTATTGTTATTAAATTAATAAAATGAATTATAGAAAGAAAATATTATTTAAGTATTTTATTTGCCTCAAATCATGAATATTAGCATTTATGGCTAATATGACAGGATTTTTAGTGTTATTTTCAAAATAACGCAATTATTGCCGGAAAAAGGTACATTTATATTTAGATATCTCTTTTTTTAACAAAAATGGGCATGGAATTTGCAATAAAAATCATTTTTTCCTATCTTGTATTCTGAAAAAAATACAAAACGAGGGAGACTAATATGTTCTATTCACTTTCTAGATTCCTCAAGTCACCCTACGCCACTAATCTGACTGCTACAGATCTGGATGACCTGAGGTATTTAACAAAGATATTTCCTTTCAAAGTCAGTACGTATGTTCTTAAAGAACTGATTGACTGGTCAAACTGGAAGGATGATCCGATATACCGTTTAGTGTTTCCAAGAAAAGAAATGTTAACACGGGAAAACTGGGAACTGCTTAAAAACGCCGGAAATCTAACAGAAGAAAAAGAAATAATCAGAAAAATACGCCATCATTTGAATCCGCATCCCGATGGACAAAAGGACAATATCCCTTCGATAGGAGACCGATCATTTGGCGGTATTCAGCATAAGTATAAAGAAACTGTTTTATTCTTTCCCGCGCAGGGGCAAACCTGCCATTCGTATTGTACCTACTGTTTTCGATGGGCGCAATTTGTAAATCTCGATGAACATAAATTCAGATCAAAAGAACATAACGATCTTTTTGATTATCTTTCCGCCAATAAAGGGGTTACGGATATTCTATTTACAGGTGGTGATCCACTCTATATGACCAATGAGACTCTGTTCAGCTATCTTGATATCATCATGATGCCGGAACTTGAGCACATACGGAATATCCGTATCGGATCGAAAGCCATGGCCTTTCATCCTTCACGTTTTCTTGGTGATGAAGGTGATGATCTTATGGAAAAATTTGATCTCATAAAAAGAGGTGGAAAGAATGTTACTCTGATGGCTCATTTTAGTCATCCCAGAGAACTGAGTACCGAGAGAGTCGCTAAAGCGGCAAGAAGGTTGAAATCAGCGGGTGTTACGATAAGAACGCAGGCGCCGTTGATAAGAAATATAAACGACAACTCCGAAATTTGGCGGGAGATGTGGAACAAACAGGTGAGCATGGGGATGATTCCTTATTATATGTTTATTGAAAGGGATACCGGCGCTCATAATTATTTCTCGGTACCGCTGTACAGGGCATATGAAATCTTTACCGAGGCTTATTCACAGGTGTCCGGTCTTGCCAAAACGGTACGCGGACCATCAATGTCCGCTCATCCGGGCAAAATACTGGTTGATGGAATCGCTGATGTGAACGGCGAAAAGAAATTTATACTCAAGTTCATACAGGCAAGAAATCCAAAAATGATCAATAGACCATTTTTTGCCAAATATGACGAGAAAGCTACCTGGCTTAATGAGTTAACTATTGAAGCTCCTCTTCAATTTTCAGCTAGCGGAATGATTGATCATGAGGAAGATATTGAAGCTAATGGAGTAGCCTGATATCTTTGATTAATTTTGAAATGGGTTGTCTAAATTTTTTGAGATCAAATTATTTAGACTTCCTGTTTTCTTAATAATTCTTCAATAATTTCATTCTTATTTACCGATCATACAAATACCTCAAATATGTCCCCACAAATATTATTATATATGCGTCGCCTTTTTTATAATATGATATAATCCGATTCATAAAATAAATCAAAAAAAATCATTTTTTTCTTTGATGATTCTGAAGTATTCCAAATATCTACCGATATAGGGTAAATGACAGATACGACTAGCAGAAAGTAGATTCCCGATGAAAGTTCAAAACACAAATAATTTTAAGGATAAATGGCTTGTCGATGCTTTGCTCTATTATCAGATTATTGAGCCGGAATTTTATGATGAGTTGGTCCAGCGTAATCCTGAAGAGTCGTACATATCTGATGTTTTAATCAGTAATAATTTTTTGAACGCGGAAGAACTTTCCCTGTTTCTGGAAAAGGCTCTCAAGATACATACATTGAATCTAGATCAGGTTGATATAGACCCGGATATTATCAAACTTATTCCGGAAGATGTTTGCAGAAAACATTTCCTGGTCCCGCTGCAGATGAACCGCAAACATGTGGCCATCGCTTCGTTTAATCCTTCTGATCTTGACGCGGAGAAGGAAATAGAGTACCTGACCGGTAAATATGTGAAAACATATTTCGCTTTTAGAGAGCAGATTCTTGAAAAGATAAACCGCTTCTATTCACCTGAAAAATTTATTGATTCGTTTGTGGACAATAACAAAGAAAAAGCCAATGTCAGGATTTTCGGTGAAAAAGTATCAAATTCGGATTCACCGGTTATAAAAATGGTAAATCAGATTTTGTCAGAAGCGGTAAGGGAAGAGGCAAGTGATATCCATGTTGAGCCGAAAGAAGAGGATGTTGTTGTTAGATTGCGCATAGATGGTGTGTTGAGAAATTTACTGGAAATACCGCGTTCTCTGCATGCTCAGCTTATCAGCCGTATAAAAATTATATCAAATCTGGATATCGCCGAGACAAGAAAACCGCAGGATGGTAAATCAAGAATAAAAGTTGATAATGCAGAAATTGATCTTCGGGTTTCGATACTACCCACAAATTTTGGTGAAAAAGTAGTTATCCGCCTCCTGGACAAAAGAAAAACGGCCATGTCGTTTGAAAAACTTGGTATTCACGGATATAACCGCGATCGTCTGGAAGATTGTTTCGGATTTAAACAGGGAATGGTCCTGGTGACGGGTCCGACAGGCTCGGGTAAAAGTACTACATTGTATGCCGCGATTAACAGGCTCCGCTCAACTACCAATAATATTCTGACCATCGAAGATCCGATCGAATATATGCTGGACGGGATTAATCAGGTACAGGTAAACGAGAAAGCCGGAATCACCTTCGCGACCGCGTTAAGATCATTTTTGAGACAAGATCCTGATGTGATTCTTGTCGGTGAAATCAGGGACAGGGAGACCGCCGAAACATCTATTCAGGCGGCCTTAACCGGACATTTAGTGCTGAGCAGTCTTCACACAAACGATACATTTACCACTATTACCCGTCTAAAAGATATTGGAATCGATAAATTCAAAATCACAGAATCATTGGGCGGGATCATCGCGCAGCGTCTTGTGAGAAAATTGTGCACTCATTGCAAAGTTGAAGTGAAGCCGGAAAATGTTGATCCTAAACTCACATATTTGATTGATCAACTCGGATATGACACGCATTTTTATGAAGCGAAAGGTTGCGCCAGGTGCGGTTTTAACGGATATAAGGGGCGTATCGGAGTCTACGAAATTCTGATTTTAAATGATAAGCTGAAAGAGATGATCTCAAGTGATGCTCCAATACAGAGTATTCGTAAAGCTGCCAGAGATGATGGATTCAGGAATCTTTTTGAAGACGCTTTATCCCTGATTGCCGGCGGGATCACAGATTATAAAGAGATATTAAGGGTGGTTAATCCGGGATCAGATCATTTGGAAGGACGTGCAGCAAGCACTGCTGAAACAGATGACAGTCCGGATGAGACAGTTAAAATAACAGAAAAAGAAAGCACTAATAAAACTATAAAAGTTAAAAAAACCGCTAAAAATATACTCGTTGTCGAAGACACACGGGTTACCAGAATGATGATCAAAGGGATAATCGAGAAAAAGACAAAATGGACTGTTTCTGAAGCGGAGGATGGTGCTGTCGCTCTCAAAAATATACAACAGAGTCCCCCGGATCTGATTTTACTGGATATAATGATGCCAAACATGGACGGATATGAATTTTTGCAGCATCTTCGGTCGGATGAAAAGACTGCCCGTATTCCCGTACTCATGCTGACGGCGTTAAAGACACCGGAAAATGAAATAAAAGTATTAGAACTTGGAGCTGATGATTTTCTGACAAAACCCATCAATCCTGATGTTTTAATAGCGCGGATTAAACGCAAATTAGATGACTGACACAAGTAATTTCACTATCTCAACTAAATATGCGACAATGACAGAATGGGAATAATTTATATATTTTTATTTATTGCGGGTGCTTCCATCGGGAGCTTTATCAACGTTTGCATTTACCGCATCCCTCAAAATTTTTCTATAGTACGTCCCGGTTCTTACTGTCCGGAATGCAAATCGGAGATCGCCTTTTATCATAATATACCGTTGATCTCATATTTGCTTCTTCGCGGCAAATGCGTTTCGTGTGGCGTATCGATTTCATTACGGTACCCTATAATAGAGCTACTAACCGGTATAATAACTATTTTTACATATTATAAATTTGGATTCAGTTATGAATTTCTATTCTATCTGAATTTTATTTATTTCGCCATACTGATCGCGGTAATAGATTATTATACACAAAAAATCTATAATTCAGTTATCGCGGCGTTGTTGTTTTCGGGTATTCTGCTAAATCTGGCTTTTCCGGTAATCGACTGGAGTTTAGCATTATTCGGGATATTCGCCGGCGGAAGTGTTATGTTTCTTATTGCCATACTTGGAAAGGTGCTTTTTAAAAAGGAGAGTATGGGGATGGGAGATGTGAAATTTTCCGCGGCTGCCGGATTTTTTCTTGGATGGAAGATGGTCCTGATTTCTATTTACTTTGGATTCATTCTTGCCTTGCTGGCTATCATAATACTCAAAATCGGAAATAAAATTAAAAGCGGCAACTATATACCATTCGGACCATTCATCGCCGCCGGACTGATTATTTTTGTGTTTTTTGGAAATACGATTATCGGACTCTATTTGCGACTGGTACTATAGAAAGAACCCGGAAGAAAAATGCCAAATTTTAAATATAAAGCGATGAATCATGATGGCCGGCAGATTGAGAATATTATTCAGGCCGCTGATGAGAATGATGCCATCCGGCAACTTCAGAAACAGAATTTAATCCCTGTCGCCGTGCGTTTGGAAAAAACGGTTACAAAAAAGACCTCCAAAAAAATCAAGATAAAAAACGCGACCATCCTCTTATTTACAGAACAGCTTTATACTTTGCTGAAAGCCGGTATTCCAATTGTCAGCAGTTTAAATGTAATACGAAGGCAAAGTCCGGATCCCGATTATCAGGGGATGATCGATGAAATCATCTCTGATATTAATGAGGGAAGCAGCTTTTCGGCTGCGCTGGATAAATTTAGCGGTGTTTTTTCGCGTATTTATGTGAACTCTGTTAAAGTTGGTGAGATAAGCGGCGCCCTGGAAGATACGCTTTTGTATCTTCATAAATTTCTGGAGCAGGAAGGCCGAATTCGTGAGGAAATAACGAAAGCCGTCAGATATCCCATAATGGTTCTAATGGGTTTGGTCGGGGCATTTATTATCACCATGACAACAGTAATTCCAAATTTCATCCCGCTTTTTGAAAGAAGTCAGCATGAGCTTCCGCTTCCAACAAGAATATTAATTGGAATCAATACATTGTTTACCGACTACGGATTGCTGACTCTCACTGTTGTTGTTTTACTGGGTGTAGGGTTTTATTTTTACGCGAAGACAGAGGGTGGCCGCTACAATAAAAGTAAATTAGCATTAAATGTACCGGTCTTCGGCAGATTACTGAGACATTATTATCACTCGAGATTCGCCAGGCTGTTTCTAACAATGAACAGGACGGGAATTCCAATTCTCAGGTCTTTCGAGATGATTCAGGAAACACTTGAGAATGAAGTTTACCGTAAAGTATTAAGAAAAGTGACCGATAGTATCGTCAGGGGTGAAGAAATAGCCCGAGCCCTGGGGAAAAGCGCTTATTTTGATGTCCTTTTAATCGAGATGGTATCAATAGGAGAAAAATCCGGATCACTGGATCAAATGCTCCAAAGTGCGTCACAATATTATGATAATGAAGTATCAAAAACAGTCGGGAATCTGACATCTTTAATAGAACCTATAGTCACTCTGGTTCTCGGAATTATGGTACTGATCCTGGCGCTGGCAATATTTTTGCCGATGTGGGATCTCATGGATGTGTTCTAATTACGTTTAAATAACCTTCAAAAAAGAAAAGGGAGGATTCTTATGAATCTAAAATCTAATCAAAGCGGTTTTACATTGATGGAATTGGTAATCGTCATTGTGATTCTCGGAATTCTGGCTGCGGTAGCAGTTCCAAAATATTTTGATTTATCATCACAGGCTCAAACAGCTGCCCGTGAAGCAAACATCAGCGCCATTGAAGCGGCAATTATGATGAAGTTCGCGGAAGATTTGGTGAACGATCCGACAACCACGCTTCAAAGCGTTGTTACGACCTATGCAGACGATCTTAGCCCATTGTTCTCAAACGGTGAAGCGCCGGTTGATCCGATTACCGGGGGAGCGTATACCGTAACGTATGTGGCGGCAACCGGAACGATTTCTGTCACCCCATAAGGGGAATAGATTGATGCTGGATTATTTAAAAGAAGAGCAGGGCGCTTCCCTGATGGAATTGATTGTCATCATTGTCGTCATGGGTGTGATCCTGCCTTCTGTTTTTTTGATATTCAGCTCGGGTTCCGTGTTTCATTCCCGTTATGAGGTACGAATACGTTGTAGTCAACTGGCTAATATGAGAACGGAAGAAATTCTTGCTTATAAATATGAGCATCCGGATTGGTATAAAAACATTGACAGCTATGCCGGAACAACAAAGACAGTTGATGATTATAGTGTAAAAACCGAGATAAGTTACATTTCAGGCTGGGGGAACGCGGGGCTTGAAGCATACGAGATTAAGATAACGGTATCCCACCAGCACTTACCCGATGGTTTAGTATTGATAACACGATTGACAAAGTATGCCTAAAAAATTAAGAAACGAATCAACCGCCGCATTCCATAATCAGCGGGGCGCAACACTGATAGAGTTGGTTCTGGTTTTGAGCATTTTAGGAATCATCACCTCCATCACGGGTGGAATTTTGCATACGCAATCACGAATATTTGTGAAAATTTATGAACGATCAACCATGCTTTCCGATATGCACAAAGTGATGAATCAGGTTATTTCTGAAATTCAGGAAATCTCACCGGACAATATTTCTAAAATGAAGGATAATCAGTTAATATTTACAGATATTGATGGCCTGTCGGTGGAATACAAACTGAAAAATAATCAGATCACCAGGAATGGCTCTCTGATTCTCGATGGCGTTCAGGATGATCCGTTCGTGTATCTGGATGAATATGGAAATTCGGTAAATTCACCAGATGATTTAAAAATGACGAAAATCATTCTTACCGTCCTGCAGAACGGGGAACTCTGCACTATGGAAGAAATAGCCTATGGCAGGAATTAATCTAAAATCCGAAGAGGGGATTTTACTTCCCGCGGTGATAGCAATTATCGCGTTTCTTACTGTGCTCGCAGGAATTATCTCCCTGTTGGTGTCCGCGGAAAATAAAATGCAAATAATTGATTCCGAAAGACAGAGAACATTATATGCAGCGCAATCCGGGCTGGAGTATAGTGTGAAACATATCTTAAAAACAGCGAATACGGGTAGCTGGAGTGAATATAATCTTGATACCGGAACAGGAATAAGCTGTGATATTGAGGTCACAAGGATAAACAGTGATTCATTACGGATTATGGCCAGGGGAATTGGTTCGGTGACCATCAGAGAATTGGAATTATTAATATTTGACATCGATTCCAGTGATGTTTCCCGATACTCAGTGTACGCGGCAGGGAATGTGAATAGTGTTGAAACCTCTGAAAATCCGGCATCACCATTTAATGACGGGCTTATTGTAAAAGACGCGACAGTTATGCCTGTTTTTGACCTTGATGAATTAAGGGCGATTGCTCAGACAAACGGAACGTATTATTCCGGAGATCTGAAAATTGCCGGTACTTTTTCCGAGCCTTCAGGTTCGATAATTTTTGTGGAAGAGGACCTTGATCTTAATAAAGTACCTCACTGGACGAGTGAAGTTCATTTTGTTGTTTTGGGGGATATCGATATAGATCCCGAATTTAATAATGATTCCAGTGCTCCAATTACTCTTTATCAGCCGGATTCGAAATCCGATCTGAGTGTATCGAATCCTAAAGGTAAAAAAACATCCGATTGTTATATTACAGGCGGAATAATCACGTACGGCTCAGTTGACGGTTCTTATAAAAAGAACGATATGGTGATCTATCGGGATCAGGATGCCATGAGGGCATTTCTTTCGTATTCGCTCAACGAAGGCCCAATGGTATTATTAGGCAAAAGATGGAAGAGCACTATATAATCATATTCAGGAATTAAGGAATTAAGAATGGCAAAGTCCGGCCAAAACATGGCGGAAAAAGGAAATAACACTGTTTCGGGTATACAGAAACCAGGAACATCCCCTGAAAAAAGAATCAGCAATAATAAAGGGCCTGTGACGAATGATGTCAATGATCAATTTCACGCGTCCCTGCCGTTTATTAAATTATTATCCGCCCAAAAATGTCTTGCTCTCGATATAGATATGGATAAGATCAGATTTATTATCGTTAATAAATCCGGAGATTCCATAGACGTCAGAAAATGGGGCGTACAGACCTTCCCATCGGATGAAGCCAATCGTTTCCGCGCCATGCAAAAAGCTCTTGAATTTATAAAAAACCATTTTTATAAATCCGGAATGGATGTGCATGCAAGTATCTTTAGCCCGGAACAAAATATCCGACAGGTCATTCTGCCAAAAATGAAAAAGAAATCGGACCTTGACAAGGCGATTTTTTATAAAAACAGAAGTGAGATTCAAAATTTTGATGAAAACTCATCCTGGTCGTATGATGTCCTGCAGGAGTTTAAAGAGGATGGAATAGATAAACTTCGTGTTCAGATACTGGTCGTTCCGGGAAGCATTATTGCAAGCTATTTGAGTGTATTTGAAAAAACCGGTCTTGAGGTTAAAACGTTAATCCCCAGACCGATGGCATTACAGGAAGCTTATAACCGGATGCTGGATAAACCGGCAAGAGATCTTTTGATTGACGTTTCCTATGATTTTACTCAAATATTTTATCTAAATAACGGGCGTCTTGAGTATGTCCGGAATATGGGGATTGGCGCGCGGAATTTAGAAGCGACTATTAAAGATTCCGAAGCTGTTGAAAAAACCGATAGTCACAAATCTGTCCGGGATGAATTCGATGGGAAAGCGGGCGGCAGTCTTCTCCGAAACCGGTTAATTGGTAAAATTAACGATCTTGAAACCAAACAAAATCCGGTTTTACACGAATTCTTTTCAGAAATATTGAGATTTATGGCTTTTTTGCAGGGCAGGGAAAACAAGCTGTATATCGATCGGATATTTGTCACCGGTTATGGTATTCGCAAGGAAAGTCTTATACCATATCTCCGGAGCAGGTTAAATATGCCCGTATTTGTTCTTGCTCCGCAGTTCGTTTCAAAAGTCCGGAAAACACTCGAGTACGGCGAATTTTCATCGACCATCGGCGCGGCGCTTCAAACCGGGAAGCAATGCAATATGCTTCCTGCGGCCTATAAACGCCGAATGGCATTTATAAAATACAACTGGTTGCTCGCAGCCACATGTTTTGTCACTTTCTTTGCATTTTCATTTAACACGGTGGATCATTACAAAAAAAATCTGGATAAAAGGCAGATAGTCGAATCATATGAACTAAAATACTCAAAATACGATGAGTTTGAAAAACGATATAAAACGTACGCGGACAGGATAGCAAATATTAAGATAGAACAATCTGAACTTGCCGGGGTTGTGGAAAATTCCGCTCCGATTGTTCAGATTTTACAAATATTCAGTAATGAAACACCACCTGAGATACGATTACAAAAAATAGGCTTCAGGCATGTTGATTTGAAGAATAAAAAGTTATTGAAGGACAATCTGTCAAAATACAAATATCAGATTGATGTAACCGGTTATTTAAAAAAAACCGATTTGACAGATGATGTCGTATTAGTCAATTTTATCAATCATCTGAAGGATCTTAAATTTTTTAAAGATATTCAGATATCGAAAGTTGACAAGAACCGGGAAGACAATTTTACCGGATTTGAATTTATAATTTATTATTAAATGAGCAGGCTATGGCAAAAAAGTTGTTTTTTATTCTTATAATCGCGCAGATTTTGATTTTTGGAATCGGATATTTTTTCCTTGATCCAATTTTAGATAAAAAGATTGAAAATACAGAGTCTGAGCTGGCGACACTCGTTGATAAGTTAAAAAACGCTAAAAAGGCACAGTCAGAAATGTTAAAAATTGAAGAACGTTTAAAGGAAGAGCAGGAGCAGCTGGAAAAAATCAAATTAAAATATGTCAAAAAAACAGAGCTCTCAAAAGTCACCGAAAAACTAAATATCCTGGCCCGTCAAAATAATGTATCAATCACTGATTTTTCTCCGATACTGAATAATTATTTTGAACAGGCCGGGAATTCAAAAATAAATCCAATGCCGTTTTTATTGGAGATGAAAGGCGGATATCTTGATACCGGAAAATTTTTGGAAAATTTAGAAAATCTGCCTTTTTATCTGGTTCCCGGAGAACTAATTATGGAAAAGGGCAATCGTTCTGACGGTACGATTGTCTCGAAAGTAACCGTAAAAATATATACATGGAATAACTGATTTAGGAAAACGAATGCAGATAACCAAAGAACAAAAGCGTCTTTTAATGGTACTGTCTGCGGTAGTGCTGTTCGCGGTTATTGATTTTACTATAAATTCTGATCAATACCTGGGTTATTACTTTAATGACAGCCCCGCATCAGTGAATGTAAATAAGGTGGATCGTTCGAAAGAAATTGTGACACCGAAATACGTCTCGATCTTAAATTATAAAAAGGGATGGGGAAAGGATCCGTTTTTTGATGTCCCTGTAAAAAAAACAAAAAAAAGATCAGCAACTCAAAAAGTTGAGCCGATACTTCTTTTACAGGCAATTAGTTACAGCGGCGAAAATTCGGTGGTAATGATAAATAATATGACAGTCAGAGCTGGTGAGGATATTGAAGGTTATCGAGTACTAAAAATAGAACCACAAAAGGTCACGCTTATAAAAGACGGGATTATAAAAACGATAACCTTAGGCCAATTCTAAGGAGATTCAATGAAAAGATTTAAGTTGTTTTTAATCATTTGTATAGGCATTGTGTTGAGTGTGAACAGTTCTTCCGCGGGCCTGAATGAAACTCTTTCTCAAAGAGTGTCTCCGAAATTTTACGGAATTTCTTTAGACAACGCGCTTCGGTTATTTGCCAAACAATATTCACTTAATCTCGTTATCGGGGGTGATCCACAGGGCAAGATCACAGTAGAGCTGTATAATGTGACCCTGGAGGATGCTCTTAATACTATATTAAAAGCGCACGGATATCACTATGTCATTGACAATGAAGTGATATTGATCAAGCCGCTTAAAGTGAGCGTAAACGGCGAACTTCAGACAAAAGTATTCAAACTCAATTTTATTGACGGTTATCATTTAAAGACAGCAATTGAGCCGTTAATTTCTGAAAAAGGGAAAATTGAAGCGCTGCTTTCAGAACCGGAACAGGAAGAAAAATATCAAAGGTCAAATTTTATAGTGGTGACCGATTATTGGGAGAATCTGCAGAGAATCGATGAAGTAAGAAAAATCATGGATGTCCAGGGAAGACAAATGCAGATCGAAGTCCGACTGGTTGAGACACTGATGACCGATGAAAAACAGGTCGGATTGAATTTACCAAAAAGTATTGGCGTTACTATGACCGGAGCAGAAACAACGGCGCCAATCACTAAATCACAATCCAGTACATCGGGTCAGTCAGTGCTGTCAGCCTGGTATCAGCTGCCCAGTGGGTCAGATGAATTGACGTTGGGAGTGATCACTTTTGATGAACTAAAGGCGACCCTGGACTTTCTGGCGACTGACAACAATTCACGGCTGATTTCCAATCCAAAAGTCACCGCTCTTAATAATAAAAAAGCTCTTATAAAAATCGGAACGACAGTGCCGATTCCGGAGTTATCCCGCGGGGTAGGAGGAGATTACATTTCTTACCGTGAAAAAGATGTGGATATGAGCGTTGAAGTCATTCCGTTAATTAGTGATGACGGAAATATCACCCTGAATGTACACCCCATTTTGGAAGAAATTATCGGTTATACAGGCCCAACCGAAACACCGCAGCCGATCACATCCAAAAGAGAGGTCAAGACCACCGTGATGGTCAAGGATGGTGAAACGGTGGTGATTGGCGGATTAGTCAAAGAAAGTGAAAGCAAAATAGTGAATAAAGTATGGTTGTTGGGCGATATACCCTTACTCGGATATTTCTTTAAACATACATCGACGATAAAAGAAAAAAAAGATTTACTAATCTTTATAACCACCAAACTGATGTAGGACTATGGAAAAATTAATTCTTCAGGAGACCCTCAGATTCGCGGTTGAAAAAAAAGCTTCCGATATTCATTTCAGCAGCGGTATGCCGCCTGTCCTAAGGATTATGGGACAACTAAAAAAAGTGGACATGGCGCCGCTGACTAAAGAACATCTGACCAATGAATTGACGGTGCTGTTGGATGAAACCCAGAAATCACTTTTAAAATCGGGGAAGGAAGTCGATTTCGCTATTGATATAAAGGATATTGCGCGTTTCCGTGTAAATATTTATAAACATATCAACGGTATCAGCGCCGCGTTTCGCGTCATTTATCCGGGAATTCGAACACTCGATGATCTTCAGATGCCGCCTGTTTTAAAACATATTCTGCAACGTCAGAAAGGATTGATTCTGATGACCGGCCCAGCGGGCAGCGGAAAATCCACAACCCTGACGGCAATGTTGCACGAGATAAATCTTTCGAAAAGAATGCATATAATAACGATAGAAGATCCGATCGAATATGTACATAAACCAATGAGTAGTCTGATTCATCAAAGGGAGGTGGGGGTACACACAAAAGATTTTGCTTCCGCACTGCGCGCGGCGATGCGCGAAGATCCGGATGTTATCCTTGTTGGGGAGATGCGTGATCATGAAACCATTGCAAACGCGCTTCATGCTGCCGAAACAGGCCATCTTGTACTTTCAACACTGCATACAAATTCGGCGGCAGAATCCATTGACCGTATAATAAATGTATTCCCCGGTGAACAGCAGCCCCAGATTCGCGTTGTACTTGCAAGTACTCTAATAGCAGTGATCGCCCAGAGACTGGTTCCGAAAGCCGGCGCGCAGGAACGAATCGCCATGCTCGAGATTCTGATCTCGACCGATGCGGTAAAAAATCTAATCAGAGAAAAGAAGAATCATCAGATAGATTCAGCTATCCAGACAGGCTCCGAGATCGGTATGCAGTCGTTTGCAAAAAGTCTGGAAAAATTAAAACAACAAAATTTAATTTCACCGGATTTAATCATAAGTGAATTTGTGTAATTCATCACAACACATTTGCCATTCTTAGAATAAAATAGAATTGGCATGAATATCATTTTATCGGATATCAAAACGAATAAAAAATATTAATTCTTGCCGTTTGACCGGGTGTCTTTTACTTTGAGGTGAGAATTGCTTTAAAATTCCCCTGTTTTAATATGGGGGGGATTTTATCTAACATGATATCCAACTTAGGCTATTAACCATAGAAATTAAAATATGTCCGAAGAAAAATTTTCTGTTGGCATTATATATTCTCATGAATATGAACTTGAGATCATTAAAAAATCAATTCTGACATTAAAGCCGGATTCATTAAAATTTGACTATATCTATTTTAGTGATACAGACCGGATTTCTTCTGAAAGTGCAAAATTTGATTTGATTTTTTATTATGTCAGGGAAGAAAATCAATCGGGTATTGACCAATTCATCGAATTAACCAAAAAAATATCCGTATTGCCTGTTTCGGTATTATTTGATAAATATGTCGCCGGAATCTCAGATCAATTTCTAATACATAATAACATTGAAACGCTCTACCTCGACCAACTGACCCGGTTGAACTTTCTTTCTTCAGTTAAACGAATAATCCGATTCCACAAACTGAATCTTGACTCACAGTATTTAAAGAGAAACCTGCATCAAAGTGATATCGTGTTTTTGAACTCCATACGAGGATATAATGACGGTATCATCATCGTCAATAAAAAAGGATTTGTGCATCTTATTAACCCGGCGTGTCAGAAAAAGTTTGGAATCCGTCCGGAAATCATACTCGGACAGACGTTATCGTCTGAACTGTTTTCCGATTCGGTAAGAGAAGTTGACGTAAGTGTTTTTGGGGGGGATAAGGGTATTGTTGAGATGCATGTTGGCAACCTCGTTTGGGATAATGAGGAATGCTATGTCTTAATATTGCGTGATATCAGTGATCAAAAGGAAACGGAGCAGCAACTCAGCGCCTTTAAGCTTGCCGTAGAGCATAATCCGACTCCTGTATTGATCACAGATAAAAAAGGGATAATTATATATGTGAATCCCCAATTCACCGAAGTAACCGGATACAGGAAGAGCGAAATACTTGGCAAACTCCCCAGAATCCTTAATTCAGGTACGCATACAAAAGAATTTTATGAAGAATTATGGAGTACCATTTTGTCAGGAAATATCTGGAGCAATGAAATTTGTAACAGAAAAAAAGACGGACAGATTTACTGGGAAAAACAAACTATTATTCCGGTAATAGACAACAATAAGGAACTTACACATTTTGTTTCACTGCGTGTCGATGATATGGAACGAAAAAGAGTAGAGGAGGCTCTGCGCAAGGCCGAGTCCCTTAAAAGTGTGCAGGAACTCGCCGGAGGGGTGGCGCATGAATTTTCTCAACCGCTTCAGGCACTGACAATCAGTATGTCTCTTATGGAACAATCGGCAGGGGCTTCACCATATTTCCCCAAAGCGCAGAAAATGATCCAGCGAATCATAGAACTGGTTGATAATTTAAAAAGTATTACAACAATTAAAAAACAGGATTATCTGGATACAAAAATTATTGATATTAAAGCATCTTCCAATAGAAAAATTCTGGAAAACCAAAAGAAAAGAATTTTGCTGATAGATGATCAAAAGGAGGTTCTTGAGACATTGGTGGAAAGTCTCAACTTGGCCGGATTTATGTGCGACGGCGCGGCAGACGGATTGTCTGCTTTGGAATATATAGGCAGTAATCAGTATCAGTTGATTTTGTCGGACGTTGATATGCCGGGTATGCACGGTATAGACTTGTTTAAAAAGATCAGGGAAATTAATTACCCGGCATATTTTGTTTTTATGACCGGCTACGAAATTGATGAGGATATTAATGAGATTTTAAAACAGGCAGACGGTTTTATCAACAAACCATTTCAATTGAGTGACTTGGTTAATCTTGTTTCCCGTTATATTGCAACGGATAAAAATAGTACAGGTAGTTCTTAGACGCTTAATACCGGTTACGTGACTGAATGTGCAGTAATTTTACACTAATTCAGGCGTTCTGGAAGACAACCCTTCCTACTTAAAATTGGTATTATATTTGCATATTGTTTAAGAAATAGCTTATAGATTTAACATATTCAAAGTCTAAGAAAAGATTAAGTTTATTCTCTCACGGGGTTATCACAAAAAACCGGTTTTGTCTTTCCCAAGATCAACAAAGCCGGTTTAATTTTTTACATGGAATTAAAAGCAGAATATATCATCAATTTCAATCCAATAACTTGTTTGTTTTTAATAAATTCGTTATACTTCGCTTTCATTTCTTTTAAGTTTTTATAGAATTTGACTGTCATACGCGAGGAGAATAAAAATGCCAGTGGTTGATTATAATAAATATTTGGAGATGATCAAAAACGCGAAAAGAAATAAATTTGCATATCCGGCTATAAATGTGACCTCAGAAGCTTCCGCCAATGCTTGCCTCGCGGCTTTTGCCGAGATGAAAAGCGATGGCATTATTCAGGTTTCTACCGGCGGCGCGGAGTTTGCGTCAGGCCAGGGATTAAAAGACGCGGTGATCGGCGCAATCTCTCTTGCCCAACATGTGCACCTTGTGGCTGAAAAATATGATATTAATGTCGCGCTTCATACGGATCATTGTCCGCCTGATAAAGTTGAATCATTCTTAATACCATTGATTGCAGAATCCAGGAAAAGGGTTAATGCCGGCCTGAAACCATTATTCAATTCGCACATGTTTGACGGCAGCTCTCTCCCGTTGAAAGAAAATATGGATATAGCGACCGGGTTATTAAAGGAATGCGCTGCGCTCGGGATCATTCTTGAAGTGGAAGCCGGTGTCGTAGGCGGTGAAGAAGACGGTGTCAACAATGAGGGGCTTCCAGCATCAAAATTGTACACAACGCCGGAGGATATGCTCGAAGTGTATCGCAGGCTTTCTGAAGTTAAAGGAGGCATATATTTATTTGCGGCGACATTCGGCAATGTGCATGGAGTATACAAGCCCGGGAACGTTAAATTACAGCCAAAAATTCTTAAAGAAGGACAGGCGGCGGTCATTTCAAAATATGGCGAAGATGCCGCGTTTTTTCTTGTTTTTCACGGCGGCAGCGGCTCATCCCTTGCTGAAATAAGGGAGACTCTGGATTATGGTGTTATCAAAATGAATGTGGATACCGATACTCAGTATGCTTTTACCAGACCGATTGTGGATCATATAATGAAAAATTATGACGGTGTCCTTAAAATTGAAGAAGAAGTCGGTAATAAAAAAGTCTACGACCCGCGGTCATATCTGAAAAAGGCCGAAACCGGCATGAAAGAACGTGTAAAAAGAGCTATTATAGATCTAAGAACAGAGAATACCACCCTGGGATAAGCGTTGTAGGTTGAAAATCGAGTTAATTTTAATTAAATTAATCCGTTTTTATAAAATATAGCAGGTATGTGATTAAAATGGAACGTACATTATTAAAATCGAAACTGCATCGCGCGACGATTACGGACGCCAATCTGAATTATGAAGGCAGTCTGACGATTGATCAGGATCTGATGGATGCAGCGGATATTCTCCCTTATGAAAAGGTAGATGTTGTAAATATAAATAATGGCGCGCGTTTTACAACGTATGCGATTGTAGGAAAACGCGGGAGCGGTGATATTTGCCTTAACGGCGCCGCTGCCCGGCTCGGACAGATTGGTGACCTGGTGATCATCATAACTTATGTCAATCTGTCAGCGGATGAGATTAATACACATCATCCTAAAGCTGTTTTGCTGGAAAAAGGAAATAAAATCAAATCTATACATAGTGAACCTGTTCCTCATGGATCAATATGAACCCGCCTCATTTTTTCATAAAATAATCAGAAACACAGCTGCAAAAGTTCTGAATTTAATCGATCGCGCAAAAATGACTGAGCATTCTTTTATCCTTGTCATCGCGGTTCTGATTGGACTTCTTGGGGGATACGGCGCTGTATTTATTCAATTCACCATAAAAGAATTTCAGAGATTATTCTGGCGGGGGGATTTTAATCTCGAAACCATATTCTCGGTACCCTGGTATTGGAAAATACTGATTCCCACTTTTGGCGGTTTTGTGGTTGGATTGATCATCCGGTTTTTTGCGAAGGAAGCGAAGGGGCATGGTGTTCCGGAAGTTATGGAAGCGATCGCTTTGAGAAATGGGCTTATCCGGCCGAGGGTTGTTTTTGCCAAACTTTTTTCTTCCGCGCTTTATATCGCTTCCGGTGGTTCGGTGGGAAGGGAAGGTCCCGTCATTCAAATCGGTTCTGCCGTTGGCTCGACCATTGGCCAGTTCTTTAAAGTGAATCCTAAAAGGATGCGGACATTTGTGGCATGCGGCGCCGCCTCAGGTATTGCCGCCGCTTTTAATGCCCCGGTTGCAGGCGCGTTATTCGCTGTAGAAATAATCCTTGGTGATTTTGCGGTTCCGCAATTCAGTCCGATCGTTATATCTTCTGTTTCGGCGACAATCGTTTCACGACATTATCTGGGAGATTTTCCCGCGTTCCAGGTGCCGAAATATAATCTGGCTTCCCCGTTTGAGATTTTTAATTATATTTTCCTTGGATTTCTAGCCGGTTTAACCGCGCTCGCATTTATTAAAGTGTTGTATGGGGCGGAGGATTATTTTGATAAAATTAGCCTGCCTGATTACGTTAAAGGCGCGCTCGGTGGCCTGATGATCGGTATGATCGGATTGGTTTTCCCTGAAATATACGGAGTGGGTTATGATACGATTGACGCGGCTCTGGCAGGGAATCTGATTTGGAAAATTGCTCTTATTCTCATCGCTGTAAAGATTATTGCGACATCCATAAGTCTCGGTTCAGGGGGATCGGGTGGTGTATTCGCGCCATCTCTGTTTTTAGGAGCAATGATGGGCGCGTTTTTTGGCGGTATTGTTCATCAAATTTTCCCAAACTGGACAGCGGAACCCGGCGCTTACGCGCTTGTGGCGATGGGAGGTGTGGTTGGAGCTGCCACTCACGGTCCGATTACCGCTATACTAATTATATTTGAGATGACAAATGATTATAAAATTATTCTGCCATTGATGATTACAACTATAATCGCTACTTTAATTGCCTCAAGATTACATAAAGATTCAATCTATACGTTAAAACTGGTCAGACGGGGAATTAATATCTTTGGCGGCCGAGAAGTTAATGTTTTGAGATCACTGAAAGTGGCTAATCTTGTCAAACAAAGTATAGAGCTGGTCTATGAAAACGATCCTTTTAGTGTTGTACTCGAAAAAATGGTGAACTCACCTCATAATAATATTTATGTCAGAAATAAACACGATAAGATTACCGGATATATTTCAATCCATGAAATAAGACAAACACTGATGGATTATGACGCTTTAAAAAATCTTCTCATCGCCCGGGATGTGGCAAATTCCACTGTCATAACTGTTAAAGAGACAGACAATCTTGATTTTGTGATGAAGCAGTTCGGACGGAACGAATTGGATGAGATTGCCGTTATTTCGTCCAACGGAGACGAAAAAATAGTCGGAACTATTTGGCAGATGGATGTTATAGAAGCGTACAACCATGAAATATTTCTCAGGGATATGTCAGGAGAGATTGGCCAAAGCATAAAGAGTCTCACTGGCGAAAGAACTGTTCACGTGGTTGAACAGTATCATCTTAGTGAATTGGATGTACCCGAGCCATTGGTAGGTAAGTCATTTGAAGAGATTGGTTTTAGAAAAATCTATAATCTTGAAGTTTTATTGATCAAACGCAAAAAAAATACAGCCGGAGAATTAAAAACGGTTTATATTCAACCTAGTGGTCAGACAAAAATGCAACGATACGATGTGCTTTTGGTATTTGGAATTAAAAACCATATTGACAAGTTTGGTAAAATATAAAATTACTGGGAATTTTTGTTAACTCTAAAGGAGTAGCTATGTTACAATTTACCGAAGAACAGCAGATGATCCGTAAAATGGTGCGTGATTTTTCCCAGAAAGAAATCGCGCCGATCGCCATTGAAGTTGATGAAGCTGAGCGTTTTCCTATAGAAAATTTTAAAAAAATGGCGGAACTGAACTTACTGGGATTACCGATCTCCGAAACTTACGGCGGTGCCGGTCTGGATGCGGTATCTTATATGATTGCTTTGGAAGAAATGGCCGGGGCATGCGCATCAACAGCATTGTCTTATTCCGCGCACATTTCACTGGCTTCTGTCCCTATTGAACAATTTGGCACAGAGGAACAGAAACGAAAATATCTGGTTCCGCTCGCCAGAGGAGAGAAATTAGGGTCTTTTGGCTTGACCGAACCATCCGCGGGCAGCGATGCCGGTGGAACAAAGACAACGGCCGTAAAAGATGGTGACAGCTTCATTCTTAACGGGTCAAAAGTTTACATTACAAACGCGGAATACGCGGATATTTTTGTCGTGACGGCGGTAACTGAGAAATCACGCGGCACAAGGGGAATTTCTAGTTTTATTATCGAGCGGGGAATGCCGGGATTTGAAGTGGGTAAAAAAGAGAAAAAACTGGGAATGCGGGCATCTCCAACTTGTATGCTTCATTTTAGTGATTGCCGGGTTCCGGCTGAAAATTTGCTGGGAAATATAAATGAAGGCTACAAACAGTTCTTAATTACGCTCGACGGAGGACGCGTGGGAATCGCTGCGCAGGCGGTCGGAATAGCAAAGGCTGCTTTTTCCCGTTCCATGAAATACGCACAGGAAAGAGAACAATTTGGTCAGAAAATCGGCAATTTTCAAGCAATACAGTTTATGTTGTCCAATATGGCGACAAATATAGAGGCAGCCGAACTCATGGTTTACCACGCCGCTCAACTGAAGCAGGAAGGAAAACCGTATAAGAGAGAAGCCGCGATGGCTAAACTGTTCGCGTCTGAAATGACAATGGATGTAACAAAAGACGCGATTCAAATTCATGGCGGATACGGCTATATCAAAGAATATGAAGTTGAAAGATACTGGCGAGACGCGAAACTGCTGGAGATAGGGGAAGGCACTTCCGAGGTGCAGCGTTTAGTTATTTACAGAGAGTTGTTAAATAATATAGACAGGTTATAATGGAAATTAAAAAAAACTGGGATCTGTTTATCCAAAACCTGGATAAATACAAGGTTGGCGGGTCACCCGCAAGGGATATATTGATTAAATTGAGCTATTTTTTGGTTTTACTCTTTGTGATACCGCTGCTCTTTTCGACGGAGAAATCCTTTAAGTACACGGACATGAAGGTTGGAAGCATTGCTACCAAAAAAGTGGTCGCGCCCTATAATTTCTTTGTGCTTAAAACAAAAGATGAATTAAAAGAAGAGCGCAAATCCGCGATAGAAGTAGTCCCGTATTATTTCGTTTATAATGATTCTATTACAACCAAAGTTAAATATGTGACGGATAATTTAATTCCCTTTCTTCAGAGAAAAAAACCGAATGGAAACATAGAAAACCTGGTAAACCTGCAAGAGAGTGAGAATCCGTTGATTCAAATTCAGACAGGGGTTAAAAGACAATTTAATATTAATATCACCACTACCAACCTGATGGTATTGTATGATATCCTGAATAATGCCGCCAATAAATATGAATTTCAGGGAATTTTAAAAAACGCCACGGGGGACATCAAAGCAGGCATAATTAATATAAATTTAAAAGATGTCACCCGGCCAAATATCGTCGTACTGAAAAATGGGGTAGAAGAATCACTTCCGGAAAACTCCCGCACCGACATGTTGACTTTTAAGCAGGAATTAGAGCTTATTGCTCAAAAAAAATTCGATCCGAATCAGGCAACAGTTATAAATTACCTGCTCAATCAGATTATTCAGCCTAACCTTATCTACGATGACGCGCTGACAAAAAGAGCGGAAAACGAGGCGTTTAACAGTGTTTCACTCACTAAAGATATGGTGTATGAAAACGAACGCATTGTAGACGCGAATGAAAGAATAAACGCTGAAATTTATCAAAAGCTCTATTCTCTAGAAGTATCCGAAGTCGAGCGCAGTAATCAGGAAGGAAACTGGCAGATACTATTTGCCTTTCTCGGAAAACTGATGTTGTTGGGAGCGGTGTTATTTATTGTCGGGCTATATTTATTTTCATATCGGAAAAAGATTTTCGCTGATAATAAAAAATTACTGATGATCAGTATGATCATATTAATTCAAATGGTTCTCGCCGCCATTATTTCAGGACCGCTAAACTGGCCGGCCTATTTGATCCCAACTACCATTTCGTCAATGCTGCTCGCTATTCTGATTGATTCGGGGATCGGTTTTGTGGGAACGGTAGCTGTGGCGCTCATTCTCGGGGGTATTCAGGGCGGAGGGTACGATATTGTTCTTATTACGATCGTCAGCGGTATGATTGGTATCTATTCTGTGCATCATATCCGGAACAGGAATCAGATATTTAACGCAATTTCGTTTATAACGCTCGCCTATCTCTGGGTTATCATTGCTCTGAGCGCGCTCCGATTTGATTCATTTGCGGAAATTATTAAAATATTCGGATATAATTTTTTACCCAATGCCATATTTTCACCGTTCATCGCCTTCATGCTTCTTGGGCTTTTCGAACGTATGTTTGATATAACCACCGATGTCACATTACTTGAGTTATCGGATCTAAATCATCCGCTATTGAAGAAACTTTCGATGCAGGCTCCGGGTACCTTTCATCATAGCATGGTCGTTGGAAACCTGGCTGAATCTGCGGCAAAAGCCATCGGTGCAAATTCTTTGCTAGCAAGAGTCGGCAGCTATTATCATGATATCGGCAAGATGGAAAAACCTGAGTATTTTGTCGAAAACCAGATGGACGCGGAGAACAGACATTCAAAATTATCACCAAATATGAGCGCCCTTATCCTTGCCTCACATGTTAAAAACGGCATCGATATGGCAAAAAAATATAATATTCCAAAGCTCATAAGGGATTTTATCCCTGAGCACCATGGCACCAATATTATGACATATTTTTACCAGAAGGCTCTCGATTCAGCAAGTGACAAAGATGAGATTTACGCGTCCGATTTCAAATATCCCGGACCAAAGCCTCAGTCAAAGGAGACTGCGATTGTCATGATCGCTGATGCCGTTGAAGCGGCCACAAGAACTATCCGCAACCCGACTCCTTCAAAATTCAGGTCATTTATTGAGACACTCGCTGATCAGCGTTTTCAGGACGGAGAATTAGATGAAAGCAGTTTGACATTCAAAGAACTGAAAATGATAATTGACGCGTTTATGCCGGTACTATCAGGGGTTTTTCAACACAGGGTCGATTATCCTGAGTCAGATAAAACGAAAGGTTCAGGAAAATCAAATAATCAAAAAGAAGAAAAAGAAAAAGTCGCTAAAAATGGAAATTCAAATACACCAGCTCAATCCTGAAATAAAAGTTACCGAAGAGCAATTATTGAAAGTATGCGAAGTCGTTTGCGCAGAATTGGCGCTTTCGGATGGAAGCTGCGATTTTATTTTTGTTGATGATACAACTCTGTCCAAAATGCACGACACTTTTCTTAATGACCCGGAGCCAACGGATGTGATCACCTTTAACCTTAGTGATGATGAGATTGAGGGGGAGGTCTATATCAGCTATGAAAGGGCAATCGAACACGCTGGTATATACTCAGTTAGCCCGGAGGAAGAAATTGTCCGTCTTATGATTCATGGTCTTCTTCATCTAAAGGGTTATGATGACCGGAGCGAAGATGATCAATCTGAGATGAAAAGAGTAGAAAATCATTTGATCGGGATCGCTAAAACACAGGTATTGCCCGGTATTCTATAGAAAAGCATATTTTTTTGTATTTTAGACAAAATACATATAAATTTTGGCAAGGATTTTTAAGAACTCCGGCATTCGGCCGGTGGGACTTAATAAATTTATTTTATATTACAAGGTTGAACTTACAAAGGAGGAAATAACTGGTTTTGGACCCGTCATCGTCGTTTTATATACTTGTTTTTTTATTGTTATTGGTGATGTCAGCATTCTTTTCAGGCTCAGAAACTGCTTATTTTTCACTTACAAAATCCACAATAGCAAAACTATCCCATAGTAAACATGCCATGTCAAGGCAGGTTTCACAATTATTGAAAGAGCCCAAAAAACTATTGATAGCAATTATCATCGGAAATACAGTTGTAAACGTAGCTACCGCGTCTCTCGCGGCAATTCTTGCTACCGGGTTAATTGCAAAGTATAGTCTGAATAAGATGCTGGTCCTAATGATCAATGTCTTTTTGGTCACCATTGTCATCTTATTTTTTAGTGAAATTCTACCAAAAGTGACGGCCATAAAGAGCAGCAAAAAAATTGCGATTAAGTTCGCTTATCCTCTGACCTTCTTCTACTATCTTTTTTATCCTGTTACTATATTGTTTGATTTTCTGACACACGGATTATCAAGATTTTTATCAATCGATAAAGATAAATTCAGCCTGACGGAAGATGAACTTCGGACTCTGGTTGATGTCGGCGCGGAAAAAGGTGCGCTGCAAAAAGATGAAAAAGAAATGATTCATAGTATTTTTGAAATGGGTGATACCATTGTCCGGGAAATTATGGTACCCCGAATGGATATGATCTGTCTTGAAAAAGGGGCAAGTCTTTTCCAGGTGCTTAAAGTGGTCAAGGATAAATTGCATAGCCGGATTCCCATTTACTCGGATACGGTAGATAATATTGTTGGAATTTTGTTTGTAAAAGATCTTTTGCCGCTGATTAAAAGAAAAACTATTGACGATTTTGATCTGGCTAAACTGGCTCACCCGCCTTATTATGTTCCGGAACAGAAAAAGATCAATGAGCTGCTCAGAGAATTTCAGGCCGAAAAAATACACATGGCCCTGGTGGTCGATGAGTATGGCGGAACCTCCGGTTTGGTAACTCTTGAAGATGTCATCGAGGAAATCGTCGGTGAAATACAGGATGAATATGACCGCGAAAAACCGCTATACAATGTAATAAATGATAATACCTTCGTTGTCAATGGAAGTATGCAGCTGGAAGAAATTAATGATGTTCTTGATCTTGATCTTCCAACTGAAGAAGACTTCGAGACCCTCGCCGGATTCTTACTCAGTCAGTTTGGATCTGTTCCTAAGGTTAAGGAGAAAACAAGCTGGAACGGATACGAATTTACGGTTGAAAAAGTTTATAGAAGAAGAATAGAACTGGTAAAAATTATAAAAAAAATAGAAGAGGTCAAGCAAATTAATAAACCATGACACTTCTGAACTGATTAACCTCTGATTCCCTTTAAGAATCTGACTTCAAGGAAAAATATAACCGATGCGCGACACCGGAATAATCGAATTACAGAAAATCCCTTCTGTGAACTGGTTTCTTGAGAAACTTTCCGGATCCTATCCCGGTGTTGATACTCAATACATCAAGAGAATCATCCAGATGCACCTGGATGATATCAGATCCCGGCCTAACCACTACAAGATTTCGAAAAAAAGCCGTGAAAATCTTCAGGATGACATCATCATCGCTATAACCGCGGAGATTCAGGCACTACTAAGAGGATCGTTAATGCCGGTGATAAACGCGACCGGTGTTGTCTTGCATACGGGCCTGGGCAGGGCGCCTCTTAATCCTGAATTGTTGAAAAATTTAGATCAAATCGGCCGTTATACAAACCTTGAGATCCAGTTGGAAAACGGCAGAAGGGGACAGCGAAACGATCATTTATCACGATTACTCAGCATATTAACCGGGGCTGAGGATGGCCTTGCTGTTAATAATAATGCCGCCGCGGTAATGCTTATGCTCCATAGCCTGGCAAATCGTAAGGAAGTCATTCTCTCGCGCGGCGAAATGATTGAAATTGGCGGCGCTTTCCGTATGCCCGAAGTCATAAAAATGAGCGGTTGTAAACTGCATGAAGTCGGCACTACAAATAAAACACATCTGGATGACTATGAAAAGGCAATTAATGAGCGCACTGCCGCCATATTAATTTGCCATCCGAGCAATTTTGAAGTGAAGGGATTCTCTCAAAAACCTGATATTAAAGAAATTATTGCAATCGGGAAAAAATATAAAATTCCTGTGATCTATGATCTTGGAAGCGGATCGTTGTTAGATACCACTAAATTTGGATCTGATTCAGAACCTGTTGTTTCGGATATTATCGCCATGGATATCGATATGGTGTCCTTTTCCGGTGATAAACTTCTCGGAGGCCCGCAGTCAGGCATTATTGTCGGCAAGAGACGCTGGATCCGGAAGTGTGCCAAAAATCATTTGCTGAGAGCTCTCAGGCTGGATAAAATTATGATCAGCCTCCTGCAGAAAACATTAATTCAATATTTAGAGGGGGATGCTGTCCTTCAGAAATTGGATGCTCTGCAGTCCCTTACGTTAAAAGCTGAAAAATTAAAAAGTCGCTGTGAAAAAATTACAGAAAAATTACCGGAATCAGTAAAGAAAAGCATAAAAATCATTCCATCCTCAGGAAAAGTCGGGAGCGGGGCTTATCCCTTAATGCCGCTCCCCTCATATGTCCTGCAAATTAAATCTGAACATCTTCGCCCTGATAAACTGGCAAAGAAATTCAGAACCCGGGCGGTGCCTGTATTTGTGAGGCTTGAAGATGAATCAGTGCTGATTGATCTGAGAACTGTGAGCAGTGATGAAGAGGCGGAATTGAAATCCGCTCTGATTGATTTGATACCGCGAATAACTGAGTGATACCTATTATTTTAATCTAATATTCCCCGGATTTGAGCAGTTCCGGTCATTCCGCGAGAAAGATAAAAAAAATCGCCTGATTAAAAATTCAAAATTTCAATGATTTATTCATCTTAGTGATTCCCCGTTCAATTACCGCACTTTTTTTAATCGATGTTTTGTCCCTGATTCAAGTCATATAAAAACAATGGTTAACAATGCTTTATTAATCGAATTCAGATAAAAATATTCTATGCGGACAATAATGTACCGCTTATTTGTCATTGTATGAATAATCAGAGTAAAAAGTATGTGAAAAAAAATTTAAATTATAATGGAATTAATTGCTTACAGATTTGTATATTTTGTGTATTGATCCATGTTTAATTCAATTTTCGTCTTGGGATAGAATGAAAAGAAAAATTTCAATAAACGCCATTTTATCATGCTTTAGATGAGTAGGAGGTATTAATGGATTCACCATTTTTCTTGATTGGCGTCGTAATTCTGGTACTTGCACTGGGCTTTCTTATATTTTTCATGTTTCGGCAATACCAGAAAGTAGGACCTAATGAAATCTTAATTATTTCAGGCGGACGTAAAAATGTTGTGACCTCACCCGATGGTATTCAAAATGAAATCGGATTTAAATACAGAATCGGAGGGGGCGCTTTGGTAAATCCGTTCACTCAGCGGGTAGAAAGACTGCCTATTGAGGTGATCCCTGTCGGTGCCAAAATTCCCGAAGTATTATCCAAAAACGGTATTCCTATCACGGCGGAATTTACCGCGCAGGTTAAAATTGATACCAATGATTATTCATTATATCTCGCCATTACCAACTTTTTAAGCCGTGGAACCGAGGGCATTCTGGAAGTCTCCACAACCGTTCTTGAAAGCATGGTGCGTGAAGTTATCGGTACTTTCACTGTGGAAGAGATATTTACAAAACGGAACGAATTCTCAAAAAGAGTCAACGAAGCGCTTCGCGTGGATTTTTCGAAAATGGGATTGGTTCTTATGTCGTTTGGTTTAAAAGAAATCAGTGATTCCCAGGGATATATCGAGGCGCTGAGCAAACCGCATATCACGGCAGCCAAATATCAGGCGGAAGTTGACCGGGCCGAAAAGGACAAAGAAATAACGATAAAATCAGCCCAGGCTAAAAAAGAAGGGGAAATCGCCAGACTTGCCGCCGAAGCCGAAGTTGCCAAAGCATCATGGAACAATGAAGCAAAAAAGGCTGAATCACAGGTCGATGTGAACCAGAAAAAAGCGCGCGCGGATATGGCTTATGAACTTGAGCGATTTAAAATTCAGCAAAATCTCAAAAAAGAAGAATATGGCGTCAAAAAAATTGAAATGGAAGAAGCAACCAAGCTCGAAGAGATGAGTATCAGGAAAAAACAAAAAGAGCTGGAAGCGAATATTTTAAAACCCGCGGAAGCCAGAAAATTTCAGGTTAAAACGGAAGCAGACGCGGAACGTTACAGGATTGAAACCGAATCCAAAGGAAAACTCGAAGTCAGAAAACAGGAAGATGCCGCTGACGCGGACAGGATTAAAATGATCGGTAACGCGGAAGCGGAATCAATGGCTAAGAAGTCAAAAGCTTACGAATCATACAATCAGGCGGCCATGTATGAAATGATCATGGAGAAGATGCCGGAGATAGCCAGAGCGGTTTCTGAGCCCCTGTCAAAGCTGGATAAAATTGTGATGATTCAAAATGACGGCAAGTTAGGAACATCAAAACTGACCGGACAGATAACCGATATCATTGCTCAGTTGCCAGAGGTGGTCGAGGCGCTTACCGGGGCGGATATAAAAAAAATTATAAAGAAAAAAACATCGGATGAAGGCTAAAAGGGACAAAACCTTTCTTTAGGTAATTATAATTTTTAAACGCTGGTTCCGTTTTTGATATACGGGAGCGAATTTAAGGAATAATTTTTGACAAGGGGAAAAGAGTGGTCTCCGAACGGATAAAGAATATCAACATCTCGCCTACTATAAAAATTGCGGCAAAAGCGATCGCGATGAAATCAGAGGGAATAGATGTGGTGGATTTCAGTGTCGGCGAACCTGATTTTACCACACCGCAGTTTATTAAAGACGCCGCGAAGAAAGCAATTGATCAGGATCTGACGAAATATACCATCAACAGGGGAATTGTCCCCTTGAGGAAGGCGATTGCAAAGAAACTAAAGGAAGACAACAACCTTGAATATGATATTTCCGAAATTATTGTATCCAATGGCGCCAAGCAGGCTCTGTATAATGCAATTCTCTCAGTTGTAAATCCGGGTGATGAAGTCATTGTTCCCGCGCCCTATTGGGTATCATATCCCGAAATGGTGCTGCTCGCTCAGGGAAAGCCGGTCATCATTTCAACAAAGGAGGAGAACGGATTCAAAGTGACTCCTGATGAACTTCGTAAGGCCATCTCCGCGAACACAAGGGCAATTATACTCTGCAATCCGTCAAATCCAACCGGCGCGGCATATAAACGGAGTGAACTGCAAGCCCTGGCCGAAATAGTTGAAAGTGAAGATATCTTTGTTATTGCTGATGAAATATATGAGAAACTGGTCTATGATGATTTTAAATTTATCAGTTTCGCGTCACTAAGTAATAAAATCAGACAAAAGACCATATTGATTAATGGGGTCTCAAAAGCGTATGCCATGACAGGCTGGCGGATTGGATACGCGGCCGGACCTGCTGAACTTATCAATGGCGCGGAAAAAATTCAAAGCCACAGCACTTCGAACGCTTCAACTATTTCGCAATACGCGAGCCTGGAAGCGTTAAACGGCCCGCAATATGAAATCTCCCGGATGACCAGTGAATTTCAGAAACGGCGTAATTACATCATGTATAAACTCGGAACAATACCCGGTGTGTCCTGCCATAATCCTGAAGGCGCGTTCTATGTGTTTCCGAATATTTCTTCTTTCTTTGGGAAAGAATATAACGGCACTTATATACGTAATTCTTACGGACTGGCCTACTATCTTTTAAGAGAAGCAAAAGTTGCGTTAATACCGGGAGCGGCTTTCGGAGCGGATGATTATATCCGTATTTCCTACGCGACATCGATGAAAAATATTGAAAAAGGCATGGAGCGCGTTACAGAAGCTTTGATGAAGCTGAAAACACCCGCGAGTGTAAAACATACAAAACTTAATAACATGGTCACCAGTCTTAAAAAACAGGTTTCAGTCGACTCAACCCTGAATATTGAAAAACGTGACGCTCTTGTGGCTGAAGCGGAAGCCCAGCTCAAATATGATCGATATTTTGAATGGAACGCCAATATAAACGGGGTAATTGTGCAGTTAAGGACGAATAACGGGCATCTTTACGATTTCTGGATGGAGAACTGGTATCCGGCGCAGCTTGAAGCCGATATCGAGCCACACGGAATTATTTATGCCGTCGAAGGAGCCGTTGGAAGGGAGCCTTACGGATTTTACAATTCGGAAACAAAAACGGGGATCCTGTTCAATAGCGATTATTACGGTTCTTTACGGAGCCTGGCATTAGGCCTGGTAACCGATGTTGGAGAACGTTTGTTTGATTTACACGCCCTGCGCGCCATGTCGGCTGATTATTCCGGGGCAGGATTTGCTGTGATGGGTCCGAAGGGAACGCATAAGACAGAGCTCTTCTACCGGCTTCTGCAGAATGAAAACATTGCCCTTCATTCAAACGATATAGTATTTGTGCGCTATGGGGGAGGATACGCTGCGGCGGATAATCCCGAACGGAAATTATACATCCCCACAAATTCCGCCAGCGTGTTTCAAAGACTCGGTGAATTATTTGATCGCAGTAAATGTGAAAATGTGGTAATGAGCAAAGACGATTGCAAAAATCAAAAATGCCAGGCATTAGAAGAGTGCTCTCTTGACCGCGGCTATCCGTATTGTTATGAAGCGTCAAAAACCTCCGCCGCAATGCTCGATCCATACTGGATCGGCGGTATGCGCAAACATGTGAAACGCATTGATATCAGCACGGTATTCATATTAAAAAATGATCCAATCGGAAACGCCATCTCATTAATGGATCCTGATGAAGCGGTGCAGATTCTGGAAGCCGGTTTTTCAAGCGGCGCCGTAATGGAAGAGGGACGGGGCAATTTGCCGTTCTATAATCCGCATTTATTATTGAAGACAACAGAGCGGCTGGAATTACAGAAAAAATCATTCCGCAAATTATTTAAGTCCGCCGCGTGTTATTCAGTAAATACCGGCGCCGGGAACTTGTCGGAAATTCAAAACCGTATGATAGAAATTTTGTCAAAATGAAATAGTCACAAAGAAGTATGAATCTGAAATTTTGATCATTTAACGGGAAGTCTGATATGTCAAAAGATGTATATAACGAGGCGTATTACAAAAAATTTTATAATGAGCTTATCCCAATTCTCAATGGTAAAAATATTAGAACGGTTGATATGGGCTGGCTCGAACGACAGGCCAGGAGTTTCGCGAATAAGACAAATTATGGCTCCTATGTGTGGTCATCAAAGATATCAAACCGCCTCGCGGCCAAGACTGTTTACCTCGGGAGTGAAAAGGTTCGTCTGCCAAAGCCGACCGCAGAACATCTTAAACTGATTGAAAACGCGCCGGAGCAGCTTGAAAAAGTCCTGCATCTCGTAAAAACCCTGCCATTTGTCCACGTTCGCCGTCAAATGGGCAACAATGATAAGTTTAATCCCGTATGCGATTTTTATGTCAGCACAGTTGATCCAAAGAATGTCCGGCTGGCCTATATGTGGGGCAGCACCATGTTTGATGTCTCCTCAAGACCCGGACCTAATTTTATAATGATTCATATCCCCGAAGAACACATGCTAAGATCTCAAATCCTGGCGCTTCCGGAGTATAATCTTAATATCGCCCTTGGGTCTGACTACCTCGGGGAGGATAAAAAAGGCTTTTTGAGACAGGCTATGTGGAGAGCTGATGAGCAGGGGATGCTTGGATTGCATTCCGGCAGCAAGATTGTAAAAGTACGCGATCCCAGGGAAGGAAGATTAAAAAAGTACGGTGTATTCTTGTTTGGAATGACCGCGACCGGAAAATCAACATGGTCTTGTCACCAGTTGGGACTTGATCAAGAGAGAGGTGAAACTACTGAAGTCGGTCAGGATGATATAACGTTTCTCGCTCCCGACGGCTCGGCGCTCGGTTCTGAAAATAATTTCTATGTAAAAACGGATGTCATGCCCGATCAGCAGGAAGCCATGTACAACGCGTTAATAGACAAGTCCGCGCTGATCGAAAATGTTATGCTGGATGCTAAGGGTGATCTTGATTTTCTGGATGAGAGCCTATGTGGAAACGGTCGCGCGGTAGTGTTCAGAGAAAAATTACGTGTAAAAAGGGGCAACAAGCTCATCAACATCAGCGCTCCTACAATCAACCTGCCGACTCTTGATGAAATGGACGGATTAATTTTCGCTTTCATTACTCGCAGAAATACCATCATGCCGTTTGCTCAGGAGTTAACTCCGGAACAAGGAGTTCTTGCCTATCTTTGGGGTGAATCGACGCACAGTTATGCTTCAAGCCCGGAAAAGGCGGGTGAATCGGTCAGAATAGTAGGAACCGACCCGTTTATTATCGGATCTCGAGGCAAGAAGGTAAATCGTTTTCATGATATTATCATGATGCTTGTCGATAAATATCCCGGCAAGATCCGTTTTATGATGTATAACACCGGCGGCATGGGTGAGATTATTGAAGACATCGAAGAGAACGGAAGCATCAGGAAAAAAATGGTTAGAAAAACAGACAGGGTACCGCTGAGTCTTATGGCTGCCATTCAACGCGGAGATTTGAGAGGCACCAATACCTATGAAGATGGAATTCTAGGCACAAAATCAATTGTGGCAGTAGAAGGAAAGCCGATCCCCGAATATGATATCAGCAATTTTTATACGCCTGAACAGATCGATTATTATATTAAAGATCTTGTGGATGGGCGAAAAAAATACACGAATCTCATCGCATCCGAGGGATTGAAGCCGGAAATCATCAGGGCCGCGGAGAAGTCATTCCGTATTGATCCTTCTCAGCGCAAAGAGATGTTCACCGTGCCATTCTCAACCGGTAAAGAAAAAGAACCTGTTGTGCTTATAAAATCGGATGAACCCGTCTCCCGACCAAGGAAACCCGGAAGCTGGCGGTGGCGTTGATTCGTGTGATCCGGGATATAAATGATAATATCAGACAGATTATGATCAAGAAAACCATGCAGGAATGATCGATGGAGAGAACGTTAGCTATTATAAAACCTGACGGTGTCGCGGCCGGACTTATCGGTGAAATCATCAGCAGAATAGAGAAGGAAGGTATTAATATTATCGGGATGAGGCTGGAACATCTCGACCGGCGGAAAGCGGAAGGATTCTATTTTGTTCACCGCCAAAAACCTTTTTTTAATTCACTCATAGATTATATGACTTCGGGACCGTGTGTCCTGATGATACTGGAAAAAAACGATGCTGTCAAAAGCTGGAGAAGCCTGACCGGTGTGACAGACCCGGCAAAAGCGGCCAGAGGGACCATTAGGGGGGATATGGGCACCAGCATCGAAAGAAATGTGGTACACGGTTCCGATTCGCAGGAATCCGCTTCATTTGAGATTAATTACTTTTTTAAAGGAACAGAAATTTTTAAATAGAACATTCGCCTTGACAATTGTTTGATTTCTTTCGATTTTTAATCCATTAAAATATTCAGATAACCTTTATTTATTAACTAGTCAAATATAATGAATAAACATACAATCATTGGTATGGCCGGACATATCGACCATGGCAAAACCGCTATTATCAGAGCCTTAAGCGGCATCGAAACCGATCGTCTTAAGGAAGAGATAGAACGCGGGATTACGATCGATATAGGTTTTGCTTATTGGAAGAACAATGTAACTATTATTGATGTACCCGGGCATGAACGTTTTGTAAGAAATATGATAGCCGGCGTTAGTACAGTTAATTTGTTTTTGCTGGTCATAGCTGCAGATGACGGTATCATGCCTCAAACGATAGAGCATCTGGAAATTCTAAAATTTTTTGGGGTGGGTAACGGTGTTGTCGCCTTAAACAAGTCAGATCTGGTGGATGATGATTGGTTGTCATTGGTACGGGAAGATATAGATCAATTTCTTTCCGTACACGGATTTAATAATGTACCCGTGATCCCGGTATCCGCCGTAAAAGGCGATGGTATCAGTGAACTGGAAATGGTACTCATGCAAAAAATAGAGGGATTAAAGCATGTTGAAAATGAGAGACCATTCAGGCTGAATGTGGATCGCAGTTTTTCCGCAAAAGGCTTCGGATCTGTTGTAACCGGTACAATCTTATCATCGGTGATTAAAACAGGAGATCGCGCTGAAATTCTGCCGGCCTTTAATGAAACGCGCATTAAGGGTATACAAGTCCATCAGCATGAAGTCGTGGAAGCGCATTCTGGTCAGCGGGCTGCTGTTAACCTGGCCGGTGTAAACAAAGAAGAATTACCGAGAGGGGTAGTGATAACAGAACCGGGTCTGATAGCCACCGCATCAGAATTTCTTGCTGTCATTACCACAGTATCAAATCTCAAATTTAAATTAAAGAAACATATGACGGTAAGAGTGCATCTTGGAACCGCTGAATACACGGGAAAAATATTTTGGTTTGATGACCAGCGTTCACCGGGAGCCAGTGAAATGCTGCATGTCCGGATTAAAGTAAATGAGACGGCTGTCACGGCACCGGGGGATCCTGTTCTAATAAGGAGCTTCTCTCCGGTCACGACGATTGCAGGTGGTCGGGTACTGGAAATCAATCCACCAAAACTAAGACGTGATCCAAAAGTCTGGGATGCTTACTTTGGGATTCTAAAAAATGGCGGTCTGAATGACAAAATTAAGCAGATGTTCAGTTTTTCTGGATACAGATCGATCACAAACAAAGAAATTCAGCAAGCATGGTTCGAAAGACCTGAAAAAATTGATGATATTTTACAGAAGCTCGTAAAACAGAATGCGCTCATTGTTTTCGAGCAAAAAAATATCCGGCATTTTATTTCTACAAAGAAATTAGAAGAGGGGCAGTATCAGATAATAGATATGCTCGGAAAAGAATTGTCTGAAAAAAAATATAAAAAAGGGCTGAATTTTAAAGAAGTTTTTAATCTCGCAAAGAAAATGCAAATGAGTGAAGTATTTCTTGAACGCGTATTGGGAAGAGGCGTAAATACCGAATCCATCTTTTTCAACGGAGAAGTGTATTTCACGGAAAATATAAAAAAATCGCGGGAAATGGACGTTATCAGGGAAAAAGTTGAAACCCGTTTCAGACGTGACCGGTTTACCGTGCCGGATCTTCCGGCATTAGCAAAAGATTTCAATGTTTCCCTGCAAGACGCCAAAACAATCTCAGGTGAGTTGGTTAAAGATGGTATTCTCATCTCAATCAATGGTCAGTTTTATATACACAAAGATTCACTTGGGGACCTGATTTCTTTTCTAAAGCAACATTTCGAAAAAAACGATGAATTAGAGGTCACCGGCCTGAAAGATTTTTTAGACAGCAGCCGAAAATATGTAATTCCCCTGATCGAATATTGTGACCGGGCGGGATATACTATTAGGAAAGGAAACAACAGGGTAAAAGGCGTTTTTCCGGAATAGCGTAATAAAACGCGTTAAAGAAATTTCAAATTTATCATGTAAAAAATGTTAATATCGGTGTGGTCGTCAATGAAATCTTTGATAAAAAAAATCAGCCTATATATTATAATTCTACTGATTTGTATCTGGATTATCGCACCATATTTATGGCAGCTGCTGACTTCTTTCACACCAACATCGGAAATTGCCAAGTTACCACCGCTGATGCCTTCACGAATCGATATCACTCATTATGCCGCTGTTCTGAATGATATTAATTTCAGACATTTTATCATAAATAGTTTTATTGTCGCCACCATAACCGCTTTGTTTTCAATCGCCTTAGGTTCCATGGCATCCTTCGCTACCGCAAAACTCAAGTTTAGATTTAAACCGCTGGTTTTAAGTATTATCCTCGCCGTATCAATGTTCCCACCGATTGCCATTGTGAGTCCATTGTATCTGATGATCCGATACGCGCAGCTGAGAGATACATATCTTGCGCTGATTTTACCATATACATCATTTGCATTGCCATTTATGGTCTGGACTCTCCATAACTTTTTTCGGGAGATACCTGATGAAATTCTTGACGCGGGAAAAATTGACGGATGCAACACAGGGCAATTATATTCAAAAATAATTATTCCGCTTACGCGACCGGCCATATTTACAACGGGAATACTTGTTTTTATTTTTGCGTGGAATGAGTTTATTTTCGCGTTGACTTTCACATCCACACCATCAGCGCAAACCATACCGGTTGGGATCGCCCTGTTTCCGGGTATTTATGAGGTTCCATGGGGTGACATCGCCGCCGCATCCATAGTAATTACGCTGCCATTGATAATCCTGGTGATGATATTGCAGAAATATATAATTTCAGGTTTGCTCTCAGGATCAGTTAAAGGATAAGGCCGAAAACATCACATTTGGAGTCATTGAAGCAGATTGTTAATCCGGATTCTGAATTCCCGAAATAAAACACATGAGGATATGAGGACATAATGATAAAGGCATCACGATTGAATGACAACAAATAAATTGTTCTTATAAAATAAATTGTTTCATAATCATTTTTTTTTATATTTGTAGGACCGCAAATATTGATGAGGTAAAGTTTTTATGGATTTAAAAATCGTAAAAATCGATAAACCTGAAGATATGAACTTCATATTAGGCCATTCCCATTTTATAAAAACCGTTGAAGATATTCACGAAGCAGTCATGAACGTTAATCCTTCCATAAAATTCGGTCTGGCGTTTTGTGAAGCTTCTCAGGAGGCGCTTGTACGATTCAGCGGGACGGATGATGATTTAATCGAGTTAGCCAAGAAAAACGCGCTTAATTTAAGCGCCGGACACAGTTTTATACTGTTTCTCGGAAATGCTTTTCCGGTAAATGTGCTGAATACCATCAAAATGGTGCCGGAAGTAACGAGAATATTTTGCGCGACCGCAAATCCTGTGGAAGTTATCCTGGCTGAAACCGGACAGGGGAGAGCTATTTTAGGCGTCGTTGACGGCATGAAGACAAAAGGTATTGAACAGGAAAAAGATATCAAAAAAAGAAAAGATTTCCTGCGAATGATCGGATATAAATTTTGAGAACATGGCACGGTAATTCCGGGGAGTGAATGGAAAATCTCTTAGACCTATATGAATTCTACATCCAAACGCAGCCATCATCGGGTAAAGTAAAAACTGCAACGACAATGCTTATTCATGTGTGTAAAGCTCTTGATGTAAATGCTCCTGAAGAAGTAACCGTCGATTTATTTGAAGAAATACCACGCGCTATAGGCGAATTTTATCAGTCATCCCCGGGTAAAGCGCTGCACGATAAAAGTGTGCTTGCGGAAATGATCGGTCATTACGGTCCAAGAGACGGATGGGAAAAACCTTTTGAATATCTGCTAAATGATCCCGATGAAAACCTGCGTCAGTTCACATTATCTGCCCTGCAGTTTTACGGAGAAACGCATAGCGAATCGATTATTCCGTATATCGAAAGGTATAAAAACTCTGAAAACCAGCTCATTAAAGATGTAACCGCCAATCTCGTGGGAAAGCTGTTATGTTCAGAACATTCCGAGCCCCTGAAAATGAGACTAAAAGAATGGGCGGAGAACGGTGACCGGGAATTTATAGATAATGTAGGCAGATTTCTGGAGAATCAACTCAGCAGAAATGAAAACATCACTAACACGGATATAGGCGAGTGGTTCCGGGTTATGTTTGAGGACCATACTAAATAAAACGCAATTATAATGCAGCTCAACCGGTATAACGATGAATTCAATCACAAATAAAATCATATATGTCATGTCTCTGACGTTTCTGGTCTCCTGTTATCAAATGCCCGGAGAAAAAGAGCCGCCAAAAATCGAAGATACGGGCTATCAGTTTTATTCAATGGCTTATGCTTCCTATCAGGCCGGGCAATTTGATAAGGCTTTGGAGCAAATTGATAAAGCTATCCGGTTGAACAGGTATATTGCTAAATTTTTTCATCTTAAAGGTGATATATTCATTGCAAAAAAAGACCCGGATAAAGCGCTTACCGCCTATGAGCAGGCGGTGTCGTTAAGGTCTTTCAGCCCCGATATTTTGGAAAAGATGGCACAAATTTATATCGAAAAAGGTCAGTTTGCCGACGCGATACAGAGCAAGAAAAAAGTTCTTGTTAACCGGCCGGAAAAATATGACCAGCATCTTGATATTTCAGAGCTCTATTTAAAACTCAACCAATCAGATTTTGCCATGAATTCCGCGGGAGTTTATAAAAAAGAGATCACCGAAAAAAAATTAATTCTAAGCGGCAGATATTTCCAGATCATGGGCCGGATATATTATGCGAAAATTGATTATGAAAATTCTATTATCTTTTATTTAAAAGCAGTTCAAACCGGATTCAGTCTGGAGCCCGGCGATAATCAAAAATTTTTGTTTTCATATTTCGGGTTAAAACAGTATGAAAACGCGTATAATTATCTTCTGCGGTTAAAACCGGAAAACCTGCCGGAAGCGGATATTCATTTTTTCAGAGGATTATATTACTATAACAAACAGAATTATAAAGACGCTCAAACGCAGCTGGAACTTTCTCTGCAAAAAAAGACCGGTATCAATAAAGTCTATCTTTACCTCGCCAAAACCTACCTTAAAGTTGGAAAAAACACCGATTCGGATACCATGTTTGATGTTTATAAAAAAATAACCGGGTTCGATTCATGGAATGATGAATTCAGCGTTAATAATTAATTGAGAATTTTATCATCTCTTACAATCTGACGATCCTATCCAAACCAGATAATTTTTTCACAATTCTATCATTTTTTATTCTGTCAGGAAGTACTTGGAATATTGTTTAAATATTTTTAGATTATATTTTTATTTATCATTGATTTAACAGAGATTATTACGATACTGATATGCCAGAATTACCAGAAGTCGAAACAGTCGCGGGTGAACTCAGATCCTTGGTTACAGGAAAAGTGATTGGCGATGTCAGGCCTTTTTGGGCTAAATCATTTCAAAACAAGTCTCAGGAACCGTTGACCGGCCAAAGGATTGAATCAATAGGACGTAAGGGAAAATACCTTATATTTCGGCTTTCGAATACGTTCTTAATTATTCATTTACGAATGACCGGCCAGCTTATTTATCAAACTAATACAAGTAGTATGTCAGAAAATCATGTTCGGGCTAAAATCAACTTTGATGACGGGAGTTCATTGAATTTTAAAGACACCCGTAAGTTCGGACGGATTTATCACGTGGATCACGATGAATCGTTTCTGGAGAAGGTGGGTTGTGATGCTCTCGATCCGAAAATGGACGTCGGTACATTTACAAAATTATTGACGCTCAGCAGGATGAGTATAAAAGCATTTCTTCTTTCTCAGAAATATATTTCGGGGCTCGGTAATATTTACGTTGATGAATCTCTTTTTCGGGCAGGGATCCATCCCGCGGCATCAGCGGCGGAAATTTCTGCTCAAAGCGCGGGAGAACTTTTTCGGGTTCTTCAGCAAGTTTTGAGAGCGGCTGTAAAAAATATGGGAACTACAATATCCGACTATCGGGATGCTTTTGGGAATTCAGGTAATAATCAGCGTTTTTTGAAAGTTTACGGAAGACAAGGCTTACCCTGTAATGTATGCGGCACCCCGGTAAAGAAAATCAAATTGGCGGGAAGAGGAACTCATTTTTGTCCGATGTGTCAAACCTGAAAATGAGGATTAACAGAATGGAAGATAGACAAATTGTAACTTTTTTGAGTGATTTTGGAACACTTGACGGCTATGCCGGCAGTGTCAAAGGCGTCATAAAATCACTCGCGCCGGCTGCTGAAATCATTGATATCACGCATGAAATTGCCGCCTTTGATATAAATGCCGCGGCATTCACGCTGATGAATTTCTACTCTTATTACCCAAAGGATACCGTTCACCTCGCGGTGGTCGATCCCGGAGTTGGCGGGGCGCGCCGCGCTTTAATAATCCGGACCGCCCATCATACCTTTGTCGGTCCTGATAATGGTATTTTTAAGTATATCCTGTCCAGGGAGGCATACACATCCTACGAAATAGATATCAATAAAATATCCGGTGGGGCCGAAAGTTCGACTTTTCATGCCAGGGATATCTTTGCTCCCGTTGTGGCGAAACTGTTAAAAGGCGTACCCATGCACAAACTTGGACGAAAACTGGATAACAGGACGGAAATGCCTCATGCTTTTTTTGCAAAAGAAGGCGGAGAGTTAGCTGTTGAACCCATCGCCATCGATCGGTTCGGGAATATTATTACCGGTTTTTCAAGAGCGGATCTGTTCAGGCTAAAAAAGGAAAAAATAACATCAATCACGACAAAAAAGTTTAAAACATCGGAGATAAACAGATATTATACTGAAAAAGAACCTGGAGAGCTTTTAGCCTTATGGAACAGTCAAAATTATCTTGAAATAGCTGTTTGCAGAGGGAGTGCCAGGGAAATACTGGATTTCAATCCTGTCAAAGACAGAATTTATTTAAAATTTGAATAGATAAGGATTTATCTCAATACCGCCATGAATAAACTGATTAAATATTTCAGAAAAAATTATAAGATGCTCATGTCGTCCTTTATCCTGGCTTTTATTCTTTGGTTCGCGGTCACTACGGATAAGGAATACACTTATAAAATAGAAATACCTCTGAAAATCAACCGCGTTGCAAAAGACAGAGTTTTAAAGGAACTTCCTCCGGAAAAAGCGGTTGTGGAAGTTCGGGGTAAGGGCCGGTCACTCTTCAGTCTCTATTTTTACAATCCGGAAGTGGAACTTGATCTGCCGGAGGTGAATAATTCGACAACGATTCATCTAAAGGACTATATCAATCATTTTAATTTACCAATGGAATTTGGCGTTCGCATCATTGATGTCATCGAACCCAAAAACATCGAGTTACAGGTCGACCGTTTCGCGGAAATGATCAAATATATAAGCGTCAGCAGCGTTATAAAAACACAACCGGGCTATGTATTGATGAACACAACTCCATCACAAGATTCAGTTATCGTCTCGGGGCCCATATCACTGATCAGGGAGCTAAAGGAAATTTCGACCGATACTTTTTCAGTCGATAATGTTAAATATCCCTTTAAACGGAAGCAGCGACTTATCTCTCCCAATCCAAATGTGATTCATCTGGAGCCGTCTGAAATCGAAGTGAATTATAACATTGAGCAATTAGTTGAAAGAAAAATCTATAATATTCCAATTCAATTTGTGGGGCTTCCCGATAACCTTCTCGCGGAATCGACACCCGCGATGATTTCCCTGAAAGTCAAGGGTGGGGAAAGTATAATAGCAGCTATAACACCGGATGAAATTTCCGCCACTTTCAATTTTACAAAAAATTATAAAGTCGGCAAGATAAAATATCCGGTCGAAATCGAAACGCCGCTCAATGTAAGCTGGCTGGAAGCCAGTCCTCAATTTTTTGAGCTGAAGTTAAAGAAGAAAGAAAGTAACTTATGATCGTTCTGGGTGTAGAAACATCCTGTGATGAAACATCCGCGGCGGTAATAGAAGATAACCGGGTATTATCCTCAGTGATCTCCTCTCAGGAAATACATTCTCAATTTGGCGGAGTGGTACCGGAACTTGCGTCGCGCGCGCATGTGCGTCTGATTGTTCCGATCGTCGAAAAGGCCGTAGCCGAATCCGGTTTGCCGAAAGACGAAATCGACGGATTCTCCGTGACTCACGGACCCGGACTTGTGGGGGCGCTGCTTGTAGGCGTGAATTTTGTCAAGGGATTGTCACTCGCGCTGAAGAAGCCTTTTGTAGGTGTGAACCATATCGAAGGACATATTTATGGAAATATTCTTTCGCAAAAGGAGGTCCGTTTTCCGATCATTTTTCTAATCGTTTCGGGGGGACATACCCAAATTGTGCTTATGAAGGACCATTTGCGGTATGAGATCCTTGGCAAAACACGTGATGATGCTGTTGGGGAAGCGTTTGACAAGGGAGCAAAAATGCTTGGGCTCGGATATCCGGGTGGTCCTCTCATTGATCAACTGGCAAAAAACGGTGATCCGCAGAAAGTTAGTTTTCCACGGGCATTTTTAAAAAATACGGATTTTGAATTTAGTTACAGCGGTTTAAAAACATCCCTGTTGACCTATATAGAACAAAATGGTGTTGAATACATCAACGCGAACATTCATGATATCTGCGCTTCTTATCAGGCGGCAGCAGTAGAAGTCCTTGTAAAAAAAACTATAAAGGCTGCAAAAATACATAATGCGAAACAAATTGGTATCGCGGGCGGTGTGGCAGCGAATTCACTGTTAAGAAAATGGCTGGGTGAGGAAAGTGTGAAATCGGGTTTTGATCTTTATCTGCCGGATCTTAAATATTGCACAGATAATGCCGCGATGATTGCCAGAGCCGGGCTGGAATATTTAAAGAGAAATATACATTCGGACCAGACTTTAAATGCTTATCCCGCGCTAAAACTAAAATCTCAATCCTGATAGCGAAAATGCAGAATCTTTTTCCTGAACTTATCAGACTTAATATTCCCTTTATCGTCCTGATTTTTCTGCTGGCGCTTTCTGTCCTCGCGGCGGTGTGGTTGTACAGAACAACGACGCCGCCAAGCAGCTCAAAAGTAAAATTTATTCTGGGGACACTGAGAGCAGCTGTTCTGTTTATTCTTCTGTTATTGTTTTTTTCCCCCCGTCTGTTTATTCGAAATTCAGAAACCAAAACTGAAGAAATATCAATCTATGTAGATAATTCAGCTTCTATGAAGGGCTCCGAAAGTGATCCTGAACGCTGGAAACAAGTTCTGGAAACAGCGAAACATCTAAAAAACCGGTTGGGTGAACAGGCTTCACTTCACTGGTACCGGTTTGCTTCAGAGACGGAGCCGGTTCTTCCGGATACTTTATCGATTAGCAACTCCGGGACTAATTTTTCGAATTTAATGAATCAGATTAACAGATTAGGCGGCGGACAGGTATTTGTTATCAGTGATGGGAACATGACCGAAGGAGAGTCACCGCTCTCTGAAAGCCGTAAAAGTTCAGTTACTATACATACGATCGGGATCGGCAGAGAAGATTCAGGCGAGGATGTTCTTATCTCAAACGTGATCTTTAAACCGGTTGTTTATCAGGATAGTGAGCAGCAAATTGAGGTGATAATCAGCAATAACAGTGTCAGCGGTCAAAGCCTTAATCTGAAACTAAGTTCAAACGGAAGATTAATTTCGACCAGAAAGATTACGATTGAAAATCCTAACACTGAGCAGAATGTGATTTTTAATTATACTCCCGGGGAGAACGGGCCGCATAAGTTTGAATTGAATCTTGATGGTTTTGCAGGTGAAAAAAACTCTGTAAATAATCATTTTGTGTTCGTACAGGATGTTCTGAAGAGTAAATTGAGAATTGGTATATTTGCGGGTTCGGTAGGATATGAGAGTAAATTTATCAAGTTGTTGCTGGATCGGCTGATCAATGTGGAAACGTATCTGTTCGTTGAAGATAATACCGGAGATTATATTCAGTCACCCAATCTCCAATTTATTGACAGTCTCGATATTATAATATTTCAGGACTATCCGGGAAGATTTACCCGCGCGTCTTCGATAGAAAGACTTTCTTCAACGATGAGAAAAAATCAGCCCGCGTTTATTGTCTTCATAGGAGAGAATACAAGTCTCAATTCACTTGATTTGTTCTCGGATTATCTGCCCTTCATCAGCGCGCCTGACAGGATGAGTCCAATCGCGATAACCGTAGGTGAGGGTTCCGTTGATTTAAGCAACGCTCTGACAAATGTGTTTCCTGAACCGGCAAAAAACAGCCTGTTTTGGAATAAAATTCCGCCTGTTATGCTTTCAGCGTATACTTCCAAATTAAAGCCAAAGGCAAAAATTCCTATTACAGGGAGCGGTGATCAGTCAGGATACAATATTCTGACAACATTTGACGAGCCACCGGTCAAATCCGCGGTTCTGAACGGCTCCGGTTTCTGGAAATGGCATTTTCTTATTCAGGACAGAGAGGATATCAAAGTGGGTTATAAAAATTTTTTGTCACATTTAATCCGTTGGGCATCTAATAAGAAAATGATTAAGCCGGTCAATCTTGAAATTTCCGGAACCGAATTCTATCTGGGCAAAAGGATTGACATTACCGGCCATTTATACAGCCCAGAATACAGGCCAATTACAGATGGAAGTTTGACTTTAAAAATTGAATGGGAAAAGCAGAATTTTACTATCGAAACAGAAAATGACAGTTCCGGTAACTATACGGCGCATTTTATGCCGCCTGGGGAGGGAAGATACAGGATTACCGGGAACGGATATTTAAACGGGGTGGAACTTGGCTCAGATATGACAGAAATTGAGTTGATCCCATTTGAGAAGGAGTACCTGAAAACAGGTCAAAATTCTGATTTTTTAAGAAAATTATCAAAGATGGGAAACGGAATTTATGCCCCTGCCGAGAGAGTTGACTCTCTTCTCAGCATCATTGATACGGCTCCAAAAACAGTAAAGAATGACCGCGAAATAGATTTGTGGTACAAGCCTTTTATACTCTTTCTCATTATTGGGATCATAGTGTTAGAGTGGTTATTAAGAAAGAAATATTCATTGGTATAATCTGCCGGGGTAAGAGATGCCGGAAAATAGTAAACGGAATAGATTTAATGAGATTGCTACCGTCTGGGATGAGAGTCCGCGAAGGATTCAGACGGCAAACGCCGTATTTAAAGCAATTTTGAATGACGTCCCGCTTGCTAAAGAAATGAATATACTGGACTTTGGGTGTGGGACAGGACTTGTTGCCATCCCAATCCAACCATACGTAAATTCGGTTACGGCGGTGGATAACTCAGCCGGTATGCTGAATGTTTTACGCGAAAAAATCGAGAACCGGAAAATAAAAAATATTCAAACCGTGCTGATAAACGACAATACCGTGTCCCTACCTGATGAAAAATTTGACCTTATCATGAGCAGCCTGACCCTGCACCATATACACGATTACCAAAATTTACTTTCGAAAATGTTTCATCTGTTAAATCCGGGCGCATACATCTGCATTGCCGATCTGGAAAAAGAAGAAGGTGATTTTCATGATGAAAATACCGAGGCGGTTCATCACGGTTTCGATCCGGAAATCCTTAAAGAAAATTTAACGGAAATCGGATATCAATCGATCACTTATAAAAGAATTTACACCATTACAAAAGAGACAAAAGAAGGAAAACTGAAAAAATTTCCGCTCTTTCTAATCATCGCGCGGAATCCACTGACCTGACAAGAGGAGAGGACCTGTTCCATGGATCAACAATTGAAAAAGTCTTTGCTAAAACTTCAAAAAAATGAGTTATCAGAGTACCTGGTCTATAAAAAACTCGCGAGCCAAATAAAAGATAACCATAACAGGGAAGTTCTTGAGCGTATTGCCAATGATGAGTTTGAACATTTTAAATTTCTAAAAAAATACACTAATGAAGATGTAAAGCCAAGGCGGTTTAAAATTTACTGGTATGTGCTTATTTCAAAAATATTTGGTCTTTCTTTCGGGTTGAAACTAATGGAAAAAGGAGAAGATCTGGCCTCCAGAATATATGATGACCTCGCAAGCCAAATTCCTGATATCGCATCTTTAAGCGTTGAAGAACAGCGGCATGAAAAAGAGCTGCTTGATATATTATCTGAAGAGCGGCTGGAATATGCCGGCGCTATGGTGCTCGGTTTGAATGATGCCCTAGTTGAGCTGACCGGCGCGCTGGCAGGATTGACATTCGCGCTGCAAAACGCGCAGCTTGTAGCGATTACAGGCTTCGTAACCGGTATCGCGGCTTCGCTATCGATGGCGGCATCCGGGTATCTTTCATCTAAGGAAGAAGCGGATCAGAATGAGGCAAAAAGTCCTCTGAAAGCAGCGCTTTATACCGGAGTCGCATATGTCATTACGGTATTACTGCTGATCGCGCCGTATTTCATTTTTGAAAATATTTTTGTATCTTTATGGGTAATGCTTTTGGTTGGAATTATGATCATTTTTGGCTATACTTTTTATATTACAACCGCAAAAAATTTAAAGTTCTGGAAAAGATTTCTTGAAATGGCAGCCATTTCTTTAACAGTGGCGTTAATAAGTTTCTTTGTTGGTATCATTATGAAAAAGACCTTTGGAGTGGATCTGTAATGCGGGTTTTGGATTTATCTCACTTGATGTCAAATCACATGCCCGTTTTTCCCGGAACTCCTGATCCTGATTTTAGCGATATCGGTCAGTTTGAGAGTGATGGATTCAGAGAAAAATTATTGCATATTAGTTCACATACGGGAACACATCTGGATGCTCCGGCCCATATGATTAAAAACGGGAAAACACTCGATGAATTTGACATGGATAGATTTATAGGAAGCGGTGTCGTTTTGGATGTTACTAATTTTAACCAGGGAGAAATTCCTCTTTCTGCTTTTGAAAACTCCATTCGGCTCCGGAATATCGATTTTATACTGTTTTATACGGGTCATTCAAAAAAATGGGGCAGCCCCGAATACTTTGAAAAGTCTCCGTTTATATCACCTGAATTGGCTGAGATGCTGAGTATGGAAAAGATCAAAGGAATTGGGATCGATTCCATCTCGGTTGACGAAATCTCATCGACAGAATATTTTTCTCACCACAAAATTTTGAGCAAAAATATTATTATCGTTGAAAATCTGACAAATCTCGGATTACTTACGGATCAAACCTTCACATTCATTTGTTTACCGTTAAAAATTGAAGGTGGTGATGGCTCTCCCGTCCGGGCGGCAGCGCTTGTTTCATAAAATAAGGACATATCTCAGATGAAAAAAAGATGCGGCTGGGTTCCTGAAAATAACCGGCTTTATACGGATTATCATGATATTGAGTGGGGAGTGCCTGTACATGATGATCGAAAATTATTCGAATTTCTGATCCTGGAAGGCTTTCAGGCGGGATTAAGCTGGAGTACTATCCTGAACAAACGCGAAAATTTTAAACGGGCTTTTGACGAATTTGCCGCTGAAAAAATTGTATCTTATGATCAGCAAAAACTGGATGAGCTAATGAATAATCCCGGGATCATAAGAAATAAACTAAAAATCAACGCCGCGGTGACAAACGCCCGGTCGTTTTTAAAAATACAGGATGAGTTTGGATCGTTCGACGCCTATATCTGGAAGTTTGTAAGTGGAAAAACGATTCAAAACCACTGGAAAACACTCAATGATATTCCCGCAATGACGGAAATATCAGACGCGATGAGTAAAGATCTAAAACAAAGAGGCTTTAAGTTTGTAGGCTCAACGGTGTGTTACGCTCATATGCAGGCGACAGGAATGGTCAATGACCATACTATAGACTGTTTCAGACATCATGAAGTTAAAATGATGAAATAGGGGGAAAATGAGGATCATCATTACCGGGGCAACGGGATTTATCGGGACTCACCTTACCAAGAGATTGACCGACAGCGGTCATAAAGTTATTGCCTTGTCGCGAAATCCTAAAAATGCTCAGCGTATTTTGGGCAATGAAATTTCATGTTTGCAATGGGCAGGGAAAGACACCACTCCCTGGTTGGATCAGCTAAATGGTGATTATGGGATTATCAATCTTGCCGGAGAAAATATTGCTGCCGGAAGATGGAGCGCGGATAGAAAACAAAAAATTCTGCGAAGCAGGGTGGATGCGGGTGAAATCATCGTAAATGCTGTTCGGCAGGCGGCAAAGAAACCTGAATTTGTGATGCAGGCCTCCGCGATCGGTATCTACGGATCATCCAGGGAGCTTATTTTTGACGAAGAAACTCTTCCGGGCAAAGGATTTTTGGCGGATGTCTGTAAACGCTGGGAAGAAAGCAGTAAAGAGATTGAGAACATGCGGATTCGCCGGATCATCATCAGAACCGGTGTGGTACTTGGGCAAAACGGCGGAATTATGAAAAAGATGTCGCTACCGTTTAAGCTCTTTATAGGCGGGCCCCCGGGGGATGGAAAACAGGGCTTCTCCTGGATTCATATGGATGATGAGGTAAGAGCAATTCAGTTTTTGCTTGAATCAAAACATCAAAAAGGGATATTCAATCTAACGGCTCCGAACCCTGTATTCATGACAGACTTTACAAAAATCTACGGGAAAGCGCTGAATCGTCCATCCTGGTTACCGGTGCCATCCTTTGTACTAAAAACATTATTTGGAGAAATGGCCGAAGAAGTGATTCTAAGCGGTCAGAAAGTCATGCCAAAGGCATTATTGAAGGCTGGTTTTACATTTAATTTTCCTGATCTGAAGAATGCGGTGAATGATCTTACGGGATTGAACACGTAGGGTGATAACGATTACGAAAATTAAGGCGGATAAAGAATGATTTCAAAAGTGTATTCAGCTGCGTTGATGGGTATTAATGCATATCAGGTTGAAGTAGAGACACATCTGGAAGGAAATGTTCCGTATTTTGGGATTGTTGGACTTCCGGACAATGCTGTGCGGGAAAGCCGTGAAAGAGTCGTGGCAGCGATAAAAAATTCCGGTTATAAATTTGTGCATCAAAGACGCATTACCATCAATTTAGCTCCCGCGGATATCAAAAAGGAAGGATCTTCATATGACCTGCCGATCGCGATAGGGATTCTCAGCGCTCAGGGAGATATTGCAGTAGATCGCATCAATAAATATATGATTTTAGGGGAGCTTGCTCTTGACGGAAGTCTGCGTCCCATTCATGGTTCTCTCTCCATTGCGGTAAAGGCAAAGGAATTGGGATTTAAGGGTATGATTGTCCCGGAGGAGAATGCCAGGGAAGCCGCGATGGGAAGTCCTGAATTAGATATCTACCCCATGGGTAATTTAGTAGATGTGGTAAATTTTTTAAATAATCTGGCTCCTTTTGACCCGATTAAAGTGGATATCAGGGAATTATTTCTTCAGGAACGGAAATCTAAACTAGATTTCAGTGATGTCCGCGGGCAGGAACATGTAAAAAGAGCGCTTGAAGTCGCCGCGGCGGGCGGTCACAATATTATTATGATCGGGCCTCCGGGTTCGGGAAAAACAATGCTGGCAAAACGATTCCCGACGATACTGCCCCTAATGACCCTTGATGAGGCGATTGAGACCACAAAAATACATTCTGTGGCCGGTTTAATTCCATCAGATCACGGGCTCGTGGCGACACGCCCCTTTCGTTCTCCGCATCACACAATTTCCGATGCCGCGCTTGTTGGTGGCGGAAAATACCCGAGACCGGGTGAAGTGAGCCTCGCGCATCATGGCGTCCTGTTCCTCGATGAACTTCCCGAATTTAAAAAAAATGTGCTTGAAGTAATGCGCCAGCCGATGGAAGACGGCCGGGTAACTATTTCAAGGGCGGCGTTATCACTCACATATCCCGCGAATTTCATGTTAACGGCGGCGATGAATCCCTGTCCATGCGGTTATTTTGGCGATCCCGGCAGATCATGTTCATGCGCGCCAGCGCAAATCCAAAAATATCTAACCCGGATTTCCGGCCCGCTTCTAGATAGAATAGATATCCACGTGGATGTTCCCGCTGTTAATTTTAAGGAACTTTCATCGGATAGAAAAGGCGAATCCAGCGCGGTGATCAGGGAAAGAGTACAGGCCGCGAGAGAAATTCAGCTTGACCGTTTTAAGTCGGAGAAACATATTTTCAGCAATGCGGGGATGCTACCTTCAGAAATTAGAAAATACTGTAAAATTGATGAAGACGGCCAGGAATTACTCAAAATTGCCATAAATCGCCTGGGGTTATCCGCGCGGGCATACGATCGAATTTTAAAAGTATCAAGAACCATCGCGGATCTTGCCGGAAGCCATTCCATTCTTCCCGAACATATCAGCGAAGCCATCCAATACCGAAGTCTTGACCGGGAACTTTGGCAATAAATCAGTAGAAATGTTAAAATTCCGGATTGTTAGTTGCTTTATAAAATCCAGTTAGTTAAATTTAATAAAATGTAGAACTTAATGAATTAAATCACATAACCCTTAATTTTTTATAGGATGGCTAGTATGAGTACCAAAGAAGTCAAAGAACTGGAACGAGTGACTATCCGTTTTGCCGGTGATTCAGGTGATGGGATGCAGTTGACCGGTGGCCAGTTCACGGACACAACAGCGCTTGAAGGCAATGATCTGATTACATTACCGGATTATCCGGCAGAAATCAGAGCACCGGCCGGCACACTTTTTGGTGTTTCCGGATTTCAAATACAATTCAGTAGTGCGAAGGTTCACACACCAGGCGATTCCCCTGATGTGCTCGTCGCGATGAATCCCGCCGCGCTGAAGGTCAGTCTTAGGCAATTAAAAGACAATGGTATTATTATAGTTAATACGGACGCATTTCAGGGCAGGAATCTGGAACTTGCCGGGTACGAATCAAATCCTCTTGAAGATGATACTCTGAAGGGATTTCAGGTATTCCCTGTACCCATCACAAATCTGACACGAGAGGCTTTAACAGAATCTTCTCTCACTGTCAAAGAAAAAGACCGTTGCAAGAATTTCTTTGCTTTGGGAATAGCATACTGGATGTTTTCAAGACCCATGGATAACACCCTGAACTGGATAAATACTAAATTTAAGAAAAACCCGGAATTGATTGATGCAAATACCAAAGCGCTTAACGCCGGCTATTCCTACGCGTTGTCAACTGAAATCTTCACAACTTCATACAAAGTGTCAAAAGCTCAAAAAACTCCCGGTACTTACAGAAATATTACCGGTAATGAGGCGATCGCGCTTGGATTTATAACCGCGGCAAAAAAAGCAAATTTGGAGCTTTTTCTCGGAAGTTATCCCATAACTCCGGCCAGCGATATCCTGCACGAACTATCAAAATATCGTAACTATGACGTGAAGACTTTTCAGGCCGAAGATGAGATCGCCGGAATTGGATCTGCTCTCGGAGCATCATTTGCGGGGGATTTGGCGATTACAACCACAAGCGGTCCCGGTGTGGCGCTTAAAACAGAGTTCATAGGGCTCGCGGTAATGCTTGAGCTCCCGTTAGTTATTGTTAATGTACAGCGCGGAGGTCCGAGTACAGGACTGCCGACAAAAACAGAGCAGGCCGATCTGCTTCAGGCTGTTTATGGCAGGAACGGTGAAGCGCCTATACCCGTTATTGCGGCAGAAAGCCCGTCTGATTGCTTTGCGGCTGCATTTGAGGCGGCAAAGATTGCTCTCGAATTCACGATTCCGGTTATGCTTTTAACTGACGGTTATATCGCCAATGGCGCTGAGCCCTGGTTACTTCCGAATGTTGATGAAATTCCTGAGATTAAAATGGAATTCGCGACAGATCCTGAGACCTTTATGCCATACAAACGTAATCCTGAGACACTTGCCAGAATGCTGGCGCTCCCAGGAACGCCGGGGTTAGAACATCGAATCGGCGGTCTTGAAAAAGAAGACATCACCGGAAACGTTTCATACGATCCGGCAAATCATCATAAAATGATCAGCATTAGAGCTGAAAAGGTTAACCGTGTTGGTAATTTTGTGGATGAACCGGAAATTTTCGGAGATCCTGAAGGAGATTTACTGATTGTCAGTTGGGGCAGTACATATGGTTCCATTTTTACGGCTATGGAAGAAATCCAAAAGAGAGGTCACAAGGTTTCCTGGTATCATCTGAGATGGGTACATCCGTTCCCGAAGAAACTGGGCGAATATATAAAGAATTTTAAACAGATTCTCGTTCCGGAAATTAATATGGGACAGTTGGTAAAATTAATTCGCTCGGAATATTTGGTGGATGCGCAGGGGTTGAATATTATGAGAGGTCTGCCACTCAGAACATCGGATATCATAGAAGGAATTGAATCAAAACTGAAAGGGGTTAAATAATGTCGGAGAATCTTTCAAAAGATATAAAACCTCTGGGTCTTACCCGTGAAGATTTTTCTTCCGATCAGGAAACACGCTGGTGTCCGGGTTGTGGTGACTATTCCATTCTGGCGCAAATGAAAAAAGTGTTGCCTGAACTTGGAATTCCCAGAGAGAAATTTGTTTTTGTTTCAGGAATTGGTTGTTCAAGCCGGTTCCCTTATTATGTTAATACATACGGTATCCACAGTATACATGGACGCGCGCCGGTGATGGCATCGGGATTAAAACTTGCTAACCCCGACCTGAAAGTATTTGTAGTCACGGGTGACGGCGACGCCTTAAGTATCGGCGGTAACCATTTTATCCATCTCTGCCGAAGAAATATCGATATTACGGTAATCTTGTTTAACAATCAGATATACGGTCTAACCAAGGGACAGTATTCGCCAACTTCTGAAAAAGGTAAAGTGACCAAATCTTCTCCCTACGGAACGGTCGAAAATCCGTTTAATCCTGTTCAGATGGCCCTTGCGGCCGGCGCCACCTTTGTGGCCAGATCGATTGACAGAGATCCAAAACATCTTGCGGAAATGCTTATGAAAGCGGCAAATCATAAAGGGACCAGTTTTGTCGAAGTCTATCAGAATTGTAATATATTCAATAATGGCGCTTTTAGCGCGATGACGGACGCTAAGACAAAAAAGGATAATGTTCTGTTGATGGAAGACGGAAAGCCTTATATCTTTGGCAATGATTCCGATAAAGCATTAAACTGGATGGGCACAAATTTTGAGATTGTAAAGACAGGTGATCTCAAATCGCAGGAAGATTTGCTGAAACATGATGAACATGCGGGACGCGCGGCAATGGAATTTATGCTTGCCAGTCTGACGTATGATCCCTCTTATCCGACTCCGATCGGCGTATTCAGAGATATAAAAGCCGATACCTATGATGATCTGCTAACGCGTCAGATCCAGTTCGTCAAAGATAAAAAAGGTGAGGGTGATTTGCACTCGTTATTGTATTCAGGAAGTACTTTCGAAGTTAAATAACAATAACATATATTCGGGTAAGAAATACAAAAAAGGCAGGAATATTCATTCTTGCCTTTTTTTTAGTTTTTTTTGGTTAATAATTTTGTATTTTTTCCGATAAGTAAATATGAATTAAAAATTTAATCACACCAGGTCATATACATTAGAAGAAAAAATATTATGGATGATAATTACATCTTGGCATCAGAGGCAGGAAGACCTAAGATACTTATTGTGGATGATTCCGCAGAAAATATAGAAATCATCGAGCATATTCTGGAAGATCTTAATTATGATATCAGTGAAGCATTTAACGGAACTGAGGCGCTTGAAAAAATAAATAAAATAAATCCTGATCTGATACTTTTGGATGTAGTTATGCCGGGGATGAGCGGATTTGAAGTCGCGAAGCATATAAAAAGTCGTCCGGATACAAGATTAATACCCATCATTATGGTTACCGCGCTGGACGGACAACAAGACCGGTTGAAGGGACTAAATGCCGGAGTTGATGATTTTATCACGAAACCGGTGAATATTTTTGAACTCAGAGCGCGTATCAATAATTTGCTTAGACTTCGTGATTATATAAGCGAACTGGAACACGCGGAACAAGTGATTTTTAGCCTGGCCAGAACAGTTGAAGCCAAAGACCGTTATACCGAAGGCCATTGTGAAAGGTTGTCCACGCTGGCGGAAAAATTAGGTTCAAAACTTGGTCTGTCCGAACAGGATCTGACAATCCTGAGAAGAGGCGGAATATTGCATGACATCGGAAAAATTGCCATCAGTGATGCCATTCTGTTAAAACCGGGACCACTTACATCCGGTGAATATGATATTATCAAGCAGCACCCGGAGATTGGTGAAAGGATTTGTGCTCCGCTCAAGACACTCCGCCCGGTTTTACCGACCATACGCTATCATCAGGAACGGTTTAACGGGAGCGGCTATCCGGACGGGCTTGCTGGCCATGATATCCCTATCCATGCCAGAATAATAGGAATTGTGGATTGTTATGATGCTTTGACGACCAAGAGAACGTACAGGGGGGCGCTGAGTCATAATGAAGCCTTTAGAATCATGCGGGATGAAACGCGGCATGGACTCTGGGATCCGGAGATTATGAATGTTTTTGACAACATGATGCATTCCTGACAAATCATAAATATCCGTAAACAAATTCTTTATAAATATATATTGCGAACTCAGATTCGTGCCGATCGACCTTATTTTCGGTAAATAAAATAATATTTGAGCGCAATGATGCATTCCCTTAACTTTATCATCGTTGACGGTTTATTATTGTATTCAAAATTCTTGTAATTAAAAGTAAAAATGTTTATTTTGTATAATAAATTTCGGTTTGCTTTAGAAAAGTCGGAATCTCAACCATTTTTATGAGGCCACATATGCGCGTTATCAGTATCTTTTTCTGGATCATATTTGGTGCAATAATTCTTTGGTTTTTTACCCTGAATCTCGGGTCAAGGGTTGATATTTATCTGTTCAATTCTTTATATGAACAGGTGCCTGTCGTTACCGTAATTTTTATTTCATTATTTGTCGGAGTCGTTCTGGGCGCGCTTCTGCTTTCAACCCAGCTTCTCAAGGCCAAGGGACAGGTTTCAGGTATTCGTAAGGAAAATAAACGTCTCGTTAAAGAACTGGAGGGATTAAGAAATCTTTCCATCGATGAAATTCCTGATACGGATACGAGAATCGGACCGGATAAAGATAATTAATATGGCAGGATATTGAAATGAGTGAGAACTTTGTTGCTCAATTTTGGATTATTACAACCCTGCTGCTTGCCGGGGCCGCTTTAGTTTATATTTTTTATTATTGGAAACGCGATGAAGATGCTCCGCCTCATAAGGACTCTTACCTGCTCGCCTTAAAATATATGGCTGAAAATGATCATCGCAGGGCTATTGAAAAATTTAAGGAAACCGTCAGGTATAATACGGAAAATATAGACGCCTACCTAAAATTGGGCGATATTCTTCGCAAGGAAGGGCTCTTTACAAATGCCGTGCGGATCCATAAAGATCTGACCCTCAGAGGTGATATAAATTCTGCAGAACTTCCAAAAGTCTGGTATAGTCTGGCGATGGACTATTTGGATTCTAAAAAAATGGATAATGCCGAAACTTACCTTGAAAAATTGATCAAGAATGATCAATATCATGAGGAAGTTTTGCCTTACCTCGTGAAAATATATGAGAGCAAGAATGATTATGAACGCGCCTTTAATTTATTAAAGACCGTTAAATCAGGGGATTTAAAAAAAATAAAGCGGCGGATGGCGATTTACAAGATTCTGCAGGCTATCGAGGCGGGGAATAAAGGTGAAGGGAAAAATTCAAGAATCATCTTTAAGGAAGCGATAAAGATTGATCCTTCCTGTGCGGCGGCGTTTCTTTATATTGGTGATTCATATATGCGGGAAAACCGCCCTGACGATGCTATCGATACATGGACGGATTATTGTAAAAAGCATCCCAAAGAGGCTCATATTCTTTTTTCCAGGCTCGAAAAAGCCTGGTATGAAAAAGGACAGTTTAGCAAAATTGAAGAACTGTATGAATCAATTCTGGCAAGTGATCCTGAAAATATAAAGGCATTGTTGTCCCTTTCAAGCATTTACAGAAAGAAAGGGGATTATCAATCCGCTCTGAATCTTATTCAGGATGGAATGAAACAGGATATGAATGACAAAATCCTAAAAGCTGAAATTGTTCATATTTTAACCGAAAAAGGTCAGTTCAAAGATGCGAGTAAACAGGCCCTGGAGTTGATCGATGGATATCTTGAAACATCTTCGAGCAAGTACTCGTGTCCATATTGTGACTATAAATCCGATGAACTATTCTGGAAATGCCCGAAATGCAGCGAATTGAATATAGATTGACAAAATTTCTTTTTATTGTTTTTTTATTGTCAGCATTCGCAAATGGCCAAGCGCAGAATAATAATGAACTTATCGAGCTTTATGAACAGCATGAATTTGCTCTGTTAAAAGGGAAAATTGAGGGGATTCAGGGTACTTACACCACCACTCCCGAATATAGATTTTTTAAAGCGGTATTTATTGAAAACGGAGAAGAAGCACAGAAGGAGTATAAATATATATTTGATAATGGAAAAGGCCGGATAAAATATCATGCGGCATACAAGATGATGGATTATAACTTTGCGCGCGGTTATTATAATACGGCTGAAATTTATCAAAAATATGTATTGGATAATGAGCTCAGCCCGGGAGCAACTGTCGATAAAAGCAAAGATTCTACAGTCCCGGATTTACCTGAACCGGGAAAGAACGATGATGTAGTATTTATTCAGGTCGGAGCCTTTGGTTTTAGGGAAAACGCGGTTCAGCTGAGAAATATGTTAAGTACGCAGAATATTGACTCGAAGATCATAGAACGAGAAATAAACGACAAAAAATTATTTTGTGTATGGGTTGACGGTCTTGATAATTTAGATGATACGCTTAAATTTGCAAATGAAATAAAAGAAAAATATGATTTGGATTACCGTATTATCAAAAGGTAAAGGATGCTTATGGACCTTTCAGTATTAAGGACAATTCCATTATTCTCCGAACTTAATGACGATGAATTAAATCAGATATCAAAATTTGCAGTCCGTCAGTATTATAAAAAAGACAACATGGTCCTTATCGAGGAAGAAGTGGGCTCAACCATGTTTGTTATTCTCAACGGACGGGTAAAAATATCCCGGATCAGCGATGAAGGCAGGGAGGTAATACTCTCCATACTATGTGACGGGGATTTTTTTGGGGAGATGTCTATACTGGATGGGCAAACACGCAGCGCAAATGCAGTGACCCTGGAAGATACTGAACTGTTGATTATAAGAAGAGAAGACTTTTTAACAGTGCTTTATGATTACCCTCAGATCGCGATAAATTTATTAAAAGAACTTGCGCACCGTCTGAGAAGAAGTGATTCACAAATAAAAAGTCTGTCCTTGCAGAATGCTTTGGGGAAAGTAGCATCTACTTTGTTACGTATCGCGGATGATTCCGGTACCATAAAGCAGGGACAGGTTGAGATCTCACAACTTCCTCCTCAACAGGATCTGGCCAACATGGCGGGGACAAGCCGTGAGACTATTTCGCGGGTCATCAAATCGCTCAGTCAGCTCGGATATGTACGAAAAGAGGGAAGTAAGCTCATAATTATTGATTATAATCGATTCAGGCAGGATTTTTCATAATTTCAGGATTTTTAGCATTTTATGAATGCTACACAAACGAATATTGGACTGGTTTCGAACGACAAAGGGCGGATAGAAAAATATAGAACCATCTTATCGGATCCAACCAACAAATTATTTATAAATTCTCTTAAATCGGCTTTTAAAAACGCCTTGATTGAATATCCTCTCGAAGTGGTGATAGTTGACGCGTTTTCGGAACCGGATTTTGATTTTCGCTCTATTGAGGGTTTTCGCAATCAGAAAAAACTGGCAAACATTCCATTTATATTTTTACTCTCTTCCGGTCAGCAGGCCCTAAAAAGACAAATTTTTAAAAATACCCATAATTTAATTCTCATCGAACCGGTCGATAAGTTCGAATTTCTTTCCCTGATCACGAGTACCATTTATTTAAGCCAGATCGAACGACGCGTTCTTTTATATAAAGATATCGTTGATGGTGAAAAACGACTTATTTCATCCATGGATGAAATCCTTGAGATCAACAGAATCATCCAGATAAAAGACGAAGAAAAGGTTTTCCATTACCTGGAGCACGATTTCGCAAAAAGAATGGAATTGGCGCTGGCCGTGGAAATCACCATGTTCGCGACTTATGACCCTAATGAAATGAACCTGACGATAAATATTTATGACGATTCCGGCAGCACTCTTCAAAAAAAATTAGCTTTATCACTTAAAAAATCTCAGATATTTAACAATCTAAGCGAAAATCACCCCCGTATTTTTGAATACGACGAATGTAATGATCCCTTTATCCAGGATTTAGAGGAATCTATTGGATTTAAAATTTCGAGTCTGATGTTTATTCCTTTTTCGATTTTCCATGAGCCGCGCGGCGGGTTTATACTGCTGAATAAATTATACAGACGTGAATTTTCGGAAAACGATCTGGCGTTTGCTCTTGTGGCTGCAAGAAAAATCGTTTTTCACCTGGAAGAATTATATATCAATGAAGATGATCTGCACTCCATAAGAGGTATGAAATTAATTCCGGGGAGGACAGAAAAGGTCATTGCTGACTGGAAATTATACCAAACGATGCTTGGGGCTGTGCAGTTTGGAATAATCGTGTTTGACAAATCGTACAAAGTGTACTATTTAAATAAATCAGCCCGGCGTTTACTGCAAATTACCGAAGATGAAGATGCCTCCACTCTTAAAAAACTATTTGAGCCATCCGTATTCAAGCAAATTATTAGTTCAATTCAGGAAGATTCTGTTCCTGTTATCCGTCAGGAAATTCAAATTTCCATGAATAATCTTCCGGACCTGTTTATTGGATATTCTGTATACGATCTCGATGTTTACAATAATAAAAACAGATATATACTTGTATTTTCAGAAATATCCCAGAAAAAAAAGATACAAGCAGAGATAATCCGAATGGACAGGATGGCTTCGCTAGGTATTCTCAGCTCGGGATTTGCGCATGAAGTACGTAATCCGCTTGCCGGTATTAAATCAATGGCGCAGGTACTTGAAGAAGAGATGGATGATGAACCGACCAAACAGGAATATGTAAAAAGAATTATCCGTCAGGTTAACCGGCTCGATGATTTGTTAAAAGCATTTTTTACCTACGCAAAACCGGTTAAACCCGATCCAAAATCTTGTCCCATCAAAAAAATTGTACAGGAAGTACTGCCACTTTTTGAACGTAAAATGAGGGAACAAAATATAAACGTCCGGCAACATTATGCAAGGGACCTGGACAATATTTTTGTGGACTCTAATCAGATTGAGCAGGTCATTTTCAATCTGATCATCAACGCTCTTGATGCCATGCCGAAGGGCGGGGAATTAACCATTAAAGCCGAAAATGCGCGGCAGCAGCTTCCCATGATTGACAGACGGCAAAGAATCCCCGGGTTGTTTTCGGATAAATACATTCAGATAACCATTTCAGATACCGGGATTGGTCTTGATTCCGATCTGAAAGAAAAAATATTTGACCCGTTTTATACTACAAAATCAAACGGCACAGGGTTGGGATTGTCGATTGTTTATCAGATTATCAGAGAACACAGCGGTCAGATCAGCGCGGAGGGTAAACAAGGTGAAGGATCTCAATTTATAATACTCTTGCCTGCGGTGGAACCGGAGCAAAAAGATGAAATTATTCATTAACCAGATGGTTTTACTGCTGATTATCTCATCCATTCTTCAGGAAGAGATAAATATTCTTAGGGAATTTGTATGATTCAGATAGCGCTGATTTTGTTTGTCGGGGTACTGGTCGGTCTAATGAGTTCAACCCTCGGTCTCGGCGGTGGTATTATAATAGTACCGGCACTGACACTCTATTTCGGATTTTACCAGCAGGAGGCGATCGCAACAAGTTTAATGACGATCGTGCTGGTAACCATACTGAATGTTACCCGATTTCAAATCCAAAATCAGATTGAATGGAAGGTGGTTTTGTCAATCGCGTTATTCTCATCTGTGGCATCGGCTACCGCGGGGATAATTGCTGTGTTTTTGCCTGAAAAAATTCTCATGGTCATATTTGTCCTATTTATTTTTTCACTGGCCTACAAGACATTCAACATCCGGTCTGTTGTCAATCCGGGCAGACCCACCGGACCTAAATTCGGCACATCCGCGAAAATCGGTGTGATCAGCGGGACGATCTCGGGAGTTACAGGAATCGGCGGAGGAGGAATAACGACTCCGTTAATTTTAACAAACAATCTGGCTGATAACACAAAAGTCGTCCCTATATCAAATGCCATCATGCTCTTTACAACCAGTTTCGGAACACTTGCATTTGCTTTTATGCATCATGAACAGGCGAGTGCATGGCAGTTGGGTTTTGTACATATAGACACGGCGCTTTTAATATTTGCCGGGGCTTTTCCGGCGGCATATCTTGGATCGTATTTTCAACATAGACTGTCATTGAAATTAAGAAAATCACTCCTGGGGGGAATGCTGATCATTATAGGTCTGAGGCTGTTAATTAAGGTGTTGGGTTTTTAGGGGACTCAACATTGAAATTCAGGTTAAATCCTGATGATTTGTAACCGATTTGAAGAGGAAAAACAACTTTACTTATAACGGTGTATTGAGTATCTTAATTTTTTTGTTTTATTAAAACTGAGTTAATCTTCATTAAAATGGGGAAGTGTGTATGGATCATCAAGTATCAGGAAAAGGACTACCGGAAAATGCCTACCGGTTTCTAAAAGACGGTGAAGTGTACAAGCCTGTTGTCCCGGAAAATACTCCTCTACCCGAAGTAACAAAATATTCTCTTTTTTGGGGAATGTTTTACGCGGTTTTGTTTTCTGCCGCTGCAGCCTATTTAGGGTTGAAAATTGGTCAGGTCTTTGAAGCGGCAATTCCCATAGCGATTTTGGCGGTGGGACTTTCCTCATTGATGAAAAGGAAAAACGCGCTATCCGAGAACGTGATTGTACAATCAATAGGTTCCAGCTCCGGTGTAATTGTGGCGGGAGCGATATTTACGATTCCCGGATTATATATCCTTGGGCTGGACGCTTCCTTTTTACAGGTATTTTTAGCTTCTTTATTTGGCGGAATGCTGGGAATATTATTCTTAATTCCGTTCAGGAGATACTTTGTTAAAGATATGCATGGGGAATTCCCATTTCCCGAAGCAACCGCGACGACTGAAATCCTTGTTGCGGGTGAAGGAGGCGGAAATCAGGCAAAAATATTACTTAAAGCTCTTGTAATCGGCGGATTATACGATTTCTTAGTTTCCGGTTTCGGATTGTGGAAAGAGGTCGTTTCTACCCGTGTTTTTGAATGGGGACAGAAGCTGGCTGCCGCCACCCGTCTTGAATTCAACATGAATATCGGCGCAGCCGTTATGGGTTTAGGATATATTGTCGGCTTAAAATACGCGTTAATTATCGCCAGCGGCTCTTTCCTTGCGTGGTGGGTGCTAATTCCCAGCATGTTTTATGTCGGTCAGTTTAACCCTGTACCCATCCTGAACGCGACGAAGCCTATCGCGGATATGCTGCCCGGTGAAATCTTCAGTACTTATGTTAGACACATAGGAATTGGAGGTATAGCCGCGGCGGGTATTATCGGAATTATCAAATCACGAAAAATTATTTCTGCCGCTTTCAAATTGGCGATTAATGAAATTGGCGGCAAGGGAGTGGGTCATGCCTCCGAAAACAAAGTCGAGCGCACGCAGACAGATATCAGCATGAAATGGCTGGTAGTTCTTTTAGTCAGCGCTCTTTTGGGTGTTCTGGTATTCTTCCTTGTCCTTGTGGTTGACGGAAATGTCCTCCATGCGACTGTAGGGCTTGCTATTGTTACCATTGTTGCATTTTTGTTTACTACCGTCGCGGCGAGAGCGATCGCCATTGTCGGCAGCAATCCGGTTTCGGGTATGACCTTAATGACTCTGATTATTTCATCCGTTATTCTTGTAAGTGTGGGACTTAAAGGTGAACAGGGTATGATTGCAGCGCTCATTATAGGCGGTGTGGTATGTACTGCTCTCTCAATGGCTGGCGGATTTATAACCGACCTAAAAATTGGATACTGGCTTGGCACGACACCACGTACGCAACAGAGATATAAATTCCTTGGCACTCTCTTAGCCGCCATGTCTGTGGGCGGTGTTATTTTTATGCTGCATCAAACATACGGCTTCGGTCCCGGCGGATTAGAGGCGCCGCAGGCATCAGCAATGGCTGCAGTTCTTGAGCCGTTAATGACCGGCCAGCCTGCTCCATGGATTTTGTATCTGGCGGGAATTATCCTGGCTACAGTCCTGGAGTTTTTAGGAATACCGCCGCTGGCATTCGCATTGGGAATGTATCTGCCTCTTTATTTGAATACCCCCGTTCTAGCGGGAGGTATTATAGCGCATCTGGTTGCCAAAAGCACATCTGATTCCGCGCTGCAATCAGCCAGAAAAGAGCGTGGAACGCTCATCGCGTCCGGATTTATCGCCGGAGGAGCAATTATGGGTGTGCTCGCTGCGTCTATGGTCTTCATTGGTCAGTATGTTACCGGAAACAGCGACTGGAATATGATGATGGCGATTGGGACAGAGCACTGGGCAGAATCAGCCCCGGCAGAGATACTGAGCTTCTTTATGTTTGCATTAATTTTGTTTTATATGTTGTGGGATGCCAAACGGGCAAAGGCTGAATAGCTACATATTAATTCATTTGAGAACCGGACTAAGTTATAAAATCCGGTTCTCTCTTTTTTTTAGACCGAATGATCATCCAGTCTCCCGTGGTGAGCGCTATATAAGTGTTGACTGAAAAATACCGATTGGTTAAATTGCACTTGCTTACAACAGATAATCAGGATAGTTTAAATAAATAATGAATTTAATCTTTTGCTGGTGGAGGCGGTTTGTTTTTTTCTCAAAAACAACACAGGACATTGGATATTGAAGGCAGATTGGCAGACCGGCAGCAGGAGGGCGGGGGAAAGAGGCGAATTAAATTCGACAGACTTCCACGTCGGAAAGTAAAGCCAATCTGGTGGATAGTTATCGTTTTTTCGATCGTGGCATACCTATTTTTTTTCTTGAAAGAATTTTGAACCGGCTGCTCTGGAGGTAAAAAATGATTCAAATCAGTAAAGTGTTAAAGCAGGTTCCCATCTTTAGAATGCTGGGGAAGGAGAGCATTGATTTCATCGTAGAGCGGCTAAAGTTCAAGACGTTTGATGCTGCTGAAACGATTTGTAAAATTGGTGATCCGGGCGATGAAATGTACATTATCATCACAGGCGAGGTGAAAATTTGTATTTATGGTGACGGAGGAAAAACAGAACAAACGGTCGCCAAATTGGGATCAGGGGATTATTTCGGTGAGATGTCACTGTTGACCGGTGATACGCGTTCCGCCTCAGTGATCGCAACCGAACCTTGTGAGATGTTTATTCTTTACAAAAATGATTTTGATGTCATTCTTGAAAAATATCCTTCTATCTCTCTCAGCATGGGTAAAATTGTGAGTCAAAGGTTGAGAGAAACGTTGAAGAAAGCCACGCTTCCTGATATCAATAAACTTGAGGCGTCAAAGGGAGGTCCATCCGGGAGTTTGAAAGAAATTTCTCTGGTTGAATTGATCAGTTTTTGCGAGACCAATTCTTTAACGGGCAGCATGGAATTGAAGGACAATGGACAAAAGGGATTATTCGAGTTTGAGAGCGGAGAACTTGTTAAAGTCGCGCTTGGCGACATAAAAGATGATAAAGCGCTAGATACCATGCTCTCATGGACAGAAGGGCAATTTGAAATAAGGGTGAGACCTTTAACGATAGAGAAAAAAGCTTCGCAGGTTGCTGTTAAGGAAGAAATTAAGAAAATATTGGTAGTGAACAACTCTCTCGTTGTCAGGAAGGTGATTGAGAGAGCGTTTAACGGGCTTGGATATAGTGTGAAATCATCTCAGAATATCGGAGAGTCCATATCACTGATAGATAATGAAATTCCGGATGTGATTATTTCTGACATCAAACTACCGGATGGCGATGGATTAGGTTTTGTGGAAAAGGCGCGCAAAGATATCAACATTCCGTTTATTTTTATTGCCGATAATTCTGTCAAAGCCGAAATCGAGAAAGAAATAAGGCAATTATCGGATGTAGAATTAACCAAGACTCATGAAGTAAGCGAGATTGTGAAATTAGTAGAGAATATGATATAGATGAAACCGGAATCATTAAAACAGTTAAAAAATATTCCACTTTTTGAAGCAATAGCTGATGAAGAAATTGGTCTGATCGCGTCAAAGATGGAAATGGAGGAATATAAGAAAGGCGATTCCATCATAAGCGCGGGTGATTCAGGGAATTACATCTATCTCATTCAAAAAGGCAGAGTAAAGGTTATCGCCAATATTCAGAACGAGAGTGAAGAAATTGTACTCTCATATCTGGAACAAGGCGATCATTTTGGGGAGATGGCTCTGATTACAGGTGAACCGCGCTCGGCGACAGTTATAGCCGAAACAGATCTGAGTGTTTTAAAACTTGGGAAAATGGAATTTGACAATCTATTGCTAAAGAATCCCCGAATCTCAATCAATCTGACACATTTACTTAGTCAGCGGCTGATGAACGCCAATATTGCAAGGGAGCAGACAGAAAGATATTATAAAAACAAGTTTATTCCAAAAGGGAGACTGCGGGATACAGGAGTGATCAGGTTACTCAAATATGCCGAGGAAAATTCTCTTTCAGGGAAAATCGTCATAAAACACGGCGATAAAGTGGCGTTCTTTGAATTCCAGAAGGGCCAGCTTAGTAATTTGGATTTTGAGAATAAAAATGAAGATGAAGCTATGGATGTTATTCTTGAATGGAAAGACGGTGAATATATTATTGAACCAAACATTTTTTCTGCAACGGATGAGGGCAAACAACCGTCAAAAAAAGAAACAACTACCGGAGAAAAAATGAAAACGGATGAAGTTTTTAAGACCTATGCAACTGAAAAATTCACCGAACTCATTCATTTTTCGGGTTCAAAATCCACTCAAAGCGCATTGAACAGAAGCTATCATAAATTCGAAAGTTATTTTGATATTTCTAAAGTAATACAAATCAAAACAGAACCTGAACTTTCCGTTTCCATCTCGTCCGAAGGGGAGTGGACCGAAAAACATACGCTGTTTATGGCCATCCTTCTGCGTGATGTCATCGGCGCCATAGAAAGAGATGTGGTGGGTATGCGTTTTTGGACACCAAAATCAAAAACAAACAATATAAACAGTGAACTGGAAGCGCTTCAGTTCTTTGATTATTATGATCAGGCCACAGATTTTGTGAAAATTTAGTTAAAATCCAATTCTCTTGCTATTATGATCTATTACCGGCAGCCCGTTATTTAAAATTAGAATGATTCAGATGTTCTGTCAGAAACCTGAATGCTTCCTCAGGCGAATTTACAAAATTTAAAAGATCATGGTCTTCTTTCGATATAGTGCCCCATCGTACCATCGCGTCAATATCAATAATTTCTTTCCAGTAGTCCTGTCCAAACACGACAATCGGCAATGGTTTAGTGACCTTTTTTGTCTGAATCAATGTCAGAACTTCCATTAATTCATCGAGTGTGCCGAAACCGCCCGGAAAAATTACCAGGGCTTTAGCGAGATAGACAAACCAGTATTTCCTCATGAAAAAATAGTGAAATTCAAACATTAAATCTTCCGTAATATAAGGATTGGGATCCTGTTCATGAGGAATAGAGATGTTGAGTCCGATAGATTTACCACCGGCTAACTCAGCTCCTTTATTGGCTGCTTCCATAATTCCCGGGCCGCCTCCTGAACAAACATAATATTTCTGTTTTTTTGATTCCTTGTCCATTGCCCAGTCGGTCAACATTTTTGACAGCTGAACCGCATCTTCATAATATTCTGACAATCTGAGCTGTAACCTTGCGGCGGAAAGTTTTTTTTCGTTCTCCTTCGTGGGATTTTTTTCAAACTCATCCGCGAGTTCAAGTAATCCGTTTTTTGTCTTGATCTTGGGATCTATTCGCGCCGAGCCAAAAAAAACAATGGTGGACTTGACACCTTTCTCCTCAAATCGATAAAGTGGCTCATAAAACTCTGATAATATTCTAATCGATCTCGCTTTATTACTGTTTAAAAATTCCAGATTATTATATGCTTTTTCTGGTCTTTTCTTCTTGTTTGTCATAATCACTCCATTCTAAGCGATGTCATAACCGGATTAATTACAAGCGCGATTATCTAAAAGGGTGCGCCGGTTTATCACCATCAGTGAAATCAGTTCAAAATCTTCAATATCGCGCCGATTCTGGTTTCATATTCCTTAACAGTCTTTTTCATTTCAATGATAAATTCATTTTCATCAAATTTCCCAAGTACCGCTTCCATTTCCTCATCATTTCTGTATGTGATCTTTCGGAAATCATTTGTGTAGTCTTTCCTACGCGATTCAATAACCCATTCAAGTAATTTTTTGGCTGTGTTGACGGAGTTTTCGAGAATGGAACGAATAAATTGGTCATCTATTTCATCAATATCTTTTTGATGAATTTTTGATAAGCAAAAAATACCATGATTTTGTCTTTGAGACGGATAGCGATCCCATGCTTTGTTGTATCTTTTGTGCAAATCATGCCAGGAATTGATTTTTTTGGATTTGATATCTGCAATAATGTCGAATAGTTCCGATTGGGGAATCAATTGCCCGCCAATATTATGCCATTTACGTCCGGGTTCCGAATAAGCTTGTTTAATGATCTCGGCAACAGACATAGTCCTGTTTTTTTGCAGCATGATATCATCAACGGCGCGGGCGAGCTCAACCGCCCCATAGTACTGAATCATCATATGGTACAACCGGTAACCCGATACCGGTTTGATAATATTGGCTTTGCCCTTATATACCATATTGTCGTGATGGACCTTGAGTCCTTTTTCAATGGTGTCATCGTTTAATAACTTTTCAACCGATATTTCTCTTCCTGAGGCAGTCTCTATGGCCTTCTTAAGCAAATCCATTCCTTCGAGCATTTCTTCCGCGGTGTCAGGGGCGAGAAAATCATTCTCGATAAGCTGATCTTTTATTTTTCTTTTATCACGGTTATTGAATTTCCATTTATTTCTTGCAAGAGCGTACATATTGTACTTGAACCAAAAAGCCGGAATTATGTTGATGTCCGTTGAATTATCTGTGGTGCTTATGAGAGAGAAGGGAAGAGTGATGTTCAATTCAGAAGGATAATTGCCCTTTGCCACAAGGGAAAATGATGCAAATCGCGAGTTATGCTTAAAATTGGTTACCAATCCCGGCCAGAATCCTCTTCCTGCCAAAATTTCGCCGTCCGCTGCTCTGGAATTGTGATTTGAACCGATTGTCGCGCCCGCGGCGATGTTTGATTGTCCCAGTAAGGTGGATGCAATCAGGAATGAATTGTTGTGATGCTGCTCGTGAAACGGGAAAATAAGGTTGTTCAGTAATTCGCAGCAGGAGACGGTGGAATTAGGCCCGAGAAACGAGTTGATCAGCCGGGCGCCGTATTTGACCTGCACATTTCTACCTGTGACAAATCGGACGGCTTTAACGCCGTAAAAAATATGATTCCCGTGTCCAATAATTCCGTTTACCAATTCTACACCTTCACCTATTTGAGTCGGTTCGGCAGCGCTGGATTGGATCGTCAGATTTTTTAGTTTATTGGCGCCTTTAATATAACAATGTGGCCCGACATTGACATCTTTAATGATCCGGTTGTCTTTAATAACACAATGATCTCCGATTGAACCGTAATATCCTCTTCGCGTGTCTCCGAGCTGATCTGTCATTTCCTGAAACCTGTCCAGCAGCACCGAATCATCTCTGAATCTTGACCAGAGATAGGCATCCGCCGGAAGAATTCCCACAAATGGCAGAATTTTTCTGCCGCCGTTTTCATTTCCTACTTCAAGCCAGATCCGGACATTTTCGTCTTCACCTTCCTTTACAATTCCATTGCCGAATTTTGCGGTATCTACAGTGAGCATCTCATCAACATTGAACAGGATACAGTTATCCCCGATGATATAATGGGAGAGATACTGCACATTTCGCATAACGACCTGATTGCCAATATCACAGGAAATTATTGTACAATTATTTAATCCGACCGGAAGACGAAGTTTATGAAATTCAAGATACTTTCTTGACAAATCTCCAATACGGACCATTCCCCAAAACTCGCAATTTCGAACGAGGGATGGATCAAAATTTTCCGTGACGAGTATTTTATCCCAAAGCTCAGCGGTATTGTTGTTTTTTACAAGAATTTCAATTTCTTTGGAGCTGAGCGCTCTGTATTTGTGACTGTCAGTCTGACGGTTGCGAAAATAGTACCGGTCTTTTTTATCGGCACGCAGCTCTTTAGGTACAAAATCCTTACTGATATCTTCCAGTTTACCCTTCGTAATCTCCCTCATCAAACCTCCGCAGGCGATTATTTATAAATATGGAATTATAGAAAAAGAATACTAAAGAGTGAAATTTAGGTCATTTCCTCTAAAAATCATATTAAAAAAATGAATAATATAATGCAAATCCGTATGGTACATGATGAATAGTGACGGCTTTAAGTAATGATCGCTTCCTAAAGTGATTGCAAATTCACTCTTTTCTCTTTAAATTCTCATTTTTTATAATTTTATCGACGAGAAATATATTGCAGTTTAATAAATTACATACGGAAATGTATTCAAAGGCCAGGGCAGGTCTTATCAGTACTGATCACGGTGAGATTGAAACTCCCATTTTTATGCCTGTGGGAACGCAAGCGACCGTTAAAACGATGTCTCCGCGGGATTTGAAAGAAATACAGGCCAGGATCATCCTGGGAAACACATATCATCTGTATCTTAGGCCGGGACATGAATTAATCTCAAAATTTGGCGGGTTGCACCAATTTATGGGGTGGAATGGCCCGATTTTAACCGATAGCGGCGGGTATCAGGTTTTTAGTCTGAAGGATCTTCGTAAGATCGATGAGGAAGGTGTTACTTTTAGATCACATCTTGATGGCTCATCTCACCGTTTCACTCCTGAACATGTATTTGAAATACAGCGTCATTTAGGCAGCGACATCATGATGGTTCTCGATGAATGCCCGCCATATCCATCAACAAGAGAGTACGCGGAAAAATCAAATGCGATAACAATAAAATGGGCCGGAATTCAGCGGGAACTTTACGAAAAAAAACGCCCTTTGCATGGATATTCACAATGGCTATTCGGGATTGTTCAGGGTGGCGTTTACGAAGACATCCGAACAGACAGCGCCGAAGAACTGATAAAAATGGATTTTCCCGGATATGCGATCGGAGGTTTGGCTGTAGGGGAGCCGAAAGAAGAGATGTATCGCCTGACCGATCTCTGCACCGGCATTTTGCCGGAAAATAAGCCGAGGTATCTAATGGGGGTCGGCACACCTGAAGATCTCCTGGAATCGATTGAACGGGGCGTTGATATGTTTGACTGTGTAATGCCTACAAGAAACGCGCGGAACGGAACCGTATTTACCGCAAATGGTAAAATGGTTCTGAAGGCGGCCCGCTTCAGGGAAGATCCAAAGCCAATTGATTCGGAATGCGCGTGTTATACATGCAGAAATTTTTCGAGGGCTTATCTACGTCATTTATATAACACGAATGAAATTCTTGGATTACGGCTTTCGACGCTGCATAATTTGCACTTTTATCTATGGTTAGTAAGACAGGCCCGAACGCATATTCTCGAAAATTCATTTTCTGAATGGAAGAAAAATATATTACTAAAAGTAACATCAATTATTGAAAATTAAAATAGGAGTTAATATGCTTGAATTTGTATTCTTAATGGCGCCCCCAAGCGGTGGTGGCGCAGAGGGCGGAAATGCTCTTCTTTCTTTTTTACCATTTATTCTCATTCTTGTAATTATGTATTTATTAATGATTCGGCCCCAGCAGAAAAAACAAAAAGAAAAACAAAAAATGCTGGAAGCGCTTAAGAAAGGCGACAATGTCGTTACTGTCGGCGGGATTCATGGTAAAGTCGTAGGATTTGCTGACGATGAAAAAATTGTAATCGTAAAAGTTGACGACAACGTAAAACTGAATTTAGATAAATCTTCCATCACACTTGTGGCTCCTGTTGGCGGCAAGCAATAATGAATATTATTTTTATGGGTACTCCGCAGTTCGCGGTTGTGTCTCTAAAAAAGTTGATTGAATCAAAACACAAGGTTCTGGCCGTTGTAACCGTTCCCGATAAAAAGAAGGGACGGGGTCAGAAAATGGGTTCTTCCGCGGTGAAGGAGTTCGCGTTAGAACATAATATTCCCGTGTTGCAGCCGGTTGATCTTAAATCGGCTGATTTTATCCAGGCTCTTAAAGATTTTAAATCTGATATGTTTGTTGTCGTTGCCTTCCGCATACTTCCGGGACAGGTATTCGGTATTCCACCCCAGGGAACTATAAACATTCACGCGTCGCTCTTGCCAAAATACAGAGGCGCGGCGCCGATCAATTGGTCGATTATGAACGGAGATTCTGAAACGGGTGTCACGACGATGCACATAAATGAAAAAGTTGACACCGGGGATATTTTATTACAGGAAAAAGTAAAAATTGATCCTGAAACGACTGCCGGGGAGCTTCATGATTCACTCGCGGTCAAGGGCTCTGATCTGCTTTTGAAAACTATTGAACAGATTGAGAGCGGCAACATCAGTCCAATTATACAGAATGACACGCTTGCGACAAAAGCTCCCAAAATAAAAAATGAAACTTGCCATATAGATTTTTCAAATGACGCGCGGCGTGTTCATGATCACATTCGCGGTTTGAGTCCTTATCCGGCGGCGTTTGCTATTTATAACGGCAAAATTATGAAATTTTTTAAAAGTTTTGTAATGATGACGGAGTCCGTTACCGGAGAAGCGGGAACAGTGATCGCAATTGATAAGGATAGTTTCGTGATTGGCTGCGGAACCGGATCAATTAAAATCGTTGAAGTTCAGCCCGAGGGACGAAAAAGAATGTCTGTAAAAGAGTTTTTTAATGGATATAAAATGACGATTGGGTCAGCGTTTAATTGATAGGTTAAAAGAAATCAGGATAAATGAGTCTTGAATCACAGCAAGTTATATCTTCAAAATGATATATTTTGATAGCTTAAGGATCAGGATGTGTCGGAAAATCGTAAATGTGATCTAAAACCGGCATATTTCTTAAGTTTAGTCAATCAAATCCGAAATTATCTATTGAAGAATGAAATATGCTTGCAGATCGATTCAACATTCTGGTACATGGAGGTTGATTAGTGTACATACCGAAAATTCTAATCGTAGATGATTACCCGGAAAATATTGAACTCATAAAGAATTTCTTTAATGGTGACGGATTCCATTTTCTATCAGCCAACAATGGTGAAGAAGCGGTTCAAAAAGTGTATGATAAGATGCCTGATATCATCCTGCTCGATGTAATAATGCCGGGCATGGATGGATATAAGGTTTGTGAAATCCTTAAAAACGATCCCCAGACCCGCCTGATCCCAATCATATTAATAACAGGACTTGATGATATTGAAAGTAAAATTAAAGGCATAAAATTAGGCGGAGATGATTTTATAACCAAGCCTATTAATATGTACGAGTTGAAAGCCCGTGTTGCGTCTTTGCTGAGATTAAAAGAATATACAGATCAGCTTGAAAGCGCGGAGCGTGTCATTTTCAGTCTGGCGCTGGTCGTGGAAGCCAAGGATGCGTATACCATTGGTCATTGCACCAGACTTGCTAATTATGGCTCACTGCTCGCGGAGAAGGTCGGATTGTCGACTGATGAGATAAAAACAATCCGCAGAGGCGGAATTCTGCATGATATCGGTAAAATTGCCATAAAGGACAATATATTACTCAAACCGGGTCCCTTAACATTTGAAGAGTATGAGATTATAAAAACACATTCTGAAATGGGGGAACGGATATGTCAGCCGCTAAAAACACTTGAGGACGTTCTTCCCATCATTCGATATCATCATGAAAGATTTGACGGGAGCGGATATCCGGATGGGCTGGCAGGAGAGCAAATTCCTATTCAGGCCAGGATTATTTCCATGGTTGACAGTTATGATGCTCTTACAACAGAACGTCCATATAGGCGCGCGCTTACCACTGTGGAGGCTATACGGGTATTAGACAAGGAGACGGCAAAGGGATTGTGGGACAAACAACTTTATCGAATATTTAAAGAGATACTATCTTTGAAAAATATTGAATCCATCGTAAATCAGGGCATGGATGAGCTCAATCATGGTATGCAGTATCTGTCGGTTCATGATTCTCAACATTTTATTTGATTTTTGTTTATACAATCCTGATCTTTCCGGGCTGTTTATTAATATATTTTTCTTCCTCGGGTATACCATCTGAATATGGAACAGAATTGCCAAAAATCCGTTTTAATAAACTATGTATTTACAGCATATTAATTTGTGAAATTTAATTTCATAAAAAGTGTTTAGAAGTTAAATTATATTTTCAATTTTATAAAAAAGTTATTATATTTAACGCTAAAAGAGGGGGAAAGATGAACAGTACTTATAAACTGATTGAAGTTGTTGGAACTTCGTCCGAAAACTATGAAAAGGCCATTCGTAACGCGATTGCAAAAGCATCAGAATCGATTAAAGCAATAAGCTGGTATGAAGTCACCGAACATAGAGGCGCTGTTCATGATGGTAAAGTTACTGAATTTCAGGTAACACTTAAAGTCGGATTCAAAATTGTCGATTAAAATCATTTAACTGAATAAATTTTTAATGTTTACTAAAAATTGCCACGGGAGGAAAAATGGCTATTTTAATTAATGAAGATTGTATTGCATGTGATGCGTGTTTACCGGAATGTCCAAATGAAGCTATCACCGAAGGTGATCCTTTATACATCATCGATCCAGATAAATGTACTGAGTGTATAGGTTTTTTTGATGAACCACAGTGTGCCGCAGTATGTCCGACAGATGCCTGTCAGCCGGATCCGGATTATGTGGAAACACATGATGAATTAATGGCTAAAAAAGTTAAAATTCACGGTGAATAATTCTTCACGGTAAAAATTGCGAAAAGGGCAGACCACTTGGTTTGCCCTTTTTTTATTTAAACCATTCCGGAATTAATTTGAACATTTATTGAGTTTGCTATAAAAATAGAATTATGTTATCTTATGGTATATGGAAATGAATTATCTAAACAACTGAAAATCCATTGACTTGGAGAATGTAAATGCCTTCTGAAATTGAAATAATGGATATTGTGATATATACAATTTTGTTTATATCAGGACTCGGAATCGGTCTGGGCATTTATCATCTTTTAATGGTTAAGGCCAAAAATACTACCAAACAGATAATTGAAAACGCTCAACGTGAAGCTGATAAAATCAATAAGGACAATTTATACAAATTCAAAATGGAAATACAGCAAAAGCGCGCCAGTTTTCAGAATGACCTTCGCCAGAAAGAGGATAAAGTTACAAAGATAGAAGCTCAGTTATTGAATAAGGAAAAGGAGCTGAGAAAAGATGAGAATCAAATTAAGATTCACGAATCAAGAATAGAATCAAAAGAGAAGAAGATCAACGAACTGGAAGAATTGCTTTACGAAAAAAATAAAAAAGTCGATACGATCCTTGAAGAACAGAATAAGATGCTTGAACGCATAGCAAACCTTTCAATCGAAGATGCAAAAAAACAATTACTGCAAAATCTTGAAGGCCGCGTCAAGCTGGAAGCTGTTCAATTGGCAAACGATATCAGATCTGAAGCTAAAGAGAGCGCGCAGCGGGAAGCAAAAGAAATTATTGCGAACGCGATTGAAAATCTGGCATATGAATTCACAATGGAGTCAACGCTGTCAACGGTTGAACTTCCTAATGAGAGATTTAAGGGAATGATCATCGGTCGCGAAGGCCGGAATATACGCGCCTTTGAAGAAGCAACCGGTGTAAAAGTGATCGTTGACGATACTCCGGAACTGGTTGTTCTGTCCGGGTATGATCCTGTCGCGAGGGAAATCGCGCGGATTGCCATGCAAACACTTATCAAAAACAAAGCGATAAATGTCAACTCTATTCAACAGGCTGTGCAAAAAGCGACAAATGACGTAAAAAAATCTATTCAAAAAGCGGCAGATGATACTCTGCGCGAATTAAAGATACATGATGTGCATCCGTTGATGAAAGAAAATCTGGGCAGGCTGAGGTATCGTTACAGCTATGGTCAGAACATGTTGCAACATTCAAAAGAAGTCGCTTTTCTTTCCGGATCGATGGCGGTCGAGCTCGGATTCAATGTTAAGCTGGCGCGAAGAGCGGGTTTGTTTCATGATATCGGAAAAGCGATCACAAACAATTCCGAAGGAAGTCATGTAACATTAGGTGTTGAACTTGCCGAAAAATGCAAAGAACACGAAGTGGTTATCAATGCGATTTTGGCGCACCATGAAGAGGCAGAGCCGATTTCACCCATCTCCGTTCTGGTAACCGCCGCCGATAAAATTAGCGGGAGTCGGCCGGGCGCGAGAAGGGACACGCTTGAAGCATATGCGAAACGCATCTCAAAGCTGGAAGAAATCGCCAACTCATTCGAAGGAGTATCAAAGACATACGCCATATCGGCAGGGAGAGAGATCAGGGTTATCGTTGAACCCGATAAGATAGCAGACGCCCAGGCGGAGGTGCTTTCTTCCGATATCGCTTCAAAGATCCGCGAATCAATGGAGTTTCCGGGACAAATCAAGGTATGTGTTATCCGGCAGACCATAGCATCTAAATATACAGATGACTATGAAGAAACCTTGAATCTCGACGATAAATAGTTTTAAAAAAATATCTGTAAATCGAGCCTGTATCTGAGTAAGATTCAGGCTTTTTTTATTTATATAATGATTTTTTTGAAATGAAATATTAAATATTTTGGTTATAGATTGATGAATTTAACAATTAAACGGAGTTAAAAATATGATCACAGTAAGCGAACGCGCTATCCATAAATTAAAGGATGTTATTGATCAGGAACAAAAATCAGGTTGGGCTGTAAGAGTCGGTGTACGCGGTGGAGGATGTTCCGGATTCACCTATACATTGAACCTTGATGAAAAACCGGGTGAGAATGATCAAATAATTGATCTGAGCGGGATTAAGCTTATCGTTGATGCAAAAAGTATAGTTTATTTGGCGGGAACGGAACTGGATTATACGGACGGATTAAACGGGTCAGGTTTTGTTTTTAATAATCCCAACGCTACAAAGAGCTGCGGATGCGGCAGTTCTTTCGCTGTATGATGTTGTTTGAATGATGCTGATGTTTAAGGGCGCGCAAAAAACCTCGAATGAGATCATTTGAGGTTTTTTTATGTCATAATTCCCTTTAATCTGATTAGATCAGCTTATTTGTTTTAATTAACCACATCTTAATTCACTTAATTTTTAAGTAAAATTCAATTTATGTGTAAAAATTTAAGATAAGGTTTGTTTTTTATTGAAAATTAAATAAATTTTGTGTTAAAAATTGAGGATTCAAAATGTACAAAATCAGGTTGATTGGCGACCCTGTCTTAAGAAAAACCACTAAAAAAGTAACCGATTTTAATGATAATATTAAACGTATAGTAAAAAATATGATTACCGTAATGCACCGTGAGGATGGTGTAGGTCTTGCCGCGCCGCAGGTTGGTCTCGATAGCAGCATTTTAGTGATTGATATATCCGGTGTGGAAGAAAATGAATTACCCAGAGCGTTCATTAATCCTGAGATTATCGAAGCATCGGGAGAGGCTGTTTTTGAAGAAGGGTGTTTATCCATTCCCGGTGTCAGGGAAGATGTGCTGCGGCCTGATAAAATTGAACTGGTGTATAATGATGAAGACGGGAATACCCACAAAGAGTTGCTTGACGGTTGGAAAGCCCGTGTTCTGCAGCATGAAATTGACCATCTGAACGGAATTTTATTTGTTGACCGGATCAGTCCCGTGAAGCGTCAACTGCTTATAAGTCAGGATATTATTCCGGAAAAATATTGAAATAGGAAAGAATATGTTCCAGATCGCGACAATTCCTGAACAGCACAGTTTGAATACAGATCTGCTTGTTTTATTTCTAGATGAAAATTTTTGTAAAAAAAGGAAAAAAAACTTTGATATTTTTCCTGCCACAGTTGCAAAATATCTGAAAAAATATCTGTTATATAAAGATTTTAAAGGGGAATTTAAAGAAACGCGTTTATTATACCCCGAGGATCATTCAGGTATTTCCCGCATCCTGTTAGTCGGGTTGGGAGATATTTCAAAACTTGACCCGGAAAAACTCAGAACACTCGGTTTTCATATATCTTCATCACAAGAGCAGACTTCGGGCAAAAGGCATCATATTTTTTTAGGTAACGTTGAATTTTGCAGAGAAGATCTGATCCGGGCAATGGCCGAAGGCATTTTATATCAGAATTACAGATTTGAAGAATTTAAATCTGACAAGAAAAAGCAGAAAAAAGGTAATCAGTATATCTTCGTCTGCCATAAGGAAGAATATACACCTCGCTATCGAAAAGCGCTTCTTGAGACGATGGCCGCGATGAATTCTGTTGAACTCACGCGAAATCTTGCCAATCAACCGTCAAATATTCTTACCCCGGGTAAACTAAAAGATTTTATAGTCAGCCATTTTGAGCAATATGATGATATTTCTGTCGATTACCTTGACGGAAAGCAGCTAAAAAAAGAAAAAATGAATGCTCTTCTCGCCGTAGCCAAGGGGAGTACCGAGCCACCGTATCTGATCATCATAAAATACAAACCGGCAAAAGAAAGCAAAAAAAAGCTGGCAATTGTCGGCAAAGGTGTGACTTTTGATAGCGGAGGTATAAGCATAAAACCGTCCGCCGGTATGGAAGAAATGAAATACGATATGGCCGGTGCCGCCGCAACGGTGGGGATAATGGATTTGTTTGCTCGATTAAAACCTAAATTTGAAGCGATTGGATTGATCCCCGCCGTAGAAAATATGCCCGATGGCAACTCGCTTAAACCCGGTGATGTAATCAGGGCTTATAATCAGAAAACGATTGAAATTATCAATACCGATGCTGAAGGACGTTTAATTCTGGCTGATACGCTCTCTTATGCCGAGAAAAATTTTAAACCCGATGCGATGATTGATTTTGCTACTCTCACCGGAGCGTGTGTCGTTGCGCTCGGAGATAAAAAGGCCGGCTTATTCGCTAATTCTGACGAAATGGCAAACATTTTGAACAGAGCGGGTGAGCAATCCGGGGATTATTTGTGGAGAATGCCTCTATCTGATAACTACTCAGAAGATCTCAAGAGTGAAATTGCTGATATTAAAAATCTTGGCGGAAGATGGGGCGGGGCGATTACTGCCGCAAAATTTCTGGAATCTTTTATAAAAAAAGTAAGATGGACCCATATTGACATGGCCGGAACCGCATATAATATCAAAGGATTAGATTATCTGCCGACAGGAGCCACCGGTTTCGGACCCAAACTGATCGCTTCCGCCATGAAAGATCTTGAAAAATTCCTTTGATTGGTTGATTGAAACACCCTTCGTATTTTTTACCTGCCGGATTTTTATCAGAACATCTAAAAAAAGAATTGATTTTAAAATTCAAGTGTGATAAAATTATATAATAATCTTTTGTCCATATTAAAATGCAGAAGAAAAAATGCATTTAATTATATATAAAGATATTCATTGCGTATTCGTGCAAAAATGTGAGGAACATCATGCTTACTCTTGTTGAAAAAGCCTTATTCATTGTGTTTGCATTCTTATCCGTATTCTACACCTGGAAAACCTTTTCTGTGCTGAGCAAGGTGATTATGCGGGGAGAGGGAAAACTGCATCTTGATCATTTTATGTCCCGACTGATTGAGGCAATTTCTGTTTTTACAACCCAAAAAACGGTTCTAAAAAACAGGCCTTTTGTGAGTTTTCTTCACGCGCTTCTCGCCTGGGCGTTTACCCTATACTTTTTGGTAAATGTAGGAGATGTGCTTACCGGGTATATCCCTGATTTTCATTTCATGGGCAAAGGACTCATTGGAAATATTTACAGGGTTTTTGTGGATTTCTTTAGTGTTTTTGCGCTTATTTCCGTCGCTTATTTCTTGACTCGCAGATTTGTTTTTAACTCGGCGCGTTTAACCATAAGGGAAAATGTTTTATTAACTGACGCTGCCCGAAAAGGAATGAGAAAAGATTCTCTCATTGTAGGTCTTTTTATTTTCCTGCATGTGGGCTTCCGGTTTATCGGTGAAAGTTTTACACTCCAAATGGCGGGTCCGGATACCTGGCAGCCTCTTGCCTCAGGAGTTTCTGTACTATGGAGCGGCATGAGCCCGGAATCGCTTGAAATAATGCAGCATGTTTCCTGGTGGTTGGCACTGGGTCTGATACTCGCATTTATTCCCTACTTTCCGAGCAGCAAGCATGTCCACCTTTTCCTGGGGCCGATCAACTTTTTGACAAAACCGCAACGCAGCGCGCCCGGAACGCTGGAACGCATTGACTTTGAGGCGGAAGATGCTGAACAGTTCGGAGTTGCAAAACTGGAGCATCTGGATAAAACCCAGATTCTTGACGCGTACGCCTGCATCATGTGTAACCGTTGTCAGGATGTCTGTCCAGCCTACATCACCGGTAAAGAACTAAGCCCGTCAGCTCTTGAAGTCAATAAACGCTATTTTATTAATCAGAATAAACATAAAATCGCCGCGGGTGAAGATACAGGCGCGGCATTGCTGGAGTATGCCATAAGCGAATCGGCATTGTGGGCATGTACAAGCTGCGCGGCATGCGTTGAAGTTTGTCCCGTGGGCAACGAACCGATGTATGATATATTAAACATCCGCCGTGACCGGGTATTGATGGAATCCAGTTTTCCAAAAGAGCTTCAGGGTGCATACAATGGCATGGAACGGAACCAAAATCCATGGAATATAAACGAAGACAGGCTTAAATGGGCCAGTGAAGACGAGACAATCACAGTAAAAACCGTCGAAGAAAATCCGGATTATGATATATTGTACTGGGTTGGTTGTGCCGGCGCTTTTGAGCAACGAGGGCAGGAAATTGCCAGATCATTTACAAAAATTTTAAATACCGCGAATGTGAATTTCGCCGTTCTCGGGAACAAAGAGAGTTGTACCGGTGACAGCGCCAGGAGATCGGGTAATGAATATCTGTTTTCAATGATGGCCGAGGCAAACGTTGAAACACTCAACCAGATAAAGGTCAAAAAAATTGTAACAACATGTCCCCATTGCATGCATACATTAAAAAATGAATACCCCCAGTTTGGCGGAAATTATGAAGTTATTCATCACACTCAGTTGATCGAGGATCTTCAGAAAGAGGGCCGGTTAAACTTGAAGGATACTCCGTCAGGAAAAGTGACTTTCCATGATCCTTGTTATCTCGGACGTCATAACAAGGTTTACGATGCTCCCCGGAAAAATCTGAAAAACGCGGGTATAGCCGTGCAGGAGATGGATCGAAATCGTGAGAACAGCTTTTGTTGTGGAGCTGGAGGCGCTCAGATGTGGAAGGAAGAGGAAAACGGGGATGATGCTGTAAGAAGAAACAGATTCCGGGAAGCACAGTCTACCGGCGCCGAAGTGGTCGGAACAGCTTGTCCCTTCTGTATGACGATGATGAGAGATGCCGGTAAGGAGCTAGAATCTACCATAAAAATTAAAGACATTGCGGAGATCATCGCAGAACGACTATAAAATTTATCGGAAACTTGAAATATTATGTAAAATGCGCTCGCTAAAAGAGCGCATTTTTTTTATTTATAAGCCGTTGTTCACTTTTGACTTTGAGACGGTAATTTCATAAATTTAAAAGCTTTATAAAAAGATAATGTGAGGAACCGGAGATAATTAGATGCGTTTTAAGCATTAGTAATTTTTTTGAATATTTTATGCAAATCGAAAAATAATTGATGAAGAAAATAATTTTAATCCTGGCAATAATTCTTTCAGTCTTAGGGGTTTTGATTATGGCCTCGCCGACACTCCTGAGATTGACAGGTTTTGATGAGCCCATAAAACGTTATCTTATTGGCAAAATAACCGATTCGAACGATCATCAAATAGATATCCAGAGATTGAATATCGGTCTTAATGCTATTATTATCAACGATGCCACTTTTATTTCGGGTGATGAAAAATTTAAAATTCTTATTGAAGAAATCAGGTTTGGATTTAATTTCTGGGAACTTTTTTCCCATCCGCTCCAGCCTCAAAAGACGGTGAATTCGATTACATTGTATAAACCAAGATTAATTGTCAGACAAAATGAAAAGAATATTGATGCCGGAAAAAATGATTTGCCGGACTCAATTTCTTTTGAGGAAAAACTTCTTAGAGAAATAAGCGCTCTGCATTCAATAAAGAGTATTCTGATTCGGGATGGCCGGTTGATTTGGAAAACGAAAAAGGGTGAATACATCGCGTATGCGCAAAATCTTGACGGCTGGCTCCGGACGGAGGATTTTGAAAATATTAGAATTGACGCAACCGGAAATTTACTGTCCGCAACAGATGATAATTTTAAGCTTTCAAGCCAGATGAACATTAGTGAAAAAAAAATACGAACCAAACTGGAATTGCTGGATTATCAAATAAACAACTCGCTGTTGCCTCATTTTACAAATGAAATTTACGTCGCGATGGGAGTTTTGGATGGTGAACTTATTTTCGAAAACAACGGATTCTCATTGGACAATCTTGTTGTAAACGGAAATCTGAATGTACAAAATTTAAATTTTACAGTGGATAATAATAAATTCAATGATGTCAATTTTAAGATTGATATCAAAAATAACCATCTGATTGCCGATAAGGGTAAGGGTTTATTGTTTGACGCTCCTTTTCTTTTTAAAACGGAAATTCAGAACCTGATTGATCCAACATTCAAAGGGACATTAAATATAAGTAACCTGGCCATTAAAGATTTTGAAAAATATATAGTGACCAATCAATTTAACGGATCCAGATTTAATATTAATATTGATTATAATCTGAACAAAGATGATCAAAACCTTGATGTGACAGTTGCCTCCGATTTGATTACATTTTTAAAAGCGCCGATCTCCGATTTTAAAGCGGAAATTAAAATCTCACCGGATAAGATTGAAGTCCCCGGGGCTGCATGGCATAGTGCAGATCTGGAGTTCTCTACAACGGGCAGCTATGATTTTTCACAGGAGGTGCTGAAAATCTATCTCCGCGGCCGCCATGAGCTTGGTGAACATCTGATTTTTGACCGGCTTTCAAAAAAGGAGCAGAATCTTTCGCTTGATCTTACATTGGATATCGCTCAAAAAAAAGCAATGGGAGCATGGAATTATTCGATTGCGAGACAGGCTGATACTCTGCTGTATGTGGATGGTGATCTCGTCGGAACTGATAAAACTCTTGTTTTAAAACTATTAAAATCAAATGACGAAAACCTGAAGGCATCATTCAGAATAGATGATTATCTTTCCATCCCGGTTATCTCTGACGCTGAATTACGGAATTTCCCTTTTGAGCGTTTTACATCGGAACCTTTTGTCCATGATCTGTTGAACAGATTTGGGACTGATATGAATTTGTCGGGATCAATCAATAATCTGAAAGGTAATATCTCCGTCGTTGATCAAAAAAACGAAAAATCAATATTCCATTTGAATACAACTATCCATAACTTATTAAAATCACACAGACAGATTTCAGGTGATATAGAATTGCGTCAATTGAGCGGCGGATTCGATTTTGATCTGAGCAACGATTTTCTTGGAGGTTCCTTTGAATTTCCGGAAGGGATCACGGGCGAGCTGTATCTCGATCTGGCAAAAGAGGAACAGCTATCTGGCAATATCCACATCACTGATTTTAATGTGATACAAGCCTTCACAGATTCGGCATTTAAAGATGATTTCAGATTGCAGGGAAGCATTAACGGAGATGTTGAAGTTTCGGGAACGTTTTCTGATCCGAAAATATATGCCCATCTTTATGGTGACAAATTTGTTTTTAATGAGATCGGTTACTATCAGACAGAAGTGAATTTGTTTGCGGATAAAACTAAAATTAGTCTGGACTCCATTAATATTACTCTTAACAATGTTCCTATTCTTCAAGGCGAAGCGGGACTATCTGTTTTAAGTAATCGCATTGACGGGTATTTTTACGGGAATGAAATTGATGTTGAGCAGATGTTGGCGACTTTTGTAGATGAAAGCAGATCAATCTCAGGTACAGGTTCTTACTCCATGAGGCTAAGCGGGACTGTTTTGTCCCCTCAGATCGATGCTTCAGTCCATCTAAATGACGGTAGTATCGGGGATATTGGATTTGACAGTCTGAATGTGGTCTTAAGGGATAATGTTGTTGTCGATGGAAATGCCTATGATTACAGGGATCATCGAATTTACCTGGAAAATCTGTATCTCGCCCGACAGGGGCAATATCATCTGAACAGTGTCGGTACTTTTCCACTGAATTCAGCCGATGAAATAGATGTAGCGTTAAAATTTGACGGTGACTTGCTTGGGTTACTGCATTACTGGCAGCCTTTCTTCGAAGATGGCGCGTCACTTTGCGATGTCAGTTTGAAAATCACCGGAACGCCTGATAATTTAAAGTTTGAGAGTGGCCGTATCCAGATCGAACGGGGAGAACTATGGCTAAAAAATGTGGTGCGTCATATTGAAAACATAAGTGGCGCCATAGAGTTAGAAGAAGGAACTAATGAAGTCAATATTATAAATCTTAAAGCAAGTGTTGGTCAGGACACCCTTACTTTGAATTCGGTCAGGGATATTGTCACCTCATCGAAACGAAAACTTGAAGACTGGTATTTTAAGGGAATTGATTTAAACTTTGGTATTTTAAAGATGGAGACCACCGGCAGAGGGGTGGAATTAAATATTCCCGGTTTGATGTACCCGGCTGATCGGGGACAGCTTAAGGTTAGCGGAAAAAATGACGGCGAATATTTTTATTTTGCCGGACCGGTTCGTCATCCTTTAGCTTATGGAAAAGTAACAGTTTACAATGCGAGGTTGACATTCCCGTTTCTTATCGAGTCCAATGAACATTCCGAACCTTCAACGGTAGTACAGTTTCTAAGCAACATGGAGTGGGACATCCACGTTAAGTCCGGTGAAGATGTTCTTTATACCCGTGACATTCCCGCATATATCGACAATGTACATGCCGAATTGTTTGTGGATGAATCAAGCGCCGGGCTTGATTTTACAGGTATTCTCAGTAAAGATAATCTTCGCGCCGCCGGTAGCCTGACATCTACCAGAGGACGCCTCGAATATCTTGATCAGAATTTCCGTGTGGACCGGTTTACGGTGGATTTTACAAAATATGATATATTTCCTGATGTATCGGGAAGAGCTTGGACAGCCATCAGGGACACGGTGGGTGATATTCCAAAAACAATTTATTTGCAGCTATATGTTGTTGACCCTGAAACAGGACAGGAACAACAGAGAGGCAGTTGGGAAGATTTTAAATTTAAACTGGTTTCTGCTGAAAGTAATGTCGGGGAAACTCAAGAACAAGTACTGGGTTATCTCGGTTATTCCGTTGACAATATAAAAGAAAAAGCAACCAGTGTCGGGGGAGCGGTTACCGAACGATTCCTGATCCGGCCATTGCTGCGTCCCATCGAAAGAGCTTTGGAGCGAAGTTTGGGAATGGATTTAGTGAGATTTAATTCCAGCATTGCAAGGAATCTATTCTACAGCAGTCTCGGTGCTCAAAACGATTTACAAAATGGATCATCCTATATCAATCCGTTTTCAACGAGTGCTCCGTATCTTTTCCTGATGCAGAGCTCTGAAGTAACAGTCGGTAAATATTTGACTCAAAATTTGTACCTGTCATACACGGGACAGCTCGTTTCAGTCTACGATCAATCGGAAACCGGTTTTGACATGAATCATTCTGTCGGAATCGAATACAGGTTCCTGCGGAACGTTTTACTGGAAATTGAGTATGACCGTGAGTTGATGGGTTATTATCAGGTATTAAAAGAAAGACAGTACCTGGAAGATTTTAAAATCCGATTAAGGCATTCATTTTCATTCTAACATGGAGGATAATGTGCGGAAATTATTTCTGTTATTTTTTCTGCTTCTGGTCGTAGTGACATTGCACGCACAAGTACAAAAAGTAAAAATTAATTCCATCGCGGTGGAAGGGAACAAGAGCGCCGATGCCAGCTCAATCCGCTTAAATTCAGGTCTGTCGGCAGGCATGGAAATCACGGGAGAGGATCTACAGCAGGCCGTCCGAAATCTCTGGGCCCTAAGGATTTTTTCAGATATTCAGATTTATGTAACAAACCAAACCATCAACGGGCTTGATCTGATTATCAAAGTTGATGAATACCCGAGACTCAATAAAGTAGAAATAAAAGGAAATAAGAAGCTCTCTACAAATGATGTAAAGGATGAGATAAATACTTATAGGGGTATGGTCGTTACCGCAAATAAGATTTTTAATATGAAGAAATCCCTTGAAAGCAAATACCGTGAAAAGGGGTATCTGCTGGCAAAAGTAAATATTGATACAACTCACTTTGCGGAAAGCAGAGTTGATCTTGTTATCAATATTCAGGAAGGGGATGAAGTACAGGTCAAAAAAATCCGTTTTCATAGTAATAAGAGTTTTAAGGATGGTGATCTGAGAGGCAAGATGGACGATATCAAGGAAGACCGTTGGTGGAGAGGCGCGGATTTTGATCCTAAAAAATTTGAAGAAGATAAGAAAAAAATCGTCCAGTTTTATAAGGAGCACGGTTTCCGTGATGCTGAGATCGTAAAAGATTCCTTGTCATATAATGAGAAAAAAACCGACTTGTTTATCGATATCTGGGTTTACGAAGGAAATAAATATTATTTCGGAGATATAAATTTTACCGGAAATACCATATTTTCACAAGATGAGCTTCGGTCGTCACTTGATCTGGGAAAAGGTGATATCTATGATCAGAAAAAGTATGATGAGGGGATTCGTGACCGGCTGCAGAAGATGTATTATAATCAGGGATATTTATTCGCGAGTATTCAACCGAAAGAAATACCGGTGAGCAAGGACACCCTTAATGTCGATTTTAATATTATTGAGGGCCACGTTGTTCATGTTAAAGAAATTTTGATAAACGGAAACACAAAAACAAATGAAAAAGTAATTCGGCGTGAATTTAAAATCCACCCCGGTGATGTCTTCAACAGCGCAAAATTGGAGCGTTCGATCCGTGATTTGATGATTCTAAATTATTTCGCGAACGTAAATCCCGATGTAAGACTGATTGGAAATGATGATCAGAATGTCAATCTGCAGATTGATGTGGAAGAAAAATCGACAGATATGGCGAACATGTCGGCGGGTTACAGCCAGCGTGACGGTCTTATCGGGAGTTTAGGTTTAACATTTAATAATTTTTCTCTAAAACATCCGTTTTCCGGTGGAGATGGACAAAGGCTGTCTTTTGACTGGCAATTCGGGGATGTTTATCGTTCAGTTTCTATAAGCTTCACAGAGCCCTGGCTTTTTGATACGCCTACTTTAGCCGGTTTTTCAGTTTTTGATACACGAAGCGGTGGTAGTTACTATTCGTGGGACAGAAGAGATCAGGGTGCGACTTTAAGAATCGGGAGAAGGTTTTTCTGGCCTGACAACTACTTCCGCGGTGACTGGATCCTGAGATATGCCGAGACGTTGATTACAGATATCACCGACCCCGATCTTATTGAAAGATATCGCCTGGACGGCACAGAGGACAGGACAACGCAATTAAGCCTGACGCAGATAATTTCGAGAGACAGCCGGAATAATCCCGAATTCCCGACCTGGGGTTCTGTCCATTCCTTATCGACAGAATTATCAGGAGGACCGCTCGGAGGCAGTCAGGATTTCTTCAAAGCGATTTTGAACGCTGAGTGGTACATACCTTTACCGTTCGGACTTGTTCTGTACAGCAAGAACAAATACGGTATTATTGAAACTTTAAAAGGAAATGAATCATCTCTTTACGGAGAATACTTTTATGTCGGCGGCAGCGGGCTTGGATTCTCCGAGGGGCTTCGCGGTTACGATGACGGTGAAGTCGGCCCTCTTACATCAAGTGGAAATCCGCTTGGGGGAACAGCCATGGCCGTCAATTCTATGGAGCTGCGTTTCCCGATCGCCCCGAACCCGACTATTTTTGGACTATTGTTTGCTGAAGGCGGAAATGCATGGGAGCGAACCGGACAGCTGGATCCGTTTGACTTGAAACGTTCGGTAGGCGCGGGAATTAGATTATTCATGCCTATGATTGGTATCATCGGAATCGATTTTGGTTATGGATTTGATTATATCGATGAATACGGGCACAGAACAGGTGACTGGAAAGTACATTTTCAATTTGGAAGATTTTAACATTTTATTTAAATTAAAAAATTATTGGAATCGGATCGGGTGAATTTACCTGTTTCAGATCAATCATCATTCGAAATTAGGAGGTTACTGTGAAGTTAGTAAAAATGTTAAGTGTTGTTATCTTGAGTTTGGTTCTTGCTGCTCCGGCGATGGCACAGAAATTTGCCTTTGTACAATCACAAAGAATCCTTGCAGAGTATAAAGAATATACTGATGCGCAGAACAAACTCGATGAAATTCGTAACCGCTATGACGCTGAGTATCAGCAGATGGTTAAAGAGTACAACACAATGATTCAGGAAATTGATTCTCAGAGTCTGCTCTTAAGCCCGGAGAAAAAAGAAGAAAAAATGCGCCAGGCTCAGGAAAAAGCAGTCCAGATCGAACGTTATAAATACGAAAAATTAGGACCTGAAGGTGAATTCTATCGCAAAAACCTCGAACTCACCAAACCGATCATTGATAAAATAAATGATCTGATCGCGAAAGTCGGTGAAGAAGACGGGTATGATTTTATTTTTGACGCGTCTTCCGGCGCATTAGTGCATGCACTGCCGAAATTTGATATAACAGATAAGATTTTAGTGGAATTGAATAAAATAAAGAGTGCCGCAACCACAAAAGCTAAATAATCCCGGATCACACTAAATGACATTATACGAAATCGCAGAATATTTAGGCGGTGAACTTCATGGTCCGCATGATCTTGAAATTAGCGGGCCCGCAAAGATTGAAAATGCCAAAACGGGGCATATTACATTTATCGCCAATCCTAAATATAAACAATATCTCTCGTCGACCGAGGCGAGCGCGGTAATTGTTGATGATAAAAATAAAGATGTTGAAATGCCTCATATAGTGGTTGAAGACGCCTATATTGGGTTTCTCATGCTGCTAAAATTGTACTCGCCGCCTCAGCATGAATATATTAAAGGGATATCCGGCGATGCATATATTGATAAATCTGCCAAAATATCCGCATCATCCCGTATTGCATCGATGGCATACATTGGTCCAAATGTAAAAATTGGAGATAATACGATCATTTATCCCGGCGTTGTTCTGCTGCGAGATGTAACCGTTGGTAACGATTCGGTTATTTACCCCAATGTAAGTGTACGTGAAGATTGCGTAATCGGTGACCGGGTGATTCTTCATAACGGATGCGTTATTGGAAGCGATGGCTTCGGGTTTGCGCCCGATGGTGAAAAATACAAAAAAATACCTCAGCTGGGCCGGGTGGTGGTGGAAGACGATGTTGAGATCGGCGCCAATACGACGATTGACCGCGCAACAATGGGGGACACTTTGATTCTAAAGGGATCAAAAATTGATAATCTGGTTCAGATTGCGCATAATGTGACGATTGGCGAGAATTCTGTCGTCGCCGCTCAGGCGGGGATTTCCGGAAGTACACATGTTGGTTCACATGTTACTATAGCAGGGCAGGTTGGAATTGTTGGGCATATTAAAATTGGTGATAATGCGATGATTGCCGCGAAAAGCGGGATTTCCAAGGATGTGCCATCCAAGGCGGTCTATTTTGGAATCCCGGCGTTACCAATTATGCAGCAAAAACGTATTGATGTAAGTCTGAAACATCTTCCTGATATGGTTAAAAAAATTCATCAGCTTGAGAATGAAATCATTCAGCTTAAGGAAGAACTCAGCAAGTTGAATAATCGGAGTGTGGATGATTAAGAAGCAAAGAACGATTAAAAAAGAAGTTTCGTTTGAGGGCCGCGGCCTGCATACAGGCAATCTGGCAAAAATAACTTTTAAACCGGCTCCGGAAAATTACGGTCGAAGATTCGTAAGAGTGGATGTCGATAATTCACCGGAAATCCCGGCCGTACTTGATTATGTAGTACAAAATACCAGTATCGACAGCCTTAGGGGAACAACGCTGGAAATGGACGGAGTGCAGGTTCATACGGTTGAACATGTTCTCGCGGCTTTGGTAGGTCTGGAAATTGACAATATCAGGATAGAATTAAATGTAAATGAACCGCCGATCGGAGATGGTTCCGCCATGCCCTTCGTCAACAAATTGATGGAGGCGGGAATTGAAGAGCAGGATTCTCCAAAAGAATATCTTGTGATTGACGAACCGATTTCCTACTCCGATGAACGCAGAGGAATTGAGTTTGCCGCATTGCCAACTGATGATTACCGTGTTACAGTAATGATTGACTATAAAAATCCGGCTTTGGGAAGTCAGCACAGCGGATTGTTTTCGCTGGAAAAGGAATTCGTCTCTGAATTTGCTCCCGCGCGTACATTTTGCTTCCTTCACGAGGTGGAGATGCTTGTAGAACAGGGGCTCATACGAGGCGGTGATCTCGAATCAGCGGTGGTAATTGTTGATCGTCAGTTGGAAGGTGACGATATAAAACGAATAAAAAAAATGTTTGATATCAGTGAAAATGTGACTCTTGGTAACAATGGCATCTTAAATAACAAGGAATTACGGTTTAAAAATGAACCATGCCGTCACAAATTAATTGATCTGATGGGTGATCTGGCTTTGGTTGGAGTTAATATCAAAGCACAGCTCCTGGCGGCAAGGCCCGGTCATCAGAGCAATATTGAATTTGCCCGCATTTTGCGTAACTACTATAAAAAACAACAATTAACCCGTAAATATCAGGATGTCAGTAAAAAAGGTGTTGTGTTTGACATAAACGCGATTAAGAAGATACTGCCGCATCGATATCCTTTTCTGCTGGTTGATTCGATTATTGAATTTGAGCCTGAAAAAAGGGCGGTTGGCATAAAAAATGTGACAGCCAATGAACCTTTCTTTCAGGGACATTTTCCGCAAAAACCCATCATGCCCGGTGTATTGATCGTTGAGGCAATGGCCCAGGTCGGTGGCGTTTTGCTGCTAAATGAACGTGAAGATGTCGAACAAAAGCTTGTCTATTTTATGGGAATCGATAATGTTCGTTTCAGGAGACCGGTTCAGCCCGGTGATCAGCTGGTAATGGAGTTGGAGATGCTGAAAAACAGAAAAACGACATTCAAAATGATGGGCAAAACCTTTATTAAGGGCGAGTTGGTTTGTGAAGCTGAGATGATGGCGGCAGTGGTTGATCGTTGAGGAGAGAAAATTTAATGATAGAAATTCACCCTACAGCAATTGTTGATCCGGGAGCTGAACTCGGTGAGGAAATAGTCATAGGCCCATACAGTATTGTTGAAAAAGGCGTGACCATCGGGAATGGTACCACAATCGCTTCTCATGTCCGGATTGCAGAAGGAACCACCATTGGGAAAAGCTGCAAAATAAGTCAGGGCGCGGTACTTGGGACAGAACCACAGGACCTGAAATTTGGAAGTGAAAAAACTTATCTGGTCATCGGCAATAATACAACTATCCGGGAATATGCCACGTTGAACCGCGCGACAACGCACAGCTATTACACCAGGATTGGGGATAATTGTCTTATTATGTCTTACGCGCATGTCGCTCATGATTGCCAGGTTGGGAATCATGTAATACTTGCCAACTCCGTTAACCTCGCGGGTCACGTAATCATTGAAGATTGGGCTGCCATTGGAGGACTGACGCCTGTTCATCAATTTGCTCATGTTGGGGCCCACAGTTTTACCGGTGGGGGATTACGTGTCAGTAAAGATGTACCTCCATATATCAAAGCCATGGGCGAACCCATCACGTATGGTGGTCTCAATTCCATAGGACTAAAAAGGCGCGGATTCTCGGATGAAGTGCTTCTGGAGCTGAAAAGAGCTTACAAATTACTGTATCGTGAGAATCTTACTGTTAAGGAAGCCATAGACAAGATCAAAGACAATTTGCAGCCTCTCCCTGAAATTATGCATCTTATCAAATTTTTAAGTGAAAGTGAACGTGGAATTATTCGATAAGAATAATCATATATTTCAGTTGGACAGGATGAGAGTTATTCCATTTGAAAACTGGTCCGGAGTCAGGAATATGGCTCTCGATCAGTTTTTTGCTTTAAATATGAATGCGGACAGCTGTCCTGTCCTGAGATTTTACGGTTGGAACCCATTCTGTCTTTCCCTCGGATATCATCAAAAAACAGATGATGTTGATATTGATAAAATCAATGACGGGGGGTACCAACTTGTTCGCCGGCCGACGGGTGGAAGCGCGATATTTCATTCGGATGAATTAACCTACAGCTTGATTGTCCCCGGAAAGGCTCTGCGGCATCATGAGGTTTATAATACATTTCATTTTTATCTTGCAAATGCATTAAACGATCTTGGGATTCAGGTTACGCTATCCAAAAATGAAAGCCGCGCGTCTTATCTGAATCAGGGACAAAAGTCCTTTGCCTGTTTCAACCGATCCGCCTATTCCGAAATACAATATAACGGCAAAAAGGTTGTGGGAAGCGCCCAGAAAATATACCCGAATGCCATTCTACAGCATGGTTCAATTATGCTAGGCGCTGAGCATGAAAAAATCGCTTCATTTCTGAAAATTAATAATTCAGAAAAAATTAAATATATTGAACTTTTGCGTAATAATTCTACAAGTTTGACGAAAATCACCGACAATAGACTAAAAGAGTCACAAATTGAAGAGGCGCTCATAAAGCAATTTGAATTACATGATAAGTTCCGCATGTTTTTCCAATATATTTCCCATGAGGAGATTGAAAAGTCAAAAAACTATGATAAAGATTTCCAAATTCCCTGATCGCGGCCTGATTTGTCAGGTCAATTGTCTTTGTTGCAATTTTTAGTAGTTTAAATTATATTGATTTTCATTCAGGCAGATTTTATTATTGAACGCCAGACAGGAGGAGAAGGTATGAGACGATTTTTGGTTCTATTCGCGGCAAACATTTTTTTATTTTCGACAGCTTTTGCTCAGAGTGATTTGGATCTGACAAAATATTCCAGCCTAAAAGCAGTTGAGGATCAGGTACAGGATATCACGGATGCGGTACATTCCGGGATGAATGTTCTTGACTGGACAGATGGTTCTGGCCCTACTTTATTTAGAGTAAGCGTGGATGTTTTTGCAGGATTCGGCAGTTTTGACGCACTACCAGAAATTGGATTAAAGGACAGTGGTATCGCGCCGGGCGCTTTGGGTGTTCAGGGCGGATTTGGTACAGCAGGCCTGGAGGCCTACGTGCGATATTTCCCGGAATTGACTGTTTCAGACGTGGATCTAAGTTCTATCGGTTTTGGACTTAAATACGAACTCTCCAAAATAGTGCCCATACCGATGTTGCCGTCAACAAGTGTTTATGTGGATTATAACACTTTAAGTTTTGGGGTAAATGCAACCCGTAAAGGAAGCGTTCCATATTCAGGAAACAACGGCACAACAAATGTGAGTTACGAGGCGAAATCCGGCATCGATATGGCTTTTTCAACTATTAATATAGGTCTCATCGCCAGCTATGATTTGGTTTTGGTTCGGTTTTATGGTAAACTCGCTTATGAAATAGGATCGACTGATATCGACTGGAATTATGTAACCGCGGTCAGTGAAACCGAATATGAGATACGTAAAAACAGTGATGAATTTACAAATTCAGGACTCAGATATGGTGTTGGTATGTCTCTGTTCGGAATAAAGGCGGAAGCCGGTGGACGAGGAAGTAATTTGTATTTTGGTGTCGGATACGGCATTTCGATATAAAATATCTAATAGCCTCGCCCTGGCGAGGCTATTTTATTATTCAGGAATAATTGCTATTCCTTTTGCCTTAAATCCGTAAATTTACTCTTTATTTACTCCAATAAAAGAACAATATTATTTTATAAAAATGAGCAAAATGGTGCGTTATCCAAATATTTCAGGAAGAATTATATATTCGGGTTTATTAGCTATTGTCATTATAGTCAGTCTTTTATCGGGGTCTTTTAAACCGGTCTATGCGGGCGACTTGAAGACTGAGTTAGAAAAAATTATCAGGGAATCAGAAAATGCCGAAGAAACCCTGAAAGGATATCTTAACCCTTTTTCGGATATCGCCGGAACCAGCATGTCAACAGGAATATTTCACAAGGCACCCGCAAATTCATTCCCGCATATCAATGCAGGTATCAACGTGATAAGTACCGCTGTTCCATCGGGAAGCCGGTATTTTACAGACGATAGCGGCATAAGGCATTCAACCATATTTGGAAATGAGAAGATTAACGGTACGGACAGCTTTGATGGTCTTGGCAATGATCGTTTAAGTCTCCCGATCGCCACATTCAGTATCGGGCTCTTTACGAATTTTGAATTTACGCTGCGTTATACAAAATGGGATGTCTCCGAAATCGGGGATGTCAGTTTGTTTGGTGGCGGGATCAAATATGAATTGATCGAATTGGTACCAGGATCATTAATTCCTGTTGAGATGAGCGTAATGGCTTCCTACCACTTTTTTAACGTAGAAGATTATCTGGAATCCGGCGCGTTTGGAATGAACATGATCATTTCGCGGGGATTTCAGCCTCTGCCGTTTAATATTTACGCGGGAATTGGATATGTAAATAGTTTGTTATTATTATATACAGATAAAATAGTTGAATCGGGGGCGGATTTTGGAGAAGTTTCCGTCGACGGCGTCGATGGCTTGCGGTATCAGGTTGGAATTGGGTTCGATATTATGATGTTTAATCTTCATGCTGATTATAATTTCGGTGAATATGATTCCATTTCTGCAGGGATTTTTCTTGAATTATGAGAATAATGATCATTTATACAGATCAAATATATAGATTAGTGTTATCAGTTTTTTTCGCGCATAACTGAAACCAATTTTGCGGAAAGACGTTAACACAAAATTGTAGAATAAACTGAAAGTTGAGAATATTTAAAATGCTTAACATTATTGCAATCGTTTTTGTTTTTAGTTTGCTGGTAATCATTCATGAGCTGGGCCATTTTTTCGCGGCAAAATGGATGGGAGTACGAGTTGAAAAATTCTCGATAGGATTTCCTCCAACCGTTTACAGAAAAAAAATCGGTGAAACTGAATTTTGTATTTCGGCAATACCTCTTGGAGGTTATGTTAAAATGGCCGGATTTATTGATGAGAGTCTTGATTCTGAAATTACAGGCGCCGATGATGAATTCAATTCAAAACCTGTATGGCGCAGAATTGTAATTATTGTTGCCGGTGTTATAATGAATCTGATTTTGGCGATCGGAATTCTTACATTTCTTAATTATTCACAAGGCGAACGCATCATTCCTATCACTACGGTGGGAATTGTGGGAGAGGGTGGAGTCGCTGAGAAGATTGGTTTCGAAAAAGATGATAAAATAATAAAAATTGATAATACGCCGGTCATGACCTGGAATGAGGTGCAATCAAATTTTGTGGATCATCTCAATCATGATTTTTCATTCACAATCATTCGTGATGAAAAAGAGATGCAGCTTTGGTATAAGAAGGAGTGGTTTAAGGATCGGAAAGGGGAGCAGCTGGATATCGCTCCACTATTCACCGCTAAAGTCGGTGATGTCAGTTCTTCGATGCCTGCGGGAGTACTCGGCTTAAAAACCGGTGATAAGATTCTCGAAGTAAATGGCGAGGCTGTCAATGACTGGATGGCGATGACTGACGCGATCAGAGCTCACCCGGATGAAGAGATTAGAATAAAGTGGGAGAGGAATTCAGAAATTTTTGAGGGCAATCTCACACCGGATGCTTATGAAGAAAAAAATGAACAGGGTGAGATTGAGAAAGTCGGTAAGATTGGAATAGGATACTATTACGAACACAAAGATATAGGGTTGGCGAAGGCGGTACTAAATGGTTTTGAGAACACCTATGACTTAATTGTTCTGAATATGCGTGGATTCTGGTGGTGGATTTCCGGCACCAAATCCGCTTCGGAAATTCTTGGCGGCCCGATCACCATTGCCAAAATGGCGGGTGATGCGGCACAAGCGGGCTGGACGCAGTTGTGGTACCTGATCGCCGCGCTGAGCGCCATTCTAGCTATTTTTAACATACTTCCCATCCCTGCTTTGGATGGGGGGCATCTGTTTTTTCTGATTATTGAAGGAATTATGGGACGTCCCATACCGACAAAAGTAAAAATAAAAGTGCAGCAGATAGGTATGGCGGTTCTTCTGACATTTATCGTTTTTATACTTTATGTGGACTTAAAACGGTTACTTTTTTAATCAAAATTTCTTTTTGCAATATTTGGGAAATAGTTTAACTTAAAACACCATCGGAAATGATCTGATGGTGTTTTTTTTTGAGATAATGACAAAAAAAAGATCGAAACATGAACACACTTACTCTTACTAATCAGATTGAAGCCTTTATCGCGGCTAGTATCACAAATAATTATAATACGCATATCAACGATGTTTTGTTTTTATTGGACAAAGGGAAAGTAGAAGAATCCTCGCATTCCGTTAAGAATAATGATATCACTTTAAGCGGAATTTATCCCGGGATGATCCGCGAGCGTTTCAGGTTACCTCAGACCCGAATTTATTTTACGGTGATCCAGAATGATAAACTTAAAATTCAAACAATCGAATTTCAAAATGACACCATCGTTATTATTTCTGTTTTTACCGGAACGAAGAGGATAAAACTTAAAATTAACCAGAATAACAATTATCATGTGTTAAGCTCTCTCGATCCAGAGGCGGAAACATCAGCGCTGTTTGATTTCTCCATCACCGAATCAGCGGTAGTCTGGGTGACAAATGATGATAAAATGTCATCAATAAATCAATTAATGCCCTGTATCAATGAACTCTATCAGGCTGAGATTGCATGCCATCCGATTCATCAAATCTCTTCAGAAAATAAGCACTTTTTGATGAATATTGATGAATGTTGGGCCCAGCTTGACTGTATTAGTAAGGGCAGAGAAATTAGAACAATAATTTCAACACAAAAATTTATCTGGCTTCAGGAAATTTATCTATATTTTGGCTGGTATGATGAATTATCATTCTTTTACAAATATAAACACAGCCATGTGGATGATCTCAATGAATCGGATAAATATTGGCTTGCGATAGCGCATAATAGATTTATTTTGAGTTATCAAAATCAAAAACAATCTGGAACAGAGAAAGTAGATAATTTTTTCAACGATTACATCAACGGAGAGCTCATTGATAATCCTGAATTGAACCGAAATCTGCAATCATTTTGGGAGAGAATAAGTAAACCGGCTATGAGGGCGTATTTTGAGCGGTCATTTATGACAAATCCCCATGAAATTATTGCTTTTGGGCTGCTCGCGACTGACCGTCAATTTTGGTGGGCAGATACTTTAAGAAATAAAATTCTGAAGTTGATTGCCGAATCAGCCGACAAGTCATTCAGATCCATAATCGAGTTACTTTTTTATCTGAAATCAGATCATCTCAACATCGCGATTATTACGAACGGGTTACATTTCACTGGAACAAGTAAGAATTATGGAAGGTCTGAAGTCAAAATGACCGATACCGGAATCCGTTTTAAAAGTCATCAGGTAAAATCAGTTGCATTTACAAGCGCGAATCAGATGGATGTGTTTTCTTTTCGGGTAAATAGAAAAGCGCGGATTCATTATCAGGCGGAAAAAAAGTCGCTGAAAATATATCCCGTGGTTTTTCAGCCTCCCGTTATCGAAAATTCATTGAATTTTATCCAAATTGAATCATCAAACATAAAATTTGATATACCGTTGATCTGGAGAGATTTTATCGCGGAAATAAATGGCAACAGATTCAAATTCATATTGAAAAAAGATCGGTATCAGGTAAATATAAAGAGAAAACCATCTGAGGAAGCACTTTGTCTAAATAGTGAAAAGATATTATTTGAAGACAGCTTATATACAAAAATCTATATTAATATCAAAAAGCGCCCGAGTCAGTCTTACTTCATGGTTTATGATCAGAATGGCGCGAGAATTGATGGGTTTGGTCCGCATATAAAAAGTATCGTTCCGCGAGGTCACGGATATGATATGATGGGATCCATCATTGAAGAATATCAAATCAGTTCAAACCAATCTTCAAAAAGCAGCAGAACAATGACTAACTCGATGAATCCAGAGGCGATAGATGTCGCCTCTTCGGAACTGCATTTAAAATTTAGGGCGAAAAAATGTCTGCCGGTTTCTCTGAATTTCCCCGGATCGGACGGCTCCTTTTGGCGATTATCACAAACCGATAGTGATTTACTCAAAAACAGGTTGATCTTTTATCTCCAGAATTATACCGATAAAAAAAACGTATCTCTACGCGAATTATGCGCAAAATATTTAGGATTTTACCCATCCATAAAACGGTTTAATGAGTTAATTTATTTAAGAACTCAATTCGCTGTAATAGTGGGGAGCGGCTTAAATTTTGAGAATGAAATAAAATTTGACGGGTATTCAGCTATAAACTTGAAAGAAGCCGGAAATAAGCGCGCAATTTATATTGAAGAAAACAGATTGGAATATTTTTTAAAAAACTTCAGCGAAATGGGCCATGGGCACATAAAATAAATTTGATTTTATTTTCTGAATTTGATACATTACTTCACTCTAATGATGAATCATTAAGGGCCCATAGCTCAGTTGGTTAGAGCAGCCGACTCATAATCGGCTGGTCCGGGGTTCGAGTCCCTGTGGGCCCACATTGCTTTTTTGAAAATGTTATTTGATATGGAAAATATGTATAATTTGAGCATGAAATTTGAAATTAAAACTAGAACTAAAAATATATTAAAAAATCATTCAGAAGTGCATTCCGGAACCGGGGTGCACTTTTTTTATTTATAAATAGGAGGTTTTAGAGTGCAGAAAACTTTGTATGCTTTAATTGAACTGCAAGAAATTGATAATCGTCTGGATGAATTGCAGGCTGAGCGTGGAGACCTGCCTCTTATAGTAGAGGATCTTGAAAGAAAAATCGATGATAAAAAAACGGAATTAAAAAGTTTACAGTCCGAACTAAAAAGCTCAAGATTACGAGTGAGTGAATTAAATACAATCCTGGATGACTCAAAAGAAAAAGCAAAAAAATATGAAGAACAACTCTATCAGGTTAAAACGAATAAAGAATATGACGCTATAACAGCTGAGACTGAATCGGTAAAGAATGTTCTTACAGAAGGCGAAGACGAATTACTCGAAGTTACAATGAAAATGGAACAAATCGATACACAAGTCGCTGAAATAGAAGAAGAACTTTCGAAATTAAACGCTGAACTGGATACAAACAGTATTGAGCTCAACGCGAAAATGAGTGAAACCGCCGAAGAAGAAAATATGTTGCGCCATGAGCGTGAAATAATTGTGAAAAAATCAGGTCCTGAGATTATTAAGTCTTATGAAATCATCAGAGAAGCTCGCGACGGAATGGGTATTGCGCGTATTGTGAACGATGTTTGCGGTGGATGTTATTCTTATATTCCTCCTCAAAAGGTCGTTGAAGTAAAGAAGATGAAAAAAATATATACCTGTGAGTTTTGTGGGCGCATCCTTGTTTGGGATGAATCAAATTCTTGACAAAAAATAATTAAATAAAAACAGACTCAATGCGGGTCAGGTAGTCGCCCTGATTAATAAATCGGGGAGGAAAGTCCGAACATCAGAGGGCAGGGTTTTCTGAGAAATCAGGAACAGCGTGTAAACGCTGATGGAAAGTGTCACAGAAAAAATACCGCCCCGGTAGGCCGGGGTAAGGGTGAAAAGGAGAGGTAAGAGCTCACCACTTTGTTCCCGCGGGAACGTCTCAAAGAGACGCCATTTTGGCAAAGGTATGACAAACCCAATCCGATGCAAGACCAAATATAGAAGGATTTCATCCAGAATGCGTAAAGCCCCTTACGCGTGCGAATCTATCGCACATTCTTCAGGGTAGGTCGCGTAAGTTAACCGGCAACGGTTGATTAAGATAAATGGCTACTACTTCCACCGGAAGACAGAATTCGGCTTATCGATCCGCAAAGAGTTTATTCTTTCAAAGTATGGAGCGATGATGCTTTATCGTTGGGAGTTCGCAGATTTAAGGGATGAAGCAGAAGTAGCTCAGTTGGCAAATGATTTTAATATCCATCCTATTATCGCTCAAATCATCCTGGACAGGAATATTGATACTCAATCAAAAATTGAAGATTTTTTCCATCCTAAACTTGAGAATCTACTTGATCCCTTTCTAATGCTCCACATGGAGAAGGCAGTTAACCGAATCATCCGGGCGCTTGCTGATGGTGAACAAATTCTGGTTTATGGGGACTATGATGTTGATGGTGTCACCGGAGTGGCGATTCTGTATAATGTGCTTTTTAATCTGGGTGGCAAAGTCTCCTTTTTTATTCCGGATCGGTTTAATGATGGTTATGGTGTTTCAAAAAAAGGAATAAATGTTGCAAATTCCAGAAAAAGTTCATTAATTATTACGGTTGATTGCGGGATAACAGCTGTAGAAGAAATCGCGTATGCAAATGAAATGGGCATTGATGTAATTGTGTGCGATCATCATGAACCCGGTCCGGAAATTCCTGACGCATTTGCTATTCTCGATCCAAAATTGAAAGAATCACCTTATCCGTTCAGAGATCTGGCCGGGTGCGGAGTCGCTTTCAAATTTATGCAGGGTTTGGTCAATAAACTTGGTTATAGTCAGGAAATTGTCACCGAGTATCTGGATCTGATTGCACTCGGCACATCTGCTGATATCGTCCCGCTTGTTAACGAGAACCGGATTCTTGTTCACTACGGGCTGAATCAGATTAATCAGTCACCCCGGAACGGTTTATTCGCAATTTTGGAGATTCTTGGGTTGACTGATCACGAGCTCAATGTAAGTACGATTGTCTTTGTGCTTGCGCCCCGGCTTAATGCAGTAGGCAGAATGTCAAATGCGAAAAAGGCTGTACATTTATTAAGCAGTAAGAGTTTGCAGCAGAGCCGTAATATTGCGCGTATTTTAGAAAATGAAAATAAAGCAAGAAAAAATGTCGATGAACTGACTTTCAGGGAAGCTGAATCCTATGTTGAAAATAATATCGATCTGAATTCAAAACGTGTACTGGTTTTAGCGAAAGATGACTGGCATCCCGGAGTAATCGGAATTGTGGCATCCCGTTTGATGGAAAAATATAGCAGACCGACCGTACTTATCTCGCTACAGGACGGAATGGGACGAGGATCTGCCCGCTCGGCTTTGAATTTTGATATATATGAAGCTTTTCGAAAGTTAAGTCACCTGTTGGAAAATTATGGAGGTCACAAATTTGCGGCAGGGATGAATATTGTTTCTGAGAATATACCGGAATTTGATAAATTGATAAATGATCTTGCATTGCAGGAAATTGAGCAGGATGAAATGGTGTCAAAATTGAAAATTGATGCCAGAGTAACATTAGATCAGTTTGATGCTAATTTTTTAAACGGTTTAAAATCTTTGGCCCCGTTCGGACCGAGTAATATGCGACCGGTATTTGTAACTGATAATCTGCAAATATACGGAAACGTGACCAAAGTGGGAAATAATCATCTAAAATTGAAATTTAAGCAAAATGGCGTTGTTATAGATGCAATAGGGTATAACCTGGGTGAATCTGTCCCAATGCTTAGGGAATCGGATCTCAGGTTAAGCTGTGCGTATGTACTGGAAGAAAACAAATGGAACGGACAAACCACAATTCAAATGAGAATTAAGGATTTTGAGGTGCAATAACCAATGAATGAAAGCAATTCCAATCTATCTATATTTGAACAGCTTAGAAATATTCGCATTGAGCAAAAAGTTGATTTGAACGATGTTTCGCAAAAAAGCCGTATTCAGTTGAAATATCTGGAAGCAATTGAAGCCGGTGATATTGAACAAATTCCGGAAGTTTATGATAAACTTTTTTTTCAAACCTATCTGTCCTTTCTTAGTGTAGAGAATCCTAAATACTTCCTTGATGAGTATCAAAAGCTAAGAAAGCAGTCGAAAATTTCTCATCCTACGACAACTATTAGAAGAATTACGACATCATCAATTGAACCCGATGGGCTATTTAGTTTAAAAAAAGTGCTTTTTTTGCTGCCGGTGGTTATTTTGGTAGTTATTATAGCATTCATGGCCTTTCACTCTGAAAAGGTTGAAACTCCCGATTCTGATACAGTAAAGGAACTCTCTGTGCGGGATGTGGTTAATGAGATTGAAGCAAAAAACATTCCGGTTGTTGATACCAGCATGACGGTTACAGAGGAAAAGCCGGTAAAACCAGCATCCGAAAGCGTGCAGGTTGATCTGAACGCGACTGAGCTTACCTGGCTGCGATTCATCAAGGATGCTGCAGATACAACAGAATATACTCTGATCCCCGGAAACAAGTTGAGGATCAATGCTGACTCGACCCTTGTTTTCGTTGTTGGTAATGCGGGAGGGGTAAATTTTACGATAAACGGAAAAGACGAGGGCGCATTGGGTAAATCCGCTGAAGTAATTGTGTATTTAAAAATTACAAGTAAGGGTATTGTGGGAAAAACCATGAAACAGATTACCAAAAAGGACGTGACGAATGATTCGCTTGTTGTCAATTAGCCTAATGGTGATGTCTGTATTATTTAGCTGTAACAGGTCATCCATGAATCAATTACGCACACAAAAAATCATACGAAATGATATAAAAATGTTATACGGCAAATCTTCGATGGAACAAATCTACTTCGATTACCCCGAATGGAAACTCAGAGAAGAAAATTATCATCCGGATGAAAGCACCATTGAAGAATTGAAAGGGATATCAGGAAATTATAAGATTGATATATTTCTTGGAACCTGGTGCAGTGACAGTGAGAGAGAAGTACCCAGATTTTATAAAGTCCTGAAAAATTCATCGCTTGATAAAAAAATAAAATTAAATATCTGGGCTGTAGACCGAAAGAAAAATTTGGAAAACGATCTGCCTAAACAGGTTGGATTGGAACTTGTACCCACATTTATAATCATTAAAGACGGGAATGAAATCGGCCGCATTATCGAAACGCCGGCCAATACATTGGAAATGGATATTCTGCAAATATTACAGCAATTATAAAATATGTTAACGGGTCAGTATTCACCGTTGATTTGTTAGATTAACAAAATTCGAATTTATTCTGAAAAAACCATTAAATTAATTTCAGAATGGCGGGTTATTTAAATATAGAGGCATGAAAATGGGGAAGAAAAACCATAAAAAACAGCAGATCAGGAAACAACAATCTGAACCTGAGGTTGAAAAGGAAGAAACAACCAGACCGGAAGTCGAAAATCTCTATAAAAAAATCATACGCGCAATGAGTTGGATTGTGGGTTTTTGTTTTATAATGATTATTATTCTTCCTGAATTTAATTCGGCATTGCTGGATAAGATCACAAAAATATTATTTTATATAGGGATCATAAATTTGCTGGTTTTCACAGTTATAGAATTTGTAAGCAATAGCTTTAAGAAGACATTGAGTAAATTAGTGTAAAACAGATGACTCATAATATTTTAATTATTGATGATGACGCTGATATCAGAGAAACTCTTTCGACTATTTTAACTTCTGAATCATACAATGTATTCAGTTGCGGGTCTTCCGTTGAGGGCAACGAACTGCTAAAGCATACCAATTTTTCCACCATCATCGTGGATATTTTTTTACCGGATCTCAATGGAATAGATTTTATTAAAAACCGTCAAAAAGATAAAAATGTTATACCTGTAATTATCATAACCGGTAGTTCGGAACTAAATTATGCCCGTGAAGCAATCAGATTGAAAGTCTATGATTATCTGGTTAAACCCTTTAAAAACAGTCATTTTCTTCAGGTTGTAAGAAATGCTGTTCTACAGTTTCAATTAGAAGAAGAAAAAAGAATTCTCGAACAACAAAAATCCTTCTATCAGGAAGAGCTTGAAACAATTGTGCAACAAAAAATATCCCAGCTCAAGGAATCGGAAATAAAATATTCAAATCTGGTGGAACAGTCACTGATAGGAGTTTATCTTGTCCAGAATGATGTGTTCAAGTATGTCAATGAAAAATTTTGTGAAATATTCGGTTATTCCAGTGAGGAACTTATAAATCTAAAAGGGATCATGGATCTTGCTGTTCCTGAGAATCAGGAGATGATCAGGGAAATGTTTACGCACGGACTTTACGATAATAACGGCTCTGCAGACAATCTGACATTTCATGCGATAACAAAAACCGGAGACCGGCTCGTTCTTGAAGCTTGGGCCGGTATTGTACAGTACAATGGAGAATCGGCAATCGAGGGGATTTTTGTTGATATTACAGAAAAGCACAATTTTAAGGAAAGAGAAGAGCAGTTACAGTTGGAACTTCTTAATGAGAATAAATTAGCGGCAATCGGGCAACTGGCAACGGGAATTGCTCACAATTTAAATACACCGATCTCAATTATTCAGGGGAATGCCGAACTACTCAAATTAAAATACGATGAAGCTATCGAGATCGATAAAATATTAAAGCAGACCGCAAGGATGTCTGACCTGATAAATACGATATTGACGAAGGGACGTAAAGAACAGGATACGAGAGATAGAATTCTGGATATCAATGAGATTCTAAAAGATGAACTGGATTTTCTGGATGCCAATCTTTATTTCAAGCATCATATTGAAAAAGAGTATCATTTTGAAAAGGACTTACCCAGAATCAGAGGCGTTTATTCTGATTTCTCCCAGAGTATACACAATATCCTGCAGAACTCTATTGACGCCATGCGCGAGACCAAAATCCGGGAATTAACCATAATTACCAGGAGCGAGAAGGACTATATTTGCATCATCATTAAAGATACGGGAAGCGGAATGACAGAGGATGTACAACAAAAATTATATGTTCCCTTTTTTACAACTAAATCTCCTCTGAATGATGCGAATCAGAATAGTGAAATTCCCCATGGAACAGGACTGGGATTATCAATGACTTATAATCTTCTTAAACCGTATGGTGTAAAAATAGATTACTCTACTAAATTAAACAAAGGCACCGAATTTATCATTAGAATCCCGCTTAACAGATAATTCATTTCTCCATAATATTATTCATGCCCAATAATAATTCTTGAAAATTATAAAATGTTGTTTTACATTTGTTTATGCTGATTATTTAAAGTGGAGAAGGAAATTTGATTTCTATAGATAAAGACCGAATAAAAAAAATTTTTGAAAATTTTCAGAATAAAAAAATCCTTGTTTTGGGTGATGTGATGATTGATGAGTATCTTTTAGGATATGTAAATCGAATGTCCCCCGAAGCGCCGGTTCCGGTCATTGAGATTGAAAATGAGCTGCTAAAGTTTGGCGGGGCCGCGAATGTAGCCCTGAATTTAAAATCCCTGGGTTGTGAACCCATTCTTACAGGACTTATAGGACAGGATAGAATGGGAGACATGTTCATGGAGCTGATGCGGGAAAATGATATGGATGTTAATGGGATCATTCGTTCCGGGAACAGGCCAACGACTGTCAAAACCAGAATTATTGGCAATAATCAACACATTGCCCGAGTGGATAAGGAACACAGAGAGTATGTTGCGGGTCCGGTGATTAAAGAAATCAAACAGCATATAGATGAGTTACTGCGGGGAATCGACGCGATTGTTATTCAGGACTACAACAAGGGTATGCTGCCGGTTGAGATCATTGAGTTTGCTTTAGAAATTGCAAAGGAAAGAAATATAATCACGACTGTCGATCCGAAATTCATTAATTTTTTGTCTTATAAAAACACATCAGTTTTTAAACCAAATATTAAGGAAGCCGCGCAGGCTCTTGCCAGAGTGATAGAGACTGATGATGATGTGTTGGCCGCCGGTAGTGAACTGTTGAAAATCCTGAACGCCGGCAGTATCCTGCTTACACGAGGTCCGAAGGGATTGTCTCTTTTTGAAGCAAACGGAGAAATAAGTCACATACCGACCCGCGCGAGAAAAGTTGCTGACGTTTCAGGCGCCGGGGATACGGTGATAAGTACAATGACAGCTGCGCTTGTCGGAAACGCTTCATATAAAGAAGCGGCGTATTTTGCTAATAGCGCGGCCGGAATTGTTTGTGAAGAAGTGGGTATTGTAGCGATTGAGAAACAGAGATTGTTAAATAATATTCTGGATTCGGAGTAGTTATTGAATTTAATAATTCCGTCAAATGAAATAACAGAACTTATTCAAAAGTTTAGAGAAGAAAAGAACTACTCGATTGCATTCACCAATGGATGCTTTGATATTTTGCATCGAGGTCATGTAGTTTACCTTGAGAAGGCCAAAGAATATGCATCGATATTAATTGTTGGTTTAAACTCCGATGATTCGGTACGCCGTTTAAAAGGAGAGGGGAGACCCTTAATGTCTGAGGAAGACAGGGCATTTATACTGTCAAGACTGGAATCGGTGGACATCGTTTGTATTTTTGAAGAAGACACGCCGTATGAATTGATAAAAAAAATTCATCCGGATATTTTAGTAAAGGGCGGGGATTATCGTGTCGAAGATATTGTAGGTAGAGATATCGTCGAGGAAAGCGGGGGCAAAGTATTAACAATCCCCCTGGTTCCGGGACGCTCAACAACTAGCATTGTTAATAAAGCAAATAAACAAATTAAAGATTGAAACGAAAAAAGGAAACGCCAGTGATAAAGAAATCCTTTCCGATTCTTGCAATTTTGATTGCATTATTCATCGGTTCATGTCAAACGACAAAACTGCAGAAACCAGTTGCCGCTGACCGGAACTATCTCAGTTCTTTTCCCGATAATATCTGGGTTTCCGAAGAAGTTAATTCCAGACTTGATTCTTTGTTCTTCTACTTCAATCAAGCGCAGAGAAAACTAAGCGATCATGATACGATGGGGGCGGAAATATATTTTGATTATTCATTCGAGCTTCAGTCAAAATTCACGGATCAGGATCGCGCCACATTGACAAATTGGGCGGCTTATGATTCAATGATGCATCTCATCAATGATGCTTACGAACGACTCTATACACAAAAAGAAATTGATATGGCGGCCGAAGAGATAAGGGAGGATATCACTGAATTTGAAGAATCGTTTTACGCGGATTCGGTTTTGTTCGGAGACGGGACGGTCATCGATTCAAGCGGTATGCTTCCGATTACTTTAAATGATAAGGTTAGGCTTGCCATCAAATATTTTCAAACAAAGGGCAGACCCGTATTTACGCGTTGGCTGGAGAGAAGCGGAAAATACGAGCCGATGGTTCGGGAAATACTGCGAGAAAAGAATCTACCTGAAGATTTAGTTTATCTCGCGATGATAGAAAGTGGATTTAATCCTCACGCTTATTCATACGCCCGGGCTGCCGGTATGTGGCAGTTTATATCAGCAACAGGCCGCTACTATGGGTTAAGACATGACTGGTGGTTCGATGAGCGCAGGGACTATTTTAAAGCAACCATCGCGGCGGCAGAACATCTGGATGATCTATATGAACGGTTTGATGACTGGTATCTCGCGCTGGCCGGATATAATTGTAATCCTAAAAAAGTTGAAAAGAATATGCGCAGATATGATACAAGGGACTTTTGGCAATTAAGGAGCCTGCCAAGACAAACACGGAATTATGTCCCTACTTTTCTGGCGGCTACAATTATAGCGAAGGATCCGGAAAAATTTGGTTTTTATGTCGATAAACAAGATCCAATAGAAATTGATATGGTCGAGATCTCAGAATCGATAGATCTGAATGTGGTGGCTAAGGCGGTTGATACTACATATTCCTTCATTAAAGAAATTAATCCGGCAGTGTTGCGCTGGGTAACGCCTCCTGGAGTAAAAGACTTTATTCTCTACCTTCCAAAAGGCAAGGCGCAGCAGTTTAAGGAAAAATACGCGAGTTTGCCTGATGATGAGAAGAGATCATGGGTTCGTCATCAAATACAAAGCGGGCAAACTCTTTCGACAATCGCTCAAAAATATCACACAAGTATCGATGTTATAAGATCAACAAATAATCTATCAGGAAATATTATTAGAGCAGGTCATTATTTATTAATTCCTGTTCCGCAAAATAGCACTCATTTCAAATATTCGTCCGTCTCATATTCTCAATCATCCAAACCGAAACGGCAATCCAGGCCCAAATCGGTAGTTACAAATGTGCCGGGACATAAGAAAATTATTTATGAAGTTAAAAGCGGTAACACTCTTGGAGAAATTGCCGAGCTTTTCAATACCAGAGCAAGCAAAATCAGGTCGTGGAACGGCTTAAGTTATGGTTCGTATATATATCCAAAGCAGAAACTGGTAATTTGGATACCGGAAGACATGGATGAAATCAGGCAGAATATAAAAAAAGAAATCGTGACCGTATCCAGCAACGAATCGGGGAATTACTACACTGTTCGTTCCGGCGATACATTGTGGGATATAGCTAAAAAATACGGCATTTCTATCAAGGAAATAAGAAAATTAAACAACCTTAACAATTCGTTGATAAAACCGGGTGACCGCTTAAAAGTCAGTTCCAATTAGCTTATAATAAAATTGACTTTTAATGTACAAATTGATTAAATTACAAACCTTTATTGAACTTGATCGATATATGATGAATAAAACTGAAACTAAATATTGCAGGATTTGCGGCGCTGAGAATCTGACAGACGCAGTTTATTGTATGAAATGCGGCAAGAAACTAGCCACGCCCGGGAGTAAATCAGCCAAAACAACCGGTTCCGGTAAAAAAGATGTGAAAACTTCACCGGTAAACTCATATACAATCATTGCAATCGCATTTGTTTTTGCTGTGACAATCATCCTGATTATTTTCAGAAGCAACAGAATGCGGTTAACGGAGAAACTCGAAGCAGCAGGCATCACAAGTACACAATCCACTGCTCCGGGGAGTCAGCCAGATTCAGATGTTATGAATCATCTTAGGGATCTCCAGCAGGCATTGCTAAGTGATCCGGATAACTATGATCTTAACATTCAGGCAGGTAATAGTTATTTTGATATCGGGAGGTTCGAATCTGCTATCGTTCATTATAAACAGGCGTTAAAAACTAAAAGTACCGATTCAAATGTCCTGATAGATCTTGGAGTTTCATTCTTTAATGTCAATCAACCGGATTCATCTTTGTATTATATGAATCGCGCATTGGAGATTAACCCGACTCATTTACAGGGATTGTACAATACTGGAATTGTAAACTATAATATTGGTAAGGTTGATGTAGCTGTTTCCTTTTGGCAAAAGCTGATTTCAATTCATCCGGAAAGCAGGGAATCCCAGGCAGCGAGGCAGTTTATTGAACAAATAAAAAGTCAATCACAAAGTGGATAATATTAAACATCGCATAAATTAACAGGAGATCTAATCTATGCCCAGTGGTAAGAAAAGAAAACGCTCGAAGATGGCGACTCACAAAAGGAAGAAAAGACTTAGAAAGAATCGCCATAAAAAGAAAAATCGCTAATTTCAATAGAAGGTTCATTAAAATGAGCCTTTTTTTATTTCAATATGAATAGTTTGGAATTCCGAGATGAGTGAATCAAATATCTACAGTGTCGGTGAAATTACGCGGACAATCAAATTATTGATCGAAGAAAATATTCCCACTCTCTGGATCGAAGGAGAAGTTTCAAATTTTAAACCTCATTATTCCGGTCATTTTTATTTTACCTTAAAGGATAGTGTATCACAGATATCTGCCGTTATGTGGTCATCGCGCGCCACTAAGATAGATTTTGACCTGGAGGACGGGATGTTGGTACAAGCCTTGGGAAATGTTCGTCTTTGGGAGAAATCAGGCCGCTATCAGTTTGATGTTCTTAGAATGCAACCGGCCGGAATCGGTCAGCTCCAGATGGCATTCGAAAGGCTAAAACAAAAACTCCAGACGGAGGGTCTTTTTGACCCCGAACATAAAAAAACCTTGCCTCCATATCCGCATAAAATAGGGATTGTAACTTCATCTACAGGTGCCGCCATTAAGGATATTATCAATGTTTTGAAACGCAGGGCGCCTCATGTGGAAATCATTGTCAGATCCGCTAAGGTACAGGGAGAAGGCGCGGCAGAAGACATCGCTGAAGCGGTCAGAGAGTTCAATCGATATAAGAATGTCGATATTCTAATTGTCGGCCGCGGTGGTGGTTCGCTGGAAGATTTGTGGCCATTTAATGAAGAAGTCGTTGCGCGCGCGATTTATGAATCAGAAATACCGGTGGTGTCCGCTGTGGGGCATGAAATCGACTTCACCATTTCCGATTTTGTGGCTGATTTACGGGCGCCTACCCCATCCGCGGCCGCAGAATTAGTCGTTCCCGATTATCATGAACTAAGAAATAAAATCCTCGAATATTACCATCGTCTTTATTCAGGCATGGAAGACCGGATTGAGTATAACAGGGAGAAGATTATATTCTTTCAAAAAAGTTATGGAATGCGCCGTCCGGATGATTTGATTAGACAATATATGGTTCAGATTGATGACATTAATCTCAGAATTAGCCAAGGGGTCAAAAATCTGCTTTTCAGGAAAAGTGAATATGTCAATCAGATGTCGCATCGGTTGACCAACCTGAATCCCAAAAAAGTACTCGAACGAGGTTATAGTATTTCGTATATTGACGGTGAAATTATTAAGAATGCGGAACAGGTTACCGCGGGAAGAGAACTGGAGACGCAATTATTCAAGGGTAGAGTGACGAGTATCGTAAGCAAGACAAAAAAGGACGAATGAAAATATGGCATCAAAAAAAATGACATTTGAGTCGGCATTGCAGCGTCTCGAAGAAATTGTTGAGCAGGCAGAAAAAGGTGAAATAAGTCTGGATGAGAGCCTGAAAATGTTTGAAGAAGGAAGCAATTTGATAAAATACTGTCTGAAGAGCTTAGATGCTGCAGAAAAAAAGATTCAACTGCTAAGCAAAGGGGATAAAGAAGAATTCCAGTTGGACTTACTTTGAGCATCTCGTTTAAAAGGAGAGACCGGTCATTTTAAAAAAGACTATTGGGTTGATCTTAAACCCGAGAAAAGAACAGGTTCAGGCGCCGCTTGATGAGCTTAATGCCTGGATAGAAAAATTTTCCCCGGAAGCCAATTTCCTGCTTTGTACCTATGACTCTAAATATATAACACATGAGTTGAGGGAATTTAAACGGGTCGGAGAGACGGAATTATTTAATAAATCTGATCTCGTCGTGACGCTTGGTGGTGATGGCACCATATTAAGGACTGTTCATCAAATGGGGCCGGATTCGAAACCAGTACTGGGAGTAAACCTCGGCGGTCTCGGTTTTTTAGCAGAAACACATCCGGAAAATATTGTACATCATGTCAAGGCTTATTTGGATGATACTTTTTTTATAGACCAGCGAACACTGCTAAAATGTACTGAAAATAAAAGCGGTGATACTTTTTATGCATTTAATGATATCGTTTTCGATAAAGCCGGATTTTCAAGGGTCATTGAGATAGTTACAAAGGTGGATGACTGTCTCCTGAACTCATATATTGCAGACGGTTTGATTCTCTCGACTCCCACCGGCTCAACAGGATATTCTTTATCGGGGGGAGGCCCGATTGTTGTACCGCAGACAAATGTATTTATAATAAACCCTATCTGCCCGCATTCACTGACCAACCGACCGGTCGTGGTTCCGGACGAAAGCGCAATTTCCATACAGGTATTTACCGAATTTGATAAGATAAATCTATTTTGTGATGGACAAAGAGAAAAAAGCTACTCCAGCGGCACATCTTTTGTAATTCAGAAAGGTGAATACAAGGCAAATCTTGTAAAAATGAAACCGCAGGGCTTTTATGAAACCCTGCGGAATAAACTAGGTTGGGGAGATGATTTTCGCGACAAGAATCGCTGGTCCTACCAAAAAAAATAATCCTAGACATTCATGACAACTTACCGGGAGATTCTTTAATCCGGTTAATTTGAATTAGTGTTGCCTGCACCTGTTTGATTGATGATACTCTGCCAATTCGGATTGTTAAGTTCTTTCCTGTAGCTTGAATGAATCAGTTCATACGCTCCGAATCCGTTCAAATCGGCAAATACAAAGATGGCTCCACCCTCTAAATTATGATATGTCCAGATTTCGTAGGGTAATCCGTCAATACTATTGTTATGTCTTTCATTCTCATCAGGGTGTCCATACATGATAATAACACGCCCCTGATCTGTTCTCCAGCCTTGCCTGCCGAATTTACTATATTGATCATTGGAAAATTCGACTAAATCTAAAAATTCACGATGAGATTGTCCCTGGGGAACCATATTTTTCTTATCCCTGATCCTCCAGAACTGAGTTAGAAACTTTCTCATGGCATCTTCTTCATTTAAATTTTCAAAAACCATTATTTCATTTTTATTAGCAAAATACTTTGCCATTTTAAATTCGTTTTCAAGTTCTTCTTTATTCAATCCGGTAAATATATTATCAATTTCAGCAACCGGCGTTTCTGTAATTACAGGTTTGTTTTCATCAGGTTTATACACAAAGAATTTTTTGCGATCTACGACGTTTATATCATTCGTTATATCGGTGCCTCTGATATTTAAAAAGTATGAACCGCCTGGTAATGACATAACATTTAAACCACCAACCTCGACGAGAGAGGGGGCTAACACTTTCCTTGTTTTTGGTTCCACGGTTTTTACGGTATCACCATCACTATTCGTAATGTAGTAGTGAAAACTGTATTGATTCTCAGATTGCGCGGAATATGGAAGGTTGTGCAATTCTATATAAAAATATAGCACGGGATGAAGCAGGTCAAATACTTTACGCGGATTGGGAACGACCCTTAATCCGTTTTTGTTAAATATAGTTTGTCCATCATCTTTTTGTATGTCAATCGCAAACTCTATTTCAGATGGGTAAAACCCTTCAGGTGATTTTGTCGTGGAAAAGTCCAGTAAATACTCTCCGTTCAACTTTGAGTTAAGATCGGACACAATTACTTTTGCTGTATATTTTCCAAACGGAAGCTGAAGACCAAAAACATCGATAAACTGATTAAATTTATTAAATTTAAGTGTATCGATTATTGTATTCTGATATTCGTGAGGAATTTTTCTAATGACTTCACCATCTTTTAAAATTTCAAGAGTACTCATAAAATTGGAATGATAAGTGCTATCGTTATATTTATAACTTAGATTACCTTGATAAATTGACATGTAAAATTCAACATAGCAGGTTGAATCATTGGATCCGAAGAGAGCATAGTCTGCCGAAACCGGTATAAATTGAAATTGGCTCCAAGACACCATAGGTATAATTAAGAAAAATAGTAACTTTCTCATTACGTTCATCCTTTTTTAATTGAACTTTACAGACACTAATTTTGAAACTCCCTCTTCTTCCATCGTGACTCCATACATGGTTTGGGCGGCTTCCATAGTGCGCTTATTATGAGTAACAACTATGAATTGTGTATTATCCGAGAAACTTTTTAGCGCTTCAGTAAAACGCAAAATATTTACATCATCCAGCGGGGCATCGACTTCATCCAGAATACAGAACGGACTTGGTTTAACGAGATAAATCGCGAATAAAAGCGAAATTGCTGTAAGAGTTTTTTCGCCGCCCGATAGAAGACTCAGTGTTTGCAACCGGTTTCCTTTCGTTCTGACAGATATTTCAATATCTGCATCTAGCGGATCTTGATTATCAGTTAAATTGATTGAACCTTCTCCATTCTCAAAAAAGGAATGAAATACAGTCTCAAAATTCACTTTTATGGCCTCAAATGTTTCAATAAATTGCTTCCGCGCCGTGGCATTTATTTTATCGATCGTTTCTACAAGTGAATTTTCTGCTTTGTTCAGATCATCTCTTTGCTTAGTAAGAAAGTCCAGCCGTTCTTTTTCCTTATCATATTCGCCAACCGCAAGCGGATTTACGGGACCCAGATTTTTAATCCGGTTGTGAATACTTTCAATCTGTTCTTCAGTTTCATTTTCATTAAGTCCTTCAAAGGGCAAACCGATTTCAATGTCCTCTGAATATTCTTTTAAAATATATTCACGAATATTTTCTGCTTTAAACCTGTTTTCATTAATTTTCATTTCAAATGTTCGAGTGTGTTCAAGAGAAAAATCATGTTGTTTACGGTATTTTTTTATTTGTGATTCTATATCCATGATTTTTTCTTTTACTTCCTGAAATCCCCTCGCCACATCTTCTTTTTCCTTGTCTAACTGATCTCTTTTTTCCCAGATTATAATTTGTTCATTTCGTCTCTGTTCAGATTCTGCGGTTATTTGAACAAGCATTTTCCCGATTTGTTCGATTTCGGAGCCTTTTTTTTCAATATCATTTTTTAATTCGACAATGGTTTTTGAAGAGCGATTGAGATCGTTCTGACGATTATAGATCTGATTCTGTATGTTAGTAGTATCCAGACGGACTTTTTGGACTTCATCGATTAATATTTGCAGCTCATCACTTTTTCTTTCATACGAATTAGTCCGTGATATTGTTTCTTTTTCGAGCTCATTCAATTTTTTCTGATGATCCTCAACTTCCACTTCAATTGTTTGCTGATTCAGTTTAAGTTCTTTAATGTTTTTTCTGATGATTATAAGGTGATTATTATCTGATTCTGATTCTTTTTTGCTTTTATCTATTTCATAAGCGATCTGATGTTCTTTTTTCTCGAGTTCTGTGATTTCGCGTTGTGTCTTCGCTATTTCATCTTTAATTTCACCTTGATTCGCGATGGTTTTTTGAAGATCATTGCGTAACCCATCTATTAACTTTTCAATTTTTGGAAGATCATTTTCAAAAACCTGTAGCTGGCGGGTGTATTTTTTTAACTGATCATGGCGTCCTATGATCGTTGATTGTTTCTTTGAAACAGAACCACCGGAAATCTCTCTGTTAAAATTAACCATTTCTCCGGATGAAGTGGCCAGGCGCAGGTTTGGAAATTTTTCAGATAAAATCAATGCCTCTTCGAAATTGTCGACGATAGCTACATCTCCGAGAAGAATCTTTATCAAATGACGATATTTTTCATCCGTGACAATTAGGTCTGAAAGCAGGGTGAGGGAATTTAGACCAGCCGGAATTTCAGGAATTTCAATAAAACGCGTACGATTGAGAGGAATACAGGTAATTCTGCCTTTATCTGATTCGCGGACAAGTCGTATCATTTTTTTGGCGGAATCTATATCATCTACCAAAATATAATTTAGCGCCTCTCCTAATATCAGTTCGACAAGCTGCGCGTAATTTTCGTCAACGGATATCAGTTCGGCAAGAGGCCCATGGATGCCGCTTAGCTGATCTTTCTGTGTCATTACAAATTGTGTGCTTTTTGAATGACCTTCATAATTGGCGATAATATGCTGAAAAAATGATTGCCGTGATCGAACTTTCTCGGTTTCAACGAGTAATGTTTGACGTTCTGTTTCTGCTTTTTTTATTTTTTCCTGGAGTTGATCCGACTTAGCGGTGAGATCCTTAAGATTATCGTTCAGTTTTTCAAGGTTGTTTTCAGAATTTTGTATGTTTTTCCGGGAGATGTCGAGCTCTGTTTCTCTCGTTTTTAAACCGGTCGATCTGGACGCGATATTTTCATCGATTGTTGCAGCCTGCTCATCAAGAAAACCTAACTGATATTCTTTTTGTTTAAGAACCTCTTTCATGTTTGAAAGTGACTGAAGCTGCTGCCTGAATTCGCTGTTAAGTTTATCAATTTCCGCTTTTTCTTTCTGCAATTTTTCTAATTCCTGCAGACGTTCACTCTCTATCGTGGAATAATTCTGATCAATGATTACTTTCTGTGAGATAAGCTGATCCAATTCGGTTTGATATTGCAATACATTTTCTTCGAGAAGAATTATTTTTTTCTCATAATCTTCAATATCGACTTTATAGCGTTCTCTTGTTTTAATATTTTCTTCCGCTTTGGTTTGGGCAACAGCTTCCGCCTGGTTAATTCTTGCAATCTCTGCATCTAATTCATGTATCGCTGAATTAATTTTTTGCAATCCCTGTTCGGTTTTTATCTGTTCACGTTTGTAATCTTCAAGTAACGCTTCATCCATTGTGATTTGATGCGAACTTTCTTCTTTAAGCTTACTCGCTTCCTTTAGTTGAACTTCAAGCGGTCTAATACTTTCCAGTAACCGGTGATATCTAAGTCTTGAGAGATCAACCTCACATTTTTTCAGTTCATCATTAAGACTCAGGTAGCGTCTGGCCTTTGCGACCTGACGAGACAGAGAACTGACGGTTTTCTCCACCTCAATTATTATATCATTAATTCGGGTCAGATCGACTCTGGTGGCGTCCAGTTTTTTTAACGCGGATTTTCTTCTTACTTTATATTTGACAACACCCGCGGCTTCTTCGAATAATTGACGCCGTTCATGTTTGTTTTCACTAAGAATGCTTTCAACCATCTTTAATTCAATGACTGAATATGAATTGGCGCCCATTCCGGTATCCATAAACAAATCAAGTACGTCCTTCAGTCGAACGGGTGTTTTATTTATAAGATATTGACTTTCTCCGGATCGATAAAGGCGTCTCGATATGACAACTTCTTCAAATTCAGTGTCAAGAATTTTTTTATTGTTTTGGATAGTCATTGAGACTTCGGTCATTCCAACGGGTTTACGGGTCTTTGTACCGTTAAAAATCACATTTTCCATCTTGTCGCTTCTAAGTGAGCTGACACGCTGCTCACCTAAAACCCATCGAATCGCGTCAACAATATTAGACTTACCGGAACCGTTGGGACCTATTACACAGGTCAGGCCTCCGTTAAACTCAAGTTTTGTTTTATGAGCAAATGATTTAAAACCAAGAATGTCCAATTTCGATAAATACATAATTTTCCGGGTGTTATATGGTTATAATAAATTCTGAGCATTAAATATCAGCTTTAGATATTCATATAAGTACGGCTCAGGTTTGAATAGAATCCAAAAGATAAGGAAAGGTATAGAATAAGACAAGAGCAGCATCGTTAAAATTAAACTTGTTCTTGCCCTGAACAATACGTGAATGCCATTAATTATCCGGATATGCGCCCATAATATAAAAAACAGAAACAGATATAGAAGGTAAGTATGATCACCTCCCGATGATAACAACTGATACATGGCCAGGCTCAATGGCAGTAGGAAAATAAATGGCGCGCCGGACCAGAATCCTATGGCGACACCCTGTCTGAATCGCATTTTCTCTGTCGAAAAGTAACTGAATACTTTTAGCAGGATACTGATTATAAACGGATAGCTGTAAAAGATCAAAAAGAATACAAGAACGGTTTTTCCGGGGGATATACTCATTTTTAGAAAATATTCATATAAATTTAAAGGTCCGAGCAGAAGGCTGGCTGCTTCCTGAAGAAAATAAGAGTGATGGAAGTAATAAATGACAGAACTTACAAAAACAGATAATAAGACAGACGAATAGGCCCCAACTAAAAAAGAACTGAAAAGTGGAATGATTCTTCTTTCCCGCATATCTACAAAAAAACCGTATGGATGTCGTAATGAACGTTTTAGATTTTCTCTCAGTCTGGCTCTCTGACGGTATACAAGTAAAAATAATACCGTGGCAATAAAGGTGAGAAGTGAAAAAAAGTTTGTTTTTTTTGTAACCGGTTTTTCTGGCAGAAGATTCAGGTGCTCAGAGTCCCAGATATTCCCCGCCACTTTATTGATCCAGGTTTTTGCTCTTCGTTCATACGTAAACATTCCCGTCGGTATGACAAGAAAATCCGGGTTGTTAATGGTTGTATGAATTGGAAATCCGCTCTTCCAGTCGATAAAACTATCTAAAAAACCTCCCTTTAACCCAAAGCGATTTATCGCGGTCTGAATTTCGCTGTTTATAAATCCGTAATTTTTTACAGGATCGGCATCAAGCGCGCCACTGTTTGGCGCGTTAAACAGATTGATTCCGATTTTCCCCGCCAATAAATAAGGAAAATTTAATTTCTCGTTTCCCGATGCCTCGTTCAATATTGATTTATAGCTATCATATATGTAAAAATCTGCTGTATTTTCAGGAGGAAGCGGATAGCCGGAAATCGGCGACAGGTAGCTTAATACATTCATCTTTGCTCTTACGCTTCCGCTTAAAATGAGCATAAATTTTTGTGCAGATGCTTCATGAATTGGAATCTCCTGTCCGATCCCGATGGCAACGAATGAAGGAGACATACTGTTATAAAGTCTAAGGCTTTGAATCGTTGATTTCGAAGATTCCAGAATATTGTCATTTTGGTATAATGGAAGCGGATAACGCCATATGGGCAATTCTGCGAAGACCAGCAAACCCAAGGAATCTGCAATTTGAATTGCGGTAATATCCGGCAGATAGTGTGGAAAGCGAATCGCGTTGAATTGAAGTGATTTTATTTTTGAAAGATCTGAAATTAATGTCCCGAAATAATCTTTTGATTTTAAACTTTCAATGTTTTCATAATAGCTTACACCTTTAATCAGAAACGGCTGATTATTCAAAATAAAATTATTATCCTTTATCTGCACCTTTCTTAGGCCGAAAAGAAGAGTATCTTCAAAGATCGTTTCATAACCGTTTCTTACAGAAATAATCATATTCAGCTGTTGGGGATTTTGGGGAGACCAAAGATATTCAGCCGGTACCCGGGCATCACTATTTATCAACAGTCTTTCGGGATCGAGTTCCTTTCGCTGCTGGAATAATTTCTCACCCGATGAGGAGAATATTTGTTCCTCTACCCGAAACCGCTTTGCATTGAAAGCCTTTCTATCAGAATCATTTGTCAGGGATAGGTTTATCTGATAGCTGTATTCAAAATCGACCGCGGATGCAATCGTTTTAACTATAACGTTTGTATCGCTGATCCTGTTTTTGTTTTCAATTGACAGGTAAATAGGTCTGACAATTCCCAAAATCCCGGGTTCGCTAAAAATGTTTACAAAAGACGGGAAACCGGATTCCTCCGCCGCAGAACCTTTTAGGGTCAGAACGAGTTGATTTTTCCCATCGGTACTCAGGATGTCAGGAGGAATTTTTACATCAAATGGAGCAGAATTATTGCTTTGATTATGAATAATTTTTCCGTTCAGGACAAACTGCCCGGATCCCTTGATACCATGGCTTTTTAGAAAAATTTCAGAATGACCGGCGTCAAGTGGGGTGTCAAACCCGCATCTCACTACAATTTGGTTCTTTGATTCCGAATAAAAGGGGAGACTCAATGGCGCCCATTCTCCTGTAATGGATTGAATCTGCCAGTTATTCTGGCGATAAAGCGGCACGATTTTGCCGTTTGATAAATACGCATCTGATTTTCCCCAATTCAGAAACTGCAAATGATCTGTTTTTTCAGATGCCGCCAATAAAGCAGGTACAACAATAATAAAAAAAGTTATCAGAATCAGTTTGAAGGTATGCATGAATGAAAAATTCCCGGCACGTTTAAAGTTTTAATATTCTATATTTCTGTTTACATCAATGTGAGTGCATCCCTCACGGCCTGTTCAAATCCAATGGCGAGGGCTTTTGTGAAGATTGGCTTACCGATTACTATATCTTCTATAAAGTTGATTTCTGAGATATCCCGCAGATTGTCATAACCGATTCCACCTGAAATATTGACTCCAAGACCCAGTTTACCGCATGCAAGGACCAAACCCGTTAAATTTTCAATCGCCTGTATTTCGCGGCCCATATCTTCCGCGTCAGTAAGCGCGTTTGCTTTTAACTCCACGTAATCGAACTCCAATTTCCCGGCCAGTTTTATCTGGCTGATATCCGGGTCAACCAAAACGGAGCTTAATATGTTGTTTGATCTTAATTCAGTGACGTATTTCTCGAGTTGAGATGCATAGGTATCAAGATTTATGACATCCGCTTCGACGGAAGAAATATCGCCCGGAGCAACAAAAGTAATCATATCCGGTTTAATCCTGATAAGTTTACGGATATTCTCCTCCGTAAGATTTGTCCGCACAGTCAGATAAGATTTCACTACCTGTCTGAACAAGGCGATATCACGTTCATTTACGGTTTTAAGATCATCACGCAGATAGCAGACAATGCTCTCAGCACCGCCTAATTCCGCCAGAATCAACGCCTGAATTGGATCAGGTTCATTGCCTCCAAGAAGATTTCGTACATAAGCGACAGGATCAATATCAAGAGCTAATCGACGCATTTTGCCTCCATAATAATTCAAAAAAATTGCTATTGCTGTCAGGGAAAGTCAGAATGTGGACAGATCTTCCCATCGGGTTATTTTCCAGACACCGGAACTTTTTTTTTCAAAATTAAACAACGCTTCACCGTTGATAAGAGGGATTTCAACGCCGCCATTCAAGGTTAATTGAAATGTCTTCTTTATTTCAGCTTCGGTGCTATCCTGAAAATAATATTGAAATATTGTCCCACCCCAGACAAGATTAATATTTTGAAAGTGCCTGAAAAGACCGACCGTTGTCCGGATATCAGTATCCCGTCCCCAGGTCAAATCTGTTACAGGATCAGTCGCGTAATTCTTTGATATGAATAAAAAACTACTATCGAGTAAATCAGAATAAACCAGAGAATCTTTAAAATTATAAGCATAACTAAAATTAGTCAATACCTCATCGGGGTTTTGTTGTTCTGTGATGATCAGACTGGATGAGTATTCACCGGTTTTTATCTCCGGCGCGAATGGATTCACGCATCCGGATAATAAAATAAATATTAGAATTATGGCAAAGTTGCCGGCACCGGTGTTTGGACTATCCATCTTAATTACTGCTCCAACGGTAATAACTTTTCAGAAATGACCACGATTTATCATAATTTTCGTCTAACGCGAAGTCAGACCAGAAGTAGATATACCAATAATCGAGCGTTGTCCGTGAGCGGAGTAGTTTGAATTTAGCCCGACCCTGATATACGGACACTGAATCTCCAAAATTAATTTCGAGAGTGTATCTGAAATAATTACTTTCAACAGAATCATCAATCGCAGAAGCGTTTATTGCTGTTAACGACACTGAATCAGCGTAGTTAAATTTAATGACAGGGTAGTTGACTTTTCCCGTTTGCAACAGATTTATGAAATAATTGCCCTCATCTTCAATCGTCCAGACCGGTATAAAATAATCAAAAAGATTTTGCTCCGGTTCAAAATGAAACGGGGTAATATTCTGCATATCAGAATTTGAAAAATTTTCCAGATATTTTTGAACATTTTTCTGTTCAAGCGCCCGGGCGAAATTTGTCAAAACTATCCTTGGAGTAGTAGGCGCGTCAAAAACAGCAGTCAGAGATTGATTGTCCGGCGATTCCGGGTTTCTTACATCGAAGGGATTTGTACATCCCGTGATTAGCAAAATTATTAAAAAAAAATGTCTGATTTTTATGCCCGTCATTATCGTTAATTGTATTTAATCATATCAACAAATTTACTCATTAATTTTAATGAATTAAACAGAAAAAAGCTAATGATAATCATGGATAATTTGTATTTTAAAAAATTTAAATTTAATTTTAAAAAATTGTTTCGGATCATATATCTTGGTACTAATTTAACCATTCGACTTATAATCTCAGGGAGATAACGTAGTGGACGCTGCAATAAAAATTCAGCAATTGAAGAATAAAATTCGGCGATATGACTACGAATATTATGTTCTTGCTGAACCTTCAATTAGTGATTATCAATATGATCAGTTGTTAAAAGAATTGGAACAGCTTGAAAAGGATCACCCGCAGCTGATCACACCTGATTCTCCGACAGGAAGAGTTTCGGGGGAGCCTACAAAAGATTTTCCGACGGTTCGGCATCCATTTCCAATGCTGTCTTTATCCAATACCTATAATGAGTCTGAATTCAGAGAGTTCGATCAAAGAGTCCGCTCAGCGTTGAAAGAACATGAACCAGTGGAATATGTCGCGGAGTTAAAAATAGACGGATTAGCCGTGAGTCTGTTGTATGAGAATGGACTATTTGTTCGCGGGGCAACCCGCGGAGACGGAATTCAGGGCGATGATATAACGGTCAATCTAAGAACGATACGATCCATTCCTCTTAGGGTGTTTTCAGAAACAGAAAATCCCGCTCCGTTTGAAGTGCGAGGGGAAGTTTATTTCCCGAAGGCATCTTTTTTAAAGGTGAATCAACAACGCGAAGAGGAAGGAGAATCATTATTTGTAAATCCGAGAAATGCCGCCGCGGGATCACTTAAAATGCAAAATCCCAAAATAGTCGCGTCGAGAAATCTGCAAATGTACGCTTACTATCTGTATAGTGAAATGGATTTATTTCATCACGAAAATCACATTCAGAATCTCGAAAGTCTAAAGAAACTTGGATTTTCCGTAAATCCACATTTCCGAATGTGTAAAAACATTGACGATGTACTTTTGTTTGTGAATGAATGGGAAAATAAAAGAGAAGAATTGCCGTATGAAATTGACGGTGTAGTCGTAAAAGTGAACAAGATTGCCCAGCAAAAAAGGCTTGGCGCTACTGCAAAGAGCCCGAGATGGGCCATCGCTTTTAAATTTAAATCCCTTCAGGCTGAAACCCGGATTCTTGAGATCACCTGGCAGGTTGGAAGAACCGGGATTGTCACGCCTGTAGCGGAGCTAAAACCCGTATTTTTAGCAGGTACGACTGTTTCGAGAGCCACTCTTCATAATCCTGATGAAATAGAACGCAAAGATATCCGAAAAGGGGATTTTGTTTTGATCGAGAAGGGGGGCGATATCATTCCGAAAGTGGTGGCGGTGTTACGGAAAAAAAGAGATGATGCCATCGCGGAGATAAATATTCCCGATAAATGCCCCGGCTGCGGCGTCAATTTATTAAGAATCGAAGGAGAAGCCGCGCTACGATGCCCAAATGTTCAGTGTCCTGAACAGATTATGAGAAGAATCGAACATTACGCCAGCAGAGGGGCAATGGACATTGAAGGGCTTGGCAGCGCAATGGTTGAACTTCTGGTTGGCAATAAACTCATCAAAAATATCGCGGACATTTACCAATTAAAGAAAGAGGATATTATTAATCTTGATCGAATGGGAGAGAAAAGCGCGGTAAATTTAATTAATGCAATCGAAAAAAGTAAAAATCAGCCGCTTAACCGTCTGATTTTTGCCCTGGGAATTCCTTTCATTGGCGCGACGTCGGCAAAAATTCTCAGCAGCAACTTTAAATCACTTAAAGCGCTGGTTGAAGCTGATAGGGATTCGTTGTTATCACAGGATGGCGTCGGTGAAAAAATGGCGGATAGCATTGTATCGTTTTTTAGTCATTCGGAAAATGCTGAATTAATCGATCGGCTTATAAAAACAGGCGTAAAGACTGAAGAAGAAGAGCCATCGCATTCAAAAAAGACGAAAATATCCGGTAAAATTTTTGTGCTGACGGGAACCCTTCCTCTGTTAAAACGAGAGGAAGCGGCAAAACTGATTGAACAAAATGGCGGGAAAGTACAGAATTCTGTTTCGGGGAAGACTGATTTTGTTCTTGCCGGCGAAAAGGCGGGATCCAAACTTCAGAAAGCGATATCACTGGGTGTAACTATCATTGATGAGGATGCCTTCAGGGCGTTACTTGGAGACTAACTTTTTAATTGACTTTAAATGTATGTAAAACTAAATTATATGTCTTTTAAAATGACTAAAATTATTAAATCATATTATTTTCAGGAATTACCGGGAGGAAGGTGCATTTAATGAAATCGAGTACTACAACGAAGTTCATTCTAATTCTTGTGGTTTTGCTTGTAGCTGTATACCTTTTATATCCGACGTACAAGCTGAACTCAATGACGGATACTCAGCAAAGTGTAATGCAAACACAGGATCAGAAAAAATTCTTCGATTTAAAATCAGGAACCATCAATCTTGGTTTGGATTTACAGGGTGGCATGCACGTTGTTCTGGAGGTGGATATAAAAGAACTGCTGAATCGCCTTGCAAAAAACCAGAATGATGATTTCAGACTTGCGCTTGAGGAAACTCAAAAACAGGTGGAAGTTTCTGATGATGATTTTATCTCTGTATTTAATGAAAAATTAAATGAAAAAAACGCGAACATTGTTCGGTTTTTTGGTACGGCTGAACGTCGCACAGAGGCGGATGTTGTAAGTTATCTTCGTGATCAGACCAAGGAAGCTGTGGGCAGATCCCTTGAAATTATGCGAAACCGCGTTGATGAATTCGGTGTCTCAGAACCAACTATTCAGAGACAGGGCGATCACCGCATTATCGTTGAACTTGCCGGTGTTACTGATCCCTCGCGTGTTCGTCAGCTTATCGGTAAAACAGCGCTTCTGGAATTCAAATTGTTAAAAGACAATGTAGTGAGCGCGCAAGTAGCTGAAAAAATTAATTCATTTATCAATTCAAAAGTATCCCCTGCGGACACTCTGAAAAAGACCAATGAAGCGAAGGGAGATACAGGAAGTACCGCTCTGGAGGATATCTTCGGGGTTGAAAATAAGAACGTCGCGACCCAATCAACTGTTTCTGATACGACCACAGGCGATCTGTTTGAGCAGAATATGTTCTTCCTGGATCCGCGCGATAAGCAGACGCTTCTTGTGCCCCGTGATAAGGAATTAAAATTCAAAGCGCTTCTGAATTTACCGGAAATTCAAAAAATTATCGCTGAAGAAGCGGGTAGCGCTCAATTTTACTGGGGAGCGAAGCCGGAATATAACGAGGAATATTATCAGGTTTTTCTCGTAAACAAAAATCTGGAATTAAGTGGTGAAACCATTGTTGACGCTTTGCCTCAGCCGGGGAGTCAGTCCGATCCGACTTCTATCGGTAAATTTGAAGTTTCTTTAACCTTCAACGATGAAGGTTCACGCGTGTTTTCGAGAGTTACCGGAGCCAATATAGGCAAACGGCTGGCAATCATACTCGATAATAAAGTATTTCTTGCTCCATCTCTCCGTGTGAAAATCTCTAACGGTAGAGCGCGTATTACCGGATTGGAAACCATGGATGAAGCGAAGGATCTGGGAATTGTCCTGAAAGCCGGCGCGCTGCCTGCTCCGGTTGATATTATTGAAGAAAGAACGGTCGGTCCGTCACTGGGTGTTGATTCCATACGAGCCGGAAGTTATTCAGCAATTTTAGGGATGATTCTTGTCATGATTTTCATGGTAATATATTACCGGCTCTCAGGGTTTGTCGCCGATATAGCATTGGTTCTCAATATCGTTTTTATCATGTCGATTATGGCATATTTTCATGCCACGCTTACTCTCCCGGGTATAGCGGGTATAATTTTGACTATCGGTATGGCGGTTGATGCAAATGTGCTTATTTTTGAGCGCATTCGGGAAGAACTGCGCCGTGGAAAAACAGTCCGCGCCTCTATCGAAGTGGGTTACGGAAAAGCATTTGTGACTATTCTGGATGCCAACGTTACTACGTTTATCGCGGGTCTTGTGTTATACACATACGGTTCAGGTCCCATCCAGGGTTTTGCGTTAACATTAATGATTGGTATTTTGGCAAGTATGTTCACGGCGATCGTTGTGACACGCGTGATATTTGACTATGCGCTTGAAAAGAAAGCTATAAAGAATTTGAGCATATAATTCTTACGAGATTTGATGGAAGGAGATCCATAGAAAATGCAATTTTTCACTAACACTAATATAAACTTTATCGACCGCCGGAAAGTAGGGTACATATTTAGCGCCGTCCTGATATCGATTTCAATAATCTCGCTAATTTTGCATGGCGGACCGCGGTATAATATCGATTTCACCGGTGGAACGCTTGTTCATCTTAAATTTGAAAAAGACGTTGAAATTCAGACGATCAGATCCACTCTAAGCGCTCACGGTTTCGGAGATTCTGAAATCAAACACTTTGGTGGGAAAAATGAAATTTCCATTCGCGCGGGTATTGAACGCACGGATGAAGAACTTTCTACAACTATTGAAAATCTAATCAGCGAGGCGCTGCCGGATAACCCCTTTCTCGTTCAAAGGGTTGAAAAAGTGGGACCGAAGGTTGGCCATGAGTTGATTATAGACGCGCTGATGGCAATTTTCTGGGCGATGCTTTTAATCCTTATCTATGTCATGTGGCGTTTTGAATTCAAGTTTTCAATTGGTGCCATCAGCGCTTTGATGCATGATATTATAATAACACTTGGTATTTTTTCTGTGTTAAATATCGAGATATCAGCGCCGATTATCGCGGCGGTTTTAACGATTGTCGGCTATTCTCTGAATGACACCATCGTTGTTTATGACCGGATTCGGGAAAATTTGAAAACAAGCCGGAAAAGTTTATCCGATCTTGCTGAGCTGGTGAACCAGAGTATCAATGAAACATTGAGTCGCACAATCATGACTTCCGGTACCACCATGCTCGTGGTGCTGGTACTCTTTTTCTTCGGAGGAGAAGTATTAAGGACCTTTGCGCTGGCATTGACTATCGGTATTGTAGTTGGAACTTATTCATCCATATTTATTGCAAGCCCTATAGTGGTAGACTGGAAAAATAAAAAAGCATAACTGGATAAAGGAAATAAAAATGAACATCCAGGTAACTGAACACAACGGAGTTTCAATCATTTCCCTTGCCGGCAAAATAATGGGCGGACCCGAAGCCGGGCAAATAAATGAGCAGATTAATCTTCTGCTTGACCAGGGAAACAGAAAGATTATCATGGATCTCGAGAATGTGGAATGGATGAATAGTTCCGGACTTGGGATTCTGATTGGCGCGATCACGACGCTGAAAAATAACGGCGGTAAAATGGCACTGATCAATGTGTCAGAGCGTATCCTTAACCTTTTGAAAATCACTAAATTAATAAACGTGTTTAGTGTCCATCCTGACCTGGAAAGCGCTTTAGCGGAAATTTAATCTGAAAACCTTTTGATAAACTCCGGTATTTGACCGGAGTTTTCTATTTTTAAGGAATATTATGCCAGTAAAAATTGTGGTAGGCAGCCAATGGGGAGACGAGGGAAAGGGCAAGATTATTGATGTCCTTAGTGAAGCCATGGATCTCGTTATTCGATATCAGGGTGGCGCAAACGCCGGTCACACTGTTTGTATCGGTGAAGACAAGTATGTGCTTCATCTGTTGCCGTCCGGCATATTAAGACCCGGTGTGAAGTGTATTATCGGTGGTGGCGTTGTTCTCGATCCGGAAGCATTCCGGGATGAACTCAACTTTCTGGAATCCGTCGGCGTCGATTATCAGAACAGGCTAATGATTTCACCTAGAACACATGTAATTTTTCCATATCATAAATTGCTCGATAAGCTCTCGGAAACCGGGAAGGGGAAAGAACAAATCGGTACGACGGGCAGGGGTATTGGACCTGCATACACTGATAAATACAGCCGTGTCGGACTACGGGCTGTTGATTTGATCAATGATGATATACGAAATCAACGATTAAAAGAGATTATCAGCCAAAAAAACTTTCTTATTGAAAAATATTACAATTCCCGGCCGATAGAGCTCGATGAAATTCTAAAAACCGGCGAAATGTACGCTGAAATTATCAGGCCATTCGTTAATGAAACTGTGGAAATGGTAAACCGATTTATTCAAAAAGGTAAAAATATTCTTCTGGAAGGGGCTCAGGGCGCTCTGCTTGATATTGACTTTGGATCTTATCCTTATGTGACATCTTCTCACACGATATCCGGTGGAGGAACGATCGGGTCCGGGGTTCCGGTTACAGCTGTCAATGGCGTAACCGGCGTTATGAAAGCATATCTTACACGTGTTGGAAACGGTCCGTTTCCAACCGAAGAGGATACTCCAACGGGTCAAAAGCTACGTGATATCGGCGCTGAGTACGGCGCCACCACAGGACGCCCCCGCAGATGCGGATGGCTGGATCTCGTAGCCGCGAGATACTCTGTGCAAATTAATGGAATTACCGATCTTGCTCTTACAAAATTGGATGTTCTTGATCAATTTGATAAAATTTATGTCTGCACATCTTACCGGCATAAAAACAATTCGCTAAACACCTTTCCGGCTGATCAGACAACATTGTCGGAGATTGAGCCGGTTTATGAGGAGTTACCTGGCTGGAATGAATCTATCAATTCAATCAGGACTTTCGACGGATTGCCGGTCAAAACAAAAAATTATATAAAATATATTGAAGATTTTTGTTCTGTTCCCGTGAAGTATATTTCGGTAGGGCACAGACGGGAAGAGATCATCATTAAATAGATTTGAACAATGAAGCGATTTTTACTCATTTTTTTTTTATTCATTCAGTTATTTTTATATCATTGCGATAAAAAGGCTGAATCATCAGAAAATCCGAAAATCCTTTTCGAATTAATATACATATCAAATCTGAACGGTAGTCTTGAGAATTGCGGATGCGGTGATCCGCCTCTTGGCGGGGTTGACCGGATAGCATCTGTGATCAATCAAAAACGGTCTGAGAATCCCAATCTGTTGTTCATCGATGGAGGTGATTTCTTAAATACATACCCATTCCGTCTCCTGAACAGCAGTGTGGTGGAAGGATACAAATATCTCAAACCTGATGGTTTGATTCTGGGAGATCAGGAATTTGTTGAAGGTCCGGGATTTCTAAACAGATTGGCGCTCGAACTACGGAAATCCATCATCGCGTCAAACTACATGATCCAGAACACGAAATTGCGGGAAAATCTTGTGTTTAAATCTCCTTCCGGTGAGACGATGCGATTTTTTGCTTATCTGGATCCCGAATCTTTTGATTTTATAAAAGCAGATAGTTTAACGCGTTTTGATCCACAAAAATTTGATTCGCTTTACCATGCCATAAACAAAGAAGAAATATCCGTTGTGATATATCACGGAACAAGCGTAGGACTGGAATCGTTTCTAAATAAGTATTCAGATTTTGATCTGATACTTTCTTCTCATGAACAAAGTCTTAAATATACCGTCAATTCTTCACCCGCTGTCATAAGCGGCGGGGCTGACGGCAAGTCGGTTATAAATATTCAAGTTCTAAAATCAGAAACTGATATCGAATACCGTGTCTTTAACATACCTATTGGTCTGGAGATTGAACCGGAACCCGCTGTATCTGATATAATTTATAAATATATAAATAATTTACATTGATTTTAGAGGAGTTCGCCATAAAAGCACAGGAAATCATAAAAGCCGCGATAGCCAAACTTTTTGACGGAAACAATCTTTCCCGCGAAGAGAGCAGGGTTATCATGAAAATGATGATGGAGGGAAAGATAACAGATGCTCAAATATCTGCTTATCTGGTAGCTCTAAGAATGAAAGGTGAGACTGTCGATGAAATTGCCGGCTCGGCAGAGGCAATGATCGAAAAAGTCGACGCCGTTAATTTTAAATACGACAATTTTGTTGATACCAGTGGAACAGGATGTGACAATCTTCATACCTTTAATATTTCCACCACGGCGGCTTTTGTGACCGCCGGAGCCAATGTGGCTGTGGCAAAGCATGGAAACCGCTCTATTCTGAGTAAATGCGGCAGTTCGGATATATTAAAAGCTTTGGGTGTTAATATCGATATTTCAAATGATCTTGTTTCGCGATGTTTTCATGAAATCGGAATCGCTTTTCTGTTTAGACCGAAATATCATAAATCATTTCAATATGCCCTTGGACCAAGGAGAGAAATAGGCGCGAGGACTCTGTTCAATGTTTTGGGACCCATCACAAATCCTGCCCAGACCCGTCATCAATTGATTGGTGTTTATGACGCGTCTCTTATGCGTAAGTTAGTCGATGTAATGCGCGAGCTTGGGGCGCACCAGGTGATGGTGGTTCATGGAGATGACGGACTTGATGAAATTACTATAACCGGAAAAACTCATGTCTGTGAGCTTATCGATGGTCAGGTATATGAATATGTAATTTCACCGGAAGATTTCAAAATGAAGAGTTCACCAATCTCAAGTGTTCAAAGCAGCTCATGTGAAGAAAATGTTCGCTACACGATGAACGTATTAAACGGAGAAGAGGGTCCTGCTACCGATATCGTAATGTTAAATGCCGGCGCGGCGATCAAGGTAAGCGGTAAAGTGGCTTCTCTGGCAGAAGGGATCGAGTTGGCGAGGGAATCAATAATAAGCGGCGCCGCGAAGAGAAAGTTGGAGAACCTGATCAAAATTACAAATTTATCTTAACTGATATTATGTCATTTAGATACGTTTAATAAAGGATTTGTGATTTTTATACGGAGTTTTAACTCCGGAATGAATTTTTTTTAACGGCTTAAATAAATTCCCTATCAACTTCTGTGTAAAATAATTGCGTCAGATGGTGGCGTTTTTATATATTGTTGCATCCCAGAAGGATAGGATGTGGTTATTGCCCCATTGATTAAAACACCAGGGAAGAAATCCTATATTTCATTACAGAAAGTCAGTTGTAATACAAATGAAAACAGTCCGAATTATGTCACAGAATATAATCGGAACATAGTAAATTCCATATGAAAAAAACGGGAAATCAGTTTGAAGGAAAAAAACTCCAAAATCAACGCATTCCGTATTAAAATTGATGAAACCGACAAATCAATTGTCAGATTATTGAATCAGCGCGCGGTTTTTGCGGTTGAAATTGGGAAAATAAAACGCAAATTGAATTTACCGGTTTATACACCCAGCAGGGAAGAGGAAGTTATCCGAAACGTAAAATCAAACAACAGCGGTCCTCTTCAAGATGATGCAATCCAGCGTCTGTACGAGAGGATAATAGACGAATCGAGACGACTGGAACGCGAATATTTTTCTGAAGACGAATAAAAATGGGTATAAATTTTTTTAAGAGACTTTCTAATAAACAGAAAAGTCTTATTCTGATCTTATTCCTGTTGCCGATTTTTGTGATAGATGTTCTACATTATTTCACATTACCGGAAAGAGCGTACGAACCTCCGGATAAGATTGAGATTGATATACCGAGAGGGGCAGCATTGACTCAAATTGCTGATTCGCTTGGTAAATATGAATTGATTAAGAATAAAAAAATGTTCATACTCTGGGCAAAATTATTGGGATATGAAAATAAACTAAAGGCAGGATTGTTCAAGATACCGGTGAATTTGAATAATGCCCAATTGCTGACATATCTCTCGCAAGCGAGGGCGCAGGAGGTTTCGGTAACGCTTCTGGAGGGTTGGAGCGCCGCCAGAATCGGTCTGGAATTAGAGCAAAAATTAAAAATAAACGCAGCAAAATTTGATTCATTATGCCGGGATTCCAGCCTAACCGGGGAACTTGAAGCTGAACCAGATAACTTAGAAGGATATCTGTTGCCGGATACCTATTCATTCTACTGGGGAATTACCGAAGAATCGCTGATCCGGTTTTTTCTCAACAGAACGTTATCCCTCTTCGAGTCGGATAGTGTAAAGGCAGCGCTTAAAGAGCTTGGAATGACGCGTCACCAAATACTCACCCTCGCTTCAATAGTGGAAGGTGAGGCTATTTTTGATGATGAACGCTCAATTATTGCATCGGTTTATTACAATCGGTTAAGAAGACATATGAAATTACAGGCAGATCCTACGGTACAGTTTATACTTGACGATGCGCCTCGTCGGTTATTGTACAAGGATCTTGAAATCGATTCTCCATACAATACGTATTTATATTACGGATTGCCTCCCGGACCGATCAATAATCCCGGTAAAGCATCAATTTTCGCGTCACTGTTTCCCGCAGACACAAAGTATTTGTTTTTTGTGGCTACCGGAGACGGGCGGCATGCGTTTTCTGTGACAGCATCTGAACATGCCAGAGCAAAAGCCGCGTTTGACAAAGTTAGAAGAGAAGTGTATCGCAAGAAACGACAAGTAAAGTTAAAGGAAAACGATTAATGATATCTGGTTACGATGAATTAAATGAAGTTCAGTTAGAAGCAGTTAAGGCCACGGACGGACCCGTGCTTATTCTTGCCGGCGCGGGTAGCGGGAAAACCAGAAGCCTGACATACCGAATCGCTTATCTTATTAATGAAAAAAAGGTTAAATCTTCTGAAATCCTTGCGGTGACATTTACAAATAAAGCTGCCAGAGAGATGAAAGAAAGGGTTGAGAATTTACTCGGAGCAAATATAACATCATTGTGGATCGGCACATTCCACAGTATTTGCGCGCGGATACTTCGGGCAGAATCCGCTCAACTCGGATTCACCAGCAGCTTTACCATATATGATTCCGATGATCAGGTGAGGGCCCTGAAAAAAATCATCAGCATTCTGAGTGTTCCGCAGCAATTGTATTCGGCAAAAATGATTCAGAGCCGTCTTTCCCGTGTAAAAAATCAATTTCTTTTCCCGGATGATCTTGATTCGGAGTCAGGTGACGGTTTGGATGAATATCTTCCTCAAATTTACCGGGAATACCAGAAGTTTCTAAAAGAAAACAACGCCATGGATTTCGACGATCTGCTCATAAAGCCAATTGAGTTGTTTGATCAAAAACCGGAGATAAGGAAAAAATATTCAAATAAATTTAAATATGTGCTCGTCGATGAATATCAGGATACCAATCGCGCGCAATATCTTTTTATAAAAAAACTTGTTCTCGGTCACCGGAATCTCTGTGTGGTTGGTGATGAAGATCAGTCCATTTACGGCTGGCGCGGGGCGGATATCACAAATATTTTAAATTTTAATAAAGATTTTAACGATGCCAGAATCTTTAAACTCGAAGAGAACTATCGTTCCAATGAAAATATACTCCAGGCTGCCAATGCCGTTGTTGGTCACAACACTGAACGGATCGGTAAAAACCTGTGGACGCGACGTAAAAAAGGGGACAAAATATCCGTTTATGCGGCACAGAATGACATGGAAGAGGCAAAAAGGATCGTTGATGTTGTTCATGAGGAGATGTACACAAAAAAGAGAAGTTTTAGTGACATCGCCATTTTATATCGCACCAATGCCCAGAGTCGCGTCATTGAAGATGAGCTCCGCAGAAATGCAATTTCTTATATAATCATCGGTGGTGTGAAGTTTTATGACCGGAAAGAAATCAAAGATATTATTGCCTATCTAAAACTGATTGTCAATCCGGCGGACAGCATCTCCCTGAAAAGAATTGTAAATTTTCCGTTGAGAGGAATAGGCGATACCACCATATCCAAAATCGAGAAATTTGCGGAAATTGAAAATATTAGCTTATTTAACGCGCTGGGACGAGTAAAAGAAATTTCTTCCATTTCCCCTGCCATGGGTGGTCGCGTCATCGAATTCTATAATTTGATCTCTAATTATATAAGCCTGAAAGATGAATTATCCACCATTGAGCTTGCATCTACACTGGCGTCGGAAACGGGTATTCTTCATCATTATCAAACTGAATATGATCAATATGAAAGCGAAAGCAAAGTTGCCAATATTAAGGAACTTTTTCAGAGTATTGAACAGTTTACAGAAGAACGAATAAAAAATAAAATGGAAAGCGACCTTGCTTCATTTCTTGAAGATGTGAGCCTCATGACAGATATCGATACATGGAATAATTCAAATAATGCGGTGACCTTAATGACACTGCATGCTGCCAAAGGTCTTGAATTTCCTGTGGTGTTCATAACGGGAATGGAGATGGGATTACTCCCGCTCCAGCGAAATTCCGCGGACATCAGTGAGCTTGAAGAAGAAAGACGTTTATTATATGTCGGCATGACCCGGGCTGAAGAAAATTTATATCTTAGCTTTGCCAGATCACGCCGCAAATATGCAAGCTTTGTTCAAAGCACGCCATCTCTGTTCCTGGATGAGATACCCGTGGATCTGCTCAGTTATACGCCCGCGTCCAGGGAAGCGCTTCCCCAAAAATCAAATCGTGGAAAAGCGCGCAGAAAAAAAATTCAATCGTATTTTGAAACTTCCGACGAAAATCAAGTAGTTGATGATACCTATAAAGTAGGCCAGGATGTCTATCATTCCACATTCGGCAAAGGGAAAATTATGAATCTCGAAGGCTCCGGAGACAAGATGAAAATAACAGTCCATTTTCAGGATGAAGGCATCACTAAAAAATTAATTCGTCAATACGCCAATTTAAGTCCGATAGAAGGATAGATAAAATATAAAGCAGAATACAATCCTTTACACAATTTATCAGACATGAGCGTCCATTATTTAAAACGGAACTATATGAAGAAAATTTATGTCTCTATTTTGGTATTACTGGCGATCACCCCTTTATTCGCTCAGGGTGAATCTGAGAGCAGTGATTTTTCCTACGCGGTCAAACTGTATAATCAGGAATTTTATGATTTAGCCGCTCAGCAGTTCATCAAATTTTATAATAATTATCCCCAAAGCTCCAGGATCGATGAAGCCAAATATTATTCGGGTATTTCTTTATTTAATCTGAATGATTATTTTCAGGCCCGCATTGAATTTCAATCACTCGCGCTTGAGTTTCCGAAAAGTTCCAGGGCCGGGGAAAGCTGGTTCAAGATTGGTGAGTGCTATGAGAAAACAGGCAATTATTCGGAAGCTGTAAAGGCATATGAGACAATAAAAGTACTATATCCCAACCATCCACTGGCTCCAAACGGACTCTATCTTGCCGGTAACATCGGGATCAAACGCGAAGAATATGCAAAATCTTATCAAAATTTTTCTTTCATTCTTGAGAGGTATTCCGAATCAACATTTTATTACCCTGCCATGGTAAAATCTGGATTATGTCTCGCGCGGATGGATGACCTGGAGAAGGCAAAGCAGTATCTGCAGAGGGCGCTTGATTCGAAACCGGATGAACAGGTTTCAGCCGAAGCGAATCTTATACTTGGCAGAATAAACGCGGGACAGGGATATTATGCGGATGCCAGGAAGAGATTCTTAAACGTCATCAACAATTATCCGAAGTCACCATTTGTGATCGACGCTATTAAAGATATTTCTAAAATATATATCCAGGAAGGTGACTATAATAACGCTCAGATTTACCTAACCAAGGGAGTAAAAGAAAAAGTATCAGCCGAAAGTACGAATGAATTACGTCTTTTGCTGGCTGATGTATATTATCTTAACGGAAAATTTGCGTTAGCTGATAAAGAATACGAGCAGATCTCCGGAGTTAAAGATGATTCTCTCATGCTTGTGTTGACATTTAAAAAGGCCCTTGCGAAAAAGCGACAAATCCTGATTACTCAGGCGAATGAATTACTTGGCAGCGCGCTCAAAGAATTTAAAAACAAAAACTCTGATCTTTATTCCGCTGTTTTCGATATTTATATTGACTGGCTTGAGGAAGGGCGAAAATACCGCCTGGCCATTTCCATGCTGTCGGAAAGAATAAACAAAATAGATCTTCTCGAGCATCGTATCGCGCCGACTAACCGTCTGGTAAAATTTCTAATAAAAACAGAGCAATGGCATGATATTATACGTCTGCTCCAACCGTTTCTATTGATTCAGGATAATTATCCCGAAAAGGATGATGTCTATTATTTTCTTGCATACTCATTTGAAAAAATAGCCGATTATTCTCAGGCGGCATATCATTATAATCAACTGATCACTAATTTTCCCGCAAGCACTTATTATTCTGACGCGTTACAGCGGATGGGCTATCTGAGTGACTACAACCTGATCGATCAGAATGTCGCGGTATCAAAACTGGCTGGCTTAATCGGTACCTTTCTCAATAAAAATAATGATCATTTACAATTTGAATTAGGTAAAATTTATTTTAATGACCTTAAAGATTATAACAGCGCTGAAAATCAATTTAAACAAGCGCTTTTAAACGATACGGCTAAAACGGGAGATCTTTATCTATTTTTGGGAAAAACTCTTCTGAAAAAAGCTTACCGTGCAAATCTGACGAACGACGAAACATTGGTTTTCTTAAGGAACGCCAGCGATTATTTTACAAAATCGGTGGAAAACATATCAACATGTTCAAATCCTGATGAAGCGTCATGGTTGCTTGTCAATACGAGCGTGAGCATTGATACCCTTCCGCTGGCCAAAGAAAAAAATTATATAGAAACGCTGATAAAAAAATATCCGGGCAGTAAACTCATAGAAACCTGGTATAAAAGCCTTGCCTTCGATCTTGCTTTTGATTCCGCTTTTCATAAGGACTCGATAAAATATTTTGAGTTACTGATCAATAATTTTCGCGGTTCTGCTGATTACTCAGCCTATCTATATGGATATGCCCGATTGAAACAGGAATCAGATAAGGAAACCGCTATTAAGTTTTATAAAAAAATAGCCTCCGATTTTGCCAATAAAAATGAAGCTGCTGACGCTCTGCACGAAGTCGCCGGCTATTATGAAGAGCAATCTCAATTTAAGGATGCGAATACTCTTTATAAAAATTTGCTGGAAACATACTACTATTCAGACGCGGCGGTCGATGCCAGACAAAAAATAGGAATGATATATTTAAAGGCAGGATCATATCAGGAAGCGATCGATGCTTTGGACAAACAAATACATTCACCGTTTGTAACCGATTTTGTCTTAAGTAAGGAATTTTTGCCGCAAACCCTTTACAGCAATGTCTTTTTTCTGGCGAAAGCATACGCAGGACAGGGTGATTATAAAAAAGCTCTCGAAAATTATAAGTTTTATTTGAATTTAGCCGCGAGCGGTGCATTGAGAGACGAAACCAGATTTGCGATGGGTGAGATTTATTATTCAAAAAATCAATTTAATATCTCTTTTGAAAACTTCATTCAGGTTTCGCGTGAAGATTCTGATCTGTATGCCAGATCACGCATGTACGCCGCGGAAATTCAATTCAATAGAGAAGAGTATAAAGAAGCGGCAGCTAATTTTAATGAACTTTCAAAATTGATTCAGAATGAAGATGCTAAACGTGATGTCTCCGGCAAATATATTGTATGTCTAATCCGGGATGGAAATTTAGCCGAGAGTGAAAAAGCCATTGGCGCGTTTAAAAAGAATTTTAAAAAAGCCGATCAATTATTCGCTCAATTTATACTGGAATTTGGAAAATATTATCGTTTGAACAAAGATTTTAACAAGGCAATAAAATACTTTGAACAGGTTAAGAAAAAATACAAGAATTCCGATTCTGTAGATGACGCGGACTATTTCCTGTCGTTGACATATTTAACGCTTAATAAACATGAAGATGCTTTAAAAATTCTAAGTACTTTTTCTTCAAATTACCCAAAAAGTGAACTTCTTTCTGCCGTTTATAACACGCTGGGAACAATTTATTTCCGGTCGGAGAAATACGATTCCGCCATCGCGGTTTTTAAAAATTCCCTGGAATTATCGCCGGACCCGAATCTTGAAGAACAGATTATGTCGAATCTGATTAAAACTTACAGCCTTACCGGATTCTGGGACGCTGCCCAGGGAATGGCAAGACAATATGTAGAAAAATTTCCGAATGCAGACGATATACTTGATAAAAAAATTCTGATCGGTCAGGCTTTTATCAATTTAAACCAGTTCCAGACAGGTGTGGAATACCTAAAGAAAATAAAACTTGAAGCCGATAGTGATAGAGAACCCGAAATTCAGTTTTATATTGGTGAAGCCCTTTTGAAAGCCGGACAATATGAAAGCGCCATTGCTGAGTTTGTGAAAATCCCGCTCCTTTCCAAAAAAACAAAATTGCAATGGGAAGCCAGCGCGCTTTATTATTCGGGACAGGCCTATGAAAAGTTGGGCAGGATTACTGATGCTGTTCGTATGTATCAGGAAATTGTGAATCGGCCGGGAATAGACCTGATACTTAAAAAAGATGCTGAAAAAAGGATCAAACAGATACAGGGTTAATAATTCCATTAAAGGGAGACATCATGCATAGATTCACATTTGCGATAGCAGCCTTATTTATCCTTTTTGGTTTAATGGCCTGTTCGGGTTCAAAAAAATCCGGAGAGACAGTAGTTCCCTTCGAAAATAATCAGCTGCAGGAACAGGTTGAGAATCTGCAGAAACAAATCAAGGATAATCCAAACACCCTGGAATACCGCAGGCAATTAGCAAGCCTTTATCAGCAAAATGGCAGAGAGATGGATGCCCTGCAGGTACTTGAGCGGGGATTTGCTATAGATCCGAATGATGCTGAATCAAAATTTCTTTATGCTGAAATTGCGGCGAGTTTGGGTGATAATTTGAAAGCATTCAGGGCATACAAAGACGTATTGCAAAGTTCTGACGGTGATGCCTATCTTGACAGGGTAGCGCCAAAATTTGCCGATGCTTTTCCGCTTACTAAATTAATCAGCACAGATGCCAATGAAGCATTCGGGACTTTTTCTGCTTCCGGAGATAAAGTTGTTTATCAATCGGATCAAAATGGAAACTGGGACATTTTTGAATATGATATAGCGAGTACCAATATAACTCAGCTGACCAATTCTCCCGCGCACGAAGAGAATCCTGTCATATCGCCTGATGGTAAAGAGATAATCTATACTTCAACCGTGGAAGATCACCGGGACGTTGATTATAACCAAAAACTCAGGGATATATTTGTAAAGGATCTGGACACGGGACGTGAAAGGAATCTGACCACAAACGGATCAAATGACTGGCGTCCCCGGTATTCTTCAGATGGCAAATTGATTGTTTTTGTCTCTGAAAGAAACGACCTGAGAAATGTACCGTTCTATGAATTCCATGGAGATATTTTTCTCATGGAAAGTGACGGGAAATTCCAGAGAGCGTTAACAAAAAATTCTCAAAATAATGGCGGCGCGTGTTTGGCATACGGAAGTACTGAGGAAAACGGCGTCATCTATTTTGATTCAAACAGAAGCGGGGCCTACGAAATTTATAAGACCGATATGAAAGGCGCAAAAACTTCCCAGATTACATTTAATGCGAATTCAAACGATGTATCACCCGATGTGTCTCCAAGAGGTGACAAAATTACATTTTTTTCCGACAGAGACGGTAATTATGAGATATATTTGATGAATAATGACGGTTCAGCGGTTCAACGGTTAACATCGAACGTATCCGATGACCTGAATCCTGTATTTTCACCGGATGGAACCAGGATAATCTTTCATTCTAACCGTGGCGGTAATTTTGATATTTATATGCTTGATCTGACCAAAGAAAAAAGTACTCCGGCATTATATGAAGTTATTTCACGGATCGATAAAGCGATCGAATCTCTTCTATAAAAAACGATGAAATCAAATAAGACCCGGTGATGTTTTTCATCGGGTTTTTTTATTGAATATCTGATTTCAGGATTGTATTTTCAAACGAATGTAATATATCAGGATTTCACGGAACATGAATCTTTCGCAATTAATAGAATATTTGTCCGAAGATCAGGACTTTCAGAAGAACATAACAAAATGGACTGTAATAAACGAACGTCCGGCTTTTTTTGAAAACTTTCCCGAAAATCTTCATGAAAAATTAAAAGACGCGCTTTTGAAAAAAAATATCCGCCAGCTTTATCTGCACCAGGTTGAGGCGTATAATCGTGTCAGGGTAGGGGAAAACGTTGTAATAGTCACTCCGACCGCTTCCGGAAAAACGCTCAGCTATAATCTCCCGGTATTTGAATCAATGCTTGAAAATCCCGAAGCCCGGGCACTGTACCTTTTTCCGACCAAAGCGCTTTCTCAGGATCAGGTCAAGGAAGTTCAGGATCTTGTTAATCTCCTTGATTCAGGAATCAAATCGTTCACCTTTGACGGTGATACTCCCGCCGATATCCGCCGGACTATCCGATCCGCCGGCCACCTTGTCGTTACAAATCCTGACATGCTTCATCAAGGTATTTTACCGCATCATACATTATGGATAAAATTATTTGAAAACTTGAAATTTATAGTTCTCGATGAAATTCACGCGTATCGTGGTGTTTTCGGCAGTCATCTTACAAATATTTTACGACGTTTAAAGAGGATATGTGAATTCTACGGGAGTAATCCCCAATTTATCTGCTCAAGCGCCACAATCGCTAATCCGAAAGAGCTGGCGGAAAAATTAACAGGGGAACCGGTGACATTAATTGACAACAATGGCTCTCCATCAGGTGAAAAACATTTTTTGTTCTATAATCCACCGGTTATTAATTATGAGTTAGGTCTCCGAAAATCGGTTGTCTCCGAAGTTAGAAATGTAGTGAGAAAACTGCTTCCTACGGGAGCGCAGATCATCGTGTTTGCAAGAAGCCGTTTGCGGGTTGAAATACTTGTTACCTATATTAGAGAGACCGCGGCTCAACTAAAAATCGATCCGAACAAAATTCGCGGATACAGAGGCGGATATCTTCCCAAAGAGAGAAGGGCTATTGAGAAAGGCTTGAAAAATGGCTCTATACAGGTTGTAGTGAGCACAAACGCGCTTGAACTGGGGATTGACATAGGGCAGCTGGATGTAGCCGTTATGGCGGGATATCCGGGATCTGTCGCCAGCACCTGGCAGCAATCCGGAAGAGCCGGCCGCAGGCAAAGCCTGTCAATGGCTATTCTTGTGGCATCAAGCGCCCCTTTAGATCAATATATCATTGAACATCCTGATTATTTTTTTCAGAAAAATCCGGAGACCGCCCAGATTGACGGAGATAATCTGCCGATTCTCATGAGTCATCTTAAATGCTCCGCGTTTGAACTGCCATTTAATGAAAAAGAACGATTTGCGGATGATATAACGACACATTTATTGGATTTTCTCACAGAAGAACGCGTTTTAAGAAAAACAAACGGCAAGTACTTCTGGATGAGCGAAATATATCCTGCCGATGAAGTGGGATTGCGCAGCGCTTCATCCGAGAATGTGGTAATAATTGATACGAGCGATCAGAACAGGGTGATAGGAGAAATTGATCTGTTTTCAGCCCCTGAGATCGTTCATAAGGACGCGATATACATTCACGACAGTGTTCAGTATCATGTAGATGAATTCGACTGGGATGAGCAAAAAGCTTATGTGCATAAGGTCAATGTTGATCACTATACCGACTCCATAACAAAGACGGATTTAAAGGTTTTGGATATTCTGGAAGAGGGGAGACCGGGCGAATTTGGATATGCTAAATTTTATGGTGAAGTCGCGGTAACCAGAGTCACCACTAGCTATAAAAAAATTAAATTTCATACCCATGAAAATATAGGATTGGGAAGGGTTTATCTGCCTGAAATGGAGATTCAGACTTGCGCGCTCTGGTGGGAATTTCCGGATGATCTGTTTATTGATCCATACTTTAAGGAATCTGTAATCGGCGAAGGTCTAAAAGGCATCGCATATACATTGCAAAATCTGATTCCCCTATATATCATGTGTGATATTTCCGATATATCGGTAATACCAATGGTACGCGCTCCATTCAGTGGGAAACCGACCATTTATGTATATGATAAATACCAGGGAGGAATTGGATTAAGCCGAAAACTTTACGCAATAGACCGGACCGCGCTGCGAGCAGTAAAAGAACATATTCAGTCATGTCCATGCGCAAACGGCTGCCCCTCATGTACCGGACCGACAATTGAAGGCGGTATTTTTGGTAAAAAAAGCGCCATTAAGATACTAAATCTATTATCGCTGAATGAATGATGGATATCAATAAAAAACTGCAATTTTATAAATCCGGAAAAAACACTCATTCCGAAACCACAACAATTATTGCCCCTGTTAAGGCGCTCGCTCTTCATTTTAACGGCGAGATAATTTCACCCGAAGCTCCATACATCAAGATTTCGCATGCTGAACGCCTGTCAGGTATGCCGGATAAATTAAATATAAACTTTTTGAGTAAAGGTCAGACGGACAATGAAATTATGACGGAAAACTGTCTGTTTTTTGATCTTGAAACGACCGGACTCGCCGGTGGGGCAGGGACATTCGCCTTCTTGCTGGGATTTGGATATATAAGAAATGATGAACTGATAGTTGAACAGTATTTTTTACCTGATTACGGCAGGGAGTATGATTTATTCAAGAACTTAAAGGAATGGCTGAATCGTTTCTCGCATCTGGTATCCTTTAATGGAAAATCTTACGATTTGCCTCTTTTAAAAAACCGGTTTGTGTTAAACAGAATTATACCTTCATTTCAGTCAATGCAGCAAATCGATCTGCTTCATTTGAGCCGCCGTCTTTGGAAGGACAGCATTGAATCCTGTAAACTCACCTCCCTTGAAGGTTATCTGTTTGATCTGGAAAGATCTGGAGATATCCCGGGAGCACTCATTCCGCAGGCCTACTTTGATTTTATCCGAACCGGAGTGGTGCATAATATCATTAAGATCATCGAACATAATTACCAGGATATAGTTTCTTCCGCGCGGATTCTGATGCGGATTCATGAGATTGAGTCAGATCCGGCAATCTTGAAATCAGATCCGCGGGCTTTACTTAGGTTTGCCGGTCTTGCTTTTGAGAATGGTCATGAAGAAATTCTCAGAATGGTCGCGGGGATATTTGATGATGTACCGGATCAGATCAAGGTATGGCAAAGCATTATTTATAAAAAAAAGAAAGCCTGGCAAGAAGCAGTCCAATTATGGGAAGAACTAACTTCATCCGTAAATTTCATTTTTTTCGCCCTTGAAGAATTAGCAAAATTTCATGAGCATGTAAAAAAAGACCACAAAACGGCTCTTTTTTTTACAAATCGGGCGTTACAAAACATAGATTCTCTGGGTCAACTGGATGCTTCAATTGATTCAGATTATTATTCTACATCTTTCCGCCACAGAAAAATGCGTCTTCTGTTAAAATTATCTTGACAGAAATTGCTCTTCAGACTATATTTATACGTTATTAAATCCCGCCTTTCACACCATATGGAGGTATTATGACCTATCAAAATCTAGCTGAAATGTTTTTCAGAAAACGCAAGGATCTTGGTTCAAAATCCGGCTACATGTACAAAAAAGACGGTAGTTGGATCTCAATTACCTGGAAAGACGCAGTTGACCGGGCAGAAAATTTGTCCGCAGGGTTGGCTTCATTAGGAGTTAAAAAAGGAGATAGGGTCGCGATTATTTCCGGGAATAGGGTCGAATGGGCTCTAACTGATTATGCGACATGTGCTCTTGGAGCTGTGTTAGTTCCTATTTATCCTTCCCTGTTAAAGGAACAGGTAAAATACATTCTAAACGACTCGGAATCTATGGTTGTTGTCGTGTCAGATGAAATCCAGATGGAAAAAGTTGATGGGATAAAAAAAGAACTAAAAACAACGAAACACTACTATGTTTTTGATTCAGTGTCAGAGAAGTTGGCCGATCCTTGGTGTGTATTTGAAAGTCTTGCGGAAAAAGGAAAAGAATTTCTCAAGAAAAATAAAGATTATATAACAAATAGCATTTCTGAAGTGAAGCCCGAAGACTGGTCCACGATAATTTACACATCAGGCACCACCGGGGAGCCGAAAGGCGCAATCCTTACGCATAAAAATTTTATATCCAATGTTGAGGATTCCACCACTGTATTAAAAGTTTACCAGGATGATATACTTTTATCTTTTTTGCCACTAAGCCATGTATTAGAGAGAATGGCCGGGCATTATTTGTCCTGTTATTATGGCGCCACCGTCGCATATGCCGAAAGTATAGACACCGTTGCGGAAAATATGGGGGAAATAAAACCGACACTTATGGTGGCCGTGCCGAGATTATATGAGAAAATGTACGGACGCGTCCTTGAAAATGTTGAAATGGGATCTCCGCTTAAGAGAAAAATATTCTATTGGGCATTAAAAGTTGGAAAAGAATACATCAATAAAATAATGGATCATCAACCAATTCCTTCCGCATTGCAATTCAAAAGAAATCTCGCGTATAAACTAGTGTTTCATAAGCTGAGTGAACGGGTTGGAGGTAGATTGCGGTTCTTTATCAGCGGCGGCGCTCCGTTATCTGCCGATATTGCTGAGTTCTTCGGCGCGGCCGGAATATATGTTCTCGAAGGATATGGACTCACTGAAACATCTCCTGTAATCTCCGTAAACACCCTCGAAAAATTCAGATTCGGCACCGTCGGTCCCGTGATACCGAATGTGGAAGTAAAAATCGCGGATGACGGAGAAATATTGACCCGCGGAAATCATGTGATGGTGGGTTATTACAAAAAAGAAGCCGACACTAAAGAAGTGATAGAACCGGATGGATGGTTCCATACAGGGGATATTGGGCTGATAACAGACGAAGGCATGCTGAAGATAACAGACCGGAAAAAGAATATAATTGTAACATCCGGAGGAAAAAATATCGCGCCTCAGATGATTGAAAACCTTCTTATCACCTCTAAATATATCGAGCAGTCAATGGTTGTTGGTGACAGGAGAAAATTCTGTACGGCTGTTATTGTTGCCGCGGAAGAACCGCTGGGCAAATGGGCAAAATCAAAAAATCTGACATATAACAGTTATGAAGAGTTAATTAATTTACCGGGTGTTCATGAATTGCTTCGGGAGGATATTGATAAGCTGACATCATCTTTGGCGAGTTATGAAACCATAAAGAAGTTCTTCTTGGCTCCCGCGCTGTTCTCAATTGATACCGGAGAGTTAACTCCGTCTCTAAAAGTAAAAAGAAAAGTTGTTGAAGAAAAATACCGCAAGGAAATTGACCAGATGTACGTGGTTTAATCGTTTTGGTTAAAATAAAAGGGAGTCAGTCTGGCTCCCTTTTTTTATTGTAAAAAAACCTGATCTAATCATTAAAATTTCTTAACTTGCAATATATAAGTGATTTATACAGAAGAGTTCATTCATCCAAATGGGCAAAATTAAAGAACAATTGCCGGTAAAGTTTTTTGCCGCCATTACCTGTCAGCATTCGGTCAATATACCGGAAGTTATTGAAAATATCGAAGTAAAATTTGGTAAAATCGATCGAAAGAGCCCGATTTTTAATTTTGATGATTTTACAAATTATTACAGTTCCGAGATGGGTACAGATCTAAAAAAGCTGTTTGTATCTTTTGAGTGTCTGGCGCTCCCGGAATTACTGATTGAGAGAAAAATTCAATCAAACAAGGTTGAATACGAAATATCCGATTCATCAATTCGAAAGGTAAATATCGATCCCGGATATATCACGGAAGCAAAGATGATCCTGGCCACAACAAAGGATTACAGCCACCGGATCTATCTCGGAAAAGGCATTTTTGGGGATCTGCATCTGAAATTCGAAAAAAAATCATTTCAACCGCAATTATGGACCTACCCGGATTATCAGCAGGAATTGTCAATCAGATTTTTTGATGAAATGAGAAATATCTACAGACAACAATTAGCAGGAGTTCAGTTTGAAACAGATAACATATAAAGACGCGGGTGTGGATATCACCAAAGGGGAAGAATCGATCTCCGGCTTGAAAGAATCCATTCACTCTACATTTACGCCCAATGTACTGAGTAACGTGGGCGCCTTTGGCGGTTTATTTGAACTAAATACACAGGAGTATCAGAAGCCGGTTCTGGTGTCCAGTACCGATGGCGTTGGTACTAAATTAAAAATCGCGATTTTGGCAAACCGTCACTCGACAGTCGGCCAGGATCTGGTCAATCACTGTGTTAATGATATCGCGGTGATGGGCGCGAAGCCACTGTTTTTTCTCGATTATTTTGCCACGGCGGCGCTCGATTCTTCAGTCTTCACTCAGGTTATCAATGGTTTTACAAAAGCCTGCAGAGAAGCCAAAATAGCACTTATCGGTGGTGAAACAGCTGAAATGCCGGGATTTTATCAGGTTGGCGACTATGACATGAGCGGGACGATCGTCGGCATCGTTGAAAAAAGCCAAATTTTATCCGGCAGTGAAATTCGGAAAGGCGATATTCTGGTTGGTATCCAGTCTAACGGACTTCACACAAACGGTTATTCATTGGCGCGGAAAATACTACTGGAACAATATTCGGTGGATCAATATATTGAAGCTCTTGGAAAATCCCTCGCGGATGAACTGCTGCGCGTGCATAAGAATTATTTCAATGTGATCCAGGCTATTATCCCGTTCCATGCAAAGGGTTTTTCTCACATAACAGGCGGTGGAATAATAGGCAATACTAAACGACTTCTTAAAAATGGTCTTAATCTCAAGGTCAACTGGAATTCCTGGGATTCACAGCCCATATTTTCCTTGATTCAGAAACTGGGTAATGTTCCTGATGATGATATGCGTCGCACGTTTAATCTGGGTATCGGACTGGTTGCCGTACTTCCGTCTCCGGATGTCGACAATGTGCTGGGGCACCTCAAATCTGTCGGAGAAAAAGCCTGGGTTATTGGTGAAGTTGTGTGATAATCTGGGTATATCTTAAACTTCGTTTTCAGTTTAAAAAACTAATATTTTATGTTTATGAATATAGTTGAGTAGCGCTCATTATATTCTGGTCAAATGTTTTTTTCTGGTCTGATGCCCGACAGAAATATGTTGGTAATTTACTTGATTGTTTTAATAACATTTGTTTAATTAGTAATGATCTCAGAATCTGTCAAATTTTCAGTTCTTAATTTGCAATGATCCTATGGAGAATTTATGTTAGATGCCTTTCTTATTCTGGTTTTGAGTTATTTAATAGGTTCCTTTCCGACCGCGGTTATAGCTGGTAAGCTATTAAAAAATATTGACATACGTGATCATGGAAGCGGCAATGCCGGTGCCACCAATGTGTTTCGGATTCTTGGCTGGAAAGCCGGTACAACCGTTCTCCTAATAGATATGTTCAAAGGATTTGCACCGGTATTCTGGATTGCGGGATTGATTCATAATAATCCTGAAACCCTAATTTATTTTCAGATACTTGCTGCATTTGCAGCGATTGCGGGACATATCTGGACGGTGTTTGCCGGATTCAAAGGAGGAAAAGGAGTCGGGACATCCGCAGGAGTCTTTTTAGGGCTCGCTCCGATTCCATTGTTAATCGCGTTGATTTCCTTTGTTGCGATCGTCTGGATAAGCCGTTATGTCTCATTGGGATCGATTCTGGCGGCTCTGATATTTGTCGTCGCTGTCTTTGTGCAAAAATATGTTCTTTTGAAGAATGTTCCTGATGTATTGATGTATTTGAGTATTATTGTCGCGGCGCTAATTTGGGTATCTCATCGTTCAAACATTAAACGACTTATTGCGGGTAGTGAGAACAAGCTTAGCTTCGGCGGTTCCGGGAGCGCCTGACAGACGATCTGATTTTAGAGGTTAATAAATAGCCGTATCTGGTGTTGAGAATAAAGATGAAAGCAGGAGAAAGCTGTATGAAAATTGCTGTAATCGGCGCAGGTAGCTGGGGTACGACACTGGCACTGGTCTTGCATAGTAATCAGCACGAAGTGCGTTGCTGGACGAAGGAAGAAAAAACGATAGATGAAGTTAAAAATAATCGGGAGAATACGACTTATCTTCCGGGGATCCCTATTCCGGAATCCATCGCTTTTACAATGGATATGGAAAAAGCCGTCCATGATGTTGATATGGTTGTGAATGCCGTCCCATCCCAGGTAACCAGATTGGTAGTGCCGGAGGTTGTAAAGGTAATGAACAAAAAAGACCCCATTTGGGTTTCCGTATCCAAGGGTATTGAAAATAAAACCTATCTGAGAATATCGGAAGTGATTCATGAGGCGGGGAATGTTCCCACTGACAAGATTGTCATTCTTTCCGGACCAAGTCATGCCGAGGAGGTGAGCAGGCAAACTCCCACCGCTATTGTCTCCGCATCGTCAAGCATCAAATCCGCAAAAATTGTTCAGGATGCATTTATGACTCCATATTTTAGAATATATGCGAATCCTGACGTGATCGGGGTCGAGTTGGGAGGCGCCTTAAAAAATATAATCGCCCTGGCTTCAGGTATTTGTGATGGCGCGGGATTTGGAGATAATACAAAAGCCGCCCTGATGACAAGGGGGCTTGTTGAAATCAACAGACTTGGATTAGAACTCGGCGCCAGCAGTGATACCTTTGCCGGTTTAAGCGGGATGGGAGATCTGATCGTAACCTGCATGAGCCGCCATTCAAGGAATCGGTTTGTGGGCGAACAACTTGGAAAGGGACGCAAGCTTGAAGATATTTTGAATGGCATGGTCATGGTTGCAGAAGGCGTAAAGACAGCTATATCCGCATACGAAATCGCCAGGCAAAGAGGGGTCGAAATGCCAATCACTGAACAGGTATATTTGACGCTATTTGAAAATAAATCTGCTCATGAGGCAATGTATGATTTAATGACAAGGGCGTCAAAGATTGAAGATTGGGGATAAAAAATGGTAGGAGTATCATATGATCAAATCAATTTTATTGCCAATTGACGGCTCCTCTTATTCTGAAGCCGTCATAAGTTACGGAAAGTTCTTTGCCGAAAAATTTAATGCGATCATCCGTGTATTGAGTATAGTGGATATACGATTATTTGATTGGAGTGTGGCTACCAACGCGGATAACTTCGTCCCCGTAATGCCGCCGGCGGGTTTTCAGGCTGAAACTCAAAAAATGCATGACGAAAAAGCGCAACAGATACTCGATAAAGCGGCAAATCTCCTTAAATCAACAGGGATTCCGTTCGAACTGACAAAAGTCACGGGTATTCCGGTGGAAGAAATATGTAATCAGGCTAAGCAAAATGATCTGGTTGTGATGGGAATTCGAGGTGAATATGAACGCTGGAGCGATAAATTGCTCGGGGCGACCATAGAATCGGTTTCGCGGCAGATAAGCAAGCCGATAATTCTGGTGGAAAAATCATTTTTTCCTTTTGAAAAGATACTTTGCGGCTATGACGGCAGTATTTATGCAAATAAAGGTCTGCAATACGCTGCGTTTATGGCGCAAATCCTTTCAATTCCCATTCAGGTTATTGCCGTTTTCTCATCAGATGAGGAGCGGAAAGCAGTACTTGCGGAAGCGGAACAATATTTAACGCCATATAAAATTGATTTTCAGCTCAGGCATGAAACAGGAGATGCTTCGGAAATACTGGTTAATGCCACAAAAACTACCCCAAATCCGGCTTTGTTGATCATCGGAAGTTACGGACATTCACGATTGAGAGAGGCAGTGCTCGGCAGCACCACCGTGCAGGTGATGCGCGCTGCTGATAAACCGATAATGTTGGCTAAATAAGTTCAAAATGCTACGGAGGAATGATGAGTGGTAAAATTATGACGTTAAGCCGTCATATTATTGAAGAAGAAAGAAGATATCCCGAAGCAACAGGTGAGTTTACCGATCTGATGAATGATATCGCGTTTGCCGCCAAATTAATTTCTTACCACACAAACAAAGCAGGATTGCTGAATATACTGGGGGAAACCGGTGAAATAAATGTACAGGGAGAGAAGGTCAAAAAATTAGATATCTTCGCGCATGAGACCATGGTAAAAGCGTTGGATCACGGCGGAAATCTATGTGTAATGGCCTCTGAGGAAGTTGAAGAGATCATTTCAATTCCCAAAGAATATCCACTTGGAAAGTATGTTTGTTTGTTTGACCCGCTGGACGGATCATCAAATATTGACGCAAATGTCAGTGTAGGTACAATTTTCTCAATTTACAGACGTGTAACTCCCGATGGTAAGCCAGGGACTTTGGATGATTGTCTTCAGGTTGGAAGGAAACAGGTTTGCGCGGGCTATGTGGTATACGGTTCAAGTACGATGCTCGTTTATACAACCGGTTTCGGAGTTCATGGCTTTACACTGGATCCAAGTTATGGTGAATTTGTCCTGTCCCATCCAAATTTGAAAATTCCGGAAAAAGCAAAAATATATTCGGTTAATGAAAGCAATTTTGATTATTGGGACCAGAAGATAAAGAATTATGTCCACTATGTTAAACAGATAGACAAGTCAACAGGCCGGCCTTTAAATTCAAGGTATATTGGTTCGCTGGTGAGCGACTTCCACAGAAATCTTCTTTATGGCGGGGTTTATTTGTATCCTCCAAGCAGTCTCGCGAAAAATGGTAAACTACGTCTCATTTATGAAGCAAATCCCATGGCTTTTATCGTTGAGCAGGCCGGAGGACGCGCGAGCAATGGTGTAAATGATATTTTAGATATGAAACCGCGGGAGCTTCATCAGCGGGTACCATTATATATCGGTACAAAATTTGATGTGGATATGATCGAAGAATTCATAAAAAAACACTGAGATCAATACGTTCACAAACATAAATTTAATTTATAATACCCTTTCATCGAGTTGAAAGGGTTTACTTTATTTCTCGGTAAATAGTGACAAGGCTCAATGGCCAACCGGTAAATTTCTTGATAAGTTTATAGCGGTTGGTTATATTTGACTTTATATATAAAACCAGGGACTATGAATCAGGGATTTGATTTTATGACACGAACGATAACAATTGCTGAAGTGGCAAAATTTGAAGGTGAAATTGTAACGATTAAAGGATGGATATACAACAAGCGATCCAGCGGAAAATTACGGTTCCTGCTTGTGCGTGACGGCAGTGAAACGATTCAATGTGTTGTTTTCAAAGGGGACGTTAATGAAGAAACCTTCAGTCTAACCGACGCTTTAACTCAGGAAAGCTCCGTTGAAATTACGGGAAAAGTAGCTGTTGACAAACGCTCGCCTTTGGGATTTGAAATCCAGGTTAATGATTTGAAAATAGTTAATATCGCACAGGAATATCCTATTACAAAAAAAGAACACGGCGTTGATTTTTTAATGGATCACCGGCATCTTTGGCTCCGTTCAACACGTCAGCACGCGATTTTAAGAATCCGCCATGAAATTATACGAGCGGCGCGCGAGTTTTTTGACAACCGGGGATTTATACTGGTGGATTCGCCAATTTTTACACCGAATGCCGCGGAGGGCACAACAACACTGTTCGCCACAGAATATTTTGGTGAAAAAGCGTATCTGACTCAGAGCGGGCAGTTGTATGGCGAAGCAGCCGCGATGGCAATGGGGAAAATATATTGTTTTGGTCCCACTTTCAGAGCGGAAAAATCCAAAACCAGACGGCATCTGACCGAATTTTGGATGATCGAGCCGGAAGTGGCCTTTTTTGATCTCTATGATGATATGCAGCTTGCCGAAGAATTTGTCAGTCACCTTGTGAAGAGTGTTCTTAAAAACAGACAAAAAGAATTAGCCGCCATTGAACGCGATGTTACAAAACTTGAAAAAATTGAAGCGCCGTTCCCAAAAATTCATTATAATGAGGCCGTTGAGATCCTCAGAAAAAATAGTATAGATTTTAAAAACGGTGATGATTTTGGAGCAAACGATGAAACGGTCATATCAGGCCAGTTTGATAAGCCGGTCATAGTTCATCACTATCCGGCAGCCGTTAAGGCTTTTTATATGAAGCGTGACCCGGAGCATCCGGACGAAGCCATGGCAATGGATATGCTTGCGCCTGAGGGATACGGTGAAATTATAGGCGGTTCTCAGCGTGAGGATGATTACGAAGTACTATTGAATCGTATCAAAGAACACAATCTCCCTGTTGAAGCCTTTAACTGGTATCTGGATTTAAGAAAATACGGTTCCGTTCCTCACGCGGGATTTGGTCTGGGAATAGAAAGAACCGTTTCTTGGATCTGCGGATTAAATCATGTCAGGGAGACAATACCATTTCCAAGACTGATGCAGAGAATTTACCCTTAAATATACATGAAATCACTAATTGCTGTTATTGGCGCCGGTCAGTGTAATGATCAAATTTACAAGATGGCGTATGATGTTGGCCGGCATATAGCGAGTAATAAGTTTGGCCTGATTTGTGGCGGATTGGGTGGTGTGATGGAGGCTGCTTCAAAAGGATGCAGGGAAGCAGGAGGCCTCACCGTGGGTATTATACCTCAGGAAGAATGCGCGGCTGCAAATCCATTTATTGATATTGTCATTCCGACAGGAATGGGCATTATGAGAAATCTACTTATAATCAGGGCGGCCTCGGGAATTGTTGCCCTGGAAGGCAAATACGGCACATTATCAGAGATTGCCTATGCTCTGCAGTTGAATAAACCGGTTATCGGGATTGATACATGGGAGGTATCGGAGACGATCCTTAAAGCAAAATCAGCAGTGGAAGCCGTGAATACACTTATCAGGATTATCGGGTAATGAAGATAGCCATGCGTGCATTTGTGAAAGGGCGTGTTCAGGGTATCGGGTACAGATGGTTCGCAAGAGAGCAGGCGGATGAGCTGAATCTGACCGGATATGTCAGAAATTTGCCAAATGGAGAAGTTGAAGTTTTTGTAGAAGGTGATCAGGCAAAAATTATCGATTATCTCGGCAAACTCCGTAAAGGCCCGCCGATGGCAACGGTCACAGAGCTCGAAATAAATCAATATCCTTATGAAAATAGATTTAAAAAATTTAAAGTAGAACTTTAAAAAGGAATATTCTGTGGATCGATTAGAGCAGTTGAAATCAGCGATACGAGATGTGCCTGATTTCCCCAAAAAAGGAATTCTCTTCAAAGATATTACGCCTGTGTTAAATGATTCGAATTTGTTTTCGGATTCCATTTCACTTTTGCGGGAATCTGTCACACATCAATCCATTGATAAAATTGCAGCCATTGAATCACGAGGATTCATTTTTGGTTCGGTTCTGGCCTCAAAACTTGGCGTGGGATTTGTTCCAATTAGAAAACCCGGGAAATTGCCATACAAAATTTACAGGGAAGAATATCAGCTCGAGTATGGTGTCGATGCTCTTGAGATCCATCAGGATGCTGTCAAAGCAAATGAACGCGTGCTACTGATTGATGATCTTCTGGCTACCGGCGGCACAGCTCTTGCGGCGGCAAAATTGATAGAGAAGTGTGGCGGTACAGTTTCAGAAATACTGTTTTTAATCGAGTTAAATTTTCTAAACGGAAGGCAACGAATCAGTAATTACCCGGTTTCATCTTTAATTATTTATTAGAATTATTACCATTTGTGATATAGATTATTTACAAAGTATAAATTTTTTCCGAGTATAAGTTTAAAATTGTGAAATATAATACATATTCAGTTAAATATCCGGAGATTGTTTTTAGAAAATATATATCATCAAAGGAGTCCCAATGAAAAAATGGATAATTTTTTCCGTTTTTACCCTCCTCCTGGTCAACATGGCAGTTGCGGGTGACGAATGGTTTCGTGTATATGAAGAAGGTGTTAATTCCGTTAAAATAGGTGACTATGACACAGCGATTCTAAAATTTCAGCAGGCGCTAAAAGATCAGCCGGTTGATAAAAGAAAAATCCGAACCTACGGAATGCACTTCATTCAATATTTTCCGCATAGAGAATTGGGTATTGCATATTTCAATCTTGGGAGAATGGAAGAAGCAAAAAGGCATCTTGCCGTTTCAATGAAACAGGAGCCATCAAAAAGAGCACTGGAATATCTCAATAAAATTCGCGGAGGCGATCAGCCCGAAACTCCGGTGCAAAAGGATCCTGAACCTGTAGTGTCCAAAGTTGTTCCACCGGTGATTTCCCCGGTCCCATCGCGTACTCCTGAAATGATAGTAGGGAAGAAGACTGTAAAATTAGTTGGTGAACGCATGGGTGTGGCTGTTTGGCCCTTTGAAAATAAGGGCGCGAGCAAAGATTTGGGTGAAATTGTACTTGATAAAATGATCACGGCTCTTTTTAATCAGGGGCGTTTTCGTGTGATAGAACGGGCGCAGCTCGAAAAAATATTAGATGAGCAGCAGTTGGGGATGGCCGGAGTAATTGACGCATCCACAGCCGCCGAAATAGGCAAGGGAATCGGCGTGGACGCCATCATCATCGGCAGCGTGGCGGCAGCGCCATCAGGAGCGATCAGTCTCGACGCTCGCGCGATAGATACGGAATCCGCTACAATAATCATTGCTCATGACGCTTATTCCGGCAGTTCCGACGCGCAGAGCGTAAAGAATACGGTAGAGAATTTAGCTAATAAATTTACGGAAAGTTTGCCTCTGGTTGAAGGATACATAATCAGACAGGATGAAAATGGGATTATGCTGGATGTGGGACGTACCGGAGGAATAAAAAAAGGTATGAAATGTGTCGTATATAAAGAAGGAGCAGAAGTAAAACATCCTATTACAGGTGAAGTTTTAGGTAAAGAAACGAAAATCGTGGCGGAAATTTTAGTCACGGATTCATTCGAAAAATATTCCTCGGCAAGAATTATACAAAATGAACCGGGGCAAATTGTCGCAATTGGCGATAAATTCCTAACAAAATAACTTTACGGAGGAGGATTGTTTATGTTTAAGAAGCTACTAGTTGTGACGGCAGTACTGCTGTTATTTGTTTTCAGCGCTAATGCGAGTGAGTTTAATTTTACGGGGAACGGCGCGCGGGCCGCGGGTATGGGTTATGCTTTTACCGGTGTGGCTGATGACGCGACCGCTATCTCATGGAATTCTGCCGGATTAACGCAGCTTTACAGCATGGAAGCCAGTGTTATCGGCCGCTTGGGATTTGGTACCTATACTTATTCTGATCTCGATGATGCTCCTGATATAACCGAGTCATCAAAATTTCAGTTAAATTTCTTAAGTATTGTAATGCCATTCAATGTCGCAAATTACAAGGTCGTCGGCGGCATCGCCTTCAGAAATATTTATGATTTCAACAGTGAACTTACATTTGATTTTGACGGTACAGAGTACCTCTTTGCAAATGAAGGCGGAATTAATGCCATCACGCCTTCTGTTGCTGTTCAGATAAATGAAATGTTCTCGGTGGGCGCGGCGCTGAATATTTATACCGGCAGCGAAGATTATCATGAAGAAATAGATGGCAATACAACTTATGAAGGAACAACGACCGATTATTCAGGCACATCCATTGATATCGGTATATTGGTAAAGCCGAGCAGTAAATTCTCCTTGGGCGCGAATTTGAATCTTCCAAACACAATTACTTCCGACACAGACGGGTATGAATACGATATCGATGTTCCTCTGTTTTACAGTATCGGTTTAGCTTACCGGGCAACTGATAATCTTTTACTCGCGCTTGATTTCCATAGTAGAAACTGGTCCAACTCAGATCTTTTTGCTGATTCCGAAGTCGATGTGGATCTCAATTCGCTTCATTTCGGTATTGAATATTTGGCTCAAAGTGGTAGTTCTGTGATTCCTTTGCGTCTTGGCTTCCACACAAATCCTCTTTTTGAATGGGATAAAAACGGTGATCAGGTTGTAAATCCGGTTATCACTCTTGGCGCCGGAATTATCATGAATAAATTCATTTTGGATGCGGCGTTCGAATATGAACCGGCTTCCTATGAATTTGAAGATTCATTTGCTTCATATACTGTTGAACAAAACAGTTTCCGTTTTACTATTGGCGGTACGATTCACTTTGGTAAATAATCATTTAAAAATAAAGGGGATACCATAAGTATCCCCTTATTTTTTATACAGTTAAATGTACTGCTTTTTAAATTTCTCTCTTTAATTTTGCCTTGCCTTTAACCGGAAAGATAATTAAATTAAATGTTTTTAATTGCCCCTGTAGCTCAGATGGATAGAGCAGAGGCTTCCTAAGCCTTGTGTCGGGAGTTCGAATCTCTCCAGGGGTACTTATTTTGATGACAAACCCCATTGAAAACTGAAATCAAAGGAGTCATAATGCTGAAGCCGAAGAAAAAGTTAAGCAAAAAAGAAATCAAGCAGGATAAATTTGTTAAAATCGCTTTGGAAGCAAAGTCTTATGTAGATGAAAATTATAAGCAGGTTGTTGGCACAACCCTGGCCGTTTTTGGGGTGTTCGTATTAATTATGATTTATGTTTATGTGCATAATCAAAATGTTGAGGAAGCGACGACGCTGCTTGGAAAAGCGCAATTGGAATTTCAAGCCATGAACTACGATTTGTCAAAGACTTTTCTAAATGAACTTACATCCGAATATTCCGGAACCGATGCGGCAGATCAGGGCAGATTTTTACTTGCCAATATTTATTTTGAAGAAGACAACATACCTTACGCAAAAAAAATGTATAAAGAATTTGTAGATTCCTACAGTAAAAGCTCAATCTTACTTGCTTCAGGATATGCCGGATATGCGGCTTGTTTACAACGTGAAAAAAACTACGATGAAGCAGCTGCCAATTATGTCAAGGCTCAGAAACAATCACCGGAATTTGTCGAAGCGGCCGGCTATCTGTTCCTTGCTGGAAAAGCCTATGAATCAGCAGGAAAAATTGATAAAGCCAGAGAGATATTCGAAAAAATCACTATTGATTATAAGGACTACGATCAGGCGGACAACGCAATGGCTGAGCTCATTTTTCTGAATAAGAAGTAATTATGGATATCTTTGAAAAAGAACAAAAATATTTTTTAAATGTATATAAGCGCTTTCCTCTTGATATCGACAAAGGTGATGGTGTTTACCTTTACGACAAGAGCGGTAAAAAATATTTAGATTTTCTTTCGGGTATCGCTGTAAATGCCCTCGGTTATAATCACCCGGCGATTCTTGAGGCAATCAAACGTCAGTTAAATCGGAATTTGCATCTTAGTAATTATTTTATTCAGGATATTCAGATTGATCTTGCCGAACGCCTCCTAAGTCTTACCCCATTCTCGAAAGTCTTTTTTTCAAACAGTGGAACAGAGGCCATAGAAGGACTTCTTAAGCTTGTAAAAAAATGGGGCCACAGTAACAATAAAAACGAAATCATCGCCTTTGAAGGAAGTTTCCACGGCAGAAGTCTTGGAGCGCTGTCTATTACTCTTCAGGAAAAATATCAGAAAAACTTTCAGCCATTGCTTTCGGGAATAAAACTCGTGCGATTTAATGATGTGAAGTCATTTGAAGAAACAATTAATGAGCGCACAGCAGCGGTTTTCTTTGAAGGAATTGCAGGAGAGGGAGGCGTCAAGCCTCTTTCCAAGGAAATTGTTAAAGCCATGACCATCGGAAGAGAAAAGTATGGATATCTGCTGATTGCGGACGAAATACAGACTGGTGTCGGCAGAACGGGTAAATTTTATTATCATGAGTATCTTGAATTTATCCCGGATGCCATCGCAACGGCAAAAGGACTTGGCGGAGGGCTGCCACTGGGGGCATTTTTAGTTAATCAAAAACTGGAAAATGTATTTGATAAGGGTGAGCACGGCACTACTTATGGTGGAAATCCGCTCGCGTGCGCCGCGGGGTTAGCCGCCGTCAATACGGTTTCAAAAGAGTCCTTTCTGCGCGATGTCCGTGAAAACGGGCAATATTTTATGGAATGCCTGAACAATCTGATGTCTGAGTTTAGTGATTATTTGCGTGATGTTCGCGGTAGAGGGCTGATGCTCGGGTTGGAAGTTAAAGGTGACGCGGAAGAAATAATGAAAGAGTCGATCGGGCAGGGACTAATTTTTAATGTCGCCGGTGGTAAGACATTGAGATTTGTGCCTCCCTTAATTGTTCAAAAATCAGATATTGATACAGCCTGTCAGATATTACAGGATGTTTTTAGAAAAATATTTAAACAGAAAACCCACATTTAGGAATGCCTGCTTTGTTTTTTGAATTCGGGATATTTGGATCACTGATCAGTGCCTCATTATCCATTTTTATGGTAAGTTTTCTGCATCATATGTTAAGCAAATCGCATCTAACCAATCAAGTTAAAAGCAATGGAAATTCCTCGGATAAGGATAATAATCGACGTGTTCTGTATCTACGATTATTGTTTTTTTTCCTGATCATCCTAATCTTGTCAAAGTTTTTAACCGTTTTCATTTTTCCAATGGAAATATCAACTCGCGATTTTAAACCCGATCTGGATATGATGACTATCGCATTATATACCGGAAACATCATTATCCTTTTTGTGATTATTTTCCTGGCATTTGTGATTTCATACTACTTTAGAATTAACACCGATCATAAAATTTCTTTTCTTAGAAAATCATTGCGTACTCTGAAATATTTTCTGATTTTCGATATCGCCTATTTGGTTTTGTTTATTGTAAGCGTTGATTATTATCTTTTAGTGAATAATTCCGCTCAACGGATTCTTGATTATAAAAATTTTCAAAATTGGCCGTATAAGCTTGAAATTGCCTCAGGATTATTCATATCAATACTTCTTTACAGTTTATTATATCATCGCTTTCAAAAACGAAGAACATTGTTAAATTTTAGAATTTATGGTATTTTTCTTGTCTTATCTCTATTGTTAAGCCTGTACCTGATATTAACTCATACTGCTTCACAGGCCGGTTCAGCGCAGTCCTTTATCGAACTGTTTAGTTACAGGAGAGGGTTTACCGGACTATTGTGGGTATTCATCTTTTTGTTGGGTGTCAGTAGTCAATTATTCAGCTTATTAATATTATCAATAAAAAATACTGTAATTAATTTACAGTTAAATATGAACTATATTCTGCAATTAAACCGGGTCGCATATTTCAGTACCATTGGAATAAGCGCTCTGGCCCTAATGCCGGTTGCCCTGGAGTTGTTTTACCGGTATTAATAAAGACCTGAGGATAAAACATGGCGTCAGTTCAGTTAAATAGTATCAGCAAAGTATATGATAAGGATGTAACCGCTGTCAGTAAAGCGGATCTGGAGATCAAAGACAAAGAATTTATTGTTCTCGTCGGGCCATCCGGCTGTGGAAAATCTACTTTGTTAAGAATGATTGCCGGTCTGGAGGAAATTAGCGACGGTGAAATTTTAATTGGTGATAAAGTCGTGAATGATATTCCTCCAAAGGACCGAAACATTGCCATGGTTTTTCAAAATTACGCGTTGTATCCACATATGACAGTTTTCGACAATATGGCTTTTGGGCTAAAATTAAGAAAATTTCCCGATGACCAGATAAAAAAGAGAGTTTCAGAAGCAGCCGAATTACTCGGGATCAGGGAATATCTCGATCGGAAGCCGAAAGCCTTATCGGGCGGGCAAAGACAGCGGGTAGCGGTGGGAAGAGCAATCGTCAGAAAGCCGGAAGTGTTTTTATTTGATGAACCATTGAGTAATCTTGATGCAAAGCTGAGAGTTCAGATGCGTATTGAGATAAAAAAATTACACCGGCGTCTTGGCGCAACGATGATTTATGTAACACACGATCAGGTGGAAGCAATGACCATGGGGGACCGCATTGTTGTAATGAGGGATGGGCTTATCCAGCAAATCGACACGCCATTAAATATATATAATAAACCGGTGAATGTTTTTGTCGCGGGTTTTATTGGAAGTCCCGCCATGAATTTTTTTAAAGGAAAGCTTGAAATAGGTGATCAAATTTATTTTTCATCAAACGGATTTCAGGTGAAACTTGGTAAGGAGTCTTCAGGTTTGCTCTCAGATTATAATCGCGCGGATATAATTATGGGAATACGCCCGGAACACATTGTTAATGGAATTTCTGATCATAAACAATCGTCTGCCGTCAATACAGAAGTTGAAGTAATAGAATCAATGGGGAATGAGACTTATGTTTATATGAAAACCGGCGATTCAAATCTGGTTATGAGAAGCACTTCATCCGGTGAGATTGAACTGGGAAGCAAAATTGATATCTTTTTCGATTTAACAAAAATACATTTTTTTGATCCTAAAACTGAAACCGCCATCTTATGAAAGCGTTTATTGATATAGCGTATTTCTGGCTATTGTAGAAATTAAGGAGACTGATATGAAATTCCCTGCAGAACCATTTAGGATAAAGGTAGTCGAGCCGATAAAAACAACCACAAAGGAAGAGCGGGAAAGGCTTATAAAAGAAGCCGGATATAATTTATTTTTAATTCCCGCGGAATCGATTTTTATTGATCTGCTCACGGATTCGGGCACTTCGGCAATGAGTGATAATCAATGGGCCGGAATAATGATGGGAGACGAATCATATGCAGGAAGTAAAAATTATTATCATTTTGAAGAAACAGTTCAGCATATTTTCGGATTTAAACATGTAATCCCTACACATCAGGGCCGCGTCGCTGAAAATCTACTCTTTTCAACCATTCTTAAGGAGGGGGATGTAGTCCCGAATAATATCCATTTTGACACAACGCGCGCGAATGTTGAACACAATAAGGCAAAAGCGCTGGACTGTGTAATCGATGAAGGGCTGGATCCGGATTCAGAATATCCGTTCAAAGGTAATATTGATATAAAAAAATTAGAAAACGCCATTGAAAGCTACGGAAAAGAGCGTATTCCCTTAATCATGATTACAATAACAAATAACAGCGGTGGCGGGCAACCCGTTGCCATGGAAAACATCCGGTCGGTGAGCGCGCTGGCAAAGAAACACGGAATACCTTTGTTTTTTGATGCCTGCCGTTTCGCCGAAAACTGTTATTTCATAAAACAACGCGAGAAGGGCTATGAAAACAAGTCTATCTTAGAAATCGCGAGAGAATTGTTCAGCTATGGTGATGGCTGCACAATGAGCGCGAAAAAAGATGGCCTGGTGAATATTGGCGGATTTTTATCCCTGAACGACTCAAAACTCTCTGAAAAAATTACTAATATGCTGATCCTGATAGAAGGTTTCTCCACCTATGGTGGCCTTGCCGGAAGAGATTTGGAAGCGATTTCACGGGGATTAAGGGAGGTATTGCAGGAAGATTACCTGGAATTCCGTATCAATCAAACCCGGTATCTTGGTGAGATGCTGATGGAACAAGGCATCCCGATAGTAAAACCGGTCGGCGGACACGCTGTTTATATTGACGCGAAAAGATTTTTACCGCATATTCCACAATCTCAATTTCCGGGACAAGCGTTAATTGTCGCGCTATATACGGAAGCGGGGATCCGGGCCGTTGAAATAGGAAGTCTTATGTTTGCGCATAATGATCATGAATCAGGTAAAACGGTATATCCGGAGCTTGAACTCGTCCGGCTTGCCATTCCAAGAAGAGTTTACACCAGTATGCACATGCAATACGTTGCTGAATCAATCGCAGAGCTTTACCGGAATCGCAATCATCTGAAGGGACTGACCATTGAATATGCGCCGGATTTTTTAAGACATTTCACTGCTCGTCTAAAACCGCTGGAAAATTAAAATTTTATATGGGGTTATTCTCTTGATCTGAAGTCAAAATTTTGTTTTATTAAAAAAGTACCTGCATTCATAAAAAAAATAACAAGATGGAACTTGTTAACTGTTGTTTTTTGATAAACGGAGATAAACCGGATGTTTTCTGAAAAATTATTACTTCGCCTAAAACACGCGTCTCAGCTGACAATCATGACCGGAGCGGGCGTCTCGGCAGAGAGTGGGGTGCCGACATTCAGAGGTAAGGATGGGCTTTGGAATAACTATGATGTCCAGCAACTTGCTACACCGCAATCTCTTCGAGATAATACTGAAATTTTCTGGAAATTTTATAACTGGCGGCGGGAGCTTCTGGAGAAAGTGAAGCCTAATCTGGGACATTATGCCTTAGTGGATATGGAAAACTTTTTTGAGCATTTTACGTTGATAACGCAAAATGTTGACAATTTACACAGAATCGCCGGGAATAAAAATGTCCTGGAGATTCACGGTAATATTATGAATTCTTACTGTATTGACTGTGGTGAGCGTATTGAGGGGATTGACGGATTCCCAAAGACGGAATCCATACCCAGATGTCATCAATGCGGTGGTTTTATGAGACCGGATGTTGTTTTATTCGGGGAACATTTGGATCCGCAACGATTACACCAGGCTCAGGAGGCTGCCGCGACCTGTGAAGTGTTCCTCTCAATTGGTACTTCAGCTGTCGTGGAACCTGCTGCGTCTCTGCCCTATATTGCTAAGGGAAACGGAGCATACATAGTGGAAATAAATGCGGAAAAAACTCCTTTAACAGATAACGCGGATGAATCACTGATAGGTCAAACGGGGAAAATACTGCCTTTGTTGATCATGGCGCTGGATAAAATGCGTTAACAAAAAATCCACTTATTTAGGACTGATCTCTATTGAAATCATTTTCAGTAAAATATTTGTTAATTCTTCTTCTGGCGGTAATGACTGGTTGCGCATACTATAATACTTTTTTTAATGCTAAACAGAACTTTAAAGCCGCGCAGGTTAAGCAACAAAAAGTAAAATCGGGCCAGGACTTGCCCGCAGATATAAAAAATCACTACAACAAAACCATTGACAAATGCTGGAAATTGATTAACTCCTACGGCGACAGCAGTAAATACGCTGATGACGCTCTTTTGTTGATCGGAAAATCACATTTTCTGCTGACGGAATATGATCAGGCTGAACATATCTTCAAACAATTCCTTTTAAAATATAAAAACAGCCCGTTTACACCTGAAGCTAAGTTATGGATGTCAAAAACATATATAAACACCGGTAATGACACGGAAGCGCTAAATACACTCAACGAGCTTCTTAAGAGCAAGGTATCGAAGAATATCGCGGCAGAAGCGTTGTATAATTTGGGCGAGCTTTATTTTAAAGAAAAAAATTATAAACTTGCGATCGAAAATCTGGAAAAATGTATTGAGGTCACTTCAGATAATGAAATAGCGGGTTATGCGCAGTTGTTGATAGCGGAATCATTTTTTAAATCCGGTGAATTCGATAACGCTATTTTCAATTATGATAAGATAAAAAAATATGATGTGCCCGCGCTTAAGGAATACGAAGCGCTTATACAAAAAGTAAATGCACTGAATGAATTGGAAAAATTTCAGGAATCTGAAATGACCCTAAAAGCGATGCTCAGGAACCAGCGGTTTAAAGAACAATATTCTCAAATCGAAACACGGTTGGCAAATACCTATGAATACGAAGGTGATGTGGACTTTGCCAGAAACGCGTATGAGGATGTTCTGAAAAAATATCCCCGCAGCGAAGGGGCGGCGATGGCGTCTTTTTATCTTGGTCAACTTTATGAGTTTGAATATGGAAATTATGACAGCGCAAAAGTCAAATATGATGGTGTAAGAACGCAGTTTCAAAATTCCGAAGCGCATAAAGAAGCATCGTCCAGGTCAGCTCTTCTCGCGGAATATATTAAAATAAGAGACCAGTTGATAAAAGACAGAAGAGATCTTTACAGCCTGGAAGTGGGTGACTCTGTTTTGATAGACAGTGTAGAAACAAGCCGTGACACAATTGATGTGAAAGTCGCGATTAAAGACACAACAAAACAAATTCAGGAATTTGAGACTCAAAAAAAGGTAGTTTCTAAAAAAGTTGCCGTTTCCAGATCACCGGAAGAAGTCGAAAAGAGTCATCTCCGCAATAGTTTTGCCCTTGGTGAATACTTTCTCCTAAAATATCAGCATGGTGACAGCGCCGCGAGCGCTTACGAAAGATTTGTTAAAACTTTTGAAGACAGTCTTCTGACCCCAAAAGCGCATTTTGCCTTATATTATATCTATAATGATTTGGAGAAGGACAGTGTAAAAGCAGATTCCGTTAAACAGTTTATCCTTTTCCACTACCGTGACAGTGTTTATGGGAAAAAGCTGGCGGGAGAAATGGAAAAAATACCGCAACCCGGAGAAACCGGAAACGACAAAAAAGTCATGGCGCTTTACGCTCAGGCGGAAGAGTTTATTTCAAAAAAACAGTACACGGAAGCTCTGGGATTGCTTGAGCGAATTGTTAAATCCGAAAATACGGAAGAATGGACTGTGAAATCCATTTACGCAAGGGCCTATATCTATGAAAATTATCTGAAGAATATTCCAATGGCCATCGAACAATACTCATTGCTGGCCAATGATTATCCGGACAGCAAGTATACAAAAATAGCAAAACTTAAAATTAAAGAACCGGTTATAGAAAAAGCGGTGCCTGAATCTGAACCTTCGAAACCGGAAAATGCCGCTCAAGACCTTGATGAAGAAAAAATCCCGGAAAAGGATTTCCGGAATGAACCCGGGAATAAATCGGTGATGGATGAGAAAAATTTGTTGAAAAACAAATTAAGAAGAGATGCAGAAATGGAGAAGTCTGTTAATCAGCCCATTCCCGCAGCAAGTGATTCATCTGACAAGAATTTAAAACAGATATTTGATAAATAGGAATGGTTGATTTTATGCGAAAAAAAAATATATCAAACATTTTAATATATTTTTTCGTGTTTTTGTTTTATCTTAGCGGATGCAGTTCAGATCGCAGATTCAGCAGAGGAACTGCTTATCAAAGTGATGCATTTTCACCCACACAGTCAATAACAGGGATTAGTTCATATTACGGAAAGAAATTTCATGGTAGGCTTACCGCAAACGGTGAAGTGTTTGATATGTATAAATTGACGGCAGCCCATAAATCGCTGCCATTTGATACCGTACTCGAAGTGGAGAATTTATCTAACGGAAAGCGTGTTGTAGTTAGAATAAATGATCGCGGACCGTTCGTGAAAAATCGGATCCTCGACTTGTCGTATGCTGCTGCCAAGGAAATTGATATGATTTCCGGCGGTACAGCAAAAATCAGAGCAAAAATTATCAAACTTGGTGAGAACGACTAAAAAGTTTGTTCATAGCTTATAGAAAATTATTTGAAATTGGGGGAAGATCCATAATCTATTCGAAAAATATCTTAGTATTTAACAATAATTTAATACCGAATTTATGCTATTAATTTTGAATAAAATTCCATTTGCAGGATGTAACGGATATTCTGTTATGGTACTGCTCTAACTATATAATCTTGGAGGTGTGATGGGAAATTATGTTGAACTAAATGATGAAAATTTTGAGCAGGAAGTTATTAAATCAGATACACCCGTACTTGTTGATTTTTGGGCGGAATGGTGTGCTCCGTGCCGGATGATTGCGCCAATCATTGAGGATATTTCTGTGGAATATAAAGACAAATTAAAAGTCGGTAAACTCGATGTTGACAGTAATCCACAGGTATCTATGAATTATGGAATCCGTTCTATCCCAACCTTACTAATCTTTGTAAACGGTGTAGCGGCAGAACAGATCATTGGAGCCGTTCCGAAAAAAGTAATTCTTGAAAAATTAAATTCCTTAATAAAATAATTAATTAATGAAATTCTGAAGGAGGCGTAAATGTCTCCTTCTTTCAGTTTCTATTGAAAATAATTTTATGGCTAACATTGATATATTTAACAGGGTAAGTTTTGTCAAAAGCATGGTTTCCGATTCTGATAAGCCGGAATTGAATCTTCCGGAAATAGCATTTGTCGGACGGTCAAATGTGGGCAAATCATCTCTGCTTAACGCGGTATCTAATCAAAAGAATCTGGCAAAAACTTCATCTACACCCGGTAAAACAAGATTAATAAACTATTTTAACGTTAGCGATTTTTTTTATATGGTTGATTTGCCGGGATATGGATATGCAAAAATTTCGAAAACTGAATATAAAAAATGGCAGGAGATGCTGGAATCTTATCTCAAGGATAATGAAAAGCTGAGATTGGTGTGTTTATTAATTGATTCCAGGCATGAATTGTTGAAAAACGACCTGCAGATGTCCGAATGGCTTGATTATTTTGAAATTCCATACATCATTATATTGACTAAAGCAGATAAAATTTCAAAATCAAAACTAGCCGGTCAAATCAGTTCATTCAAAAAAGTATTCACTGAGCATCACATTATTCCTTTTTCAATAAAAACAAAAAGTTATAGTGATGATTTTCGTGCGCTGTTAGCCGGATTTCTGGAAGAGGGTAAATGATTATATTCTTGACAAAATAATTGAATATGATTATTTTGAACTATCCGATTTCTTGCTTTTTACGATACAGGAAGTTTGTTTCATCCCAAGTCTTACTTTGATATTTGATTCAATTGATCTTTTTGACAATCATCGCGCCATCAGGGAGGCAAATTGGCCATTCAGCATGAAAATAACAACGATCAAATAGTGAGCTCTCTCAAAATAGATACACCTTTCGCAATTGAAAATGCGAAATTGTGGAAAAATGAAATAAATCTGATTCGGGATCAACGGTCTCAAATATCGCTCGGTGGCGGAGAGCAGAATATTGAGAAACAACATAAAAAAAATCGTCTTACCGCGCGGGAACGAATTGATTTATTGATCGACTCCGGATCAACTTTTTATGAACTCGGGCTGTTCGTAGCATTCGGCATGTATGAAGAGTGGGGAGGCGCGCCAGCGGCCGGGACCATTGCCGGACTTGGATATGTTGAAAACAGACTCACTATGATTATTGCAAATGATGCCACGGTCAAAGCCGGTTCTTTTTTTCCGATGACCGCCAAAAAAGTGATCCGCGCGCAAACCATCGCGTATGAGAATCATTTGCCGACCATTTATCTGGTCGATTCAGCGGGAATCTTTTTACCGCTCCAGGAAGATGTGTTTCCCGATCAGGACGATTTTGGCCGTGTTTTTTATCTCAATGCCCGAATGTCTTCAAAGGGGATTCCCCAAATTACGGCTATTATGGGTATGTGTGTTGCCGGAGGAGCCTATTTGCCAGTCATGACGGATAAAATTTTGATGACAGAAGGAAGCGGGTTGTTTTTAGCAGGACCGGCACTGGTAAAAGCAGCGATCGGTCAGGTTATATCAGCTGAAGAGCTCGGCGGCGCGGCGATGCACTCCGAAACAAGCGGTACAATTGATTTTAAGGAAAAAGATGATCCATCCGCGATAAAACATATACGCAAGCTGGTCAAGCAGATGGGAAACTTTGATGAATCTTTCGTTAGAAAAGTCGAAAGCCGCCCTGTTAAATACCCTGTAGAACAATTACATAAAGCCATGCCACTGGACTCACTGAAAGAATATGAAATACATGAAATAATCGCGAGAATTGTGGATGCCGGCGAATTTGTTGAGTACAGAAAAGATTATGGAAAAACACTGGTTTGCGGTTATTCACATATCGGAGGTTATCCGGTGGGGATTGTGGCGAATCAGAAAAAACATGTGATGATAAAAGGGAAACCACCCCAGTTTGGCGGTGTGATATATACAGAAAGTGCCGAAAAAGCCGCAAGATTTATTATGGACTGCAACCAGAATAAGATTCCATTGCTTTTTATTCATGATGTTAATGGATTTATGGTGGGCAGAGACGCAGAATACAGCGGAATTATCAAAGCGGGCGCGAAGATGGTCAATGCCGTTTCGAATTCAATTGTACCTAAGATTTCGCTTATAATCGGAGGAACCTTCGGAGCTGGCAATTACGCGATGTGCGGAAAAGCCTACTCGCCAAATTTTATTTTTGCCTGGCCTACCGCGAGATATTCAGTGATGGGAGGCGCCCAGGCTGCAAATACGTTGCTTGATATTAAAGTGAGACAGCTGGAACGGGAAGGCAAGAAATTAAGTGAAGACGATAAAAGCGAATTGCTTGAATCAATCAAAGCGACATACACTGAGCAGATGGATCCCCGATATGGAGCCGCGCGTCTTTGGATAGATGAAATAATTCTGCCCCGGGAAACACGTGATTGGTTAATTGTATCACTTGAAGCCGTAAGTAAAAATCCTGAAATTAAAAGTATGCGATTTAATCCCGGGGTCCTGCAGACATGATGACAAGTGATTCTCACAAGTATTTAAAGTCAACAGTGGAGGATGGCAGGTTAAACATCACCTTAAATCGTCCTGAAAAGCGTAACGCGCTTAATAAAATACTTGTGGATGAACTAAAAAGCGTTCTAAAATGGTCACTTTCCGTCAAAGATATACGGACCATAATCATCAGGGGGGCGGGGAAAGCATTCTGCAGCGGGGCTGATTTGGAATATTTAAAGGAATTAAAGGGTTACAGTCGGCAAGAAAATATACAGGATTCTCTTTCTTTGGCTGATTTGTATTATCAAATTTATTCTCATCCCAAACCTGTGATTGCCGCAGTCGATGGTCCTGCACTCGCCGGTGGCTGCGGACTCGCAAGTGTATGCGATTTTATAATCGCGACAGACAATGCACGCTTCGGATATCCTGAAGTAAAAATTGGATTTGTGGCCGCGCTTGTATCTGTGTTTTTGATCAGACAAGTGGGGGAGCGCAAAGCCAGGGAATTGTTGTTGACCGGAAAAATAATTTCAGCAAAAGAAGCTGTTGATATTGGCTTGATCAATAAACTTGTAAGTGTACCTGCTCTCGACAAGAGTATTGACGAATTGGCAGGAGAGTTAGGAATGAATTCTTCGATGGCTATAAGTACTTCCAAGCAATTATTGTCAGGCTTCACCTTTGGTGATATTGAATCTGAATTAAATAGAACGGCAAATATAAACGCTGGATTCCGTGAGACCGAAGACTTCATTGAGGGAATCCAGGCATTCATAGAAAAACGTAAACCAAAGTGGATATTATCTTAAAAAAGGGGGAGATGTATGCTTGTTTTGACACGGAGGTTGGGTGAGGCAATCACCATTGGCGATGAAGTACGTATTATTATTGTTGATATTGATGGTAATCAGGTGAAGCTGGGAATCGAGGCTCCCCGGCAAATTGAAATTTACCGGGAAGAACTCTATGAAAAAGTCAAAGGGATACCTTTTGAGTCTCCGGTTACCAGAAAAGGTGACGGATCCGCGATCGGAAGCAAAAATAAATCGTCAAAAAATGATTGATGTTCCCATCTGATGCGATTTTATTGTCTGTATTGACCGGAATATCTTTCGGATTTCAGGTCATACTCATAAAAATTCTTAGTCGAAAATTGCATCAGTTCGGAATACTGCAATATTTATTTTTGTGTACCGGTGTATTTATATTACTGCTCTCTATTTCCTCACCATGGCAAGAAATTGATATTCAGAGATTTTTACCGTCACTTCTGATCAGTTTTATTATTAATATTATCGCTTTCTCACTGCTGACGAAGGCGATCATGCTTTCTCCGCTATCTCTCGTGATGCCTTTTGTCGGTCTTACTCCTTTATTTCTCGTACTCACAGCTTACATTATCCTTGGTGAAAGTATCACATTGGCGAAGTTTTCCGGTGTTCTTGGAATTGTTGTCGGTAGTTTTATTTTACAACTTCCCCAGGAATGGAAGAAAAAGAATTTATCTTTAAGATTACGGTTCATTACAGATGAAAAAGGCATAATTTATGTGATTATGGTGGCTTTTTTATGGAGTATTTCAGCGAGCATTGAAAAAATCGCCGTCATTGCAAGCTCACCGGAAATGTATGCGACAACCATTCATCTGGCGCTTGGTGTAGCTTATCTATTGATTTACAGACAGATAAGAAAAAAGGAGAGAGCAGGGAGCAGGCGGGAGATAAACTACGATTACTCATTACTCTTTGTTATTGCATTACTGGTCCTTGTTAGTACTGTGTTGGCCCTGTCTCAGTTGACGGCAATTAAATATGCTTTTGTCACTTATGTCATCTCGTTCAAACGAGCAGGCATTTTGATAAGCAGTATTATCGGATTTATCTTTTTTAAGGAAAAAAATTACTTTAAAACAATCACAGGAACACTATTAATCCTGATCGGAGCATTTGTAATCACAGTCGCCTGATCAATAATATTTGTTTTTATCCTTATCGTCAAAAAACTTATCCACAAATTTTTCACTTTTTTGCTTAAAATCATCCATAAATTTATTCTTGTATTTTTTATGCATCTTCTGAAACAATTCGAATGCTTTGTCCGCGTCGTCCGGGACAAGGTCCGGATGACTTCGAAAATAAATTTTTAGATACTCTACAACAACTGAATCTTTATCCATAATTTTCTCCTTTTTTTAATAATTTAAATAAAACAGAGCAATCTGGCAAATAAGAATAGAAAGAAAACAGAAGGGGACAAGCGAGTAAAATGGAATTTGCAATACACCATACCCGTCAACAATGGCCCGCATAGAACCTGAACCAGAGAATTTTCAAATTAATATGTTAGTTTACATAATGTATATTATATAACATTAATATAAATACAGTCAATATGCGTGTCCTCTCGGATCCCTTACATGGTATGATGGTTTTACTCTTCCTGCCTTTTTACTATGGAGCCGATTCTCTTCATCCCTTTCCGGAATGAATTACTGAAGAAGATCAAGTCAATCATAATATAATTTGCGGAAAATAAATAAATTCAAAATAAATATAAAATAATATAACGGTAATAGCTGCTGATGAAATATTAACAGTGTCATTATTGATAAGTTTATAACCGGAGGCCAGTTTTGTTTCAGCGTCGCAATGCAACGTCTTTTCGGTGTATTTCCCGCAAATACGACAATGATACTGAGACTGGAGCGTCGCGCCGAGGAAACTGTCTAAAGTACTCCCTATCAACCCCGAAAACACAAGTGAAAAATATAACATGAATGTGTTATTTGCTATGAATAACGCTCCGGATGATACTACAATAAGGCTGCCCAACAAGGCTCCGGTTGTTCCGGCAACGGATATCGCTCCTGAAACTCCGGGCGCGACCTCTCTGAAATTAGTAATTAAACGTGTTTTTCCATTAAATAATACGCCTATTTCCGTGGCCCAGGTGTCGGCCGTGGCGACTGCCATTGATACCATATATAACAGGTAAAATGCTTCAGATGGATAAAAATAATTTAGAATGATTATAATTCCACCAATGCCTCCGTTCGCTATCACCTGCATCTGGTCTCTGATACCGGTTTTCTCAAAGGTGTCCTCAAACCTGGTCTTGATCCCCTTCCCTATCTTACTCAATATGGAAGACAATACAAAAAAAGTTAGAATCGGTGCCGCCCATTTAATACCGCCAAGCCCAAAAATGCAAATGGCCAGTAAAAATGTCATCAACGCGCCGCTTATGGTAAGAAATTTTGCGTAGTAACTAAATACGATGACGATAAGAGCCAACAGTATTGCAAAAATTGTTTGTATAATCAGATTGTTATCCGCTGTCATATAAATACTTAATACAATAGAAATCCCTACCGGAATCCAAACGACATTCTGCTTAATCGGGGACGTTATAACAATGACTGACAGTATTAGCGCAACTATAAATAATATCAACCAAAACTTTAGATTTCCTGGAGAAGCAATTAATAAAGACAATGAAATGATTATTACAACAAATGTTATAATAAATATTAACGATGTATTTGTGATGCTGTTCTGATATAGATATATTTTTTCTCCGAAAGTTTTCATAAAAACGTAGTGTAGAATCATCAGAAGAATAGATAAGATTGCGGTTAACCGGAAAAGTTCCGGGTCATCCTTAAGAAAAATTGCTAAAACAGCGAAGGTAAATATAAATAGCAGGATCCGGCTGTATTTGCCCTGATTAAACTTTCCTGTCACTTCTAAGTTTTTCTCCCTGAAAATCAGTCCTATCCTGTTAAATAAAAAACCCTGATTGTTCTTTATGTACTACAATCAGGGTTTTAAGCTATATCTTTTCATTAGCCCGTTACAACAATATTGATAAGTTTTTTGGGCACAACGATCACTTTTTTGATTGTTTTTCCATCAATCCATTCAGGAATGCGGCCATGAGTCAGCGCCATTTTTTGCGCTTCATCTCTCGTAAGATCTGCGCTCGCCTGTAAACGTTCCCGAATTTTACCATTAACCTGAATCACCCAGGAAATTTCGTCAACCTTTAGGAATTCATCTTCAAATTCAGGCCATTTCTGATCAAAAACCGAACTTTTCCCACCTGCTTGTTCCCATAGTTCTTCCGCGAGATGCGGGGTAAAGGGAGCCAGCAACAGTATAAGATTCGTCTTTGCTTCCTGCAACAATTCCCTGTTATAATTGCCCGAATCCCGGTCCTGAACATATTTATAAAGTTCGTTGGTTAATTCCATGATCCGGCTTACGGAAGTATTGAAATGGAATCGCTCTGTATCTTGTGTTACGCCCTTAATTGAGTTATGCATTACTCTGCGAAGACTTATTTCTGGGGCGTCAAAAATAGTATCGTTTCCGGTTGCTTGAAAAAATGACTCCGCGGTTTCCATAAAACGCCACACGCGCTTGATGAATCGGTCAATCGCGGTAATTCCCGAATCATCCCAGGGGCCGCCGTCAGTATAGGCGAATCCGAACATAAGGTACATCCGGAATACATCGCCGCCGTACTTTTCAAGATAGATTTCCGGATTGACAACATTTCCCTTGGATTTTGACATCCGCATACCATCCGGACCTTTTATCACCCCCTGGTGTACAAGACTTAAAAATGGCTCGTCAAATGAAAGATACCCCATGTCTCGTAAAGCTTTTGTGATAAAACGGGAATACAGCAGATGCATGGTGGCATGTTCCGCGCCGCCGACATATTTATCAACAGGCAATACCTTGTTGATGAGCTCCTTATTCCATGGCTCTTTGCTGTTTACCGGATCAGGATATCTTAAATAGTACCAGGATGAACATACAAATGTATCCATTGTGTCCACTTCCCTTTTTGCGGGTGCCCCGCATTTCGGGCAAGTCGTATTTACAAAAGATTCAGATGTGGAGAGCGGTGACTGTCCTTTTGGATTAAAATCGACATCTTCAGGGAGTATAACCGGCAGGTCGCTTTCAGGAACGGGTACTTCTCCGCAGGCATCACAATGGATGATGGGTATTGGAGCCCCCCAATATCTCTGTCTGCTTACAAGCCAATCGCGCAGTTTATACTGTATAGTCCACTGAGCTTTTTTGTCAACGCTTAAATCATCACCAATCTTTTGAACACAATCGGCGGATGAAAGATTATCATATTTCCCCGAATTAATCATTATTCCATTATCGACAAATGCTTCAATTAGTTCCTCGCGCGAATCTTTTCCTTCTTCGAGAATCACTTTTCTAATGGGTAAATCATATTTCTTCGCGAATTCAAAATCACGGGTATCATGTCCGGGAACGGCCATTACCGCGCCGGTTCCGTAAGTGGCAAGCACATAATCAGCTACCCAGACAGGGACTTTTTCGCCATTTACCGGATTTACAGCATAACTGCCTGTAAAGACACCCGTTTTTTCACGCGTTGTTGCTACCCGATCGATTTCAGTCGTTCTTGATGCCTCCAATTTGTACTCATCGACAGAATGGCGATACTCATTGATGGTTAGTTGATCGACAAGTTCATGCTCAGGGGCAAGTACCACATAAGTAACACCGAACAACGTATCGGGCCTTGTGGTGAACACCTTAATCTGCTCACCGGAAGGTCCGTCAACACCGAAATTGATCTGTAACCCATAACTCTTGCCAATCCAGTTGTTTTGCATTGCTTTGGTCTTCTCAGGCCAGTCAAGCTCATCCAGTTTCTCGAGTAATTCATCCGCATAATCGGTAATTTTGAAAAACCACTGGGTTAGATTCCGTTTTTCGACCAGCGTTCCACAGCGTTCGCATGAGCCGTCCACAACCTGTTCATTTGCCAAAACAGTCTGATCCTTAGGACACCAGTTAACGGGCGCTTTCGAGCGATAAGCCAGACCCTTTTCATATAGTTTCAGAAACAACCACTGAGTCCATTTATAATAATCCGGGTGGCTTGTGTTAATTTCATAGTCCCAGTCATACATGGCGCCAATGGCTTTTAACTGTTCGCGGATAAAAGACACATTCTCTTCGGTGGTAATTTGAGGATGAATACCGGTTTTTACGGCATAATTTTCAGCAGGCAGCCCAAAAGCGTCGAATCCCATCGGTTCAAAGACATTATAGCCCTGCATTCTTTTAAATCGAGCCCAGCTATCAGTCGGCCCATAATTAAACCAGTGACCTAAATGCAGCTTGTCCGATGATGGATAACTGAACATAACCAATGAATAACATTTTTTGTCCGTTTTGGACAAATCAACTTTATATGTATGGTTGTCCTGCCAATATTTTTTCCACTTTTTTTCTATATTCTTGTAAGGAATCCCCATTCCTCTATCTCCATGTTTTATTTTGAGCGGGAAAAAGAAGTCGGGGCGAGAGGATTTGAACCTCCGACCTTACGGTCCCGAACCGTACGCGCTGCCAGACTGCGCTACGCCCCGAACGATTAGAATTAAAATGAAGAAGCAAATTTAAGTGATATATATAATTAAGTCAAGTAAAGCTATGGTTATCGACATAATTTCTTGCTATTTTTCTTACGGATCATTCTTCTCCGAATTTAAGTGAGATGAGAATCCCGGCCGTGAAAGTAATAATCGCCCCAAAACCGTCCATATTTATTTTAAAGCCTGGATAAATTTGATACAGTGAACCAATTATTAAACCTAAAATGGCATACATGGTCAATGCCGGTGCTTTTTTTAAAGCGATACTCATTAACTTAGAAAATCCAAAAATCCCTATTACGACCCCTGCTCCTAAAAATCCGAGTATACTCAATCTGACCGTCATCTCGGGTGTCAATCCGGATTCTACCAAAATGGTAGTTAAATCATTTAGAGAACTGAGTACTACCCAATATGATCCCAGAAGTATTAAAATAAAAGAGCCGCTTATACCGGGGATGATCATCGCCGAGGCAGCCACAGCCCCCGAGAATAAATAATAAATATAGTCACTTAAACCATAGGCCGTATAGTCAAAAACAGCATTTTTAGCAACGGTTGGATCATTTTGCTGCAACGCCAGAATCACGACAAGGATTAACCCTGCCAAAAACACAATTATTCTGCTTAAATTTGGCTTCATATCGTGGTGGGATCTGATGACCACAGGAATGCTTCCAAGAATAAGTCCCATAAAAAAATAGACCGTCATCATCTCATAGTTTTGATAAGCCCAGCTTAATAAGCGGGCAAACACGACAATGGCAATCCCCGACCCCAAAAAAAGTATCACCAGGAATTTTATATATCTCCAGCGTTTTTCCCTGTTGGTAAGAAAATTCCCCAGAGATTCCATCAGTTCTTCGTAGATTCCGAATACAACCGCGATTGTTCCTCCGCTCACACCGGGTATAATGTTGGCAATTCCCATCGCCACGCCGACAAAAAACAGACGAACATTATGCGCCAGTGAACGGGATTTTTCTTCCCCGTAGAGATTCATATTCTACCACCCCTTCTTTCCGACAAGCGGGACAAATTTTAATTTTTCGAGTTCAATTTTTCGAAAATGATCGTTTTCTTTCAAATAGAGCGTTAATATCTGTTCTTTTTTATCCCCAACAGGGATAATTAGTCGTCCGTTTGGAGTCAGCTGCCCAAGAAGGTCATCCGGCAGAACCGGAGCCCCCGCGGTGATGATAACCGAGTTATAAGGCGCGTAGCTCTGCCAGCCAAGCGTCCCGTCCCCAACCCTCATTACATAGTGAAACCCAAATTGATGAAGGTTCTTTGACGCGAACTCGCCAAGCGCGGAAATCTTTTCGATGGTAAAGACCTGAGCGCCCAATTGGCACAATACGGCCGTCTGATATCCCGATCCGGTCCCTATTTCCAATATTTTATCCCCGTTTTTTACTTCGAGAGCCTGTGTCATAACAGCCACAGTATACGGATGAGAAATTGTCTGCCCAAAACCAATAGGCAGCGCTTTTTCATCATAGGCCTGATATTCAAGCCCTTGCGGGACAAAAGAATGTCTCGGAACCGCGCTCATCGCGGAAAGCACCTTCTCGTCCTTCACCCCCATCTCACGCAGTCGGGAGATCATTTTGTCTGCTTTGTTCTTATAAATCATAATTTTTTATAGATCTCTCTTAAAATCAGCCGGATAAACTTCACCGTATCCTTAAAATGATGGATATAGGAATTACCGCCGGCATAAATGGTGGGAATATTGACAAATTCGATCTTATAATTCAGTTGTGCCGCTTTTATGATAAATTCACTCTCCAGCTGAAAGCCTTCTTCCGTAAGTTCCAGTTTTTCTAAAACATTCTTATGGATCAATCTGTAACCGCATTGGCTGTCTTTAATGTTTTGGCCCGTGAGAAGAGATAGTATGGACGAGGTTAAACGATTCGAAATTATACGCGCCGCGGGCATTTTTGATGGAATTTTTTCCCGGTTGCCGATGATAATTTTCGAATTTCGGTTATTCGCGTGATCGAGAAAATCCGGTACCGAAATTACAGGATGTTGAAGATCCGCATCCAGGCAAATAAGCAGATCTGATTTCCCCTGTTCCTTAAAAGCCTTATATCCCGCTTTCAGCGCAAATCCTTTACCGTGATTTGCTTCCAGACTGATTAGTTTAGCCCCTGAACTTAAAGCGATTTGCTCTGTCAGGTCGGTTGAACCGTCATTGACCACAAAGATTGTATCGGGTTTTTCATCAAGCTGATTGATTTGCTCAAACAATATGGGGAGTGTACTTTGAGCATTATAGGCAGGGATGAGTATATCATATTTATACATAGACGTCTGGATTTGATTTAAATTCCGGAATTGAATAAAAAAATGGGGATTGTGTTAGTCCAATCCCCGTTATAGTCGGAGCGACTGGATTCGAACCAGCGACCCCTTGAACCCCATTCAAGTGCGCTACCAGACTGCGCTACGCTCCGAACGGCATGAATTTAAATAAGAATAGATTCAAAAGCAACCCGATAAGATCTTAATCATTCTAATATTTTCAATATTTCTTTTAATTCACTTATTGTTTTTGCGATCAGCTTATTCTCTGCCTGCTGATCCGGTTTAACGTTTGATTTTGTTTTATTCTCTTTTAAATCAGTATCATCCATGCCCTTTTTTTGTACTTTTGTAGTATTTTTCACTTCAAAATCCGTTTTAGTCTGATTTAACTGATGATTTGCGCCTTTTATTGTAAATGCCTTTTCATAAAGTAAATCTTTAATTTTAAAGATAATGTCAATATCATTTTTTAAATATTGCCGGCTTCCGCCGGGAGACTTTTTGGGATCAAGCACATCAAACACAGTCTCCCAATATCGTAAAGCCGATTGAGGGATTCCTGTCATTTCGGAAACCTGCCCTATCGAATAATAAACATCCTCATATTGCATAGCTAAAACCCATAAACATAAATTTCTATGAATACTTTAAATATTTTAAATAATAACTTTAAATGCAAGAAAAACTTAAATTTTACCTGCTTTTTTTAAATATATATGACTTGATTTTTATCTTCAATTAAAGTAGTTTTATCTCTTTGTTTTACCGTAATTTAAAGACACAGTGCATTATAAATAATACGTCTTATAATCTGGAGACTCAGTATGGATAAAAAGGAATTTAAACCTTTTGTATCAGCAGAAATCGACATGAAAGAATTCTCATTTAAAGCTATTTTTCTCGGTGTGCTGATGGCGATAGTTTTGGGCGCCGCGAATGCTTATCTGGGAATGAAAGCAGGTTTAACGGTAGCCGCGACTTTTCCTGCCGCGGTTGTTGCCATGGCTGCTCTCCGTTCATTCGGAGGGACCATTCTGGAGGAAAATATCGCTCGAACAACTGCTTCCGTCGGTGAAGCTTTGGTCGCGGGCGCCATTTTTACGATTCCCGCTTTCGTAATAAGCGGAGTTTGGGACGAGCTTCATTATTGGGAAAGCACATTTATTATGTTGATCGGCGGTGTGCTGGGTGTCTTGTTCGTCATTCTGTTAAGACGAAGCATGGTTGAAGAAGCTGATCTCCCCTTTCCTGAGAGTGTGGCTGCTTCGGAAATTGTCAAAGCGGGTCAGGGGGGTCAAACGGGCGCGAGCTATGTTTTTATCAGCATGGGACTTGCCGCTCTTTGGGAATTGATCAAGAATTCAAACGGTATTCAGTTAGTCGCCGACTCTACAAGGGATTACTTTACCCTTGCCAAATCCAAAATCGTTATGTTAGGTACCGAATTTAACTATGGCGGCGGATTTTTACTTGAGACCCCCGCAGCTTCCCCGGCGTTAACAGGTGTCGGCTTCATCGTTGGTCTCAGGGTTTCAGCTGTATTGTTCTCAGGTGCGGTTATGGGTTGGCTTGTATTGGTGCCTCTTGGCATCTTTCTCAATCCCGCTCTGGCAAATCTTGTATCCGATACGCATTCCTGGTTGGATGTCGCCGATGAAGTCTGGTTCCGCCAAATACGTCCTTTTGCCGTTGGAACCATGATTGTAGCTGCTTTTTATACACTTTATAATCTCAAAGATTCACTCATCAACGGAATATCAAAAGCGGTCCGTGATTTGAGAGCAAAACAGGATCATGAAACCGCGGTAAACCGACTTGAAATAGACATCGATTTTAAAAAAGTCATTTTAGCAATCGCCGCGCTCGCCATTCCCCTGTTCTTTCTATATAACTATTTCGCCCAGTCTATCGGTGGGGCCATAATGTTGACTGTTGTCATGATTATTCTCGGCTTTCTGTTCGCGGCTGTCGCAGGCTACCTGGTGGGTCTGGTTGGAAGCTCCAATAATCCTATAAGCGGGCTGACTCTGAGTTCTTTGCTTATAGCAGCCATCCTGCTTGTCATTATAGGTGTAACGGGAGATCATGGTGTTATGGCCGTACTCGGTGTGGCCGGTGTTGTTTGTACATCCGCCGGAATTGCCGGTGATATGACACAGGATCTAAAAGTAGGACATATATTAGGCGGCACCCCATGGAAAATGGAGGCCGGTGAAATTATCGGTGTCATTATCGCGGCTATAGTGCTTGTTTTTCCGATGATCGCGATGGATCAGGTATACCATATAGGAAGCGCGGAGTTACCCGCCCCACAAGCAGGTCTAATGGCTTTAATGGCCAAAGGCATCGTTGGCGGTGAAATGGCATGGCCGCTTGTCATTGCCGGTATGTTGTTCGCCGTGGGGTTGATTATTATAAAATCGCCTTCACCGATGCTTATCGCGGTTGGCATGTACCTTCCTTTTAACTCCACATCGGCTATTTTTGTCGGTGGTATCATTCGCTGGATTCTTGATACCATACTAAAAAAACGCGATGCCACGCCTGAACAACGTACAAAAGCGGAAAATAACGGTGTTCTTCTCTCATCTGGCCTGATCGCCGGCGAAGCTTTAATGGCGGTTATTCTTGCGTTTATCGTTCTTGGAGCTAATCTTGCGGAAAGCACATTCAGTTTAAAGAATTTTGCGGTCAACACTTTGGGCGTATCGTCACCCAGCGCGATCGGAGGACTCATTGTTTTTCTCGGACTTGGATACCTTCTGGTAAAGATTCCTCTTGATAAATCTAAAAAGTAGATTTCTTAATCGGTAAATATTAACTATGACAGGTCTGTAAGGGCCTGTCATTATATTTTTCAGGACTATATTGTATGAAACCTCAAAATATGAATGATTTACTCAGGTGCAGGCCGGTACCGCTTATGGAATGGTACACGGATGAAGATTCCGGCAAGGTCATCATCAAAAGACCAAGATTTATTTCTCCCGTCGCCAGAAAAATAATTGGCCCTTTTATGAAATCGCCACATTTTCTGGTAAAACTGGACGAGCTTGGTTCCGTTGTCTGGCAAAACTGTGACGGTAACAACAGTGTACAAAATATTGGCGAGACATTATTAGATAAATTTGGAACCGATATGGATTCTGTCTGGGAGCGGGTATCAAAATTTATTCTTCAGCTTAACAGGGAAAAATTTATAGATCTAAATCTTGATTAATCAGACGATTCATTTATAACTAAACATCGATCTTTCGTATCCTCCGGCACAAAACCAATTTCCCTGCCTTCATATCTGTATTTCCCGGAAAGTTCTTTTAGAAATGGCCGGACCTGATCTTTAGGCATTGCAATCAATAATCCACCGCTTGTTTGCGGATCAAACAGAATATTATATCTGTCATCATCCGGTGTTCGCCCCGATCGAAAAAAATGTTGATTAAAACCACGATTTTTGTGAAACCCTCCCGGAAGGAACAAGGGGTTATAAATATAATCATCGATGTGGCTGAATTTAGGCAGTCTGTTAAGCATTATTTCCGCGCTGCAATCACTCCCCTTCATCATTTCAATTAAGTGGCCGGCCAGACCGTATCCCGTGATATCCGTACAGGCATGCACATCGTAATTCCCGGAAGTCAGAATTTCCACAGGGATGCTATTGAGAGTAAGCATGCTCTCTATTATCTCATCAATATCTGATTTTTTTGCTTTGTCAGCCTTCAGTGCAGTGGAAATGCATCCGGTTCCCAAAGGCTTTGTCAAAACCAATCTGTCCCCCGGTTGAAGGGTGTTGTTACGCCATATTTTTTCAGGGTGAACGGTTCCGGTCACCGCAAGTCCGTATTTAAGTTCTTTATCCTTCACTGAATGCCCGCCCGCTATGACGCAACTTGCTTCCCGGGCCTTTTCCGCTCCTCCGATTAAGATTTCTCTTAAAATTTCCGGAGGTAATTCCCCTTCCGGAAATCCAATTATATTTAACGCGAGTATCGGTTTGCCGCCCATGGCATAAATATCACTCAGGGCGTTCGCCGCCGCGATTTGTCCGTAAAGAAACGGATCATCCACAATCGGCGTAAAAAAGTCGACTGTGTTAATGATAGCAAGATCATCATTTATCTTGTAAACACTTCCATCATCAGCCGAATTATTACCGACCAGTAAATCAGGATGATTGTATTGGGGTAATTCTGCAAGAATCCTGTCCAGAACCTCCGGATCAAGTTTGCTTGCTCAGCCGGCGCATGATACGAGTGAAGTCAGCTTAATCTTTTTCATTATCTCATTCTTTTTCTTTTGATTAAATATTCCGTCAGTGCCTTATTAAATGGAGTATTAGTGTTCAACAGCTGATAATCAATCCTGTTATTACTAAATTCCTGTCTGAAATAATCCAGATATTTGCTAAAATTTTCTTTGTAAGATTCCCTGATATACCAAGGCTGTGTTTTAATTCGCTCTCCGCTTTCCATATCCTCGAACAAAACATCTCCGCTAAAGGAAAAACTCTGTTCCTGTTCATCAAGTATATGAAATACAAGCACTTCATGCTGATTATGTCGGAAATGCTTCAGGCCCTCCACAATTTTAGCGGGATCATCGAGTAAATCTGAAATCAGAATGACCAAACCACGCCGGTTAAACCTCTCCGCAATTTGATGAAGCACGAAACCGATGTCCGTATCTTTCCCCGGGGCGGCTGATTCCATTGCTTTAAGCAGCGTGTTGAGATATGAAAAAACGGATCTTGGAGGCAGTAACTGGCGAATTTCTTCATCAAAAAGGACGAGGCCTGTGGCGTCGCGCTGTTTCATCATCAGATAAGCAAGCGATGCGGACAGATACGTGGCATATGCCGATTTTTTTATACCCGCGCTTCCGTAATTCATTGAATTGGAAATATCTAAAACAATATAACACCGAAGATTGGTTTCTTCCTCGTATTGTTTAATATAAAACCGATCCGTTCGTCCGTAAACCTTCCAATCTACAAATCGCAGACTGTCTCCGGACATGTAGGGTCTATGCTGTGAAAATTCGACACTAAATCCGTGAAACGGGCTTTTGTGTAATCCGGTGAGATACCCTTCAACGACGCGCCGGGCAACCAGTTCAAGATTGCTTAGGGCAGACAATACTTTAGGATCAAGAAATTTATTGAAAGAATTATCCTGCATTTAATCCCGGTTGGTTTTTCTGATTAGTTTAAAGAAGTATGATATTATAATCAATAATATTCAGGTTTAATTATGGAGAAACAGCCGGATCGGGCGCGAATTTATCACAGCTATGATTCAAGGCAACTTCCATTTGGTGAATTTTACAGCGATAATAGAATTCATCTTCTGAGCTGTAACTTTGATTGACGCGAATAAATGCTTGCCGGAACTTACAGTTATTACAGTTTTTAGGAACGACGGCCGTATGCTTTATTAGTCCCTTTTTCTGTATAACACCCATCGATCTTAGCAGTTGGTTCAACTGAATAATAATTCGCCTCATCCGTATTAAGGCGATTACCTGGATCACAAAAAGCACCGCGACTATAATAACCAGATAAAATAAAGTATTCATATTACTTCACAAATTAACTTTCTTAGGTATTTTACCGATCTAAAATCGAAATGTTTCCGTTAAAATGAATTCTCCTGATAATTACTGAACCAATCGATCAGGTTATCTATCGATTGCCTGGTGTGTTCAAAATTTTCATATTCAAATATAACCGATCTCAATTGAATTCTATTTCGGATTATAAATTCAAATATCTCCGGCCAGGGAATAACACCCTTAAACAAAGGTGTCCAGTTTGACCGGTGAGCGTCAAATGGGTCATGGTCGATAATATGAAGAATTACCGGGATATTATGTGTTGAACAATATTTTAAAACATCAATAATTTTTGCTGTTATCATTTCTGCAGATAATTTTTGATGAAAATAATGATAATATCTGGATGGATCTATCACTGCATGAACATCAATATTCTGATTTGCCGCCTCTTTAATTCTATGTAAATGTGTACTGATCCCGAAGGGATTATCGTTTTCAATTCCGAGAGATCCTTCATTATCACGAATATTTTTTATAAGACCGGGATCGATGAGACGTTCATGCTGGATAAATAAATGATTTTTCATTTCCGTATGAATATGTTGGATACAATTATTGTCAGCAGGAAGATGAAAGTAAATTTCCTTGAAATTTTCAAGTTCAGGCAAAACTTTATGGGTGGCGTTATTGATATATTTAGAATCCGGAAGGTATAACTGGACAACATTAATTTTCAGCTGGCGTGCGTAACTGATTGTTTTCGTCCAGCTGTAAGAATGATCTCTGGCGACAGATGACGCGATACCTACCAGAAATGTCATACCGTTATTCGGGAAGTGTAATTCCATTTTGCTTTGCAGCCGCGATTGTAGTGTTGCTCATCAGCATTGAAATGGTCATCGGACCGACCCCACCGGGAACCGGTGTAATAAAGGATGCTTTTTTGGAGACTTCGTCAAAGGCCACGTCACCTGTCAGTCGGTATCCCCTGTCATTATCGGCGTCAACACGGTTCATACCAACATCGATGACAATGACTCCGTCTTTTACCATGTCTCCCTTAACAAATTCCGGGTACCCCATAGCAGCGATCAATATATCGGCAGTCCTTGTGTATTGCTCAATACTGACCGTCCGGCTGTGAACAATCGTTACCGTTGCGTTACCCTTCTTATTTTTTTGCATCATTAAATTAGCCATTGGTTTTCCGACGATATTGCTTCGGCCTATCACTACGACATGCTTGCCGTCAGATTGAATGTTGTAATATTGAAGAATTTCAATGATTCCGGCGGGAGTACATGGCAGCACATATGGAGTTCCCGCAACCATTAAACCAACATTTCTTGGATGAAAACAATCCACATCTTTATCAGGACTGATCCTCAGAATTACTTTCTCTTCACTGATATGCATTGGAAGGGGCATCTGAACCAGTATTCCATTATAATCATTATTCTTATTCAGCTCATCGATCAGGGAAAGAAGCTCTGATTCGGGCGTCTCCTTTTCCATATATATAGTTTCAGACCGCATCCCCAATTGTTGCGAGGTTTTTCCTTTTCGTTTCACATAAACGTGTGATGCAGGATCATCGCCGACGATTATTACCGCCAGTCCGGGAGTCACTCCATGAGATTTAAGATATGATATTTGTTTCTGTACGCGCTCCGCGACATGTTGAGAAACTAATTTCCCGTCAAGGATTTTTCCTTTTTCCATAATCCGCCTTTGAAAAATTAAGTCTCTGAATTTGGTTTGCTTTTCCGGTATTTTGGTCAACTTTTACAACAATACCATTAAATCGAACATTATTTTTCGCTATTTGATAATAATGCGGTGTCTGAGTTAAGAATCTTTTTATGGCTGTATCTGTTTTCATGCCGATCACACTGTCAAAAGGGCCTGTCATCCCTGCGTCAGTGATAAAGGCGGTACCTTGTGGCAATATCCTTTCATCCGCGGTCTGTACATGTGTATGAGTGCCAAGAACCGCGGAAACTTTTCCATCAAGATACCATCCGAGCGCTTGTTTTTCAGCTGTCGCTTCTCCGTGAAAATCCACTACAATCACCATAGCTTCTTTTCGGACATGAGATAATATCTCATCTGCTTTTCGGAAGGGACAGTCAATGGGACTCATAAAGCTCCGTCCCTGTAAATTCACCACCGCTACCGATGTACCCTGGCCAGATTGCCAGATTCCATATCCAAGCCCGGCATTCTCTTCAGGATAATTGGCCGGACGAAGTATTCTGAGCTTCTGATCGGTCAGAATTTTTTCACTCTCTTTTTGCCAAACATGATTACCGGTCGTGATAGCGTCAACCCCGATTTGTCTTAATTTTTTGGCAGAAGTCGCGGTTATTCCTTTTCCCTGGTGTATGTTTTCGCCATTGACAATGCAAAAATCAATCTTAAAATCATGTTTGATTCTTGGTATCAGATCCAGAGCTAATTGTAATCCATCTTCCCCAACAATGTCTCCGGAAAATAGAATGTTCAACATCAGGCGAAATCCACTGAACGGAATTCACGTATCACAACAACTTTTATCTGACCGGGATAATCAATTTCGGTTTGTATTTTTTTTGCAATGTCGTTTGCAAGTTGAAAACTTACACCATCATCAACTTTTTCATGATCGATGATGACCCGTACTTCCTTGCCTGCCTGAATGGCATACGCGGAGTTCACACCTTCAAATGATTCCGCGATTCCTTCTACGGAGCGCATTCTTTGTATAAAATTCTCAACCACTTCTCTTCTTGCACCCGGCCTGGCACTGCTGATTTCGTTGGCGACCTGTACGATGACAGAAATCGGGGAAATAGCTTCGGCGTCACCATGATGCGCCAGTATTGCATTCAGAACAATCGGATGCTCACCATATTTTTTAACAAATTCATAACCCAGCTTACTGTGATTGCCATCGGTATGTCTTTCAACAACACGTCCGATATCATGCAATATCCCTGCCCTTTTGGCTAAAACTTCATCCAGTCCCAGTTCCGCGGCTATGATACCGGAGATAATGGCAACCTCCTTACTGTGTTGCAAGACATTCTGCCCATAACTTGTTCTGAATCTCAGCTTACCCAGCATATTGACCAGATCGGGATGCAAACCGTGGATACCGGTTTCAAGCAAGGCCTGCTCACCCAATTCATTAAAATATTCGTGCATTTCCTGTTTTATTTTTTCATACGATTCTTCAATTCTTCCTGGGTGAATTCGTCCATCCGTTACCAGTTTTTCCATGGTGATGCGGGCAAGTTCCCGCCGGTACGGATCAAATCCGCTGAGGATCACAGCTTCAGGAGTGTCATCAACAATGACATCCACACCGGTTACGGTTTCAAAAGCGCGAATATTTCGCCCTTCCCTGCCAATTATACGCCCTTTCATGTCATCACTGGGAAGAGTTACAATAGAGACGGTGGATTCAACAGCATGATCGGCCGCCATTTGCTGAATCGATGAAATGATGATATTTTTTGCTTTGGACTCCGCTTCCTTGGTGGCTTCCTCGATAATCTTATACACCTTTCCGGAAGCTTCCTTTTTGGCGTTTTCAATCAGATTATCAAGTAGAATTTTCCTGGCTTCTTCCCTTGTTAATCCGGAGATAGATTCCAATTTTTTATTGGCTTCATCCCACATTTGATCTAGTTTCTGCTGACGAATCCGGATCTGATTTTCTTTGTTTTTGAGATCCCGCTGCTGTAGGAAAATTTCCCTGTCTTTTTTAGAAATCAAATCCGCCTTGCGATCCAGGTTATTCTCTTTATTCGCGAGTTCCGATTCGATTTTATTTAAAGAATTTCTCTTGGATTTAAACTCATCTTCCAGCTTTTGTTTTAGAAGATAAAGTTCTTCCTGAGCTTCCAGGATTTTCTCTTTTTTGTTGTTTTCTGCTTCAGCTTTTGCATCTAAGAGTATGGTTTCCGCCATTTGACGCGCCGCGGAAAGCCCCTTTTTGCCCAGTATGGTGTTCGCGAACCAGCCGATGAAAAAAAACAATATGCTAACGAAAACGGCCAGTACAATCACAATTGTGCTCATTGATCCTCCTCAGAATCCCGATTAACGGGGAGGTGTGCTTTCTATCTTAATTTTATGAAAATAAAAAAAACCCTGTACTTAAACATGATCTAATGATAAAGAACCTTTTTCGACATGATGGGCACCTCCTGAACGGTTTACGCTTCCTCTCAAAGGAGGCATGCATTTGACGCTCAGAGTTAGTTCCCTGAGTATAATGGTGTTGGTCCTTTACTTAGACCCATGTATAAGATACAGGGTTTCGTAAAAGTAAATAATAACCTTACTCGTCCACGAGTTCAGTTAAGGAACGATTCATTTTTCTTGCTTCTTCATTCAGCTGATCAAGTAATTTTTCTCGGTAAAGCCGCTCTTGAAAAAGTTCATCCGCTAAATTTAAAGCCGCAAGAATTGCAACTTTTATTGGTGATTTTAATGTCTGCGAGCGATCCGTTTCGCGCATTTTTTCATCAACATATTGTGCAATTTTATAAACATAATTTTCATCGTTATCAGAAACGAGAGTATATTCGGATCCGAAAATGTTTACTCGAATTTGGCCGGGAGCCATTCTGATTGTTCCTTTTACTAAGAATCAACACCACTATTACTATAAGAGTATAACTCTAACTGAGTAACAAGTTTATCTAATCGAGTTTTTATCTCTCTGTTCTTTTCCTTTAAACTGTCATTCTCTTTTTTCAAATTTTTTATGATTTCTGTTTCAGTGCCTGAAGGCAACTGCTCGATCGCCTGTATTTTTTTTTTGATTTCCTTGTTCTCTTTTTCAAGCAGAGCGTTTTTTTGGCGCAACTGACGTATTTTAATACTAACGTCTTCTACGAGCTCCTGGAGCCTGTCGAACTGATCCAGTTTCATAAAATCACTTTCGCAATCTCGCGTTAAATTTTCGCTCTGATTCACTAATAATCTTACGGAATATCTTATCCACTTCCTTATCGCTCAGGGTCCGCTCGGATGATTGAAATCTCATCCTGATGGCCAGGCTCTTCTGAGATTCAGGAAGATTATTCCCGCGATATACATCAAAGATATCGACATGATTCAATAATGGCCTGCCGATTTCGTTTACAAAGCTAATTACATCAGCGGAACTGATCTCTTCATTCATAACCAATGCCATATCTACTTCAATATACGGAAATTTCGGCACAGGAACATATTTTTTGGAAGTTGTCAATTTCCCGACAATTAAATCAACATCAAATTCAAATGCATAAACAGGATTATTTATTCCAAAAGATTTAATGATCTTGTCGTCAACTCTTCCGCAATATCCAAAGATCTGATTTTTATAGGAAAACGCGATTGTTTCCTGACCGAGTAAATACGCATATTTATCATATAAAATAATATGAAAGTTGTCAAGAAATATTTTCGCCAGGAACGACTCAGCGATTCCTTTAGCATCGTAAAAATCAACCATTTCCGTTGAAGAATTCCAGGTTTGCGGAAAGCGTTTTCCACTGATTACGCCGGCAATAATTTTTGGCTGATCGGGTAGCCGGTCTTTTTTATAATTCCTGAAAACCCTGCCGATCTCGAATAACCGGATATCCTGAATATTTCTGTTTTGATTATGAGCAATGGCTTTCAACAAACCCGGCAACAATGAGGGACGCATCGTTGTCATATCATCGCTAATCGGATTAAGAATGGTTACAGTCTCCCCCTGACTGAATGGCTGGGCTTCATCTGAACGCAGCATACTATTACTGAATGATTCATTTAAGCCTAATTCAATTAAATGGTCTCTCATCCGCGATACAATTTTTTCAGAAGAGTTTTCATCAATCTCGTATGGTATCTCTGTCGTTATATTAACAGGTAGGTTCTCAAAACTGACCAATCTCGCCACTTCTTCGATCAGGTCAACTTCCCTCTGTAAATCAACACGATACGTGGGGATGATTGCTTTTTTTTGACGGTAATCAATACCAAGACTTTTCAGTTTTTCAATAATCACCGTGGTTTCCAGATTGGATCCGAGTAATTTATTTACCCTTTCCGGGCGAAAATGCACTTCCTGTTTCTCGACCGGATCAGGGTACACATCCAAAATACCCTGTGCTATTTCCCCGCCGGCTATTTCAGATATCAGAGCCGTCGCGCGGTTTAATGCAAGCAATACGCCATTAGGATCGGCTCCTCTTTCAAAGCGCTGAGAGGCTTCCGTTCCCAGACCAAGTTTTTTACTTGATGTTGAAATACGTACAGGATTAAAATATGCGCTCTCGAGCAAAATATTCACTGTTTTGTCGGATACTTCAGAATTTAAACCTCCCATTATTCCACCGATTGCCACCGCTTTGGACCGATCACAGATCATCACTGTTTTTTCAGGGAGTTCACGCTCTTTTTCATCAAGAGTAACGAATTTTTCACCGGGCGCGCTGAACCGAACATTGATTTCAGAACCATAAATATTGTCCAGATCGAACGCATGAAGCGGATGTCCCAATTCCATTAAAACATAATTTGTAATATCGACAACATTATTGATGGACCGAATGCCGACAGCCTGCAATTTTTCTTTAATCCACTCCGGGCTTTCATCAATTTTTACATTTTTTATGACCCTGGCGGCATATCTGGGACAGCCGTCGGCGGACTGAATATTGATTGAGGCTAGGTCCGCTGCTTTTAAAGCAGAATTTTCAGCTAGATTTATTTCCGGTAAACGAAGTTTATTACCGGTGATGGCAGATATCTCACGGGCGACGCCAACGATGCTCATACAATCCGGTCGGTTTGGAGTAATAAACAGATCAAGGATATGGTCCTGTTTTTCAGCCAGTATCTTGTAGAAATCATCACCCGTCGTAACCGGATCTTCAAGAGCCCAGATACCGTCGGACGCGGTTTCAATCCCAAGTTCCTGTTTCGAACAGATCATTCCGAAAGAAACCACACCGCGAATTTTAGCTTTTCTGATTTTCATCCCGTTGGGCAGGACTGCGTCGACTTTTGCGAAGGGAACCAATTGCCCCTCGGCAACATTCGGCGCGCCGCAGATGACCTGAAAATCTTCTTCCCCGTCCGACACCGTACAAACAGAGAGTTTATCCGCATCCGGGTGTTTGTTCACTGATTTCACATTCCCGACCACAACACCTGAGAATTCAGGGATCAAGGTATTAATTTCTTCTACCTCGATACCAAGATTTGTTAATTTATCAGCCAGTTCATCCGGCGAATAATTAAAATCGATGTATTTTTTTAACCAATCGTAAGAAAGTTTCATTTTTTATATACCATTAAAATTGTCTTAAGAATCGTAAATCATTTTCAAAAAACAGGCGAATATCGTCTATTCCAAATTTTAGCATGGCGATCCTGTCAATCCCCATTCCAAAGGCGTATCCCGTGTATTTTTCAGGATCGTACCCAACAGATTCAAATACTTTTGGATCCACCATACCAGAGCCCGAGATTTCCAGCCAGCCCGTATTTTTACAAACACGACAACCCTTGCCGCGGCAAAAAACGCAATTGAAATCATATTCCGCGCTGGGTTCTGTGAATGGGAAGAAACTTGGACGGAAGCGTACCTTTATATCTTCTCCAAACATCCGATGCGCGAAGGCCTGTATTATCCCTTTTAAATCCGCAAAAGTGACATCTTCCCCGACAACCAGCCCTTCAACCTGATGAAAAAACGGAGAGTGGCTCGCATCCGGCGTATCACGCCGATAGACTCTTCCCGGAGCGATCATTCGTATCGGCGGTTTCTTTTTTTCCATCACACGGATCTGAACCGGTGATGTATGGGTTCTGAGCACGATTTCTTCGCTCACATACAGGGTATCCTGCATATTTCTCGCCGGATGGGATTTGGGAATATTTAAAGCTTCAAAATTATAATAATCCGTCTCAACTTCAGGTCCGTCTTCAATCGTGAATCCCAGACTTCTGAATATTGATTTCACTTCATCCTCAACCTGAATCAGCGGATGTTTTCTTCCGGTGAACTGCTTTCTTCCCGGTAGTGTCAGATCAATGTTTCCTGTCCCGGTTTTCTTTTTCTCAAAATTTTTTGCGAGTTCATTATACCGGGCGTCAAAGGACACCTTCATTTTGTTCAAAGCCTGCCCGAGAGCGGGTTTTTCTTCTTTTGCAGCGCTGCCAAGCATCACAAAAGCCTCACTGACCAGGCCTTTCCTGCCAAGATATTTTACGCGAAGATTTTCAAGCGCTTCGGGGTTTTCAACACTTGCTGCGTCTTTTTCAAATTCATCGGTAATTTGTTCAATTTTTTTCAACATTTTCGACCTATACACTTATACACATACAAAAAAAGGAAGTGCTGAAGTTAAAACACCTCCTTAAAAACTTCCTAAACCAGTAAAAGCATTTTAAAATTAAGCCGTAACCTGTTTAACCAACTGTTCAAAATCGCCAGGATTTTTGACCGCCATATCGGCAAGCGCCTTACGATTCAGTTCAACATTCGCTTTTTTTAGTTTATCCATAAAAACAGAATAAGAAACACCATAAAGCCTGCAGGCTGCGTTTATTCTTGTGATCCATAATTTACGAAAATTTCTTTTGTTCACACGGCGATCACGGTAGGCGTAAGACCAGCTTTTTTCAACCTGATCCTTAGCGGTAGCATACAAGCGGCTTTTACCCAGCCTGTATCCCTTTGCAGCCTTTAATACTTTTTTTCTTCTCTGTCGGGCCGCGACATTATTCGTTGCACGTGGCATTTTATAATCTCCTATCTACTTTCAATTATTTCAAAATCATCTTATGAACTCTTGGCGAGTCCGCTCCTGAAACCAGGCCTTCTTTTCTTAAATTTCTTTTTCTTTTAGTCGATTTTTTTGTCAATATGTGGCTGTGATAGGCAGAATGCCGTTTTATTTTGCCACTCGCAGTGACTTTGAAGCGTTTCGCCGCGCCTCGGTTTGATTTCATCTTTGGCATATATCTTCATCCTTTCTACTTTTGTGTCAAAATCATGGTCATATTGCGGCCTTCAAATTTTCTTGGGCCTTCAATCTTTGCTACATCGCTTAGCATTTCAAGAATCCGATCCAATAATTGTTCTCCGAATTCCTTGTACGCAAGTTCACGCCCACGAAACTGAACGGTAAATTTAACTTTATGTTTTTGTTCTAAAAACGCACGAGCATGTTTTACTTTAAAATCCAAATCATGGACATCTGTTTTTGGACGCATACGAATTTCTTTTACAACTACGGTATGCTGTTTCTTTTTGTTGATTTTTTCTTTTTTACTCTGTTCATAAATATACTTACCAAAATCCATTATTTTACAAACAGGTGGTTTTGCCGTCGGCGCTATTTCAACCAGATCGAGTCCCTGTTCCAAAGCCATTTCCTGCGCTTTTTTAATTTCTACAATTCCCGCCTGTTGTCCTTCACTGTCTATTAAGCGTACTTCCGGCGCCTGAATTTCCTGATTGGTTTTTACTTTTGCTTGTGCGATTTTTTGTCTCCTTATATTTTTAAAACTTCGCTTTTAATTATCGATTTCCCGCGCCACTCTTTCAGTGAAGTCAGAGACAGACATTTGTCCAAGATCTCCGTCTCCCTTGTGACGAACAGAAATCATTTCGGCATCAAGCTCTTTGTCCCCTATTATGATCATGTAAGGGATCTTATTTATTTCCGCTTCCCGGATTTTATAACCGATTTTTTCATTGCGTGAATCCAGTTCAACCCGAATCTTATTCGATTGCATTTTTTGTTTAATTTTGCGGGCATAATCTAAATGGCGGTCGGCAATTGGTATCAATTGTACCTGAACCGGTGAGAGCCAGAGCGGAAAATTACCGGCATATTGTTCGATCAAAATCCCGAAGAAGCGTTCTAAAGATCCCAACAGAGCCCGATGAATTGTAATCGGTCTGTAAGCGATACCATCCGCATCAACAAAATTCAGATCAAATCGTTCAGGTAAATTGAAATCAACCTGTATGGTCGAACACTGCCAGGAACGTCCCAGAACATCTTTAATTTTAATGTCTATTTTGGGACCATAGAACACTCCCTCGCCGGGATCCACAGAAAACTTTATTTTTCGTAACTCAAGAGCATCGCGAAGCGCGTCAGTCGCGTGTTCCCAGTTTTCCTCGCTTCCAACAAATTTCTCGGGCCTGGTTGAGAGATAAACATCATATTCATTAAATCCAAATTTCCCTAGCATTTTGATCGTTAAGTCCAAAACGCCCAGGATTTCATCGGTAAGCTGATTCGGGTGACAATAAATGTGGGCATCATCCTGTGTGAATCCTCTTACTCTCATTAATCCATGCAGCACACCCGATCGTTCATAACGGTAAACGGTACCCAACTCAGCATACCTGATAGGTAAATCACGATAACTGCGGATTTTAGTTTTGTAAATCATCATATGAAAAGGACAATTCATCGGTTTCAGTTGATAATCAACCTCATCAACCGACATGGGGCGAAACATATTTTCTGCATAAAAACCTGTATGGCCACTAGTTTCCCAGAGATTTAATTTCGCGATATGCGGAGAATTAACCAGCTCATAACCTGTGGCGAAATGCTCGTCTTTCCAGTAGCTCTCGATGAGATGACGAATCACAGAACCTTTCGGATGCCACAGAATCAATCCGCTTCCGACTTCATCCTGCACACTGAAAAGATCCAGCTCGCGGCCAAGTTTTCTGTGATCACGTTTTTTGGCTTCCTCAATCCGGAACAGATGCTCTTTTAGTTGTTTTTTGTCCGGATAATTTGTCGCGTAAATGCGCTGGAGCATCTTATTGTGTTCATCACCCTTCCAGTACGCGCCAGCGACTGAGAGCAGCTTGAAATTCTTACCCAGAAGCCTGGTAGAAGATACATGTGGACCGCGGCAAAGATCAGTAAACTCCCCTTGACTGTAAGCGGTAATTTCACCGTCCAATTCCCGTATAAGATCAATTTTCAACATTTCGTTTTTATTTTTAAAAAACTCAACGGCCTCGGAGGGAGTCATTACAGCGCGAACAACTTTATAATCATCTTCGACAATTTTCGCCATTTCACTTTCAATTGATTCAAAATCATCCGGAGTGATTGGTCTTTCTAAATCAATATCATAGTAAAATCCATCCGATACGGGCGGACCAATTCCGAGCTGAGCTTCGGGAAATATACGTTTTATGGCTTGAGCCATTAGGTGAGCCGATGAATGCCAGAAGACATCTCTTCCTTCATCATCCTGAAAAGTCAATATTTGAAGTTCACCCGATTCAATAATCGGATCTGCCAGAGATATAATTTTACCGTTCAGCTTTGCCGCAACGGCTTTTTTAGCTAATGAATTACTTATCCCTTTTGCGATTTCCAGCGCAGACACGCCTTTTTCAAGGACCTGCACAGAATTATCAGGGAACTGAATCTTTATCTGTTCCAAAGAATGTCATCCTCATTTAATTTGGCAATCATTTAATATCCAAATAAAACAAACCACGAGAAGAGGCGCCTCGTGGTCTGTTGTGGGACGAAAGAGATTCGAACTCATGACCTCTACGATGTCAACGTAGCGCTCTAACCAACTGAGCTATCGTCCCCTGATACGCTTTCAAAGTCTTTAAATATAATAGTTAAGACCAATAAAATCAATACTATTTTTTCAGACCTTCTATAAAAATCAAAAACCCCCGGGGAGTTCCCAAGGGGTTGCGTGGGGAGGGGAGGATTCGAACCTCCGAAGGCTTCAGCCGACAGATTTACAGTCTGTTGCGTTTGACCGCTCCGCAACCTCCCCGTTTCTTAACGAGTTATCAATATACAAATAAAAAATAATTCAAGTCAATACTACTTCAGGTCCAAATTAAAAAAAAATAAAAAAAATTGCGGGAGTACGTGGGAGTCGAACCCACCCTCCGCCATCAGGCGGAACACGCAGTTTTGAAGACTGGGGAAGCCACCGGGCCTCATCTACTCCCATGAATGGGAAAAAGAATATTAAAATTTCTCCTAAAAAGCAAACTTTTATGAAAATGTTTGTATCTTAAATTCCAGCTTGTTAATTTATACTACCTTCAATCATCTATCATCTTCAATTATTGCCGAGGTCATTATGTATAAGAAATGTGAAGTCCCGCTGGAGCAATTGACAAAGAAAGCCAACATAGACAAAATTAAGTTTCAGACAACCGATGATATTGATCCATTGAACTCAGTCATAGGACAGGACCGCGCGGTATCTTCAATCAATTTCGCTATTGAGATCGGAGATGCCGGTTACAATGTTTTTGTCACCGGAAGTTATGGAACGGGACGTTCAACTATCGTAAAAGATTTGCTTCTTAAAGCCGCGAAAAAGCGCCCTACCCCTCCTGACCTTATTTTTGTCTATAATTTCGAAAATGAAGATGAACCGGCCGCCCTCAGTTTACCCGCGGGAAGGGCATCTAAGTTTCAACAGGACATGCAAAGACTGATAAACAGCCTGAAAATTGACCTAAAAAAAACTTTTGAATCAAAATCCTATCTTGAAAAGAAAAATGAGATCGTTGAAAATATTCAAGCCCAAAAACAAGAGCTGCTGGATACGCTTGAAAAGGAAGCGGTTTCCTTGAAGGTCCAAATTCAGAGTTCAAGCATGGGTTTTGTGACTATTCCGGTGAATGACAAGGGTGAGGCCATTGAAAAGCCTGAATTTCAAGCATTACCCGAGCCCAAAAAAGAAGCCATAAATCAGAATTTAATCTATATTCAAAAAAGGATTCAGGATGTTTTGCGGCAGATTGGATCCATCGAACGTTCATTACAAGATGAAGTTGAAGGATTAACTTCAAAAGTCGCGCGTTTTGTCGTTAACAATCACTTCACTCCCCTTTTGGAAAAATATCATGAATGCGCTGACATAATCGTTTACCTCGACAAAGCCGCCGAAGATATTATTAATAATGTGTACAATTTAATTGACATTAAGAGCGATGAAGAATCCCAGAAGAATGAACTCGAAAAAACCCCGTTTCTAATTAACAAGTATAAAGTGAACGTCCTGATTGATAATTCAAAACAACGCGGAGCTCCTGTAATACATGAGACAAATCCTACTTATAACCATATGTTCGGACGGATAGAGAAAAAATCGTTTCAGGGATTTGTATATACGGACTTTACAATGATCAAACCCGGTTCGCTGCTCGCCGCGAACGGAGGATTCTATATTATCGATGCCGATCAGCTTTTGAGACAGTCCTTCGCCTACGACGCGCTTAAACGCGCGCTGAGAACCAGGAGCGGGCGGATAGAAGATATCAGTGAATTGTATGGGTATCTTAGCGCGACTACTCTAAAACCTCAGTCATTTCCGCTGGAGGTAAAGGTGGTTTTAATCGGCACCGCTTCCAGCTATCATATGCTGCATAATTATGATGAAGAATTCAAAAAGATATTCAAGGTTCGGGCGGACTTTGACACTGAAGTAAATGTAACACCATCCATTGAAAAGAAATATGTACAATTCATATCCAGAGTGGTCCTGGAAGAGAAATTGCTTCCATTTGACAGGGAAGGAGTCGCTGCCATCATTGAGTACGGTTTCCGCAGCGCCGAACATCAAAAAAAGATGTCCTTGCAATTTGGCGAGCTGGTAAAACTGATACGTGAAGCGTCATTCTGGGCGGCAAAAAAGGGCCACCATCCCGTATCAGCGAGAGATGTTGAGTATGCTGTCAAAGACAGGCGATACCGTCACAATCTTGTCGAGGAAAAAATCCAGGAATCCATCATTGAAAATACAATAAATGTGGACGTAAGTGGCTTTAAGACCGGACAAATTAACGGCCTTGCCGTATATAATCTCGGTGATTATTCGTTCGGGCGCCCCAACCGGATCACTATCAACACCTACATTGGTTCAAGAGGGATCATTAATATTGAACGTGAAGCCAAAATGAGCGGACGCATCCATGATAAAGGCATTCTTGTACTGACAGGATATTTTTCGCAACGATTCGGTTCAACCATGCCCCTTTCATTTTCAGCCTCTATCACTTTTGAACAGAGTTACGGGATGATCGACGGAGACAGCGCGTCATCTACCGAATTATACGGTTTACTCTCATCACTTTCGGAAACTCCGATCAATCAGGGAATCGCTGTTACGGGATCGGTCAACCAAAAGGGGGAAGTTCAGGCCATCGGCGGGGTGAATGATAAGATTGAGGGGTATTTCCAGGTTTGTAAAGCCCGGGGTCTGAAAGGTGATCAGGGTGTAATTATTCCTAAATCGAACATTAAACATTTGTTATTGAACAATGAAGTAATTCAAGCCGTAAAAGACAAAAAATTTAACATTTGGGCGGTGGACAACATCGAAGACGGTATGCGCATATTGACAGGAAAGAGCTGTGGTATTTTACATAAAGACGGAAGTTACACTCATGACTCGATATTTGCTAAAGTTCAGGAACGTCTGAGGGAATTTGCCCAGATCTCTCATAAGTTCAGGAAGAGTCTTGGTTCTGCATCAAAAAAAGACGATAAGAGTGATGAGTCACCTCTAGATTAATGAATCAGTAAATCAATATAGCTCTTGCATTAATTTATCGGTGAGGATCGCGGGAAACGGACTCCCGGTCATTATTTCAAATCCGGCCGCTGCCTGTCCGATCAGCATAGGCAGACCGTTCAAAGTAAAAATCCCGGCATCTTTTGCCATTTTCAGGAAACGTGATTCTTCGGGATTATAGATGAGATCATAGACCACCGTCCGGTCATGACAAAATTGTACTGGATCGGCCGGGTATTGGTTTATTGCCTTTCCCATTCCAAGACTGGTGGTGTTTATAACGATATCCGTCCTGAACCGAGTCTTTTTTATCTCGCTAAAATTCATAAATTCTATCCTGGCCGCGCTTATATTCCGAAGCCGGTTCACCAGATTTTTAGCTTTCGTCTCCGTCCGGTTTACAATAATAACATGATGCGGATTGCACTCTTTTAGTAAACCGAAAGCTACCGCTCTTGACGCCCCTCCGGCTCCAAATATCAGACAGGACTTAATCTCCGGCAGAAACGCGTGTAAGGGCTTTAAAAAGCCCTTATAATCAGTATTATACCCTTTCCATCTGCGATTCAATGGATTTACGGCGATTGTATTAACCGCGCCGATCATTTCCACGGCAGGATCCACTTCATCCAGATATTCTATGATTTTTTCTTTATATGGGATTGTCACATTAAACCCGGACCAGCGCTCTGATTTTAAATTTTTAATTTTGCTGATAAACAGAGCCGGTTCTATTTCAATTTTTTTATAATCAGCCTTCATTTTTAAGAGCTGATACGCTCTCCGATGAATTTTTGGCGAAAATGTATGATCAAGAGGATATCCAATTATACCGTATTGCCGCATCTATATCATCCTGGTTAGAAGGGTTTAAACTCTTATTTGACAATTCTGTCTAAGATAGACCAGAACTGAGGGAATGAGACATCCGCGGATGAGGGATCATCAATGATAATTTTTTCTTTTGACACTAATCCGGCAATGGCAAAGGACATGGCGATTCTATGATCACCGTGAGATTTAACACTGCCGCCCCTTAGAATTTGTCCGCCGGAGATTGACATCCCATCAGGTTTCTCAAGCGCTTTGCCACCGACCGACTCCAGGTTTTCCACCATGACCTTAATCCTGTCAGATTCCTTGTATCGTAATTCCTCGGCGCCGTTTAGTTCAAAAACCCCATCAGCCTGCGAGCCGAGTACGGCAAGGATAGGGATTTCGTCAATGATATTCGGTATTATATCTATATCGATGGGCGCATTCTGTAATTTCGAATATCTTACGGTTAAGTCTCCCATAGGCTCGGGATCCTTTACTCTGACATCGACTTCAATTTTCGCGTTCATTTTTTTAAGATGTCTTAATATTCCGTCCCTGGTCGGATTAAGCGAAACATTACGGATAATAAGTTCGGAGCCGGGCAGCATCAATGCCGCCGCGATAAAAAATGACGCGGAAGATATGTCACCCGGAATCATCATTGAAATATCCGGTATTTTTATATTTCTGGAACTTGTTATTGTTTGACTGCCGTCAGGATTTTGTTTTGAAGGCAACCCTATCAATCTTTCGGTATGATCTCTGGTCCGGACAGGCTCGATAATATTTGTCTCACCATCAGCATATAAGCCGGCGAGCAGCAGAGCGGATTTTACCTGAGCGCTGGCGACCGGTAAGCGATAGGTTATTCCCTTAAGCATTCCCGCGGGTGAAAATTTTAATGGAAGGTGTCCGTTCTCGGATGATATTTTGGCGCCCATCATTGCCAGCGGATCTAAAACACGCTTCATCGGGCGTTTGCTTAAAGAGTCATCACCCTGTAGAGTTGTAGGAAAATTTAGATTTGACAAGATACCGCTCATCAACCTGGCTGTTGTCCCTGAATTTTTGGCATCGAGGGCTTTATCGTCTATTTTCCAGTCATCGAGCGGCTTTCCTCTGATGATCAGACGGGAACCGGATAGTTCCCAGTCAATGCCCGCATTTCTCAGGATATCCAGTGTGGCGGCGCAATCTTTGTTCAAATTAAAATTATCAAACACTGATTTTCTAAAATTAAGAGCGGAAAATAATGCGGCGCGATGAGAAATAGATTTATCCCCGGGGAGCGTTATATCCCCTTTTATTTTATACATCTTTATCCAATGCCGTTAAATCAAAGATCCATGTTGTCAAAAAATAAATAGGGAGAACAGAAGCTCATCACCGTTTGTATTTCACTAAGCCTACAGGTTTGTAAAATTAATTGACTCTTTTTACAACACCTTCTATCAACAATCCCGCGCCAATGATGATTAATATAATGGGCCAGTAAACTGATAACACATCAGCTATCATCCATACTCTGATCAAATCATACGTTGCGGCGACAAACGGAACGCCGAGCAAGATAAAAATCAATCCGGTTGTCAGATTTGAAAAATGAGTTCTTTTAAAAAGATAATACACGATATTGGCCAGTCCTATGTTCATAAAAAACAATCCCCAGCCGAGAGAATCAAGTTTCGGCAAATATCCAAGTTGCATCAATAACAGAGACGCTCCTTCAAGAATGAAAAAACTTCCGCCAAGAATACCTTTACGATTAGAATTATTAAATCCCTTATTTAACAGCACGACTCCTAAGAAAAAGCACGCCATAATAAGAAAATTCCCTCTGGAGAAATTTAAATAGTCAAGCTGATTCAATAGGAGTAATACTCCAACTAAGATCAGGAGCCAGGCGGAAATATTTGACTTTTTCATTGGATACTCCACTTTAATAGAGATTATATTCTATTCTGTTCAGGCAATTCAGGAAAAACAATCACCATCACGATGTATGCCAAAATCCCGACACCTACCGAAGCCAGAGTCATCAGAACCCATCCAAGTCTGATTATGGTAGGGTCAACAGCAAAATATTCAGCCAGCCCACCGCAGACTCCGCTGATCATTTTATTTGAAGTGGATCTGTAAAATTGCCGTTTCTGATCTTCTTCATTATGATGTTCATCCGCGTTTTCAGGTTCAGCGGGCTGTTTAACACCATGTCTTAATTCAGTCAAAGGATTACGGTTGTAGAGAAGAAAGATTCCGATTACAATCAGGAAAATAGCCCAGATCATCTGCCAGGGTACATGCCAGAAACTAATGTAATAAAAGAATCCTAACTGTTTCAACAATAAACCAAGTCCCAGGAGGATCAGTATGCTTCCCCATAAAAGAGCTTTATCATTTTTATTTTTGTTCAATTCTTTCTCTGAAAATTCCTGATCAGGATTCTCCGGTACGATAATGGCTCCCGCGATATAAACTAGAATACCGATACCGGCAAAAAGGGTCATCACGACCCATGCAAGCCTTACAAGGACAGGTTCAATATTTAAATACTCAGCGATTCCACCACATACCCCAACAAGCATTCTGTCTTTTCTTGAACGAAACAACTTTTTTATTGATGTTTCCTCATTGGGTTTTCCCGTCTCCTCAGGCATATTTCCTCCCGGATAATTCATGTTTATATAAAAAGACGAATTTTTACCGATATTGTTGCATTTATCGGCTGATTGATAATATTTTGTATCGCAAAATTCCTGCCGGCACATTAATTTCGGCTATCTCGTCAATTTTCTTACCAAGCAAGCCTTTACCGACCGGAGATGTAATTGAAATTTTGTTTTGCTTGATATCCGTTTCTTCAGCAGAAACAAGTGTATAATCATATTCCCTTTTCGTTTTTAAATCCTGCACTTTCACCGATGTCAAAATGGAAACCTGATCGGTAGTGATTTCATTCTCATCAATAATTCTTGCTCTTGCCACCCGATCCTGCAGCTGTTGTATTTTTGTCTCAGCAAGTGATAATTCTTCACGGGCGGCATGATATTCGGCGTTTTCCCGGAGATCCCCATGCTCGCGGGCAGTTGCTACTTTTTGTGAGATGGCCGGACGCGTAATATATTTTAATTCATGCAGTTCTTTTTTTAAATTATCCAGTCCTTCGGCAGTTAAATATACGTATTCCAATTTATTTCCTTTCCTTTTTATAACTCCATTCTGAATATCATTAAGCTAAAAAGAATCAGTTGTTTTTTCAAGTCGTATTGGATAAATCAGTTGGGCTGTGAGATGTGGTCCACACGTTCAACGGAGAAAACACCCGGAATTTTACGGATACTGTTTATAATTTTTGTAAGATGTTGGAGATCTTTTACCTGTATGTTTAGCTGCCCCTTCGCATACATATCATCGGTTCTGAAATCGGCCATCAGGATATTGGTATCCTGCTTAGCGACACATAAGGTAATATCTTTTAGCAGATTTTTACGGTCTTCACCAAGTATGGAAAGATGTACCTGAAATTCCTGATCCTTCTCGATATCCCAGGCGACATCAATGACTCTTTCTTTTTCTTCCATGAGTTTTATCAGATTTTTGCAATCTGTCCGATGAATAGTCACCCCTTTTCCCCGTGTCAGATATCCGATAATCCTGTCTCCGGGAACGGGCTGGCAGCACTTTCCAAAATGAATAAGCATATTATCCATGCCCTGAACTCGTATACCGCTTTCATGCCGCGCGCGTTTTAGGAATTTGACAAAAAAACTATCTTCTTTTTCAAGCGGTGGTTTATCAGGATACATTTTCTTGGCAATGTTGTCAACCGTAAATTCTCCACGTCCTATGACGACCTTGAGACTTTCGAGATTTTGAAATCCCAGTTTTTGCAGGACATCCAAAAACTCAGGACTTTTTTCTGTAAGTTTGTATTTTTTTAAAAATTTTACAAGAATCTCTCCGCCGATCTCGATTGTCTGGGCTAGCTGCTCGTCTCTTAAGGTTTTCTTAATCCATTGTCTGGCTTTCGTTGTCTTGACAAATGACAACCAGTCATGGCTTGGTTTTTGATTTTGTGATGTGATGATCTCCACCTGATCACCGGATCTCAATTCGGTCTTCATTGGAACTATTTTACCGTTGACCTTCGCGCCTATACAATGGTTGCCTATGTTTGTGTGGATCGCGTATGCAAAATCAACCGGAGACGATTTTGCCGGAAGCTTAAATAAATCTCCTTTTGGAGAAAAAACAAAAAGTTCATCCTGGAACAAATCAATTTTAAGATTCTCCATAAAATCACCGGGATCATCCTCCTGAATCTGTCTCTCTACAAGCTCCCGGACCCAGTTTAGATGTTTTTCATAATAAGTATCACCGCTCACACCTTCCTTATATTTCCAATGGGCTGCGATCCCGTCCTCAGCCATCCGATGCATATCCTGGGTTCGAATCTGAATCTCGACCATTTTTCCTTCGGGTCCGACGACTGTCGTATGAAGAGATTGATATCCGTTAATTTTAGGCATGGCGATATAGTCTTTGAAACGGTCATAAACGGGCATGAACAGATTATGTATTATACCGAGCGCATAATAACACTCTTCCACTTTTTCGACTAAAATTCTGATAGCAAGCAGATCATATATTTCCTCGAAGGGTCTGTTCCGCTTCTTCATTTTGTGATAAATACTGAAATAACTCTTGGCGCGTCCGGAAATAGTCGATTCAATGCCATTTTTTTTGAGGTCGCCTGCAATCGGCTCCGTCACTCTTTTTATATATTGTTCACGCTGTTCCTTCGTTTCCTTTATTTTCCGGACCAGGTCATTATAGACATCCGTTTCCAGATGCTTTAGCGCGAGATCTTCCAGTTCAAGTTTTATTCTGGAGATACCAAACCGGTGGGCCAGCGGCGCGTAAACATCTCTTGTTTCAATGGAGATGCGCGGACGTTTTTTTTCCGGAACAAACTCCAGCGTACGCATATTATGCAACCTGTCAGCGAATTTTATAATTATGACCCGAACGTCCTGCGCCATAGAAAGCAGCATTTTTCTGAAGGTTTCAGCTTGCTGGGCCTCTTTGCTTTGAAATTTCAGCTCGCCGATTTTAGTGACACCATCAACCATGGAGCTTACGGTTTCACCAAATTCTTCCTTGAGCTGATCCAGAGTGACGCCCGTGTCTTCAACGACATCATGCAGTAATCCGGAAATGATAGTGGAACTATCCATTTTGAGCTCTGCAAGAATTTTTGCCACATTCAGACAATGTTCAAAGTATGGTTCTCCGGAATACCTGCGCTGCCTGAGATGGGCCTTAAGACCAAAATCGTATGCCTTTTTGAGGGCCTCACCATCAAAATCACTGGCATATAGCTTTATATCATTTAACAACTGATCAAATTCAGCATCGAATAAAGTGTGCATTTTTTTTATCAGCTGCTCGTCTGTAACTTTTAGCATATAATTAACTTTACCGCCTAATTCATTCCTTGAATGATATTAAAATTCTGCAGGTGAATAAACTGCCGTATCATGAAAAATATCCGGATCACCAAATTTTCCGTACTCTTTAAGAAAGGTCAGACGTATGGTTCCAACCGGACCGTTTCGCTGTTTTCCGATAATTATTTCACACATATTATGCGTTGATGCGCCCGTATCTTCAAATTCCATGATATTGTAATATTCCGGACGGTACACAAAAAACACAACGTCCGCGTCCTGCTCGATAGCGCCGGATTCGCGCAAATCAGATAATTGCGGTTTTTTGCTCTTATCTCTCGTTTCTGTAGCGCGTGAGAGCTGGGATAAAGCCACTACGGGAATGCCAAGTTCCTTCGCGATCCCTTTAACCGACCGGGAAATATGTGTTATTTCCTGCTGTCTGTTCTCCCCCTTATGCCCTTCCATCAGCTGAAGATAATCGATGATGAGCAGCTGGATATTCTTTTCCGCTTTAAGTCGTCTTGCTTTTGCCCGAAGCTCAATGACGTTCAGGGATGCGGAATCGTCTATGTAAATGGGAGCATTCATCAGTTTTGCGACATGATTGGTAAGACGGCCCATCTCTTCCTTGTTAAGTTTACCTGTACGGACAGCCATCTGATTTACTTTGGCTTCTGTACACAGTAGCCTCAATACTAAAGCTTCAGTCGACATTTCAAGGCTAAATACACCAACCGCATAGCCGAAATCCACAGCGGCGTTTCGGGCAAGATTGAGAGCAAAGGCCGTTTTCCCCATACTTGGCCGACCCGCCAGAATAATAAGATCAGCCGGCTGAAAACCCGCCGTATATTCATCTAGCTTTTTGTATCCTGATGATACACCTGTAACCCCCGTCTTACTTGAATGATAGAGCTCATCAATCTTTTCGAATGTGCTGTGAAGAACCGTATTTATTGAAGCAAAACCTTTTTTGAGCCTTTTTTCAGAGATCTCAAATATTTTTCGTTCGGCAAAATCAAGCATTTCATCCACTTCTTCCGTCTGAGAATATGCCTGATTAATGATTGCCGTACATTCGCTAATCAGCATTCTGGAAAGAGCTTTTTGTTTGACAATATCTAAATGATACTCAATATTCGCCGATGAAGGTGTACTGTTTGATATTTCGGCGAGATAATATGGACCACCGATATCATCCAAAGCGTCCATCCTCTTGAGTTCTTCAGAAAGCGTAATCAAATCGATTTCAGTGTTTTTTTCAAACAGGTTTACAATGGCTGAGAAGATAGTTTTATGACTGTTTTTATAAAAGTAACCCGCGTCTATTGTCTCCACAGCCATTGCCACAGCTTCTTTATCGAGAAACATCGCGCCAAGAACGGCCTGTTCAACCTCGTTTGCCTGTGGCGGTACTCGTAATGCTTGTTCGCCGGAACCTTTATCAGACATTATTTACCTCTTTATCTTATATTATGAAAAGATATCTTTGATTCTATTCTACAGTTCATTGATTAGAATAATTAAAAATCATTCGTCTTTCAAGTTGACTTTTAATGATTAAGCTGTTTTTTCCATCAATGTTTTAATTTTTTTTAAATCTTGCCAGACATTTCGCTTCCATTGAGGATTTCTTAATAATGCGGCAGGATGGTAAGTGACAACAAAAGGAATGTCTTCATAGATTTGTACGTCCTGTCGTAATTTACTCAAGGAATCATTCCGTTTTAACAGAACCTGTGCTGAAATTCTTCCCAAAGCAACTAATATTTCGGGAGAAATCATTTCCAGTTGTCTTTTAAGATACGGTTCGCAGAGCGCCACTTCATCCGGGTGGGGATCACGGTTGTTGGGCGGTCGGCATTTTAAAATATTGGCGATGTATATATCATCTCTTTTAAGGCCGATTGTATCGAGCATTTTATCCAGAAGTTTACCTGCTTTTCCGACAAAAGGTATCCCTTTTTCATCTTCTTCTCTCCCGGGTGCCTCACCTACGAACATAATCCTGGCCTTTGGATTCCCTGTTCCAAAAACGAAATTTTTTCGGGTCTCTCCCAGAGGACATTTACTGCAATCCTTTATTTCCAGATAAAATTTTTCCAGTTCCGGGCTTTTTTGATGAGTAACGACCACATCTTTTACAGATTTTTTGTATTCAGGAACGCGGGCCGGTTCCATCACGATCGGCTGTTCAGATCTTTCCGGAGGATCCTGGAGCTGCCCATCTAAATATTTTATGTCACCGTAAACATGCCGGTACCAGTCCAGGAGATTATTTAATTCGTTTAATACATTATCCATTTTTACTATCAGCCAAATAAATTAAGTATTGATCTAAAATTTTATTCGCAACTTCGAACTTAGATAACAAAGGATATTCAAGATGGTTCCCGTTGTCAAAAAGTATATTTACTCGATTGGTATCCGTTCCAAACCCGGCGCCTGATTCTTTAGGATTATTGATTACTATAAAATTTAAATTCTTTTCTGTCAATTTTTTTCTTGAATTTTCATAAGAATTTTCGGTTTCTACTGAAAAACCGATAACAACCTGCTGATTGTTTCTGATTTTTCTTATGGATCGCAGAATATCCGTTGTGCGTTTCAGCCTCAAAACTAAACCGTTATCCTGTTTTTTAATCTTTTCTTCATAAAATATTTCCGGTGTATAATCGGCGACGGCAGCAGAAGCAATGTACACATCACAGGCTGAGAATTTACTGATAACCATATCGGCCATCTGCGCGGAAGAACGAACGTTGTTATAATTCAGATAACCGGGAATTTCTATCTTTACCGGGCCAATGACCAGATCAACCTCAGCGCCCCTTATATAAGCGGCGCGGGCGATCTCAAGTCCCATTTTTCCCGATGAACGGTTTGTGATAAACCGAACCGGATCAATGTCTTCCGCTGTGGGACCCGCGCTGATCAGTATCTTTTTATCTTTCAGATCATTCTCAGACAGTAATCTTTGAATCATGTCTAACGCGTCCGATGCGTTTCCGGTTAATAAGGGGCTTTCGTTTTTCGGACGCGAAACAGGAACGCAATAAATATGAGGTAAATGACTGAATTTTCTGGTTAATGCCTTATAATCTTTCCTTTTTTCAGAATATATTACCGGAAAAATCAATCTTTTGTTTAGTGATTCTTGGATATCGATCGCATCCAGATCAGTGATATCAATCAGGATATCCGATTCATCTAATTTTAAATTGAAATTTGAATATCTAAGATTCTTAAAATATTTCAGGAATTCATTGTAACGTTTTCTGTCATCAGCGTTTATAACTAATCGCGCCTCAGGTACACCCTGATCCAGCAGAGCTAGAAACTCATAAGCCAAAAATAACTTTCCGTTTGTTAAATCACGGCAGATAACCGACATATCACCTCTATCTTACAATGAGTCGCTCAACTTCATTAATCGTTTCATCCAATCGATCATTGACAACCTTGAAATCAAATAAATCCGCTTTTTCGTACTCGTATTTGATTCTTTTTAATCGGTTTTCGACGGATTTACTGGATTCGCTTTTTCTGGCAACAAGCCTTTCTTTAAGAACCTCCAGGCTTGGGGGAGCAATGAATATCAAGATGGCTTCAGGATAATTTCTTTTTATTGAAAGCGCCCCGTTCACATCGATATCAAACAAAACGCTGTTCCCCTTTTTAACAAGATCATCAACAGATTCTTTAAGGGTACCGTAATAATCACCATGAACATTTTCATATTCCAGAAAGCATCCTGATTTTATTTTCTGCTCAAACTGGTCATTTGTTAAAAAATGATAGGCAATTCCATCCACTTCATTTGTTCTTTTTTTTCTGGTAGTGGCTGAAACCGAAATTTTCAAATGGCGATATTTTTTTGCTAAATGTTGTACGATAGTTGTTTTTCCGCCTCCGGATGGGGCGGAAAATACAATATATGGTGATACAAATTCCATTTCCTTAATAACTCCCGTCATTTCAAATTAAATCACTTCTGTATCAATTATTCAATATTCTGAGCCTGCTCGCGCAACTTTTCTATTTCTTCTTTCATTTGTATGACTTTATGTAAAATTTGAACATCTGTAGCCTTCGAATTCATTGTATTCGCTTCACGCAGCATCTCTTGTAAGATAAAAGTCAATTTCTTCCCGGCTTCAGAATTTATCTCAAGTGTTTCTTTAAATAATTTAATGTGACTTTTCATGCGAATACATTCTTCCGTAATGTCGACTTTGTCGGCAATTATCGCAATCTCCTGCTCAAGGCGGCTTTCATCCATCTTTTGCTCACCGATAAGTTCTCTGACCTGACTGGTTAATCTTTCAAAATCAGACCTAACGGTCAATTTTCCTTTTTCTTCAACAAAATCAGTGAATTCCGAAAGTGACGCAATCCTCATGACCATGTCTTTATAAATAAACGTTCCCTCCGACTCGCGCATCTCATTGAATTGCTTCAACGCGTCCTTAACCGCCGGCCGATAAAGGCTCTTCAGTTCTTTTTCATCAATATGTTCAAAGTCAACTTCAAACAAATCCTGAAATTTCATAAGATGATCCATCGTAATCGATCCTTCTAATCCCAAAGAAGACTTGGCCTGGTCAAGCAGATTAAAGCGTTTTTTTAATTTTTCGCTATCAAAAAACAGTTCAGCGTCATTTCCCGTCGCCTCCCTTAAATCAATAAATACCGAAACTTTACCGCGATCCACCGCCGACTTAATCTGATCTCTGATCTCATTTTCAAAAAGGGCCATGAAACGCGGAACTCTCAGGTTTAAATCCAAATATCGATTATTCACACTTCTGATTTCTATGTTTAACTCAAAACGGTTATTTCTGCTTCCGGCCCGTCCAAATCCAGTCATACTTCGCATTAATATCTCCCGTACATATAAAACAATTTTATAATTTTTTATTTTTTAACCGGAATTTATTACATTAGACACTGAAGTAATAATATAAATGTATTTTCTCAGCTAAAATCAATTATTATTTAATTATTCAATTTAACGATTAGCGATTTTAAAAGCAAAACGTGAATTATGTACAAAAACTATTTTTTATTCGAAGCACAGGTACGGGAATTAGAAAACCAACTGCAAGGCCTTGTGATCTCAGAAATATTTACTTACCGAAAGAATGAGATTGTATTAGTGCTCAAAACTCCGGAAGTAAAACATTTGAGGATAAGCATTAACAGTGATTATCCTTACATCCTGCTAAAACACCCGGAAAAGATTAACCATCCGAAATTTCAATTATTTGATTTTTTAAATGATGCTGAAATAAAAGGAATAGAAATATACCCGTTTGATAAACTGATTCAGCTTCATCTTGAACTCTATAAAGTTGAAATACGTTTTTTCGGACAGCAGAATGTATTTATTAAAAATTATTCCGGTGAAATTGTTGATACATTCAAAGAAAAGCGCAACGATATACCTGAAAATGAATTGAGTCATCTGCTGGATTTTCGTTCCGTCCCTTTAGAAGAACTTAAGAAATTGCTTCAGAGTGAAGAACAGCAAAAGCTCAACTACTTCCTGCGCAGACATTTTGGCGCCATAAACGAGCTGATATCGAAAGAGATTTTTTTCAGGTCAGAGTTACAGCAGCATGAACGGTTGGAATCCTTATCAGATAATAATATCTCTGCCCTGCATTCCGCATTTCAGAATATTGCAAAAGAGATGATGTCCACAGATGACTGTTATCTTTACCGGAATGATGAAAAGTCAGTCATTATTTCTATAATAAGACTCCATCATCTGGAGCAACCAGATTCTGGCGGTTATGATGTTTTTCGGGGAGTCAATGAGGCATGGATTCGATTTATTGAAGAAAAAACTGAAAAAACCGAATTTGATAAACTTTATAAAAAGTGTAGAACCGCAATTAATGACCGGCAAAAATTTATAACGCGAACTCTTAAAAACATCGAATTGGCTGAGAATCTTTCAGAGAGAAAAACCGAAGCTGAACTCAAAGGTAATCTTCTTCTGACCTTTAAACATCATGTTCCCAGGAACAGCTCAAATGTGGAACTTGAAAATATTTTCAGCAATGAACGGGAATTGGTTAAAATCAAATTAAATCCCAATAAAACAACAGTCGAAAATGCCAATTATTATTTTAATAAATACAAAGATATCGCAAAAAAACAGCTCATCATGGATATTAAGAAAGACAGTTATCTCAATGAACTTGAAAAAGTTAATAAGTTATCCGAATCATTGAATCAAACTAATAAATTGTCAAAACTAAAGAATCTTGAGAATTCATTGATGGATATGAAGTTATTGCAGCGGGCATCGGCCACGAAGGAAACCCGGCAATCACTCTCCTACTCTTTTAACCGTATGGTTCTTGACAAAGAATGGGATATTTTTATCGGTAAAAATGGTGAAAACAATGATCTTCTTACATTTTCTTTCGCGAATAAGTGGGATATATGGCTTCATGCTCAGGGGGTTCCGGGATCGCATGTCATTATTCATTTACCGTCAAGAACAAAGTTACCGCCAACAAGGGTCATTGAACAGGCCGCGCAACTCGCGGCTGCCAACAGCCGATCGAAACATTCGACAACGGTCCCCGTGATATATACCGAGGTACGTTATGTCCATCGTGTCCGAAAAGCGCCCGCCGGAACAGTATCAGTTCAAAATGAAAAAGTTGTTTTTGTTAAACCATTGGCGATAAATTAGGCACCTATGTTGATTACACCAAAACTAAGATATTTCTTAACAATTATTCTAATCCTGACTCTTTCCCAGGTACTGAATGCTCAATTTAATAATCAAAGCTATTTTGAGTACCTGGAAAAACAATTCCACAAAGAGTCAATAGCCACAAATCGGTATCTGATTGATGAATTTGAAAATTATCTGGAAATTTTTCCAAATCGCGCGCATGAAGATGACGCGCTCTGGATGCTTTCCCTTTTGCAGGAGCAGTATAAATTAGACAACGCGCAGCTTATCAGTCTTTTAAAAATTGTATTTCTTCACCCAAACAGCGATTTTACACCCAATGCCCGGTTTGAAATTCAGAAACTGTTGACAGAGAATCAAAGCATTAATTTAAACATAAAAAAAGACAAGTTACTGAATGCGATTGATAAAAAACGTAGCGCGAAGTCGTACCAGGACACTTATTTTGATTTCCTGTCATTTCTTTATGAAATTGATGTGAAAGAACTTCATTCATTCCTGCTGGATGAAATTAAAACATATTTCCGCGTGTTCTCAGATAATCCGGTAAATGGCGATATTATCAGTTTTTTTGCGGGCAATACATTTGAACAGGATAATAAAATTGCTAATGCCATCGCCTGTTACAGGAAAATTATAGCCCTTTTTCCGGAATCTTCCTATCGGTGGAAAGCGCAATACCAGATCGGATATCTTTTGTATTCAAGGCTCGATTCCACCTCATCCGCCATGGATAATTTTTTAGAGGTGATCAATTCTTTTCCAATGCAGGAGGAAGCTGTAAACGCGCAGTTTTATCTCGCGGAGATTTATGATAAAAAACTTAACAACATAGAAGAGGCGATACAAAATTACCGTCTTTTAATCGAATCCTTCCCGGATAATCCATTCAGACTTACCGCGCTGACACGTGTAGCCGAACTTTGCCGTAACTCCGGACGATTCGAAGAAGCGGTAACATCTTATATGCAGATATTTGAGGAATATCCTGACACCGACACGGCCCCATCGGCTCTGGAACAAATTATATCTATTTATTATAACCATTTGCATAAACCGGCGCGGGCCGCGGCAACACTAAAATTATTTGGCTCTTATTATAAGGAACATCCTAAGGCAGATGAATATTTTTTTCAGGCGGCCGCAATCTATGCGAATGAACTAAAAATGCCGAAAGAAGCGCGTGAAATTTGTGTATTTATCATAAATAATTATCCGAATGGCCGATTTGCGGAACCGGCGCGGGAGCTGTTGAAAAAAAACGGTAATTAACCGAAGAAAACACTATTTTAATTAAATATTTCTAAAAACTGAAGATGAAATGAAATCCGGTGTATATTTCCCAGTTCATTTTCATAACCGGTAAATGAATAATCAAATGTGATTTTTGGGATTTTTAGTCCAACCCCCGCATTGAATCTTTCTAGTTCGTCAATGCCTACGCGCACCGAGAGCGTGTTTTTATAGGTGACATCCATCCCCCAGAACGAATCGAGACTGGCGGCTCCGAGATTAAGCTGGCTGGCGTATTCCCTGTTTTCAAACAGAATATTAAAATCCGCCGCAGGCTGGAGACGTAAATCAATACTTGAAATATTAAAGGTGTAGGAGACTCCCATGCGCACTGAAGGCGTAATAAATTCGCGCTCTCCTGTGCTCCACGACATCATTGTCGTCGTAATATCCCTGAGCATCATGCCAAGCGTTAGCTGTTCGTTAAAGTGATATTTAAATCCCGCGTCAAAACCTATACCTAGGGCGGATTCGACCTCGTAATCCCGGTATATAACTTTGACATTTCCACCGTAACTTAATCCCGATCTGAATGGTCTCGCGTAGGATAACAGGACAGAATAATCACCGGTATTAAATAATTTCACCCTGGAAGGATCGACGCGATTCTCAATAAAATCATAAGCGTCCCTGCTGTCTTTGATATCGTTTACGGTAAGATATGTGACCGATAGAGCCAGAGCGCTTTTATCCGGCAAAAGACGGGATACGGCAAGGTAATTATACTGAATACTACTGATAAATTGTTTACTGTGCATAAATTGAAATTGCAAACCGTCCGCGTCGACAAGACCGGCGGGGTTCCAATAACCGGCTGTCACGTCATCGGCAACACCGGTAGCAGCTCCACCCATTCCCATCGCGCGTCCGCCAACACCGAGATAAAGAAATTCGCCGGCGTATTTCTTGAAGGAACCGGCAGAAAGAACGGATACCATCAGGGATATCAAAATAATTGTTCGAACCGGTTGCTGCATCAATTACTCCCAAATCATCAGGATAGAAAAGTTAATAAAATCGCGGTAATCATCGGAAGCGCTAAATTATCATTCAGTCCAAGCGGAAACAATTCCACCAGTGTTAATATAAAAGCTGTAACGGGTGCCATCCAGTTATAGCTATGATAAATTAACAGGATTAATAATGCCGTTAAAAAAAAACCAACACTTCCTTCTACCGTTTTATTCAATATCCGGCGCGAACCGAAGGTCTTCCCTGTCAGAGCGGCAACCGGATCCGCCAATGTTACAATTAAAATCGCGGGAATGGCTACTTCCTTTGGAAACAAAGCAATAGTCAGGGTTATTCCTGTAAAAAGCCAGGTCGCCCCGGTAATTTTCCTGCCTGTTTCATCAGCCCTCAGCAGTCCCGAAAAAATTAATAAAAAGTATTTCCCGGCCCGGTTTGAAAATATTCTCAGTACATCAGCGAACAAAAAGCCCGCGGTTAGAAAAACACTGATTATCAAGATTTGTTCCCGGGAAAACAGATAGAGATACATTAAAGGAATGACAGTAATCGAAATATGTATCAGCTTTCTTTTTATTTCCGCGAACAGGTTTAGTGAATGGGTCATCAGATATCCTGCCCGCCCCCTGTGATGATATTTTTTAGGGTTCTGCAGGCATCCCCTGCCGATTTTTCTCCAAACACCGCGTTACCGGCCACCAAAATATCCGCGCCCGCTTTCACAATCTCAGGAGCCGTTTCCCGATTCACACCGCCGTCAACCTCGATCAGGCACTTCGGATTCTTTTTTATGATGAGATCTTTAAGAGTTCTGATTTTTTCCAGAGTATAAGGAATAAATTTTTGACCTCCATATCCCGGATTCACAGACATGACCAGAACAAGATCGGTGATTTCAATGACATTTTCCAGAGTGCTGACAGGCGTCGCCGGATTAATGGATATGCCCGCGAGACAATTCTGCTCCCTGATAAATTGAACTGTTCTGTCAAGATGATTACAGGCTTCCTGGTGTACCGTAATGATAGATGCTCCCGCGGCGGCGAATTCCCGGATATACATATCGGGATTGCTAATCATTAAGTGAACATCTTTTGGAAGCTTTGTAATTTTATTGACCGCTTTTACCATAAACGGGCCAAAGGTCAGATTCGGTACAAAGTGACCGTCCATCACATCGATATGAATATAATCGGCGCCATTTTCTTCTACAACTTCGAGTTGTTGCTTTAGTATGAGCACATCAGCCGAAAGGATTGAAGGCGCGAGAAAGGCCATATTTAATCTCCGATTGGTTTTATTTTACTCACCAACAAAACGATTTCTGATCCACTGTCGATTGGCTGGCCGGGCGGAAGACTTTGTTTAAGGATTGTCTCCGGCAAGATATTTTCTCGTTCTTCATATTCAATCTGGTTGATTCTGACACCAAGATGTTCGAGCTGTTTTTTGGCTGATGAAAGACTTTTTCCGACCAGTTCCGGGATAGTATTTTGCTCAGGAAGAGATCCCAGGCTCACGGTGATTGTAATTCTGGTTTTTTTCTTTATTTTTTGTCCCTGTGGAAATGTTTGCGCTATGACTACTCCTTCGGGATAAATATCAGAATAGGCGTAAAGAGTCGATGAAAGCTCAAGTCCGTTGGCTTTAAGAAGAAATTCAGCATCTCTTGGAGATCTTCCGAAAAGATTTGGCATGATGATGGGTTTTTCCCCGATGCTCACCTTAACATAAACATGTCTTCCTTTTTTAACGGTGGAATAAGGCAAAGGCATCTGTTCGACAACGGTCCCGCTCGGATAATGAGAATCATAGATGGAATCGACCAGCACTACCTGAAATCCCATACTTACCAGTTCTTTTTCTACGACAAAAAATTCTTTTTCCACCATATCCGGCATTTCCACTTCATCACCCAAATTCACATACCACGGCATCACAACCTTATCCATCAAAATAGTGAAAACAAAAAGTATTGCCAGAACGACAATAGATTGCGCAATTTTTTTTGTTTTATACCGTTCCCATAGTTCCGAAATATTACTCATGGATTTCAACCTGTTTAATGATCATTCTATTTTGTATTATTTACTTTCTACCACCAAAGTTACCGGTCCGTAATTGATAAGTTCGATATCCATCATCGCACCGAACACTCCTGTTTCTGTTTTAACTCCGTATGTCTGAATTTTTTTTATAAATCTTTCATAATAATCATTACCTTTTTCAGGACCGGCGGCTGCAATAAAGCTTGGCCGTCTTCCCTTTTTTGTATCTCCGAGAAGTGTAAATTGAGAGACTGCCAAAATTTCACCCCCGGTTTCCAGTAATGAGCGGTTCATTTTGCCATCACCATCTTCAAAAATACGTAAATTTACGCATTTATCAGCAACAAAATCAATATCTTCCGGCGTATCACTTTCCGCGATTCCAATAAGCAACAACAAGCCCCTGCCTATTTTCCCCACAATTTCATTGTTCACTTTTACACGCGCCTCGCTTACTCGCTGTACTACCACTCTCATCTTAGTTCCTTAATCTTCACCTTTATGTTATCATTCCCAAGAATTTTACTCAATTCATCCAGAGTATGATGGGTAAGGCGTAATTTGATAGTTTTCGAAATCATAACTAATGAGCCGCTGCCATTATCTGAGAGATTCACATATACAGGGCTGGCGCCCGGGCTCGATTTGAGTGCCATTTTCAGCCGGTGAAGTTTTTCATCAGTAAATTTTACCCGATTTATATTGATCATTACCGACTCAGTAAAGGTATCCGGAACTTGTTCCAGAGGGATGATCTGCTCACCAATTAGTTTAACGATCTGTTCATCGATTTCGGAATTAAGTCTTCCCTGTATCATAACGATATTATCAGGTTTGAGAAAAGCTTCAAACTGAGGATACACAGATCCAAAAACAACCGCTTCATAGGTCCTTGAAAAATCTTCGAGTTTAACAAAGGCCATCTTCTGCTGTTTTTTATCCAGAATAACACGTAAATCGATGATCTGGCCGCATACTCTAAGCACCTTGGGCAACGATTTATTATTTGATTCATCACCTGTAAAATCATCAATTTTTGTGGAGAATAAGTTTACAATCGGCCGGAATCTTTCCAGCGGATGACCTGAAATATAGAATCCGAGAAGCTCTTTTTCTTTTTTTAGTTTATCCGTGATATTCCAATCCGGTATTTCGGGAAGCTCGGGATAGGTTACAAGATTTTCACCGGGTCCATCAGACGCTCCCGATCCAAATAGATTGATTTGATCCCGGTTTTTATTTTTCTCTCCCTGGAAATTTTGGCCGAACTCGATCGCTTTTTCAATTGAATTATATAATTGTGCCCTGCTGCCTTCCAAAGAATCCATCGCGCCCGCCATGGCAAGGCTCTCCAGTACCTTCTTATTCACAAGACGAAGGTCCACATGCTGTATAAGCTCGAACAGGCTTTTAAACTTTCCATGCGTTTTTCTGGCTTCTACAATGGACGCTATCGCGTTACCGCCGACATTTTTTATGGCTTCCATACCAAAAGCGATTTTTTCATGATCAAGAGGGACAAAGTGAGCTTCGCTGTAATTAACATCGGGCGGCTCAATTTGAAGACCTATCTTACGGCATTCTTCCATCAAAATCATAACCCGGTCCGAATTACTTACCTCGCTTGTAAGGTTAGCGGAAATAAATTCAGCCGGATAATGAGCCTTCAGGTAGGCGGTCTGATATGCGATGATGGCATAGGCGGCCGAATGTGATTTATTGAATCCGTATTGCGCAAATTTTTCGATTAAGTCCGCAATCTCCTGAGCAGCTTTCTTTTTAATGTCATTTTGCAGGCAGCCCTCAACGAATAATTTTTTCTGCTCGGCCATTACTTCTTTTTTCTTCTTACCCATGGCCCGTCGCATCAAATCGGCTTGAGCGAGGGAGAATCCCGCCAGATCAGAAGCGATTCTCATTACCTGTTCCTGATAAACAATAATTCCATAAGTCTCTTTAAGAATCGTCTCCAGTTTCGGATGAAGATATTCAATCTTTTTTCGCCCGTATTTCCGGTCGATAAAATCATCAATCATACTCATCGGGCCGGGACGGTAAAGAGCATTCATGGCGATCAGATCTTCGATTCGTGACGGTTTTAATTTCCTCAGATATTCCTGCATTCCGGAGCTTTCGAACTGAAAAACCCCGACGGTAAGACCGTCTCCGAATAATTTAAAAGTAGCTTCATCATCAATGGGAATTTTTTCAACCGAAAAATCCTGATCATTCCTCTCCCGAATCATTTTCTCCGCTTTCTGAATCACCGTCAGGTTTCGAAGCCCAAGAAAATCCATTTTGAGCAGGCCTATTGACTCGCACCAACCCATTGTCCACTGCGTCGTAATTTCCTGGTCAGAATTTTTATAGAGAGGAGCAAAATTGGTGATATTATCCGGAGCGATGATAATACCCGCCGCATGGACAGAAGCGTGGCGGGCGATACCTTCAAGAGTTTGTGAATAGGTCACCAATTCCCTTAGCTGCGGGTCATCGCTTTCCGCGATTTCCTTTAATTCAGGAACATCGACGAATGCTTTTTTGAGCGGCATCGGTTTGGCGCCCTGAATCGGAATGAGCTTTGCGATGGTATCGGCTTTGGGAATTGGAATTTTTAACACTCTGGAAACATCCCTGATAACTCCCCTTGCCGCCATCGTTCCAAAAGTGATAATTTGAGCGACATTTTCCTGCCCGTATTTATTGCGCACATACTCGATGACCTCGTCACGGCGGTCAACACAAAAGTCGATATCAATATCGGGCATGTTTACGCGTTCGGGATTTAGAAATCTCTCAAAAAGCAAATCATATCTGAGCGGATCGACATTGGTGATTCCGAGACTATAGGCCACAAGACTGCCGGCCGCCGAACCTCGTCCAAGTCCCACAGGTATATCTTTTTGCCGCGCGGCATCGATAAAATCCTGAACAATAAGAAAATATCCGGCAAATCCCATTTTTTTGATCACGGATAACTCATATTGAAGCCGTTCATTCAATTTCTCATCAATTTTCCCATATTTTTTCTCCGTACCACGAATGGAGAGACGGCTTAGATATTCATCGGCATCGATATTACCTTCAGAATCGGGTATGGGAAATCTGGGTAAATGTCGTTGTGAAAAATCTATGGTAAGATCAATTTTTTCATCAATTTCCAGAGTGCGTTCAAGGACTTCCGGCCGATCCTTGAAAAGCTGATACATTTCATCGGCTGATTTCATGTACAGTTCTTCCGTACCATAGCGCATACGGTTTGGATCATCACGATCTTTTCCTGTCTGCAGGCACAACAGGATATCATGAGCTTCGTGATCACCTTTTTTCAGATAATGATTATCATTGGTACAAATAACCGGCACACTCATCTCTTTACCGAGATCATAGATCTGAGGATAAACGGACTGTTCATCGGGAATATGATGATCCTGAATTTCGAGGTAAAAATCATTTCCAAAAATATCTACATAGTCTTCGATTAATTTGATGGCCTGGTCGCGCATTCCCCTGCGAAGTTTATAAGCGACTTCCCCTTTCAGGCAGGCTGATGTGGCAATAAGCCCTTCAGAGTGCTGGCGTAAAAGTTCTTTATCAATTCTCGGTTTATAGTACATCCCCTCAAGATACGCGCTTGAAGAAAGTTTAATCAGATTCCGGAAACCGGTTTCATTTTTGGCAAGAAGAACAAGATGATATGAATGTGATTCCCCTTCCAGCTGTTTTCGAAGGGTACGGGCTTCGGGAGCAATATAGGCTTCCATCCCGATGATCGGTTTTATTCCCGCTTTTTTAGCCTGTGTATAGAACTCAAGGGCTCCAAATAAGTTGCCGTGATCTGTAATCGCAAGAGACTTCATGCCAAGTTCGGCAGCGCGATTCACCATGTCTTTTATTTTTCCGGCGCCGTCGAGAAGCGAATAATGAGTATGAGAATGTAAATGAACAAATGACAAGTCGGTTAACCTCACTAAATTTTATTAAAGTGTTAGAAATATACTTACTTTCAACATGAACAGTTCAACTTTTTGTTCGGAAACAAATAATTAATGCGATCAAAGTAAAAATCCATAATATAGGGGTATGAGCAACGGATAAATTCATCAATATTCATAATCAACTTAAATACATGTTTATAAGTCACTTGTATAGATTTATCCGGCTTTTGTTACAGCCTTAATTTAAAAGTATGCGTAAATAATTGCAAAATTATTTGGAAGCCCTTTTAGATTAAAAAAATTCCTTTGATGATAAGGAATCATTACTTAATTTTGTGTATCTGACAATGAGAATAATCGATAAAGTTAAAAAGGAGACGACATGAATATATAGTCGGTTGAAATTCACCGCTCAGATTATTAACTATCTGGGTAGAGTGGAAAAAGGCTTAAGGCTGTATCATTAGCATGGGGCATTGATCCCGAAAAGGAGAC
>JBFXLE010000003.1:0-269991 GCA_050173015.1 Calditrichaceae bacterium
GATGAAAAATGAACTTTTTATAATACCATGTTAAAAACAGAGCATGTAAATGTTGGATTGGTGAGAAATAATGTTCAGCTCTTTAATAAAAATATTTTTTTACACTTTTATGAATTAGTCAGGCTAACCATTTAATTTTTTGTAAAAGGTAAGTATAAGCTGCTTGGTAAGCTTTATCACTATGTTTTGCACTTACTAATAAAGGTACTGACTTCAGTATGTTTAATGCTTTTACACTTTTCTTTTTTAGAGCTTTTAAAAGCAAATTGTTAAATTTTGGCGCATAGTATGGGCTTAGTAATTCGATAAAATCAGGGGATTTGAAAATATATTCTTGGCGAAAATGAATAAAGAATTTAGTCTCACCAAAATAAAGGAAATTGTTAAGTTCTTTGTAATTATATAAGAAATAAAAGAATTCTACCTTATTGTTACTTTCAAAGTGATCAAAAGAGTTCAAGACTTCCGATTTAGAAAATTCGATCTTATTTATTGTAATAGATTCTGTATCACTTAATTCTATTTCTGCTAATATTTTCTTTTTAGATTTTTTTATTAATAAAGAATCAAGTTGTGATAAAGAAGTCAATTGAATGTCTAATAGATCAAAGGGATTGAGATATTTCATAAACCTGTTCCATTAGTTTGAAATGAAATTTAAGAGAACATTATCAGTAGTACAAAATGGAATATATTAAGCAACTAACGGCCTGCGTTAACTCGCCCAAAACCAAGGGCCAGTGAATTCCATGTTACAATTGTACACGCCCGGAACGAAAAAATAAAAATTGACTGAACGCGTTTGGGGTCGGAGTTGAAACCCTTGTTAGCAATAAATTTTACCGACTATTTTTAATTTTATCAATATTATCATCATACCAGTTGCCCCACTTTTCAAGTAAAACTTGTCCCATTATAATTTTTTCAGCATCATTGTTTTCATAGCCATCAATGAATAATTCAAGCCCCGAAATAAACTCTTTTTTATAATGATCACCAAAACCATTCAAAACTTCATTTAGTTTTTCTATATCAATTTGAACAGCTTCTTTTAAGGCATCCTTTTTAAATGAGATAACTTTATTCATAATAGTATCATCAATCAGAACAAAAGATTCACCTTGATTAAGTAATCTTGTTCCATGGTTTGAATAATCAATTGATTTTATAAAATGCTCAATATGAGATATATCTGTAGTATTTGAAAATATATAAAAAGGAATCAGAAAGTATGAGAGAAAAATAATTATTGTGGCAAGAATTTGACTATGCTTTTTAAAGATTGAAACTAATGTCATATATCCAATAAATCCCACAATGAGAACAATAAATGCTGACCACCACGGATTTACGAAAAATGAAATGATAACGGAACCCCATTGACACATAAATCCTAATACTGCTATCCACCCAGCCTTACTAATATCAAAAGCTTTACCAACCGGCCATCCTTTTTTATGTGCAATTCCTTGGTAAGATGTAACCATAAAACCACCAATACAAGCAATCGAAAGAATCATAAATTTTGTTATATCCATAATACTATCCTTTGGTTGCTAACGTAGCGGCGGATGAGCCGCAAGGCCTTGTGCGCTTGCGCTCAAAAGGACTTGCCGGTTCGATTCGCCTGATAGGCCGTTAGGGGCGGCCGGGAAGGCGGATTGAAAAGCCGCCGCTACGATAGGGCCGACCGTTTAGGTCGGTCCTATCGCTGAGCATAAGAGGATTAACCGCTTGTAGATTAATCCTTCAGGAATGCGCCATCCGGCGGTTAATTCCTACTTAATGCTGTTGTTAGCCATGCTTTTGATTTATTTACAATAATTACTCATCTTTTTTAATGATAACTTAACATTGTTATGATTGGGCAACACACTATTCTTTATCAAATGTTCAAAGTTTTTATACTCTTTATTATCAAGGACTATTTTTATTGAATTTTGATATTGGGATTTGATTTGTGGAAATTTTTCATCCGCTAATAAAATGCCTGATTTTTTAATAAAATTGATTAAATCCATTGAGTAGTTATAATTATCTTTTAATGAACCTGAAACATATAAAGAATAAATATTTTCCGGAAATAAAATAACATCAAGTGGATGGTTAACCATAGTTGAGTCAATTTCTAAATTAAGAAGATTCTTTGGTTCTAAATAAACTATTAAGCCCTTTTGAAAATATTTTATCAAGTTTACCTTTTCCCCAACCTTTATAGAAATTTCCTTTATATCTAATTGATTCAAAATTTTATACGGAATTATTACATTTTGTTCAGCATTTTGATTTACAAAAGATAATACCCAATCTTTATCTCTAAATAAATCTGAATTATCCATGAAGGAATAACCAAGAACATCAATTACAAATCTATCGTCTTTAAAATATGTAGAGATAAAAAGATCTGATGTCCAAAAAGATGTGTTCGTTGCTGTTACATCTGAAGAAAAATGAATAATAGGGTATCGTTCACCGTCAATAATTTTGGAACAAATAAAAAAATTCAATTTCTTCGGAACAATTTTTTTTGGATAAAACATTTGAGAATAGCCACATGTTATCAGAAGTAATAATGTAAAAATGAATGACTTCATTCCACTTAATTATCCTATTTTTATTTGCATGGCATAACATATTGATTAGACGCCTCTGATATTTATCATTTTATTCTAATATTGGAAAACTTTTTCTAAATATAGCCATTTTTTTCTAATATTAGAAAAACAAAATTGTCTAATATTAGAATAAAATCGTGTTAATTGACCGATGCTACTTTTTCTACTATTAGAAAAACAACTCAACCCGATACTATCCGTTCTGTCAATTCCAGCTTTTGTACTAAATCGTACCGTAATTCCCATACCTTTTCAATCTTATTCCATTTTCCACCCAGAGATTTTACTTTAGTCCTTAAATCTGTTTCACCATAATCCACTTTGATTTTAACGATTTTGTTTTTAGGAATTTTATTTACATTTAATTCCCATGGTTGAACATCCACAATCAGTTCGACGGGTATCATTTTTTTCTTACTACTTTCGTCATATTTATAGCGTATACATACCAGGTCTTTTCCGTATTTTTCAATCCCTTTCTTCGTACCGGGTTGGCCTCGAACAGCAATCTGCTTGTACTCAATATCGATATCCTTTACCCCTAACTCAAATACAGCTCCGCCATCTCACTTACATCAGCGATGTCCGGTATTTTGGTTTTGTTATGGCTGTTTCAAAAGAAGGTCTTCATATGATCTTGTTAAATAATAATGGCTGACATGAGCGTACGCAATAGAAAAAAATAAAACCTAACGGATAAATCTGTACTGAAAATAAAGCGGTGGTTAAAATAGGGTCGATAGAAATTTGTACTTTTCGCGGGATCATTCGATTCGGAAATTCGTGGTTTGCTGCCAATCTTTATCTCGCGGGGTACGATCAAACCGTCCGATGGATTAATCATTTACCAACAAGCTGGCCCGGCGCGCGCCGGGGACATAAAAAAAAAGGTTTACAGAATTTTCCTCAGTCCTGTAAACCCTTTATGTTTCCGGTACCGGAGGTCGGACTCGAACCGACACGAGGTCAACCCTCACTGGATTTTGAGTCCAGCGCGTCTACCAATTCCACCACTCCGGCAGCCTCAAATTTGAGTTGCAAAAAATAATCATTTTAAAATTAAAAGTCAAATGAGTTTATGCCTCATTAGCATTATTTCATCATCATTTTACCGCTTAATTTTTGTATGACACCCATATTGACCTCATCAAACGCCAGCACTTCGTCTCCGCCATGTTCGGAAACAAATGTTTGCGCCGCGTTCCGTGATCCAAACGAAACCAAATCTTTCCCCATGGGACCCATCACATCGGAACCAATCACGTAATAGGCCTCTCTGGCATCTATTTCATTGGAAGTGACAAAGTCCTTTGTGATAATTTCAGAGATCTGTCCCGGAGCTTTCGCGGAATCCAGCAGCACCGTAAACATGCATTTCGCGCTGTCAAAGTATTCTGTTCCATGGTCCGCGGATACCATCGTTTTCTCCCATACGGGATAGTCATTGGTTTTCATTCCGCAATTGGCGCAGTAATGCGTTTCTGCCGCGGCTTCATTAGAAAGATTCTCAGTTTTGGGCTCTTCCTTTTTTGAACATGCGGTTGCCATCAAAAAAATACCTGTAATAAATATCATAATGCTTCTCATTAGTTGACTCCTTTTGAATTGATATTATTTAACACCAGGGAGATCTGTTCTTCATCCACCCAGCCGATAATCACCCGTTCCACCCTGCCCTCTTTGCCGATAAAATAGTTGGTGGGCAGACCGCGAATTCCGAATTTTTTTGCCACTGAAGAATTTTCATCCATCAGCATCGGAAAATTCAGACCAAACTCGTCTTTAAATGACTGAACATGGGCCTGAGATTGCGCCACATTAACGGCAAGAATCTCAAAACCGTCTTTTTTATATTTCTGATATGCCTGTTCGAGTTTGGGAAACTCCGCCCGGCATTCCGAACACCAATCCGCCCAAAAATGGATTAATATCGTCTTCCCTTTGTATTCATTAAAAGTCAACGTTTCACCATCTACAGCGCGGAACTCTATATCGGGAACGGCATCCCCTTTTACCAGATTGGCCGATTTTTCAGAACAACTCATTAGCGTTACTATAAAAATGAATACTACCGGTACTACAAAACGCATTTTTTCTCCCGCCTTCATACAAATCAATAGAAACTAATAAAATAAACAAAAAAAAAGGCGGGATATTCCCGCCGTCGCTAAAAAATGATTTCATTTTAAATGTGGTATGATTATAGATCGAAATAGAGTGAATACTCTACCGGACTGGGCCAGTTTGAGACCTGGTTGAATTCCAGCTCCTTCACCGATAACCAGTGACCGATCAGTCGTTCAGAGAAGATGTTGTCGCGTAGTAAAAACTTATAATCCATCTTAAGCGCTTCAAGCGCCGAATTGAGCGTGAACGGTAAATAATTCATTTCAATATTCGGATCAAAGCCTTCAGCTTCGTAGGGTCCGAATCCTTCCTTTACCGGATCGATTTTATTGATCACCCCGTCAAGACCGGCCAGCATAATGGTTACCAGCGCCAGATATGGATTGGCGGTCGCGTCCGGCGGGCGATACTCAAAGCGGGTTTTCTGAGCGTCTTTGATATATCTCGGGATACGTACACAAGAAGCCCTGTTCGCTTGTCCGAAATTGATGGCCGTCGGCGCTTCCACACCGGGAACCAGCCGTTTGTATGAATTGGTGGATGGATTGGTAAACGCGCAGAGCGCCTGCGAATGTTTTAGTATTCCGCCGATATAATAGAGGGCGGTCTTGTTTAAATTGGCGTAGGCGCCTTTTTCATAGAATCCGTTTTTACCGTTTTTCATGAGATAATGATGGACATGCATCCCCGATCCGGCCTGTTTAAAAACGGGTTTTGGCATAAAGGTCAGACGCAGCCCCTTCTTCCGCGCCAGATTGTGGAGAATATATTTAGCGATGACAATCTTATCGGCGGTTGCCGGTAAGCGGTCAAAATTAACTTCAATTTCCTGCTGTCCGAGATTCCCCACCTCATGATGATGATATTTGACTGAAATTCCGGCATCCATCAGCAATTTGGACGCTTCATCACGAAAATCATCATATTCATCCAGCGGATTGGCGATGTGATACCCGTTGGACAGAAATCCTTCTTCGGAATCAATACTGTAAAAACTATGCTGCGCGGTCGATTTAAATTGCGCTTCTTTGAATATATAGAATTCAAATTCCGGACCCCACATGGAATGATCGGCCACACCGTGTTTTTTTAACAGACCCTCCGTCGCTTCCGCCATATTTCTTAAATCAAACTGAAAAGGCGTGTTCTTATCATCGGTGTTAAATACCCGCGTGAAAAAACTCAGTGTTTTTGACTCCCTGAACGGATCGATCATCGCGGTCTTCAGATCAGGCTTCATGATCATATCGCTGTTTTCAACCTTCTGGAAACCATAACTCGATCCGTCAAACCCGACTCCGTCTTCCATCAGCCCTTTCAGAGTGTCTTCACTGTATGGCAAGGTAAGATGATGCAGACGTCCCTGCATATCCGTGACCTTCAGATCAATGAATTCAATGGTATGCCCGTTTGTAAGCTCGGAAAAATCGATATTCAATCTTCCCATAATTACCTCGTGTTTAGTAACTGTTTTCTGTATAAATACTGTAAATTTTTTATTCAACCCCGACAGGCGGCCCGCTTTCGTGTTGGAATTGCTAACATAATTAAAATATTCACAATTTCATATACGAATCAAGTGTTGTCTGATATTTTTATATCATGCGGGAATCAGTAAGACAAAGGGAAAATTTTTCCGCTTGTCTGGTTTTTAATGGAGAATTTAGTGGATTGATTACGGTTTATCGGATTTAATTAAAAAGATTTACAGAAAAAGGAACAAATTTTCCGGATATGAATTGAAGTCTATAATATCAATAATGAGAACGATTGTCTTGTTATTGATTTATGTTTGAAAGTTGCATAAGAACATCCACACTCCTCCAAATAGCCGTTTTTACTTGTAAAGACGGCTATTTTTATTTCAATAAACTTTTCAATGGATAAAATTCAAAAACGGAATGAATTATTTGGCCGGCTGAATCGGTAATGTAAAATAGAAGGTACTCCCGCCTTCCCTGTTGTTATAAAACCCGATATTTCCCTCATGCGCGTCAACGATCAGTTTGGAGACGTACAGACCGAGTCCGAATCCGTTCCGGCTCTTTTCTTTTCTGCTGCGGTAGTATTTCTTAAACAGAAAATTCATTTCTTCACCGGAAATACCGGGGCCGGAGTCTTTCACCAGGAATCGTATGACGGGATCGCTTGATGAAAGTTTGACCGCCTGGACTTCAATGCGCACCACTCCCTTTGGCGGGCTGTGTCTAATGGCGTTCGTAACGATATTGATAAAAACGCGTTGAATTGCCCGCTGATCCAGACAAATGTCCGGAAGATTTGAATCAATCTGAAGTTTAAATTTTATATCCTTTTTATCCGCCTGGATCCATAAGGAACGTACGGTTTCCTCGATGAAAATTTTAAGCTTTACCGGCTCTTTCGAAAATTGGAGACTCCGTGATTCATACTGATAAACACGGCTGAGTTCATCCAACAGATCGGTGGTATTATCCCCGAGAGTAATCGCGTTGTGAAGAATCTGATTCTGTCCCTCATTTATGCTTCCGAAGACCTCATCCTTCAGAAGTTCCAGATAACCGAGAATACTCTGCATGGGAGATCTGAGATCATGAATAATCATTGCGGAAAATTCGGTCTGGGATTTTCTTCTGGTCGCGATTCTGATAAAACCCGGAAACAACCTTGCGACCGTTTCCTTATCCCGTAAATCGTTTTCCGATAAATTAAAATCAAAATTCTCATTGTTCTCAGCAGCTTTGGGATAAAAACAGCAGGATACAGCCATTAATAAATCACCCGATACATTCTCAATCAGTGATTTTATCTCTTTACGGAAGGGGTCGGCAAAGAATATAATGACGTCATAACTTTCATTCAGCAGGGAATCACGGAACTGGTTCGCGTTATCATCAACATGGACATCTATATGATATTTGTTAAATTGCTCCACAATCAGTGATACGTATTTGGATTGAGTCTGATTAAAAATTAAAGCCAGAGGCTTTGACGGATCCAATTTATTTTCCTCTAAAATTTGCCTTACGTTTTTCGAGAAAGGCCGAGGTTCCTTCTTTCATGTCTTCGGTCGCGCAGGCCTTCCCGAAATATGACGCTTCTATATTTAACGCCTTTTCAAGATCTGTGTTCAGACCTTCATTCACGGCATTCAGAACATAACGGACAGCCAGCGGTCCTTTTGATAAAATCTGGCCAAGCATTTTCTGCCCGGCTTCTTTCAGTTCCGCTGTCGCAACAACCTTATTGACAAGACCGATCTCGTGGGCGCGCTGAGCGCCGATCATCTCTCCGGATAAGAGATATTGTAACGCAATCCCTTTGCCAATGATTCTGGGCATCCGCTGCGTGCCGCCATAACCCGGAATAATTCCAAGATTCACTTCCGGCTGACCGAATTTGGCCTCTTCGCCGGCGATACGCAGATGGCACGCCATCGCGAGCTCACATCCGCCGCCAAGCGCGTAACCGTTAACAAGCGCGATAACCGGTTTACCAAGCTGCTCGATCAAATTAAAAGCCGCTTGTCCCGCGGCAGCGAATTTTCGACCTTCATCCGCGCCAAGATTCTGAATTTCGGAGATATCCGCTCCGGCGACAAAGGCTTTTTCACCCGCGCCGGTGAGTAAAACACCCCCGACAGAATCATTAGCGCTTAATTTACGGAATACATCCGCTAATTCTGTGACGGTTTCCACGTTTAGGGCATTTAATTTCTCAGGTCGGTTGATTAAAATGGTCGCGATGGGGGGATTTATTTCGACTATGATGTTTTTATAAGACATATAACCTCCTTATAAGATAGCATTTTATATGGGGTAACCCGAATCAGCCACTTTATTTAATCGAACTCATTCAGCGACGCGGGTCAAAATAATCAGAACAGACATATTTGACAGGTTAAGCATCATTGAAAACTTACCGGGATTGTTTTGGCATCTCAATATGGATTAGATTAACTCCACACGGCTTTGATCGCCGATTAAAAACCGGTGCGTTCTTGGACGGCTGCCCGCTTTTACAATTTCCACATCATGACCGAGCAGACTGTGCTCAATCCGGATATCGACATTGGTAATCTTGCATTCTTTCAGTAAAATACTAAACTCCACTTCACTGTTCCGGATGACGCAATCATCATATATAGATGTGAACGGTCCCACATAGCTGTTTTCAATAACAGTGTTTTTCCCGATAATCGCGGGTCCACGCACCGTCGAATTTATTATTTTCGCGCCCTTTTCAATGATCACTTTTCCCGTTACAAAGCTTTTATCATCGACGCTGCCCTTGATAGATCCGGTGACGTTATCAAGTATCAAGCGGTTGGCTTCCAGCAGATCGTAAGGTTTACCGGTATCCTTCCACCAACCTGTTATCTCCGAATATGTCACTTTATAGCCCTTATCGAGAAGGTATTGATGGGCATCGGAGATCTCAAGCTCCCCGCGGGCGCTCGGTTTGATATTATTTACGGCTTCGAAGATGTTCTTATCATAGAGATAGATTCCGGAGACGGCGAAATTGCTTTTGGGGACTTTGGGCTTCTCTTCGATTCTTACGATCCGGTCTCCGGTAATCTCCGGCACGCCAAAACGTTCCGGATCCTGAACTTTCGCAAGAGTGAGGTGACAGTTGCTGGCGTTCTTTTGAAACGCGTCGATAAATCTTTTCAGACCGCCCACAACCATGTTATCACCGAGATAAAAAACAAACGGATCATCGCCGATAAAGTCCCGGGATATTTTGACCACATGGGCCAGTCCGAGCGGCGCTTCCTGAGCGATATATGTAATATTCACGCCCCACTCCGACCCGTCGCCGATCGCGTCAGGAACGGCGGTGGATTCAGCGCTGTAAACAATACCGATCTCTTTAATACCGGCTTCCGCGGCATATTCAATGGCGTAATGCAGAATGGGTTTATTGGCAATCGGGATTAGATGTTTGTTTTGAGTATGGGTCAAAGGGCGCAACCTGCTCCCCCTGCCGCCGCTGGTGATTAATGCCTTCATCGAATCGGTCCCTCATTTTTAATCGAAAGAATCGGGTTATTCAAATTTTCAGAAAAACAATTTATATATAGAATAAAAATATAGACATTTAGTCACAAAGGAGCAATTAATTTCAATCTTTCGCTTGAAAAAAATTTATAATGTTTATATATTAGCACTCTTTACACGAGAGTGCTATCACATTAATTTATTAAAAAATTAAGATCTAGAAAAAATTGTAACTCCCGGTTACATTTTTAATCTAAAGAGGCAACTAAAAATAAATAATTAGATAATAACGATAAACTTACGGAGGATTCAATGGCTAAAGATATCAAATTTAGTTCCGACGCTCTGTCGAAGATTAAGACAGGTATTGATACGCTTGCTAAGACTGTTAAGATTACGCTTGGCCCAAAGGGGCGTAATGTGGTGATCGATAAGAAATTCGGCGCGCCGACTATTACTAAAGACGGTGTAACCGTCGCGAAAGAAATCGAATTAGAAGACCCGTTCGAAAATATGGGTGCTCAGATGGTTAAAGAAGTCGCTTCAAAAACCAGCGATGTGGCCGGTGACGGTACGACGACCGCAACCGTTTTGGCGCAGGCCATTTTTACACAGGGTTTAAAAAACGTCACCGCGGGCGCGAATCCAGCGGATTTAAAACGTGGCATTGACCTGGCGGTTCTTAAGGTCATTGAACATCTGAAAACTCTTTCACGTGAAGTATCCGGTAAAAAAGAAATTGCCCAGGTTGGTACAATTTCCGCGAATAACGATGAGACCATCGGTGAACTGATTGCCGATGCCATGGATAAAGTCGGTAAAGACGGTGTGATTACTGTTGAAGAAGCAAAATCAATCGAAACAACTCTTGAAGTTGTCGAAGGTATGCAGTTCGACCGCGGTTATATTTCACCTTATTTTGTAACCGATTCAGAAACAATGGAAGCCAATCTTGAAACACCGCTGATCCTCATTTACGATAAAAAAATCAGCGCGATGAAAGATTTGCTGCCGATTCTTGAAAAATCAGCCCAGACCGGCAACCCATTGTTAATCATCGCTGAAGACGTTGAAGGTGAAGCTTTAGCTACACTGGTTGTCAACAAACTGCGCGGAACACTAAAGGTTGCTGCTGTAAAGGCTCCCGGATTCGGGGACAGAAGAAAAGCCATGCTCGAAGATATCGCTGTTCTGACCGGCGGTCAGGTAATCAGTGAAGAAACAGGCTTAAAACTGGAAAACGCCACACTGAACGATCTTGGAAAAGCCAGCTCGATTACAATCGACAAAGATAACACAACCATCGTTGAGGGCGCCGGAAAGAAAGAAGATATCAAAGCCCGTGTTTCTCAGATTCGTACACAGATCGAAAATACAACAAGTGACTACGACAGAGAAAAATTACAGGAACGCCTGGCTAAATTGGCCGGCGGTGTTGCCGTAATCAAAATCGGCGCGGCCACAGAAGTGGAAATGAAAGAAAAGAAAGCCCGTGTTGAAGACGCGCTACACGCTACACGCGCTGCCGTTGAAGAAGGTATTGTTCCCGGCGGTGGTGTTGCCCTGCTTCGTTCAATCCCAGCCCTTGACTCAATAAAAGTCACCGGCGATAAAAAAATCGGTGTAGATATCGTCCGTCGCGCGCTTGAAGAACCTATCCGCCAGATCGTAAACAACGCGGGACTTGAAGGTTCAGTGATCGTGAATAAAGTTAAAGAAGGTACCGGTGCTTATGGTTTCAACGCATCCACAGAAAAGTATGAAGATCTGCTGGAAGCCGGTGTGCTTGATCCGACTAAAGTTACCAGAAGCGCCCTGGAGAACGCGGCATCAGTCTCCGGATTATTACTGATGACCGAAGCTCTTATTACAGACAAACCGGAAGAAAACGCTCCGGCTGCTCCTGCAATGCCTCCGGGCGGTATGGGCGGAATGTACTAAGAGATCGCCTTTAGAATTTAAAACGGGATATATTCAATGTATATCCCGTTTTTTTTTGGGTCTGAACGATGTTCCCCCTTTTTTATTGACTCAAATTAGCAATCTGACTATATTTGAAATTAAACTTTCTTACAATAATCCTGATTTTTTAGAGGCTTAAGAGAGTAAAAAATTGATTTAATCACAAGCGGTCAAATGGAACAGCAGGGTTTATTTTGGATATTATTCGCTTAAAAAATATGACGTTTTACGCCCATCACGGATATTACGAGGCAGAGCGCGAACTCGGTCAGAAATTTGAAGTTGATATTGAAGTCGAATGCGACCTCGAACCGGCCTCAAGTGATGATGATCTGAAAAAAACAATCGATTACCGGGCGATCTATCAAATCGCCAAAGAAGCCTTTGAAAATTATAAATTTAAGCTTATCGAAACCGTGGCTGAAAAAATTGCCGGAAAAATTCTCCTTTTACCGGGCATACACACTGTCCTGATCCGGGTCAGGAAGCCGCATGTCCCGATGAACGGGCTTCTTGATTATGTGGAAATCGAAATTTTTCGTAAAAAATAAGATGATAAATGAAATACATATTGTCCCTGGGAGCTAATACAGAATCAAGAGAACAATCTTTAGAAAAAGCGATACAAAGCCTGAATCAACTTGGCAGAATCGAAAAAAGATCGAAAATATACGAGACAGAGCCGGTCGGCATCAGGAATCAGGCCGATTTTCTAAACATGATCTGTCTGTTTGATACCGGTCTTAGGCCATTCCGTCTTTTGAGAAAACTGAAGGGTATCGAAACAGCCTTAGGGCGTGTCCGAGCTCAAAGATGGGGATCCAGGGTCATTGATATCGATATGCTCGACTGGGATGGCGGGCGGATCAAGTCATCTATACTGGAAATTCCGCACCAACAGATGGAACTGAGAAAATTCGTCCTTCTGCCGCTTCGCGAAATTTTACCGGATTATAAAAACCGTAGTGAACAAACAATTAAGCAACTAATAGAGAACTGCCCGGACCGAAGTGAAATATGGGCATACAAAGATCAGTGGTAAAAAATGTCTTTTGAAAAACTCCGTTATATTGCAATCGAAGGTGTGATCGGGGCCGGAAAAACCACTCTGGCGAATATGCTCTGTGAAACCCTGCAGGCAGAGCTGGTTCTGGAAGAATTTGAGCAGAATCCCTTCCTGGAAGAATTTTATAACGACCCCGTGCGGTATTCATTCCAGACTCAGATCTTCTTTCTGCTCAGCCGTTTCCGGCAGCAGGAAAACCTGAGGCAACTTGATTTATTCAGGAAACAAATTGTCAGCGATTATATGTTCGAAAAAGACCGGATATTCGCGACGCTCAATCTCTCTGACAAGGAAATGAAACTATATGACGGTATCGCCCGTTTAATGGAACGTGAAATTCCTGTACCTGATCTGGTTATTTATCTTCAGGCATCGACAAATCACCTGATGGATAATATTCAAAAACGTGGGCGTTCCTACGAAAAAAATATGGCTCAGGATTATATTGCCGAGTTAAATGAGTTATATAATTCGTTCTTTCTGCGGTACAATAAAACGCCTCTGTTGATTATCAATACGGATGAGCTTGATTTTCTGAATGAGGAACGGGATTATGATGATATCCTCAAAGAAATACGGCATCATCCAACGGGGACACGATATTTTGTTTCAAAAAAGAAATAGAGGCTGACCATGCTGCGATTTATTATATTATTTATAATCGCTTATCTTTCATACCGATATATCAAACGTCTTCTGGCCGGATTCAGTTCTGGCCCGGGACCAAAAAGAAGCGGGAATGTTAAAACAAAGGATGATTTTCAGAAACGTTATCGAAATAAAATAGATGATGCGGATTATGAAGAAATCGAATGAGGAAACAAGAAACATAGGGTCATCCGAAGCTGATCTGCCGGATGAAATCCTCAAACTTCAGGAAGAAAACAATTATCTTCAATCCCTCCTTAAAATTTCAGAATCGCTTATCTCCATCACAAATCAGGATACACTTTATCATCTTGCGGCAGAAGTTATTTGTGAACTTTTAAACGCGGACCGCGCGTATTTATACCTCATAAACAAAGACAAGCGGGAACTCAGATCAAAAACACCCGGCGGTGACAGACGCGAACTCCGTATCCCGCTGAATACCGGTATCGCCGGTTATGTGGCAACCACAGGCGAGACCCTGAATATTCCCGATCCGTATAAGGATGCGCGATTTAGTCCGAAATATGATATAGAAGATGGCTACCCGGTAAAAAACATTCTGGCAACCGCGCTTAAAAACAGCGGTAATGAGATCATCGGAGTTATTCTGGCCCTAAATCACCATTATGGCCCGTTTGGTGCATCTCAGGCGCGTCTTTTGGAATCAATTGCTCAGATGACGGTCCATGCCGTTGAAAATGTACGTATGCATGAGGAACAGAAAAGATCATTTGAAAGCTTTATTGAAACCCTTTCAACAACCCTGGACGCGCGTGATTATATTACATCCGGCCACTCGAGACGGGTGACACTTTACGCGGTTGAAATTGCAAAATTAATGAAATTGTCTTCTGACGAAATCAATACCATCCGATATGCCTCACTGCTTCATGATATCGGGAAAATAGGCGTCCCTGAGATGGTTCTTTTTAAAAATAAACAACTGACGGAAGATGAATACGAGATTATCAAACGGCACGCGAATATCACAAAAAGTATCCTGAGTAAAATCCAGTTTCAGAAGAAATTCCTGGATATCCCTCAAATCGCGGCCACGCATCATGAAAGAATAGACGGCTCCGGCTACCCGGAGGGGCTCACCGGTCAGGAAATCCCGCTCGGCGGCAAAATTTTGTCCGTATGCGATGTATTCGATGCGCTGACGTCAAGACGCCATTATAATGACCGGTTAAATTTTGATAAAGTGATCCTGCTGCTCGATCAGGAAACCGGCACCTCTTTCGAACCATTTGTCGTTTATCACTTTAAAAATATTCGGCTTAATAAACTGATCCAGGTTCTTGAATTCGGACATCAGAGGAATCTTGATCACGCTGATCTCGAAAAATTGAAAGACTACACCCTAAAGGACCTCATAAATATTATGAATACCCAGCCGTCAAAGAAATCGGCTGAGAACGCGGAAATTGAACATATATTTAACCGCTATTATTCAAGAAAGTATCGTCACTGATTCTAACCGGCCAAAACAAAAAAAAGCAGCCCGCGCGGCTGCTCTCCATATCTTTATTTCATTCTTCCCGGTAAAACTATTCGAACAATTCAATAATATCCGTTTTAGAAAGTGATTTGAAAAATGATTCTTCAGTCGATATAAGCGATTCAACCAATTCACGTTTCTGATTTTGCAGTTTAACAATTTTCTCTTCGACGCTGTCTTTGGATATGAGTTTATAGGCAAAGACCTTTCTGGTCTGACCGATGCGGTAAGCGCGGTCTGTTGCCTGCATCTCAACCGCCGGATTCCACCAGGGATCATAATGAATCACATAATCCGCCGCTGTCAGATTTAAACCGGTTCCACCCGCCTTGAGACTGATCAGGAATGTCCGGATATTGTCATCTTCCTGAAACTGCTTTACCGGCGCTTCCCGGTCTTTTGTGGATCCGTCCAGGTAGGAATATGGTATATTTTCAGCGTCAAAAAATCGCTTGATAATCTGAAGCATCTGAACGAACTGACTAAAGATCAAAACCTTATGCTTTTCCGAGATAATTTCTTCAACCATTTCCTTAAGAGCGTCAAACTTACCGACAGAATCCATATATTGCGGATCGATCAGGCCCGGATGACAGGCAATCTGCCGTAATTTCATCAGACCTTCAAGGACCTTAAATTTTGATTTATTTAACCCGGTCGATTCAATTTGTTCGATAATCGAATTCCGATAGGATAGACGCCATTTATCGTATAATCTCTGCTGCTCGTCCGACATGGGAGAATATATGATACTTTCGACTTTGGGCGGCAGCTCCTTTGCCACATCCTCCTTTGTTCTCCGGAGAATAAATGGAAATATCAGCCTTTTCAGAGTAGATGCCACCTGAACATTCTGCTCTTTTTCGATGGGTTTCATAAAAGAGTCTTTGAAGAAGATCTGATCACCCAGCAAACCGGGATTAATGAAAGCAAACTGAGACCATAAATCCATTGTGTTATTCTCAACCGGCGTACCCGTAAGCGCGAGCCTGTTTTGAGCATGCAGCAAACGCACCGCCTTTGATGTTTCCGAGTGCGGATTTTTTACATTTTGTGATTCATCGAGAATCGCGTAGTTGAACGCGATCTCTTTTAAGAATACGATATCCCGACGCAGATGTCCGTATGTGGTGAGGATCAACGGATATTTTTTTAATCGTCTGGCATCCTTTGACCGTCTGGTACCATAGTGAACATGAAACTCGATCCCGGGTGTAAACCGTTCTATCTCGCGAATCCAGTTAAAGATTACCGAGGTGGGCGCGATGATCAGGTTGGTTTTCTTAGAATTTTTATTGATTTCATTTCTAAGCAGACTTAATGCCTGAATTGTCTTCCCCAGACCCATATCATCCGCCAGAATTCCACCGAACGAAAATTCACGCAGAAAATTCATCCAATCGTAACCGGCCTTCTGATAGTCCCGGAGCTGCCCAACAAAATTATCCGGCAAATCGTAGTCTTTAATCTTATCAAATTCATCAAGTTTTTGCAGTTTTTCCTGACTCAGGGCATCAAGTTTTTTGTCTCCCGCTTCAACCAGCAATTTGTCGATAAACGTCAGATGGTGATTTGCGAAACGAATATTATTATCAGCTACTCTTCCGAAGTTTAGAAGATAATTGAACTTTTCGATAAGCTTTTCCGGAAGCCGCGCGATGCTGCCGTCACGAAGCTTGACGTATTTTTTTTGCGCTTTTAACGCTTTCTTTAATTCGGCCAGGGTGACAGGTATGTCATCAAATTTCAAATCGAGTTCAATATCAAACCAGTCTGTTTCAGATGAAATATTGACACCCAGATTGGCAACGGCCCGTTTGACTTTGAATCTTACAAGACTCTCCTCACCCATCACCTCAAAACCCAAATCCGCCAGTCGCGGTAAACCGTCAAACAACCAGTCAAGCGCTTCTTCAAAAGTGGCATAAAACAATCCCGGCGTGTCCTCGATAATTCCGCTCTCAAGAACATGATCCCTTATTTCATTTTCGCCTTGTCTGTCCCGATGGACACGAATGATCTGACGGGTTTCATTATCATAATGCAAAAACTGATCATTGGCCTGACTGAATGAAATCTCGATATCGTTATAGAATAATGAAAGAGACACCACCAACTGATCATCCATTTCCTCGATATAGATTCTCTTACCTGAAATCTTGACAATTTCAGTCACTTCAATTCCCGGAGGAAATTCCACATAAGGAAAGATGGGCAATTTTGCCAGGTACTCTGAAATGAAGGACTGATACTCATCCTTTGACAGAGAAATTTGCAATTTTTCGTCTATAAATGATTTGATATAGGAATAACTCAGCGGAAAATCACAAAAATTCAATTTGGCGTCTCTGTAAAACCAAATCGGATTCACGGTGAGAATCTTTGTGTCCTTATCAATTGGAATTTCTTCTTCATCCCTTGTAAAATAAGGCTGAAAATAGTAGCTGTCCTCATTGGTCTGCAGTTTAAATGATAGTTTCCAGGGTTTTTTGCCAAAACGGATGCGCGTCCCTATGGTGCCGTCCTCGTTTTTGATATGCAGTTCGCTCATCCTCAACAGATTGAAAATCTGTCCTGCATCGAGTCCGAATCCGAGGTAACTGGTTTCCAGCCTTCCCCGGTAATAGACAGATGATTGTTGCGATTGCAGCCGCTCAAGATAAGAGATCGCGATTAAATCGCCTGAAGTACGAAAAACATTTTGCGCCGAAAGTTCGTTGAACGAAGGTTCCTGCACCCGGCCGTAAGTGCCGTCTTTTTTCATATAAACTTTGACCGGTTTTATATTCCAGTAATTTTCAAGAATATGGATGATATAGATTAATTTCCAGCGCACTTCCTGAGAAAAATCACTGTCCACCCGCTGTATGGCGATTAATTTCTCAAAATATTCCCGCCAGTTTGCTCCCACCGACACAGATGACTGATCGGTAACCGCCTGATCCTCAATTACTTTTAGAGCCACCGCGACCGCATGCTTGCAGACATAATTGTATGGACAGGTGCATGTGGCGTCGAACGAACGCTCATCTACGCTTAATCTTACAATATAAGGATATGTTCCCTGAACCGATGCCAGAACGGAAAGATTATCCCACTGCTTTATTTTTACACGACCGTCTTTATAATAATCCATACCCTGTCGAAAAATAATGTCCGGTACGCGATCCTTCAAATCTTTAATATCTATTTTCAACATTCAACTCCGTCACATCAACATTTAACAACACCACTATAGGGTAATGAATATAATACATTAATTTTTTGTATTCAAAATGATTTTTAAATTTATTTGTATATTTATTGACAAAAACTCCGGTGAACTGTACCATTTTGCGGGAAAATTCTATAAATTATTCGATCACTGAATCTATATGGCATTATATGAATAAAAATGATCTGATAAAAAATTTTAGTATCGGATTTCTCCCGATCCTTGTCTTTATCGTAGCAGACGAATTTTTTGGTCCTGTCATCGGAATAATAGTAGCAATCATAACCGGTATTGTTGAACTGCTTTATCATTATATTCGGTACCGGATCATCGAAAAATTTGTATTTTTTGATACGGGTCTGATTATCTTTATGGGCGGTATTTCACTTATTTTACACGATGAAATTTTTTTCAAATTAAAACCCGCCCTGATTGAACTGATCATCGTAATTTTATTCGGAATTCATGCATTTTCTTCCAGACCGATATTGCTGATGCTTGGCAAAAGGTATCTTGGAGATCAACAAATAGTACCGGAACAGGCCCGGCTCTTCAGGATGCTGAGCCGTCTTTTGTTTTTTATCCTGCTAATTCATACCATCCTCATTGTTTACTCCGCGTATTTCTGGAGCAGCGAGGTCTGGGCCTTCATCTCCGGCGGGCTTTTCTACATCATTATGGGCCTTGTCTTGGCAGGCCAATGGCTTTATCTGAAATATATCAGACCGGGGAAACCGGCAGCCGCGGCCGTTGACAATGAAGAATGGTTCGATATCGTCGATGAGAAAGGAAATATCAGGGGTCGGGCCCCCCGAAACGCGGTTCACGGAAACCCCGAACTGATTCATCCTACGGTACATATACATATTTTTAACAGCCAGGGTAAGCTGTATCTGCAGAAACGCGCCGCGGGAAAAGATTTGTTTCCCGGTTACTGGGATACGTCAGTCGGAGGCCATGTTTCTTCCGGTGAATCCGTTCAACAGGCGCTTCTCCGCGAAGCAAAGGAGGAATTGGGAATTGACGCGAGTCAGGCAAAAACCCTTTTCAGATATGTTATGAAAAACCACTGGGAAAGCGAACTGGTGCATACATTCAAACTAAATTATGACGGCCCGTTCAAAATAAACAAAGATGAGATCGAAACAGGACAATTCTGGTCTGTTTTTGAAATCCGGAAAATGATCGGCAGCAATATTTTCACCCCGAATTTTGAACAGGAATTTGAGTTACTCCAAAAATATAAAATAATCTGATTGTTCATTTACAAATATAAAACTAAGGATTTGATTCGACCATGGGCATTTTAAAAATGGAAAACATTCTTATTGAGAAAAAAAACAATATCTCAATTCTGACACTGAACAGACCGGATAAACATAACGCTTTAAACTATTCCCTGCTGAAAGAATTGCAATCGGCGTTCAGAGATTTATCGGGTGATAAATCTGTCCGGCTGCTCATCATCACCGGCGCCGGGGATAAATCATTTTCGACCGGTGTGGATCTTGGCGATCTGGCCGGATTCAGCAATATTGAAGAGGCCCGTGATTTTGCGCTGCAGCTTGAACAAACGATGAAGGAAATGCTCCGGTTTCCAAAACCGGTTATAGCGGCAATGAACGGCTATGCGCTCGGCGGTGGATTCGGGCTGGCATCATCGGCGGACATGCGTATCATGATTGATTCGGGAAAAATCGGATTCCCGGCGGTTCGCCTGGGCGCTATCCTTCCTGTCGGGTGTACCTTGCGTCTGAATGCCCTTGTCGGCATCGGCAGAAGCAGGGAACTTCTGATGACAGGCAGAATGGTGGAGGCGCGGGAAGCTATCACAATGGGTCTGGTGGACCTGCTGGCGGCTCCGGAGAAATTACTGGAGAAGTCTGTTCAAACGGCTGAGAACATCCTGCAGGGGTCTGATCTTGCCCTGGAGATGACAAAACGCGTGACTAATCAGCAATTACTGGTTGATATTGAAAAATATTCCGTTTCCGCGGCTGAAAACTTCGCCTATCTGGCTTCCACAAAGGAATGGAAAGTCAGAATGGAAGAATTCTTCGAGAACAAAAAATAGACGTTCGACTGCCAGTCTCTGGTCATCTGGTGAGCACAAGTTTACGTGTCTGGATCGATTCACCCGCCTGGACACGGACAAAATAAATGCCGCTCGATCTGTTCAGGGCGTTCCATTTAATTTGATGTGTGCCCCTGCCAAAATTTTCTTTATTCGCCAGCGTTTCTACCTTTTTTCCAAGAATATCATAAATAGACACCGATACCGGCGTGGATGAAGGCAGAAAAAATTCGATGGTAGTGGTCGGGTTGAACGGATTCGGGAAAACTCCTGAAATCTCAAAAGCATCCGGTAAATTTACAGGATCATCTCCCGGTAAAGATAATGGATGCTGCGTAGTCTGCTTGAGAATCCATCTATCCGGATCCAATATGACTGAACTCGGCTCTGAACCGACGATCAATTCAAAAGTCTGACTCTCTAAAGAATCCTTAACTACAAATAACTCAGTTCCGGAGGTTGTGGTAATTTCTATATCCACCGGCATTGTAAATAAACCGGTATTTGTTTGAATTTGTTTGATTTCCAACGTTAATTTGTAATTATCTCCCTGATTATCCGCTCTCCATCCGTATGAGTAATAAGGATAGTATTCGCCATAAATCCATTGCTGAAAAAATTTCTCAAGATCCATTCCCGAAACCGTCTCACACAGTTCCTGAAATTGCGGGGTCTTGACTGTTGAGTACTGATGACGGGGATCTTCATAATATGTTTTGAGAATGCTAAAAAAACTGCTGTCCCCAACCACATGGCGCAGCATGTGCAGAACGTATGAAGCCTTGTTATAACTTAATCCGCTGTGAAAAATTCTGGACACGCTGGTCGTATCAGCGACGAAAATCGTTCCCCCTCCATAGTAGGCGTTACCGTCAATTTCAGCCTGATATCTGTCAAATCCTCCGATCGCCTCCCAGTAGAGGGCTTCCGAGTACGTGGCAAATCCCTCGTTTAGCCAGATATTTTTAAAATCGGCGCAAGTGACCATATCTCCCCACCATTGATGGGCTAATTCATGCACAATGAGATTTACAGAGTAATATCCGTTTGAAGAATTAATGCTACCCAGACTCGTACATGTCTGATGTTCCATTCCCCCTCCCCAGGGGAATTCCACATGTCCGTATTTTTCATCTAAAAATGGATATTCGCCAAACAAACCCGAAAAAATTTCAATCATTTCCCTGGTTTTTAAAAAATTGAACTTAGAATTCTCAAGATGGTCCGGAGCGACATAGAAATCTATCGGCATGGAATCTTCTTCTGTCGTTACATACCAGTCGGTATATTTCACATATTCATAGGCGGCAATGGATACGAGATATGTGCTGATCGGATAACGCACTTTCCAGTGGAAGGTGCTCGTTCCGTTTCCGTTGTCAACTTCTGTTGTAAGGACTCCGTTTGAAACAGCGATCATCGGATCCGGTACCGTAAATCTGATATCAACGCTATCCGCCTTATCCGCCGGGGCATCTTTACAAGGCCACCACGCGCGCGCGCCGTACGGCTCGCTTAAACTCCAGATAAGCGGTTTACTGTTATATTCGGTGAATCCAAACGCGCCAAATCCGGTTGACTCCGGATTCCCGTGATAATAAACGGTTACGCTGGTCGCTTCACCCTGGGTGAAATTCCGGCTGAGAGATACCGTCAACAGGTCATCTCCCCTGGTGAAGGATGTTTTCGTATTCTCATTAAATACCGAGTCCACAAGCATCCCGTCTGCCAGATTTAAATCAACCGACTCCAGATTCGCGACGGTAATATCCAGATTCACCGTCACCCTTCCCCGGATCCCCTGTACTCTTTCCGGATCCGGTTCGATATCAAGATCAATCAAATAATATTTTACGTCATAGCCGGCCTGATTTTCTGTCGTCCCGGCAGGCTGAGCCCATTTTTTTAGGATTTCAGCCTTTCTCTTTGATTCATCCAGAATATGCTGCTTCTGGCCGAAGGCAATATTTATCAGCAAAAATAAAATAAGGTAGAAATAACGCATAGATCCCCAGGTATGTTAATGGATCGGATTATTTAGTAACCTATTTTAGATTAATACATCAAAAAGTAAAGAATTGTTTCAATCATATAATCTTTCCGGAAAAATATACAACAATGATTCCCAATCCAAAAGAAGAACAAAAAAAATACCGTCACAATTTCTTTTCTTTTTTGTGGCACGGTGTGTTTCTGCATATTTCCGCGGCATTCACACAGATTACTACCGTTCAAACGGCTTTTATATATACGTTGACCGGGTCATCGTTTCTTGCCGGACTCCTGCTGTCCGCGAATCGTATCGGCAGTATAGCGCCACAGTTATTTTTTATTAACTGGGTTGAACGAAGCAAATATAAGAAATATTTTCTGATAGCCGCTGTGGTAATCAGAGGCATCAGTTTGATAAGTGTCGCGGCCATAATATATCTGATCAGTCAGCCTGAAGGCCGTCTGGGCGTCCTTATAATATTCGGGATACTGCTGTTCTTTTTCATGGCGGGCGGCATGGGCGATGTCAGTTATTACACGGTGCTTTCAAAAACAGTCGATCCCCGAAAGCGCGGCAAACTTTTTGGACTGCGTTATATGATCGGAGGAATTTTCGGGCTTGGAGCGGGTTATCTGACAAATCGTATCTTTGAGCATTTTACAGATTTCCCGGTAAATTACGCGATTCTTTACGCTCTTTCCGGTTTTATTCTCCTGATCGGTGTCGCGGGTTTCGCATCCATAAAGGAGGCACCCGATGCCGCGAAAAAGAATCAGCCACGCTGGTACCAACACTTTCAAATGATCCGGCATAATCCCAATTTTGTAAAGTTTATCACGGTTGAAATTTTGCTTTCCACTTCCCACATAGCGCTCCCCCTCTATGTTATTTACGCGGGCAATGTCTTGAAAATGCCGCTTGAACTGATCGGAATATTTGTCACGGCCCAAATTGCCGGAGAGATTGTTTCCGGACCCTTATGGGGAAAATTAGGGGATAAGATTAATTTCAGGATCGTATTATTTTTTATCGGTATAGCGAGCACACTTATCCCGGCGGCGGCTATTTTTCTTCCGCTTATCCATCCTTCACTTTATATCATTGTGTTTTTCCTGATCGGCATGACATTTCAGGGATTAACCATCGGTATATCCAACTATCTGCTGGAAATCGCGCCTAAGGACTCCGTTCCGTCTTTTGTCGCGATCAAGAATTTTCTGCAGCTCCCGACGATTCTTTTTCCCGTTCTCGGAGGCATTCTGGTAAATTATATTTCATATCAATGGATATTTGCGGCTGTCGGCGTCATGCTGCTATCCGGCACGTTACTTTCGTCAAACTTATATTGTATCCGGTCTGAATTCAAAGAGAGATTATCGTTCATGCAAATTTTTGATTGAAGTTAAAAAATGTGTAGATTTATTTTTATTAATTCTTAATTAACTTCGCCGGAGATACCATGAAAGCAATTAGAATCCATGAGCACGGATCTGTAGAAGTTTTGAAAATTGACGATCTGAGCACCCCCGATATTCAACCCGATGAGGTGTTGGTTAAAATTAGGACCGCTGCTTTAAACCACCTGGACATTTTTGTCCGAAACGGTATTCCGGGTGTCCCTCTGCCCTTGATTATGGGCAGTGACGGCGCCGGGGAAATTGTTGCCTCCGGCAAATTAGTAAGGAATGAATATGATTTTCGGCCGGGAGACGAAATCATCACCGTTCCCATAAGATCCTGCGGGAAATGCGGTTATTGTTTATCGGGTGAAGAAAATCTTTGCCGTGAATTTAAAATTCCGGGTGAACATATCGACGGAACTCAGGCCGAATACATCGCCGTACCGGCAAAATATATTTTGCGAAAACCAAAATCCCTGAGCTGGGATGAGGCCGCCGCTTTTCCGCTTGCCGCTATGACGGCCTATCACATGCTAACCAGAAAAACATCCGTAAAGTCCGGTGACATTCTTTTAATTTACGGCGCTTCGAGCGGTGTGGGAAGCGCGGCAATTCAATTCGCGAAAGCTAAAGGCGCCACTGTCATAACAACCGCCGGCTCGCCTGAAAAGATGGCTATGGCAAAAAAACTAGGCGCCGACCATGTCATTGATTACAAAAATAAACCTGTCGGCAAAACAGTAAAAGAACTGACCGCGGGACGGGGTGTCGATACCGTTATCGAGCATACCGGAGCCGCCACATGGCCGGATTCCCTGCGCTCTCTCAGTATCGGGGGAAAAATCGTGACCTGTGGGGCGACAACCGGGCCTTATGTAAAAATTGACCTGCGCGCCCTGTTTATTAAACATCAGCAACTCATCGGTTCAACAATGGGAACACGAAGGGATTTAATCGAAATTTGTGACCTGATTGACCAAGGGAAATTCAAACCTTTGGTTGACGGGCAGTTCCAATTTTCAGAAATTAAAGATGCCCATCAGCGGTTAGAAAGCAGTTCACAATCAGGTAAAGTGGTTATCCGTTTTGACTGATACTCACATTTAATCATATCCGTGGATATTTAAAAATGAGGACAAAAAATGCAACGATCAAGATTGCGCGTATTCATCCTTCTGTTTTTTTTATTACAGACCCAATATAGTCCTGCTCAGGACAGAACCATCACCCCTGAGATTATCGCGTCTCTTAAATCGGTGACCGAAACGGCTATTTCTCCTGACGGCAGACATATTGCCTATACGGTCCGCACCCCTTCCGCGAATAAAGAAAAGATCGGTAAACCCTCATATCAAATCTGGATTATGGGTAAGGACGGCAAAAATAATCGCCCTTATACCGCGTCCGAATTCAACGCGTCTTCAGTCACCTGGATGAAAGACAGCCAGCATATCATTTTTATCAGCCAACGCGGAGAAAATGACAAGAATCAGCTTTATTCATTATCCATTCTGGGCGGAGAAGCCCGGGCGCTAAGTGAAGAAAAAGAAGGAATCGGCGGATATAAATTATCACCGGATGAAACAATGATCGCCTTCACCCGCACCGACGGCAAAACAGACGAAGAGAAGGATAATTTTGAATCCGGACATGACTGGAATGTGGTTGACCGTAATTTTAAGTTTAACAGACTATATATCTATAATCTTAAAGAGCGATCCGCAAATCTGCTTACTACGGAGGACTTACACGTTGATAAATTCGATTGGTCACCGGACAGCAGGAAACTCGTTTTTACGGCGGCGGTAACGCCTCTGACTGATGACACATATATGCGCAAACAAATTTATACGGTGACTCTGTCCGAAGGAAACCCGAAACCCGCCGTTGAAACAAAAGGCAAGCTTGGCTCCGTTCAATTTTCTCCTGACGGAAAATATATTGCCTGGACAGGCGCGGTGGATATGTATGATCCCCAATCACAGAGCCTCTTTGTCGCGAGCGAAGGAGGCCCCGCGATTAATTTGACCGAAAAACACAAAGGTTCTGTCAACTGGTTTAAATGGGGAAATACCGGTAATATTCTTGCTGTCACGGTTGAAAAAACATCCACTTATCTTTACTCGATTAATACAAAAGACGGCAACCGCGAGCTCCTCCGTTCCGGACGGCCCATAATACATGATATTGATTTTGACGCGAGAAAAAAAACTTATGTGTTTAGAGGGGATACTCCTTTTCATCCGGCCGAAGTATTCTATGCGGAGACCGGGAATAAACAAGCGCGGCGGATGACAAGAATCAATCCGGTACTCGACTCATTAAAATTGGCCGATCAGATGCCGGTTGAGTACAATGCTCTTGACGGTTGGCTTATCACAGGTGTGGTCATGAAACCGGTTAATTTTGAGAAAAACAAACGCTATCCCCTGGTCATCAGTGTCCACGGCGGCCCCGAATCAGCGGTTCTGGACGGCTGGAACACAAGTTACATGAGATGGGGCCAATTACTTGCCGCCGAGGGTTATGTCGTATTCTGGCCAAATTACAGGGGAAGCACCGGCCGCGGAGTTGATTATTCCAAAGGGGATCAAAAAGACCTGGGTGGACAGGAATTTTCAGATGTGATCGCGGGAATTGATTATCTTGCCGATGACCTTAAAATGGTTGATAAAAACAAAGTCGGAATGGGTGGCGGTTCATACGGGGGATATTTTTCAGCGCTTGCCGCTACTCGGTACACCGGCCATTTTCGGGCAGCCGTCAATTTTGCGGGCATCACAAACTGGATTTCGTTTATGGGCACCAGTGATATACCCATGGAAAATGCGTATGTGCACTGGGGCGTGGATCATCCTTACGACCATATGGATGCCATGTGGACCGGTTCGCCAATGAAGTATATCCGTGATACAAAAACCGCGGTTCTAATCGTCCATGGCGAAAAAGATCAGCGTGTCCCCATCGGCCAGGCGCATGAAATGTACACCGCATTAAAAATTTTAGATAAAGCTCCTTATGAAATGATTATCTATCCGAGAGAAGGTCACGGATTGGGTGAATTTTCTCATCAGGTTCATTTTATGACCAAAATCGTCGATTGGTATAATCAGTTTTTAAAATAGTTTTCAGGGGGGAGATTCAATGTTGTAGATATCTTGCCCCCTTTCTTTCTGCATTATATCAATGATGGTGAATCAGTAAAAAATATTTTCGTATCCTTTTTAAATAAAATACATCAAATAGTTAAAGTTAAAAAAACGAGAAAAATAATTCCCTTAAAAATAATTGGAGGATCTTGTGACTGAACATTTGACAAAAAATGACTTTATATCAAAAGTTTTTAATTTTGAGCAGAATAAAGAGTGGAAATTTGAAGGTGACAAACCTTGTATCATCGATTTTTATGCGGACTGGTGTCAGCCTTGTAAAATGGTAGCCCCCGTTTTAGAAGAACTTTCTAATGAATTCCAGGGCAAAGTTGATATATTTAAGGTAAACACGGAGCAGGAACAGGAATTAGCATCGATTTTTGGAATCCAAAGCATTCCGTCCATGCTGTTTGTCCCGATGAATGATAAACCTCAGATGGCTGTAGGCGCTCTGCCAAAAGAAACAATTAAACAAGCCATGAAAGAAGTACTAAGCGTAGAATAATCCGGAAACAATCTCAACAAAAAAGGGCTGTCAACCGACAGCCCTTTTTTTATTTTCTATTCATGAAAATAATTAATTTCTCACCGTGAAGTTATAGGGCGCGCGTGGCATTATCCAGCCAGAGTCTTTGCTCTTCGTTTAAATGAGGAGACAGAACCTTACGCACCCGCGCGTGATAATCATTTAAGTATTCCTTTTCATCCTTGTCGAGCAGAGATATTTCAACAAGATTTAAATCAATCGGACATAAGGTGGGACAGTCAAATTTAAAAAACTCAAAGTCATCATTTGATTTTTCATCATCTCTCACAACGTTTACTAAATTCTCAATCCGGATGCCGTATTCACCCGCCTTGTAATATCCCGGCTCATTGGATACGATCATCCCGGTTTCCAGCGGTACGCCAATACCTCGGTAATAAGAGATCGCGTGTGGCCCCTCATGAACTCCAAGATAGGCGCCGACACCGTGCCCTGTCCCGTGACCGTAGTTTAAACCGACATCCCACAATGATTTGCGGGCAATGGTATCAAGCTGGATTCCTGTTGTTCCCCCCGGGAAACTGGTTAAAGAGAGATCAATATGTCCTTTCAGCACACGTGTGAAGCGGTTTTTCTGCTCATCGGTCGGCTTGCCCAGAGCGACGGTCCTGGTTATATCCGTCGTTCCGTCAAGGTACTGCCCGCCGGAATCGATCAGATAAATACCTTCCGGTTTTAGTTCCACATCCGTTTCAGGGGTGGATGAATAATGAACAATGGCGCCGTGTTCCTTATATCCGGAAATGGTTTCAAAGCTGAGTCCCTGAAAAAGTTTATCTTCCGCGCGGAATTTTTCCAGCCGGTCAGCAGAGGAAATTTCGGTAACACCACCCGCGGGCACGGCTTTGCCGAGCCAGTGCAGGAATTTTACCATAGCGACGCCGTCCCTTTCATGACAGGCTTTGAACCCCGCCAACTCAGTTTCATTTTTACGCGCTTTAAACAATGTGACCGGACTGTCACGATAAAGCAATTCGCAGTCTTTTTCAAGAAAATTTACAACCCATTGATTCACTGTTCCACCGTCAAGCCAGACTTTTTCTTTTCCCTTCGCCAGATTTACCAGATGATCCCGAAATAAGTTATAGTCATAAATTTCCGCCACGCCTTTAAGGTAACCCTTGAGTTCCTCATTCACCTTAGCGGGATGCGCGAATAATTTAGCGGAAGATTTCGTGATGATCGCGTATGCAATGACCACCGGATTAAAATCCACATCCTTGCTTCTGATATTAAATGTCCAGGCGATCGCGTCAAGCATCGTCAAAACATGCGCGGTCGCGTCCTCCGCGTTCATTTTTTCACGAATCCGGTTTAGTTTACTCTCCACCGGCTCACCCGCATATTTAATCGGCCATACCATAATTTTTTCCAGCGGCATTTCCGGACGGTCTTTCCAAATCTCATCGATAAGATTATTTTCAATAAATTTCAAACCGATTTTTTTCGCCGCCAGCGAGGCGATAAGTGATGAGATCTCACTATGGGAAATCAGGAGCGGATCGATACCTAAATATTGCCCGCCCTTCAACTCATTTCTCAAAAATTCTTTAATTGTCGGAGATCCCTGCACACCTATTTTATACAAGTCAATCGTGGTACCTGATAACTGCTTTTCCGCCTGCAAAAAATAACGTGAATCTGTCCATAAACCCGCTTTGTTCATCGTGACCACCACATCACCGGCCGAGCCGTCAAATCCGCTTATAAACTGACGCCGCTGCCAAAGCGCGGGCAGATATTCGCTTTGATGCGCGTCAGTACTCGGTACAAGATAGGCATCAATTTTATTGTCTTTCATCAATTCGCGTAAAGCCGCCAAACGTTCTTTAATCATCTTATTCTCCTGTCATATTTCAGTTTTCAGGATGTTTGATTTATAACCTGTTTTTCATTATTGTCACTATTTTACAACGGTTTCCGCGAGCTAATCCCAAAGAATCCAGTTTAAACCCGCTCGAACTCTTCTAAACTGCTCATAGTAACCCGAGATGAATGAATAATCTTTGCCGAACGGATTATCCATTTCCAAAAAAAACTGCACATCTTTCACCGTCGCGGCGACTTTATAACTAAACATAAGATACGATTCTTCATTTCCCGCTATGGCATAAAATCGCTCAACCCATGGATCGTACTCAATTCGATCGTGATTCCCATACCAGTACACATTACCAACGGCATCGATCGTGACCGCGTCTTTTAACCATTTATCCTGATATCCGGCCTGCAGCCAGAATGTCTGTTCAGATGTGAGATGCAGATCACCGGCGATTAATTCTCCGCCCGCGCCAACTCTAAACTGATAAAAGGAATACTCCGCTCTACCGCCAACCCATGTAAATGACCGGTCACTGCCGTTCTCGAAGTTACTTCCCGTAAAGATGATTTCATCCTCGATGTTTCTGAATCCGATTTCAGCTCTGATATAAAATTCTTCGCGCGGTTGATATCGCAAAGAGGCCATCAGTGTTGATAATTTTTCTGAGTTCAGGTCAGCATTACCATGGTATGTCTCAAATTGGTAAGATCGCTCATTACGATTAGGATATCTCGATCTACGATTGGCGCTTAAACCGGCCTGCAGATCATCATAACCCCACTTTAATTCCACGCCCGGCATCAGAAGCAAATCATTATCATAAAGATAAGTCGTTTCAAGCGAAGGTGTTATAATCATCTCTGATGACAACGATTTCTCCAATCTGAACATTCCGTTCAGCCCGCTGTCAACATATTTCCGATTGAATGTATTGCCCCAGATCAGATTCTGGTAAACGCTAAAAGCCGCGTAGAATTCTGATCCGTTTATATGCCAGTTTCGATCCGCGTTTACCTGTATCTGTTCATAACGCAGCCGTGTATGCAGGGAATCGCTTAATGACCGTGTTTTCCTTAAATTTTCCGACCAGGCGGTCTGAAAATGCCATCTCTCCCCTTTTTCTTTGTCCACCAGCCAGGTAAGATCGTTATAAAAGTCCTTCCTGTATTCCAGATAACGGTAATTGGAAAATTGGCTAAAATTGAACATGCCGGTTTTTTCAGAGTTCAGATGAAACCTGAGTCTTGAAAAAAGATCAGGAGTTATTTGATAGGTGATCGTCCCGCGGTAATTTGTACCGTTATAGTCCGTATTGCCCGTCCATCCTGAATAATCTTTATTTATTCCGCCTAACTGCACCGCCACTTTATTGTTTAATTTTTGCGCGAATGTGATGTCAAGATCCGTATAGCCGTAATCACCTTCACGATACATCATCCGGGTGTAAGGCTCTTCCTGATGAATGGTTTGTGTCGTTACATTTATCCCATCGGCAAGAACCGGATTACCGCCATGGATAACGGATACATTCGGATCGGTTTCGAGTGATTGAACAATATCCAGAGGCAGAAAGCGGGTATTATACATTCCGTTTATCGGATCATTCACCAGCAGGCCGTCCACACGAAAACCGGTTTGATGCGGCAGAAGATTGGACGCGGAAACATAACGCGGCCGCCCCATATCAAAGAAATCAAATATCCTGTAGCCGTTCACGGTTCTGAATACATCGGCCAAACCGTTATAATTTTGGCGCAGAATATTTTCAAAGCGGAAGATAACATTATCTGAGGTATTACGAATATCAAATAAATTTCCGTGAATATCATAATTGTATGACTTTAAATAGGGTATTTTTTCCGCGGGTCCCTTCTTTGGTGCCTCCAGGGTTGTATCACCCCGGGCTTTAAACATTGTTGAATCCTGTACAGAAACGGAGTCGGCGATTTGGGCCCGGACATCGGAGGAAAAAAGGTAAAGAAATGAAATTGATATGAATAAAAACAGCTGAATATTTATTTTAAACACAGGTTGTATCCGTTTCTTCATTCCATATTTTATAAGAATAGAATATCACAATTATTTGCAAAAGAATCAAATTCTTTATTATCCTTCTTAAAACAAAAAACGATCCCAAATGACTGATATGATCAACAAAGTTCTTTACAGATATCAGGCCAAACAGTATCCCAACTCAAAAAACAAAAAAAACGATTGTTCGACATTTTTAAAAAGATGCATGAGAATTTTTTCCTGCTTATCTTAGTTTAACGGTTTGAATATCAGTTCGATGTAACTATAAAGGAGGTTGTCATGGCCTATATTATCACCGAACCCTGTGTTGGTGTTTGTGATACAGCTTGTGTCGAAGTCTGCCCGGTTGATTGTTTTTATCCCGCGGAAGGTTACAGTTTTGAGACAGAGGAAGGTAAAGAAAAAATGAGGGCGGAGGGACAGATGCTTTATATTCATCCTGAAGAATGTATCGATTGCGGCGCGTGCGAACCGGAATGTCCGGTGGAAGCAATTTTCCCGGAAGAAGAAGTCCCCGATGCCATGCAGGCTTATATCAAGAAAAATTATGACCGGTTTGGTCTATAGATCAGGTTACATCGCTTTATATAAATCTCTCCGTGTCTAACGCGGAGAGATTTTTTATTAATAATGCTTAAATTCGTCCATCAGATAATTTTGAACATAATCGGTGATACCCTCTTCCAGCGTATGCATCTTTTGATCATATCCGGCTTTCCGTAACTTTGATATCTCGGCCTGAGTGTAATACTGATATCGATCACGGATATTTTCCGGCATATCGATATACTTTATATTTGTTTCTAAATTCATCGCCTTAAATGTCGCGGTTACAAGATCTTTGAAACTGCGCGCATTTCCGCTCCCAACATTAAAAAGTCCGTTGACTTTCGGTTTGCTAAGAAGATACCAGATCACATTCACCACGTCAGTGATATAGACAAAATCACGCAACTGCTCCCCGTCCTTAAAATCCGGCCGGTGCGATTTGAACAGTTTAACGGCGCCGGTGTCATTTATTTGGTTAAAGGCCTTAAATACCACTGAGGACATATCATCTTTGAAATATTCATTCGGGCCGTAAACGTTAAAAAATTTCAAACCCGTTATTTTGTCAAACCAGCCTTCACGCCGGGCCTTGAGATCAAATATCTGTTTTGAATAACCATACATGTTCAGAGGCTGCAGCGTATGGATTGCGCTCTCATCATCATCATACCCCGTATCTCCGGAGCCGTATGTGGCGGCGGAACTGGCATAAATAAATCTGACATTATTTTTAACAGAATATTCCGCAAGTCTGAGAGTGTATCGGTAATTATTCTCCATCAGGTAATTGGCGTCTTTTTCCGTGGTCGCGCTGCAGGCTCCCATGTGGATAATCGCGTCGATATTATGATTCTGTTCCAGATATGAATGCAGTTGATCCCGATCCAGATAATCAGAAAAACTAAGATTGCGCAGATTTTTCCACTTATCATTTTCCCTGAGCGCGTCAACGGCTATGATATCATTCATGCCTTCTTTATTCAGTTTTGATACGACGCAGCTCCCTATAAAACCGGCGGCTCCGGTAATAATGATCATTTTATAAGACTCCGATGCTTCATTTGAAAAATTGAAAAAGTACAGGCACATCTCTGTGCCTGACCAATATTTTGATTACTCACTGATTTAAAATCAGGCCTCAACTTCCGCAAAAATATCATTCAGCCTTTTTTCTTTTCTGCCTTCCCAGTTACGTTGATGATACCCGTATCCGGCGATTAACGGAAATGCCATTGAGGCTTCGGCAAAAACCATCTGCTCGTTGACCGTGTCAACTTTACCCCAGGAGCAAGCCTCTTTCAATGTCGAACCCGAAAGTCCGCCGTCGCGTTCATCGGCAACCGTAATCTGTATCGCGTATTTGTGCATCGGCGCCGGCTGATCTATCATCTCGGTGGCAACAACGATGTCCTGAACAAAATTCTTTGGCACCCCGCCGCCAAGCATAAAAATACCTGATTCCTGGTGTTCCAGTTTTATCTTTGTGATTTCCAAAAAGTCCGCTGCCGAGTCAATCGTTAATTTCGGACCTTTTGCGTAATATTGATGGTGTACAAGACCAAATCCGGCGGAACAATCCGAAAACGCCGGCACAAATATGGGCACGCCTTTTTTGTAACACTGATAAACAATCGATTCTTCGCGGGAATCGGCATACTGATCATGCTCATCCAGATACCGGCCCATTTCTTTGATGAATTCTCTTGAAGAATAAGGCCGTTTTTCCAGATCTGTACAAATTTTTGAGATGCTTTCATCACAGACGCGCAGATCCTCTTCATCAATATAAGTATCATATATCCGGTCAATCATTAATTCACGCAATTCGTGATCATTTACAAATGGTGTTCCGACATAATGAGAAAATCCCAAACCTTCAAAAAAGTCCTGATCCACAATATTCGCGCCTGTGGAAACAATCGCGTCAACCATGTTATTTTCAACAAGAGTGAGAACCGCCTTCTTTAATCCCGCGCTGATCAGAGATCCGGCCAGCGTGAGGAATACAACGACATCCTTATCTTTTTGCATCATATCAAAAATACGCGATGCCCGGTACAGGTTTCTTGCCTGAAAAGCCATTTTCCCCATGGCATCAACCATAGGAACAACATTATATTGAGTGATATCGATATGCTCGATTTTTTGTTTAAGGTAATCCTGTTTTTTCATATTATTCTCCCATTTCTCTCAAAAGAATTGATCTCTGTTTTTAGCGGGCTCAATATATATAATCGAGCTCCTTTTTGCAAGACAAACCAAGCCCCGGATCGATATTTACATTTTTTTTAACAAACCGCGATCAGAAGGGCAATTCCGGTGAAAACCTATACCCAGTCGAGACCCGTTTTCCGGATAATGTCATGAAATGGTGAATAGGTGATATTTTCCGGATCCATAAATTGATGAATAAATGTCGGGTGCCCCTGTCTGATAATTTTCGATGAATCATCGATGGATTCAAGAATGTCTTTTTCCCAATTGCCGGCTTTATTTCCCCATAAAATATATACCGGACTTTCTTCTCTTTTATTCAGCGATTTTATTACGGCTTTTTGAAAAGGACGCCAGAACATAAAATGGGCCTTTTTATCCATTTTGGTTGAAAAAGTCAATGAGGTATTCAATAAAAATATGCCCTGATCAATCCAGTGCGTGAATAATTTTCCCGGCGCTTTAAAATTAATGCCGCGGGCGATCTTTCTGCACTCAACGATCGGCGTTCTGTAATCAGCGTATTCTTCCGCCGTAAGCATGGCCTTTAGCATATTTTTTAAAGAATTCCCGTTGGTTTTATCCTCCCAGGAGTTTACTTCCTTATCCCAAAAGGCGATACCGCAAGCGGAGGAGATCCTCGGATAGGGATCTTCTCCATACAATACGCATTTGACCCGGTCCGGACCGGACAAATGAAAGGCATTAAATATTAAATCCTTTCCGGGAATCAATATTTCATAATCTTCAATAAATTTATCCAGTGAATTATAAAACTCAACCATATTCAGATGAGGATTCAGCAGGATTTCCCAGGATTCCGGTAATCGCATATCGATCTCATAAATTTGTTAACACCAAGTTTTTTTAAAATGGACAAATTGCGGGTTTTATGCAAGCATTAAATTTGTTATCGGCCCCGGCGGTCATCAACCTGCTTCTGATTCAAAATCCCCTTTGGCAGTGTCTGAATTCATGGAAAAAAGCAAAGGGTAATGTTTTTTGTATTCGGAATATATGCGATCATAAGGGAGATCAGCAAAGCTTCCATGCTCATGAATATACTCCATATGCCGGTTTCCGTTTGTATCAAATTCATGAAAAACGGAATCGCCGGTACCGTCAAATTCCAATGGCTTCACATTGAATCTTTTGCATAATCTGAGATTGAACGCGGGTGTCGCTTTTACCCATTTATGATCCAAAAACAATTCAGAATATCCGTGATATAAAAACACATCTGTTTGCATTAATTCGGTCAGTTTCTTCGAGGTCAGATGATTCTTAACATCGGCAAAACCAAGTCTCGCGGGAATCCCTGCCGCGCGCGCGGCGGCGGTCAGCAGTACCGCTTTATTTATGCAGAACCCGTATCCCTTCTTTAAAACACTGCTTGCTTTAAACGCTGCGCGTTCCAAATCAATTTTATAGGGGTCATAGCGGAAACCGTCCCGAACGGTATAGTAGAGTTTAACGGCCTTTTCTATATCTGTTTTTTCACCTTTTATATTTTCACTGCTGAATTCAATGATTTCGGATGAGTCGCTGTCGATAAAATAAGTCGGTTTTAGGTATATTTGAAGTATGTCTGTCATCTTTTCCCGGTTCTGTAAATTCTGATTAATGGCCTGTCTTCATTTGTATTTTTCATCATATTCTGATTTCAGAATTCCATATCGAAGTATATCGTAATATTTGCCCTCATAATATTTAGCTTGCCTCAATCTCCCCTCAGGGATAAAACCCATCTTCTCTATCATTGTTTTTGCGCGATCGTTATAATCCAATACTTCGGCTTCAAGACGGTAAAAATTCATTGTTTCAAAAGCATATTTTATCACACCGAGCAGAGCATTTTTTCCGTATCCTTTTCCCTGATATTTATCCGCGATAAAGATGCTGAGTTCAGCTTTTCTGTTATACCATTTTATATTCCGCAAACTGACTTCACCAATCAACTGATTCTCTTTTTGAATGGCAAATCTCATGACCGCGGGCATGTTTCCGGTATACATCCTGGTCTCAGACAGATATATCGACGCGGAACTATCCCGAAACAGCTCTTCCAGTCCGGGATCATCCATATTTACAGATTTGATACGGATACCGCCTTCAATAACAATCATGCCAAACTACTCCCGGAAAATATTTATCATGTCGTTTAAATCAAAAACCGGCCGGAAAATCAGGATATTATTTGCCGCCGCCGCTTCTGCCTTTTCTGAATCTTTTCATCGACAGATCACCTTCCCGGCCGTCAGAAATGCCGTCCCCGTCATTATCGATAAAAAAATCCTTTCCTTTTCCTTTGTGTTTTCCTTTTCCCTCCGCGCGCGCGCTCACACGGTCATCGATGCCATCGCCGTCCTCATCAACCCAGCCTTCCAGGCCCTCATCCTTGTTTATTTCTTTCTTAACATCTTTTTTTTCGACTTTGGTGGAATCCGTCGATTGGGCAAATGAAGCTAAACTGAATCCGAGCAGAATAAATACCGCCAGAACAAAGGTTTTCATCCGCGCCTCCCTGATAATTTATTTGTATTCACGTTTTTTTTCCTCTGATCAGATGAATCTAATTTTACACAAATTTCTGTTATTTCAAAGTATTGATAATATTTAATTTCTGCATCCTTGAACGCAAATGACGTTCAGAAATACCCAATAATTTTGCCGCCTGACTCTGATTACCATTCTTGACTTTTAACGCCTCTTCAATCATCACTGTTTCATAGGCGGAAACTTTTGACACATAATCATCGGCAAAATTCAGAGGATCGAGAACCGATTTTTCAGAGGATGTACTCAAACCCGGCGGCAAATCTTCCGTTGTAATGATTTCATCACGGGCAAATACAACGGCCCTTTCGATAATATTTTCGAGTTCGCGAATATTTCCCGGGAAATGATAACGCAACAGATAATCCTGCGCTTCTTTGCTGATTCCCTGAACATTTTTACCATTTTCGCGGGAGTATTTTTCGATAAAATAACGGATCAGTACAGGAATATCCGATTTTCGTTCACGAAGCGGCGGGATGTTAATCGTCACTACATTGATACGATAAAACAGATCCTCCCTGAATGCCCCCTGCTGAATCATTTCTTCCAGATTTCTGTTTGTAGCGGTTAAAACGCGGACATCAACTTTGATTGTTTTGGAACCGCCCACACGCTCATATTCACCAAATTGCAATGCCCTAAGTAATTTCACCTGAGTCAAAAGCGGTATATCACCAACTTCATCGATAAACAATGTTCCGCCGTCCGCCTGCTCAAATCGTCCTATTCGCTGCGAAACCGCCCCTGTGAAAGATCCTTTCTCATGACCGAACAGCTCACTCTCAAGAAGATTTTCCGAAAGCGCCGCGCAATTCACCGTCACAAGCGGGTGATCCTTCCGGTCACTCGCGAAATGAATCGCCTTTGCGATCAGCTCTTTGCCGGTTCCGCTCTCCCCTCTGATTAAAACGGTGGCTTTGCTCTTCGCGACTCTGCCGGACGTATTCAATACCTGTTCCATCTCGCCGCTTTGAGAGATGATGGAATCAAATTTATATTTTTCCATCAACTGCTCTTTCAACATCCTGTTTTCAGAGATCAGGTAACGACGCTCTTTTGCCCTCCCGATCAGAATTTCAAGTTCCGCCAGATCAACCGGTTTTGAAAGATAATCAAACGCTCCTGCCTTCATTACGGTTACCGCATCCTCAATGAGACCATATGCTGTAATCACCACAACCGGTATTTCGGGATTAAATTTGTTGATTTCCCGCACCACCTGTAAACCGGTCAGATCAGGCATCCGGAAATCCGTAAACACAAGATCGATGTTGTTTTCTTTTGCTTTTTTTAGCCCTTCCGTTCCCGAACCCGCGGTCAAAACCGAAAACTTTCTTCGCTTCAAAAACGCTTCGATTGAAGCAAGCTGGGCGGGTTCATCATCAATCAAAAGAATTCTAAAATCAGACATTTTGGCGCTCCGCTATTTTTGGTAACTGAACATAAAAAGCAGTCCCCTGACCGGATTTGCTTTCAGCGCTGATTGTTCCCTTATGGTCTGTGATAATCCGGTGTACAATACTCAATCCCAGACCGGTTCCGGATTGTTTGGTCGTGAAATAAAGATCAAACATTTTATTCAGGTTTTCCTCGGAAATCCCCTCGCCGTTATCTTCAATTTTTATTTTTACAATATCCTTTTGATTTTTTACGGTGATCCTGATTAATCCCTCGCCCGCAAAGGATTCTACCGCGTTTTTTGTGAGATTCAACAGACTCTGCTTGATTTGATCACCATCCCAAACGACTATTCCAATGTCATCAATGAACGCCTCAACTTCAATGTTTTTCGCTGCCGCCTCTTTTCTGGTGAGTTGAAGGATTTCATCAAACAACGCGTTTGCTTTACATTCGTGAAAAGCCGGTTTCTTGGGTCGGGCAAATTCCACAAACTGATTGATTATTTCATTCAGTCTTCTTACTTCATTACCCACCAGTTTTGCCAAACTGTGATATTCATCGCTGTTCTCTTTTGGTTCGAAATCAATATCAAACTGCTGAACAATTGTACTGATCGCGTTTAACGGATTCCTGATTTCGTGCGCGACTCCCGACGCTAGTTTGCCCATTGCCGATAGTTTTTCTTTCTGCTTTATCTGCTCCTCAAGAAGCCGCTGTTCCGTCAGATCTCTGATGACGAGAATCATTGTTAAATCATCCCCGTTGTGATCTTTTACCGAAGATCTCGCCAGCGCGATCACCTTGTCTCTCATCATAAATTCCTTCACACCGGGAACCGGCCGCTCAGCATGAACATCGAATAATTCTACCGGCAGTTTCGAAATATCTTCATCCAGCATCCCGGCGTATTTGCTTCCCAGAATCTCCCCCGCCGCCTTATTGATCATCGTAATTCTGCCGTTTTTATCATAAGAGATGACCCCATCCGCGATGTTTTGCAGAATATTACCGTAATATGTCTGAACGACCCCATACTGATTATTGACCACATCGTACTGCTGTTTAACGCTCATCAGTGTAAACAGTAAAAAACCGATCAAAACCAGCACTCCGGAAATTATGATAAGCCTGCGGAGTATTCTTTCATTGATGGCTTCTACCCCGCCCAAAGCCAGCCCCATACGAAAGATACCAATTACCTCTGAATTATATTCAAAAGGATGGATTACTTCATAAACAAGTTCATCGTTAAAAATTTTTTCCCTTGAATATGAAATATCTTTTTCAAAAACATCTTTTAGTACAGGATCGTCTTCTATACGTTCCAAACTAACGACGTTTTTTGTCGCCGCCAGGATCCCCGACGTATCCTGCAGTGCCAAAAACACGACATGTTCATTATCGGAAATCTCCGCGATCAGTTTTCCAAAACCAATTTTTTTTCTGAATTGAAGCAGAGCATTTGAATCGATACTGACAACGATCACACCACCCTTTTCCCGTCTGACTGATACAGAATAATGATGTTGTCCGCCTTCGTTATGAAAACCTATGATATATTCATTTTCATCCGATTCCAGAATATCAGGCAGCCAGGACGACATTTCTGTCTCGATCTGCTGTCTGTTAATTTCGCCCGCTGTAATACCGTTAACATATTTGCCGGATTTATCAAAGAGTAAAATCTCCAGCAGTAAATTTTCTTTGGCTATTTTCATCATCGCCGCTGGATTTAACAATGATTTGGAATCCAGATAATTCAGAAACCGCGCGTTATCCAGCAAGCGGTCTACAAGTTCCGATTCAACGGCCTGATTAGCCGCAAGATTATTGACACTCGCCTGTGTGATCGCCTCAAGAATGGAGTTCGCGTTTTGATCCATCAGTTCATACAGCTCTTTTTTACTCTGGTTCAGCTCAATCAGTGCCGAAACAAGCATAAGCCCTGCTAATACCATGAAGATCATAATCAAATATGGGATGCGGATTAATTTTCTCATTTTTCTCGATTCGAAAACCGGTTGTCGGCCCGGTTGTTTTTTAGCACATCCTGAGATTTAATTTAAAAATTCCAATCGATACCGATGCCAAACAGATTGCTGTCATAGTTATACCAGTAACTATTGGATTCATTTTTGGTATAAACATAGTCAAAACTTATTTTTAAAGCATTTAACCACGATTTATTCGCATGAAACGTCTTGGATAGATTTACATAAACCGCCTTAAGATCATCTTCCCTGATCCCACCCGCGGCAACGGTATCATCCGCTGAAACATATGCATTTTCACTGATATATTCTTTTGAGATTAAATTTCCGCTGACACCCAGTTTTACAGCCCAGGGAAACAGAATCGTGATTTTGGATGTCACCTCATCACTGCTGTAGCTGAAGGGATCATCAAAAAGCTCTTCATCCTGATAATAGGAATCAGAATTGAGATAATTAGTCTCGTCGGTCAGACTGATTTGTTTTTTATATTGTATATTGGCGCCTATCCGCGGGTGAATTGACTGAGCTATTCTTCCCAGGAGTACAACCTGGCTCATACTTGGTATCTCCGTGGAGGATACAGACACAGAAGTTGTTGGCAGCATCCCGCCTCCCCGGCCTCCGCCCATGCCGCCCCCGGATGTAGACGTATAATACGTTTCACTTCCCGAAAAGGCCTTATAGCCCCAATCGCCTTCAAGTATCAGTGATGTTTTTGTGGGAAATGATTTACTCATCTGAGCAAAAACATAATGACGTGAGTTGGTTAAATCAGGAATATATGTGTATTCCCTGTATCTGAAATTGTATCCTGTTTTTAACAATAAAAATGACAAATTAAATCTAAAATTCGCGTAGGCATAGATCTGTGAATAATCATAATATTCATAATCTTTCCCGTTGATACGGATCGAAAGACTGGAACCAAGATAAAATGTCTGTTTTTTATTTTCACCAAAAGGAGCCGCGTAATTAAAGCCCAGGTTATGTATTGAAAAATTTCTTTGGGAATTCTCCCTGTAAAACACCAGATCTCCTGAATAATAGAGATTTATCCCCGAATCTTCCGGATGAAAACTTAAGCCGATTTGAAAATCATTGATTAAATCTTCTGTTTTTTCAGGAGCGCGGTACATATTATCATCATAATAAGATGAGACACTGATATCTTTGCTAAGCTGCGCGAAAGCGTTTCCGGCGTAGATTGTGAGTACTGCTATCAATAAAATCCATTTTCCCATGGCGGTTTCCTTTTTTAGTTTTTAGCCTGAGAGATCAATTATTATGCCAGTTTTCTCTCATTCTATAAACACCTTATTTTTGGGAATATAATACATACCGGGAATACAGGCACACCAATACCGCTCGACAGGTCAGTCGAATATACTACAGCCCCGGTCGAATATAATCATGGAATAATCAGTTTGAAAATAATTATATAAAATTTTGTCACACGGTTGTCAAAATGGTCCCGGCAATCATGTTGAAGTTTTATGGATGGAAATCAGATTATATTTTTTTTGATGAATCTTCAATTTATAAGTGATGTTCATTTCGTCAAGCATATTCTGAATAACATGGTTCTTTTGATCAGTGATAATGACATAGGTCATATCCGGCTTGTTTACTATTTCCTGAAAGAGGGTTTCGGGGCTGCGTTCTTGAGAATCCTGTTCCTGACCGTACTGAATTCGTTCCAATTTCCCGTTCAGATAATATTGCAGGCCGTAAAGTTTATCCCGATGATATAATATAAATTTTGTGGATTGATCAGAATCTTTTTCAACGGCGCGGTACAGCTGACTCATGCATTTGGGTGAATCAACATATGCGGCAATTCCTTTCCCGACGACCATTATTACCGCCGTAAGCGCCGCTGCATAGTGTACTTTTCTCAATAATTTATTCTGTCTGTAAGCTCTGAGCAGTCCCCTACCGGTAACAAGGGCCAGAGGCGGGACAAAGGGAAGAACATAAAACGGAAGCCGGCTTCTGGAGACGGACAGTACAATCACGGGTATCAGCAACCACAGAAACAAAAATAAAATAACTTCGTTTTGCTTTATCTTTTTTCTGATAAAATTCTGAATATTCTCCGATGAAATCCGTGTCTTTATCTTTGGCCAAAAAAATATCCATGGAATCAAACCGAGAAATAGCGGAACGAGATAAATAACCACCGGTTTATACCATTCGGGATTCCTGTGAAACTTATCCGAAAATACACGCGAGACTACTTCATCTTTTAAGAAATAATCCAGAAGACCATCCGTCTGCAGAATCACGTACAGATACCATGAAAAAGCGGATATGATAAAAACAGAAATTCCCGGGAAAGTCATTAGTTTTGGCAATTCGCGGCCCTGTCTTAACCGGATGGCATGAAAAACAAAAATACTCAGCAGTGAGAGAAGCGCGGGAGGGCCTTTTGTTAAGAATCCGAGACCGGATGCCAGCCATACAAGTACAATCCATCCACGACCGTGCTTACTGTTATTTGTCCTGATGGCTTTCCAGTACGCGAATACGGTAAGCAGCTCCCAAAAAGATAAAATCATATCTGTTGAAACATTGTTCGCCGCCGTGATGATAAACGGTGATGTGGCAAAAACAAAGGCAGATATATATCCCGTGATATCATCCCAAAGGGTTTTTCCCAAAGCGTAAACAAGAAGAATCATTAACAAATAGAAAAACGCGTTTGCGAATCGGGCACCCAGGTTGTTTACGCCAAACAGTTTTATCCCCGCCGCGATTGCCCAGTAAGTCAACGGCGGCTTTGTCCAGTGAGGCTGATAGTCCAGCTGCGGAATCAACCAGTTTCCTGTTTCCAGCATTTCTCTCGCCGACTCGGCATAGCGGCCTTCCGTTGTCTCGTAAAGTCCCCGGGAGCTCTGGAATGAAAAGGCGATGAACAGCGAAATAAATATTAGCAGAAGAATATTTTTCTTTGCCATCCGGTCAATCTTCCCTGCCTTTTTTCTCTTTTGCTATTAGTATCAGATTTCTGCCGTATATGATCCCTCCCGTAACCTGACCGACAATAAAAACCGGATCTTTCTGGTGAATGGCATAAATTAGCAGAAGCAGTGAACCCGCGATACTCAGATACCAAAAGATATTAGGAAAATAGCTCTTTCCGGCCCGCTCACTGCTAATCCATTGAACAATGAATCGTGAACCAAAAACCGCCTGCCCGGAAAATCCGATAAGCAACCATATTTTATTTGCCATTTTTCATTTTCCTCCCGTTGAAAACGGAGTATTTGATTTTGCTGCTTACAAATCGGCTTTGCATCCATCTTACCGCCAAAGTATCGGCGATGCCCACCCATAACCGATTATTGATACCGTATTTCGTTTTTCCGTGAATACGCGGCCGGTGATTGACAGAAATATCAGACATGGTAAATCCGTCCAGTTCAATCAGCGTGGGAAGAAACCGATGCATCCCCTTAAACACAGGAACATCATTTATACATTCTTTTCTGAAAACACGTATTGAACAACCTACATCCGCGACATGTGATTTTGTTACCCAATTTCTGAAACCGTTCGCGATTCTTGAAGAAATTTTACGGACAAAATTATCCTGACGTTTCAATCTGATTCCGTTGACAAGATCCACCTTTTCTGTTTCAAGATGCCTGACCAACCGGGGAATATCCGCCGGATCATTTTGTAAATCAGAGTCAAGCATGGCAATAAAAGCCCCTTTTGCCAATCTGAATCCTTTAGACAAAGCCGCAGACTGACCGTAATTCTTATCCAAACGGATCAGAGTGTAATTCTCGTGTTCACCACAAAGCTTCTCAATGACTTCCGCGGACCGGTCAGTTGATCCGTCATCAACAAATATACACTCCCATTGTCTTTCGAATGAACGCAGAGCATCTTGTATTTCTTCCGATAATATCGGAATCGATCCAGCTTCATTTTTTAAAGGTATGACGATGCTTAAATATATTTCATTATCCATAATAAATGTATCTCCAGGGACTGAGAAATACAGTCTTACTTCTATAGTTATATAATTTGATTTAACCGAAGCTTTTAATGTTCTTAAAGAAACTAAAACGATAGAGTTTATATTTCTAAATACGTTCAATTTTTAATATCAAAAAGTGTATTTTAATAATAAAATCTGAAAAAGCAAGGACTTCCAAATAACTTTATAAAAAATCAGATCGAAATTTTACCAAATTCAGATAATTTGGTCACAACCAGATTTTTTATTTCTTCCATCCTCTCAGGAGTACGCGCTTCAAAGCGTAAAACAAGAACCGGCTGGGTATTGGATGCTCTCACCAGTCCCCAGCCATCTCCAAACTGGATCCTGACGCCGTCAACATCAATGACATCATATTTTGATGAAAAATACTCCTTTGCTTTTTGAGCAATGGCGAATTTCACTTCGTCTGTGGCGACTTCAGCGCGGATTTCCGGAGTCGAATAGTATTTCGGAACATCTTCAAGCAATTCGGACATCTTTTTGTCCGATTTTGACAGAAGCTCCACCATCCTTGCCGAGGCATAGATGGCGTCATCAAAACCGTAGAAACGATCCGCGAAAAAGAGATGTCCGCTCATCTCTCCCGCAAGCGGCGATCCTGTTTCTTTCATCTTTTTCTTTAAATTGGAATGCCCGGTTTTCCACATGACCGGCTTTCCACCGAATTTTTCTATCATTTCCGGCAATGCCTGGGAACATTTCACTTCAAAAATAACCGGCGCCCCGGGATGATTTTTAAGAATATCTCTTCCAAAAATGATCATTAACCGGTCACCCCAGATAATATCGCCTTTCTCATCAACGACCCCGATCCGGTCCCCGTCACCGTCATATCCAATGCCCAGATCCGCCCCTGTTTCGCGGACAGTCCTTATCAGTTCCTGAATATTTTCGACTACGGTGGGATCCGGATGATGATTGGGAAAATTTCCGTCGGGAGTATCAAAAAGATCGATTGAGTCCACATTCATCTCTTTAAACAGCCGGTGAGCAATCAAAGAGGCCGCGCCGTTTCCTGAGTCCAGAACAACTTTGATGGGACGTTCGATATTTATGCCATTTTTTATAACGTCGATATAATCATCGTTTACCGATGCCGTCTCGTATCCGCCGTTTCCGGTGGAAAAATCAGCATCATTAATTATCTTCATGATTTCCTGAATGGCATCTCCATAAACCGGTGAATTTTTTAAAGTGAGTTTAAATCCATTGAATTCAGGCGGATTATGACTGCCCGTAATCTGAACTCCTCCATCGACTTTCAGATGATGCATACTAAAATACTGCACCGGTGTGGGAACCGGCCCGATGTCAACCACATCAACGCCGGCAGAACGAATTCCTTCCGCTATTCTTTTTCTAAAACGTTCACTGGATAGACGGACATCCCCCCCAATTGATATTTTCATGGCGTTATTTCTTCTAAAATAAGTGCCAAATCCTTTCCCTAGCAACAAGACCACTTCATCGGTCAAATCCTGATCAACCACACCCCTTATATCGTATTCTCTGAAAATATATGGATTTAACATTACCGGACTCCTATTCTCAACTCAATCTTTATTCAAATTAATAATGGCCACTTGGACAGCTTTTAATCATTTCTATGATTCTCAATAAATCAGCATGTAAATTTATATAAACTACTGGTCTGCAGGAAGTTCCCCGTCCTTCGGCAAAAAATCAGCGTTTAAATGATTTATCTCCAAAATCTTTCTCACGGCCTGCTGAATTTCATCAACAGGAAACGCTTCTCCCGTATATATATTAAACAGGTACCCGGTGTCGTTTAAATACGTGTGCATCATTAGAAACAACCGCCTGTTTTTTCCAAAATCAGAATAAATTTCTCTCATATGGATGAGATAATCGGAATAGTACCAGTTTTTTAACCGGGTGACATCCACCAGGTTCAATTGCACAAGAAAATCCCTGAAATTATCCACAAAATCCGGTTCAACGGCATCTCGTTTTATCACGACAGTCAATTCCCTTTTGCCAAAACTCCATGGATGATAAATATTAATATCTTCTTCAGCAAGTTCATTTAAAAAATATTTCTTAACAGCGTCAATTAGAAAATATTCCCCGAGTATAGTTTTTTTCCCTACCGGCGGCAGTTGGATGCTGAGTAGGTAATATTCCGGATCGTAAACCATTCTCAGGGATTGAGAAACATAACCGGCGGTTGACAGATTAGTTGTAACAATTTCCTCTTTCCGGGTAGTATCAGCCTGGCCTAAAATATAAGGGATAATATGCTGCTGATCAAAATCTCCGGTGATATATAGTTGTATGCCCTTATAGATTTCTTTGTTCTGATAAAAAACTTTTAAATCACTTCTTTTGACTGAATCCGCGGCCGCGCAAAATTTAGTTATGCCGTAGGGGCTTATACTCATCCAAAGAAGTGAATCCTGTTGATTATAGAAATTTCCCTGGCATAGCTTCAGATTTTTTCCAAAAGATCCATTATTAACAAGATTAAATATATCAAGTATTTTTCCCATATTTTCAGTAAAGGAAATTTTGTTGGTCCGAAAAGTCAAAAAACGGTTTTCCTGCCAGTTATATGTGTCATCCGGAAGCCATTTCAATGGTAAGACAGCCGTTGCTCCCGGTAACTGTTCAAACTGCCGCTGAATAGAATGCCACATAATCTCTGAGTAAATCCCAAATTCGGAATTATCTGTCGCGGCCGACTTTTTAAAATAGACGATCATCCATACATCTGACAGGGTTTCATCCGGATCTATCCAGACCGACAGGCCGGATTTTAATCCAACCGGATGGACATATACCCCGGCGTTCGCCTTGAAGCAAAATAAAACCGCTATTATGAAAATAAATATTTTATGATTTAAACGCATGTAAATAAGTTAGTTATTTGAGTAATAAGCATCAAGTTCAAAATAATGAATCCAGCTAAATTGTTGAGCGAATCTCATAAAACAGGCGATGTGCTTTTTATCATAGCATTATAATCATACTAATGTAAATTTTGCATAGATTTCGAGTGTCAGATCATTTTATAGCGGATTTGTTATTAATAAGCGATCGTGTCAAATTTATAGTTCTAAAAAAGAATTTGACTTTATTCAATAAATTATTCAACTTTCTAAAAAGTATAATCATAAGGTAACTATTAATGAATGATAAAGTTTTAAAAGCGCTGGAAAGTGTTCGCCCGGGCCTGCAGGCCGATGGCGGCGATGTTGAATTTGTCCGCATTGACGAAAATAATGTCGTATATATTCGTCTTGTTGGCGCCTGTGGAGGCTGCCCGATGTCCACTCTCACCCTGAAACAAGGTATCGAAAGAATAGTAAAGATGCAGGTTCCTGAGATTACAGCCGTTGAAGCAATTTAGTTAATCACGGAATCCTAAAATAGAGGATTAACCCATGATAGAAGTAAATGTCAACGGAATCTTTTTAACTCCCACACAGGCGAGCGGGATACTGCTGAAAGAGAAGAACGGCGAACGGACATTGCCGATTATCATAGGTGAATATGAGGCACAGTCAATTGCTCTCGGGTTGGAAGATATTAAACCTCCCCGGCCGATTACGCATGACCTGACTGTGAACATGTTGAATACATGTAAAATCACGATTGAGAATGTTTTGATCACTGAATTAAAAGAAAACACCTTCTATGCCGTGATTCATCTAAAAAAAGATTCAAGCATGCTGGAGGTGGATTCACGGCCGAGCGATGCTATAGCGCTTGCTGTACGTATCGGAATTCCCATTTATGTTGATGATCTTGTGATGGAACAAGCCGCTTATATTCCGGATGATGAAGAAGAAATAAAAAACAGAAGTTTTATCTTTAAAAGCCGGACTGAGGAAATTGATCGTCTAAAATCGGAATTGCAAAAAGCAGTTGAATCAGAAGAATACGAAAAAGCAGCCCGTCTGCGTGATATGATAAAGCAGCTTGAATCTAATTCCTGAGATCAAACCTGCTTATTGAATCACTTATTCTGATTTTTACACTGAAATAACTGAACTGGAGTATCAAACAAAGGGTATTGATCAATGGGTAAGTTTCAATTCATGGCAAAATTATATGGTGTTCGCGGAAGCTATCCAATCGCGCCGGAAAACGGGACTAAAATAGGAGGAAACACCCCGTGTTTGCTGGTTCGTTCTCAGAAACACATTGTCATATTTGATGCCGGCAGCGGAGTGATAAAACTTGGGAAAGACCTGATCGGCGAGATCAATGAACATGGTAAAAAATCCGTTGATCCTCTACATATTACATTTATATTCACTCATACGCACTCCGATCATTTAATAGGTCTTCCATTCTTTGCGCCGTTGTATATGCCAAATGTCTTTATTCACTTCATCGGTCCGGCTACGTTAGGAGTCGATTTTGAACAGATATTAAGAAGACTGGTCGAACCTCAATATTTCCCGGTTTCAATGGACGAGTTCCGCTCAAATAAAAGCTTTCGTAATATTAATGAGAATATGACCATATATTTTCTTCCTGGTGTTGATGAACCGCAGATCGCCCACGCTAATGAAACGGTACCGGACAACGCTGAATTTGCTGTTCACAATATGAAATATTACTTTCACCCGAAAGATGGGAACTATGTCTATCGGGTTAATTGGAAAAACAAAGCGCTTGTCTATGCCACAGATGTTGAAGAATATTCCGGTGGAGATCAACGGTTGATCACATTTTCCAAAGATGCTGATTTTCTGATTCATGATGCGCAATACACCGAGGAACAATATAAAAGTTTTAACGGATACGGCCATAGCAGTTTTGTGATGGCCTGTGATGCCGCCAAACAAGCAAATGTTAAAAAATTACTCCTTTTCCATCATGATCCGAATAACGATGACGATGTTCTTTACGAGATTGAGAAAGATGCAAGGAAACTGTTTACAAACAGCGAACTTGCTACAGAAAAATGGGAATGGATTTTATAGATTATACTTCCCGGCGACTTAGAATTGCTCTTCCGATCGTCGCCTGATCAACAAATTCCAGATGCGAACCTATCGGCACTCCGCTGGCGATACGCGTTACGCGTACATCTTTATCCTTGAGCATTCGAGAGATATAGATCATGGTTGCTTCGCCTTCCGTACTGGGATTAAGAGCCAATAAGACTTCATCAGTTTCATTTTTTTTCACACGCGCGGCCAGTTCCAGAATTCGGAGATCCGTCGATTTGATACCTGCTAAGGGAGAAATGACACCGCCAAGAACATGGTAGAGCCCGCGATATTCGTTAGATCCTTCTATCGCCATGATATCCACAATGTCTTCGACAACGCATATTTTTTTTTGATCCCGGCGTGAATCAGAACAGATCGAACATAATTCATGTTCGGAAATATTAAAACACTGCGCGCATAACCGCGTTTCAGATTTAATCCGAACGATTGCATTCGCTAGATTTTCCGCAAACTCTGACTCTGCTTTAAGAATAAATATCGCCAGACGCTGAGCCGTTTTCCGGCCGATACCCGGTAGCCGGCTGAGTTCGTTGATTAAATTATCCAGTGACGGAATACCATGTGATATCATTATCTACATTCCCGGAAAATTAAAATTCTCAGGCAGGTTTAATCCACCAAGCATACCGCCGGTAACTTTTTGCATCTCTTCATTCGCTCTTTTTTGCGCGTTTTTTACTGCCTGATTCACCGCTGCTGAAATTAAATCTTCCAACATTTCTTTCTCATTGGGATCTATAACTTCCGGTTCGATGGAGATGGAAATGATTTCCAGCTTGCAGTTAGCCACCGCTTTTATCATGCCACCGCCTGAAGTGCCTTCCACGGTAATATTAGCCAGTTCATCCTGAACCTTTTGCATCTCCTTTTGTACTTTTTGGGCCTGTTTTAAAAGATCCCCCATATTGCCTAAATTCATAATATATTCTCCTGTCTCAAATTAATTCCAGATCGAGTTCCTGAATTAATTTGGAAATTAATTCATCATTGGTTTTGATTTCATTGAATTTTTTTAATTTATCATTATCCCTGTTCTGCTCAGTTTTTACCTGATTCGGCTCATTGTGTTCCATTTCTTCGGGAGCTTCTATTTCGATATTCAGATTTGACCGGACTATTTTAGAGATCGTTTTTTCTATAAATATTTTATTTTTCTCTATGGTACTCAAATGGAACGGATTGGAATTTATAAAACATAATATAATTGTGTCATTTTTTATTTCAGATATTTCAAATGATTCGAATGCCGTGGCGAGTGAAGGTTTTTTTGCATGAACCGCGTCAATAATCTGCTGCCATTTTTCTTTAACAACATCAATCATTTCAGCCGGTTTTTGCGCGGGCGGGTTATCTTGCGGTTTCTCGGAACCCGTGTTTATTGTGGGAGTTGATTCGAATGTTACTTCATTCCGGGCTTTTTTTTTTAACAGCTCCAATTTTTCAAGAATTTCCTCAATCCGGAGAGATGATGGCATTTTTGCCATTTTAATCAGCCCGAGTTCAAATTTGAGCTGAGGCTGTTGACTCCATTTGATGGTGTTTAACGTTTCTGAAACAATTTGCAGATATCCAAGCGCGTCATTTTCATTTACAACTTTCGCCGCGTCACTATACCGTACCAAAAAATTCTCGGATACATCAAGCAGTTCCGTTGAACCCATGGTCCCCGCGATCAAAATATTTCTGAAATGCTCTTCAAGCCCCAGCAGAAATTCGTTTAAATCGTAGCCTGATGAAATGATCTCTTTAGTCAGAATAATCAGATCTTTCAGATTCCTGTTTCTGATATGTTCTGTGACTTCAAAAAACATATCAAGATTTATAACTCCAAGGGCCTGGGAAACATGTTCAAACGTTATCTTATCTCCGCTGAATGAAATGATCTGATCCAGAACGCTTTGGGAATCTCTCATGGAACCATCCGCTTTTTTAGCGATCTGCAGCAAAGCTTCATCTTCCACCGTGATATTGTCAAGCTCACATATGTGCTTCAGATGTTCCATGATGGTCTTTAAAGGAATACGCTTAAAATCAAAGCGCTGGCAACGGGATAAAATCGTCGCCGGTACACGGTGAATTTCCGTTGTGGCGAATATAAACAACGCGTGGGATGGCGGTTCTTCAAGGGTTTTTAAAAGCGCGTTGAACGCTTCCTTGGTAAGCATGTGAACTTCATCGATGATATAGATACGATATTTTCCCAGCGTTGGTGAAAAACGGATATTTTCACGCAGGTTCCGGATTTCATCAATACCTCGATTGGACGCGCCGTCAATCTCTAGGACATCCATTGAATTTCCCTTGTTGATTGACTGACAGGAGGGACATTCATTGCAGGGAGTGGGTGTCGGTCCTTTCTCACAATTGACTGCCTTGGCGAGTATTCTTGCCGTTGAAGTTTTTCCAACGCCACGAGGACCGGTAAAAATATAAGAATGTGCTATGCGCTGATGGGCTATCGCATTGGATATGGTCTTGGATACATGTTCCTGACCGATAATCTCATCAAATTGCTGTGGACGCCATCTCCGGGCAATAACGATGTATGACACTTAGCACTCCTATGAAAAAGCCAGGTGAACCCACGGCACATAGTCCGAACGCTTACCGCTGCTTCCTTCCGGACCTGACGGGGTTGGGCGATGTCCTATTGCGTGGGACCTGGCTAAATTATTAAGAGCAAAGACTATTGAGAAATGAAAATCCTTATGCTATATACCGCTTTTTTCTCTTTTTGTCTTCATTCTTACCGGTGGAGCTGAGCGGGATCGAACCGCTGACCTATGCATTGCGAACGCATCGCTCTCCCAACTGAGCTACAGCCCCTCAAGAATTGCTAATTTAATTAAATCTGTTTTTACAGTCAATTATTTATTGAGCTTTTCGATGGACAATTTATACAAAAAAAAAGGCAGATTTTATTCTGCCTTTTTTGAAGGTCTGTTATCTTACCAAGAGCATTTTCCGCATTTGCGAATAATCCTTCGTTTCAAGCCTGTAGAAATAGACACCGCTTGCCAGGTTTGATCCATCAAAAAGTACTTCATGAGCTCCCGAGGCAATCCATCCGTTGACCAGTGTCCTGACTTCTTTTCCCAGTAAATCATATACTTTTAAACTTACCGTACCGGCAGCCGACAGTTCAAATCGAATGGCCGTCGCCGGATTGAAGGGATTTGGATAATTTTGCATCAAATTGTATGAATGAATTATAGACGGTTCAGGTTCTGTAACTGAGGTGGGGTCTGTGACGCGCATCGAAACATCATCCGCTTCGGTAAAATTCGGATTAGTCTCTCCTTCCGTACTTGAAACATCAGCAAGAAGCCCTTCATTTTCTGTAATCCAAAAATATGAAATGTAGCGTGAAGTATCACTGAAAACGATGACACCATCTGATATAAAAAAAGTAAAATCAGTATCTTCAGTTCTTATCCTTAAGCAATCAAAAGTCCCCGCCGGTACATTTATCGTCCCCCAGGCATCAACTGTGGACGTACTGCTCGTTGAATCAATGATCTCGAACATATCCGGACTGGAAAAAGTATCTGCGTAATTACTGTTCCACGTTGTCCCCATGGATAAGGGGAATTGTAGAATCTTATCATAGGGAATATACTTCTGGATGTATGTGGTGTCCGGGTCAGAAGTTCCGCTGCCGAGCCCCAACAATTCAGTTGAAGTAAGATCCAGGTAGAAATAAACGCTAAACGTATCAAAAACCGAGAACCAGGCATGATCTGAACTCTGAAACTCCTGAGCAAAGGGAGTCGTTGAAGGATTTACAATAGTTGTGGTGTAGGTCTCACCGTTTGGAAAATCATTAAGAGTGAACGTCCAGGTCTGCGGCCCACCGGTTGTTCCAACATTTACGGGTATAGGCACATCTGTGCTCCCGACAAAATACTGATTAAAACTTTTCCCGAAGGTAATATCGTATTCACTTTGATCAATCACTATTTGTGACCAACTTTTTCCGGGATTTAAAAGGAACAACATAATAAATACAAGAAAGATTGAATACCTGTAAACTTTGAACATATTCCCCCCTTATTGATTGATTGAAAAACATTAAATCTGTTATTTATCTTTTATGAACGCTTTTACTTCAATACATAATAAAATTGGTATGGGGAAATCAGGTTTTTGTGAATTTGCAATTATTTCTTGATTAAAGATATAACAGTTTATTAATCTAAATTAATCCTTAGAATTAAATTGAATTGTAATTTATTTTCAGGTAAAAATATGCCCCGGGAAATCCACCGGGGCATAACGGGGAGTTCATCATACTCAACTTTCGGGCACATTTTTTATAAGATTTTTCAACATAAGTCCGTAGAACATTTCAAGATACCGGCGTGTTTCATCTCTTTCAAGATTCGTCACATACTTCCAGAATCCGTAAACCCTGGAAAGAGTCATTAATCGGGAAGCGTACAATTTCCAGGTGTACCGGTCATCAACCCGTTGGATCCCCGCGTCAGAAATCTTATTCCAGTTTTTTGAATTTTTTTGACATTTTTTAAAGAAATCCAGCAGCATTTCAGAAACTTCACTACCGTGGTTCGGATCTATATGAAAACCGGATTTTCCGTTTTCAATTATCTCCAGCGGCCCGCCATATTTAGTCGCGAAAGTTGGCAGCCCGGATGCCATGGCTTCAATAACTGTCAGACCAAATGCTTCAAAAAGAGCCGGCTGAACAAAAACACCGCCTTTATCAGCGATAAACCGGTAAAGTTCTCCCGTAAAATTTTTATCAAGCTGTTTACCTACCCAGCGTATGTTGCCGGTCAAATCATACTGCCCGATTAACTGATGAACCTGTTGAATCTGAAATCGCTCCTCCTCATCACCGGAAAGCGCTTCATTAACGTACCCGGCCACAATAAATAGGTTTGCTTCATCCTGCAGTTTCTTATTCTGCCCATACCATTCAACCAATCCGCTGATATTTTTAATATGATCCAGTCTCGACATGGCAAATATTATCGGTTTACCGGCATTATCTAATTTACCCGTCGCGTGTTCAGATTGATCTCCAAATATCATGTCCTCGATTTCGGGATGCAGTTCCATCAACCTTCTGTCCTTTTGCGTATGTGGAAAATACACATTGGCATCCGCTCCGGGAGAAACAATATTGAATTTTGGATCAAAAACATCAATCCCATTTATAATTCTGTAAAGTCCCGGCATAGTGAATGAGCCGTAACTTTCGTACTGCCCGACCGAATTTTTGTTACCTGCTATTTCCTGATAGGTGCTGGTTATGATAAAATCCGCCGTATTCATCGCCATGAGATCCGCGGTAAACTGTGTAGAAAAATGATACTGCTCTTCGTTATGTTTCCAGTAGAGCGCTGAAAACAGATATTTTGTCTTCTCCAGCGCGTGGGCGATATTACACTGAGTTACTCCAAGACGCTGCGACAACAAAGAGGCCACCAAATTCCCGTCTGAATAATTTCCGATGATCAGATCCGGACGTCCCCCGAGTTCCGCGAGAAGTTCCTTCTCGGAATCAAGAGTAAATTGTTCAAGATAAGGCCAGACTTTGAATCTTGAAATCCAGTTCGGAACCACATTGCCATCCGCCTTCCGAAATGGTACACGCAGAATTTTTGCGTTTTCCGTGCCTATGATTTTCTCCTTCGGGATATTACAGGTGGTATCTCCGGCCTCCGGAATTAAGCGCGTGATGACAAGAATCTGCGGTTCAATATCAAGACCCTGTTCATTGATGCGCAGTCGCATTTCTTTTTCGAGAGCTCTGACCTGATCCAGAATGTAGACCACCTGTCCGCCTGTATCCGGTAAACCAAGTACATTTGACTGCCCGAAATAACCATGTGGAGACAGAATAACGATATTGAATATCATGGGAATACGGCTTAAAAATTTTTCGAGATTTGTCGGCTCAGGCGCTTCAAGTATATCCGATAACAGGTTTAATGTATCGAGCATCCTGGATACATTGTTGCCCCAACCCGGTTCAAATCCCAGCGCCTGCATTTGTTCCCCTACCTGAGTCCATACGGCATCATCCGGTTGATTTTCCAGATATTCTTCCGCTTTGCGTAGGTTTTTTTGAAGCTCGCGTACATCACCGATAAAAGAATTTAGCATGAGCTGCTGTCCCTGGTATTGGTGAACCCTCAAAAAATCAAGCAGACGTTTGTCCCCTTTTTCAAGTTCCGAGAACAAACGATTGGAAAGATGCCTGTTCAGGTATTCAACACCACGGCCTAAATATCTTTTATCCTTTAGTCTCGGAAAACCTCTTCCAAACGGTTCAAGATCAAATTCAAGAACCCAATCATCATTACTCTGACCAGGCTCAACAATCCGTTCCTTAAAAGCTAAAAACTCCCTCTCGAGTATATACTCGTGCAATACATCATGTATATGGAAACGGACATATTCCCAACTCGCGATATCGTCTCTTATGGCAAAATAGATCCAGGGGTCCTGAATAACCGCTTCCTGGGAGTTGAGAATCAAATTTTCTATAATGGTTTTTTTTAAGGCTATTCCCGCTTCTGTTTCTGAGTATTTATTAAACTCATCTATTAACTCCGATCTAAGTAAAAATGGTCTTGATAAATCAAGATACCTTCTAAATAGCAAATAAACTGATTTCCGGTGTTCATCTATGGTTTTTTGAATCAAATTAATAGACATTTTCCTCTCCCGTTTTTATCTGTTCTCCAAAAAAATTATAGTGCTTAATCCCTTCTAATATCCCTCGCGCGTAAGTATTTTCAGCAAAATATATCCTTGGTTTTCCGTAAAGCCGCTTAAGTTCTGAGCTAAAATTCCCCACAACAACTCCCAGCATATTACCTCTTAACATTTCTTCATCATTTCCCGAATCACCGGCAACCAGTATTCGTTCAGGCGGTAAACCCCATTTCATCGCCAGATATCTGACCGCAAGGCCTTTTGAAGCGCGGATTGGCAAGATATCAAGATAAGCATTGTGGGAAAGAATAACTTTTACGCGCAGCTTGTGTTTCCTCAAATGGCTGATAATTTTGTTTCTACCGGGGGCGTTTTTGGGATCCAGATAGTAACTGATTTTATATTTTCTCTGGTCAATGTCCGGCTGTAATCTCAAACCCGCGAGTTCGCCCAGCGCCTCTCTTATTAATTCGGGTTTCCAATAATACTTCAAATGGTGTGACCAGGTGCGGTCTTCGACTTTTTCGGGACCATAGTTTATTTCACTTCCAACAGAGGTGATAAATACATCAGGTATCGGAAGACCCCACTCCGAAAGCACTTCGATGGCGCTTTCCAACCGTCTTCCCGTCGCGATGCCAAGCCCCGCATGTTCTCCGTGTATTTTCAGATATTCAATAAATTCTTTCAGAGCCTCCGCGTCTCCCAACAGTGTATTATCAATATCCGTGATGATCATCCTGTCGACCATCGGCAAACGACTTTTCGAAAGCCTCATGACATTCCGTTTATAAGCTTTTTTATTAAGAATTTTATCTGTCATCATTAGATATTTTTTTACATGACTACTCCACGAATAGTGTTTTTTCACACCTTTTAAACCATTTTTGGAATAAATTTTCCACTGATGCCTGTCTTCAATCACTGACTGAATCGAAATTCCCATTTTCTCCGGATCAAGAGGATCAACAAGCACTCCGTTTCCACAATTTCTGATAATGTCATTCGGGCCGCCGTCATTTGTGGCCACTACAGGCAAACCGCTCGCGGCAGCTTCGATAATAGTAAGTCCGAATGGCTCGGTCAGGGCCGGATTAACAAATACCCCTTTTGATTTAGCCGCCATTCTGTAAATTTCAGGCACATCTTCGGGAGCGTGATTTTTAGGATAAGCCACTTTTCCATACAGGTTATATTTATCAATAAGCAGCAGAATATTGGTAAGAACTTTTCGCGATCCCTTTTCAAGGGATTTTATATCATTTCGGTTGCCGGCAATAATAACAAGATTTGTATTGTTTCGCAAATATTCATTTCCGGCATACGCGTGAATAAGCGTCTCAATATTTTTTCTTTCATCGGCTCTCGACATGGCCAGAATCAAAGGTTTTTTTCTGTCGGAAAGAAACTTATTTATATCCCCTGTAATTGTTGATACCACCCCGGCAGGAGCAGAAGGTGAAAATTTCTCCAAATCAACACCGGGTGGTATGACAACCATCCTTTCAGGCGAGTAATTTTCATACAATTTATACTGTTCTTCCACTTCCTGAGCGGTGCTGGTCACAACGCGCGCGGCGGTATCGAGCGCGAATTCTTCCGCATCGATCCGGTGACTTATATTGTAGCGAGCTTCCATTTTCGGCATAATCATGCCCTTTTCCCCCAAATGCTCCTTTTTTATTCTTCCCAGGGAATGGCCGGTGAAAAGGAAAGGCACGCCAAGCAGACGGGATATCTGCGCGCCAACATAACCGGCATCCGCATAATGCCCGTGAATAATATCCGGGACCTTACCCGCGCGCCGGATGTACTGTACCGCCTGATCGGAGAACCCGTCCAGATAGTTCCATAGTACTTCTTTTCTTAAATATCGTCTGGGGCCGCAGGGTATTCTGACGATATTGGCCTTTTCTGATATTTTTTCCATCTGCCGGCTGTATATTTCATCCACTTTGCTATCGGTAATTTGTCTTGTAAGCAGATCCACCCGCCGGACACGCGGGTCTTTAGAAAGAGCCCGAGCAAATTCCACCACATATTTTATCTGTCCGCCGGTATCCGCGTCACGTCCTAATTCCGGACTTTGCCCTTTGACAAGCCCGTGAATACTTATTAGCAAAATATACAGATCACCCGCCGTATTGGTCGTCATTTTGCCCCCCATAAATCATTTTTCGATTGATAAAGTTCATGATTTTCTGTGGTCGCTCCTCTTATCCGGCAGATCTCCGCCGCAAATTCGGAAGCCCTGTCCAAAATTTGCTGCGCGTTCCATTTTTTTAGCAGCCCCATAATGGTCACCGCCGCAAATGCGTCTCCTGCTCCAACCGTATCGACCAATGCGTCAACCGGATTCGGAACCGCGAAATAAACATCACCGTTTTTTTGGATTAACATGGCGCCCTCGCTGCCCATGGTCACTACAATGCCTGTCAAATTAAAATATTCGATCATCCGGAACGCCTGCTTTTCTCTTGTATTTTCCACCGCGTCTATCATCAGGCTGATTTCTTTCAGTTCGTGTTCATTACACTTTAACCAATCCGTATCATGTAATTCATCCAGAATTATTTCTTTTTCCCACCATGGAGCGCGCAGATTTACATCAAAAAAAACGTCTGACGATGACTTTTTTTTCAATTCAGCAAGCGCAAACCTTGATTTTTCATTCCGCAAAGCAAGTGACCCGTGATAAAGAATGGTCTGACCTGCATTTTGAATAACCTTGGATGCCGGCGGGTTTATGAAATCATAGGCCTGATCTGATTCAATAGTGTACCTCGGTTCATTATCATGCATCCCGACACTTACCCTGCCGGTTGGATACTCACTATCAGTCTGAACTCCGCTTTTATTCATACCCCAGGAATCCATTTTTTTTAAAACTTCTGATCCCAAATTGTCTCTTCCAATCCGGCTTATGAAAATCGGATGATTACCGAAGCCGTTCAAATGCCAGGCCACATTGAAAGGAGCCCCTCCAAGAACAGAATGATTCGATTCAAATATATCAAATAGCACTTCTCCAAATATGATCGGTGTCTGCAAATTATCACCCCATTGTATTAATGGATATTAGTTTTCTTATTTTTGATTGAAAGAATAATAGTCACGTATGGTTAAAAAATGATAAATTAGTTTATAAAAATCAAGTGTTTAAGGGATAATTTTGAATATCGCTATACGATTCGGACAAAACAATCGACATTGAGGGGGATAATAAAATTCCGGTTAACAAAATAAAAACGGAGGGATGCCCCTCCGTTTTATGTTAATTTTACGCTTTTTTTGTAAATAATGTTTTATTTAATGAATCAATAAATACCAGGGCGGCTCCTAATATGAGCATCGTATCCGGTACAAGACGAATCCACATCCAGAATCCCATGCTTTCGAGTGTCTCCCTGCTTCGGGCGGCGTAATAACCAAGCTCCGAGGCAACTTTCGCCTGTTCAAACCCGATAACAAGCGTCGGGACCGTGTAGAGTACAATTCCGACGGTTACCAGCCAGAATCCCCAGCGGCTTAATGTTTCTTTCCATACCAACCCTTTGGCCATGGCATTGGCTCTTGCCGTAATATAAATAAACGCGATTGAAATATAACCGAACGCGCCGAGCATTGCCACATGACCGTGAGGCATAATCAAATAAGTACCATGGGCATAATAGTTAACTTCAGGTGTATTAATTACCATTCCCAGAAATCCCGCGCCAAACCAGTTCAGAATAGCCGAACCGGTCAACCACATAAATGGGGTTTTAAAGGCAAAATCAGTCCCTTCCGTCTGTATCTTTTTGTACTCTTTCCAGGCTTCAATCATCAGCACAACCAACGGTACCGGCTCCAGAGCTGAGAAGGTGCTGCCAATGGCGATCCAGTATTGATCCGTTCCCTGCCACCAAACATGATGTCCCACTCCGAGTGTACCCGAGAGCGCGACCAGAAACAATTCGAACAACATAATACGTTCTGCTGTTTTTCTCGGCACCAGACCCAGCACGACGGTTAAATATGCCAGGACACCGGCCGCAAAGAGTTCAAATGTCAACTCAACCCATAGATGGACAACCCACCAGCGATAATAATCGTCAATAGTGAAATTGGGCATTATTTTGTGTACCGGAGCCATACCAGCCATATACAAAGTGGCGATACCAAAGGCGGACCATATAATTGTCCCGACCATTACATTGTTGGTTTTTGCCTTGCGGATGGTCGTGTACACCATGAAAAACCAGAGTACAAGTCCCACTACAAGACCGATATCCCAAACGCGGCCAAGGTTGAGGTATTCACGTCCCTCATTTCCTAACCAGAACCATACTTCACGCAGTTCACCGGTCGCGCCCATATAAATACCATATAACCCACCGGCGCCTACAACCAGCAATGCAAGCCATAATACATCCACCAGCCATGGGAATCTTAAATCTTCTTTTCCGACGAGAGGCGCGATAAACATACCCCCAACAAGCCAGCCGATTGTCACCCAGATGATGGCGATATTGACATGCAGTGCGCGCATGACATTAAACGGCAGGATATTTTGAGAAATTATGAAATCATTTGCCGGATCCGTATAAATATGAGCAATATATCCACCAAGAATGACCTGCAATAGGAAAAACAGCGTTACTACCGGAACATATTTAAGAAGTTTTTCTTGTGACGGAAATATTTTCTCAATGATGAGCGGAGGTTCAGGCTGCTCATTTTTATCACGTTTTATGACATATTCATAGAGCAGATAAAATACAATTATCGTCAGCGTCCAGAGAAGTAGCAGCTGAATTAACGACCAGAATACATTAGTCCAGCTTGAATCCTGATCAACCAGCGGTTCGTGAGGCCAGTTATTCGACCAGGTATAATCCGTTCCCGGTCGGATAGATGAAGAGACCATTTGAGACCAATCCACGAATGCGGCAATTTTAACCGCTTCATCTGTTCTGATCACTCCACCGGTAAATCCTTTTTCTCTGTTTCCATTAACCAGAAAATCGACCAGATATTCAACATTTGCTTTATAAGCGGCAGTTGAAGCAACGGTATAGACCACTCTTTCTTCCGTTAATGATGTTTTTTCGCGAAAATCGTTTTTAACTCTGACCTTCACCGCGCCCAGTTGTTCTTCAGTTAATGAAGACATCGGAGCACCATACATTTCCTTACCATAATAGTCATAAAGAAATTCGGCGCGTTTATGAAAAAATTCTGATGTAAAATCCGGACCAAGATACGCTCCCATACCCAATAGCGTGCCGTAATCCATTAAATCAAATTGTTGAAAGTACCCCTTACCTTCAACGATATCATCGTATGAATAAAGGACCTCTCCGGATTCGGAGACAACCTGTTCCGGTATCGGAGGAACTTCTTTCACAAGTCCGGCTGAATAATAAATAAGCGCAGCCACCATAATGATCGCGATAAACCAGAACGACGTATAGAGCCCCTTCCTGCTCATCAGCCGCTCAATAAAATTGTTCATAAAACCTCCAGTTTGTAATTCTACCTTCATGTGGTATATGTGTTAAAAAAAATACTACCTTCACCATGTGCTATGTGACGGTAGTATATACATGCAAAAAAATATTGTTTTTAATTACCACCAACGAGTGGGAATATACAAACATATCATATTACATGCAAAAAAATAGATATATTTTCTGATTTTATTGAAATCGAATGATTAAATTATTGAGCGGTGGGTTATTTTAGGACTTGTTTAAAATCGAAAATCTGTCTGATTAAATTCTTTTACGGAGGTTTTTACAAAGATCGCCAAGGGATATTTTATACAGCATTTCTTTTAGATGTCCCCTTTCTTCCTGCCAGTAGAAGTGCATCGGACAGGGATCTTCATCCGTACAAGAGTCAAATCCCAGGATACAGCGGGTATAGTCTTCAAGCCCTTCCACAACATCGACTATTTGATAGAGATAGATATCGGATTTATCCCTGATAATCCGATATCCGCCCTGATTACCCTGAAGAGAAGATACCAAACCTGCTTCCGATAAATCATGCATCAGTTTCGCCAGATATTTGTAAGGTATATCAAGTTCTTTATGAAGATGATTAACGGAATATATCTGATTCTCATCATTTGCAAGATAGATCAAGGCTCTGATGGCGTATTCGGTGGTTTTTGATAATCTCAAACTTCCATCCGTGATTTAACTAATGTTCGTGCCGCGGCAGGCTTTCGACCAGATACGGATCATTAACCGGGATAAGATTTCCTTTAGAAAGCTGCTTTAACACCATCCAGAAGAACACAGAGAGAACAGCGATCATAGGCCCTATTTCCCAGATCCCAAAGGCCGGTTCAGCTCCAAATACCGTCGGCATAACCATAATATAGAGATCAAGCCAGTGGCCTATCAGGATGACGACAGCCATGTACAGCATGATTTTGTCATTCCGTTTTGTCGAACGCGGCAGCAGTACCAAAAAAGGTATCAACCAGTTTAGAATTACATTTAAAAAGGACAATGATCCCCATCCCCCGAAATGGCGGAAAATATAATAGGAAGTTTCTTCGGGTATATTTGAATACCAGATAAGCATATGCTGCGATACCCACATATATACCCAAAAAACGCTAAACGACATAAGTAACCGACCCATATCGTGCAGGTGATCTGTTGTGTAGATATGTTTGTAGCCAAGGTTTCTCATGATTACCATAAATACCGTAATAATCGCGAGTCCGCTCAGGAACATTCCCGAGATAGATAGAAATCCAAATACCGTGCTGTACCAATGCGGCTGCAGCGACATGAGCAGATCGATGCTTGCCAGAGCGAAGGTATAAGCTCCCAGAATGATAAATATGGCCGAATTTCGAACATTTCTTCCGGTATAAAGAGCATCACTATTTTGATCCTGCAGCCGTGAATTTTTTTCTATGATTTTTGCAAAGAAAATCCAGACAAAAAAATAAAAAACCAACCTGCCGATAAAAAAGTTCTTATTCAGCCATCCGGCTTTCCCGCTCAGAATATCATCGCTGACCACTACAGAGTGATGACTCCATTCATATAGCGTATGAACTCCAAAAATAAGTATGATGCCCCCGATTGCCGCCGCGGGCAACGTTGACATGACCGCTTCCGGAATCCGCCGGAACGCTGTTCCCCATCCGGCATTGGAAACATATAAGACCGCGATAAAAAACGCTCCGCCCAGACCAAGACTAATCAAATAGAATTCCGCGATTAAAAAATTTGGCCAGATACGCCCCGGCGCCGTGAACAGACCGGCCACAAAAATGAGTAATCCCACACCCGCCAGACTGATCAAATAACGGTTAACAGATTTGGGAATGACCAATCCCGATATATTTTTTATCATGGCTGACTCTCTTGTAATTTTCTTACATAGGCTATTGCCTGCCAGCGATCCACTCGCTCAATTTGTGTCGCGTAGGGCGGCATATTGTTAAGACCAAACGTAATTGTATGATAAATCTGTCCATCCTTCATGTTTCTGACCCTGTCAAGCAGCAGAGATGGCGGAGGAGGATACCCTCTATTTACAACGGGTCCGTCGCCCTTACCGCCCGGACCGTGACACAACTGGCAAAATGTTTGATAAACCAGCTGCCCCCTTGCTAAATCGGCCTGGTTTTCGGGACCGAACGGATTGAACAATTCATCACCCGCCCGAACAGCTTCCGTGGCTGAAGCGCCGTAATGGAGTGGCATCATATCCCTTGGAATGGTTCCGTCCACTGTTTTTTGCTGTGTCTGACCGTTGTGAAAAAAAGGGTTGGGAGTCTGTGATTTATAAGCAAACGATTTCGCCATGTCCGGGAAATAATCCCTGTTACGTTTTTCAGGATCCTGTCCCAATAATATCCTTAATATAAATAAGGTGCCGACGATTATTATGGTAACGCCGAATAGCTTCTTCACTTACCAGCCTCCATATACTCCTTGATATCAATGACATGAAATTCTTCCCATATCTTTTTCAGCATTTCCGCATCATAGGACGCGTTTTTTTCTTCCAGCGCAAGCACAAAATGGTCATCTGTTACACGACGATCTACAAGTTTTTTCAAATTTCCGGGATAAAGTTTTGTTCTGAAAAGCATCGTGAATACAACTCCCAGTCCACCAATCAGAATGGTCATTTCGAACATTACCGGCAGGTAGGCCGGAAGTGAATTAAATGGTTTCCCGCCTACATTAAGCGGCCAGTCAATTGATCCGATCCAGAACTGTGTGTAAACAGCCAGTAACAATCCCAATGCCGCTGAGATCAAACATACCCATGTCAGTTTACTCGGTTTGAGTCCCATGGCTTCATCCAGCCCGTGAACCGCATAGGGAGTATAGATGTCAAAAATATCATAACCGGCTGACCGGGTGGCCCGTGTGGCCCGGATGATATCATCTTCATCAGCAAATATTCCCAACAATAACGGATTTTTCATTTATCTACCTCATTCAGATCAAAAAATCATACTGGTTCTATTTCGGCTGTCATCGGAACTTCAGCCGTCATTTTTGATTCTCTATCTTCTCTCTTCCTGCCGTAACTCAATACTCCCTTTACTTCTCCGATGGCGATAAAAGGAAGGAATCGGGCAAACAGCAGGAATACAGTAAAAAACAGACCAAAACTTCCGAGCAGCGTTGCAATTTCGATACTTGTGGGAGCGTACATTGCCCAGCTCGAAGGCAGAAAATCCCTGTGTAAAGAGGTAACGATTATTACAAATCGTTCAAACCACATTCCGATGTTGATCACGATGGAGATGATAAACAGAGTTACGAGACTTGTTCTGATTCTTTTAAACCAGAATAACTGCGGAATAATTACATTACACGTCACCATAGTCCAATATGCCCAGGCGTAGGGACCAAACGCGCGATTTATAAACACAAACCGTTCATATTCATTAACCGAGTACCAGGCCATAAACATCTCTGTTCCATAGGCGAATGCGACAATTCCGCCGGTCACAATGATGATTTTACTCATTTTTTCCAAATGATCGATGGTGATATATTCTTCGTAATTCAGCACTTTTCTTGCGATAATCATCAAAGTCAATACCATGGCGAATCCTGAAAACACCGCGCCCGCGACAAAATATGGCGGAAAAATTGTGGTATGCCAGCCGGGAATGACCGATGTGGCGAAATCCATACTTACGATCGAATGCACCGACAGCACAAGAGGCGTCGCCAGAGCGGCAAGAAGCAAATAGGTCGTTTCATATCGGTGCCAGGCGCGCATGGATCCGTTCCAGCCAAAACTCATGATGGTATAAACCGCTTTTCTGATTTTTGTTTTCGCCCTGTCCCGCAATGTCGCCATATCCGGTATCAATCCGATATACCAGAATACTGCCGAGATCGTAAAATAAGTGCTTATGGCGAAAAAATCCCACAATAACGGCGAGCGGAAATTTACCCAAAGCGGACCCCTGAAATTCGGGTATGGCGCGATCCAATAAAAAAACCAGGGCCGTCCCATATGTATTAATGGAAAAATGCCCGCGCACATTACCGCGATCAAGGTCATTGCTTCGGCTGATCGGTTAATCGACGTACGCCAGCGCTGCCTGAAAAGAAACAGGATAGCGGAAATCAAAGTCCCGGCGTGGCCGATTCCAACCCAGAAAACAAAATTAGTGATATCAAACGCCCAGCCGACCGTCTTGTTGAGACCCCAGGTCCCGATTCCGACTTTGATCTGATAACTGACGGCAGCAATACCCAACATCAGAAATGAAGATGCTGAAATAAAGGCGATCCACCATAATTTTGTCGGCTTTCTTTCCAAAGGTTTCGAGATATCGTCTGTCACCTGTTTGAGGGATTTATTCCCTTCAATTATTGGTTTTCTAAGTGCCGAATAAGTCATGGACATGCTGTTAAATTTCTCCGTCTAATTTTTTATCATTACGCACTTTGGTCATATATCCTACATTTGGGCGGAAATTCATTTCTTCCAGCATATGGTAATGCCGGGGATTCACTTTGATTTTCGCGATACGGCTGTCCGGGTTTAATTTATCCCCAAATACAATGGCGTCAGCAGGGCAGGACTGCTGACAGGCCACCTTAATTTCGCCATCCGCTATCGGTCTGTTTTCCCTTTTTGCTTTTGCTTTTACATCCTGAATTCGTTGCACACACAATGAACATTTTTCCATTACGCCCCGTGAACGTGTTGTCACATCGGGATTCAGGACAAGGTTTTCTTTCTTTTCCTGCGCCAGATATTCAAACCAATTAAATCTGCGTACTTTGTAAGGGCAGTTGTTCGCGCAATAGCGGGTTCCAACACAGCGGTTATATATTTGCTGATTGATGCCTTCATCACTGTGCACCGTCGCCAGAACAGGACAGACCCCTTCACAGGGCGCGTGATCACAATGCTGGCACATCACCGGCTGATGCATCACATCAACATCGCCGTCATCTCCCGAATAATAACGATCAATCCGGATCCAGTGCATTTCACGACGTCGATACACTTCGTCTTTTCCCACTACCTGGACATTATTTTCCGCCTGACAACTGATCACACAGGCGGAGCATCCGGTACAGCGGTTGAGATCAATGCTCATACCCCAGTGATAACCGGTATAGACATGGTCATTTTCCCATAGCTGAAGAGTTTCATGTTCGAAATGATTACCGGAAGACGGATCATTTCTAAATTCAGAAACAACCGTCTCACGAACCATATTGCGACGATGCCCGCCGAGGTGTTTCGGTTCCGTTATGGTCTGATGTGTTTGAGTAAGCGCAAGATGGGTACTCTCACCGGTTGGATATATATTTACACGACCTGAATAATTGAAATTCCGGTTTTGATGAGATAAAAAGACAAAACTGTTTTTTCCAACCGTCCCGCCTTTCTCAACGGTCAGTCGGCTCTCCAGCCATTGCGGCCCTATTTCCGAAAAACGATCCGTTCCTTTCCGCCCGTAACCAAGAGCGACCGATATCACATTTTTGTGCTGTCCGGGTTGTAAAAGTACCGGAAGTTCAATTTCCCTGTCTTTCATGGTTAATCTGACCACATCACCCTGCTCAATATTCATTTCCCGGGCCGTTGCCGGAGACATACAGGCATAATTATCCCATACTACCTTGGTAACCGGATCAGGCAGTTCATGCAGCCAGGGATTATGCGCGTGACGCCCGTCCATCATCCCTATTTTTTGATACAGCACCATTTCATATTCGTCCCGGTTCACTGTACTCATTATTTCCGGGCTTTTTAGAGCGCTAAACCGGAAATCGCCCAAAATGACAGGCGTCTCATGCAAAACGGCAAATCCGTCATGAACCGATTTATCCCAAAATTTTTGAAAATCCGACTCCTGATTCTGCCTCCTGAAAAAGTTAGTCTTCCAATAATCCTGCATGATCTCTAAATCTGTCCTGGAGTCATTCATCCACCTGGCAAGACATCCCCGGAATGAACGGGTATCTCCCAGTTTTGGGATTACCGGCTGTGAAACACCGATGACGCCTCCGGCAATCCTGAAATCATCCCAGGATTCAAGCGAATGGTCCGGCGGACAGACATACCGGACAAGTTCGGATGTTTCATCAATATGATCGCTGAATGATATGGTTAATGGTACATTTTCAATCGCTTTTATAAATCTCCGCTGATCAGGATAACTATATGCCGGATTAACATCAGACATGATCAGAACTTTGACTTCACCGGCTTCCATTTTATCAACAAGTTCCAGAAAAGCCCGGTCATTTCCCCGCCATTGATATGATGGATAGTCCGTTTCAATCGTTTTACCATAATTGCCAAGAATGTAATTTATATAATTTACGACAGACTGGGCCTCAACATCATTCATTCCGCTGATGATAAGACTTCGTCCCCTTGCTTTCCAAAGAGTGTCCGCGAGATCATCAACCAAAACGCGATTCACCGTCGCGGGCAGTTCCGCGGAAGCCCATGGTAATGCGCCGGTGCCGGACATTATCGATAATCTCTCAGCAATTGCCATCAGCGTATTAATGCTTTCTTCCCGCGTAACGGCTACTCTCCGGTCGGCATTTGATCCTGTCAGTGACATCCGGCCTTCAAACTGAATATGATAGGAATAATCATCGACAGACACATCGGGTTTTCTCTTCATTGTGTACGCTTTGGTAAACTCTACGGGAGAGATCCATGTACCCAGAAAATCGGCATCAAAACTTACAATTACATCCGCCTGATCGAAACGATAATGAGGAAGTATCCGATTACCAAAAGTCCGCTCATGCGCGTCGGGAATCGCCGAATATGAAACCGCGTCATATTCAACATGTCCGCTCTTTTTAAATCTTTTCAGGAATCGATTGATCATTTCAGCGGTTGTGGGACTCGTCAGTGTACCGGTCAAAATATAAACACCGTCAGTTATATTTTTGAGTCCTGAACCAACATTCGAATCAATTACCGACCACTCAACGGATGTTCCTTTGCTCATCGGTTTTTGCAGTCTCTGTGAGTCATACAGACCAAGAATAGAGGCCTGCCCAACAGCGCAAACACCGCCTTTTGAAATGGGATGCTCTGGATTGCCCTCAATTTTTACCGGTCTGCCGTCACTATTCTTTGTCAAAATTCCGCAGGATGCAGAGCAGCCTTTGCATGTTGAAGCATACCAGTATGCCTCACCGGGAACGACTTCTTCCTGGCGATTCAGCAGCGGAATCGCTTTCTCAACCGGCCCTTTAACACACGAGGCCAATATTGACCCGGTAACAGTAAATCCAGCGGCTCTAAGGAAAGAGCGGCGTGACAATCCGGATTTAGCCAGTTTTGAATCTTTTTCAAGAAATTTGCTCAATGATACCGGCTCAGGGAATTCAGTTTCAAGTGTTTCCTGAAATTCTTTGGTATTTTCTCTTTCTTCAATACCCTTCCAGTATTTCTTTTCCTGATCAGTTGACATGCTTATTTTCCGTTATATAGTATCATATTAGTTCAATTTTTTCAATCCTGAGACATCTAATAATGGCACACCGTACAGCTTGTTGACGCGTATTTGCCCTTTAACTCCGGGACAAGGCCGTTGTTTACGTCTCTGTGACAATTCACGCACCATCCCATGGTCAGATCAGGGACTTGTGTGACCTTTTCCATGGTTTCAACGGGCCCGTGACAGGTCTGACACACCACGCCACCGTTAACATGCCTGCGGTGATCAAAATAAACAAAATCGGGTACCTTATAGACACGAATCCACTCGATGGGCTGACCGGTTTCTTCTTTATATTTCATCTCATCGGTAGAGAAACCGACCGCGTCATAAACTTTTTGCAGCTCGGCCGAAACAATCATTTTTACAGGTCTGTTTTCTTCCTGAGCCTTTTCTTCTTCTATTTTAACTTTATCCCATCGGGATGTTACAAACCGATGACAATTCATACATGTTGCCGCATCCGGAATCACCGCGTATCTGCTCCGTTCGGCGCCGTTATGGCAATAAGTACAGGCCATTTGCAAATCGCCGCTATGTAATCTGTGTGAAAATGCCACGGGCTGTTCCGGCGTATATCCCTGGCTGATTCCCGGCAGATTCAGATTAACGCTGCTCATATAAACCATAGTCCCCGCGAATAGGGCGATTATTAAAACAATAGCAATATTCCTGTTAGTCATTTTTCACCATTCCTGAATACACAATTCGGGTTTAATAATTTCTCAGTTTTCGGCAACCTGTCCAAAACCTTCCGTTTGTGATGTCATGTCTGTTTTTCTCAGAAGAAATACTATGACGAGAGACAAAACAGCAAGCCCTACAAATACAAAAAATCCGTTGGCATAGCCCTGAATACCCTGGCTTTCAACAAAAAACCCGAGTAGGGGCGGAATAAGGAAACCACCCAGAGCGCCTAATCCGCCTACCCAGCCGGCTCCTCCCCCGACAGCTTCTGAGATATATTGTGGCACAAGTTTAAATACGCCGGCGTTATTCACTCCCATACCAACCGCCATTAAAATCAGACCGGTGATAGCGAGAGAAGTCATATCTGAAAATATTAGTAACACAGCGCCGAGTATCATTGTAGTGATAGAAAATATAATGGTGGGCACGCCGCCGAACCGATCCGAAGCGCTACCGCCCGCGACCCGTACCAGTGACGCTAATACTGAAAAAAGCATAGTAAGCGCGCCCGCTGTTTTTAGATCTGTGCCGAAATATTCCTGCCAGTATGTCGGGAACCATACGGTAAGAGCCAGAAATCCGCCGAATGTCGTGAAATACAAAAAAACAAGCGCCCAGGTTCTCCAGATCAAGGCCGCTTTAATCAAACCTTCCAAAACGCCTCCCTGCGGAAATATTTCCTGTCCGGCGCCGGCGGCAAGCTGTCGTGATTCCCCGGAGGATTTTCCTTTTCCTTCTTTATGAATCTGAAAATAAAACGCGTTCGGGGCGTAAACATAATACAGTACAATCCCTGCCAGGAGTACAATCAGCCAAATGGCATAAGTATTAGTTAATGCTAAAAATCCTATGAGCAGGGGAATCAGGAAGGAAAAAAGGCCGGGGGCAATATTACCAAACCCGGCATACGCTCCCAGCGCCCAGCCTTGCTTCTTTTTCGGAAACCAGTATGATACCTGTCCGATACCCACAGAAAAGGTCGCGATCCCGCATCCGCTGAAAAGTGCCAGTATTAACAAAATCGGGTAATGATTCATGTTAAGATTTTCAGGACCAACAGTGAAGAGCAAGGCGAATAAACCGGTCATCCCCAAAAATGATAGAAGAAGTAATATTATGAATGGTTTTCGTCCGCCGGTTGTATCAACCCACGCTCCAAAAGGAATACGCAGCAGCGAACCCGACAAATTCGGCATCGCCACGAGTAGGCCTAACTGTACGGATGTCATCATCATCGTCTGATTTAATAATTTTGCGGTCGGTCCAAAAAGCGAAACCGCGGCGAATCCGACAAAAAAACCGGCAGTTGTACCAAATAGCGCTTTAATTGGTGATCCGGTAAGTAATCCATTTTGCTTATCGGGTCTCATAATGTCCCTTTATTCTATTCTTATTTACGTTTTATGACAAATTCCGGGGTACGTATTTTTTTCCGGTCCCAGTTCCACCTTACCAACTGCGGTTTTCTCCAGAGATACGGATTTGGAACCACGAGTATATGAACAAGCCTGGTGAAAGGAAACAACAGGACAATCAGTGAATTTCCGATGATATGAAGTTTAACCATGATCGGCATCGGCGTCACATAAGCAATATCGGGAGTAAAAGTAAGCAATGACCAGAGATACGGCGTCATCGAGGCCGCAAACCAGGAACTTCCCCAACTGTGAAATACGGCGGTATAAAGACCGGTGATCACCTGGAGGAATAAAATGGACAATACAATCCAGTCAAACGGGCTGGTCACCGCTTTTGTCTTACTGTCTGTCATCCGACGGGCAAACAGATTGATCATCCCGATCAGCGTAAAAAGACCGGCTATAAAAGCGGTTATCTCCAGGACATAAAGCCTGAGCGGATTGCTGTTCCAAATCAGGACCTGTGACGGGATCAGGAAGCCGATCAAATGTCCGAAAAAAAGCGTGATAATGCCGTAGTGAAACGGAACCATCCCCCAAAAATGTATTTTATTTTCCAAAAATTGGGAAGATAAACTTGAATAGCTGTACCCATGTTTTCTGTAGCGTGAAATGGTCACTCCGAAAAACGTAAAAAGAGCGACATACGGAAGCACGGCAAACCAGAACAAATTCAATGATGTTAAAAAGGCTGCATTTTGGACCATAATTTTCACCTGATACTTATGGTTTAATTGTTCTGCCAATTAAGTTTTAATTATGATTCTCAGGATCAAACATGAGCTGAGACAAAATCTCCTGACTGTTTTCCCGTTAGGGTATATTTTTCTTCAAGTAAATCATTTAATATCTCAATAACCGGTTTATACGGATTATCAGCCGGGAAATTTTTTATTATTTTCCCAATGGCCGGAAGAATATAATTTTCCGAAAAAATCTGAACTTCATCATTATCCAACACCGCCATTAATTTTAAACAATGACTGAGATGATCCGGTAATTCGATGGACTCGGAAATCTTAAACTCTTCCAGTGATTGCCGCATTTTGACAAGAAATTCGCCTCGCTGATAATCTTCTCCGTACAGATGCCAGCCCAATTCCAGGCAGGTTGAAGGATTCATATCAAACGTTCTGGTGAACAGTTCTTCGATATCGGAAAGATCGGTTTCTTCTACATATTTTATAAATTCATCATATTTCCGGCGATCTGCTTGCGCTTTCTCAATCTGTTCTCCAAGGTTCCTTATATGTTTTCGGTAATCTACAACCGGATAAGAAAATACTTCCGCGAAATTACTGAACATTTTATTCATTATAATCCCCTCTTCGGTTCTTCTCTGAATCCAAATCCAACGGACTGTTTATGTTCAAGAGGATCTTTCATCATTTCAATCGCCTCTTCCCGGTGAGACGGCGGAATGACAAACCGGTCATTAAACGTACAGAGCGAGGTCAGTTTATATATTGATTCGGCCTCCGCCACCGAACAATCCGCTTCGAGAAGCATTTTTTCCGCGACTTCCATCTCAATATCACCCACTGTCACCGCCCGGCGATAATTACGGACCGCCATTTGTTTTTTCAATACATACCGTATTTTACTGTTATTTCCCGCCGCGAACATTTTACCAAGGTATTCGATTGGCGCGCGCGCCTTATCAAAATCAGGAAAAAGCCCTTCCGATTCATTTTTTACTGTTTTTCCGTCAAAACTTGAAATTACCGGAAGCATCGGCGGCACATAAAACAGCATTGGCAATGTTCGGTATTCAATATGCGGCGGCAATGCGAGTTTCCACTCCTTAACAAATTTATATACCGGAGATTTTTGAGCGGATTTAATGATATCATCGTGAATGCCGTTTTCCCTGGCGGCTTTAATGACTTCCGGATCGAAGGGATCCAATATCATATCACGTTGCGCCTCAACCAATTCCTGATCATCTTTTTTCGCGGTTTCATCGATCCTGTCCGCGTCATACAACAAAACCCCGAGATACCTGATTCGTCCCACACAGGAATGGAAGCACGCGGGAGCCTGGCCGGTTTCGATGCGCGGAAAACACAGAATACACTTTTCTGATTTACCGGTTGACCAGTTATAGTATGTTTTTTTATACGGGCAGGCGGAAACACAGGAACGCCATCCCCGGCACCTTTCCTGATCAAGAAGTACAATTCCGTCTTCACCACGCTTATACAACGCGCCTGATGGACACGAAGCGACACAAGCCGGATTGACGCAATGGTTGCAAATTCTCGGAAAATAAAAGAACATCAAACGTTCGATAGCAAAAAGCTGACTTTTTTGTTCTTCGGTTAGCGCTGTAAAATTTGGATCATTCTCGGCATAAACGGGGGATCCGCTTAAATCATCATCCCAGTTTGGCCCGGATTCGATATCAATATATTTTCCGGAGACCATTGAAACCGGAGTGGCTGTGGGCTGATCATTCCCTTCAGGCGCGTTGAACAATTCATCATATTTATAGGTCCACGGCTCATAATAATCCGCCATACTCGGCATGGAGGGATTATGAAAAATATTAGCTACGATGCGCGCTTTTCCGGTTGACTTTAAAGACAGTTTATTCTTATTTAGCTGCCAACCCCCGTTATATTTCTCCTGATCCTCCCACTTTGTCGGATACCCCGTGCCCGGTTTCGTTTCAACATTATTCCACCACATGTATTCGGTTCCCTTGCGATCGGTCCAGATATTTTTACACGCGATGCTGCATGTATGGCACCCGATACATTTATCGAGATGAAAAACCATTGATATTTGCGATCTGATATCCATCTTAATTTTCCTCTTAAGTCGTTATTACCAGATTAATTCGGGAAGTTTCCGAACCAGAATATGTGTATCCCTGTTTGATCCCGTAGGTCCCCAGTAGTTAAAATGAAATGTAAACTGTCCGTAACCTCCAACCAGCATATTGGGCTTCAGACGTGTTCTTGTCAAACTATTGTGTCCGCCGGCCCGCCGGTTTCCGCGCATGGGTGACTTTGGAACCGAGAATGTGCGCTCCGGTGAATGATACTGAATACAAATTCCCCTTGGAATACGCGCGCTGACACATGCTCTCGTTACCACAACCCCGTTGTCGTTATATACTTCAACCCAGTCGTTATCATTGATGCTAAGTTCGGCCGCGTCCTTATCATTCATCCAGAAAGGTTCGATGCCTCGTGAAAGCGTTGTCATACGATGATTGTCCCCATAGGTCGAATGGATATGCCATTTCCCGTGCGGAGTTAAATAATTCAGCATCATCGATTTGGTTTCTTTATCGCTGAAGGTCAGATCCGCGTACTGTGATGGTGAAGGCTTCGGTTTATAGGTTGGCAGATGTTCACCAAATTGAATATAACCGGGATGATCAAGATAGAAATGCTGTCTTCCGGTTAACGTTCTCCAGGGCACATCTCTTTCGACATTATAAGTGAACGGAGAATAGGCCCTGCCGTCCGTCACCAGACCGGACCACATTGGACTGTTAACGAATCGCCGGGGCTGCGCCTGAAGATCGGTATATCCCACTCGCACATCCCTTGATTTTTCCACCAGATCAGCTAAGGGCAATCCGACTTTTTCTTCAAGATTTTTGTAGGACCGATAGGATAATTCACCGTTTGTAACAGTGGCGAGATGCAGGATGACATTGCAGGTATCTTCATCTTCATCCAATGAGGGATAGGTGTTTCCGCCCCAGCTCTCTGTCGGATGCGTTGCCAACATGGCATCATAAAAATCATCTATTTCGTAGTGTGTTCCATGCGCGCCGATACCTTTATCACGAGCTAATTTACCAAGCGAGACGTACTGGTGATACATGTTTTTGTAATCACGGTACACCAGCTGCATACCGGGCATTGTTTTCCCCGGAATGGCTTCCACTTCACCGCTGGCCCAATCCCTGATCTCTGTCTGCGCGATTTCCGCGGGTGTGTCATGAGCCAGAGGTTTGGTGACCAGATCAGGCACATGATCGGGAAAGTGTTTTTGAGATAATTCTGAGAATTTTTTTGAAATTTGTTTAAATATTTCCCAGTCGCTTTTTGATTCCCAGCAGGGTGGAACCGCTTTGGAAAGCGGATGTATAAAACTATGCATATCCGTTGAGTTCAGATCCGCCTTTTCGTACCAGGTGGCCGCGGGTAGAACGATATCGGAATAGAGAGCCGATGTGTCCATTCTAAAATTCAGATCAACGATCAGATCCATTTTTCCGGTTGGCAATTTGTCATGCCAGGTCACATCCTCGACCTGCCCCCTGGCAAAATCGCTGTCACCAATCGCGTTGTTATGAGTGCCAAGATAATGCTTCAGAAAATATTCATGCCCTTTCGCGCTGGCCATCAACGCGTTGCCTCGCCAAATATACCAAACTCGCGGCCAGTTTTCGGGAGCATCGGGATCTTCTACGGAAAATTTCAGTTTTTTGTTTTTTAAGAGATCCACCACATATTTTATGACATCTTTTTCATCATTTGAACCGGTGGCTTTAATCGCTTCCTTCGCCAGTTCTATCGGGCTTTTTTCAAACTGCGGATAGAAAGGCATCCAGCCGTTTTTAACAGCCCGTATTTGCACATCCATGGTATGCCCCTTCGCCAGGGAGCCTTCTTTCTGGTTTTGAGGGACGGAATGATAATCCGTAAAGGCTTTTTCATAACGCCACTGGTCCGAATTAACGTAATGCCAGCTTGGCGCGTTTTGGAGTCGTGAGGCGCCGTACCAGTCTTTGGCAAAAGCAATCGTACCCCATGATTCACCGGGAGCTAATTTTTCCTGCCCCACATAATGCGCCAGACCACCGCCGTTTACTCCGATACAGCCCGTATACATGAGCGCGTGAATGCCGGCCCGGTACATTAAATTTCCATGGTACCAGTGATTAATACCCGCGCCGATGATGATTGTGCACTTTCCGTTTGTGTGTTCCGCCGTACTTCCCCATTCGCGGGCGAATTTTATCAGATTTTCACGGGACAACCCGGTATATTTTTCTGACCATGCCGGCGTATAAGGAGCATTTTCATCATCATAATCCGCCGGATATTCACCTTTCAATCCCCTCGGAACCCCATATTGAGCCATTAATAAATCATAGACCGTAGTAACAATCTTTATACCGCTTTCTGTTTCTATTTTTTTTACGGGAACGCCTCTGAAAATATTATTGGCCTCACCAAAATCATCGAGGCGCACTAAAACTTCTTCATCACTGTTATTCAAAAATGTGAGCAGGGGATTTATTCTACTTCCATCCGCGCCATCCTTTAATTGGAGATTCCATTTGCCCTTTTCCTTTCCCCAACGGTGTCCGCCACTGCCCATGGGCATTTTCAGCTCAGCAGTGGATTCATCCCACATGAGAAATTTCCACTCCCCGTTTTCCTGATCAGCATATTTCTTTATCTGACCGGCTCTGAGAAGCTGTCCCGCTTCGAAATGATCTTTTTCTTTGTTCAACTCCACAAGAAGCGGAGCATCGGTGTATTTTTTTACATAGTCTATAAAATAAGGAGTCTGTTTTTCATGGTGAAACTCCTTCAGGAGAACGTGGTTAACCGCCATCCACCAAGCGCCATCCTGTCCCGCGTTTATGGACATCCACTCATCCGCGTATTTTGCCACCTGATTAAAATCAGGCGCGAAAACATACATCTTGGTCCCGTTATGGCGGGATTCGGCGGCGAAATGACAATCCGGTGTGCGTGTCATATTCAGATTTGACCCCATAACGGCCAGTAGTTTGGAATTATACCAGTCCGCCGATTCCTGCACATCGGTCTGCTCACCCCATGTTTCGGGTGAGGCGCTTGGGAGATCGCAATACCAGTCGTAGAATGAAAGGGCCAGACCACCCATTAACTGCAGCATTCTCGCTCCGGCGGCATAACTGATCATCGACATGGCGGGAATCGGTGAAAAACCGGCAATCCTGTCAGGACCGTGTTTTTTAATCGTATATATATTGGAGGCGGCCATAATCTCTAAAACTGTATCCCAGTCCGTCCGGCGGAATCCGCCCTTTCCGCGCGCCTGTTGCCAGCGCTGCCGCTTTTCCGGATCTTCCACCATTGATTTCCATGCGTCAACCGGATCATCATACTCCGATTTTGCCTTTTTCCAAAAATCCAGCATCGCGCCGCGGATATAAGGATATTTTACACGCAGAGGACTGTACAAATACCAGGAATAAGAAATGCCTCGCTGACAACCACGAGGTTCATAGGGGGGTAAACCATGCTCGAGGGTGGGATAATCAAGACCCTGCATTTCCCAGGTGACAATCCCGTCTTTTACATGGATGTTCCATGTACAGCTCCCCGTACAATTTACGCCATGGGTGCTGCGGACAATTTTATCATACTGCCAGCGATTCCTGTAAAATTGTTCCCAGGTTCGTTGCTGGGGAACAACATCATCTCTTATCCACGATTTCCTGCTCATTATGTATTCCTTAATTTTTGCAACAATGCATATCGCCAAAACATGTTTAGATTATTGGAAATGATCCGGATCTCTATTCCTGAATTCTCAAGTTAGTTTTTTCTGCTGTACCATCGCCCTTCGGACACCGCGAAAACGTTTATTCCACAGCAAATCAAAAACAACCAAAAGGATTACCGCTCCGACTATTCCAAAGAGTAAAAAATTGATCATTGATGAGGTGTTCAACGGTTTATCCATCTCCGTTTCGTTTTTGAGATAAGCGACAAGAGGCAATATTTCTGTTTCATCTATTGGTTTGTTTTTAAAGATTGGATTCATCGTGAGTCCGGGCGGCGCCACAAGCCAGGTCGTCAGCGCTTTTTGCCCGCCAAGCCTGGCGAATGCGCGGGTCAGGTTTAACCCCAGAAGCCCCCCGCCAAAACCACTCATACTATTTACAGTATGACACCCTATACAGGCCGGACCTCCGTTTAACAGTTTCTTTTTACCGGTGAAAATTGCTTCACCCTCAATGATATCCGATGGCAGAAGCGGACGATCAGCTATCTGGATTCCGGCGAACTGTGATTTATCAAGTTTGGATTCGGCGGCCATCAGATCAAGAAGAGCGTTGGCCATTACCCTGGTCATACCCGGTGTATTGGTCATAACGGCGCCGCGCGCTTCTTTTTGCAGCGTTAACGCGTATGGATCTCCGCTGGCCAGAATTCCCTGTGGATCCATCAGCCAGTTAACCAGCCATTCGCGGGACTGCCGGTCATTGACATTCTTCAGATCCGGACCGGTCAAACGGCCGCCGCCGATTGTATGACAGCTGACACAGTTTTGTTTGAAATATTCATCCGGGGTCTGAGCATTGATGTGATTTACGAAAACAAAAAGAAAGGCTGTGAGGAGTAGTACAGCCTTTCTGCAATCAACTTGATTCAGGATTGCCAAAATCATTGATACCTCAATAATTTTTGTGTGGACAGTCTCGTTTATGAGTTTGTGATGTTGTGATCACTAATACAAGTATTGTGCCATAATACTACTACGATGTCTCAATTGATTTCATAAAGACTATAAGATGTTGTAATTTTTGAACTTACAAGAATGTTTTATTCTGGGATGAGAAATTTTAGTGAAGTAAAATATAAAAAAATTCAGCGGAAGTGCATACAGGACTATGCACCCGTTTTTTGCATATTCCGTATAATCGCATAAAAAACCATAACTTAGGTCGTGCATACAACCCTATACAGCGGAATTATTCAGAAAAATCATCCTTCGCGCTTGAACTGTCAATATTCAACTTCCTCATAATGCGCTGAAACGCGGCCCTTGTCAATCCGCACAAATCCGCCGCGCGGGAAATATTTCCTTTTGTTCTCATGAGGGAATTTTGTATATACATACGCTGAAACTCTTCAATCGCTTTTTGTTTTCCTTCTTCATAGGTCGTCGCGTCATCCATCAGTCCATAACCGTTTTCATCACTTTTTGACAATCCCAGGTGAGACGGCAATATTTTATCGCCTTTACAGACTATCAGCGCTCTCTGAATGGTATTTTCAAGCTCTCTTACATTTCCTTTCCATTCATGTTTCTTTAATGCGCTAACCGCCGCGGAAGATAATTCAGGAATTAATTCACCGCCTTCGAAATATTCCTTCACCGATTTTCTGAAAAAATGCTCTGCGAGGACCGGGATACATTGCGGTCTGTCCTTTAATAAGGGAATTTCTATCTTCATAACCTTTAATCTGTAATACAGATCTTCCCGGAATTGCCCCTTCTGAACCATTTCTTCAAGATTATTATTACTCGCGGCAATAAGACGAAAATCAACCGGGATGACCTCATCCCCCCCAAGAGGCCTGATTTGTTTCTCCTGCAGAACACGTAATAATTTTCCCTGAAACATCAGCGACATGGAAGAAACCTCATCCAAAAAGATTGTACCTCCCCTGACCTGTTCAAACAGACCTTTTGAGTCTTTATGGGCGCCCGTGAACGCCCCTTTTTTGTATCCGAATAATTCCGATTCCAGAAGCGTATCGGGTAAAGCAATACAGTTGATTGCCAGAAAAGGCTTTTCTTTCACCAGACTCCGATGATGTATTTCATGAGCGATTAATTCTTTTCCCGTACCGCTCGCGCCTTCTATTAATACCGGTATTTTACTGGGCGCCACCTGATCAACAAGATCAAGCACATCACGCATGATTTTAGATACCGCGATGATATTTTCCGATTTATATTTATCCAGATTCTTTTTAACAACCCTTCGCGAGAGAATTTTATAACCGGTACGCTCAACAAATGAAAGGATTTCGTTGTTGTCAAACGGTTTTGTAATAAAATGAGAAGCGCCGTTCTGAAGACAAGAAACCGCCAGTTCAATTGTTCCGTACCCGGTTATAAGAACGACTTCGATGTCAGACCAGTTGGCATTAATTTCATGCAGCAAATCAACTCCGGACATTTTGTCCATCTTCAGATCTGTAAAAACGATATCAAAACTATCCCGGCGCAGTGCGACGAGAGCTTCTTCGGCGGAAGCCTTCTCTTCTACTTCGCACCCTAAAGTACCGATAAGCCGCAGAAGACCTCGTCTGACATCTTCCTGATCATCAACCACCAGTATTTTAATCTGGCTTATATCATAGTATTGTTTGGCGTGCATTTCCATGTTCTGTTTGTTTCCTTCCCGGATTAGTTCTGATTTATACGGCTCTCCCGCTTATACTTTTACGGGCCACGGTATAAGTACCCGAAAAATGGTTTTCCCCTGAAATGATTCGAGTAATTCAAGATCACCATTATGCGCATTGATGATGCTTTTCGCCGTTGATAGTCCCAGGCCTGTTCCCCCGGTGTTTTTTGTGGTAAAGAAGGGTTCAAAAATTTCTCTTTTATGCTTTATATCCACACCGGGCCCGTTATCCTCCACCTCAACGATCAACGCTTGATCGTTATGAAATGTGGAAAGCTTAATTTTACCTGTTTTTTCCGGGACCGCCTGCAAAGCATTCAATAACAGATTAACGAACACCTGCTGAATTTGGGTGGCATCTCCCAGGAATGGCTGATCTTTATCCTGAAAATTCTGCTCTATGGTCGTCTGCTTTTCCTTGTTTAAAGGCCTTAGAAAACGAATGACATTTATCAGAATCTGGCGGATATTGATTTTCTCTATCCGCGGCTGGGGAAGTTTGGCGTAGTTCAGAAGCTCGTTGATGATCCGCTGACAGGTTTGTGTATTTCTTTTAATAACGTCCACATGTTCATGAAATTTCGAATTTTCTCTTAACTCCGATTCCATCATTTGGTTATACATGGAGATCGCCGCAAGCGGACTATTCATTTCGTGCGCCACGACCGCCGCGGTTTTACCAAGAACAGACAAACGGTCCTGGTGCGCCTGCCTCTCACTCAGCCTCTCCCGCTCAGTAATATCTCTGGAAACTAAAACCTTGCTTGTTGATCCGTCCACCGCCGGTAATTTTGTCGAAATAATTTCAAAAACGGCGTTGTCTATCACGATCACACAGGATGTTTTTTTTGACACATCCATTAGACAATGGAGACAATTATTATCTTTACTGGCTCCGTTTTTGCATTTTCGGATTCTGTTTTCCGCCTCCGCGTTTTCCAGAAAGTTTATCAGCGGAGCCGACGCTTTATTGGAAAGCACCACATTTCCTTCGGAATTCAGAAGAACAAGCCCATCGGTTAAAGAATGAACTACGGTGTTCAATCGGTCATGCTGGATTCTTAGTTCGACTTCTCGCTTTTGCAAATCATGCGCCGTACGTTCGAGACTCATGGTTCTCTCTTGTATCGCTTCCGCCATCATATTGAACGTTCGGGCCAAATTTCCGATTTCATCCTCTGACTGATATTTTATACGTTTTGAAAAATCTCCTTCTTTTATCCTGTAAGCCATTCTTTGAAGTTCTCCCAGAGGACGAATGACAAACTGAACCGGGAAGTATAGCAGAATCAGCGCTGTCAAAGCTACAATTAACGCGATACCCAGAACCCTGCTTTCAATGACACCGATCGGTTGCATCGCCTGAGCAGAGTTGAGTTCAATCATCACCTTCCAGCTATTGCTATTCAGTGGAAAACTTTGACCAAACATTTCTTTGCCGTTTGCGCAGATGTGACGGCCGTTGTGAGCCACAATGGGCGTCAAGCGGGATTTTTCGTTAATGTTGATTCTCTCACTTTCAGCAGTATCATTATTATTGTCGAGATACCGCCATGGTACTTCCAACCGCAACCCATTTTGATCAATCACCGTCAGATACTTTTCAATTTGTGGATCGGTCCTCCCATAATCGTATTCTCCGGACATATGCCTGACTACCGTTTCAAGATTGATGATACAAACAAGAAATCCCAGTTTTTCAGTATGATTCAGATTCCAGATATCTGTCACGATAGCGGCTGTTGGAAATGATTCCGGTTTGGATGGCGGAATTATTTGACTAAATCTTTTGGAATTTTCAATCAGGGCCTGATCAATATATTTTTGTATAGAAACAACGGAATCGTTGGTACCCGTCAGCAGGATTTTATCCTTGTTGTAAATTTCAATGGCAGCAAAATCTTCCACCAATGGAAGCTTGTTCTCAATCAGATGTTTTTTTAGCGCTTGATGAACTTTTTGAAAAACGGTTTTTTCATCAAGGACTACAGACCGATCCAGGAGAATTTTCATATTTGAGCGGATAAATCCGTCTGAAGCAAAATCTTCCGCTCTGCGTTTCAGGGTTTCCAGTTTTTGATCAAATATGACCGCCTGGGCCATCGATTCGCTTTTCAAACGAATTTGAATTTCTTTATCCAGGCCCCTGTAAACTGAATTGACTACAAAATAACCGCCAAATCCAAAAACGATCAGCGATAAAACAACAAAGCTAAGCGGTAACTTATATTTTATGGCGATCTTTGAAAGGGGATCTTTTTTATACCATTTCATGGCAACCTTCCTTTCAAAAGGTTGGTTTTTTTGTTCTAAAATACTCAGGTCAGGTTTCATAAACATAAGAAGACATGATTATTATATCAAGTTCTCTTCCCGCAGCGTGGTCAGAATAATTTACTATTGAAGTGTTTAACGCAATTTATTGTAATTATGTCTCAAAATCAGCGCCGGATCAAATGAGTAAAAAAAAGCCGGCGGGTACTTTATTCCCCAGCCGGCTTCGTTATTGTTCTAAACGAATGGTGATCTAAAAAGAGTATTTTAGCTTTGTATAAACCATATCGTTTTTCTCGTACATGCCAAACATGCCGACACCTTCACCGATAAATATATTCGCGCCGACAAGAAGTTCAAATCCGTCTGCGATATCATATGTCAATTTTGGACGAATCAGGCCATCCTCATTGTCAAAACCATAATATACAAACAAATCCACGATGAGAGTTTCATTCAGGAAATCTTTAGCCATCAGGAATGTTGCGGTATTTTGAACTTCGTCCTGAACAATCTCTTCCTCATAATCCATGATTCTTTCCTGAATAAACTGCCCGCTAACATCAACACCCCAAACATTGTAGTCAAATCCTAACAGGTAATGCGCATAATCTTTTTCAACCACACCTTCTTCGTAGGTTTTTCCCGCCGCCGGATTATCCATAGCGGTATAATTTCTTCCCGTATAATACGCGCCTTCACCGCGGATTACCACGCCGGCGAGAGTAACTCCAAAACTTCCGCCACCCATTGTAAGCCTGTGATACTCAGGACGGACGGTAATTCCGGTCAACTGATGAGTATTCGGATCCATCTGTTTAATCAAATGAACTGAAGGATTGTCATCCCATAAATAGGCGCCCATAAGTTCAAAATCTATCGTTGAGGACAGGAATGAATACTTTCCTGCGATTTCGCTGTTTTCCAGTGAACCCTTTACTTCTGATTTCGAATAGTCATAAGTGACAGGCGGTACCATCGGCAATGACATCATTTCAGCGGGATTTGGCATTTTAGGAGCCCAGATAGAGCCCTGCTCAGCAAAAATTGTCGGTTGAAACTCAGGCAGCCAGACTAGTTCAAAGGTTTGATCACCCAAATAATAATCAAATTTAACAGCATTGACACCGATACGAATTTCTTCGAAATCCGGCAGTAAAAATTCACTCAAATCCTTTGGAGAAATGATATCGGTAATAAACACGCCGTCCGCTTTTCCCCAGATGATTTGCTGTTTACCGACTCTAAGATCCGCGTTATCCCACATTAAATCCATATATGCTTCCCGCAGATTGAGATCAATCTCACTCTCCGAATCATGATTTACAAAAGGATTGATGAAAAAAGCCGTATTTCCCCGTGAGTATGAAAACTCCATATCGAGGGTATTTTGAGTGACAGAATATTCACCATCTTGTTCCGTCAACGCTCCCATATAATTTCTGACATATCCGTGAATATCAATCCCCAATGCAAAACTTTGCTGAAACAGACCAATAATCATCGTTATGATTAAAATGTACTTTTTCATCCTACAGTCCTCTTTTGAGTGTACGTTCCGTAAACATATTATCCGGAGTATTGATATTATATCGGTAATTGCTGAATACCAGATCTGTTTTGTGATTCGACTGGACATTTTCCATCACTCTGTGCATTACTGTCCAGATGCCGTCAACCTGTTCAATTTTTTTGCTGTGATCAATCTTCAGCAGATCACCTTCTTCGTCATAATATTCTCTCTTCAGGTATATCCAGTTTGATTTGATCACCCAGCTGATTGTTTTTGAATATATTGAGTCTTTTTCTTTCGGAATGCTTTCAACGACGTAGCAATCCTGACCGTCAACAGTCTCGCTACGCAATAACTTGTGTGTATCTTCATTTGGTAAGCGGTCGCCTATGTCATCATAAGTAAAGTCCGAACCCATGAAATAATCACTTTTGCTTTCTGATGAAATCCGCTTAATTCTTTTTAAGGCAGGCAGATAAATCCATTGATCATCGTCTTTGTTCTCATCAGCATAAGTCCAACTCATGAAAGAAGTACCAAGTACATCGGCCGGAGCCAGGAAAAATACAACCGTTTTTTCGTCACCGCCATATTCTTTAGTGTACTGTCTCACTTTCCGGACACGGCTGTCACCTGATTTGTTGATCAGGGTCATGATCAAATCGGATGTTTCATCATTACCGTCTTCACGATTATAGTTGTTTTCTATAATCTGTAAGGCGGTTAATGTTTCCTGTGCAGACACAATATCTATGCCTGACAGCAGGATTCCAATCATAAGAGTTAACAAAAATCTCTTCATTACACATCTCCTTTTTTGGGAATTAGTTTAGGTTTAATTATATGGATGAGAATTAACATCACTACTATGGTACCAAGGAATGACAGCAACATATTTAAGGAAATAAGTCCACCGAGTTCCTGGTTTGGAGGAAAAGCCGATAGTAAAAGTACCGTAAAACCGAGAACAAGTACCAACGCGTTAAAGAAAATCGCGCGACCCGTGTGACCCATTGTTCTGATAGCGATCAGGACTCGATCTTCAGTTTCCATTGAGAAAATTTTATAGCGCTCGATAAAGTGGATCGCGTAATCGATACCGATACCCATGGCTATGCTAGCCGCCAACGCGGTTGTTACACCCAGCGGTATATCTGAAAAACCCATGATGGCAAAACTGATCATCGCCGTAATAATTATAGGCACAGAACCAATAAGTCCCGCGTTGAAGCTCCTGAACATGATGGCAAGTAGGATAATCACCATAATAACTGAGATCAGAAGACTGGAAATTTGACCTTCAAGAATCAGATCCGTAAATACAAGTCCTTTGTATGCTGAACCCGCGAAATTCACCTTGATGCCGGGAAACATATCCTTATTATCTTCAATCAGATCAATCGTTTTTTGAATAATCTTTGAATTATCGCCTTTCAACTGAACCGTCAGGTTAGCTCTTTTGTAGTTGTAATCAACTACCTTATCCAGATTTTCAGGATCCCCTGCCATCGTATAAAGCAGCAGATATTGAGCGAGTAAATCGCGGGATTCAGGAATTACATCATATTTTACGCTGTCGCCATGCATTACCTTGTGCATTTTTCTCAGATAATCGGCCATGGAGAAGGTATTGCCCACTTCCGGAATCGCTTCCAGTTTTTCCTGCAGAATATTTACATTTTTCCAGACCTCTGGAATTTTGAAGGTATCGTCTTCTCCTTCAAAAATCACATTAAACTGCGTCGTACCTGAAAAATGACTGTTTATAAAATGATCCGCCTTAACGATCTCACTGTCATCCTCAAAGTTTCTTAAGAAGCTTGAATCGATCCATACTTTCTGCATTCCGATCGCTGAGACTACAATGAGTACAACCGTGACCACAAGTATCATCTTACTGTTGTTTAAAATTGCATTGGTGAGTCGCCCCGCCAAACCTTCTTTTTCCGATGTTTTCGCTGCTTTAAGCTTCAATTTTGGCAACCCGACCATGTATAGCGCTGCCGGTAGAAAGGCGATGGACAAAAATAATGCCATGAGTACACCAAATGCCGTGAAAAGACCAAAATATTTCACCGGCCAAACCTGCGATGTAATCAGGGATACAAATCCTATGGCGGTTGTCGTTGCGGCCATTAACACAGGCTTCCACATTACTTCAATCATATTGTCAAGGGCTTCTTCTTTTGAAGCATCAGGATTTTCTTTAAGAAATAATTCAAGACAATTAAACAAGTGAATGGCATACGCCACACCAATGGCGATAAGCATTACCGGGATCATGGTCGATACCGCGTATATTGGGATCTTGAAGGCCGACATTAATCCGAATGCCCAAATTGTACTCAGAATTACGATGAATAATGTGACCAAAAGCGATTTAAAACTGCGTAAAGTCAGCAGAAGAACAAGAATGATCACCAATAAGACAATCGGGATCATTTTTTTCATATCTTCCGGAGCCAGCTGCGCTAATGTTCCCTCAACAACCGGGCGTCCCGCGAAATAAATATTTTCAGGGCCACGAAATTCCTCGGCTGTCTCCCGTATCTGATTATACAAGGCTTCATCAAATACGACATCTCCTTCAAGCTCCGCGACTATGATTGTCGCTGTCTCGTCATGAGAAACCATCCGGCCCATGATCATGTCATTACCCGTAACAGCTTCACGAATACTTGCAAGACCCGCGGAATCCTCAGGAACTTTTGTAAAGAACGGCCTTACATCCATACCAACATCGCTAGAAACAATGTTATCAAGGGTATAAAGACTTGTGACATTGTCCTTTTCGATCTGGCTCATCTTCTGTAGTTTTTTAGTGATGGTTTTGATCTTATTCAATGTACCTGAAGTAAAGAGACCATCAGGATTTTCGACAACGAAGATAAAAGCGTCTTTGATATTGAACCACGACTCCGCCTGATCACTGTAAACAAATGCCGGATGTTCCGAAGGCATATACTTATCGAGATTCGTTTCGACACGGGCATGTTGGCCCATTTGCCATAATGAAAGCGCGGTCAGGATTACTACGATCGTCATCACAAGGACTGGCTTTCGGTAGAATCCCTTCAAATAATTAACCATTACACACTCCTTAGTTTGAGTAACAATTCCCATACGGGACTATTATGAAAAAATAATTATTTCACAATACTGTCTACAAAAATTAGTCTTTCTAAACTATCGATCATTCCCCGACCCCGCTCATCTAGTGAAAATGTGAAGTTTCTTCTCCTCCATTCCAGGATAATCATGCTGATAATTCCCAGAATCACGACGATCAAATCCTGTGTTTTCACATTTACCACAGTTCCTTCTGATTTTGCCTGATCGATGAGATTCTCCAAAATCAGAAACCTGGAATTCCGAAATAAACGCAATTTTTCCCCAAGCGACGGTTGCGGACCAAATATCTCGTCATAAAACAGAACAGCCGTCAATTCGGGATGATTTTCCAGAAATCTCAACTGGAACATGATAAGCTGCATGATCCTTTCCTTAGCGGTATCAAATTCATTCAGCTTCTCATTCATTATTTTTCCAAAGATGAGCATGCGATCCAGAATTCCATTTAGAATTTCTTCTTTATTTGTAAAATGTCTGTAAATAGCCGGTTCAGATATACCGACTTTTTTTGCCAGTTCTCTGATAGAAAGTGCAGGATATCCCTGATCATGAATGATTTGAAGCGCCTGATCAATGATCTGCCTTTTTCTCTCCTTAGTTGTCATCCTTGCCATTTTTTTCCTAACGGCTTTAATTTTGCTCTATTAAATTCTTTCTATTTTCTTTACGCCGGCGCAAACCAGCTTTCTTTTTTCTTTGATAGCAAAACAAACATACTAATCCAGATCACGGATCTTACCGTCATACCGATAACACTCTTCATGGCGACAGCATCAGAAAATATTGTGAGGATCAACAGCCATACAATGGTATGTCCAACCGCCACCAATCCCGCCACATTGATCGCGTGGGCATGCCTTAACCAGAAACCGAATCCGACAAAAATGGATACGGCCGCCATCGTAAGGTTATAGTAAATTAGCCATGGCAGAACCAAGTGATCGGGATTCTTGATCCCCAGTACTATCGGTAATCCATCTACAATGGCTGTAACTCCGAACAAAACGGCCAGAACCGCCAGGCTTTTCAGAACAACGCCACCTTTCATAATTCCACCTTTCATTGTTCACTTTTTTCTTTTTAAAATCGCTTCAGGCTGAATCGTTTTTACGTTTTTGAGCATCAACCATTTATCGATTCATTGAATAAATCTTGTTAAATACCGCCAAAAATCACCAGCAGCATCGCGCTCAACATGTAAAGCGACGCGTATTTAAACAGCCCGAAATTGACTTTTTCAGATGGGCGTAAAACACTTGCCAGAGATAATCCCAAAATTCCTACGGATAATATCCCGAGCAATCTAAGATATCCCCAGGAAAGGCCGATCGCCATGGCGCCCATTCCAATGGCGATCGCCGCTCCCAGGCTTGAAACCGCAATGATCAATCGAGTATATTTATTACCATATTCAGATGGAAAGGTCGGTACACCGGCGCGCTGATAGTCATCATGATAACGCATACTGAACGTCATGATATGCGTTGGAATCCACAAAAGAATGGCCAGCGCGAATAAAATTCCGATTCCATCAACTGTTCCCAAACCCAGGGTCCGGCCTGCAAGAACCGGCATACCACCGGATATTCCACCCCAGATAATGGACCAGGCTGTTCTCCGTTTGAGCCACATTGTATAAATCACCACATCGATGAACAGCCCCGCGAACACTACGACGGCATATTGAAATGATAAGGTCAAAGCCCACAGCAACCCCAGAAGGGAAATGCTTAAGCCCAGAACCAGAGCTTCTTTCGCATCTAACTTGCCTGAGGGCAAAGGCCGGTGCGCCGTTCGATTCATTTTTGAATCAATATCCCGGTCATAAACCATATTTAGAATCGTGCTTCCGCTAATAGCAAGAAACAGGCTGCCAATCAGCCCAAATCCAACTTCAAAGGAAGATACCGGGCAGCGGGCGCTGATATATCCCGTAATTCCGGTGATCAACAGTAAACCCGTTTGCAGGCTTTTAATAAGAGGCCAGTATAATTTTATCCTGGCCCCGATTTTTTGTTTTATTGTAATCGTAGTGTTTTGCATGTCCATATCTATCAATCGTTCTATTTTTCTGTGTCTTGCTCAACCTGATTTACTTCAGTTCCGTCGGATTTTTGAACATCCCTCGCGCAACGGAATCCGGTATTGATACTGTAATAATCAGGGCCGGCGCTGTTTCTCATCCATACACGAAGATCATAATCGTAAGTGCCGTTGCTTCCACCCCTCATATAGCGGTAATGAACGTGCTCTTTGTCATCACCGGTCCACTGCCATACATTTCCGGCCATATCGTAGAGGCCGTAAGGGCTTTTTGCGTCCACTGTCTGAAATCCATCGTAATTCTTCCCGTTGTAAAATCCGACTGGAGTCGTTCCGCCCATTCTGCCAAAAATAGATTCGTACACATCCTGGCTCGCATAATAATTCGCGTAGCCGTGTCCGATTTCATCACCCCAGGGCCAAACACGCTGATCGGTGCCACGGGCTGCTTTTTCCCATTCAATTTCAGTTGGAACACGCCAGCCGTAGAAATCCGCGTAAGCAACCGCTCCAAACCAGGAAACCATCACCATGGGGTGGTTTTCGTAACCTTTTTCTACTGAAAATGAAGATCCGTCGTAATTGACATGAAGACCGCGTTCATTCAGATTCAGATGAAGTTTATCCCCTTCTTCAATAACAAATTCATGTTTGTACCCATGAAACGGATCTCCGGGATAATATCCCATGACGACCCCGTCAACAATTTTGATGGTGCCTTTCGCGAGCGCCTCATTCAGATATTTCGCGTACTGGGTATTCGTTACATCAGTAACCATCATCTCAAAATCGTAAGGTACAGAAGTAACGTGATTGTGCTGACCTTTGTAAAAATTTCCCGCAGGCACCAGTACCCAGGAATCCGGATTAACGCCGGTATCAAAAGTCGGGATTTCAACTGTTACCCGGTCTCCGGCGATAACGGTAAGTGCCATCATTAATATGGCAGATAGAATCATCAATAATTTTTTCATTATTTCACCTCCTGTCCGGATACAGTATTTGCAGTTTCAGCAATGAATGAAGGCGAAGTCATATTTACTTCTAACTCAGGATTCTGAGCTTCTTTCTGCCATAGTCCGTCATTTCTAAACAGATCGATCAATCTCCAGACCAGAATAATTGAAAGGAGAATCAAGACTAACCCCAAACCGATATCGGTAAGCAGCATAGTGGTATCAACCAGACCCTGTTGATCGATTTCGGGGACGATGAGCCTCTTAAATGAGAAGATTGTCATCGAAGCGAAGGCAATATCTGAGCCAATGATAATCAGCCAGCCTAACCATTTTCTGGCTTTCCCTTTTATACCTGAAATATCGATATAATACATTAATATAATTGTTGCGATAATGGCGGAGAGAATATGCCAGTGACCTGACAAAGTGATTCTTTCTTCTCTCGCGGGCCATACCCGGAAAATCGCGTCCAGCTTAACAGCTAAGAAAATACCAACACCGCTGACGGTGAAGTTCATAAACACCATCTGCCAGAGCGGTCCGAATTTAATCGGATCGTGGATCAGAGCCGCGATTGACTGGAAGATATTCGCTTTCTCGATACCCTGTTCGGCTAGCCGGTCTTTGATCAGCTTTCTCCAACCGAAAATCACAAGCATCAATGCCGCGCTCATTGAAAAAACAGAACCTACATAAATAAAAGTATGAGCCGTCGCTTCATAAGGAACCACCGACCAGACGCCCAGAGTAATAACGATGATACCGATAATCATCAGGGGCATCGCGATTTTATGGAAAATTCCTTTGAAATCAAGCCAGCGGCCGACAATCAAGGTAATTGCAATCGCGATCAACGCGAGCATGATATGCAAATGTCCGATAACCGCCAGTTCGATTGAAGAATGATGGGGATCGCGTATGATATTTTCCGCTAAAAAGGTTTCATGCCCGTGTGTCCAGTACGCGCCTGCCGCGGCGCCAAACAATGCGGAACCCAGGGTAGCGACAACCATTGAAAAAAAAGCAACCCGCTCTAAGTCAAGTCCTTTTTTAGTATGAGAATATTCATTATCGCACACATAATACTCTTTATTCCAGGGCCAGACAGCCACGGCCAGAATGGCGCCGGAAAAAAAGACCAAAGTCTGACCGGCAATAAATAATCCGTGAACCAAAAAATCACGTCCGAAATATGCAAACCAAAGTCCAAAAACCAGAACCATTAGATATCCAACCGTAATTGTTGCGTTTACAACAGTCTGATATATTTTTTTCATCGGTACAATTGAAGTAATCATATATACCTCAATCGCGATGACCGCCATTGCTATCGAGTGATAAAGAGCAATCATCCGGCCTTCTCTGAAAATCGGATGCAAATCCATGCCGAGAAGGCTGACGGTAATATCCCTTACGCCCCATTCAGCCATCGGACCGGATAAAGTCCCCCAGATTGCGGTGACCAGGGAGATTGCTGATATCGCTAACAGGATCAGTCCTTTTGTCGACTGGAAAAGATACTGCAAACGGGTGAAACGAGACTCCATATTTATTTTCCTTTTTTAAATTTCAATACAACATCACAAACAAATTTCAATTTTTTTGCAGACTCATCCGGTCTGAAAATTTTTCAATAAAATTGACTTCCTTTTACACTAATCCATGCACAAATATTGTTATTTACCCGTCAACTGCATTTTTTTGACGAATCCGAATGTGTACGAAATGCTCATCAGAAGCAGGATGGGCGCCAATATTGTAAAGATCACATCTGCGGATAAAATGGGAACACCGGCTTTTAAAAAGGCCAGCGCGATTCCACCGATACCGATCAAAGTGCCGCCTACAGTAACCCAGATAAATTCTTTTGGAGCTTCACCCTTTGAAGAAACAAGGATAGGCAGCCCGAAAATAATTAAGCCGGCCACGGTATGCACGATAACAAGTACGAGAGTTGCAAGTTCGTGCGGTCCCGTAAAGCGGGTAACGGCAATCGCCAGTAATCCAAGTATTGCAAATATTAAAAATGACTTTTCATGTTTGGGAAGGAATTCTGAAACTAATCCCGCCGCCAATCCCACCGGGATAAACACTGCTACAATGACTACCAGTGGTGAGGCGAGAATTCCATACCCTAGAGCGATCAACAGCAATCCCGAAACCAGGAGCACCGTGAATGACAGGATATAATAGATGTTGTGCATACTGTTTGTTTTTTGATAATCTTTAAAAAGCCTAAACAGTAAATAGATAGCAGTCAAACCGGTCAACAATAATACGATTTGATCGAAGGCATTCATTTTAGTTCCTTTCTGCCATATTATAAATTTTTGTCAAACAAAACTGACAATCCCCCTTCAATTCTTTTAAAAAACATGACAGAGCTCCAGATCTTTCGGGGGGGGGGATAAAAGAATCTGTGATGAGCTCTGCCATATAAATCAGCTATTTCAAATGTTTAATACCATCTTGTTTCTCTTTTGCTACTTCTATAGTTCTTACGAATTTTTCCATTCGGTAAGAAGCTTGTTTGTGTTTGGCATAAGGAGCACGATAAGTAAGCAGCCTGCAATTATCGGCGCCGGCAAAAACATGGAGAAACGATGTACTTCCATGATATTTACAATAGCCAGAGGAAGCGCGCCGATCAAAGACATCATCGATGCAAAGATTCCGAGATACAGAGACCATGATTTTCTTTTAAGGACGGCAAGAGAAAATACCAGCCAAGCGGTTGCTCCAAACCATGTCACCATCATATCGACCGCATACATACCTTTCCAAAGGTCATTGTATGTTGTCGTCTGATACTTGGAAATAAGCGCTACACCGCACATGTAGGTCAGTACATAAGCTAAACCGGCGACAAATAACAACGCTATGACTTTTTTATCAACTTTCTCAATAAACATAATTCCAAACCAAACAACAGTAGCAATAATAAACACAGTCATTGTTGGTGCAGGCAGATCAATACTTTTTGCCGGAATTGTCGGGAAAAACCCGGCCAGCATCTGCAATGACGCGGCTACGATTGCCCAGAATCCTGCCCATTCCAGTTTTTTCAAATAACCATACATAACCACTACCCACAAAGCACTTGCTGAGATACCAAGCCAACCAAGCATCGATTGGGTAATCATAACAGCGATCGCCTCATCCGGACGGCCACCGGCTATTTTTCCATTAATGACTGTCATATACGTGTCAGCCAGGTGATAGAAAAGCAGCATTCCGGCAAAGAATCCAACGATGGCCAATACCGCACCTAATGCACTTTTGTTCTTCATTTTACTCCTCCATATAATTAATTAATTGTACCAGATAGTATCCATTTGCGGCATATATACCGCCGTTTAAAAACTCAAAACATTATGTAAGTTGTCACTTACCAACATACGCGACAAAAAAAATCAGTACAAGCACTTGCTGAAAGTTGCCCAAAGCTGGTCAACCTTACCGGTCAACGGAAATGAAAAATCCGAAGTTGACCACAGAATAAAGGTGGCCTGAATAATGCCCATATACATGATGGCGGCCGCTTCCACATCCAGATCTTTCCTGACACAACCCTTATCAACCGCCTGCTGAATTATATTTTTGATATATTCCATATACTGAGTGATAATCCCCGCAATTTTATCCCTCAATCGTTTGTCCTGGAACTGTATGGCTTCCGAAAACAGAACCCTTGGAATGCCAATATTTTTCTCGATAAAGCTAAGGTGAACAAAAAGGATGCTTTTTAGTTTATCACAAGCATCCGCCTGCATATCAATCTTCTTTTCAATATTATTGATCAATGAGTTTTCAATTTCTTCGACCATGAACAACAGCATATCATTTTTCGTATTAAAATGTTTATACAAAGCCGCATCCGTCAATCCGATTAATTTTGCGATTTTGATCATAACAAGACTCTGGACACCCTCACTGGCAATAATTTTCATCGCTGCTTTTGCAATTTGCTGTTTTCTTGAGATCTTTTTTTCAGTGGCCATTTTTCAACACTTTCTTTGTCAACCGTTTTCTCTTATTACAAAAAACACCAAACAATTTTTTTCACAAGGCAAAAAACACAAAAACAATCCGTCCACCCTATTTTACCATTCCCCGTGACAATCAAACTTTGCGCGCGAAAATGATAAAACTTTCACTTGTGATAGAACACAAAACGCATTTTTTATAAACATGGTTAGTAATTGCTTACTAACTTAATGTCGTAATTTTACAATGTCAAGATTTTTTTTTCACATGTTTAAAAAAAGGGACAAAAACATACATAATTTCCTATCCTGCTTTTGTCAATGAAACATACAAAAAAAATCAAATGTCACATTTATTAGTAAGCACTTACTAACTAAGTTAATGGATTGTTTTTTCACTGTCAAGAAAAATTTCACCTTTTTTACAGAAAAAAAGTCGTTATTTTTTCTTTTTTAAGTGGATTAAATTATTAGTACTTATGTAGATTTGAAATATCTGAGCTCAGGGTGCTTCGGACGCCACCATGGATTCCATATGCTCATTTCTCTTGAAATGCTTAATACCCGTCTGACCGATTAGTACACCAAGAATTAATCCCGCTATCATATCTGTCAAATAGTGGTATTGTCCATAGACTGTCGCCAGCGATAACGCGATAACCGCGGGCAAAAAATATCGAAGGGCGATCTTTCTCTCAAAAGCGTACATAAAAAAATAAACCACCACAGCAACCGCCACATGGGAACTGGGAAAAGCGCCGCCACGAAATCCGGCTGAGGCCACAAAGTTTCGCAGGTATTTTGTCACTATCAACCCGTCATATGAGGCCACAATTTCATTGGCAAGCGTGAATCGGGGTCCCGCCACGGGAAAAAATATAAAAAACAGGTAGGATATAAAAAATGTTAACGTCACATAAAAGATCAGATATTCATACTCCTTTGAACGGTTTTTAAAATACAAAAGAGCCGCGCTGATGGGAATTGTAAACCAGTAAACCGCATAAGAAATTTGCATGATCTCTGTCAAAACCGGATTGACAATTCTTTGAATCCATAAATTAGGTAAGACTCCAAACACGGACATTTCAAGGGAGAGAATCATCGAATCAAATTCTCCGGGAAATATGATATGGAGAAAGAATAATAAATTTTTATAAATAAAAGGATAACTGATAACGGGATACCAGTTTCTGAGAAATTTTAATATGGGATTGGTCTGCTGATCCATAAAAACAACAAACCCGGCTACGAAAACCACAATAAACAGATGTTTTGCAAAATGCAATTCCCAGGCGGGCAAGTTATCGTGAAAAAGCAGAATTAAAATATTCAGCAAAAGAAAAAAATATATAATAAGTGAATCAAATGTTCGAAAATGTTTTTTTTTATCAAGCAGCGATGTAATCATGTTAAGTTCCGTAATTATATTAGTTACCAGATTACCTTAAATCCGAAATCTATGTTTATAATATTTATATCCCGCCTTAACCCCAGTCGCACAGGCCCATAATAAGCGGATACGCCTCTTAGCAAATAAAAATGATGTCCCGCGCCAAAATAATCGTACCCTCCGATTTCGCCAAAATTTAGACCGGCAACATCATCAATCATATCTGTTAGAATGCCGTAAATTTCAACACGGTCCGCCTGTAAAAAATCAGATAAATGTCTCTCCGCGCGATAGTGCATATTCGTTAATGAGACCAAAGGCGATACAATTACTTTACCGAACTTTTTTTCCGCCAGATTCTTCTGATATTTCATGACATTTTGGTGAACAGGAGCTGTTTTTCTCTCCCGAATTGCCCGGTAAACACCTTCACTGCTCTGATCATTTGTATACACCGCTGTGTAACCCATCCAGGCAAGCCCACTTTCAACATGAGTATCCGAATCCATGAAAATCGCCATCCGGTCATTCACTTCTTCTGACAAACTCAGGGACATTCTAAATTCCAGTCCCACTCCGGTAACCACCATCCCGTCAAAAGCCAAATCTTTTACAAGCTTTCCGCCGACACCGAAATTGGGCTGATAAGGATGCGGTGCGATAGCCAGTCCGCCCTGACGGTGTATTTCAGCTATTGTCTGCTCCGCGGTAAGGCCATGGACGATATACGATTTTAGATATAAACCAAGAATGTGCCCATCACTGGAAGAAATTTCCATACCGGGGATGACAACAAATTCATTCGGCAGTCTGCCCGTCTCTTTTAACCGCTTGGCTGCCAGAATAGCCTGATGAGAATCATCAAAATAGTCATGATCCGTTATAACAATGGCTCCAAATCCTTTTTGATAAGCGGTAAGGAGCAGTGTTTCCATATCACTGGTACCGTCAAAAGAATGATAGGTATGGACATGAACATCCAACGCGAAATGATCCGCCCCTTCTTTAACTTTATCAGTTCCGATAATCTTATGCATTAAATTGAGCGAACTGTTTTTTATGAGTTTATCTTCACTCTTTAGCATGAGATAGGGACTCGACAATACGTGGTTAGAATTTAAATTTCCGGTAAGAATATGATTCAACGCGACAAGCGTTCCTTTTTGCCTTCTGTAGGAACGGTCGTCTGTCATTCTCCTGAATTCTTCCTCACGGATTAAAAACTGATTATTATCATAATGCTGAGTGTTTCGGGGATCGTTTATCAGGTCTTGCCTGGATTGGATCCAGTCAAAATCGTTTCCGTCCTCATATAAATTAAAACGGTCAGTCGATCTCCAGTAGTCATAGGAAATACTTCTGCCATCAAAATTACTGATAAATTTTCTAAAATCGTTCAGCCCGTCGGTTGCGTTATCCCTGATTCTAAATTCGGTAAACGCATCCATTAAGTCAGTATCATTGTCAAATGAATCGCTTACGTTGTGTGTTATTTCCGTAACTGTATCAGTTGGCGACATGACGGGATCTTCGAAGGCATGAACGCGTTCCGGAGCAGCTAACAGCGTGATTGTAACCGCTGATATCTTGAGAGATATTATAAATATTTGTTTCATTTTTAATTTTTAGTTTACAATAAAGTACAAAGATATTTCATCTCATAACACAAAAATTTATTTATTATAAATCCTGTTATGTGACTGGTAAACTTCTGTAATCAGTTCTATTCTTCTTTTAATAAAATCGTTTTTTTGTTCCATGCTGACATTAAACAGATTATCAAACAGTGGCTCAAAGAGGGCATATATCATAACTATCCCGACAAAACTGATAAATCCGTTGATCCTGTCATCATCACAGTCCGCGCCGGGTGATACATGCTGCTCCAGAATGGCGACAATATTATGCAATTTTGACTGCAGGTTGGTAGTCCGCGGCGATTTCAATATTTCGATTAAAGCGTCGGCGCCGTTATTAATTTCATAAATAAGAAGTTTCAGCACTTCCGGATTTTCCTGCCAGAATCGGATAAAGATTTCAATAAGTTTACTTCTGTCAGGAGCCTTCACATGTTGCAACAGGATCTGATAATGCAGATAGTTAATCATTTTTTTAATATTCACACGGATCACAAGATCGTATAAACGGTCTTTATCATCAAAATGATAATAGATGAGTGAATTATTTATTTCGCAGTATTCAGCGATTTGACTCACCGAAGTACCGTTTTTGCCGTTCATCGAGAATAGAGTCGTTGCAGCCTGAATAATAGCTGCCTTTGTCCTCTTGGGAGATTTCATTTAGCCCTCACCGATCAGAAAACACTAAAAGAGACGTATTTATCGGGATTTTCTTTGAAATCAGCCGTTAACTCCTCCAGTTCACGGGTCAGATTGAGAAGTCTTTCATAGAGCTGCTTGTCAGACAGTAATCTACCGGCAGTTCCATCGCCGTGCAGTTTATTCAGCAATGAATCGCTTTTCTGAACAACAGATTGTATTTGAGGAAAAAACATTGTGTCTGCAACCACCTGCCCGACCGTACCTTTACCTGAGCGAATATTTCCGACAATCGCTTCGATATCCCGCGAAGTCCGCGTGACAGATTTATAGAGCGTGCTGTCATTAAGGAGTTTTCCCAGATTCCCCTTACCGGCGACGAGTTTATCACTCCCCTTACTGACATTTTTCAACAATACCGCCATATCACTTCCGGCATCTTTATCTTTTATGATTCGGCTTAACACCCCTTCGCCTTCTACAATATCACTGCTGATCGTATTTAGATTATGCAGGATAGCTTTTAGATCTGAAAGTGTGGAAGTGGCATCGGCAATAAGATTACTCGTATCAATCAGCCATTCACTCTGTATAAATGAACCTTGCTCCAGCGCCAATTCATTGGATTTGCCAAGAGAAATATCCACATATTTATCTCCAAGGATTCCCATAGTTTTGATGATAGCCTTTGAAGAAGCGGTAATTTTATCCTGATAATCATTATCTATTTTTAGTTCGATTCTTATTCCCCGCTGGTCATCATATTCCGTAAATTTCAGCTGACCGACCACTCCGACTTTCAAACCTGAAAGCGTGACGAAAGCGCCTGAATTTAATCCTTCTATATTAGGGAGAAACATATAAATTGAGTATTTTGAATCAAATATCTTCTGATTTGATCCGACCATAAAAAATATGAAACCGGCCAAAAACATCGAGAGACCGATCATCAAAAACACACTTATTTTAAGGCTTTTATTTTTATTAGATAATTCCATATTGTGACATTACCTCAGTTAAAGCGAATGGAAATTCAGTTTTTTTTTTATCGGATACGGATTCCAAATCCGGCTCACCGTCATATTCAATGACACCTTCCTTCAGCAGCATCATCCTGTCCACGATATTTAGGAAGTAGTGGATTTCATGGCTTACGATGAGTGATGTGACATTAAAACGATGCCTTAAATCATCAATAAGACCGACAACCCTTGTGGCCGTTTGCGGATCAAGCCCGGCCGTCGGCTCATCATACAACATAACATCCGGACCGGAGGTGATTGCGCGAGCGATCGCGACCCGCTTCTTCATACCGCCGCTAAGCTGGGCGGGATAATAATCTTTAAACGCGTCGAGGTGCAGATATTCCAACTTTTCCATTACACTGTGATATACTTCTTCTCTGGATAGTTTTTGGCTTTCACGAAGAAAGAACCCTACATTTTCTTCTACCGTCAGAGAATCGAACAATGCGCCTCCCTGAAAAACCATCCCGCATTTTTGACGCAATTTCATCAATTCATTGTTTGACAATTTATCAATATTTTTACCAAACACAGAAATTTCACCGGATACGGGCTTAATCAGTCCGAGTAATAACTTCAAAATAGTGCTTTTCCCAGCGCCGCTGTTACCAATAAGCAAAACACTCTGGCCTTTTTCGATCTTAAACGAAATTTTATTCAATATTTCCTTGCCGTTCAGGCTCAGCTCGACATCTTTAAATTCAATCATTTTTCACTTCTCCTAGTAGAGGCTGAGGATTATTTTTGTTAAAAGGAAGTCCATAAAAAGAACAGCAAGTGATGAATACATTACTGTTTTTGTGGCGGCTCTTCCCATCCCCTCCGCGCCCCCCTGGACCGTATAACCATAATAGGAACTAATTATTCCGATCAATACCCCGTAAAACGGCGGTTTAACCCATCCTATAACTAAGTCTTTTATAAAAAGTCCGTCACGCATCGAAATCCAAAAAAATTGAGAATCCACTCCCATCCAGACCACCGACGCAAACCAACTGGCGATGATTCCCATGGCATCCGCAAGCAATGTCAGAGGAATCATGATCATTATCGAGGCAAAGACTCTGGGAACAACCAGCCTTTTGATCGGATCCACTCCAAAGGCGTGAAGCGCGTCAATTTGTTCCGTCAGCGCCATGTTACCTATTTCAGAGACTACCTTCGCGCCGCTTCTTCCCGCAACCATCAGGCCTGTCAGCATCGGACCGATCTCCCGGATCACCGATACTGCTACTATACGCCCAAGCATCAATTTTGCTCCAAATGGTTCCAATTTTTTTGCCCATTCTAGCGCCAGAACCATGCTTGTAAAACTGGTGGCCAGCAAAACGATAATAATAGCCTGAACACCCATAATATAGAACTGCTTCGATGTCTCCCCGGGATATCTGAACGCATAATGAAGGGAAGAAAGCGTTTTATATATAAAGCCCACCCAACTTTTTACTTCAACGTAAATATTCTTCAATTTACTCTTAAGGATCAGCATCTCTAATTTTGTCGTAATATCCATATATCCCTTACAATACAATAAAAAGTCCCCCTGCGTTAGCTCAGGGGGACTTATACATCACCCGGAAACTTACTTTCTCAAAGAAAGATAATAGGTTAAAGAAAAATCAAGACCGATAAAACCCTGATTATCGAAGTTTGCGCCAAATTTCTCTTCGTCTTCGGAAAATACAAAATAATACTTTCCCTGTCCAGATACCGCTAAATTTTTTGAGATAGAATATTCAACTCCGGCTCCTACGTTCATTCCAAAGCTCGTTTTTGAGAAATCATCTTTACTCTGATATTTTGCAGCAACCGCTGTGCCGTTGACACCGTCATTGCTGAATTTCCAGGGATGTAAACCCAAACCTAAACTGACAAAAGGTGAAATATTTCTGTTAATTTTTAGATCAATAAACGGACCGTATTTATAAACAATCCCCAAGATGATACTGGGCATCACATAAGCGGGATCCAGATCCGCGTCCGGTTTTTCCGAATCCACCACATACATCCAGCTATAACTGAATGAACCCTCAACCGCAAGATTTGGGGTAACTCCGTACCTGACTGACACTCCCCAGTTCTGACCGGTTTCAACAACATCCTTTAAATCACCGTGACTATCGAAGCTGCCGTTTGATGGGATCATGGCACCGGCAGTCGGTGTGATACCTATTTTACCCGTCCAGTTGCCCGCGAATCCGGACTTTGCGATCATTACCAAAAATAGAATTAAGAAAATACCCGTTAAACGGCTCATGATCCACCTCCAGCATTTTGTGATGTGGAAATGTTACTATTTTTAACGATTGAATGTTTTTTAAATGTTGTCATTTTATATCTATATAATATTGCCTTATTTTCATCAACATTATTCAAATCTTAAAATCAATATGAAAAATAAATCAGTGATCACTAACTAACAATCACAGATAAATTTTTACCTTCTTCTTTCTTCTTAATTAATTCAACTCATTTATTTTTCATTTGTGCCGCAAAAAAAATTTAATTTTCCTTGAATACAATTTTGTCAAGCGTTTCGAGCAAACCCTCGCCACGCTCCTTGATGGAGAATACAAAACCTGAATTACGCCACTCAAGAATCACCATTCTGAGATATCCCAAAATGACGGTGCTGAGATCATCTGTATTCACATCAACAATGGTTCCCTCGACTTTTGCTTCATCAATTAACTTACCAATAAGTCTGAGACGGTTTCTCATAATTTCATTAATTTTGTTCTGAATAGCTTCGTCGGGATCAAAAATATCCTCTGAAAATATGACTGCCGTCATTTCCGGATGTTCCTGCAAATATTCCATATGCAAAATCGTGATGCGTTCTATTTTCTTCTTAGGCGAAGAAATATTTTTCAGATCTTTTTCCAATTCCTTGCCAAATATCTTCAGTCGGTCGAGAATACCATATATAATTTCATTTTTATTGCTAAAATGACGGTATATGGCCGGCTCTGAAATCCCTACATTTTTAGCGAGTTCTCTTATCGATAATGCCGAATATCCTTTAGCGTGGATAATCTTTATCGCTTCGTCGATAATTTGCCGTTGTCTTTCTTCCGTGTTTACTCTAGTCATTTGGGTTACCTCAATTCATATTGCAGGCGAATTACATTTTTCTGATTTTGTTCATCTTGTCTGCAAGTTCTTCAACGATCTTGTTTCTTAATTTTGCCGCCCGGCAAATGGTCACCAGGCGGCTATCATAAATAAATCTAACTGACGACATCTGTTTGTACTACCTTATTCTTTTTCCCAAACCCTTTCAGGAAATCCGCGATACTTTCAAATGAATCATATACCACAGGTATCACAATCATTGTAAGGAATGTTGATGCCGTCATTCCACCGATTACCGCGATCGCCAGGGGAGAAAACTTTTCCGCGCCAAGCGCCAGTTCCAGAGCCAGCGGTGTCATACCGATAATTGTTGAAAACGACGTCATCATGATCGGCCTGAATCGGGCCGCGACGGATTCAACAATCGCTTCCCTTCTTTCGGCTCCCTCCTCACGGCGTTGCCTGATAAAGTCGAGCAGAATTATGGAATTGTTCACAACGATGCCCACAAGGAGAATCATCGCCACCATCACAATCATCGACACTGTCTTGCCTCCAATCCAGAGAGCAATGGCCACTCCGATCAGACTCAATGGAACCGACATCATCACTGTCACCGGATGAATGAATGAGCGAAACTGAGCGACAAGAAGCAGGTAAATGGCGATTAACGCCATCATCATTGCCCCCGTGAGCTCACTTTTCGCTTCACCTAAATCCTTGTCTTCGCCTGAAAGTCCCACCTTGTAACCCTTCGGGACATTGATTTTTGAAATTTCTTTGGCCACGTCAGCGGTCACAAAATTCAATGCGCGATTCTGGTGCAGAGCGAGAATATCGAGTGTCGGCTCCAGGTTTTCGGTGGTTACCAATCCCTGCACCATAATTTCTTTACCGTTTACGATACTGCCAATCGGTACTACCTGTCCATCCGTGGAGGAGATCGTACGGACCTCATAGGCGTCTTTTTCTCGCTGACGAAATGGTATATCGTATCTGACGCGAATGGGTGTATCATCTCCCTGCATATCCCGGAACGTTCCTGCAGACATCCCATCGAGAGAACGAACCAATTCATTGGCCGCGCTGACCGGAGTCATCCCCATCTCACGGGCGCGTTCAGTATCGATTGAAAGTTCGATACTTTTCTGGTCGATACGCCACTCACGATATGGATTTACCACCCCAGGTATCGGTCTGATGATTCTCATGACTTCATCACCTAAAGCATTGAGGACTAAAGGATCTTCTCCTTTTACACTGACCATAATAGATGCAGCCGTTGTGGATTTAGCCGTCGCTCCTGATTCCCTTACAACAACATTCTGAAGCCCCGGAATCTTCCATATTTTCTCCCTGAGACGGTCCTGGATTTCCCAAATGGATTCCGAGCGTTGCGTACGTGGCGTTAAGGTTAATTGGATATATCCCTGCGTTGGGCCCTGTACACCACCGCCGCCAAAAGAATGCATACCCGGTTCGAAGCCCATTTGATTCGATATCAGAATCACTTCGGGTTCATCGAGAATGATCGCTTCCACCTGCTCCATTATTTTTCCGGTTTCTGTAAGCGATGTACCCGAGGTCGTTTCTATGGTAATATTGGTCGTGCCGGCATCCATTTTCGGCAGTAACTCCATACCAAGATATTTTAACATTATGAGTGAACCTACAAACAAGACAGTCATAGTTAAAAACACTAACCACCTTTTGTTCAGTGATTTGGAGAGCAATGTGGTATAAAAATCACGTACTTTATCCATCACACGATTCCAGGGCGCCGAAATTTTTTCCGAATATTTTTCAACTTTACCACCGTCTCTGGTCACCAATGCCGTAAGAATAGGTACCAGAGACAGTGCGACGAGCAATGAAGAAATAAAAGCAATGATCATCGTAGCCGCCAATGGACCGAATGTTTTTCCTATGAAACCATACAAAAAGAGGAGCGGGAAAAGAACGATTAATGTCGTTAAATTTCCTGCGACGACAGCAAACTGAATTTCCTTTGCCCCCTCGGCAGCCGCCTGGGTCGCTGATATTTTTCTTTCCCGGTAATGTCTTGTAATATTTTCCAAAACAACTACGGAGGCATCCACCACCATACCAACCGCCAGAATGATCGCTGAGAGTGTAACAAGATCCAATTGTACGTTGAATACTTTCATTCCCGCGAATGTAAGCAGAAAGGTCATCGGCATGGAAACGGCAACAACAAGACCTCTGCTCAAGCTTCCAAGAAAAAGAAATATGATGATGGCGGCGAGAAAAATAGCCTGCCAGACACCACTCAGCATATTATCTACAATCAACTGAGTAAACGAAGCATCTTCCTTTGCAACAATCATTTCAATTTCGGGATAACGCTCATTTAACTCTTCAAACTTTTTTTGAGCACGCACAACAACATCAACGGTATTGGCATCATCCTGTTTAAAAACCTGCATGGCAATCGCTTCTTTGCCATTTACTCTGAACAGTGAGAGATTTTCGCCTGATCCCTGCTCTACCTTCGCGATATCACCGATCAATATCCGCTTACCGGTTGGCGTCGTTATGGGAATTTTTTCAATTTCAGTCATATTCTGACTTTGTTCATCCACACGGAAAGTATACTGCAATCCTTCACTCTTGATCTGACCGGCAGGTACACTCACATTATGACTGCGAATCGCGTTAACCACCATGCCAAGATTCAGCCTGTGAGCTTCAAGACGGTCTCTGTTAATTCTGATTGATATTTCGGGCTCATAACCCCCAAACACATCCACAACGGAAACCCCGCGCACTCTTTGAAGTTCAGGAGCCAGTACGTCTTCAGCCAGTCTGCGAACATCTACCAGATTTTCACTTATCAAACCCATACTCAGAACCGGAGCATCACTGGTTGAAATTTTCAAAATCTGGGGTTCATCGATCTCTTTTGGCAGTTTTCCCCGGATTCTGGTGATGGCGTTCTGAACATCTACCGCCGCGATATCGACATCCGTGTCGTAGGTAAACTCCACTTCCACCAGGGATAAACCATCCTGTGATGTAGAAGTCACCTTATATACCCCCTCCAGGGTCGCGGCTTCTGTTTCGATTGGATCGGATACCAAATCCGCCACATCCTCCGCCGCGGCACCTGCATAAGGTGTCAGAACATTGACCAGCGGCGGTGAAGTATCCGGAAACAACTGAATTGGCAGAGTGTAATACGCAACCGTACCAAATATCAGCGCAGCAATTGAAAGCGCGTAAATTGTATATTTATTTTTTAACGAAAATTCTGGAAGGCTCATCTTTGCACCTCCTCTAATTCTACAGCAAAGACATTGACACTGTCTTTTAAGGAGCCAAGATTAGTAATAGCAACAGTCTCACCATTTAATTTATCCAGCGAAACAGAAATCCATCCATTCTGCTCAATCCCCAGCTTTACATCCCTGCGAAACGCTTTACCATCATTGATGAGAAACAGATGCGGATTTTTATCACGATTCGCGATCGCCTGGACAGGGACAACTACAGCATCTTTATGGGAATCTAGAATATAATCCACCCTGAGCGACGCGCCTTTGCGTAAAATTTGACCATCATTTGTACGTATCGGTGTTTTCACAATAAATGCTCTTGACATGCCGCTGGCCACCGGTGAAACTTCTGAAACTTTTGTTTCATATTTTTTACCGCTGTTTTCAGTGACCAGTGCTGTGATTCCTTTACGAATTCCTCTGTGAAGATCTTCTTCTACCACCTCGGCATGCAGCTCAAGCTTATTGTTCCCTAAGAGTAATATCGGCTGACCCGGCATCACATTTTGTCCCGGTTCAACAAGCCAGTCCAAGACTTCACCGTTAATGGGAGATCTTTCGATTGTTTTTTCAAGACGTGATTTTGCTTCGGTATAGGCCGCATTGGCCGCAAGATAAGCTCTCTTACTGGCTTCCCCCTCTTCCTGAGGTATGGCTTTTGCTTCCACCAGCCTCTTATCCGCCTCATATCTTCTCGACCAGTAATCAAAATCAGCTTTTGTCCGTTCAACCACGGCTTCCAGATCGGGAGCATATATTTTCGCGATCAAGTCACCTTTTCGAATTTGCGCTCCTTCGGGATACTGCAGGGAACCAATGGTCCCCTGAACCTGAGCAGTCACTTTAACTTCGCTTTCTGAATGAACCGTACCCATATAAGAAAGGACTTTATCCATGTCTTTATGCATGGGCTTAATTACTCTGACGGCGACAGGAGGATGGGTGACTTCAGAATTTTCCTTGCTGCAGCCGCTTAATAAAACAGTTATAATTAATAATATTGTCATCGTTAATTTAATTCGCCAGTTCATCAAGATTTTCATGACTCACTCCCTAATAACATTTTTACATTTTCCACATTTAATGTCCCAGCGGTAGAATGATAATCCAGGATGGCCATCAATTCCGCGTATATCAATTCTTTTTCCTGCATTTGTAAATCCAATAATTCTGTTTCCTGTGTCAGCAGTTCGCTGAGCGAGATCCTGCCGGTTTCATAAATTTTTCTTTGAGCAGTAACGGATGTCAGCTTATGCTCAACCGCTTTTGTTAAATATTGTCTTCTTACTTTCGCGCTTTTCCAACGGTCATAGGCAATTTTTAACAATGCGGTTTGGGTCTGTTGAGCCGCTTTCAAATTTTCTTTTGCCGAAACCGTATATGCTTTTGCCGATTTTACCTTTGCAATTCTGCTGCCGCCCTCAAAAAGAGGCACACTCAGCGTGACACCGGCTACCCATTCGTCCGAAATATCAATTTCCGAGGGCGAAAAGTAGTTATACGCCGCAAACCCGCCTATCTCCGGAAGAAAACTTCTTTTGGAGAGTGAAAGCATGGCCTCAGATTTACCCAACTGAGCATGCGCGCGACGTACTTCAGGACCGGCATAATCGGAATAAATTAAACTGGTATCCGGTAAGAGCGATGCCAAAGCATCATTTTCCGATGAATGGCTTTTCATATCCGTGAGAAAAGGCTGAACCGGATCATGTCCGCCAACAAGCTGGCCCAGATTGACATTCAGTTCGTATCCCTTCGACTCGATTTCAAGGCTATCAGCCTGAACAGATTCCAGGGAAGCCTGTAACAGAGCGATATCAGAATATGAAACCCTGCCCTCGTCAAGAAGCAGCTTAAATTCATTGTATCTTTGTCTCAATATCCCCAGATGAGCGCCAACCAGATCTTCTTTGTCATTTAATTCCTGGGCGCTGATATATACACTGGCAACACTGTGAATGATGTTCAGTCTAACCGACTCTTCATTGATATCCCGTTCCCGGGCTCCTGCCCTGGCGGCATTTGTTTCGGCTAATGTTCTTCCTCCGCTGAATAAGGACATGGACAATTCAACAGATGCTTTATATATTTCATCATCCAGTTCCGGAAATCGGCCGGCCTCATGAATCGGTGTAACGGTGCTCGGTTTTTCATAGTGGGTATATCCCGCGTTCGCCCTCAGTTTCGGCAAAAATCCGCTTTTCGCGTCCCAAACATCCGCGCGCGCCGCCCTGCTCATCCCTTTCGCAGAGCCATAATAAGGATTCTGTTCCAGCGCCTGATCCAGCGCTGTGGATAGATTCATTCCATTCGGGGTGTCGGATGCGCTCAGCGCACCGGTAGAAGCAAAAATAATTGCAGCTCCCGCAATCACTGTTCTAATCGTTCGATTCTTCCGTACCATATTACCCTCTAATCGTTTATATTTTTAATCTGAAATGATTGATAAAATTTATATTAGTTATCGTTCACTAACAAATATATAATAGATGTTTTCATTTGTCAATACCCCTTTCTAATTTTTTTAACAAATTAATTATTATAACAATTGGTTTAATAAAAAAATAAAAGAAATTCTAATTTGTAATTCTATATATTTCAATATCTTATAACATATTTATCTAAATTTAGTCCAGGTAAAATACTCCATCGACGAGATGCGGCCGAAACTGGCTTAACGCATTTTAAAAACCGGAAAATATCAATGCGATTTTTTTTACATATAAATAGCTACAACCTTGTAGAATATAGGGTATTCAGTTGAAATATACAATCCGGTTTTTAATATATTTTCGGGTAATCTTTTTCTGTAATGATATTTTATTTTACGGAACATGATCATATGATTAATAAAATGAGAAGTACCGATTATTATTTTTAGTTTATACTACTTTTGATTAAATTATGATTTTTTATTAATCGTTCAGGCTCCGGGGCCGATTTGATCATGCCGGAGGTAAGAAGAGGGACAAATGAGCGAGAACAGCCCGGAAACACATTATTCTCATCTTTTTTTTAATAAAAATCTCCAGGTCATTTATTCAGTTACCCTGATCGCCGTGATGGGTGTCGCCAGCATCACTCCGGCCTTTCCCAGGATAATCGGGTATTTTAATATCTCTTCCCACCAGATCGGATTACTAATAACCGTTTTTACCTTCCCCGGAATTATTCTTGCCCCTGTTTTTGGTATTTTAGCGGACCGGCTGGGCAGAAAAAAAATACTCATCCCGTCTCTTTTTTTGTTTGGGATCTCCGGATTTAGCTGCGCTTTTATCAGTGATTTTAATTTGCTCCTTCTAATGAGAACAATTCAGGGAATGGGAGCCGCGTCTCTTGGCGCACTCAATGTTACACTTATTGGTGATTTATTTACGGGAAAAGACCGGTCTGCGGCGATGGGCTATAACGCCAGTGTTCTTAGCATCGGTACAGCGTCATATCCGGCAATCGGAGGAGCGTTGGCCCTGTTTGGATGGAATTATCCTTTCATCCTTCCGGTTCTCGCGATTCCCGTTGGACTGCTTGTGATATTTGGTCTAAATAATCCCGAACCAAAACGATCCCAATCGTTTAATGATTATTTGTCCAGTATTCTTAAGAGCGTAAGAAAGAAGCAGGTCCTGATCTTGTTTATACTTAGTATTATCACATTTATTCTGATTTATGGATCGTACCTGACCTATTATCCGCTTCTGATATCTTTTAAATTTAAAGCATCTTCTCTTGTTATCGGAATTATTATGTCCGTAATGTCTGTCAGTACAGCCCTTACATCGTCTCAACTCGGTAAACTCACAAAAAAATATTCTGAAAAACATCTTATAAAAGTGGCTTTCATCCTGTATACTCTGGCACTTTTTTCTATCCCGTATCTATCGAATATATATCTGTTATTAATACCTACTATCATATTTGGCATCGCGCAGGGTTTAAATCTGCCCGGCATTCAGACATTACTTGCCGGTCTGGCCCCTATTGAGCACCGCGCCGCGTTTATGTCCATTAACGGCATGGTCCTTCGCCTCGGTCAGACAATCGGTCCTCTTTTGATCGGCGTTTTTTTTAGCATTTGGGGTATCGATGCAGCCTATTTTAGCGGAGCGGGACTGGCATTTATCACCTTTATTTTGACAATATTTCTGCTATAATTGGTTTCTTCAACTAAATTCAAGATGATAATATCATACACATATCTACTTAACGATTCCCCAAAAAATAATTTTTCGAAAACCGGCTTTTTTTTATAAAAACCTGATGATTTGTCAAAAATATACTTAAATTGTGTATCGAATCCCGGAAATTGAAAACGAGTAAATATTCCAGGTTAAAATATAGTTTGAAGGTATGTTCAAATAGAGCATCATTCAATAAGTAAGGGAATGCCCGGGGAATTTGAAAAGAATCGGACATCCGGATACGCTCAACAACCGTTAAGCGCATTTTTCCGATCGACATAACGACATGTTCATCATAAATTTATTACCGGACAGAGCACAATTTTACCGGAATAGCAAAATCAGATTTTTTGACAAGTATCTTCCCGGAGGTCTTTAATGGCGACTGCAAGAAAATTCGGCACTTTTGGAGGTGTTTTTACACCTTCTATCCTGACTATTCTCGGTGTGATCATGTACCTTCGCCTCCCCTGGATACTTGGACAGGCAGGACTTTATACAACTCTCGGAATCATTCTGATTGCTCATCTTATCTCGGTAACAACAGGCTTAAGCATTTCTTCAATTGCCACTGATAAAAAGGTAAAGGCAGGAGGAAATTACTATCTCTTGTCGCGCAGTCTTGGGCTGCCGATCGGAGGAACGCTTGGTATCGCCCTGTTTGTCGGACTTTCATTGAGCGTTAGTTTATACATTATCGGATTCTCAGAAAGTTTTCTTGGTTTTATAGGTATCGAAGTTACAAAGAATACAATAAGAATAGCCGGCACCATCGCGCTTGTCAGCATTACAGTGATTACCTTAATAAGCACCTCCCTGGCAATCAAAACACAGTATATCATCATGACCGCGATGGTGCTTTCGCTTATATCGATATTTTTTGGCGGCACTTCTTCGGAGCCGGCTCAACCTGTTCTTAAATCACTCGAAACCAGCGCCCCTCTAATGGTACTTTTCGGCATCTTCTTTCCTGCCGTAACCGGATTTGAAGCGGGTGTTTCAATGTCAGGTGATCTGAAAGATCCTAAAAAATCAATACCGGGCGGAACAATCACAGCCGTAGTAACAGGTCTTACTGTTTACATAATTTTGACCATCTTTCTTGCCTACCGCGTAGATGCTGAATCACTTGTGAATAATCCCAATATCCTTCTTGACATATCATTCTTCTCCCCTCTCGTGCTTGCGGGTATCTGGGGAGCGACTATTTCATCGGCCCTCGGAAGCATCCTTGGCGCGCCCCGCATTCTTCAGGCGACATCGGTTGACAGAATCACGCCAAAGTTTTTCGAGAAGGGCTATGGGAAGGAAAACGAACCGCGAAACGCGCTCTTACTCACATTTATTTTAGCTGAAGCGGGCATCCTTTTGGGTGAACTGAATCTAATAGCAAGAATTGTTTCCATGTTTTTCATCACCACCTATGGCTTTTTAAACTTGAGCTGCGCGATTGAAAACTGGGCCAGTAGTGACTTTCGGCCTTCATTTAAAGTACCTACCTGGATAAGTGTGATCGGTTCAGTTGCCGCTTTTTTTGTAATGATAGAGCTGGATGTAATGGCTCTTGTCGTCGCATCGCTTATCCTGGGTATAATATTTATAGCGCTAAAAAGGAGAGAACTTACTCTTGAATCCGGTGATACCTGGGAGGGAGTCTGGTCATCAATGGTTCGAACCGGTCTTCAAAAACTCAACCGCTCCGACCGTCACGCGAGAAACTGGCGCCCGAATATCATTTTATTCAGTGGCGGTACCGGCACTCGTCCGCATCTGGTGGAATTTGGACAATGGCTGGTTCATAAACGCGGGATTCTCTCAAATTTTGATCTTGTCGAGAACCCCGGGGCAAAAGCGTTATTCCCGGAAATGGGACATGATATAAAAGACAGCGAGGGAGAATTCTCCGGAGTTTTCAAAAGACGTATCGAATGTCAAAATATTTACGAAGGTATAGAAACCATTTCAAAAATTTACGGATTTTCCGGCATTGATCCAAATTCTATCATGATGGGCTGGGCCCGGAATTCAAAAAGCCCGGGTAAATTTGCTGAATTGATAAACGAATTCAACACGCTTGATTATAATGTACTCATTCTTGATTATGATAAGGAAATCGGCTTCGGGAAAAAACAAAACATCGATATCTGGTGGCGTGGAGGAAGCAATAACGCCGCGCTTGCTATGACGATGGCAAAATTCCTGCTTTCAGCGGAAGAATGGCATGACGCGCGTGTCAGAATTTTAATTGTAGTCAATGACAGCGCTCTGATTAACAAAGTATATAAAAACATGAATTTAATTTTAGAAGAACAGCGTTTGGACGCCAGGGTAAAAGTCATAAATAACGCTATCGAAAAACGAAAGTTTGAAGAAATTATCAAGGTGGAATCAGTCGATGCTGATTTATCGATTCTTGGAATCCCCGGTTTAGATGACAAAAATATTGAAGATTTTGTTACGGTTACCAATTCACTTTTGGATACTGTTGGAACAGTGCTCCTTATTCAGGCGGCCTCATTTTTTAAACCACTGTTCATCGGTATCGAAAAGACAGGTCCCGAGACTCAGAATCTTGAACTCTCTGTAGGAGAGAAATATAATTTACCCGATCTTAACCTCCCGGAAAGCGGAATTCTTTCGAAAACAGTGTCCGGTTTATCAGATCAGATCGAAAAAGAAATCCATGAATTTTTCAGCGCTTTTTTTAAAGATTTTTCGGATTCCGAGATCGGGTTCCTTACCAAACTTAATAATTTTATTGAACGGTATTTTGACAGTCTGGAAAATGCATTTACCGACAATAAACCCCTTCGTTTTCAAAAACTATTAATGCGGGTTCAAAGCGATTATTTATTTCATTCCCGGCGCCTTCTGGATGAATTCAAATCAGAAATTCCGACGGAGCAAAAAGAGAATATTGAACAGGGACTTGATCTTTTTCTCAAACAATTAGACACGTTGGCTGAAAACGTTTCATCAAGAGTTGGTGTTACTTTTGAGCCGTTTGAACTAAACGCTTCCGCGGATGATTCATTTCAAATCCGGATGATGAAAATGAAAAAACGAATCATCTACCGTTTATCAAAAAAACCAATTGTCTTAAACATTGATTTAAAATTACTTGTAGAATATCATATTTTAACTGTTTTCCTAAAAAAATTATATTCTCAGCTTGATAAGACGGGAATTGAAAGATACCGCCGCATATCTGATTTACAAAAACTTTTCAACCGGATCAGGGATTCTATAAACACGATGGAGGAAATGGCAAACAACAGGCAATTGGATGTGAATTTTATAAAAGACGAAAAGGCAAAAATATTAAAACAAGTAAAGAATTTAATAGCTCGGTCAGAGCAGCAATTCAGTGATTTCAGAATGGAGCTGCTGCTTCAAAATCGTGTTATCATGCAGAATATTATTTCCAGTTCAATTACAATAGACGCGGGCCGGCGTCTTAAAAAAAGATTTAAAATATCAAAATCCGATCTAAAAATAAAAGAACAAATTCTTGAGGTTCCGGCATCTTTATCAAAAAATACGGAATTGGTGGTAAACTTTGCGTTGATGGATTTGATTTTGATGGCTTTACAGTACAGATTCAGGATAATCGTTACAAAACAGATTACTGAAATTCGGGCATCTGTGGAAAACAGACTTATAAGTAGTCTGTCAGAGCTCGAATCGGATATTAAAAACATCAAAAGCAATAAGGAACCAGAAACCGGATCTTTGATATCATGGTCACTCGATCCGGAAGAAATTATTGATAACAGATCTGTTATTGATGAATTGGTTTCAGATATCAGAAGCGCGATCGATGAAATCCCTGAGACCGTAGATATCATCGCCGAAAACTCCTTTCAGAATATCGAAATCAATCAATTCGATGAAACCGAAGTGGTTTCGATTTACCTGCAGCGTCTTATGGATTACCTGGTTGAGAAAGATTTTCTAACGCCGTTTAGAAAAGAGATATCATCACTTCCGATCGAATTCAGGCAGGCTGTTGGCACCGCCAGGGATGTCGTCCGTCTCATTTCTTTTAATATCTCATCATCCGGTACATCAGAGGAAACCGGAATTGATGATCTGCATGACCCCATTGAAACGATCATTGAAAAAAGTATTCAAAGAATAATCAGCGAGAGAGAGAAAATATCAAAAGATATTCAAAAAATGGAAGATTCATTATGGGGGCATTTAAACAAAACCTTTTCATCCATGAATCCTTATCTCGTCACACGTGAGATCGGGCATCTGGGTCAGTATATCAGACAGGAAGAAAGCCGGAAAGTCTTGTCCCAGGTTCAGGCCGTGAGGGAAACTGTAAAGAAGACTTTCAGAGACACTCTGATCCGGATGCTTTACAGTCAAAGCGAAGGGGTTCTGTTCGCGCGGAAGTTTACGGAGAAAGAATTCGCATATCCCGGGAGCATCAGCACAGTGATAAATATTGTTGAAAAAGTATCACCGCCCCCCGCAGTCATCAAATCGCTTCCTTTTTACTATAAACAATTATTTGTCGGCAAACATTTTATCGGACGTGAGTTCAGAATAAACCGCCACACGGAGATGAAAACCGCGGAGAAGGCGGTGAGCAGATATAAACAGGGGTTCAGCGGAGGCATTCTCATAACAGGAGAGCCGGACGCCGGAAAGTCGAGTCTGTCTAACGCAATCGCCACAAAATTTTTCGCTCACGAGAAAGTATTCCACATCTTTCCGCCGGAAACAGGCAGCATCGCTCCGGATGTCTTCACCACTCACCTGAACAGAATTTTACAAACTCAAGGCGAACCGGCTGAAATTTTTGATACCATGCCCGCGGGCAATGTATTTATTTTTAATGATCTCGAATTATGGTGGGAACGCAGTAGCAACGGATTTGTATTGGTTGATCAGATCATGAATCTGATTGATAAATTCGGCAGGAGACACTTATTTATAGTGAATACAAATACTTACAGTCTTCGTTTTATTAACAAAATAAAACAGATTGATAATCATTTTATCAGCATTATCGAATGCACTCCTTTTGACACGGAGGATATTAAAGAAGCACTTCTCATGCGTCACCGGTCAACGGGATTCAAATTTCAACTAAACAACCACTTTGAAGACAATATTTCTGAATTCAAACTGGTGCGTTATTTTAACAAATTATTCGATTATTCCAATGGCAATATAGGCACCGCGCTACAGGGCTGGTTCAGTCATATCGACAGCGTTGCCGGTAATATACTTACCCTTCGCGATCCGGAGCGTCCGGATTCAGACGCATTTAACAAACTTGATCCGGAATGGCTGGTATGGCTTATTCAATTTATTATTCATAAACGGCTGACCATTGAGAAGCTGGTAAGAATTTTTAACACCGATCCGGAAAAAGTCCGGACTAAAATCGAACTTTTTAAACGTTCAGGTTTAGTTACGGAGATTCAGACGAATCAGCTCGAGCTCAATCAGTATCTCCAACCGTTTATAATTCGACAATTTATAGAAATGGAGATTTTATGAAACAGATATTTGAGCTACCGCTCTCTCAATTCGCCATCATAAAAGTTCTGATATTTGCTTTTGCTCTTTTTCTTATTATTAAACTGTTTGAGCGGATTGCAAAAGTTGTCTTTGTAAAGCGAATCTACCGGTTATATTTTCAGCGGTACTACCCGATTCTGGAAACGGTTGTTTGGCTTCTTTTTGTCCTGTGGAGTATTGATCAGATTTTTAAGGACCGTTTATATTACTCTGTTGCCCTTATTCTTATCATCCTGGTCACTCTTGTATGGATATCCTGGTTTGCGGTCCGGGATTTTATCGCGGGTATCATTTTTAAAGCGCAGGATGTCTATGAAGCGGGACAATGGATTAAAATTTCTGAAATTGAGGGCCGTTTAAAAAGCATCGGATATCTATCACTGGAGATTGAAATCGAAAGCGGTGAAATTATAAAGTTTCCTTACAGTAAAATAACGGGTGTGATCCATTCAATAAGCGACCCTGAAGAACATTCCAATCATCACCGCTTCGAAATCGAACTAAACCGGGCAAACAGCCTGAAAGAAAATGTTGAACTGCTTCGGCGGATCATATTAAATTCGCCCTGGACTTTATTGACAAAAGCTCCGCAAATACAGTTGCTCGAAGAAAACGAAAATCATTTTGTATTTGAAATATTTGTGTATTCTATCAGCAAGGAATTCTTCAGACACATTGAGAATGATGTAAAATCCTCGGCCGCGGAAGTCGGGTTGTCAGGGGTAAAAAATTGATTGCGGCCAGGTAAAATGTATGCCGGAAAAATTAAACACTCAGGAATAAATTGAATTTTGTCAAGCACATTGAAAACAGCAATCAGATACAATACGACCTTTGCATTGCCTCTGACTGGACATATGACGAGGACTTCGTTTCCCTTTTGGAAACTTACGCCAGACAGAATAGCCTGTCTACCTATATTGTAAGACTTCATAATCTTGATGAAACAATTTCCCTGCTGAAGGGAAAGCGGTTGCATTTTCGGTATTTTTTTGACCGCGCTTCCGATACTTCTCCTGAATTTCTAAACTTACAGTACTTATTTTCAAAACAGGATTTACCCGTTTTTGAGACCAAGGCTCAGTTAGAATGGGCGTCAGATAAATCGACAATGCATCTCGAGTTCATTTCAAATGGTCTAAATCTTCCCTACACTATTATACTGCCTTCATACAGAGAAACCGCGGACGTAAAATTGTCACTGACTGATCTTACGAATCTCGGCAGACCGTTTATTATAAAACCGGCGAATACGACCGGCGGAGGTATCGGCGTGGTTAACGGAGCAGAGACTTTACAGGATGTCATAGCGGCTCGACTGGAATTTGAATATGATAAATATCTTCTTCAGGAAAAAATTATCCCCGCGGATATTGACGGTAAAAGATTCTGGTTCAGAGGATTTTATGCCTGCGGTGATATTTTCCTGTGTTGGTGGAATGATATTAGTCACCGTTATGAGATCATGAATCCGAATGATGAGGAAAAATATAATTTGCGAGCGATGTATTCGATCATTGAAAAGATCGCGGAAATTTGTAAATTAAATCTGTTCTCAACCGAAATTGCCATGAATAATGAGGAAAAATTTATTATTGTGGATTATGTGAATGAATCCTGCGATATGCGTCTTAAATCTAAACATTTTGACGGAGTACCTGATCTTATTGTTCATCAAATAGCAGAACGACTGACACAATTTATCGGAAATAAGCTGGCTTAGTATATGGAAAAAATCATTTCGGAAATTCAGGCAAACCGGAAGAATCTTGTCGATAGCGCGATTGAGACCGTTCTTACCTCCGGATGGAGTTCGGATATAAAAATAACCGCTCCAGAACTTGAAAAAATATTTGATAATCTTTTTGCAAGTCTTGAAAAAGATCTGGCGGCAAAAACTGAAAACGATTTCGGCAAATATCTGTATTCAAATTATCTCCGGTCGGTAAAGAGTCTTTCTGTCTTGAAGAACAATTTTCATACGCAGTTAACGATTCTTGGCATGGCAAGAACTGTAATTAATCATTTTCTTTCTAACCTCACCTCTGTCGGAATGGAAGAAATCAGACTTAAATTTAGTATGATTCAAAAAATATTTGACCATACACTGATCGAGCTTAGTCAGTGGTGGGGGCAAATTTATGAGGAATTCAGAATAAGTGACCAAAAACTGATACAAGAATTAAAAATTGTCAAAGACGGCCTTCAAAAACATCTGAATGTCATATATCAGATAATTAATGAATCACCCGTGGGGGTTGTCGATTGCGATTCAGAACTTATTGTTAAACACTGGAATCCGATGGCAGTCCGGCTTACGGGATTTCAGCCGAATGAAATACTTAAAAAAAGTGTTTTATATTTTATCGCGGATCAATCGCGTCAAAAATTTCTGGAAAAAATAAGAGGCGGCAGAAAATGGATTCCAAATTTGCGGCTGTTTATAAAAACGAAAAACGACTTACCTATCCCGGTAATATTCTCGATAAGTAAAATAAAAAATGTTAACGTGGCCAATATTGTATACATCATAAACTTCCAGAGTTCGGGAAATCAAGCGGGATTTAAGTCCAATGTACAGCAATTGAATCAATTAACAGCCATTGCGCGCCTGACCAGCGCGATCATGCACGACATCAGAAACCCGCTGAATTCCATCGGACTTAATCTGGATGTGCTTGAGCAGCAATTAGTTGAACAAAATGAAAACCTGCTTACAAAGGAACATAAAAATCTCATCGCAAGAATTCAGAATGAGATCGTTCAATTAAGCAGTAATCTTAATCATTATATTACCTATAGTCATTTATCACAGCTTCAGCTCGAGCCTCTGGATATGAACCGGCAACTGAAAATTTTTACGGATGAATCGCGTTTTGAACTCAGCCATAAAAATATAAAATTTATTTTACGAACCGGCAGAAGCGCTTGCCGTATAATGGGTGATTGGCTTCAGCTAAGAAGAGTATTCGCGAATATCGTTCAAAATTCCGCTGAGGCCATAAATTCGGACGGGATCATAAAGATCGTCATGCAAAAAAGAGGTTCCCGTGTTATCATTTCCATAAAAGATAACGGAGAAGGTTTGGACCCACACAAAAAAACACAAATTTTCGAACCCTTTTTTTCCACAAAAAAATCAGGTACAGGTTTAGGTCTGTTTATTTCCCGGGAGATTGTGATGGCCCATCGCGGAAAGATTTCCTGTCGTTCAGGCAAGGACACAGGCACATTATTCACAATTAGTTTTCCGCTGGTAACCGATGAAGGAGACAAAAGAATTGCCTAATTTGAAAGTGCTGATCGTCGATGATGAAGAAAATACTCTTCAGGCCCTGAAAATGGGTCTTAATGTGAATGGATACGAAATACTGACCGAGGTATCGCGCAATGACGCGATCAATTTGCTAAAAAAGGAAGACATTGATATTGTCATCACCGATCTTAAACTGAAAGACGGATCGGGGCTTGATATCCTCAGTTATATTCAGGAGAATAACAACCGGATTCCTGTTATTATCATTACCGCTCACGGCTCAGTCGAATCAGCGATAGAAGCTATTCGCAGCGGCGCTTATGATTATCTTGTAAAACCATTTCGTCTGGCCGATCTAAAAAAATTATTGACCAGACTCAGCGAGACAATACTTTTACGCCGCGAAAACGAGCAGCTTAAAAGCCAGCTCCGGCCTGAGACAGGGATGATTCAATTAATCGGCGTGAATCAGCGTTTTAAGAGAATTATTGAATTTATCCGACAAATCGCCTCATCAAGAAGCACAGTCTTAATCACCGGCGAGACAGGCACCGGGAAAGAAGTTGCTGCTAACGCTATTCATTTTTACAGTCAGCGTTCAGCAAAATCCTTTGTTAAAATCAACTGCGGGGCCATCCCGGAAACATTGTTGGAAGCCGAATTATTTGGATATGAACGCGGCGCTTTTACCGGGGCAGTTAAACAAAAAAAGGGTAAAATCGAGTTGGCGAACGACGGAACGCTTTTTTTAGACGAAATAGGTGAACTCTCCCCCTCCATGCAGGTGAAATTGCTCCGTGTTTTACAAAATGGAGAGTTTGAACGTCTGGGGGATACGGTCACACAGAAGGTGGACGTTCGTTTTATCGCGGCCACTAACGTGAGTTTGAAGGAACGCGTCTCCCTTGGAACATTCAGGGAAGATCTGTACTACCGTCTAAACGTCATGACAATTCAAATGCCTTCACTCAGGGAAAGACTGGATGACATCCCCTATCTCGTTCAATATTTTATTGAAAAATATAATAACATTAATTCTAAAAGCGTACAGGGAGTGACCCCCGAAGTTATTAAACAAATGATGCGCTACCCCTGGCGCGGCAACATTCGTGAACTGGAGAATATGATTGAAAGAGCTGTTGTGCTTTGTCAGAATGACTTTCTAAAAGCAGAACATTTTCCAATGCTGCTGGAAGATATTGATGATGCTCAGCGCATGATAAAATTTGAAGTTGGCCATACGCTTTCTGAGATAGAAAAATCAGTTATTCAACGCACACTGCTATACTACCAGTATGATAAACAAAAAACAGCAATGACGTTGCAGATAAGTTTGGCGACCCTTTACAGAAAAATAAAAGAGTACGGATTGGAATAGATACATCTTTTCATTATCATTTTGATATTTATTACCCCCTCATTTGAACAATATTCTCAAAATGAGAACCAATATCACCATCATAAATCCTATTTTATCATTTTGAGAATATACGTATTCATCCCTCACCGGTCCTCACTTTTATACAGCTAATAAATGCTTGATATTATTGTGTTTACTTGCTGTAAATAATCATTGGCACGTTTATTGTAATTTACACACAAAACATGTTAACCGTTGATTATCCGAGAGGTAAGGATCATGAAAATCGCGCTTACGTTCAGCAGTAAAAATGGACTGCTAAATGAATACAAAAAGAGAGCAGGCTCTATCAACCATATTAATGAGATACCGCAGGATTTTTTCGCCGAGGGTGATAGTATGGTGACTATAAACGCAGTGATTGATGCTTTAACCACTGCCGGACATGAAGTCACCGGTATCGAAGCAAATGATCAGGCTGCCGAGAGATTGGATGAACTGAGCCCTGAACTGGTTTTTAACATGGCCGAAGGACTTTTTGGCGATTTCCGTGAATCATATATACCTTTAATATGCGAGAGGCTCGGCCTTCCATATACCGGTTCTGACCCTCTTACTCTGGCCATCGCGCTAAATAAAGCGCGTACAAAAGAAATTTTAACCTATTACGGTATTCCAAATCCGCAATTCAGAATTTTTTTCCCTTTACATGAAATTGATCTGAACGGCTTTGAATTCCCGGGGATTATTAAACCGGTTTCAGAGGGCAGCAGCAAGGGAATATTCAACGATTCAGTAGTATATGATTCTTACACAGCCGGTCAAAAAATCAGAGAAAAATTACTGCAATATAATCAGCCGGTACTTTTAGAAAAATTTCTCACCGGACGTGAATTTACTGTAGGTATCTGGGGAAACGGCAACAATGTGGAAGTTTTACCGATTGTTTCCATCGACTATTCTGAGCTTCCGGAAGGCGCTCACCCCATATACTCCTACGAAGCGAAATGGATTTGGGATACACCGGAAAAACCGTTAAATATTTTTGAATGCCCGGCGGATATTTCTTCATCACTTCTCAAAAAAGTTGAAGAAGTCGTAAAAGATACCTACAGGGTGATGAGAATCAGAGACTGGTGCCGTGTTGATGTGAGGCTCGACGGCGACAATATTCCAAATGTACTTGAATTGAATCCTATACCCGGAATCCTTCCGGACCCGAAAGAAAATTCATGTTTTCCAAAGGCGGCGAGAACAGCCGGATACAATTACGTAGAAATGCTCGACAGAATTATCGCCATAGCGGCCAAAAGATATGATCTGAAAAGTACAATTCCACAGTTGATGGAAAGGGAACTTCCGATACTGAATGTTGGATAATTCAACTTTAAAATGATGGTGGGAATACGGGTAGAGAGAAAACCAAAATGGATAATTCAAAAATTAAATACAAGGTGATGATCGCTTATAACGAACCGGACCCGGAAAGCGGTGAAAAATCAATTGATTTTTTATCAGAGGAAGCGGTGAAGGATGAAGCGGAAGCCGTTTACGATACGCTACAGAAATCCGGCCATCAGGTGGAATACATCGCTATTCATGATCTTGACAATGATCTTAAAAAAATCCGGACATATCAACCTGACGTGATATTTAATTTGTGTGAAGGATTCCGGGGCAATGCAAGACATGAGATGCATATGGCGGGATTTTGGGAATTGCTGGGAATTCCTTACACCGGAAACAACGCGTTAACGCTTGGTATCGCGCAAAATAAGGTATTGACTAAAAAATTATTGGAATCGAAAAAGATATCAACTCCGATGTATCAGGTATTCCGGGAAGCCCCGGCTAAAACATATTTAAGTTATCCCCTAATCGCGAAACCCGCGCAGGAAGATGCCAGCCTTGGAATCACACAGAAATCGGTAATTGAAAATTTCGATCAGTTATATTCTGTGGTAGATGAATTGATAAATCGTTATCGGCAGCCCGTTCTTGTGGAAAAATTTATTCCCGGGAGAGAATTTAATGTCAGTATTCTCGGCAATAAAAATCCCAGAGTTTTACCGATCTCTGAGATCAATTTCGGGGACGTTCACAAGAAGTACCACCGGATAACGAGCTATGAAGCAAAATGGCTGACCGATCATGAACTATATAAAAAAACGCCTGCTGTCTGTCCCGCGGATATATCAGATGAACTGAAATCAAAACTGGCGGACACAGCTTTGCAGGTTTATCAGTTATTAAACGGCCGGGATTACGGCAGAGTTGATATCCGGCTTGATATGTCTGAAAAAATTTATGTTCTGGAATATAATCCCAATCCCGATATTTCCCCGGACGCCGGTTATTCAAGATCATTGAAGGCGGCCGGTATAAAATACAGTGAATTTGTCGAGCTTCTTCTAAGGGAAGCATTAGAAAGGACTGAAATTGATAAATATCCGAAAAATTGAGTCAAAAGACCGCGAGCCGGTTTATGAGATTCTCCAGCAGACCGATATGTTTTCTCCGGCTGAAATCGATGTCGCCATGGAGCTCATCGATACCGTTCTGTTTAATAAAGATCAAAAGGATTATCTGATATACGTCGGCGAAAGCAAAGCGAACGAAGTTGTCGGGTATGTATGTTACGGCCCCACGCCCGCGACAGAAGGTACTTTTGATCTGTACTGGATTGCGGTATCACCCGCGTTTCAGGGAAAAGGCGCCGGAAAAGAATTATTACACTTTATTGAATCCGAAGTCAAAAACAAAAATGGCAGATTGATCATTATTGAGACATCCTCTCAATCCAAATATCTGCCGACTCGTGAATTTTATCTGAGGAATAAATATAAAATAGCAGCGCAAATTAAAGATTTTTATCGCATGGGTGATGATCGTGTCATCTTTGTAAACTATTTCCATTAAGTATCGGAGGTATAGAATAAAATGGAGCGATGGAGAAAAATTCTTCAGCAGAGTGTCACAAGTATTGAAGAGATTTCCAGGAGATTTGATATTCCTCTTGATGAATTGAGAGGGCTTGATGATGAATTTAATATTAAAATTACGCCTTATTATCTTTCCCTGATTAAGGAAAAAGGCGATGCCATATATAAGCAAATCATTCCGGATAAAGCCGAACTTATTGATGATGGCCTTCTGGAAGATCCGTTGGCGGAGGATCAGTTCTCGCCGGTAGCAAACATTGTGCACCGTTACCCGGACAGGTGTCTGTTTCTGGTCGCGCATGCATGCGCCTCCTATTGCCGCTTCTGTACCCGCAAAAGAAAGGTCGGCGATCCATCAAAGATCAGCTTAAAATATCTGGACGACGGCTTTGAATATATCGCCAGTCATCCTGAGATTCGTGACGTCATCATTTCAGGAGGTGATCCACTGATACTTGCCGATGATAAACTTGAATATATTTTACAAAAGCTGCGGCAAATTCCACATATTCAAATTATCCGCATTGGAAGCCGCATTCCATGCTTTCTGCCTCAAAGAATTACAACAAAACTCGTAAATATGTTAAAGAAGTATCATCCATTGTTCATCAACGTGCATTTCAACCACCCGGATGAACTCACTCCGGTTGCGGTCAAGGCTTTGGGAAGACTTGCAAACGCCGGAATACCTTTGGGAAATCAGACTGTCTTGCTAAAGGGGGTAAATGATGACCCTGAAGTGATGAAAAAACTGATGCAGAAATTACTTAGCGCCCGTGTGCGGCCTTACTACATTTATCAGGCCGATATGGTTTTTGGCACAGCGCACTTCCGCACTCAGGTTGAAAAAGGCCTTGAGATTATCGAAGCCTTGCGCGGATGGACATCCGGACTTGCTGTTCCGCACTTTGTAATCGACGCCCCGGGAGGCGGCGGGAAAATCCCTATTTTACCGCAGTATATGCTAAAAATGAATGATGATGAAGTCATCCTGCGTAATTATAAGGGAAAAGTCTACCGATATAAGCAGCCATCGGGTAACGGTAAAATGCACATTGAAGAGATGCTGGAATATGTTTCCGAAAATAACGGTACAGATAAACATGTAATTATATAATGATAGTGGTATATTAATCAGCGGATTTGAATTTTCTCTTTCTGTTGAAGACAAAACACCTGGAAAATGAGGATAAGTTTAGTGTTCAGAATAAGGCGTATTTATGATGATCTGATCCCGATTGATCGAATCGCGATTGCTCAGGTTCAGGCGATCCTGAGATCACAATTTCCCGAGATAAAAGAAGATGAAATCATCAAACTCCCGGAGAAGCTGCACAATCCGCTCAAATACCGTTTCCGCTCCATTTTGTTCGTCGCGGATGACGTAAAGGGGCAGGTAAAAGGATTCGCGTTTGTTTTGCACGATGCGGATTATAAATTCTGCTATCTCGATTTCATTTCCGCCGCAAAACAGATGACCGGACGCGGCATTGGCGGCGCGTTATACGAGCGCGTTCTCAAAGAAGCCTTATCACTGGACACGATCGGATTGTTTTTTGAATGCCTTCCGGACGATCCGGTATTAAGTCCTGATCCAGTGATCAGAAAACAGAATATTTCACGGCTAAAATTTTATGAAAATTTTGGCGCCAGGCCAATCATAAATACCGCTTATGAGACACCTTTAAATCCTGATGATACCGATCCGCCATATCTGGTCTTTGATAGTATCGGACAAGATAAGACCTTGTCAAAAAAACATTTGCGCAAAATTATCAGAGCGATCCTGGAACGGAAATATGGTGACCTTTGCCCGGTTGAATATGTTGATATGGTAGTTTCTTCCGTAAAGGACGATCCCGTAAAACTTCGTGATCCCTTGTATGTTAAAACGGAGATACCGGAAAAGAACCCTTTAAAAACTCCGGCTGACAAAAAAATCGCTTTGGTAGTCAATGACAAACATATGATCCATCATGTTAAAGAACGCGGTTATGTGGAATCACCGATCCGCATAAAAACTATCCTTAAAGAACTTGATAGGACTGATCTTTTTGAAACAATCCCCGTCAAGCATTATTCAGACCGGCATATTCGCGCTGTTCATGACGGACGTTTTGTCGATTATCTCCGAAATGTTTGTAAAAATGTAAAACCGGGGAAATCCATCTACCCGTATGTGTTTCCAATTCGGAACTCGGCGAGGCCTCCAAAAGATCTGCCGATCAGAGCAGGCTACTATTGTATTGACACATTTACTCCGTTAAATCAAAACGCCTATCTCGCAGCGGTGCGCGCTGTTGATTGCTCGCTTACCGCGGCTAATCTGATCCTTGAAGGCCGAAGACTGGCATACTCACTTGTGCGGCCTCCGGGACATCATGCCGAACACAAATCATTCGGCGGGTTTTGTTATTTCAATTCTAACGCCGTCGCGGCAAACTATTTAAGCGCTTATGGAAAAGTGGCGATTTTGGATGTTGATTATCATCATGGTAACGGGCAGCAGGATATATTCTACAAACGTTCCGATGTTCTGACTGTCTCTATTCATGGTCATCCGCGATTCGCTTATCCATATTTCAGTGGATTTGAAGATGAAAAAGGGATAGATGCGGGAGATGGATTTAATCATAATATTCCTCTGCCTGAAAAAATTGACGGGAAAAAATATTCCGATTCTCTGGACAGGGCGCTGAAAATTATCAAAAAATTCAAACCGCAATTTTTGATTATCGCGCTTGGTCTCGATCCGGCAAAGGGCGACCCCACAGGTTCGTGGGATCTTCAGGCTAAGGATTTTGAATCGAACGGTATTAAGATAGGAGAATTGAGACTCCCAACCCTTGTTATTCAGGAAGGCGGATATAATAACCGAAATCTCGGGATAAACGCCCGATACTTTTTTTCCGGATTATGGAAAAGTATTTTCGATTAATTGACTTTTCATCCTGAAGAACACTCAAGCGGTTAAATATCCCACTCTGTAGTGGAAAATAGCTATATTGAATCATTATTTAACCGTATAATCCGGTCTTACCTCTTTTTATTGGATCATTTTTTGCTTAAAATGCCATTTCTCACACAATCGACATTACCTTCTATACCAAAGTTTAAGACGGAGTATCATGAACGACGGCGAATTAATTCAGCTTCTCGTCAAGAAAGACCGGTCTGCTCTCAGGCAGTTTGTTGAGCAATACCAGTCTCTTGTCATCAATACAGCCTATCATATTATTGGCAATCAAAATGATGCAGAAGATGTCGCACAGGATGTTTTCCTTCAGATTTATAATTCCGCCGGAACATTTGAACAAAAATCAAAATTATCCACCTGGATCTGCAGGATTACCGTTAACCGGTCACTTAATTTTATCCGGGATAACAGAAAATTCAGTCTGCTGCGAAGTTTCGATGAATTTATTGATGGTGAAGTTAAAGAAATCGCGGATCCCGAACCCCCTGATCAAATTCTCGAAGCCAAAGAAACGGGAAAAATCATTGAACAGTTACTCGAGTCCCTCCCGGAAAATCAAAGAGTCGCCTGGATTCTGCATCAATATAATGACCTGCCTTACCAGGAAATCGTGAAAATTATGGATTTATCCCTATCCTCCATCGAATCACTGATATTCCGCGCCAGAAAAAATCTACAAAAAAAATTATTAAATCACATAAAATAATTTTATCTGCGCAAGTTTCCATATAAATCCGTGTCTTATATTGTAAACGGAGACCAAAGAACATGAATTGCAAAATTGTACAATCAAAAATACCCGCATACACGGATAAAAATCTTTCTGATACCGTGTTAACCGAAATTGCAAAGCATTTAAATACTTGCGAAAAATGCGGCCGTGTATTCGCGGAATTCAAAATTCTTTGGAAAAAAACAGAACAACCGGATACAGTAATACCATCAAAAGGATTTTCTGATCGTGTCATTGATAAAATTTATTCTCCGGAACACGAATCGGGATATGATTCCTTAAAGAATACGGGAATACGCTGGTTTTACCCGATTGCCGCCGCCGCTACTATTATCGCCGGTATATTCATCGGTTACAAACTGGGTAATATCCCCTCCCCTACCGGTCAGATTGATGAACGCTACATCGCTATCCAGAGCTTTGTGGATTCTCATTATCTTACAGATCTGAGTCTGATTCCCGTGAGCACATCGGGCGAGTATTCTTTAAAATCCGCAACTGAGCAAAAGGAAAAATTTTGATGAAACGAAAATTAATTTTTTTCATTATACTTCTGCTGGTGATAGTGAACATATCCGCTTTGGCAACAATAACCTATAAACACTGGTATATCAGCAATCACCTGGAATCTCTCGGCAGGCCGGGTATACAGATGGAGATTTTAAGCAGGGAACTAAATCTCTCCGACTTACAGAAGGAACAGCTGCAGGATCAGATCAGTGTATTCGAAGCAGAAACTCAGATTTTAATGGATTCATTACGCGCCGGCGGAATTAGTTTAATTGATGAAATTGCCTCAGCAGATCCGGACTCTGTAAAACTGGAGATGATGGCGAATAAAATAAGTGACTATCAGATTCAAATAAAAAGAAAACTTATCGCGCATCTACTTAATGAAAAATCAATACTGACCCCGGAGCAGCAGCAGCAATTTTTTAATATGTTTAAAGAAATTCAGCTGCGCAGGGGAATGATGAAGAGCGGCGGAAAATTGTACAGTGATCGTTGATTTAATTGTTTGGAAACGGGCATAAAATCGTAAATGTCCTCATATTGACAATCAATTATTTATATTTTTAGAGGGAGAATTTTTTGATGAGGAAATCGTATATACTGGCTCTGATGATAACATTGTTGATGATGAACGGATGCGGTGACAAGAAGTATGAGAGTCGATGGGCAGACATTCCCGTCTCGGTTGACGGTGATAATTCGGATTGGAGCGAATCTTCTCTCACCTATTTTGATAAAATGCAGTTGGTAATGGGAATAAGTAATGATGGGGAAAACCTCTACGTCATTTATAAATTCAACGATATAGCGCTTGCACGGCGTATCCAGATGCGTGGTGTTACTTTGTGGTTTGACGCGGATGGTAAGAAAAACAAGAATTTTGGCATCCAGTATTACGGAGACCCTTCTGTAAACCTGATGAATCCTGAACAAGCGGGGTTTTCCAATATATCCGAAGAACAGAGAGCCGAGTTCAAAACCATGCCGACGGATCTGTTAGGGATGGTAATTGTTAATGATAACAGCGAGAACATACCGCTTCCCACCAGCAATATGAATGGTATTTCGGCCATGGTAAGGCAGACAGACGGTATTTTTACCTATGAATTTAAAGTTCCGTTGGTAACTTCGGAAGGCCGTCCTTACGCAATCAATGCCAAACCCGGTCAAAAAATCAGTTTCGGACTTGAGCTGGGGCAACCTGATATGAAAGAAATGCAGAGAATGCGTTCGCAGATGGGCGGAATGGATCCCGGCACCGGCGGAATGCAGGGCAGAGGCCGGGCGGGTGGCGGTATGATGCCCGGGATGATGAATATTCAGAAGAAAGAGTTGTGGCTCTCACTAAATTTGGCGCTTAACACAGAGAAATAAAAATTTTAAACCCTTATGTTAGTTACCACATACTTTAATTTAAACTGATATTGAAATGGAGTATTGAATGCGAAGTACAAGCGGAATCTTGACATTAGTTGTACTGCTCTTCCTGAGTTCAGTTCACGGTGCCAGGGCACAGGGCGATTCGGAAGAGGCATTGTCACTGGATGAATGTATCCGGGTGGCCGTTGAAAACAATCCGGCTCTGAAGGCCGGCGGGCAGGAAGTTAAAAAGATGAATTACCGGGTGACTGAATCACGCGCGGGATTCTACCCTGCTCTCAGTATGCAAAGCAATTACAGACAATATACCGTTGCGGGAAATGACCGGGAGTTCGAAGATTTCGGCGCAGGATTCACGATACGACAAAATATTTTTCAGGGCGGTAAATTGATAGCCCAGTCAAAAGGGGCGAAAGCGGGTCTCAATGCTGCTGAGAATCAGTATGAAAGCCTGCAGCAGGATATAATTTACCGGGTCCAGGAGAGCTATTACCGGTATTTGCAGAAATTACGATTGGTTCAGGTGGCCGAAAAAGCGGTTGAGCGCGCTAAGATAAGGGTTGATGAAGCAAACGCCCGTCACATCGCGGGGATAGCCACACGCTCGGACATTCTAAAATCAGAAGTAGATCTTTCCGATGCTGAACTTAAATTGATACAGGCTGACAATGCTGCTCTGACCGCCGGAGGGGTGTTAAATAACGTATTGGGTTATCCGGTACAAAACAAAATTCAGATTGTTGATGATCTTAGCAACACAATTGAAGATGAAATCCGGACTCCGGATGAATTAATCGGGAACGCCTTCAAAAACCGTCCGGAAATTCTCGGTATGACAAATCAGCTAGAGGTCCAGAAATACAATATCCGTATATTTAAGAGTGAATACCTTCCATCGATCGCGGCCACGGCCAGTTATGACTGGTCAGGAGAAAGCGCATCGGACATGGAAGATTACTGGTTTGCAGGCGTCTCTCTGGAATTACCTCTATTTAACGGGTTCTCCACAAAAGCACGGGTCTCTGAGGGCAAGGCCGAACAAACCGCGCTTGAATATGATTTAGAAAATCTCCGTCAGACCGTCGGACTTGAAGTGTGGAATGCCTATCTTCGTGTTCGTGAATCCAGACAAGCTATTGACAATACGGTCAAATTTCTGGAGAGAGCGAAAGAGAATCTTAATATCTCAGAAGGAGAATACCGGGAGGGAATCGGATCGATGCTTGAGGTTATCGACGCGCAGACCGTACTCATCTCCGCGGAAGAAAGTCACATTAATTCACTGGCAGATCATCAGATAGCACTGGCCAATCTTGATCTTGTAATCGGAATCAGCCGTTTTAAGGAGACACAATAATGAAAAATAAAAAATTATATGTAACCGCCGCCGTGATCATCATTTTAATTGCGCTTTTCGGCATACTTTCCGGTCAGTTCGGTTCAGGAGATGATAATGATATTTCTGACCTGAAAACCAGTACCGTCAGCCGCCGCGATATAGGTTCTACGGTTCTGGCGACAGGAATTATCAAACCGATGGTCGGCGCTGAGGTACGTGTGGGATCGCGTGTTTCAGGTATCGTGCAAAATCTTCACGCCAATATCGGTGATGAAGTCACCAAAGGTCAGCTTATCGCCCAGCTGGATCCTACCGAACTTCAGGCGAAATACAATCAGGCTAACGCGGCGCTGGATAACGCTAAAGCCACATTCGAATACGCCCGGGTGGATCTGAAGCGTCAAAAATCACTTCTGGATCAGAAATTCATTTCTCAAAATCAGTACGATCTTGCAGAAAAAGCATTCGAGATAAACAAATCCCTGTTGGAACAAGCGGAAGCCAACCTTGATTTTGCAAAGGTGCAATTGGAGTATACGCGAATCACAGCTCCTATCAGTGGTGTGATCGCGTCAGTGTCCACTCAGGAAGGCGAAACGGTCGCGGCCAGTTTTAATTCTCCCACATTTGTCACTATCATTAATCTGGACCGCCTTGAGGTTTGGACCTATGTGGATGAGACCGATATCGGTAGAATTCATGTCGGGCAGAAAGGCATGTTTTCTGTGGATACCTATTCTGACACTGATTTCGAAGGTACAGTAACGGCGATTTACCCCAAAGCTGAAATTCAGGATAATGTTGTTAATTACATTTCCACCGTTAAAATAAATGACAATAAAGAAAAAATTCTCCGGCCTGAAATGACCACCAATGTCACTATTTTTCTTGAAACCAGAGAAAACGTGCTCACCGTTCCAAACGCCGCTGTTCATCGTGAACGAGGCAAAAAATATGTGAATGTCCTGGAAAAAAATCTGCCGGTTAAACGATATGTCACTGTCGGATGGAAATCAGGCAGCTACACGGAAATTACGGAAGGATTATCTGAAAACGAAAAAGTGATCGTCGGAAATTTCACCATTAAAAATTAATATAACCGGATATAAATAATACCGGCTATCGGAAAGATAGCATAGGAGATATTATGATACGTATAGAAAACGTCTCTAAAATTTATCAAAAAAATGGAAGCGCCGAAGTTCACGCCCTGCAGGATGTTTCCCTTGAAATCCAAAAGGGTGAATTTGTGGCCATCATCGGGCCATCCGGTTCCGGAAAGTCCACATTGATGAATATACTGGGAATGCTCGACCGCCCCACCAGGGGATCATATTACCTGAAAGACCGCAAAGTTAGTGATCTCACTATTGACGAGCTGGCTAAAATCAGGAATCGGGAAATCGGTTTTGTTTTCCAGCAGTTCCATCTGTTAGCGCGCACAAGCGCGCTTGAAAATGTAGAACTGCCGCTTTTGTATTCCGATCGCCCGGATATGGGCAAGCTTGCCCAAAAATCGTTGGAAGCGGTCGGCCTTGGTTCGCGTATTCATCATATCCCAAGCGAACTGTCGGGCGGCCAGCAGCAAAGAGTAGTCATCGCGCGCGCGCTTGTTAATGATCCCGAAATCATTTTTGCGGATGAACCTACCGGAAATCTCGATTCACGCTCCGGTATAGAAATAATGTCCATCTTTCAGGAATTAAACAAAAAAGGCCGGACAGTAATCGTCATCACGCATGATCAGAATATCGCCGAACACTCCCGACGCGTAATCCGCATCGCGGATGGCCGTATTACAGATGATTATATTAATGAACATCCCAGACAAGCGGAGGTTGTTCAAACTGATTCCGGTGAGGAGGCCGCTCATGAAAACAAGTAGGATCATTGCAAGCGGATTTCGTATTATGCGTCGTAATAAACTTCGGACGTTTTTTATGATGATTGGTATCATCGTGGGCATCACTTCTCTCACACTCATCTTCTCATTAAGCAAAGGAGCTGAGAAGATGATAATGAATCGTGTTGAAAAATTCGGATTAAACAGCATCCTTATACAATCCGGTGGAGGGCGCGAAGTCGGACTCTCAAAAGGCGGATTAACCACCACACTCACACTGGACGATTTGAAAGCCATTCAAAATGAAATCCAAAATGTGGCAGAAATATCTCCTTTGCAGTTAATCACAGGACGTGATACAAAATATATGGGTAAAACCGCTTCCGCCGTAGTAATAGGGGCAACGCCCGAATGGGAGGAAGTCTGGGACTGGAGTGTTACCGACGGTGAATTTATAGACCAGCACGACATGGCAACAACCGCCCGTGTCGCTTTGATCGGCCTGACCGCGGCGAGTGAACTGTTTGGCAGCAATGATCCAATCGGCGAACAGATTCATATCGGAAATGTTGCCTTTGAGATAAAGGGTGTATTGGAGTCAAAAGGGACCAGCCCGGGTGGTGGTGATATGGATAACCGGATCATGATCCCGCTCTCTACCATGATGCGGAGAATGATGAATGTGGATTATATCGCCTCCGCCAAATTGTTGATTTACGACACCGATCAAATCGATGTTTCGATTGAAGATATAGGCATGATATTGCGTGAAAGACATCATCTCGCGGACCAGGAACCGGATGATTTTAGACTGGTTGGCCCGACCCAGGTGATGGAGCTGGCAACCAAAATCGCGGGTACCTTCAATCTATTTCTTATTTTGGTTTCGGGATTATCTTTGATTGTAGGAGGTATTGTCGTGGCCAATCTGATGCTTATTTCCGTTAATGAGCGCAAAGGAGAAATCGGTCTTAGAAAAGCAATCGGAGCCCGTTCCCAGGACATTTTAACTCAATTTCTCGCCGAGACAACTGTAATTACGGTTATTGGCGGAATTATTGGCATTATGCTCGGTTTGGCGGGAGCTGAAGTTCTTGATAAGCTAATCGCTCTTCCTGCTTCAATATCCTGGGAAGCGCTTGTTCTGGGTCTCCTGTTTTCAAGCATTGTAGGTATTGCTGCCGGTATGATGCCGGCCAGAAGAGCGGCAACACTCGATCCAATCGAATCGCTGCGCTAATACGATTAAAGTAAACAAATATATTCAATGGCATTATCGGGTCAGATAATTTTAAAACAGGCTTTTTGATTAAAATAAACTGCGAACTTAACCAGGTGTAGCATGAAACTCTATCGGAATATTAAAATTTCGCGTAAAACACTGCTGGAACACAAATTCCGCACTATTCTTGCCCTTATTGGCATTACGATAGGTGTGGCCGCTGTGATCATCATGGTGGCCATCGGAAACGGCGCTCAGAAAGAAGTACTCGATCGGATCCAGGAAATGGGCTCAAACCTGGTCACGGTAAACTCGGGACAAGTCAAATCATTTGCCGGAAGAAAGCGTCAAATTGGCAATGTAACAACACTTATCCCAAAAGATGCTGCTGCCGTCGCCCAGGAATGCCCTTCGGTTGCGTTAGTTGCCCCCTCTCAATCCAAAAAAATGAAGATAAAATATTCAAATTTCACCACTACGACGAATGTTCTCGGCACGACATCCGATTTTCTTACCATAAGAAACTTTACGGTATCAAACGGAGCCTTTTTTTCAGACGCGGACGATAAGGCCTCTCTCCGTGTCGCCGTGATAGGAAAGAGTATTCAGGATTATTTATTTGAAGGTGATGATCCGTTGGGAGAGATCATTCGCATCGGCAAGGTTCCATTCGAAGTCATTGGCGTACTGACAGAAAAAGGCGTCAATTCTGATGGCGTGGATGAAGACGATCAGATAATAATTCCTTTAAATACGGCTCTCCGGCGAGTATTTAATCTCACATATATAAATACCATCTATGTACAGGTGAAAAACAAAGAATCGATGGATCCTGCGGTGCAGGAAATTGGCGAGCTTCTAAGAGAACGCCATCGTCTGATAAAGAAGGGAAAGTCTGATGATTTTACCATACAAAACCAGATCGATGTTATCGAAGCGGAAAAAGAAACGACTGACGCTTTTACGCTGCTTATAGCGGGCGTGGCCGGCATTTCACTTCTTGTTGGAGGAATTGGCATTCTTGCAATCATGCTGATCACCATCAAAGAAAGAAAAGGTGAAATCGGTCTGAGAATGGCCATCGGGGCGCGTCCAAAAGAAATTTTGATTCAGTTTTTGGCCGAATCAGCTATGCTGGGAGTTACCGGTGGGCTTCTTGGAATATTAATTGGTGTAACAGGATCTTATAGTTTAGGAATTTTAACGGATTGGGCGACTGAAATTTCAGTCCTTTCTATTATTATTTCCATTGGATTTTCACTTTCTGTTGGATTGTTTTTTGGTGTCTATCCCGCAAGAAAGGCCTCTCTGATGGATCCCATTGACGCTTTGAGGAGTGAATAATAATTATCTGCGGGAAGATATCTTATCTTCCCGTTTTTTAAAAAAAACAACTAACTATTACTTGATATCCTCTAAAATAATTTTGAACAGTATTTGATTTCTATTAAATTAATTTTTTGACATCCAAAGAATATAAGGAGTCTCCTTGAAAGAGTTAATAATTAACATGGATGAATTAGCTTTTGTTTTACATCGCGGTCACGACATTGAAATGGAATGTTATCTTAACACCAAGTCCGGTGACATCATCAGCATCCCGACGAATGACAGCATCATAAGCAACATATTGGATCTTGAAGATGATGTATCCGTCCTGAATAAAAGCGGCCTCGTGGAAATGATGCTTCCCGATCGTGGAGATTTGTTGTATATTCCAAACAATTTCTCGCAGATAATATTTGAATTGATGTCAGATTTTACAAAACTGATCGAAAACGATCATGCGGAAATCCATGACATGTTGTGGGCTGCCATACAAAAAGGGGGCGGTTATGAAGAATATCACCGCATCATCAAATCCAGACCCGGGATATTGAACCAGTTCATTCTTTTCAGAGATAAAAAATTTGAGGAAAACGCGGTTATCTGGCTCAATGAACAAAAAATCAAACCGCTTAGCCAAATTTTATGAGCTCATTTGTGGGCAATCTCTCATCGACGGTCAAAGAAGATGTTTGACGGATCATAGCATTGTTATAAAACGGATTATTAATCATTCAAGCGGGGATATTTTTGGTTTTATTTAATCTAATGGTTTTCACAGCCGGTTTATTTTTATTATATCTTGGGGCTGAAATGCTTGTCCGGAGCGCGTCCAGGCTTGCCTTGCTATTCAATATCAAGCCGATCATCGTCGGTTTGACAGTGGTTGCGTTTGGCACATCGTCTCCTGAATTTATAGTCAGTTTTATCGCGGCTTATTCCGGGAAAATAGATGTTTCCATTGGAAACATTGTTGGCAGCAATATAGCAAATATTGCCCTTGTTTTGGGGTGTTCGGTTTTATTAAAACCAATACTAAAATTAGAGAGCGATCTTAAGAAGGAATTATACTGGGTAACCATTGTATCCTTTCTATTCTGGATTTTCAGCCTAAATTTTGAAATAAGCCGAATTGAGGGATTTGTTTTGTTCACTCTGCTTATTGTATTCACAGTTACGTTGATCAGAGAGAGTATGAAGATCCGTTCTGAAAACGGTTCATCGATTCCCACTGCTGTTCTTCATGAGACAGAAAAAGAGCTTGTGGTATCCACCGGAAGAAAAATAGTGGATGACCTCAGTCCGCGTGTTAAAAAACTTATTTTTCTGACCATTTCCATCCTCGGTATCGTTGTTTTATCATTTGGCTCTAATTTGACTATCGAATCGGCGGTAATCATTGCTGAATATTTCGGAATAAGTCAAATTGTGATCGGACTAACCCTTGTCGCGTTTGGCACTTCCCTTCCCGAACTGGCAACGGCAATTGTCAGCGTGATTAAGAAGGAAAATGACATTCTATTAGGTAACATCCTGGGGAGTAATCTGTTTAATATGCTTGGGGTCGCCGGGGTGGTCGCGATGATATATCCACTGCCTATGAATAATCAAATCGTTTATTTTAACTTTCCTGTCATGCTCCTGTTAACTCTGATCCTGTTATTCTATTTGCTGATCAAAGAGCGGTTGAATCGTATTACGGGAGTCTTGTTTTTGGTATTGTATATTGTATTTTTATATTTTGTGATCAATAATCCCATGGCCATTTAAAAAGTTGTTAGTTACAAAATGATTTTATTATATTAAAGTTTACCAATTTGGAAACAAATCTGTCACAATAAATTTTAACATAATTTGTCTAAACTAGGAAATCATCATGATCAAATTAACTATTCCGGAAGCTTTGTTGAATACTGTGGAAAAATTTAGTGATCGTCCCGGTCTTTTTTATAAACTTAACGGGCAATACCGGGAAATTAAATGGGGTGAAGTTCATCGGAAAGTTAATCAACTCGCATCATTCTTGTTAAAACAAGGGTTTCAGCGCGGTCAGCATGTGGCAATCCTTTCAGATACCCGTTATGAGTGGGCGATAGCCGATCTCGCGAGTCAGGCAATCGGCCTGGTTACCATACCTGTCTACCCGACTCTCAGGGAAGAACAAATCCAAAATATTATAATTCATTCGGAAGCCGGAGGTATTTTTGTATCCGATGAATGGCAATTAGAAAAGATCAGGAAAATACGAAGTAATCTTCCGGACTTATTCCCGATTATCATATTTGATAAACCGGCAGAAGACTCAAACGATGTAACTTCTCTTTCTGACGCGCTTGAAATTGGCGGCAATCACTCCGGGGATAAAGATATTTTGCGGGAAAATGTAAAATCCACAAAGCCCGATGATCTTGCCAGCATCATTTATACATCAGGCACTACAGGTGATCCCAAGGGGGTAATGCTCACCCACGATAACTTCATGTTTAATGTGCAAAGCTGCACGAATGTTGTGCCGGTTAATGAGCAGGACCTGTTTCTTTCATTTCTTCCTCTTAGCCATGTACTCGAGAGAATGGCTGGTTATTATCTTCCTCTCTATATTGGAGCTTCAATCGCATACGCTGAAAGCATAGATACTGTTGCTCAAAATATGGCAGAAATGAAACCGACAGTGATGATATCTGTGCCGCGGCTGTATGAAAAAATGAATGCAAAAATTATCGAGACCGTTGAGTCGGGCAGCTCAATCAAAAGAAAATTGTTCTATTGGGCGTTAAAAAAAGGGGAGGTATATTTTACGCGCCATTTAAATCATGTATCGATACCTCTCGCCTGTAAAATTAAATTCAGTTTAGCCGATAAACTCGTTTTGTCAAAAATTCGCGAAAAAACAGGAGGCCGGCTCGGCTGTTTTATTTCCGGCGGCGCGCCTCTGCAAAAAGAGACAGGTGAATTTTTTAAGAATATCGGAATTATTATACTCGAAGGTTTCGGATTAACAGAGACCAGTCCGGTTACAAACCTGAATCCTCCTGAAAAAATTAAATTCGGAACCGTTGGACCGGTTATACCGGGAGTCGATGTAAAAATAGCAGACGATGGAGAAATTTTGACAAAAAGCCGCAGTCTGATGAAGGGGTATTATAAGAACGAATCCGCTACAAGAGAAGCGATCGACTCTAAGGGATGGTTCCACACGGGAGATATTGGATTTCTTGATGAAGACGGTTATCTGAAAATTACGGACAGAAAGAAAAATATTTTAGTCACATCCGGTGGAAAAAACATCTATCCTCAACCGATTGAACAAAAGCTGAAGGATTCTGTCTATATCGCCGAGGCCGTCCTAATTGGTGATAAAAGAAATTATGTAACAGCGCTGCTCCTACCCGAGAAGGAGCAGTTGACCAAATTTGCTGTGAATGAAAATATTCAGTTGTCTGACATAAGTGAATTGATCCATCATCCGAAAATCATTGAATTATTTGATAAAATCGTCAGCGAAAGCATGGCTAATTACGCCAGATACGAACAGGTCAAAAAATATACTGTGCTACCTGTTGAATTTTCAATTGATACCGGTGAATACACACCGACGTTGAAGATTAAGCGTAAAGTGATTGAAGAAAAGTTTATTGATGAAATTAATTCTATGTATGAAGGTTAGAATATCTGTTTGTAAATCCATTTAACCGGGACAATGCGGGAAACATGATTTTTATAGTCAGCGTAACGACTGCCAAACTCGGTGAGAAGCCTGCGCTCCTCAAAAATGGAACCGATATAAAAATACAGGATTAACCACAATAGAATCAGAAATTTGAAGATTGTCATGGCTGGTTCCAACAAAAATATCATTATCGAAAACAAATACAGCGGATGCCTGGATACCGCGTACATACCAGAGGTATTCAGGCGGTATCGCTCATCCGTAACAGCGGATTTTTCTCCTGTAAGATAGCGTTTCATTTGCGCGATACCCAGAAATTCCTGAGTATTAAAATCTCTTAATGTTAAAAGAATTCCACCCACCGCCAGAAGCTGAACAAGACGGAAGAGATACTCGCCCACACCTTCCATTTGCCATAACATCTCCGATGGTTTGGGTACAAAATACCATAATATAATAAAAAGCGTTGTCTGCAAAATATTGAAGGTAATACGGTATAAGCCGTAATACTCCGGAAATTTCTTTCGGAACCATCTTTTTACCCGTGTCCCGGCGAAAAGGCTGTGAATCATTGAATAAAATAAAAATATTAGTATCGTTGTAATAATCCGGTTCATTGCACCCAAATTTTATTAGTGAATTATCATTATATTTTCGATGCGCCATGGCTGTCATAGATACAATATCGGCATATCAAATTATTTCTTTCCGATAATAGGCTGTATCTCGTATATTTGTATAAATAAATTTTCCGAAAAACAATTCAATATGAAGAAGATAATAGGTATTACTCTCGGAGATCCGGCGGGCATTGGTCCGGAGATTGTTATAAAGGCGATTAGCCGCCATACCGAAATTTATGACAGGTGTTGTCCGGTTATCTACGGTGACCCGAACATTTTGAAATTTTACGGCAATTTACTCAGAATCAAGACAAGGATTGTTGAAATTGATGATCCCAATCAGCTCTCCGACGCCAAATCTGATGAAATATACTGCCTACCTGTATCCCGATCCAAAAACAAGATAATACACGGAAAAGTCGATGGAAAATATGGCTTAATGGCTTACAATTATGTCTGTAAGGCGATCGATGACGCCCTTGAAGAAAAGCTTAGCGCGATCGTGACGGCACCGATTAATAAAGAAGCGTTTAAACTGGGTCGCGTCCCTTTTCTTGATCATACCGCGATATTGTCAAACAAAACAAACAGTCGGAATACCATGACACTGTTTGTAACGGGAAATTTACGAATATTCTTCTATTCCCGACATATCGCTTTCAGAGAAATCGCGGATTCGCTCAACAAATCAGACATAATTGAAGCGCTCCGGCAATGCCATAAGTATCTTGAAAAAATTGGAATCAAAAATCCTGAAATTGCGGTGGCCGCCTTAAATCCACATTCCGGTGAAAACGGTATGTTTGGAAGTGAAGAAATAGATATATTAATTCCTGCCATCAAAACTCTTCGGAAATCCGGATTAAAAGTTGATGGTCCTGTCTCAGCCGATTCCGTTTTTCATCAGGCGGCGGAGGGTAGTTATGACGCCGTTCTTGCCTTGTACCACGATCAGGGTCATATTGCCGCAAAAACCTATGATTTTCACCGAACCGTCAGCCTCACACTCGGTCTTCCGTTTTTACGTACCTCTGTCGATCATGGCACGGCTATGGACATTGCGGGTAAAAATATGGCCAATGAAACCAGTATGGTTGAGGCCATCGATGCCGCGATCCGGTATTCATGGTAAACTAAGAGTTTCACACAGAATCAGTCTGTTAATCAAATGTCGATATTGTAATGAAGTCAGGTTGAGTTTTTATTAAAAATTGAGTATTCTTTCATCAATGTTTATTCAAAAATAATTTAATAATGATTAAAATATGATGTGCTATTTAAAGAGAAGCAGTTTTCAACCGGAAATGACGGTAATCTAATAAGAACAAATTATCATAAACCCTAAATCTGAAAAACAAGGTTTTTAAATGCGGAATAAATTTTATCCTGACCACGCCATACATAAACATTTAGAAAAACGAATTCTCATTTTGGATGGCGCGATGGGTACCATGATTCAGCAATACAGACTTAAAGAGGCTGATTTTCGCGGTACCAGATTCAAGGATCATCCGATTGAGTTAAAAGGGAATAATGACTTACTTTCCCTTACTCAGCCCCGGATTATTGAAGAAATACATCACGCTTATCTTCAGGCCGGCGCGGACATCATCGAAACAAATACTTTCAATGCCAATGGAATTTCCATGCAGGATTACCGGCTGACCGATTTGATTTATGAGTTAAACCTGGAATCAGCCGTGATAGCCAGACAAGCCGCAAACGCGTTCACAAATTCTGAACCATTGAAACCGCGATTCGTGGCCGGTGCCATCGGACCCACCAACCGAACTCTTTCCATGTCTCCCAAGGTGAATGACCCTGCCTTCAGAGCCGTTACCTTCGATGAGATGGTTCAGGCATATTATGATCAGGTCCGGGGATTGGTGGACGGCGGGGTTGATTTGCTTCTTATTGAAACGATATTCGATACTTTGAACGCAAAAGCCGCCATTTATGCCGTCGAAAAATATGCTGAAAAAATTGACAAAAAAATCCCGCTAATGCTGTCAGTTACCATTGTCGATATGAGCAACCGGACACTTTCAGGGCAGACCCTTGAAGCATTCTGGATTTCGGTCAAACACGCCGATCTGTTGAGTGTCGGAATTAATTGCGCCCTCGGGCCTAAACAGATGCGTCCTCATATAGAAGAGATTTCAAGGATGGCCCCCATTTATACAAGTGTATACCCAAACGCGGGGCTCCCGAATGAATTCGGCGGATACGATGAAAGCCCGTCACAAATGGCTGAAGTTCTTTCCGAATTCGCGAAGAGCGGATTTATCAACATCGCCGGAGGCTGCTGCGGAACAACTCCCGATCATATCCACGCCTTCGCCGAGGCACTGAATAGAATACCACCGAGAAAAATTCCGGTTGTGGAGACGCGCAGCAAATTTAGCGGCCTCGAACCTTTCACCATTCTTCCCACATCCAATTTTGTAAATATCGGTGAACGCTGCAATGTGACCGGGTCGCGTCGTTTTGCAAGACTTATTAAGGACGGTGAATATGAAACAGCCCTGGATATCGCGCGGAGTCAGGTCGAAAACGGGGCCCAAATCCTTGATATTAATATGGATGATGCTCTTCTTGATTCCGAATCGGGTATGACGCATTTTCTGAATCTGATTTCCTCCGAACCGGATATCGCGAAAGTCCCTTTAATGCTGGATTCTTCCAAATGGTCTGTAATCACGGCTGGGTTGAAATGTGTCCAGGGTAAATGCATTGTAAACTCTATCAGTCTTAAAGAGGGAGAAAAGACATTTCTCGAGCACGCCCAAACAGCAAGGAAGTTTGGCGCGGCGGTCGTCGTCATGGCGTTTGATGAGAGCGGACAGGCGGAAACAGTTCAACGAAAAGTTGATATCTGTAAGCGCGCGTATAAAATTCTGACAGAACAGGTAAATTTTGATCCGCGTGATATCATTTTCGATCCGAATATTTTCGCGGTTGCGACCGGAATAGAATCCCATAACGACTATGCCCTTAATTATCTCGAAGCGGTACGTCAGATCAAAGCCGAAATTCCGCATATTCTTGTCAGCGGCGGGTTAAGCAATCTTTCCTTTTCTTTTCGCGGAAATGACGCTGTCAGGGAAATTATGCATTCATCATTTCTTTATCACGCCATACAGGCCGGAATGGATATGGGAATTGTGAATGCCGGACAGATTACCGTATATGAAGAAATACCAAAGAAAGATCTTGACCTGATTGAAGATGTTTTGTTTAACAGACGTCCTGACGCCACGGACAGACTGATTCATTTTGCTGAAAATGTCATTAAAAAGGATAAGACCGCCCAAATCGAATCTTTATGGCGTAAGGAATCCGTTGAAGAGCGTCTTAAGCACGCTCTGATCAGAGGTATCGTGGAATTTATTGATCATGACACAGATGAAGCCATGAAAAAATATGGTGATCCATTGCTTGTCATTGAAGGTCCGCTAATGGATGGTATGAATACGGTGGGAGATCTTTTCGGATCAGGAAAAATGTTTCTGCCTCAGGTGGTTAAGAGTGCCAGGGTGATGAAAAAATCGGTCGCGTATCTTACACCGTTTCTCGATGCGAATAAATCCAAAGCAAAAATTAAAAACGCCGGAAAGATCCTGCTGGCCACCGTTAAGGGAGACGTTCATGATATCGGAAAAAATATAGTTGGCGTCGTTCTCGGCTGCAACAATTATGAAATTATAGATCTTGGTGTGATGGCGCCGGTTGAAAAAATTCTTGAGAGCGCGGTTGAACACGAGGTTGATATCATCGGTTTAAGCGGATTGATAACCCCATCACTTGACGAGATGGTTCATGTCGCCGGGGAAATGCAGCGCCTGGGATTCAAAATCCCCCTTCTTATCGGCGGCGCGACAACATCCAAAAAGCATACCGCGGTTAAGATTGACGAGGCCTACACTTCCGCTGTCATGTATGTCCCGGACGCGTCAAAAGCGGTTGGTGTTGTCAGTAATCTGCTCAATGATCATCAAAAAAACACATTTGTTCAGACAACAAAAACTGAATATGGTTCCATACGCGATAACTACCGGAAACAAAGTCTAAAGTCAGTTTTATTGCCCATCAGTGACGCCAGGGCAAACAAACTGCACACCGAATGGAATAAAATCAATATTGCCCGGCCGGACTTTTTGGGAAATCGTGTCTTTGATAACTATTCGCTTGAAGATATCAGAAAACGAATTGACTGGACACCATTTTTTACAGTATGGGAAATGAAAGGCCGATACCCGGATATCCTTTCTGATGAAAAAACCGGCTCAGAAGCAAAAAAACTTTTTGATGACGCCAATAACCTGTTGAACAGAATCATTGAAGATAAATTGCTTACCGCCAGAGCCGTTATCGGATTATACCCTGCTCAAAGCGTCGGAGATGATATAGAAATCTATTCCGACGAAAAACGAAATAAAAGTATCGCCGTTGTCCATACCCTGAGACAACAAATGCAAAAAAATAATTTAAGACCCAACTTATCACTGTCAGATTTTATCGCGCCCGCTGATAGCGCGGTTAGCGATTATATCGGTTTTTTTGCTGTAACCGCCGGAATTGGCATTGAAAAATTGATCCGTCAATTTGAAGCTGAGCATGATGATTATAGCATGATTCTTACCAAAGCTCTCGCTGACCGTCTCGCTGAAGCCTTCGCGGAACTAATGCATGAGCGTACACGGAAAGAGTTCTGGGGATACGACCCAAACGAGAATCTTTCCAATGATAAAATAATTCAGGAAGCTTACACCGGGATACGACCCGCGCCGGGATATCCCGCATGCCCGGACCATACTGAGAAGAGAATTTTATTTGATCTCCTGAATGTCACGGAAAATATTGGCGTCGCTTTAACAGATCATTTTGCCATGAGTCCGGCCGCCTCCGTCAGCGGGTATTATTTCTCACATCCTGAGTCAGAATATTTTGGAATCGGTAAGCTTGCAAAGGATCAGGTAACGGAATACGCCCGGCGCAAAGGCATGAGTATACAAACTGTTGAAAAATGGTTGTCACCCAATTTATCCTATTAGATAAAACAAAATAAATAAAAATGTCTTATTCGGGGTAGTTCAAAATGGCTGGAAAAAATCAACTGACAATCGAATACATCTTTAGTTTTGAAGACGGACGTAAAGCGACTTTTTTGATAAAGTTAGATTCGGGCACACTTCGATATGTTTCAGAAAAGAATGATCATCCCCCTGACTGGGCGCGGCTGGAATTTGAACAATGCCCGAATTGCACTCTCAGAAATGAAGAGACGCCTTATTGCCCCGTCGCAAAAAACCTGAATCATATCATTCCGTCATTTTCTGAAGTTAAATCGTTTGATACCGTCCTTGTTCTGGTTAAAACGGATGAACGCAATTTTGCCAAAAAGACAAGTATTCAACGTGGTCTCAGTTCGATGTTGGGGATTTATATGGTGACTACAGGCTGCCCGATTCTGTCGAAACTGAAACCGATGGTCAGACACCATTTACCGTTTGCCACAGTTGAAGAAACCATTTTCCGGTCAGCCAGCACATATCTTCTTGGACAATATTTTAAATATAAAAAGGGACAAATCGCCGACCTTGATCTTGCCGGTCTTGCCAAAATATATGAAGAAATTCAAACGGTTAACATCGCGCTCGCTGACAGGTTGAGAGCAATCCCGGCAAAAGACGCGAACGTCAACGCTTTGGTGGTTCTGGATGTGTTCGCCAAAGAAATGCCCTATTCGGTGGAATCCAGTCTCAAAGACCTTGAATACCTGTTTTCTGATGAAATAGAATAGTGTTCCGTGATGTTAACAGATCTTGATTTCAATACAATTTAAATATTGGAGGTATGAATCAATGACCAGTAATAAATTTATTTTTACCATTTTGCTTGGAGTTATGATGATCTCAGTTTCCTGCTCTGAAAAACATGAATATCCTTTATCGGAAGAAGGCTTTAATAATTACACCATCAACTTTGAGAAAAAGCTGGCTCCCCTTGAGAACAGGAATAATCTTGCCGAATGGAATGCGTATATCACCGGGCAGGATAAATATTTTAAAGAAGCGGATGAGGCATCGCTACAAATTGACGCTCTGTATCAAAACCGGAAACACTTTGCGTATATCAAAGAACTGAAAGAAAAAAATCTTGTAAAAGATGAATTATTAAAACGCCAACTGGATGTTCTCTACTATTCCTTTCTCAAGAAGCAGGGAAATCCCGAACTGAATAAGGAGATAACCGAACTTACCAGTGAAATTTCTCAGAAATTTATCAACTTCCGGGCTGAATATGACGGAAAAACAGTGACGGATAATCAAATAACTGAACTGCTTAAATCCGAGAAAAATTTACAAAAGCGTGAAGGCGCGTGGCGCGCTCAGAAAGAAGCAGGGAAATTAATCGCCGCTGATCTTCAGAAGCTGGTCAAATTGAGAAACAAAATGGCGGCGGAGCTCGGATTCAGCAATTATTATGAATTGGCGCTGATGAGTAAAGAGCAAGACCCCGCGGATGTAAAACATACTTTCGAAGAACTTGCCGCTTTAACGGACGAACCATTCAGAGCCGTTCACGACGAGGTCGAGACGGTTCTCAGCAAAAGGTTCGGCATCGCTAAAGATGAATTGCGTCCGTGGCATTATGAAGATTTATTTTCACAGGAAGCTCCTGCCATCTATCAGGTAAATCTTGATACTTATTTTAAAAATGTAGATATGCCGTCGCTCGCGGAAAATTATTACCGGAGTTTTGGCATGGATATTAAACCCATTCTGGCGGCCAGTGATCTATATGAAAAAGAAGGAAAAAATCAGCATGCGTTCTCTTTTTGCATGGATCGGGGTCAGGACATCCGCGTACTTCTCAATATTGTCCCCAACCAGCGCTGGATGGACACCATGATGCATGAATCCGGACACGCGGTATTTGATAAATATATAAATACGGAACTGCCATATTTGCTCCGTACTCCCGCCCACTCATTTACCACTGAAGGAATCGCCATGTTTTTCGGCGGTATGGCATCCAATCCGTTATGGATGAAGCAGGCGCTAAACATGAATGAAAATGAAATCGGTAAAATCAGAGAGACTATAAAACAGAGTGACCGCCTGGCGAAAATGATGTTCGCCCGCTGGTCTCTGGTCATGAAATTTTTTGAAGAGAAGATGTACGCTGACCCCGACCAGGACTTAAATAAATTATGGTGGGATCTTGTCGAACGTTATCAGTACATCACGCGGCCGGAGAACCTAAACGGAGGCGAATGGGCCTCAAAAGTTCACCTGATCGGTTATCCCGCGTATTACCATAACTATCTATTGGGTGAGCTATTCGCCGCGCAGATAAAGCATACGGTGGCCGAAGAAGCATACGACCATGTTGATCCATCAGAAGTGACTTTCTGGGATAATCCAAAGGCCGGGCAATTACTCAAGGATAAAGTTTTCATGCCGGGAAACCGCTGGTATTGGAATGAAATGATACAAAACGCGACCGGGGAAAAACTGACGGCAAAATATTTTGTCGCTACCTATATCGAATAACCGGCGATCATTTTAGAAATTACAGAATGTTAATAATCAGGTCGTTGATGGTATGGTATCGGGTCATCAGATCCGGCAATGCGGAATCCGCGAAGTCTTAACGCGCAACTGTCACAGACACCGCAGGCCTTATCTTCACTCTTATAGCAAGACCAGGTTTTATCGAGAGGGGCTTTCAATTCAAGCCCCTTTTTCACAATTTCCCATTTTTTCAGGTCGATAATCGGGGTCATTATCTCAATATTCGTTTCCGGTTTTGTTCCCATCCGGATAACCTGATTAAATGCCTGAAAAAAATTGAGACGGCAATCGGGATAACCCGATGAATCTTCTTCCACCGCGCCTATAAAAATTTTCGTGGCTCCTGATACTTCAGCATAACTCGTTGCTATGGACAGTATATTCGCGTTACGAAATGGAACATAGGTAGAGGGAATTTGATCTGATTCAATATTGGCTTCGCTGACTTCCATATTCATATCGGTTAGACTTGATCCGCCGATTTGATTAAAAAATGCCGCGTCAACGAGAAGACGGTCCTTCACTCCAAAAAAATCCGCTATTTCCTTAAAAGCCCTCAGTTCACGTTTTTCGGTTCTCTGACCGTAATTCAGATGCAGGAATGCGAGTTCATAGTTCAAATTGGCAATCGCGGCGGTCACACAACTATCAAGCCCTCCCGAGACAAGAACAACTGCTTTCCCGCTTTTCATCGATTTTCGTCCTGTTGCTCATTATCATGCACAGCCACAACAGTCGAATATATGCCTCCGCGTATTGTAAATTCACCCGTTACCTTCATAAACCGGGGTTCGCAGGCCTTGACCATATCATCCAGAATTTCATTGATCACAGACTCGTAAAATATTCCTTTGTTTCTAAAATCGAGAAAATAATATTTTAATGATTTTAATTCGATACATATTTTATCCGGAATATATTCGATTGTGATGGTCCCAAAATCCGGTAAGCCTGTTTTTGGACAAACAGATGTAAATTCTTCGTTAACATGGGTGATATAATAATCTCTGTTTGGAAATTGATTTTCAAATACTTCTATCTCTGCCAATTTTATCTCCTTCTCGTTTCAAGTCACTTGATGATGAGTAAGTTCTCAGACTCCCCTTTTATCAGGACTCCAGATATATTTGTGAATTTGCAGTTGAAACCGGATATCAAGCCGGTCCGCGAGTATCCATTCAGCCATTTCATTTAAACTGATTTCACCAAAAACGGGCGACATTAAAACAGTGCATTTATCTGATAACTCAAATTTGGAAATGATTTCCTTTGCCCAGTCATAATCATTCCTGTCTCCGATGACAAATTTCACCTGATCATTGATCGTCAGACTGCTGATATTTTCCCATCGGTTTTTCTCCGATTCCCCGCTGGATGGACATTTGATATCCATAATTCGTTTCACCCTTGAATCAATAGGGCTTATATCCAGATGTCCCGCTGTTTCTATCAGAACTTCAAACCCATCATCACAAAGCATCTTCATTAAAGGCAGAACATTTTCCTGGATTAACGGCTCACCTCCGGTAATTTCCACAAGATTACAGTCAAATTTACGGATTTCATTCAGTATTTCGGGAAAAGAATAATTACTGCCTTCATAAAACGCATACTCGGTATCACAATAACTACAGCGTAGATTACAATAAGTTAAACGAACAAATACGCATGGCAAACCAGAAAATGTTGATTCACCCTGAATGCTGTAAAATATTTCATTTATTTTCAGAGTTAACGCGTCATCGGTACTGTTTTTATTTTTCACTGTATTCAACGAGGTATTTCTCCGTCTCCCACAGACTGATCTTTGCCATATGTATGCCTTCAGGCAGCAATCGATCAATTTCTTCAAAAAAGTATTTTGCCACGTTTTCAGCGGTAGGATTTATCTTGTCAAAAGGAGCGATCTCATTAAAATTTTGATGATCGTAACGACCTGCTACTTTCCACGTGATATCTTTCAGATCTTTAAAGTCGATAGCCATACCGATTTCGTTAAGAACACTCGCAGTTACATCGACTTTTAATTTCCAATTGTGCCCATGCAGCCGGGCGCAGGGCCCTTCGTAACCGCGAATAAGATGTGCCGCGGATATATTTGTTTGAATTGATAAACGATACATTTCTAAATTTTACTTCCTTTTTGTCATTATTCCTGTTTATTCAAATTGTCAAATTTGAAGGTGGAATATAATAAAATTTCTCCGGTAGATCAAAAACTTCGGACTTGCCCATGATTAAGATAGGAATGGATCAAATCCCCCACTTCTAAAAAATTTTCAGCGATATGATGCGCTTCTTTAAGATGAACTTCATTTAAAGTCGTTTTTACTGCGATGACCGTCATCTCAGCTCTTATGGCTCCACGGATGCCTAATGGCGCGTTTTCTACCACAATGCATTCTTCCGGGCTTAAATTCAGTAATTCCGCGCCCTTCAAAAAAGGATCAGGAAAGGGTTTTCCATGGTCAACATCATCAACGGATACAAGAATATCAAAATACCCGTTTAAATTTTCCTTCACAATTTTTTCAACCCGACTCCTTGACCCTCCTGTAACAATGCCCGTCGGAACCTTCAAAGATTTCAGTTTTTTGATCATTTCAATAAAATTATCGTAAAATTCAATGGTCATGATTTTATTATAATAATTTACTTTCCATTCCATAATTTCGGAAAGCGCTTTATCATCCATACCATGTTTTTTCCCAAGAATACCGGCTATGGTTTCAATTCCCTGGCCTTCCAGAACAAAAAATTCATCCGGAGACAGATGAATTCCTTTTTCGGAAAAAGCTTTCTGCCATGCGTCAAAATGCTGTTCCATGCTTTTTACCACAACACCGTCAAAATCGAAAAGTACACCCTTCTTTATCAAAACCACTCCTTCATTTTATAATGCTAAGCCATTGCATTATTTCTAAATATTTTATCCCAATTTACAGCGCGTAAATATCACACGCTATTCCCTAATATAACTCACGAATAGCCAAAAATAAATTTTAGTATCTTTTAATCTGATAATATCTGAAGCCTTTGGGAGGGGATTCTGATTATTGAATCAATTTTTTCGTTTCTGCCGGTAACGCGCGAACAACTGGCGGTCCAGTTTTTCCATATAGTGTTCCTGTTCAAGAACCAGATCCGTTTCTTTTCGTCTGAACAATCGGCCATATTCCGCGACAAAGAGACAACGCATAAAATGACGATAGCGTTCATGTGGATAATATTTAACCTGTAAAATACGTTCATTTCGTTCTTTATGTCGCATCACGATAAAAAAGTTCGGTTCATCTCTGAATATAAGTAGATCCTTAAACCATGATTCAAATACGGTCAACCAGGCGCTGATCTTTTTGTTTTTACGAATAGTAAATAAATCCTGGTAGATTGATTTTATTTGCGGTTCAAAAAAATCATCCTCAGTAAAATTTTCCGCGTTTAAAAAAAGATTTTGAGTAAGATAAATCATTGCTGAACGCGGATCATTTTTTGAATAATATGCCAGGCCCAGATAGCTTTTTGCCAGCATATCTTCAACATTATCGGTGACGGCGCGATTAAGGCGCGGAATCGCTGAATCAGAATCATTGGAGAGATATTCAAATATACCGGATGGGAGTGTGTATTCTTTTTTTGCCTGTTCCTGAAAACGTTCCTGATAAATTTTCGTGAGCAGTTTTTCCAACAGCGCCAAAGCGGCTTTACCAATACGTTCAGACTGGTATCTTCCCCTTAGTCTTAACCAGACTTCAAACAAACCGGATAAATCATATATATCTGCGAAGGATTCTTCTTCCAAACTGAATATTATTTCATTGACAAACTTCCGCAGCTCCTCATTTTCACCTTTATTTAAATAGAGCCTCCAATTTGTGATGGCTTCATCGATCTCAAAGTTGAGAAACAGCGCTTCCGCTTCCTTTAGAAGATATTCCGGTCCATCAATAGAAAAAAATTCTGACATAGCTGTTCTCAACGATTAATTACAACAACCCGGTTGCGTCCGGAATTTTTTGCTTTATAAAGCGCTTCATCCACCTCATCAACCATTTCATCCAGACCTTCATAATCACCGGTTTCCACAACTCCCGCGCTGAAAGTCACCATTATTTCAAATCCATTCGAAGAAATAACCGTCGATCGCACTTCATCCAGTATCCGGTCCACAAATTTGCTCATTTCTTTTAGACCGGTATTTGAAGAAATAAGCATAAATTCTTCACCGCCATACCTAAAAGCATAATCAGTCTCATGCCTTAGATTTTTATTCAGAATCTCCGCAAATTTTATTAAAACCTCATCACCCGATTGATGGCCATAGGTATCGTTCACCTTCTTAAAATGATCGATATCCAAAAGAGCCATGGAAAATTCAATTCCACGCTCCGTATATCTCTGCCAGAGTTTTTTTAATATCATGTCACAAGAACGGCGGTTCATCAAGTCCGTCAGTGAATCAGTACCCGCTTCCGTGCGGTACTTATTATTATCATCGATCAGATCTTCAGTGAATTTTGTCAATGCCTGTATTTTGTCGTTGGTGCTGCTTAGCTCCTGAAATCTTCTGTATGCTTTTCTCAAATAAGTTGCTATTTCATATTCATGATAAGGCAGCGTTAAAAAATAATCGATATGAGCTTTATTGATTGCCTGATGATAGATTTCCGTGTCCACCGAACAACTCATCATAAATCTCTGCACAAGATGATTGGCGCGCATAATGGATTTTAAAAAGTCGATACCCTTTTTATCGTCATCACCAATGATGGCTATAGCGATACTGGCATCATTCACCCGAGGATTGTTTCGGATTCTGGCAAAGATATCTGCTTCCAGAACTTCTATGCCCCATTCCAAAAGTTTATTTTTTAATTCCTCATAATATTGATTTTCGGTCTTGAAAAGAATAATACATTGAGGCAGTGTTTTTACAAGCGTCATTCTATTCTCTCAGGAATAAGATTTTATAAAAATTCTAAATCAGCCAAACGACAAGGAATGTTATTTCAAAGAATATCTAAGTGCTGCCGCGACAAACTCCCTGAAGAGCGGATGAGCTTTTGACACTCTTGATTTCAATTCCGGATGAAACTGGCAACCGACAAACCATGGATGATTATTCAATTCGATCATTTCCACGAGACTTTTATCCGGTGATAATCCGCCGAATGTAAGTCCCTTTTCCTCCATTACCTCGCGGTATTCATTATTGAATTCAAAACGATGGCGGTGACGTTCTTCAATCTCATCTTCCCCATAAGCCTTATATGCTTTTGTGCCTGGTTTCAAGCTGCATGGATAGCTGCCAAGGCGCATGGTTCCGCCTTTTCTTTTAACCGATTTTTGGGTTTCCATAAGATGAATAACCGGATCCTTCGTATCCTGATCAAATTCGGTGCTATTCGCCGTACTGAGTCCCAGAACATTTCTGGCAAATTCAATAACCGCGCATTGCAAACCAAGACAGATTCCGAAAAACGGAATATCATTTTCACGGGCATATTTAATGGCTTCCAGTTTCCCTTCAATACCCCGTTCACCGAACCCTCCCGGTACGAGAACACCCGAGACATCCTTTAAAAATTTCTCCGCACCGTCGTTCTCAATAAGCTCCGTATCAACCCATTTCAGGTTAACTTTGACATCATTCTCCATACCTGCATGTACAAATGACTCCGTAATCGATTTGTAGGCATCATGAAGTGTCACATATTTGCCGCATATAGCGATTGTGATCTCACTCGTGACAGCTTTATAACGCTCGATTTTATCGCGGAACGCCTTTAAATTCAGTGTATGCTTTTCGAGTTTAAGTTTATCTAAGACAAGTTCATCGAATCCGGCGTCAGCGTATCTTATGGGAACTTCATAAATAGTATCGACATCAAGAGCATCGATGACTTCATGAGCGTGAACATTACAGAAAAGTCCAATTTTTTCCTTTACACTCTGCGACAGCTCCCTGTCCGTCCGGCATAATAACGTATCCGCCTGAATACCTATTTCCCGCAATCGCATCACCGAGTGCTGTGTTGGTTTTGTTTTTAGTTCATTAGCTCCCGCCACATAAGGTACCAGGGTCAGATGAATAACAAGCGAATCTTCGGGTTTATTTTGTAAACGGAACTGACGAAGAGCTTCCAGAAACGGAAGACTCTCGATATCACCCACGGTTCCGCCAATTTCTACTATGACAATATCCGCGTCAGTAACTTTACCGACTTTTTTTATTCTGGAGATAATTTCATCTGTAATATGAGGAATCACCTGTACGGTCGCGCCCAGATAATCCCCGTTTCTTTCTTTTTCGATAACTGAATAATAAATCTGGCCGGCTGTGGTATTATTGAGCTTCCCCATACTGGAATCTATAAAGCGTTCATAATGTCCCAAATCCAGATCTGTTTCAGCGCCGTCATCTGTCACATAGACTTCACCATGCTGATATGGGCTCATTGTTCCCGGATCAACATTTATATAGGGATCAAGTTTTAAAATCGTTACTGAATATCCACGGGATTTAAGCAGCAGTCCCAGTGATGAGCATGCGATTCCTTTACCGAGGGATGATACAACGCCACCTGTAAAGAATATGTACTTAGTATTTTTCATAGGATTAAAATTCCGATTTTATTGTTTTTTCATTATCAATTTATTAACCCGCAGAAGATCTTCCGGAGTATCTACACTATGGGATTCATATTCTGTTTCTACCGTAAAAATTCTGTAACCGTTCTCAAGAACGCGAAGTTGTTCCAGACGTTCCGCTTTTTCCAAAGGACTTTCCCGCAACCCTGTAATTATTTTCAGAAATTCTTTCCGGTACGCATAGATACCGATATGTTTATAATATTCATGACCGGCAAGCCAGTTTTCCTGCTTTTTTTCATCTCTGAGAAAAGGTATTACCGAACGAGTAAAATAAAGGGCGAAATGATGCTTATCCCTTACCACTCTCACTAAATTTGGATTAATCAGTTCATCGTTAGAAAGTATTTTCTTTATTGGTGTAGCCATCCTAATCTGATTATCATTGAAAACATCCACCATTTTATCCAGCAGAACCGGTGAAATAAACGGCTCATCCCCCTGAAGGTTAATAATTACATCCACATTTTCCGTCTCGGTAGCAGCGGCAACACGATCCGTACCCGATGGCAGGCCGGGATCTGTTAACACAGCTACTCCGCCGAATTTTTCGACAACAGATATAATATCAGGATGATCAGTGGCTACGATCACACGGTCAATTTTTTTCGCCGCTGAAGCCCTTTCATAAACCCATTGGATCATTGGTTTTCCACCGATCAAAGCAAGAGGCTTCCCCGGGAGTCTGTTTGACGCGAATCGCGCGGGTATGACACAAATAGTTTTCACTTACTCACTACTTTCGGTACTCTGAAAAATTTATCTGTTTTGGCTGGTGCATTTTCCAGGGCTTTATCCTGCGACAGGGATTTTCCCAAAACATCTTCACGAAATACATTTGTAATATCCTGGCTGTGTGAAAGCGGTTCCACATTTTCAGTGTCCAGTTCATCCAATTTTTCCACATAATCCAAAATCTGATTTATTTGTCCCGTGAACTTTTGTTTTTCATCTTCCGTTAAAGTCAGTCTTGCAAGATGAGCAATCTTTTCAACTTCCTGTGACGATACCGACACATTGCCTCCTAATACTCTATTTTATATAATAAATTTAAACTGTTTTTTGTCCCTTTAAAGATTTTGGCGCTCTCGCCTTTTAAAAACAACCCCCTTGTGAGACGGTACTCCATACTGAGACTGTAATCATCTCTATTCATGGACAAAGATCGTTGAAAATTGAGATAAAGCCTGTCATCAAGATCTTTCCTTTTTAGAGAGACGTTTTTCTCCTTTACAGAAAAAACACCAAGCTTTTTCACAAATATCCTGACCCCGTCAAGATGATACTTTTGAAGCAATGAATCTATCTGAACGTCCTTTAAGATCCCTCGCGACTTTCTTGCCGATGTATCCTGAGCATTCCCCTCAACAGCGATACTAAGAAAAATCACCAACACGCATATTATTTTAAAAAGCCTGACCAAAGCCAAAGTGTAATCTCCCGGGGCTGTTTTGATCAAAATCGGTTATTCTGACTCCGTAATCCAAACGAAATAATCCAAATCGTGAATGAACTCTCAACCCTAACCCCGTTGTATATTTTAAAGTATTTAATTTAATCATTTCTTCAGCAAGCCACAAATTTCCTGTATCCATAAATAGCACAATATTTGTATTATAACTCAGATAATACCGCATTTCAATATTATCCACAAATGAGTAATATCCACCCTGCGCCGAACCGTCATCGTTCTTGGGTCCTACCGAGCTTTCCGAGTACCCTCTGAGACTTGTGGAACCTCCAAGGTACAATCGCATGTAGGATGGAAGCTCCTCCTGATTCCCGTAAAAGAACTGTCCGCTCACGGAGATTCTATTCGCCAGAACAAATTGACTGCCAATTAATAAATAACAACTTTGTTTTAAATCCACCTGACCATAGGTATTATCTCCCCCGAATACGGTGAAGGCATTTTTAAAACGGATTTCAAGATTCTGACCTTCGTATGGATCTAAATAATTATCACGGCTGTCATATGTATAAATTATATCGAGGCCCCGGTTTTCTTCCCTTCCGATATAATCTCTGAAAGTTTTATCATTTTCATCAAATTCAACCTCAAACAGGTTGTTTTTTTCAAATACTATATTATATGAGATTTGACTTAGATCATTTATGAGATGGTGGAATCCAATGATCGATCTATATCTCTCGAATCCAAAATTAACTCCCTTTGGCCTGTCAGTGAGGTAAGAAATTGACCAGTCAAATCTGAGTTTGTAGGAATATAAAGCCGGATCGACGTATTTTCCGGTTATTTCCCCCTTTTTAAAATAAAGCCCGCCGGCATAATCAAGGGCATGCAGCGCGGAAAAATTAAGCTGCTTTCCATAACCGTCAAAATTGCGATTCCCCCAACCGATAAAATTACGCCACCCGTCTTCCGTATCTATTCCCGTACCCAGGTCAGTGTAAAATTTCTTTCTTTCTTTTACCGATACCTTCACGGATATGACCTGCTGTTCATGGTCATATCGATCAACTAAAACTTCAACATCATCAAAAAGGCCGTTTTTCATGAGCGCTACCTGGCTCGATAGAATTGATTTTTTTGTAAATGGACTGCCACTTTTAAATTTTAACCGGCCAAAAATGAATTCTTTGTTTACATGCTTATTGCCTTCAACGGTGATATTGCCAAATCTGAACAATTCACCTTTATCGATACTAAATACTACTCTCAAAGGGCTCTTATCTCCGGTTTTTATCAATTCGTATTCACAAATTGTTTCCAGAAAGCCTTCATCTTCATAGTATTCTTCTATTCTTCGGCAGTCTTCAATTAGAACTTCTTCTTTTAAATTGTCGCTAAACCTGCTTTTCAGAAGCGGGATAAGTTCTATCCGGTTAACATTTTCATCCCCGGCGAATAAGATCATTTTTTGACCATTCGATTCCTGAGCAATAAGTAATTTGAAGGAAAATACAATGACCAGGATGCAAAGCAGTGATTGCCTATTTACCATTGGTTTTTGGGATAATAGTGACATCGATTTATCATCTAAAATATTGATTGATTAAAAACTGATGAATATTCTTTAACCTGCTTGATGACATCATCCGCGTCCTGTCCTTCCAGAAAGTATGGCTGCCAGAGCCGAATTCCTATCGGCATAATCTGGGCGTGGTACTTTCCTTTTTTTGCAGGACTTATTAAAACTTTTAATACGGCTGATGTTTCGAAGGTTCGCGAATTGCCGCCAAAAATAAAATTCCCGAGAGAGTAAGCGATTACTTTTCCCTTGTACAATTCCACGCCCTGAAGCACGTGCGGATGATGACCGACAATCAGATCCGCGCCATAGTCAATGGATTTTCTCGCATAATATTTCTCACTTTCTTCGGGGTAATTCGCTTTTTCCAACCCCCAGTGAAAGTTGATGATAATATAATCCACCTGATCCCTGATCTTTGCTATATCCTCTTTAATGTAAGCCAGATTACGCATAGCGGTCCCTGCATTTGTTTCTGTAGCGGGATGCGAATCACTATGTGGTCCGGTACCGTAATAGGCGAGATAAGCCAGTTTTAATCCCCGAATATCAAATATAACCGGCTGTCTCGCTTCGGCGAGATTTCTACCCGCGCCAACATGTTTTATCCCGACCGAATCCAATAATCCGATTGTATCAAAAATACCCGTATCCCCGTAATCGTACATATGATTATTGGCCAATGTAACAATATCAACACCTGATTCTTTTAACATTCCGGCATATTTAGGTAAAGCGCGGAATGTAAACTGCTTTTCAACCGGGTTGCCTCTAACCGTAAACGGACTCTCAAGATTGATCATAAAAATATCAGCTTCACTCAAAGCCGTCAATTTGTTAAAAGGATAATCAAGCCTGTCGCCAACATGCTGCTCAAAATGATTTACAAGAGATACATCACCTGTAAAATATAACACAATTTCACTGCTGTCAGTCTCATTTACCTGTGAAAAGACCGGGTTAAATAGAATACAAAGAACAGACATTGCCCAAAAAAGAAAATTCAACATATATATCTCCGGTACATTTTAAAGACACTCCCTTTTTCAAAATTCCAGATACGATACCACTATCGGCCTGCTGAATCAATAAATCGATTTCTTCATTTAAATTATTTCAGCTGTAGTTTCTTATTGTATTTCATTTAATATGAGAAAAAACAATCAATACATCTGATTATTTCTCTCGATTCACCCGTAAAACTTTTTTTTAATTCACATTGGTAAATATAATTGAAAAATTAACTTTATTTGCATAAAGAAATAAATTTATCAGCATTTATAACCGGGTTATATGACCTTTTGGAGGAAAAGTTCTAACAAGTTGAAAAATAATATCTAATTAAACAAAGGCAGATCGTCGCTTAGACATCTTCAAGAAGGTATCCGGCTGATGCAACAGCCTCTTTGGCGGCTTCAACATTAAATACAAGCTCATCAGCCTCAAGATAGGCCATTCCGTCATCCAGATCGACATCCGCTCTAATTATGCCTTTTACTCCTCTAAGCGCATCCGATACGGTTTTAACACAGTGATGACAAGTCATGCCTTTTACTTTAAAATTTATCTCTTTCATACGCTTTATCCTTATAACAAAAAAACCGCCTGAAGGGCGGTTTTTTTTAAGATTAATTTATCTCTTTTTTGACAACTCTTTCATTCAAAATCATATCATCAAAGTAATACGTCATCGGGTTAAGATGTTTTCCGTTATGCCTTACTTCATAATGGAGATGCGGCGCGGTTGAAATTCCGGTATTGCCCACTTCACCAATTTTATCTCCCCGTTTTACCTTCTGTCCTGATCGCACTACTATTTTATTTAAATGCCCATAGCCCGTTTCGAATCCGTAATGATGATCAATCATCACCATATTCCCATAACCGCCATTCATTCCCGCGAACCGTATGACACCGTCCGCTGAAGCATAAACCGGTGTACCCTTTGGAGCGGAGAAATCAAGTCCGTCGTGATGACGGTAAACCCGGTTAATCGGGTGAAGACGCATACCGAATTTACTTGAGATAACCGAATGCAAAACCGGTTTGAGTGAAGGCATAAATTGAAGTGAGTCCTGCTTTTTCTGGAACGTACTCATTAATTCTCTATAACTATCCAATTCAAGCTGAACACCTCTCTCCAGTTTTGCCAGCTCTGCAAATTGGGTGCTTAGTTCAACATTTTCATCGAAACCGGATATTTCATCACCAAAATCATAATCAAAATTGGAACCACCTATACCAACGTTTCTGATATCGGCATTAATTTCATCAAGTCCTATAACGATTCTAAGTTCATCATCATTTTTGACGATTTGATCCATTGTATTATTTATTTTACCAATTTTATCTTTCATTTCCCCTAATCGCGCTTGCAACACGGCATTAGTGCGTTCTAACCGGTTGATTCTGGAGTTATGACTAAAATCTATTAAGAAGTCTAATCCAAACTTTCCGGCAACAACGAAGGTAACTAAAAAGATAGAAATGTAAACTGTAAGCTTCAGACGAGATATTTTGATTTCTTTTACTTTTGCTTGATCTCGCGATACAAAAATCAGACGCGATTCATCTCTCATACACCTATTGCCCCTAGGAGAATATTATATCAATAGTTTAACTACATTTATCACTATCGACCAAGTAACCGTGTTTTAAAGTTAAAAATATAAAAAAAAAACTCCGCAATCAAGCGGAGTTTAATAAATCTTGTTATTTTTATCGCAAATTAACCCAGATAATACCTTAATACCTTACTGCGGGAGCTATGTCTAAGCCTTCTAAGAGCTTTTTCCTTAATCTGGCGGACTCTTTCACGGGTTAACTTAAATTTTACACCTATTTCTTCCAGTGTGTGTGGTTTTTCACCATCCAAACCAAAATATAGTTTTAAAATTTTAGCTTCCCTCGCGCTAAGTGTCGAAAGAATATAATTGACTTCTTCTTTCAGTGATTCGCCCATAACCTCCGAATCGGGTTCCGGATCCTGCTGATTTTGAATAATATCTATCAGCCGGCTGTCGCTGTTTTTCTGTAATGGTGAATCCATTGATACCGATCGTGTAGCCATCTTTATCGTATCTGTGATATCCCCGCTGTCAACTTCCAGAACATTGGCAATCTCTTCCGGGGTGGGTTCTCTTTCATATTCCTGCTCCAACATGCTGTAAACTTTACCGATTTTCGTGAGCGTTCCCACCCTGTTTAATGGGAGACGCACCAGACGCGATTGTTCAGCAATCGCCTGGAGTATCGATTGTTTAATCCACCATACCGCATAAGAAATAAATTTGAACCCTCTCGTCTCATCAAAACGGTAAGCGGCCTTCATCAACCCCAGATTACCTTCATTGATTAGATCTTCCAGAGATAAACCGTAATTTTGGTAGGACTTGGCGACGCTTACTACAAATCTCAGATTCGCGCTTACTAATCTCTTCAAAGCGCGTTGATCGTTTTGTTTAATTCTCTGCGCGAGATCAATTTCCTCTTCGGGGGTCAGCAATTGAACTCCACCGATCTCTCTTAAATAGTTTTCCAGAGATTGATTCTTACTTATGAAAAAGTCGCTCACCTAAATTACTCCAATATTTTAAATTCGTTTTTATATAATTCTGATATATTTTGTTAATTTAAAAAAACTTATACGTTCGCCTAATACTAATTAAATTACGCAGATATTGCAAACGTAATTTATTCAGTCATTATTTCAATCACTCTTCTTGTTAACATTCGTTTTTTTAATGTTTTTTAGTTGATCCTGATACTTCTTTAAATCTAATTCCAGCACCCTAATCTCCTCTATGAGTCTGCTCATTTCTTCATCAGGAGCGGCGGTGGGGTTGTTTTCCTCAACCACTTTATGGTAAAGTCTTCCCCCCAATTCAATCAATTTCTCTTCGATCTCTTTCCGGATTCCAAGTATATCAATCTTTACTCTTCCGATTCGAGTATACTCGGCAGTCAGATCACTGGCTGATTGAAATCCTTCAATCAGTCCTTTTTTCAAATTTTCCCATAAACTTATCATTCTAGTTCTATCTTATCAACAATTCCGACTATAGAGGCATCCGACAATGCCGGTTTTTTTCTTAACGGAATTACCGCTTCGTAGGCGGTGATGAAATAAACAGTTTCCCCTACTCCGGCGCCAACTGTATCAACCGCGATGATCGGGCTTCCTGTATCCTGCCTATAAATATCTATCGGCTGAATTATTTGCAACTTCAGCCCTTCAAGATTTTTATCTTTCTGAGTGGCCCAGATTGTACCAATTATACGCGCTAATTCCATAATTAATGTTCTGTTAAATCCAGTTTATCAATGATGCCGGAAATCACCGCGTCAACAGGTTTCCCTTCAGTTAAGGCAGACTGACGGGCGGAACTTCCGGTAGTGATGAGAACTATCTCGCCGGCTCCCGCTCCAACGCTGTCCGCCGCGACCACATAAGTGTTCTTTAAAGAAAAATCCAATTCCACGTGGCGGACAATTAACAATTTTAATCCGACCAGTTTCTCGTCTTTCCGGGTAGCCCAGATTGTTCCTACAACTTTTCCGAGTATCACGCTATCCCCTGTCTCTAAATAATTTTATCAAGAAAACTTTTTCCAAATCCGGTTGACTCAACATTAAAATATTCCGCAAGAGTGGCTTGAAGATCAGCAAAGGATTCTCTAACTCCTATGTTCTGATCTTTTTTTAACGCCGGTCCAAATGCCACGACAGGAACATATTCCCGTGAATGATCCGTGCTTGTTGACGTCGGGTCATTCCCATGATCCGCTGTAAAAACTACCAGATCATTTTCCTTTAATCCGGATTGAAAATCAGGCAACCAGGAATCAAACTCCTGCAATGCGCCATAAAATCCGCGCGGATTATTTCTATGTCCCCAAAGCATATCAAAATCGACCAGATTTGCCATTATTAAACCGGATCCTGTTTCTTTCATTTCATCCAGAATCGCCGCCATCCCCTCCGAATTTATCTTTGTGTTGATGCTTTTGGCGATGCCTGCTCTTGCATAAAGATCATTTATCTTACCAATCCCGACAGTAGGGATGCCTGCCTCTGTAAATATTTGATGCAATGTTTTCGAAAACGGTTCAAGAGAAAAATCTTTTCTATATTTGGTGCGGGCAAAATCATTTGCGCTCTTACCGGTAAAGGGTCTGGCAATCACTCTTGCCACAGCATGATCACCGGTGAGCATATCTCTCGCGATCTGACACAACTCATACAATTTTTCAAGCGGGATAACCGAATCATGTGCCGCTATCTGAAAAACCGAATCGGCGGAAGTGTATACAATCGGCTTACCTGTCTTAATATGTTCTTCGCCAAGCTCCTTGATAATTTCAGTACCTGACGCGGGAAAGTTTCCAAGTATTTCGAGACCGGTCAAGTTCGTGAATTTATCAATGACGTCTGCTGGAAACCCGTTCGGATAGGTTGGAAACGGCTCATCAAGGATCAATCCCGCCAGCTCCCAATGTCCTGTCGTTGAGTCTTTGCCGGGAGAGATTTCCGCCATTTTCCCGTAATTACCGGTAGCATCCAAATCCGATCGCAGTCCTTTTATTGGAAAAATTTTGCCCAATCCCAGTTTTTCAAGGTTCGGTAATTGTAATCCGCCAACACTGTCGGCAAGGTTGCTTAATGTATTGCTTCCTTCATCGCCATAACTTCCCGCGTCTGGAAGCTCACCGATACCCACCCCGTCAAGAATAATTACAATCGCCCGTTTCATCCATACTCCAGTTGTGTGTCAATTCCGGTCCTGTTCAAATCCCGTTATATTTATATTGTGGTTATAAAGTTTATTCAAGCCGCCATGATCACAATTATTTAATTTTATAAAAAACATAAAGTTTCAACTATATCTCATAATCTTGAATACTTGCAACGAGAACAAATATTTTATTTTAAAATATGACTGAATCTGGCTTTAGATTTTGTCCAAATGCCTTGTTTACTATGTACCAGGTCAATAATCTCGGGTAATCTTTTCTCCGCTTCAACTATTCCCTGAGCGATCAGATGATCTATCTGTTCGAAAGCGCTCCAGGTTATATTTCCGATTTTAGGAGAAATAACCAGATCAGCTTCTTTCAGGGTCAATTCATTTATTTTACGAGACGCCGCCATATTCGACCGAATGATAATATCAATCACATTGTCGAATCCGTTATCCGCGTAAGTTGAGAGTGAAACATCCAGTGCAATTACTATGTCGGCCCCTAATTCTCTTGCCGCGTCTATCGGGAAATTGGCGCTGACTGATCCATCGACAAGCAAATACCCGTTGTATTCAACAGGCGGCAGGAACCCCGGAATAGCTGAACTCGCCTGTATCGCCTTCCTGATTTTGCCCGATTTAAAAACGATATCCTTTCCGGATTTTAAATCAAGCGCCGCGCAGGCAAAGGGAATTTTTGTATTTTCTATTAATTCATCTGCCACAAGAGCATCTAACGCAATCTCCAGACGCTCCGCTTTCATCAGACTTACCCGGTGAGCCGCGATATTGATAATCAGCCGTCGTTTAATTTCACGGCTTACCTGATGAAGGATATCTTCAGGTTCATATCCTGGCTGCTGACGAAAAAAATTATCATCAAGTGAACGAAATTTATCACCTTTTATGAATTTAGCGAACTTTTCTTTAACGAAACTCGCGTCGGGCGTCTGAGCATATGTGGCACCAACGATGGCGCCCATACTCGTTCCTACAATAATATCGATAGGAATTCCACGATCCTGAAGGACTTTTAGGATACCTATGTGTGCCAGCCCCCTTGCTCCGCCACCACCCAGGACCAGGCCAATTTTTATTTTCCGGCCCATAAAAACAATCTCATTCCGTAATAATATTACCAGGCTTAATCATTCAGTGAACAATGTCGTAATTCTGTAAAATTTAGCAAACAAAGTTAATAAAATTATATTCTTTTTTCTACTTTTCTTTGATGAAAAAGAAGTATTGCAATATTTTATCCCGACTTTTTGTTATTTTATTCAAATTGAACGCAAGTCGCGCAATTTATAAATACTCTCTTTTGCCTGAATTTGGCTCTCCGGATCCCCTGATTACCCTGAACTCATTTTCATCAAATATGGTAATCTTTTAATCGTTATAATTATCGTTCAGACAATATACCATCAGGAAAGAACAAATTCATACATTATAGTTTTTTTTCAAATTTTATAAATCTTCGATCCACTTTTGCCTGGACATGGGATTCATAAAATGATGTTTCCGTGACATCCGGAATCACGGCCTGATTCATCTCCCACTCTTTCATATCCTGTAAGCATCGTTTTAAAAGCACCACATCTAAATCAATGCCCCGCATTTCCGGGATCACTCCCGCGGGCCCAAACCATCCGCTGCCGAAATTATTGGTATTATGAGCGGCAAATCCTGTAATTGCGTTCCCCTTTCGCGCAATATGCATGCTGACCGGGTAGGAAAAATAAACTCTTTCGCCCTCATTCATCCATTCTTTAAAATATTTCGCAAGAAAACCCATAATTTGATCACGCTGTTCGTAAGTGACTCTGCTAAAAAAGAAATTTAGTTTATTAAAATCCTGCTCTTCCGAGGATGTATCAAAATCCCGCTCCTTTAGAGGAACAACCAAATTCATTGATTCCGCAATCGTCCTAAATCCGAGACTCCTGGCAAAATCCATCGCTTCAGTGTAGCGGGAATCTATTCCGGGTAAATAATAATTGTCGGGAATAGTTGCAATTTTTACACTTTTCGCGCCGGAATTTATAAATTCTGCTTCCAGTGTCTGATAGAGTTGTCTGGCAATCCCTTTATGCCGGTGTGTATCAGAAACCGCGAATAATTTCAGAAACGCGATTCTCTCACCTTCGGTTTCTCTGATCAGGCCCTGCATGAATCCCGCGAGTGAATCACCTTCCCAACAGGTAAGAACCAGCGCCGGATCAAAATCCGGGTCTTCGAGTATTTTTTCCCGGAGAAGCGGTTCGGAAAAGGTATCAAAGTTTAGATTTTCTAACAGTAGTTTTTGGATAGAGTTAATATATTCTTCTTTAAATATCCTGATCTCACGCATTACTTACCTCGTAATCTATGTACGCAAGACGGAATATACGAAGCGATCAAATGACGTTCAAAGAAAAATAATCGACGGGAATGGTGTCCGGCACATCTTTAAAATTGTCATAATCTTAAAATTCATTTTTCACTGACGGAAAAACTTTTGGGAATAATATCTGTCAAAAAACATATAAAACACCAAAACAATAATTGAAAAAAGAAAGATAAAAACCGGAGCGCCGGCGGATAAATTCCTAATCGATTCAGGGATTACAATTTTAGGAAGCCGGTCTTTGAGCAGACTGATGCCATCAATTTTTTTGCCAATGGTTTCGTTTAAATGATATAAATCGGATTCCCGGTCTGTGAATAACGAAGGTGACTGACCGGAAAAGGCAATGGAGATTGCAATAACGGCAAGAAGTAAAAGCGAGACATAAGTGATCCAGTCCCGTTTTGTGACGCTTTTGCGGGACGCCTCTAAAATTCTTGATTCAACGCCCTGAAAGAGGTTTTTATTAACCGGAACCGGGCGTATTTTTTTTAGCATCTGATGCACTCCGACAGACTGCCCAATCATCTCCTGACAGGACGCACACCCTTCAATATGCAGCATTCTGTCAGATCCCAATGAATCCCGGCCTTCCAGAAGATATATTTCTAACTCAGATCCGGATATATGCCTGTTCAAATTAGCTCCTCTTTGGAAAAATTACTTAAGAGTATTTCCCGCATCCGATTCCGCCCCCGGAAAAGATGCGTTTTTATGGTATTTTGAGGGGTCTCCAATACCCCGGCAATTTCAGAGACACTAAACTCATTAAGATAATACATCGAAACCACCAAACCCTGTAAAGAAGGTAAACGGTCAATGGCAGCCCACAAAATTGTTTGTAAATTGCGATTATCAAGATCGGGTTCAATTTGACCGGCGTCCTGGGTAGTCCAGAGCGTCATCAACTCTGTACTATCCTCCTTATGGTCACCGTGAGAAAAATAATTTTTTCTAATATCACCTGCCGTCTGCACCACCTGCTTTTTCCGGAGATAATTCAGACAACTGTTATATACAATTTTATACAGCCAGGTCGTAAATTTACCTCGGCCTTCGTACGTTTGAATGTTATAATATGCTTTTACAAAAACATCCTGCGTCAACTCTTCGGCGACTTCTTTTTTGCGTACCATTTGCATGGCGATGGTGAAGACATAGTCCTGATGCATTTGCATGAGAGACTTTAACGCCTTCATATCACCCTTTTTAAGCTGATCGATTAACTCTGTTTCTGTCATCACACCTACTTAGACAGGTTAAAGATTAAAAGGGTTTCAAAAAAAACAATAAAATTGAAACCATTCCGCGTAATCTCCTGTCTTATAGTACAAAACCAAACAGGAGGAAATCAATGCTAGCGGAAATATTAATCCCAATCACTTTTTTCATCGCGGTTTCTATAGTCATTTATCAATACTTTCATGGCCGGCATCTTGAAAAAATGAAAATAATTGAAAAAGGAGTAGGAGGAGATGAGCTAAAGCATCTCCTTGGTCACTACAAAAAAAGCGCGAACAATTTAAATCTTGTAAAATTCGGAATCATTTTAATTGGTATCGGATTAGCCATACTGATTGGGAATTTTATGCCTGAAGATTCGAATGAACAAGTCACATTAAGCCTTATATTTCTATTCCCCGGGATAGGTCTGCTGATTTTTTATCATTTTTTCCAGAAAAACCAGAAAGATGTCCAATAGTATCACCCGACACAGCCGGTCCTGTCATCTGACCGGCTGTTCATCTTAAAAATCCGATCAATTAGTGATCAGTTTTTTTAACTCTTCTGTTGAAAAAACCGGCAGGCTGCATGTGTAATTTTGACAAACATACGCTGTTACTTTTCCATTGATGGGTTCTTTGCCCTGAAGCAGTGAATTTGTCATCACGGAATGTCCCTTACCGGGAGTGATGATCATCAGCACTTTATTGGGAACGTATGATTGATTGATTACATCCAGGTAGGGACCAATTTCCATCTCCTGAGGCCGCGCGATCAATATTTCCTTCGGTTTCTTAATATAAAAATCAAGCGCGTTTAAATAGCTTGCGTAACCATAGGGATTTACCGGAAACTCTCCTCCGTATTTCTTAAATATGTTCTCACATATTTTCATCAGATCATTATCTTCAGTGAGAGAAAATATCCTCAGATTATTTAACAGCATAATCCCGGTTCCGGAAGGAATCGACTGATCGGTTTCATCCTTTAGTCTCTTGAAAAGTTCTTCCTGCTCATTTGATGTGTAATAATATCCTCCGTTTTCCGGATCCAGAAAATTCTTGTTTACATACTGGGTTAACTCAAAAGCCCATTTTAAATAATCATCATTAAAAAGAGCCTCATATGCATCGAGGAGTCCCCTGATCAGATTGGCGTAATCATCAAGATAACCACTGTATTTCGCTATGCCATTTTTATATGTCCGCAGCAAGCGCTTGTTTTTATATAATTTTTTTTTCATAAAATCGATGTTTTTTTCGATGATTATTCGGTATGAGTCCTTTCTTTCTGTCTGATAGGCCCGCGCGTACGCCGATAACATCAATCCATTCCATGAGGTAAGGATTTTATCGTCTAATGCAGGTCTGACGCGATTTTCACGATCGTTTAAAAGGACTATTTTTCCTTCGGCAATAATATTCTTTATTTCATCCGCGGTCTTCTTGTATTTTTTTCCCAGAGTATCAATATCACCCGAAATATGCAAAATATTGGTCCCTTCAAAATTACCTTTTTCTGTAACACTATAAAAAGAGCAGAAGATTTCACCATTTTCATTTCCGAGCGACTTCAGGACCTCATCCTTTGTCCATACATAGAATTTTCCCTCTACACCTTCGCTGTCAGCATCCAGACTGCTGTAAAATCCGCCGTCATCAGCATAAAGTTCTCTGGAGACGAACTCGAGGACATTAAACGCCACATTCTTATAAAAATCATCACCCGTAAGCAGATATGTATCCAAATAGAGAGGCGCCAGCTGCGCGTTATCATAAAGCATTTTTTCAAAATGCGGAACAAGCCAGCGCTCATCAACCGAATATCGGGCAAATCCTCCGCCGATCTGATCATAAATTCCGCCGTTTGCCATATTCCTAAGCGTAAATGTCACCATATCTAGATAATCTTTATCCCGGTCAGTTTTATATTTTCTCAAGAAAAGATTTAAAGCCTGAACGGCCGGAAATTTTGGGGCATGACCGATACCGCCGAAATTCGGCTCATAATATTGTTTCAACCCATTTAGAGCCTGATCAAACACTTCAGGTCCCGGAAGTTCGTCCCCCTGAACTTCTTTCATGGAATGATCAAACGCATCATGCACCTGTTGTATGCTCTTGTCAAGTTTATCTTTTTCATTGTGATAAAACTCAGCCACCGACTTTATCAATCTTTTAAATCCCGGTCTGCCATATCGGTCGTCCGGCGGAAAATAGGTGCCTCCGTAAAATGGTTTCTGTTCGGGTGTCAAAAAAACACTCATCGGCCAGCCGCCACTGCCTGTATACATTTGTACATATGCCATGTAAATCTGATCAATATCCGGCCTTTCCTCACGGTCAACTTTAATATTTATGAATAATTCATTCATAATCTTTGCGGTCCCTTCATCTTCAAAAGATTCCCTTTCCATCACATGACACCAGTGACAGGCCGCGTAACCGATACTCAGGAAAATTGGTTTGTCCTTTTCCTTCGCCAGTCTCAGTGCTTCCTCCCCCCAGGGATACCAGTTTACCGGGTTGTGCGCGTGTTGTAAAAGGTATGGGCTTGTTTCGTTGATTAACTGGTTTGTAAATTGATGCATTGGAGTACCCTCAGATTTATTTTTATCCGGACCACAGGCTATGATTAATAGAATAATCGGCAACATATGATTCAACAACTTGTTCATATCCACCATTTTGTTATTTATTGATTAATACGCAATACTTGAGGCGGGTATTTCCATAAACATATCGTCAAACGAGGTAATAAAGATAGAGGAATGAAATCCTGATTTTTTTTCAGGAATAATCATTCCCCGCTAAAATATTACTGTGAAGTAACTTTAAAAAATGGGTGTAGTAACACCGACAGAACTACAAATCTTCTTTGGGATTCCAATGTTTCCAGACCTGCCCGACAAGATCAGGACCTGGTTTAAGCGTTTTTTTACCCGGCTGCCACCCTGCGGGACAAACTTCGGCCCCTTTTGTATTCCTGACATGCTGAAATGCCTGGATCTGCCGGATGGTTTCCCTGATATCACGGCCAACCGGAGGAGTCATCACTTCCATAGCCTGAATAACTCCGTCGGGATCTATGATGAAACGTCCCCGGAGTTCGACTCCGGCAGATTCATCATAAACTCCGTAAACTTTCCCGAGATTACCCGGTCCGTCCGATACCATATGAAACGGGATATCGTGACCAACCATCTTTGAGAGCTCCTGATCATTCCACGTTTTATGTACAAAAATACTATCCACGCTTACTGAAATAACTTCCACTCCCAATTTTTGTAAATCCACATATTTTTCAGCGACCGCTGAAACTTCAGTCGCTCAGACAAAGGTAAAATCCCCGGGGTAAAAACAAAGTACAACCCAGCGCCCGAGAAGATTTGAAAGTTTAATTTCAGTAAATTTTCCCTTAAAATACGCCGGTGCCTCAAAATCCGGCGCGAGGGAACCAACTTTTGCTGTTATCATAGAATTCTCCTTCTGTTCATAACGGTTGTCTGTCGACTCCTTGTTCTCCGGTGCACCGACCACAGTTCCTATAGGCCGGGCACAACCAATTTTGCTTTCGGCCATATTTAATCTCCTTTAATAATTAATACTACCTACACCCGCTTTAATGTAATCAGATAAACCGGGTATCGAAAGAGATATTTAATTTCCTGATTCAGCCCTTTACATCTAATTGTTGGATGGCGTTTTTAATTTTGGAATTTGAGACCCTCAGGTTTAAATTAGGCTAAACTATTGATTAGGCAGCATCATCTTAATATAAGTCACACTATCAGGATAAAGATAAATCCGCTATGGGAATTGTTTCGCTGATCGTAATACTGCTATTATTGCTTTTGACCTATCTCGCCGGATTAGCCATTCTAAGCAACGGTTTAAATCAACTCGGGATAAAAGAAAGAACGGATAGAAAACCTCGGGTAAGTGTTATCATCTCAGCAAGGAATGAAGAGACGAATCTTTCTGATGGACTAAAATATCTTTCTATGCAGTCATATCCAAAAGACTTGATTGAGTTTATTATCGTAAACGACCGCTCGACGGACAAAACGGAAGAGATCATTAACAGATACCGCGCTGATGATCCCCGGTTCAGACTAATTACGATTAAAGACCGGATTCCCGGATTCGCGCCAAAAAAGAGAGCCATTGACACAGCCATAAAATCCGCAAAAGGAGAAATTATTCTGCTGACCGATGCGGATGGCCGACCCGGTTCAAGATGGGTAGAGACGATGATCTCCTACTTTACCGATGATACCGATATGGTTCTTGGCTACGCGCCGTACACATCTTCAGACTCAGGTTCGTCCACTCAAAAAATGCTCGCGATCGAATATCTGTCCCATGCCGTAATTGCCGCGTCAACCACAGGGTTAGGCTATCCAGTAACATGTGTTGGAACAAATATGGCATATCGAAAAGAATTATATAATGATATCGGCGGATTTGGGGAATTTGAACCGTATATCTCAGGAGATGATGATCTTTTCCTGACACGGGTCAGAGAAGCCGGAAAATATAGAGTCCGTTACGCGCCCGGTAAAACAGCTCATGTTTACAATGATCCACCTAAAACGTGGAGTTCATTCTTTCATCAGCGGATGCGTTACGCCAGCAAGGGATTTGATTATCCCATTAAGGTCACTCTCGGCTTGATCACTCTCTTCACCTTTAATTTGATGATTTTTACAGGTATTATATCATATTTTTTAAGTCCGCTGTTTTTTAAAACCGCTCTTGTCGTGTATGTGGTAAAAACTCTTTCAGAGTTTCTGTTTATGAAAAAAGCCGCGCGCGTATTGAACGACATGCGCAATCTTGATGTTTTTTTCCTTGCCGCGCTGTTGCATATCCCTTACGTCATTTTCTTTGGGATTGCCGGGCAGTTTAAACAATTTAGATGGGCCGAAGCGGGTGTGGAAAACGCGCTGCAAACCGATTCCACACAAAGCGCCTGAATCCTGTCATTAAAATTTCAAAACTTACCGTAGAATGATGGATGCAAATTTGATAACAGAGTTATGCCTGGTTTTAGGGATCACTTATTTTTTCACCGCGCTTTACCTGATGAGTCAAAAATCTCCGGAAAAAACTGAACAAAGTAATCTTCCTGAGATTTCGGTTCTGGTAGCGATGAGAGATGAAGAAAAGAACATTTCCTCTTGCCTTCAGTCACTTGCCGGACAAAACTACCCCACTCATCTTTTCAGGGTAATCATAATCGACGACCGTTCAGCGGACAATTCGGCCGCGATTGCCGAAGAGTTTGTCAAAAGCAATGAGAATTTTCAGTTGATCCATATCCGGGAAGATTTGCATGGATTATATGGGAAGATGAATGCTCTTTCCCAGGCATTGGAGCAAGTTGATTCCGAAATTGTTCTAATTACGGATGCCGATTGTATCGTACCTAAGTCATGGATAAGGACCTACGCTTCATATTTTAATCCAAATACCGGGATGACCGGCGGATTAACAACCCTGGTTCCTCTGGAATTTATGAGTATACAAGAGGATTCTGTGCCTCTGTTCGCTAAAATTCAGGCCATAGACTGGCTATTTTTGCAATCCATTGCCTCGGGTACGAGCAATGCCGGAAAACCTGTGACAATTTTAGGAAACAATTTTGGATTCAGAATGGCGGCATATCACGAGACCGGCGGATTCAAAAAACTGGGATTTTCTATCACAGAAGATTTCGCGCTGATGAAGGCAATTGAAAAAACAGGTAACTGGAAAATAAAGCATACACAGGATATCGATAATACCGTATTCAGTTCACCAGTTAAAACACTAAAGGATTTTTATCATCAAAGACAGAGATGGATCTCCGGTGGAAAGTCTTCCCGGCCCTGGGGATATTTCCTGATGGCGCAATCGTTGCTGGCTCATATCTCTATAATTCTTGTATTTTCATTTTCACAATGGAATGCCGGCGCAGGGGCGGGAATAGGGCTTATTTTAGGGATTGATTATTTATTGATAAAACAGCAGACAAGACGATTGAATATTAAATATCTAAACCGATATTTTATCCACTTTGAGATATTTTATATTTTGTACACTGTTATATTTGGAGTACTTTTTTTTCTTCCCACAAAAATTATCTGGAAGAATCGTACCTATTAAAATAAAAAAAAGGAGCGTGACGCTCCTTTTTTTTATTCTATCAGTTTATCTCTTTCCAGATTCCACTGGACCCAGCTGTTTTTCGCGTCATCCGCAATATCAAACTCTGATTTCTGAAAAGTACCGTCCGGTTTTACCCTTATCTGCTGCTGGGCTTTAATAATCTCGAACCATTCCTCCATTGTCACCTGTTTTGGTCCCTGTATCTGTTCAGGACCTTTGATTTGCTGAGGCGGCCCAGGCTTCTTTTGAGGTTCAACAGTACCCATTTGCCAACCGGGAGAACCAACACCCACGCTTCCTTCGTAAACTTTTACAAGTGTTGTTGAATCGGCTTCAGCATCCATTCTGTAAATGGTGCCTCTGATCGCCACAACCGCAGAGGGCCCTCTTAACTTCCATTTGTCAGAAGACTTGGTAAGCTTCTTTACATTCGCCCAAAGTTTTCCTATTGAAAGTTCCGACTGAACATTTTTTTCTTTATCAGTGATGCTGGCTTTTTCAATGGTGTAAATACTCTGTTCATCAATTCTGATAATGCTCCCGTCCTTAAATTTAATCTCGCAGCGTGACTGGGGTTGTGTTTTAACTTTGTCCCCTTCAAACAGATTCATATTGAACGCTGCTTTGGACATCTGTTTTTCGCCCTTCTTAAGAACAAGAACGTTGCCAAGCGGGAAACTGATCTTTGCCACGCCTTCCTTGTTCTGGAAAGTATAAGAACTTAGTATAATTGCCATACCAAGCGCTATAACTATAAGGGATGATAATTTATATTTCATACTTGCCCCCGGTTCTATTTTACCCTCACCAAATCACCGGTTTCGAAACCACCACCGCCTTTAACTATTGCTTTGGCTGCTTTTCCACCCGCCACATCACTCACAATTTGAATTTGTCCGATTTTTTGTTCTTCCGAGCCCAGGGACAGCCCTGTATCCGGATCAATCAGATCTTCACCGGGACGAAAAACCCAGAATACCATGCCACTCTTTACTCCACTCTGCGAGCCTGGTTTCATAAATACGGTTCCGTCGTCATTCGCCTTAATAATTTTTCCCTGCCATGGGATGGATTGCATACCCTTGGTAATTATCTCGACACATTCATTGACTGATTTTCTTGCGGCTTTTCCAAGAATTGTATTATCCCAGGTAGAAGAATTATGGAAATCAATACCTTCCACACTGACATTATCCAGACTGGTCGTCGATTCTTCACCAACCGCCTGTTTTGACGTGATTATCTCACCGGTTGTGGTGTTAACAAGCCTGATATCCACTACTGACCGGGCTGAATTTTTTTCCACACCCAGGCGGAATCCGCTTAGCTTACTTAACCCGCCGCCAACCTTATTCTCTTTCGTTCCAAATTCACTCACGCTGCCGGTTATCATTAATTCCACACCAAGAAGCTGACCGACTTTAGCAGCTGACTGCTCCGTAACCGCTCCGCTCATTCCAAGTCCCTGCTCCTTCAAAATCTCGTCCAGCTCCGCCCGTTCAATCACCATAAATTTATTGCTTTCGACAAGAGCAGTAACAAGCATATCCGACAATCCGCTGCCGATATCATGTCCATACCGCGCTTTGTCTTCAAAATTAAAAACAGCCACTCGTTTTTTTAATCCCGCAAGGTCCTGCGCATCCGCAAAGGACACAAGCGATATAAAAACAAATAAACCCACAAATACTTTTAATGTGCCTCTCATCTAAGACCTCCACTCTGATTAACCCCTCCATCACCGGTTAGAATTTTAGCGGTGACTTTGTTTTGTGTCACAGATATGATTTCAAGATTAAGCCCCTCAATCGTCTTGTTCGATAATTCAGCGGCAACGGTCTCTGCTTTTTGAGTAATTTCAATATCAAATAATGCCGTTCCGGATTCAAAGCTTCTCTGATACACTTTTTTAAGTCCGCGAACATAATACGGGAGGCTGTTTTTTAAGGTATTCAACTGGCTGAAATTACTAATATTCAATATTTGTAACTGAATCTGTCTCGTTTCAAACTGATTTTTCTGAAATTTTTCGACAATTTTATTTTTTAATTCGACAGCTGCCTGTTTCGCGGCTTTTTCCAAAGCAAGCGTGCTACCCGTTAAATCATCAATATGCGCGTTAACTCCACGGGCGCTGCTCGTTGCAATTACAACAGCGTCATCCGCCCTTACCGCGCGTAAGGTCAAATTAGCATTGCAGGATTTCATTCCCGACGACTGCATAACCGGGGGTTGTGTCACAGTAGTTCTGGCGGTTCCGATTATTAAAATTTCCGCGCCGCTTCGTTTGGCGATATTGGCGGCGGCTTGAGAATCTCCGGTCATTGCCGCGCTTAATGCATCCTTTGCAACATTCGACTTTGCGGTAGCGGCATCTACAAATGGGAATCCATAGGACATTAATTCATTCATCAAAGCCGTTTCGGTGGTGTTCAAATCCGTTGAGATCCATCCGCGATACTGGCCGATATTTTCTTCATCAACCACTACCATCAATCGAGGCATTCCCTCACTTTTCAAAACCGTTAATATTCCCTGCAGGTCATTTTTTAGATTCCCGGCCTTAACCACAGCCCGCACCGTTACTTCGAGAGAATTATCCGGTCGCTGATTGGTCCCTATCACATCATAGGTTTGCACATAACCGGTTGTCCGTGAGTAGATGTTATCTTCAAGTGTCATAAAGTTTTCTGTGACCGTGTTCGCGTCAATAATCGTACCGACCACCTGTTCAACTGCTTTTCGTAGCGCGTCATTTACACCGTCTTCCTTTGCTTTAACCATATCACCGCTCAGAATTGCGCCGAATCCGGTCGCTACTACCGTTTTGGTTTCATCCGGCGATTGTCCGGCCGCGCTACCGGGATATTGCGATAAAGCCAGGCTTGTAATCGAAAACACCAAAAAAACAATCGTAAAAATTTTTTTCATATCGCTAATCCATTTCAATTTATTTAAACGGGGAGGCAATTCCCTCCCCTGAATTTAAAACTTGGATTTCAAATTTCTTATGATGTTAAGCGACTCAGCACCTGATACGACCTGGAGGGGTTTAAAGGTACCATCTTCAAATCCCGGCATAATTCCCCGTGTTGATACAACCATGACCGAGTTAAATACCGGGGATGTATTCAGAACATCCGCGAATGGGGACATTTCTCCGAAAAATTGTGTCTCCATTTTGGAATCATCCCATGCTTTTACAAGAAAATGCTCTATCAATCTGGCAAATTCAGCACGATTTACTTTTTCATTAGGACGGAATGTTCCATCCGGGTATTTATCTATGATCCCCAATTGAAGACTTTTATCTATAAATGATTTTGCCCAATAATCTTCCGCAACATCAGTCGCGGCCCATTCAGGGGCGCCTGGTGCTGCTTCGCGTTTACCCATCATTGTCTGCCCGGGGGCCTGGAAACCGATTTTTTGCTGTGATGGTGATTTCCGGAAGATTTTTTCAACGGGTAATTCGGTTACAAACAGAATGGCCACATCTGCGCGGGTAATTTCTTTTTGAGCCGCTATTTTTCTTAATTCCGGTGACTGCCCGGCGACCGCGGCCTGATATTCCGCCAATTCCTTAATTGCCTTGCTTGCCCGGGTATCCGTATTGTCTATTTCCAGGATTTTCTGGAATGAAGTTTGCGCTTCGATATATTTGCCCCATTGTTTATAGGCAACACCCATCCAGTAATAAGCATCTTTTTTTACGCCCTTTTTGTCTTTGACGGATTTTGATCCGTTTACATCATCCACCGCGTCTTTTAACTCATCCACCGCGTCTTCGAATTTATTCTGAGCAATGTAAAGACGCCCTTTTGCCACTTTTGCCGGTATCCAATCACCGTCCTTGCTCAGAGACTCCTTTATCAGAATCTCTGCGCCGGCGAGATCACCCTTTTCCAATTTCACGATTCCAAGACCTTCATATGCCGGAGCGAAATTTGCTTTTAAGCCTTTAGCGAGATTAAACTCACGTTCCGCATTACTTAGGTCATTACTATTTAAAAATTTCACACCCTGATTATAATGATATTCGGGAGTATCCAGAATAGATTCCGCTTTTCTCTCCTTAGGAGCGGCACACCCCTGAAAAATAAAAACAGAAGCAACAATTAACACGAATATTTTTATCATAGCGTTTCGCATGTTCTTTCTCCTGTTAATCTAAAATGATCATTACTTTGCACTGTTCCATAAAATTTAGATTTTTTGCTGCTGCCATTATATTTGCGGCGTCGCTATTGCTAATCACCACATCAGCCTTATTTGATCCTGATACTTTGAGGCCTTTAACAATCACAGGATTATTGGTAACTCTTTCATTGGTTTTCGCCCGATTCAGATCTTTATCATAACCTACAACACCAATCTGCACGGCATAATCACGGCTTACGTATCCGGTACCATAAACTTCATTACCGGTTTCATCCACGATTTTCGGCGCCATTGCCGGCCGGAGCCCTAAACCCCTGGCATCGATAATCAGCCCTGTATATACCGCGTTCTGATATGTCGGTTGAGGCTGAGCGGCATTGTACATCATGTTTGGATTCACACCGCCAATCTGCTGAGGCAACAGAGCGTCCAGTAATATTCCGCTGATGGGGATTTCAACATCGACTTCCACACTTCCGTCGCTGAGATATCTCGTGTCAACTTTTCTAAAATTCTTGACTACGCCGCTGACTTTCGAAGTAATGACATCACTTTCAACCATAGCATTTCTTACGATTGTTTCTGATGTCAGATTCATACCTTTTACAGTTTCCAGCAATTGACGCAGCGCATCCATTTCCCCGGCTCTAATTGCGCCAGCACGCTGGGCTGCCAAAGGAACATTGGGATTGGGAGCGCCAATACCGGTCGCGCGAATAACCTGATCCTGCCAATTAACTGTACCGGCATTGGGAACCTGCTGATAGATCTGCGCATTCAACACCAAAAATGAGAATAAAACAGTTATCACGATTCCCAATAAATAATAAGACCTTCTCATGAAATCCTCCATACATTAATTTATGTGCAAAATTAGAGACGGTTCAAATGAAGATGAGTTCAATTAAAAGAATTGGTGTGCTTGAGTCTGTGATAAAAGTCACCAGGCACGCTGCTATTTGGCTCTTTTTCAGTTAAATTGTGTCTCATGAACCGGAACACTTTCTATATATGAAAAAGCCTATCTATCTGACTTTAGAACATTTATCACAATGGAAAGAGCGGGAGACGGGGTTCGAACCCGCGACGTCCAGCTTGGGAAGCTGACATTCTACCACTGAATTACTCCCGCCATAATTTATTAAATTTAGATGATCACCCAATTCATGTCAAGTAATTAAAATGATTGATTTTAGGATGATCCTACAGATTCTGCATACAAACATGAGCAAAAACCTTGGTATCATTAACAAGATTTTCGATGACACAATATTCATTAGGCTGATGCGCGAGATCATCTATTGTGGACCAAACCGCCACATTGAATCCGGCGCGTCTAAAAATAGCGGCAACCGTACCGCCGCCGATACCCATCGCTTTCGCGTCCGTATTGTAAACATCTTTAACCGCCTTTTTTAATGCCATTACCACCGGTGCGTCAACCGGCGTCGCGGGCGCGGCCTGTTCTTTTTGTTCAGTCGATATCTCAATCTTCACATTGAATTTCTTCTCAATGCCATCACAGATATCTTTAACCCGGGCCAACACATCTTCAATTGAGTATTCCGGAATTATCCGGCAGTCAAGATAAAAAACATCATCACCGGGAATCGTATTGATGTTTGGCACATTTGATTCCTTTTTTGTCGGCTCAAAGGTACTGATGGGCGGGTCAAATACCGGATCTGACGCGCCGAACAACTGATGCAGCTGATCAAGTTCCACAACAAGATTGGAAGCTGCCTTGAAGGCATTGATGCCCTTCTCAGGCATACTGGCATGCACCTGTCTGCCTCGTGTTTTAAATTTGATCCATAAAATTGATTTTTCTGCCACTTCTATCATACTTGAATCGGACTCCCCGGCATCGGGTACGATAAAAATATCTTCTTTTTTAAACAGATCCGAATGATTTTCAATCATAAATTCAAGGCCGAACCGGCTTCCCGTCTCCTCGTCTGAGACTAATAAAATCGCAAGATTATTTTCAGGCTGGATGCCTTCATCTGTAAAGGCCTTTGCAGTCATAATCGCACTAACGAGGCCCTGGTTATTGTCTTCAGTCCCGCGACCGTATATTTTCCCATTTTTGATCACCGCTTCAAAAGGATTCGTATCCCATTTGGATCGATCACCTTCCGGCACCACATCCAAATGAGCCATAATCCAGACAGTTCGATTCCTGTTCTTTCCCGGTATCCTCGCGACCAGATTGGGGCGCAGTCCTCCCGGAACAGAAGGATCCGGCGCCGGATATTCCTCGATCTCTTTAATTCCAATTGCCTTTAAATAATCTTTTATAAATTCCGCTTTTTCACTCTCTCCGCTTCCATCATTTAAAGGTCCCAATGATTTAATCGGAATAATATTTTTCATCAATTCAATGGCTTCCGTCCCAAGGTCATCAATCTGGCGGTTAAGTTTTGCTAAATTCTCGTTTGACATATCTATTCCCTTCGCGATGGGGGAGTTAAACCCAATTTATTTTGTGTATGTTTTCTAATATAATCCCATGATCGATACAGAGCAATCATTTATCCGTTTGTAATCTGGAATCCGGTCGCCTCCGGTATGATGATTTTTTGCAGTATTTGCGTAAAATATCGGTCAGTCATTCCCGCTATGAAATCCCGTACCTTTAGTTCCGCTGATTGGTTATTAAGATATTTTTCAGATTTTGAATTTAGAAAGTGCTGAAAAATTTCGCTGTCGCGGTCTTTTTTATTCAGTGAATCCAGATAGTAGTTAAATAAAAATTCAAATCCGCGTTTGATGCGCTCATGATTCACTTTGAGTTTTGATTGTCTGTAGATATTCTCATAATTAAATTCCTTAAGCTTAAACAGAGCTGTTGAAATTTTAGGACTAAAGCTCACATATTTCTTTTCATAACTGGTAACCACCACATCGTTCACAAGAGTTTCAATAATCTGGCCGTTATAAGATCCTAAAACCGATCTCAGATCATCCGGAAGATCATCACGTTTTATTAAGCCTATACGGATGGCATCTTCGATGTCCTGACCAATATACGCGATCGTATCCGTCAGACGAACCACACATCCCTCAAGTGTTGCCGGCATCATATCCGTAATTTCGCCCTGTTCCATTTTGAGAATATATTCTGTTAAATCTTTTTCTGATTTTGACAGATTCGGTTCAAGCCCCTGGTTATGTACCTCACCATTGTGTGAAAGGATTCCGTCTCTGGCTTGAAAGGTTAAATTTAACCCTTGTCCCTTCTTCGCTATCCTATCTACAACTCTCAGACTTTGGATATTATGATGAAACTGACCAATTCCATGTTTTATACTGACCTTGCTAAGAAATTTTTCCCCGTCATGGCCGAAAGGAGGATGTCCCAAATCGTGCCCGAGTGCAATTGCGTCAATTAAATCTGTGTTTAATGAAAGGAACCGTCCAATCGTCTTGGAAATCTGAGCGACGCTTAATGTATGTAAGCTTCGGCTAGTGAGTTGTTCATCAAGCATCGATGCAAAATATATAACCTGTGTTTTTCCCGTATAGCGGCGGAATGCTCCGCTGTAAATAATCCGGTCTCTGTCCAACGCGTAAGGCGGGCGGGAATGAATATCCCTTTCAGGATGGTTCCGGATTGCCTGCGCGTTTTGCGTTGCATATCGTGAAAGTAAAGTCGATTCTTCCTGATCAATTTTTGATGCGATGTCCTGGAGTTTTATTGCCATGTTTTATCCAACTTAGTCTAATGATCTTATCTTTTTTGTAACTAAAGAAACCGGGCCAAAAGTTCTTTCATAGCGTTGGATAAATTCTTGAGGAATCTGTATGGGGGTCCCGGTTAAATCCGTCGCGACCCATGACGCAATCGCGCTTGCTACCGGCGACTTAGATGAATCCTTAAAAATATTTTGTCTGAATGTAGCGGAACTTCTACCCCGACGTTCCCACTCCACAGTGATCGTCAGATGATCACCCATTAACACCTGTTGTTTATATTCAATCTCGATTTTTATAATCGGCAGTAAAAATCCATCCGCTTTTAGTGAATCGAGTGTGTATCCCAATTCATTGAGCAGTTCAACCCGTCCATATTCAAGATAGTTCAAAAAAGTTGCGTTGTTCACATGCCCATACATATCGCATTCATAGCTCCGTACCTTTAGAGAAGTCTGAAAAACCGCCATTGTAGCCTCATTTATAAATCATGTACTAAGATATAAGTTAACCATCAATCCGTCACAAAATCAACCCGCATAAAAGAAAAAGCCGGAATCATTTGCGTTCCGGCATTTTCATTTGAATTAATAATATGATAAATAGCGGTCAACTTCCCATTGATGAACCTGTGTGATGTATTCCTGCCACTCTGCCCTTTTTGCCGCTATAAAATGATTAAATACATGTTCTCCAAGCGCTTCTTTTATGAGCGTGTCTTTTTCCATTAATTCCACTGCTTCAAAAAGATTCGCTGGTAATTCCTTTATCTGTAACCGCTGTTTTTCACGACTGCTCATCGTAAAGATATTTTTATTCACGGGGTCTTTGGCCTTAATATTATTCTTAATCCCGTCGAGTCCGGATTTTAACATCACGGCAAGGGCAAGATAGGGATTACATGCAGGATCCGGCATACGCAATTCAATTCTTGTACTCTTGCCTCTTTTTGCGGGAACACGAACCAGAGGGCTGCGGTTTTTTTCTGACCAGGCTACATTCACAGGAGCTTCATAACCGGGTACCAACCGCTTGTAGGAATTGACGGTAGGGTTTGTGATGGCGGAAAAATTGCGCGCGTGTTTCAATATTCCTCCTATGTACTGCATCGCGATCTGGCTTAACTGATATTTTTCATTTGGATCATAAAACAGGTTCGTATCACCTTTAAATAAAGACTGATGAACATGCATTCCCGACCCGTTGATCCCAAAAACAGGTTTGGGCATAAAAGTGGCATGTAAACCATGAGCAAACGCAACACGGCGTACCACCCACCTGAAGGTTGAGATGTTATCCGCTGTTTTTAAAGCTTCCTCATATTTGAAGTCAATTTCATGCTGTCCATGAGCGACCTCATGGTGGGCAGCTTCTATCTCAAATCCCAACTTAATCAGAATATTTATCATATCCCGTCTGGCATCTTCACCGAGATCAATAGGGGCAAGATCAAAATATCCTGCAGAATCGTGAGTAATTGTACTTGCGATACCGTTGGTATTTTTCTGAAACAAGAAAAATTCCGGTTCCGGACCGGCCACCATGGTAAAACCCATCTGTTCGGCTTCTGCGATAACGCGTTTTAAAATATATCTTGGGTCACCGGCAAACGGCTCATGATCTGTTGAATAAATATCACAAATCATGCGCGCTACCTTGCCTTTTCCGTTATCCCAGGGAAGGATGACAAATGTGTCAAAATCCGGTTTTAAAAGCTGATCTGACTCCTCGATCCTGGCAAATCCCTCAATGGATGAACCATCAAACATAATCTCACCATCAAGCGCTTTTTCAAACTGACTTCGTGGCAGCTCAACATTTTTATTAGCGCCCATAATATCTGTAAACTGTAACCGGAGAAACGCAACATCGTTTTCCTTCACTAATTTAAGAATTTCTTGCCTGGTCATTCTACCCCTCCTTGTTTATTGCTTTTTTGAACATACGTTTAACGCTTTTGGTAAAATCTTTATCTTCAATTCTGATAGACTCTTTTTAGGTTCTCCATCCACGTGGTACAAACCGCTTTTTCCGGAACGTATTATTTTTAGTTCAGTTGTCTGAAATCTGCTGTATGTGGAAAGTGTATCTATTTTATTGTTGAATAAAGTTCCGATTTTTAGCAATCCCTCAATAAAAGGAATTTTTTCGATAATACACACGTCTAGTAACCCGTCCTCAAGATCCGCTCCGGGCGCGATGACCGCGCCATTGCCATATTGTGGAGAATTTGCGATTGTAATCAATAGCGGTCGTACAATACTTGTTTGTTCATTACTGATGATCCTAAATTCTTCAAACTGATATTTAAAATATTCTTTCACACCGATATAGAAATATGGAAGAGGACCTCGAAGACCAAATTCCTGAAACCGGGCGCCGATCTGCGCGTCAAATCCGACACCGGCCACGCCAAAAAAATAATCGTCCGCAATGCGCCCGACATCAATACTCCTGGGGTGGGAGTTCATTATAAAGGAAATCGCCTTTCCGGTATCAAGAGGAATTCCCAGAGATCTGGCGAATCCATTTCCCGATCCCGTGGGTATAACCCCGAATATTGTCTCACTGTTTACAAGACCTCCCGCAACTTCATTCATTGTCCCGTCGCCACCGACCGAAACCACATAGTCAATACCCTCGCTCACAGCCTCCCTGGCGATGACTCTTCCATGCCCGGGACCTTCAGTAAAAATCATTCGGTACCGATGTGAGGTTTGATGCTGAAAATGCTGTTTAATAAGATTTTTAATCTCATCGGATTTATTTTTTTTGCCTGAACGGGGATTAACTATAAACCAGTACTCCATAAGCATCCTTTCCCGATCACCATGATTTAATTTCTTAAAGGGTGCAATATACGAGTACCATTTAATCTCCGCAATAATTATTATGGTGCTGATCTATTTTTTTCACATTTTGTGACATTTTGCATTTTCACAATCCGGTATTATGAATACAATTTTGCGTATTGTGACCATATTATAGCATTTTTGACACTATTATACACTCATCCCGATCAATGTGTCTGTCATTTTTGAATATAGATACGGAAATTATTAAGAAATATACAAAGATTGATATATGCATTTAGGGTTTCTGGAAAATATCAGCGGAAAATTTAGAAAAAAAAAGGCAACCATATGGTTGCCCTTTTTTATTTGAGTTTGAACTGGAAAGGAATGTTCATTTTAACTTTTACAAATTTATCCCTTTGCTTAGCGGGTTTGAAGGTACACTTCTTTGCCGCTTCCAAAGCTGCCTCGTCTAACATAGGTATCGATTTAAAAACTCTCGCATCCTGAACTATACCTGTTTTGCTGATGGTCACAGTAATGACTACAATTCCTTCAATACCGGCTTTACGGGCCAAATCAGGAAACTGAGGTGTCTCTTTGTGAACCAGCACCGGTTTCTCAGAAACGGCGAAGAATTCGTAAACTTCATCTTCTTCAGGTGGAGGAGGAGGAGGTAACTCTTCAAATCGTTCAAAATTAACCTCTGTTTCTGCAATTGTTACATCGTCCAGCAAATCTTCATCTTCAGATTCCACAGGTATAGATGGTCTTGATGGGGGAGGTGGTTTCTGGACCTGCTGTGTTTTAGGAATTTCGATCGTTTCGATGATAATATCCGGTTGTTCCGGAAGAGTCATCCCGGTTTCGAATTTCTTAAATGCATAAAATACCAATATCAGTATTAACAATGATATTGCAATTGCGGCTTCCAGGGCTTTTCTATATTTTAGTCTCAAGTCAGCTTCAGGATTTTTTTTCAATGCCTTCATTTAAAATACTCCTGGTATTGCTGAATAATTAATTCGAAGTGCACTTGCTTTCCTTAGTTCCTGATGCACTTTATTTACAATTCCCATATTGGCCGTTTTATCAATTTTCAACGCGACGATAAGTTGAGGATCAGTTACTAATTTTTGATATACGACATTACGCAAATCATTAACTTTTTTAATTGCTACGTCATCACAAATTATCTGGCTGTCTCTATCCAGCCAAATTGTGGCAACATGGCGTTTCGATCCTTCGATTTTCTTAATTTTTACGGCATCAGGAAGCTGTACTTTCAAGCCCGAATATTGCTTAAAAACAGTCGCGACCATAAAAAATATCAAAAGCATGAAGATGATATCCGGCATGGATGCCGTCGGGATCGCAACATTTATCTTACTTTTTTTCGAAAATTTCATAATATACAGCCTCTAGTGTTAATCTTCTTCTGGTTCAGCCAGTGATATACGTTTTGCTTCCGCCTTTTTTAGTTGATCTAAAACTTTGATATAAGTTTCGTATCTTGTTTCTTTATCCGTTTTCACAGAAACGATCAACAACTCATTTTCATAAATCTTCTCTTTTACCGCCCGCGCGACATCAGAGAGTTCAATGAGCTCGTTATCCAACAAAATTTGTCCCTGTGCATTCACAAGCAGATTGGTTAGATTCTTCTTTGGAACTTTAATTTCGATATCACCCGGAGCGGGAAGTACCAAATCCAAACCTTTTTCCGTATCAATGGATGTTGTTACCAGGAAGAAAATCAACAACAGGAAAACGATGTCAGACAAGGATGCTGACGGAATTTCAACGTTTTTATCTCGTTTTTTACCGAGTAACATATTTCTTCCTCAATTAACAGGGTAATTATTTATTGGAATCTTGCATTTCAATTAATGCATCCATTAGCTCGACGGAACTTTCTTCCATATCAATGATCAATTTATCAATTCTGGATGTGAAGAAGTTGTAAAACACCTGAATGATCATAGCGACAACCAAACCAAAAAGCGTGGTCAACAAAGCCTGAGAAATACCACCCGCTACGATAGCAGGAGAAATATCATTAGCTTTCTTAATAGCGTCAAAAGCGCCAACCATACCGGCTACTGTTCCGGTAAATCCTAACATCGGTGCCAGAACGATAACCGTTGTCAACACAACCATACCTCTTTCAAGAAATGCCATTTCGATAGATCCAGCGTTTGTGATTGCTTTCTCCACATGCGACAATCCTTTATCGGCTCTTGAAAGACCCGCATGTAATATTGAAGCGACCGGGCCAGTTGTTTTTTCACATTCCGCGGCAGCGCCTTCAATGCCACCTTCCTGTAATGCCGCATGTAACCTGGTCAAAAATTTTCTAGTATTTACAGATGCCCGTGTTAAAGTCCATAAGCGTTCCAATGAATAAGCCAGCCCAATGATCAACAGACCAAGGATCGGCCACATGAATATCCCACCGGCTAAAAAAAGCTCTACCATACCAATAACTCCTAATTATATTTTTCGTTGTACTTATTTAACCACGATTTCCAAACCATAGAATGTTTTCAAGTATAATATTTTTAACTTTTAAAGTCAATTTATTTTTGATTCTGCGGGCTTTGACCTAACTGTGCCAATTTTATTGATTCAGGGAATAATTTCACTGCTGTCTGAAATTGATTATCATATTGAGAGAAAACCTGCCAATAACTGCTCACCCCCCAATAAGTCCTGGCAATCTCGGCTTTTAGCCGGATTTTCAGGAATTCCTCATCATTTTGAAATTCATCACCACTAAACTTAATATTCTTCTTCTCCGCGGCGGAACGAAGGGCTAACAGGAGATCCGGATCGACCTTAAAGTCCTTCAGAAAATCAGCATACCGGTCTTTCCAATGAGTATTGTGATTTGAAAAATGTGTGGCGACTTCAAAAAAGATTCGTTTTTGTAAAAATTTCTGAGTCATCTTCGGGGATTTCGAATAACTTTTATAAACGACTATCGTATCAGGCGTGATTCCCCCGCCGCCAAACACGCTCCTTCCCCCTTTGGTTGTGTACACCGGTCTTTCTTTAACACTGTCATCGGTTACGGATTTTGTTGAATCGAGCCTCTCGTCATCATAGTTAAGGTCCGTGTAATATTCTCCGATATTTTTATCCTTATAAGGCCTTTGGATCAGTCTGCCGCTCGGAGTATAATACTTTGACACCGTCAATCTGAGTTTTGAGTCATCATTTAACACAAATTCATTCTGGACAAGCCCTTTTCCAAAACTATTTGTTCCCACAATAAGCCCGCGGTCGTAATCCTGAATAGCTCCCGCAACAATTTCCGATGCGCTTGCTGATCCATGGTCTATCAAGATCACCAGTGGATAATCCCGTTTTATCGAACTCCCAAAATCATCGGTAAAATATTCCTCATCATATCTTGGAAGCCTCCCTTTCGTGTACACTACAAGATCATGGCCATCAATAAATTTGCCGACGATCTCGACCGCCTGGCGCAGATACCCTCCGCCATTTCCCCTTAGGTCTAAAAGAAGTCTCTTCATACCCTGTTTTTCAAGAGTAATAAGAGCTGTCTCCACCTCATCGGCCGTGGTACTCGCAAAACGATTCAGCCAGATATAACCGGTGATTTCATCTGCCATAAAATATGTATTGACTGTAAAAATCGGTATTTCATCTCTGATCAGCGTAAATTCAATCGGTTCATCAAATCCCTCTCGGGCTACCGTTACTTTTACCGGTGTCCCCTTGGGGCCTTTCAGCTTGGCTGGCACTTCGGTTGAATTGATACCGTAGGCGCTTACATTGTCTATCATTATAATTCGGTCACCGGCCATCAACCCGGCTTCTTCGGAAGGAGAACCCGGAATAACAGAGATCACCGTGAGATAGCTTTCAATAACGTCATAATGGATTCCTATGCCTTCATAGCGACCCTGAAAATTTTCTTCATTCTGTCTTGCTTCTTCAGCTGTGAAATATACCGAATGCGGATCAAGTGTTTCCAGCATGCCTTTTATGGCGCCATTCATCGATTTATTCCAATCCACATCATCTACATAATAATTTTGGACATATCCCAGCACTTCATTAATCTTCTGAACATTCTGTTTCTTCGCGGAAATTTCATCCCCATCCGCGAACAAATATCCGTCATACTGCCAGGCAACAAATGTCAGCAGGGCCAACAACAGAAAAAGCAGGGGAAATATTGATTTGTTCCGTGGCATGACCACCTCGTTCTAAATTGTTTCTACACGATGATTGATTTTAACCGACCACTCATCTGAGAACTCCGTTTTCCACATCAACAATACAGATGAACTTTGATATACACGTTCAAATCCGGCTTCTGAAAGAGAAATTGTTTCAACTGGCATCCGCCAAATTTTGGCTTTTTTATCTGATTTAAGCTGAATATCGATTTTCATATATTCATCCTTCAAACCTATAAAATCGATGTCGTTGATTTCTGCCATTGAATCCAGATAAGGATTTTCAGGTTTTCCGGCGACCAAATAGTAATAGCGGTCATCGGCGTGACCGGCCTGCAGCCCGAAATTGAATTCAACGCCAAAGTCCAGTGATAATTTTTCTTTTCCCGGATTTTTTATTTTGTACTCCGCGACAATCTCCGAACCGGTGTTATAGATAGTCACTCTTTTTTCCAGAATCAGATTCACCGGTTTATCGTTCAATCTGACAAAACCGCTTCTCTCAAAATCAAGAGTGACATAATCCTTATTTTTCACTTTATGCTTCAGAGTATAAGGCTCTAAGACAAAATCACCCAATTCATCATATTTTGAGTTGAAAAAATCATTAATCGTTGAATCAGGATTGATGAAATGATCGATAAATGATTTACGTTCATACCAGTCATAATTTAAGTACTTCTCAAGGCCGGCTTCTTTCGCCAACACAAGATCATGGATACTTGCCGTGCCTTCTGTACCATTTGGCTGATTTTCACCAACAATCCTGGCGTCTTTCAATTTATAATGATAGCCTTCTTTTCTGCGCGTCATCGTGTCCAGCAGGTTTTTGGCAGCCGGTTTATAATCATACTCAAACATAGCCGCGCCGGCCATGGGTTTAAAATAAACGTTATGAACCGGTGTTTCAACCAAAACTTCATCCCGGCCATCAAGATCGAAGTCATAAACTTCCAAAACCGGGTAATCGGGCGGCTGAAATTTGTCCAGAATTTTTTCCGCGTTGATCAGGCTGTTATAAATCGCGTGACGAAGATGACTTAGATACAGTCCACCGAACACACCGTGCCAATAGGGACAGTTACACTGGCCCGCCCAAAGCTGATCAAATGCCGGTGATAGTCGCGCCTGATTTTTATCAGCAACTGTCCATAGTTTTTGACTAACCCGAAGCATTTTTTTATGCATATTATTTACTTCAGGATATTTTGTCATAAAATTCCGCCAGAATCCGCCCCTTACAAATATACCGTATCTGTCGAATAAATTTTTCTCCTTCAACTCATGTTCAAATACTTCAAAATCATTAAAGGTTTTTGGAAATAATGACCAGTGCATCATCTCTGAATAAGAGGCCGTAGGCAAAAATATTTTATTTTTCGGCTGAACCCGTTCAAACACCTCGTCGAAATGGAGCATCTCGATCCAGTTCATATTCTCCTCAACGGCGGTAAAAAATTTTTCCAGCCAGCCATTTTCATAAACATGACGATACGTTTCCGGCCACACGCCAAACTTTTCACCGTCGTCCGCGAAAACAATCACATTTTTTCCATCTTCGGTAGCCATATCCCTCAAATATGAAATAGTGGCTTGTGGATCCTGAAACGGGATGGTGTATCGCAGATGTTTACTAATGGGAAAAAGAAAGACTTTGTTCCCCAAATCTTCCGTAATAAAGTATCCGGTAAGTTCATCTTCTGTCAGACCCGCATATTTAAAATGCGTATCATCCACGACAGAGTAACTGATCCCGGCTTCTGAAAGGGTTGTCGGCAAAGTTGGCTCCCATACGCGCTCAGCCATCCACATACCCGTTGCATCATATCCGAAAAGATCTTTAACGCGGTTGGTTAATTTTTTTATCTGGCCTTTACGATCATTTGGGGGAATAACCGATATTATCGGCTCGTAATAACCGCCACTCATAATTTCCAGCTGACCCGCCCCGGTCATCTCTTTTATCATATCCAGCAATTCGGGATGATGGATTTCTATCCAATCCAGCAAAATACCCGTAAAATGTATTGAAATTCTAATTTTAGGATGTCTTTGGAGTACTTCGAGAAATGGCAGATACGATTTCTGATAAGCTTCCTCGAAAACAAAATCAAAATTACCAATCGGCTGATGATTGTGTATCCCCAGCACAAATTTAACTTTTTTCATCAAAACCACCTGTAAACTACATTGATCATAAAAATTTTAGGGTTAACATTTTATATATCAGTTTTGCCGCGAAAAAATCAGGATGAATGACGCCGGCCTTCGGACTAAGTTCAACCACATCAAATCCAACCACATTTTTTTGTTTAAACACATGTGTCAAAAATTCCACCGTTTCGTACCACAAAAATCCGCCCGGCTCCGGAGTCCCTGTTGACGGCATGATAGATGGATCAAAATAATCCACATCTATTGTAATGAATACATTTTCATTTAAGCGGTCAATAATATCATCACTCAGACCGCTTTTCCGCAGTGAATGAGCATAAAATGTATTTATTTTATTTTCCTTTATAAATTGCGCTTCTTCGATGCACTGCGAGCGAATACCCACCTGAACGATATCCTTATTCAGGTCATAAATCCTCCGCATAACGCTGGCGTGCGAATAAGGTGTTCCTTCATAGGACTCTCTCAGATCAGAATGCGCATCAAACTGCAATACACTTAGATGATCATACTTTTCGTGAAACGCGCGATAGATGGGGTAACTTACTGAATGTTCACCTCCCAGGCCGACGGGAAACTTGCCATCTGCAAGTACACGCCTGAATTCTCTGGTGATGGTATCAAAATCATCTTCCGGGTTATTCCTAAAATGGAGAGCCGGTGCTGTGTGCACACCAGACCTATACATCTCACGATCATATTCTTCATCATATAGTTCAACGTATGCGGAAGCATCAATAATCGCCTGAGGGCCTAGTTTTGTGCCTTGCCCGTAACTTGTGGTATGCTCAAACGGCACCGGGATCACAACTGCGCGGGCCGAATTATAATCAATATACGGTGATTCTATACCCAAAAAATCTTTCATCTAAAACATTCCCTCGGTTTCTTCAAAATTAAAAAAAATCCCGGTTAGGCGGAATGCCTATGGATCCGGGATTGTAGATTCAATAAGCGATGCAATTTAACTATATCCCCAAAAGATGCTTCACGAACCGGTTATTTAGGGAAGCAAAACAGCCGCGGTAAATACGGTCGTCCATAAACCATTTTCATCACCATGCGAGCATTGCGTCATGTTCGATGTCTGCACAATCTTGTCTGAAATTTGCCAGATTTGTCTTTTTTCGTCCCAACTTGCTTCGGGATCAAATTCCACTCCCAAAATCGTCGCCAGCATCTCTGCCGCCAGATCTTCCGCATAATCACCGGCCTTTTTTTCCACTTCACCAAAACTATGATGTTCACTAAGATATCCGTACGCGGTGACATCTTTCGGTATAGCTACTCCGATTGAAGCGGCAAGAAGCCGATTAGGCTCATTTGTCGCGTTTCTGCTGTAAACAGCGTGTACAATCTGCCCGGCGGTCATTTCTTTTAATCCTTCTTCCCGCTCGATTATTTCACAACCTGCCGGATAAATACTCGAAACAGCGACCAGGTTAAATGGCGCGAGACCTGCATTTCTTAAAGCCATTTCAAAACTAGTTAATTGCTCCCGGCTTTTGCCGACCCCCTTCGTAAAGAAAATTTTTCTTGGAATATACAATTTACCTCTCCGAATTAAAGTGGTTAAGTTAGTTAAATTATTTTATGGTCATCTTCATCCCAGCCGCGGATGATTTTTCTGTTCTTTATTTTGACGATTATGATAGCCAGAACAAAAAGGATTCCTATTATGACCCAAAATACATTGTCAAAGTTCAAAATAACTAACCAACGCAATCTATCATAAATATCCTGATACCACATAATTTCAAAATCTATCTGATCGTATCCAATCGTCGCGAGAAAAGCATCATTTACGGAACTATACATACCCAAATTTTGCAGCAGTTCCTGAATTTTTATCTCACCAAACTGCGAGATAAAATACTGTACCGCAGAGTAGGCTTCCGCATACGCTAATCTTGCCTTGGGTTTTCTAAAATTAAAGAGCGAATCAAGCGCGCTCAAAGGCAGAATACTTTTGCTCTGCAGCGCGTTTGCCAGCATGACCTTCTCATCCAGACCAAATTCCGCGCGGCTAATATATTCCGCGATTCCCTCATTCAGCCAGACCGGTATCTGTTCATCATTCAATCTCTGAGCGATGAACATGTGCGCCAATTCATGCATCAATACCTGCGGAGAACGCTTGATCTGTTCCGCATCATCGAGCTTCATCACAATCAAGCGCCGTCTGATGTGAGCAACTGCCTGAGCCCATTCGGGAACGGCATCTTCGGTAGCGGCTCTGAATGCTTTGTCAGAACACGCGATGCAAATTGTGATCACACTTCCGGGCTTATACCCAAAAAATTTTTCAAGCTCTGTTATTTTTGGCGAAACCTTCTCAAGTAGCATCCGGACAAGAACGCTGTCACCCACTTCATATATAAAATGATAGCGGCCATATTCTATTCTCTTGTTCTCAGAAGCCTGAAAGGTTTCCACATCCAGGATCATCATTAACAGAGCTGCGAATATAAATATTTTCACCAGTTTGAACAAGTTAATTCTTATATTCGTATGACATTTTTTGATCAGATTACCACTTTTTTATAGGTGACCTTTTCATCAACTCTCTGGAATAACGCAAAACCCGCCACAAAAAACAACAAAACAGAAAGAACCGCTATTCTCTGACTTCCTGTGGTGGTGGAAATGATACCAAAGAGCAGTGGACCCAGAATAGACGAAAATTTCCCCGTCAACGCGTAGAATCCATAAAATTCCGCTTCCATTCCTTCAGGGATCAGAATACCCATCAGTGCCCGGCTGGCTGACTGTGATGAACCCATGGCTATACCCGCGATCAATCCAACCGCATAAAATGAGAGTTGATCATAGGAGAAAAATGCGCCGACAGAGACCCCCATCCACATAAATAATGTGAGATTGATGGTCTTCTTGGGACCAAGTTTATCTGTAAGAAAGCCAAATACATAGGCACCTGAAATTGCCGAGAATTGAATTATCGCAAAAAATGTTATTATTTCAACCATCGAAAATCCGAGTGTATCTTTCGCAAAAATCCCGCCAAAGTAAATAACAGTATTAACCCCGTCTATATAGATAAAATAGGCAATTAAAAACTTTACAATCTCCGGAAATTCCCTGATCATCTTTAGAGTTTTACGGAATCTTTTATAACCTTCCTTTACATAGCTGTTTACCTGAACCGATATATTGTATTTTTTTTCGGTAACCATAAAATAAAACGGTGTGGAAAACACAAGAAAAAAAAGCCCGGCCCAGAGAAATGTCGGCCGCATAAGTGATAAATCATCCGCGACAAATGCCATGTTTGCATAAGGCAGCGCGATAAGCAGAGACAATAAAGAACCGATATATCCGAAGGCAAATCCGTAACCGGATATTTTTCCGATATTGTCTGGTTTTGAGATCTGTGGTAAGAATCCGTTATAAAAAACAATGGCGCCTTCAAAACCGATATTTCCGACGACAAAAAGAAATAGCCCCTGCCAAACCATTCCAGGCTCAAGAAAAGTCAGCATAATGGTGCTGGCGATACAAAACATGGAATAAACAAATAAAAAATATTTTTTCCGGCTGTTAAAATCGGCGATCGCCCCAAGCAATGGCGAACTTACAGCAACTATAAACATCGAAATAGCGCCGCCAAGCCCCCAGTATAAATCTCCCGGATTCCGCTCTATACCAAAAAAAGATATTGTTTGCCCCGAAACAATATACTGTTTGAAATATACCGCATATACTACCGTCACAACGATAACGCTGAAAGAAGTATTTGCAAAATCGTACAGTGTCCATGCAAATATTTCTTTTTTATCCTTTTTTTTCTGATCGCGGGACAAAGTGTTTATTTTAGTTCTCCCTGAAATTATTGAATATTATACAAAAAAAAACCTTCTCTTATCAATAGAGAAGGTTATTGAAATCATTTGCGCATCAGAGAATCGGGACGCTGATCTTAGAGTTGTGTCTGTACGTTCTGAACAACCAGATTAATCACAGATTTCAGAGTATTGAAAACACCGTCGCCTTTTACCGCAACCCCCTCGAAATGAGGCACCCCAAAAAAATTAAGTCTTTTTTGCAAAACTTCCACAGACTCCACGCCCGGCAAGTCACGTTTATTATATTGTATTACCCATGGAAAATTCTCAAGTGTCTGCCCGTCCTGTTTGATATTGCTTTCAAGATCCAGCAGCGTCTCAATATTGGCTTCCATCCGATGCGGTTGTGAATCGGCAACGAATACGATTCCGTCAACTCCATTTAGAATTACTTTACGGCTCGAAGCGTAATAAACCTGTCCCGGAACAGTGTATAAGTTGAATTTAGGTTTTTTGCCTTTGATCCGACCGACTTCGATCTGCATAAAATCAAAGAATATGGTACGATCTTCTTTCGTTTTCAATGACACAAGCTCCCCGGTAAGCGACGGATCGAGCTTCGTGTGAATATACTCAAGATTCGTTGTTTTGCCGCTCATTCCCGGACCGTAATAGACGATTTTTAGATTTATTTCCTGTAAAGCCCAATTTATAAACATTCTCCATCCTCGCGACTTTTAACCGTTTATGCCCTATTATTTAAAAGTATCATCCAGCGCATCACCCAGGAGGGTGCTAAAATCTGAATCGATAATATTTGAATCTTCAGAATCATCTCCGGATTGATCTTCCAGCATTGAAATAAGATCTTCAATCGCTTTTTTGGTATAAATTCGAATCAATCCCAATGTCACGCTTACATCGAATACGACAACCAGGAAAAAGTTATCACCGACATTGGAAAGATACACATTTCTTTTTTCCCCCTCATGAAAAAGCAGTTTAAATTTCGCTTCTTCACCTACTAATTTAGCCATTTCAGATGTTGCGGCAAAATCACTCGCGGCAAGGGCGGAAAGCACAGTCGTATTCATATCTTCCGTGTTTCCACGCTGGCTTATCAACTGACCGCTCATATCCGCAAATAATATCGCTGATGCTTTAGTTTTGTTCGCAAGCTCAGACAATACCTTTGTGATACCGTCATATTGTTTACCGTTTAATATGACCTGCCGGCTTCCATCTTTGAGTTTTCTTATTTGTACCATAAAATTTCCCTCACTCTTATTTAAATACGCAAGGTTTGACGTTTTTTGAGACGATCTAAGGCAATTTTCACACTTTCCCGCAATCTTTCTAACGCCTCACCCAGGCTTTGTATTTCATCATTTGTTTTTACAAAGATTTTCTCATCAAGATTTCCCTGGCTGATATCGTCAGCTTTCCTTGTTAGATATAAGATAGGCTTAATTATCCGATTTGCAAGAAATATTACAATAACAATCCCTATAAAAGTTATACTCAATATTGTAAGGATTACAATAAAAATTGTTGTCCTGACCGTCTCGTCAACATATGCCTTTTTCATTCCGACACGAATATAACCCAAATAGCCATCCTGAACCGGACCCGTTATATCATAACATGTTAAGTCATTGTCCTGCAATGTAATTAGCTCAGGCAGTTCATCGACCGTTCGTCCTTCCAGACTCTTGTTTTTCAGTACTTCGGGAACCTGCCCGTTATATGTATCTGCTAAGATACGTCCTTCGCTGTCATGAATCAATATGTATTCAACACTTTCAAAATTTAAATCACCCGTAATCAGGTGCCTTAAACCAATCTCATCCTCCGCCAGGATAAGTTCCGCGGAAAAGCTCGACAGGTTAACGGCTATCGTTCTGCCGCGTTCAATTAATTCTTTTTCAAGGCTTTCACTCACGGTCTTATTTACGATGAAAACGATGAGAAGCCCCAGCAATAAATTACTGATGATCAAAATACTGCTTATTTTCCATTTTAAGCTGATAAATTTCACTTTACTCAAGTCCTTTTTTGATATAGTTTAGCATGACACTTTGAAATTTTATTTTTTTCTCGCCATCATTAATTTCATCGCTGATCAATTCAATCAGATCAGGTATTCGCTCCGCCATAAACTTATCCGTACCTTCACCCATTTCAATGAGCGTGTCTTCAATAAGGAACGGCGCTACCGGCCCTATTACCGCCATTAATTCTTTTTCAAGATTTTCAAAAAACTCATGATTCACCAATTTGGTTTGTGGCTTTTCAGTCGATTGTATTTCAATCAGACCTTTTTCAAGTAATCCGATAAACAGACCAATCGCCTCTTCCTCCGTCAAAGCAAGGACCTGCGCGATATCATCAAGGCTTTTATTCCCGTCAACCTGGGTAATTACTGCCCACTCCGCAGACCTTAATGTAACATCGGTCGGTGATTTTGAACCCGTCAGCCCGAATATGACGTGCGAATGAGGAATAATGTCTTTGTAATCTTTTTTATCCACAGGTAAAATCCATTTCAAAATAGCTGAAAAATTTTATCTCAGCTTGTTGATAAGCCGGACTTCGTTTTCGTCCAGCTCTCCTTTATTTATATGATATGTTTTATCTGCCGTCTGATCCTTTATCGCTTTTGTCAGCTTTTTATCCTCAAGAAGGTTTGCAAGAGCCACATTTAATGTAATACGTAACAGAGATAAAACCTTGGGAGTTTTGCAAAGAATTACCAATAACATATTGTTGGTATATCTGCAAATCACATACTGATCCTGCCAGTAAAATTCGATCTCGGTAATAGTCAGACTGCGTAAATGATAACCGGAAAGAATCCTGAGAACATGCACTGTTAGTTGTTCAAGAACGGCATCCTTTTCGTCAATTCCTAATTTTTCAATGACATTTCCGCGTCCCGAAGCGATATATACGCCTCGGACACCATCGATATTCAAAATTTCCTGCAGCCATCTGTCAGTCATCTGATCATTCCTTAATTTCTGCAGATTTCAACCATCCCTGAATTATCAGGCAATCTCTGTGCTGAAATATTCTCTTAATTGTATTTTATCAATTTTTTCCGAATACTCCTCGACGAAAGCGTGGATTAGTAAATCCATAAAGGAGTACTTTGATGTTTTATCGTCAATTAATGGCTTAAGTTGAGTAAAAACATTCGCAATCATCGATCCAAAATCAATTTTTGTAATTGAGTCAAGCCCTGTGAATCGATTTTGCCCGTAATGAACATCATTCACATTCAGTGTTTTGCAGCTTTCTTCCCAAAGCGCTGAAAAAAGAGCTTCCATATCTTCATTTTCGTTTAATGAATCAATCGCGTTAACAATACGATTTTTGAGCTCAAGCACAATTTCTGATATTTCAAGCAACTCAAGCAGCTCGGAAAATTTCTGACTTTCCTCATATGAACGCAGCGCGTCACAACTTTCAAGCGAAATATCGGTGCTAATCGTTTCTGCAATCTGTAATATTTTTTTGAACAAACGGGCCTGTCCTCTTTCAAAGACCTGTTTACCCGCATTGTTATTCAGGACCGCGGCAGCTATCCCGCCGTTCATCAAATAAATTGAAGCCCTTGCCTGCTGATCACCAAATATGATATTTATAAATCCATAATCTGTTTTCCTGGATGATTCCTGGATATACTTTTCCAGGGCATTACTGTTTAGATTTTGTTTCTCGTCAAGTATTTTATTCTGGAACATGGCCAGAAGGAAAGGGACCAGCTCATAATCAACTAAAAAAGTGCTAATGGATCCGTCTTTCTCTCTAAATCGGTTATAAATACCTAATAATGCCTGTATCCCCGATTCAATCTGCTTCCCTTTTTGTTCATATGCCTGAACAATATTTCCTGTATCAAATATTAAAAAACCTTCATAACCCCAAAATTCCAGCTTCAAATACCCTGAAAAACGGGATTCCTTGAGATCTTTGATCAGCAACCACATATGTGTATACTGTGTTGCCAGGTTCTTATGCTGCGGTTCCCCCGTTATGACTAGCACATTTGTATTCATTAACCCATTGCCTGTTTTATCAGTGGTAAGATGACATCCAGCTTTGTTTTATCGTTTAAAACCATGATGATTAAGAATTGATTATAGGAAGTGACAACATATCTCAAAGAACCAACAAGAACACTTACGAATTCCGGCTCGGTTACACTCATAATATCAGCAATTTTACCGGCTTCAAGCATCGAAAAGGCATGAAGCGCTTCATTATCCTTATCAGAATCTTGTTCGCTTTTCGCAATCAGAGTGCCATCCCGTTCAATCATTTTTACAGACTGAACCCCTTTTACCGTAAGCAGCCTTTCAAACAACCGGTGGAATCTATGCTCCGGCGCCTCATCGGCATTGTCAAGCTGATGCAAACCTTCCAGCAACAAACTGTTCCAGCTTGTTTTAATCGTCTTTACCGGGGCGTGTACATCGCTTTCCACTTTAAACGTTCCGTCATACAGCGTCAACAACCTGTAAACCGCTTTCTCACCTATCTCCGGCTCAAATTCCGCGTGAACAACCTGACCGTTTTCAAAATAAATAAATCCAAACTTGCCGCCACGCTCTATTGTCAATTTAGCCGTGTTGCGTTCCATGCAATTTAACTGGATTAAACTCGGAAGTTTTAGATCCTTTAAGTTTCCTACTAATGCCATTTTATCCCAGTATGTCTAGTACAATTTTTTTAAATTCTTTCATTTCAAATGGTTTTTCTATGTAAAACCTGGCGCCAAGCTTTAATACTTCATCACGTCTGTCACTCGATCCATATGCTGTCATGATCACAACTTCCGTTCGCGGAAAGTCATTTTTGACTCTTTTTAGCAAGTCGATACCACTCATGCCGGGCATTAAAATATCGGTTATGATCAGATCAAATGGATTATCCTGAATTTTTGTGAGGGCCTCATCACCTGAATTGGCAGTGATGACTTCGTAGTCATTATCAGATAGTATAAAACTCTGATAGAGACTAAATGTTAAAGTCTCTTCATCATCAACAATGAGTAGCCTTTTTGCCATGCTTAAACCTGTTCCGTTTTATTATTGAGTACTACCGGCAAATAAATACTAAAAACCGCTCCTTCGCCCTGCCGGGATTGAACTTCGATCTTGCCATTATTTTCTTCCAGCAACCGGGTAGAAATGGACAGTCCCAGTCCCACGCCATCCGCTTTTGTTGTATAGAACGGATTAAATATTTTTTCATGTTTTTCGACAGGGATACCCGGTCCGGAATCTTTAATCCTGACATACACCACGGTACGTCCCTGCTGATTTTCACTTAACCGGATTCCATCGGTTTCACCGACTTCCACCTGAATCTCACCGCCTTTTGGCATGGCTTCGGCCGCATTGATAAACAAATTCAGCACAACCTGTTCAATCTGACTTTCATCTGCAAAAATTTTATGCTTATTTTCCGAAAAATTCGTTCTGTACTGTATTTTATGTTTTTTAAATCTGCTCGCCATTAAAAGGTAAACACCGTCAATAATATTTTCAATATGATGAAAGTCCTGCTTTGGCTTGTTTGGCCTTGCAAAATTAAAAAACCTTTTCAGCAGCTCATTACTTCTGTCAATTTCCTTTACAATTCTCGTCACTAACTGTGTTCTGAAGTTATCCTCATTATAACTATCTTCGAGCACTTGAGCGGAAGCTTTAATTCCTGCGAGCGGATTTCTTATTTCATGGGCAATTCCCGCCGCCAATTCTCCGAGTGTGGCCAGCCGGTCCATGCGCTCAATTTGTTTCCGTAAGGTAGTAATATAGGTGATATCACGGAATATGAAGATTATCCCATCAAAAGTGTGATCATCCGATTGTTTTAACAACGTCGTGCTAAAGCCGATGGGTATTAACTTTCCGTTACCCGAAACAAGCTCCGCCTCCTTACTCTCAAACATGGCTTTTTCATCGACAATTTCCCGGATGATCCGGCGGATCAAATCTTCGTCATCAAAAAGAAGCTCGACCTTTTTGCCAAGAATTTCATCACTGCCATACTCCAGTATTTCAAGCGCGGCCCGATTCAGAAATGTGATGTATCCTTTCATGTCTATCGTGAATATACCGCTGGATATATTTTGAGTGATACCTTTGTGAAACCGGAAAATTTTCTCCAGATCGCTGTACCTTTTCAGCAATAAGTCATATTTTTTTTTGAGAGTTTCGTGAACCTCGCTATTCGGCTGATTGCCATCCAATTCCGCGAGAATTTTGTTAATACGGGAAGCTGCTTCTTTTTTACTCTCAAAACGTTTGCTCATTCGGCTATCTTTATTGCTGACTCTGAAAAATCTATGGGATATGTGACTATTTTTTATGGAATTTAAAACTTTATTTTAAAGATTTCATCGCTTGATTGCAACTGTTTTATTCAACCAAGCAGGGTTGGATCAACATCAACAACAACTTGAATACCGGATTGCCGGTTATTATAGAATGGAGTCATCAACTTCTGTAAAATTTTTTTTGTCCGGTTTCCCGATGGATCTGTCTGAGGATTTAATTTAATATTGACCTGCCACTTATAGAGGTTATTCACTCTGGGGATGACAGAAGGAGCCGGACCTATCACTTCACAATATCCGCGGGCGTCTCTGCGGGTCCGTCCCGCAATTTTACGGGCTGTCTCGATGGCATCATTCATTTTTTCGGCAGAAACAAGAACTTGAATGATCTTGTAGAATGGAGGATATTTAAAATTTTTGCGATGCTCTAATTCTTCATTATAAAATCCGATGAAATCGTGGTTGCGGGCATGCTGAATCGCATAATGACTGTAAACATAGGTTTGAATCACCACTTCACCCGGCTTTTTCCCTCTACCCGATCGGCCCGAAACCTGTGTAAGCAGGTGAAAAATCCTCTCAGATGCCCGAAAATCCGGCAGCGAAAGCCCTACGTCGGCGGATATGACGCCGACCAATGTCACATTGGCGAAATCAAGCCCTTTCGCGATCATCTGTGTTCCGAGTAAAACATCGGCATCACCGTTAGCAAATGATTTTAGAATGGTGTCGTGCATATTTTTGCCCCGCGTCGTATCCTGATCCATACGCAGAATTCTTATTTCCGGGTAGCATTTTTGAAGCTCCTGCTGGATTCTTTGGGTACCGATACCTTTGTATTTTATCTGTTCACCACCGCATGATGGACAATCCGTATAGGCAGCATGATGATAGCCGCATAAATGACATTGAAGGGATTCGTTGAAGGAATGATAAGTGAGGCTCACTTCACAATTTGGACAGGCCGCAATAAATCCGCATTCCGTACACTGTAAAAATGATGAATAGCCTCGTTTGTTTTGTAAAATTAAAATTTGTTCTTTCTTATGCAGTCTTTCGTCTATTTTATCCAATAATACTCTGGAAAAAAGATTGGTTTCTCTCTCCTGGCGGCCCTTTTTTTGACGCATATCCACAATATGCACTTCAGGCAATTTGATATTTTCGACCCGGTTTTGGATCCGGAGCAGTCTGAACTTGTTTTTTGACACATTAAAATAAGATTCCATGCTGGGTGTTGCCGATCCCAGGATTATTAACGCCTGATTCATTCGCGCCCAGTAAATGGCCACATCCCGGGCATGGTAGCGCGGCGTGATATCACTCTGCTTATAACTTGATTCGTGCTCTTCATCAACGACTATCAAACCGATATTTTTTAATGGCGCGAATAAGGCCGAGCGCGGCCCCACCACAATTTTAACTCGATCCTCATAGCAAGCCATCCATGCGTCAAATCGTTCCCCGACCGACATTTTACTGTGAAAAACGGCAATTTGATCTGAAAAAATATTCTTAAACCTGCTTACCGTTTGAGGCGTCAGTGATATTTCCGGAATTAGAATTATGGCGGTCTGTCCGCGGGAAATAACCTTTTTTAGCACTTCGATATAGACCTGAGTTTTCCCGCTCCCCGTAATTCCGTGCAACAAAAAAGTAGCGAATTGACCGGTTTCCATTTGCAGCGCCACCTGTCGGACAGCATTCTCCTGCTCATCCGTAAGGACGATTTCCTTAATATCTTCATGATAATCAAATTCCGGCGCGCGTTCAACCTGCATATCGGAAACATCACATATACCCAGGTTTTTCATTTTTTGAAGCGTGCCCGTAGCCATTTTAGTTTTTTTTAAAAACTCAGACATCAGAATATCTTTACCGGCATTGTCGAGCAGATAATCATCTACTTCCGGACGTCGCTTCACATATTTCAGGAAATCATCAAAATTTGTTTTTATTGTAACATAATCAACCGGAACGGATACAAATTTTCTGGTTAATATTCCAACCCTTTGCTGCTTTCTTTCCACGTCTCGTTTTACAAGCCCCTTTTCTTCAAGAACTTTAAGATTGTTGTAAAAGGATCCCTGTCCATTTTTTTTCCTGTAATAGTCTTTTGATTTGCCGGGATTGGATCCGATTAACAGGTACAGATCTCTTTGGCGCTCTGATAATTTCTTATCAAAATTTACCTCAGAAATACTAATATATTCCTTGTCTTCCGTATCTATTCCTTTGGGCAATGCCATCTGGACGGTCTGCCCCAGGCCGGAAATATAATAATCGGAGATCCATTTCATCAGCTCGAGCATACGTTCCGAGATAAGCGGCTTATCATCAAGTATATCGATAATGTCTTTTACCGAACTGTATTCAGATTTATTTGTTAAGACGGTAACAACACCGGTGATATTTCGTTTTCCAAAAGGCGCGAGGACACGCATACCGGGCTCTATCCGATTCAGCTCCTCCGGAATCCTGTAAGTAAAAGAATGATTTATCGGTAAGTTAAAAACGACTTCTGCAAATGGCATGTTCTAAAATTAGTTATTTGAATGACTAAAGCAATAGAGAAAAAAAAGGCGGGTTAAAACCCGCCGGTATATTATTCCTTTACAACCCAGACTTTTACAGTAGCTTCAACTTCGCTATGCAATTTTATTGGTACTGAGTAAATCCCGAGAGATTTGATCGGTTCTTCGAGTAAAATCTTGCGTTTATCAATCTCATAACCCTGATTCGTCAGAGCTTCTGCAATATTTTGTGAAGTAACGGACCCAAACATTTTATCTTCTTCACCAACCTGAACGGTTATGGTGCATGAGACATTTTCCAGTTTGTGAGCGAGTTCTTCTGATGATTTTTTAGCCTTGCTCTGCAATAGCGTCAATTGACGAACTTCATTTTCATATTTGTTTACATTTTCCTTGTTGGCAATATATGCCACGCCTTTTGGCAGCAGATAATTACGGGCATAACCATCTTTTACAACCACCATTTCACCCGCCTTACCCAAGCCTTTATAATCTTCGCGTAGAATGATTTTCATAGCAAAACACCTTCATTTTTTCTAATTATTAACGAGTAAAATCGGCCACAAAAGGAATTAAGGCCAGATGTCTGGCGCGTTTGATTGCCAGTGCTAATTGTCTCTGATGCTTGGCACATGTACCCGAAGTGTGACGCGGTATTATTTTACCTTGTTCAGTAAGATAACGTAAAAGCTGACGTTCATCTTTAAAATCGATATAAATATCACCAGCTTCGCAAAAATGACATACACGTTTTCTTTTCATCTTTACCATTTTGTTCGAATCTTTATTTCTCATTTTCACCCTCTGCTGGCTTATTTTCACTCTCATTGATTACTTCTTCAACTTCTGTAGTTTCCGCTTTTTCCGGAACGACTGTTTTTTCCGCTTTCTCCGCTTTTTCAGCTTCCCGGCGTTCTGCCTTCTGTTCCATAACTTTCAATTTGTTTTTGTCAAAAATATAAGTCAGGTAACGAAGAACCTTATCGTTGAAGTTATATTCACTTTGAAGTTCTTTGGGGATATTGCCGTTTCCTTCAAATTCGATGGATACATAAAATCCATATTGTTTCTTCTGGATTTCGTAGGACATCCTCTTTTTACCCCATTTTTCGATCTTGCGAACGGTACCGCTCTTCTCTTTTATAATATTGGTAAACCGTTCCACCGCAGAATCAATCTCCTTCGGCGGCACCAAACTATCCATGATAAAAATAGTTTCGTAAATTGCCATAAAACCTCCTTTGGTCTGACGATTCCATCCACTTTAGATGGAATAGGATTAATTGAACGTAATCTATCTAATTTATAAGAGTGGTGCAATAACCAATGCAACCACGGACATTAATTTTATCAAAATATTCAGTGACGGACCGGCTGTATCTTTGAACGGATCGCCCACTGTGTCGCCGACAACCGCCGCCTTGTGCGCGTCAGAACCTTTACCGCCATAAGCTCCGCCTTCAATATATTTTTTCGCGTTATCCCAGGCGCCTCCGGAATTTGCCATAAATATCGCCAATGATACACCGCTTACCGTGACACCGGCAAGAAGACCGCCCAGCATTTCAGCGCCACCAAAGAATCCAAAAAGGACCGGGGTGAAAACCGCAAGTAATCCGGGTACTACCATTTTCTTTATAGCAGCGGCAGTCGAAATATCCACGCATCTGGCAAAATCGGCATCCGCTTTGCCTTCCATAAGACCGACGATTTCTTTGAACTGTCTGCGGACTTCCGCAATCATTTCATAAGCGGCTTCGCCAACAGCCTTCATCGCGTAAGATGAAAACAGAAAAGGCAGCATGGCTCCGACAAACAAGCCGGCCATAACTGACGGGGAAGCCACGTTAATTGAATCAATCCCTGCCGTGGTCATAAACGCGCTAAATAAGGCGAGTGCCGTAAGCGCGGCGCTTCCGATTGCAAAACCCTTTCCGATGGCGGCGGTGGTATTTCCAACAGCATCAAGTTTATCCGTACGCTGACGGACTTCTTTTTCAAGTCCGGCCATTTCCGCGATTCCGCCGGCATTGTCCGCAATCGGACCGTATGCGTCAACCGCTAACTGAATTCCGATAGTGGCGAGCATACCAAGCGCCGCAATCGCTATTCCATAAAGTCCCGCTTCGGCAAAAGCTATCATGATGGCAAGAGCAATAACAATAATCGGCAAAGCGGTACTCAACATACCGGTTGCCAATCCGGATATAATATTTGTCGCGCTTCCTGTTACTGATGCTTCCGCGATCTTTTGCGCGGGTGTTCTCGATTCAGATGTATAATATTCGGTTAACATACCGATTGAAATTCCACCAAGCAGGCCGGATACCATCGCCCAGTAAATTCCCAGCGCATTTTCATCAATATAAGCCTGGATGACAAAGTAGGAAATAATTGCCATAAATATACCGGCGCCGAAAGTTCCGATATTCAGCGCTGTTTGAGGATTACCTCCTTCTTTCGTTCTTACGAAAAAAGTCCCGATAATCGAAACAATAATCCCTACGCCTGCCAGCACCAGAGGCATAATCACATGGTTTAGCGAAATAACCGCGCCAAGCACCATGGAGCCAATGATCGCGCCCACATACGATTCAAACAGATCCGCGCCCATTCCGGCGACATCACCGACATTATCACCGACATTATCTGCAATAACTGCCGGATTACGAGGATCATCTTCGGGAATTCCCGCTTCCACTTTTCCGACAAGATCAGCGCCAACATCAGCGGCTTTGGTATAAATCCCACCGCCTACACGGGCAAATAATGCTATTGAACTCGCTCCAAGCGAAAAACCGCTCAGGATAGGCATTACCTGATTTTGCAGGACAACCAAAGATGTGGTATCAAACATCTGTGAATACAACAGAAACAACCCGCCAAGCCCCAGAAGCCCAAGACCGACAACGCTCATACCCATCACAGAACCGCCTGAAAACGCAACAATCAGAGCCTCTGACAGGCTCGTCCTAGCCGCATTTGTTGTCCGAACGTTCGCCACAGTCGCCACCCGCATTCCAAAAAATCCCGCGAGAGCGGAACTTACCGCGCCTACGACAAAGGATAGAGCAACAAGCTGTGTTCCTTTCTGTAAATTACCTGCCACCAAAGCAATAGCCACGACCAGAACAAATATCGCCAGAACTCTGTACTCTCTGGTAAGAAACGCCATGGCTCCATCGCGGATATTACCGGCTATTTTAACCATTTTTTCCGTGCCGCTATCCTGCTTGTTAACCCATAACGATTTCCAAAAAGCAAACATTAACGCCAGTATAGCAGTTCCAATTGCAAACGAGACGTTGAGAGTTATATCCATACCTACCTCTTGATTAATTTGTATTGGCATCCAGGAAATTTCTATTATACTCATTCATTGCGCGATCAATACCTTCATCAAGCCAGATTTTGATTCCGTCACTTGCATGTTTCAGAACAAGTTCAAGTTTTTGCTGCTCATCTTTACCAAAACTTGAAAGAACAAAATCGATCGAGTCATCAAAGTCTCCGCCTATCCCTATTCTCAACCTGTTAAAATTTTGAGTTCCGAGATGGGCGATGATTGATTTTATACCATTGTGGCCGCCATCACTTCCCTTACGGCGGAACCTTAATACTCCTAATTGAAGATGAAAATCATCGTAAACGACAAGTATTTCATCTTCCCGGACAGAAAAATACTCCATGACCTGCCCGACCGCAGCCCCGCTGTTATTCATATATGTCGTGGGCTTTACAAGAAGTACTTTATGCCCGCGCAGGTCCAGTTCACAAAAATAATAATCCCCTTTGCCCGGGCGAAAGGGGATATCTAAATCTTTTATTATATAGTCTAAAAGGATAAATCCTATATTATGGCGGGTTGAACGATAGCGAATACCGGGATTGCCTAAACCAAAAACTACCTCCACTGCCCTTCTTTCTATTTACTTTTCAGAATCTTCATCATCTTTCGCGCGAGCAGTGATTACTTCAGGTTCAGCGGATTCTTCTTCAATCTCTTCTTCTTCCTCTTCAACCTCGATTTCTTTTGGTGCCGCTACAACGCAAACCATATCTTCCAGATCGTCAAAAACTTCCATATTTTCAACTTTAATATCCTTAACACGGATGGAGTCCCCGATCTCAAGAGCACTTATATCCACCTTGATATAGTCAGGCATATTTTTAGGCAGTACCTCAATATCCAGCTCATGTTTCACTATGTTGAAATTACCCCCGGCTTTAATTCCCGGAGCTTCTCCCTCAAAATGAAGGGGTACTGTCACCTTAAGAACGTGCCCCGCGGCAACTCTTAAAAAATCTACATGCAATACTTTTCCCGTCACCGGATGATATTGAATTTCTTTAATAACCGCCTGTTTTTCTTTGCCTGCGACTTCCAACTTAATAATTGAATAGTCTTTTTTTAACATCAACTCTAGTTGATGAGCATCAAGTATGAGCAGTGCAGGATCCTTATCCTGACCGTATAGAATTGCCGGAACCTTCCCTTCTCTTCTTAATCCACGGGCAATTACTTTTTTATTTCCGCCGCGTTTTTCGGCATTTAGCATTATTTCCGACATTATCAGCTCCTATATTTTTTACAAAAAATGCAAACCATCCAAGCTTGCACTCCAAAATTCAATCGCTGGGGTGGAAGGACTCGAACCTCCGAATGGCGGGACCAAAACCCGCTGCCTTACCACTTGGCTACACCCCAACTTCCATAAAAAGGAATAGATTTTGAATTTAAGATTTCAAATATGTGATGTCAAGATCAATATCAATTTTTTAACTTAAAAAATTTATTGATCCAACTCAATAAATATATGTCTGAGGGTGATACGACCGGGATGATTATTCCTATCCCAGTTTACGAATAAGTATTACATCGTTTCCGATAAAATCATCGATTAAAAATCCGCAGTTTTTCAACATTTTGATACTCGGTATATTATAACGGTTCACATGACAGTAAACTGTATCAAATACACCTTTTAATTTATTCAGCAGCAGGCTCAACGCCAGGGTGCCAATCCCTTTGCTTCGGTTTTCTCCCACAACCATCAGAATCTGCGCTTGCTTGCGAACCTGATCTTTTTCTTCGGTAAAAACTTTTATATCACCTACTAATTTATCTTCATTATAAATTTCATAATACTTTTTGTAAACCGGCTTAACCGGATCATTTTTTACCTGATCGTGATAGCTGATAAATTTTTTTATCTGCGGATCATCAAGCCATTTTTTCCGCACGGCGTTAAAATCTATCTGATCAAGTTCTATTAGTTTAATATCCATATTACACATCCGGCTTAGATGTAAATTTAAGTTTTTCTTCCTTAAAAATGATTATCGATCAAACTTTATAAAATTATAGAATTTTTTTCATTTTTTCAATACTTGCTTCACCAATTAATCAGAATTATGATGATATTTTAGTTTTCTAAAACCGCATCATAAATGAGAAACGATGTGTATTTCCCAGATCATAATCATAAGGAACAAACGCGTAATCAAATCTGAATTTCTCATATTTCACACCGATCCCTGCTGAAAGATTTGTATCATTATTTCCCGTCATCAAACCGGAGCGAAAGGATAAATACTCTTTTATATCAATTTCAGCTCCAACCCGAATGTATGTGCTTTCATCAAGGATATGTTCTAAATCGGCGGTGAGTAACGGTTTTCTGTCAATAATCTTAAACGGCAATTTATACGCAAAACCATTCCTGAATATCACCGGCAGAGATGTGGCTTCCTTTTTCAGCTCAGACATTCTTCCGATGTTCCGGAAGGTAAATCCCCAGTCCAGACCACTTAAAATTTCACGTTTCTGAACACCAACGTCCATTGCCCAGCCCGGTGCGGAATAAAGATAGTATTCCTCATACAAATATTTAACTGTTATACCCGCGAGCCAGTCCCCAAAAAACGTCGACGCATAGCTGACAGAGGCGCTGATATTGACAGCATCCACATTGCCGTCCGGTTCAGTGTCCGGGACATTACCCCTGATTTCAACTCCGGGAATCGTCATAAGATTTACCGAAACACCAAAATTATGCCTGCCTTTTTTGAAATTAATGGCGGCAAACTGCTGAGTAATATCAAGAAGCCATTGATTATGCATCACGATCATTGAAGAGCCTTCAGCAGCCGCTAAACCGGCCGGATTCCAAAAAGACGCTCCCGCATCGGAAGCCAAAGCAGTAAATGCCCCGCCCATTCCCGCGGCCCGGGCGTCAACATCCAGTTTAAGAAACGCCATCCCGTTGCCGCCCGCCTCCCCGGCTTTTAATCCGGCTGAAAGACCCGCGATCAGAATTAAAATTATTAATCGTTTTTTCATATTATTTTCCAAAAATTTATTATCTGATATAAACCTGCCATGAAAAAATATGGCTGCTGCCCTCATCAACAACACTCGGTACAAACGCATAATCAAGATGTGACAAGAACCGGCTTAGTTTGAAATCCATACCCAGTCCCACTTCCGGTTGATCACCGTTCAAACCGAGTCTCAGGGCCAGATTTTCTCCCTGAAGGGCTTCAAATCCTATATGATGATCATAAGAGCCCTTGTCACTCCATTCAAAATCGTACAGCGCGCGAAGCCATGGATATGGCGTGATATAACCAATACCGACACGATACGTCACCGGGAAATAATCAATGGTGGTCCCGCCACGCTCAAAAATATTTTCCGTATTGGCCTCCAGTTTTGAACCCACATCTTTCACAACCGCCGCCATTGTAAATTTTTCATTATACCGGTACACCGCTCCGAAATCACCGCCCACCCCTTTTGAAGAATAATCAAATGAATCGGTACCGTCATTAATATATTCAAGTAATAATTTTAATGACACGCCTATCGATAATTTAGATCCGAATTTTCTGCCAAAGGTGAAGTAAACGGCGTTTGCCGAGTGATTTATTTCCCCGGTATTCTGACCGATACTGTTATATGATGATAGATTATCCACTCCGCTCTCGATCCAACCAATAGAAAACCCGGCGCCTGGCGGCACTTTCATACTAAATCCCACATATTGGTAACGTCGGTCCTGTGATAAAAAACTGTAAGAGAGTGAAACCACCTTATCTTCAATCATCCCGACCAGCGCGGGATTATAAAAGAACGAAAATCCATTCGGCTTATCCGCCACGCCGGCATCCCCCAGGGAAATTGATCGCGCGCCAAGTCCCATTCTCAGAAATGATCCCGCATATCCGCCATTTTCGTCCGCCATTCCCGACGAGAATGTAAGAAGAATAAATATGATCAGAACCGCAATTTTTTTTATCATTAAGATTTCCGCCTTAATTTATCACAACCAATTTACCCCAGGTCACCTTGCCGCCGATTTTTGCGCGAAAGAAATACACACCGCTGGCAACGATTTCTCCATCACTGTCCCGCCCATCCCATTTTGTGCTACGGTCTGAATCATTTGTTGAAATATAGGCGTGATTATCCCTGATTGTAGTGACCTCTTCCATCGCGAAATTATATACTTTTATTTCCACATCGACAGATTTTGTGATATCATACTGAAAACGGATATAACCGTTTCTCGCTGGAGAAAATGGAGATGGATAGGCATAGACTTCCGGTTCTTTCCGTAGTTTTGTCGATACAAAAGACCGAATGACATTCCATGTATTGCCATTGTCGGCAGTTACCGCTATTCCATCCGCGCTGCCCAGCCAAAGCCTCGTTACAGCACCTGTTTTCTGAACTGCTACCGAATAATATTCATCCGAGAGTATTTCCTCGCCCGTGTTGGTATCTCTGACCGGTGGGACTACATACCATGAATACCCGTCATCTTCGGAGATAAACAACCCTTCATCCGCCGCCACGTAAATACGCGCTCCGTCAAACGCGAAATTGTGAGCAAATATCCCCGGAAGCATAACATCCCAGGACAAACCGCCGTTTGACGTTTTGCTGACCGCTCTGAGTTCGTTTGTGGAATTTGACTCAATTGTCGCCGCCCAGATCGTGTTATTAAATTCCTGGTGCGCCAAGGCGACCACAAAATTTCCTGAGATGGGATTTTCCTGATTTTCATGCGTAAAGACCTGCCATGTCTCCCCTCCATCCGCGCTTTTACCGATACCGCCGGCAGTGCCGACCCATAAATTCCCGTTTTCAGAAATCACAGAAAACGCCAGATGAATAACATTATCATTTGCCGCCCGGAACGGCTGACCGTCAATGGTTCTGACCGTCCAGGTATTCCCCATATCTGTTGATTTTCTCAACCCGCCGGCCCAACTCGTAATCCAGACCACGGAGTCCTGAGCGGCAATGTCATAAGTAACGTTAAAAATGGGAGTCGTCGTAGGACTGTATTCCGTAAGATCTACAGGATCAACCGGTTGAGGCATACTCGTCCAGGTCTTTCCGCCATCCGTCGTATAGCTCAGACCGCCTCCCGCGGGCAGGTCTTCACCCTGAGCAGCCGTATCAAACGCGGTCGAAATCCAAAAAGTGGAATCATTGGTGATGGCCATTGCCGCGACACCGCCCTTGGCAATATATTGCTTACTTGAATAGGTCTGCCAATAATTTCCGAAATCAGCGCTTATATTCAGGCCATAACCCGTCGCGGCGCTGATTGTTGAATCACGCGCAACAAAATCAACGATTCCGTTTCCATAAAGATAGCCGTTAAAAACATTATCCGGATCATCCGAAATCTGATAGGTCTTTTTATAAATACCCTGCGCCAACAGGAAACCCGTGAGGAGAAAAAGCATGATAACCGATTTCATCTCTTCCTTTCGCTCAAAATTTATTCCAGAGAGTTAATGATCAAATTAATAAACCAACAGAGAATCAACTATTTCCGGGCTGAGCTGTCCCACTTTGTCCCTGGAATTAAAATGCAATTTATATAAACCTTTTTGATTACTGCTCTCCAGCTGGATGATCAGCGAAAACAGGCCGTCTCCCGCCTGATCATCTCCGTAAAAGCTGCTGCCGTCATCATTTAGTTCAAATTTAGCGCCGCCGCCGCTGAATGTGCCGTCCGGTTTTTCCATCCTGAAGTAAACAGAATCGATATCGCTAAGTCCCTGCGGATCCCCTGCCAGGGCATGAATCTGTATTTTTTCCTTTCCGCTGGGTCCTGTGGGAAGCTTCACCGAATCCGGCAGTTCGGTTTCATAAATAATCCCGTTCATATTTTCCAGAAAGATGAGTCTGCTGACAGAAGCGCTTTTCTCGTTAAATTCATCATTTGCTATAAATTCCAGATTGTAAAAACCCTTTTTCGATGCGGAAAAAGATGAATCCATTTTGAATGAAAATATGGAATCTGCCGCTGTCACATCACCATGTGCAGCGAAATTTCCGTCATTATACATGTTGAGCGTGCTGATTATAAAAGTGTTCTCCGCGTCTTTGATATTAAAATAGACGCTTCCGGCCGACGGCGCGCCGGTGCTGTCCACAGCGGTGACATAAAGATATTCTGCGGTAATACCGCTTTTTAACGTATCCGGTAGCACCGTATTTGTGACGCGGATATTCCCGCTGAAATCAAAAATCACTTCTCTGGACAACGGAATGGAAGTGTTCCCGTTTTTATCTTTTGCGCTAAAGACGAATTTGTATAGCCCCGCTCCGGTTGTTAGTTGAGACGGTGTGAATCGATTACTGAATATCCCGTCCTTTGCCAGCACATCTCCGGATTGCTGATGATAGTAAGATCCGTCATCATAAAGCGAATCCCTAAAAACCGCAATCCCTGAAATATTTTGCAGTTCAAAGGTTACACTTTCAAGCTCATCGAGTCCCTGCGGATCATAAACCTGAACCTCAACAAGATTCTGATTTTGTGATGATAAATTCCAGCTTTCATTCATCCAGGTGGCAAGAATTTCCGGATCACTCCCGGCTTGAATCCCATTTTCATCATCCGAACACGAAAACAGCAGAAACATTCCCGGCAAAATAATAAATATTAATATTTTCCTGATCATTGAATCACCTGTCTGTTTTATTTTCGGCATTTAATTTTTCGATCACCCGTCGTAACATACATAATTTTGTCTCAACAACTAAAGTGAATCATCGACCATTGCCTTTAGCAATCCATAGCGGATACCCCGGTCGCTGACATTAACCGTATCTATTTTCCTGAGCTCAAGCATGGTCAAATAAATGAGTAACCCATAGAGAATGACGTCTTCGCGGCCTGATTCAAGACCCGGCAAATTTTTACGTTCTTCGATGGTCATCCCGTTAAGCGTATAGAACATCTTCCATATTCCGTCTCTGCTGAGTCTGTACCCGTTAATTTTTAACGGATCGTACTCAGTCATTTTCTCCCGGATGGCGGCAATCGATGACATTGTGCCGCCGGTGGCCACAAAGTTTATATCACCCTCTATATCCCCGAGAAAATTCAGCTCTTCCATTTTTAACTTTATATACGCGATTGCCTTTAGTCGGTCTCCACTGCATAGCGTATCTTTCATGCCCATAATTTCTCTCAGCGTGACAACACCAATAGACAAAGATTGATAATTATGAATTCGGTCTTTTTCTCCCAGGGTCACTTCTGTACTTCCGCCGCCCACATCCATGACCAGAATTTTATCATTCACATGCGTCAGCCCGTCCAGCACTCCAAGATACCCGTATTTTGCTTCATCTTCGCTGCTGATAATCTCGGTTCTAATCCCTAATTCCTTTTCGACCCTTTGCTTGAAATCTTCGCTGTTTGATGCTATTCGCAGAGCCGCGGTAGCGATTAGTTTCACCCGCTCCGGTTTGAATCGCTTTATGATCCTCAGATACTCGTCCAACACTTTGATCGTGCGATTTATCGCGTTGTCCGCTAAGCGGCCGGTTAACTGTAATCCTTCCCCGATTCGTGTTACTCTGAATTCATGATGCAGAGCTTCAACCCGCTTATCAGCAGCGATCTTCCCGATTAACAGTAAGACTGAATTTGTTCCCAGATCTATGACCGCGTATGTCGGACTCATATCATTTTCTGCCTAAAACAAGCGCCATCCACTCTTTACGCTGTTCCTTTTGAATCAAAATCCACCCTTCCTTCCCGTAGGCTTCCATAATAACATCTTCATCGAGAACAAGTAATCCTGATAAAATTAATTTGCCTCCGGGATTCAGAAATCCGGAAAAACTTGAAGCAAGCTCGAGCAGCACGTTCCGGTTAATATTTGCCACAATAATGTCAAACCGGTTTTTTCCCACATCTTTCAGCTCGCCGGTAAAGCAGGTAATTTTTTTTGAAACTCCATTCAGCCCCGCGTTTTCCAGAGTATTTTCGGTCGCCACATGGTCATTATCGAAGGCTATCACCGGATTCGCGCCCAGCATTGCGCCGTAAATGGCAAGAATCCCGCTGCCTGTTCCCGCGTCCAGCAGACTCTGATCCGCCCGGAGATATTTCTCGAGCATCATCAAAATAAGCTGAGTGGTCTCATGATGACCCGTTCCGAAGGCCATTTTGGGTGCGATGGTAATGACTGTCTCGCCGGGATTAGGTGAATAAGTATCCCAATCCGGTTTGATTATAATATTTTGGCCAAGATGAAATATTTTGAAGCTCTCCTTCCAGGCCTCATTCCAGTCTTCATCGGGCAAGTCGGATATTTCAATCTTCGGCTCACTTTGTTCCGGGAGATTTTCCGCTAAATATTGCTTAAGCAGATGAAATTTCTCCTGATTCCATTCCCCTGAGTTAAAATAAACAAAAAAATCATTTTCACGTTCAAAAACCCCCTCCGAACCCAGCGCGAACAGATAGGGAGAAAGCCATTCCAGATTTTTTGGATCCATGATAATTTTTATTTCAAGCCAGTCTTGTTTGTTTTTCATTTGCGAATCAAACCCTGTATATGATTTTTATATGAATCTAACTAAACTATTTTTCGTTGTATATGACCTCGAGCATAACCTGACCGACCGTTTGAAGACTTTCTGAACTGCATTTATCAGGCGTATCCTCCCGGGTATGCCAGTAACCGTGATTTTTATCCGGATACTCAAAGTCGATCACATCAATGCAGGGAATTCCACCTTCAATCAGAATAACATGATCATCATTGATATATTGTCCGACGCGTCGTTCAAACTGATAGGCGCCGATGCTTTCGGCGGCTGACCATACTTTGTCCACGATATGTGGCGCGGACTGTTGTGAAAATCCCTCTATGGGCAGACTTAGATTCGCGTCACCTATCATATCAAGCAGGATTCCGTAACGCGGTCTGTAATTGCCCTTGTTTTTGACAAAATGACGCGATCCCAGAAAGTATTCTTCAAGGTGGCCCTCGGGTCCATAGTCCTCGCCGTCAAATAAAATCAAATCAACACCCACTTCCGGCGGATTGCTCTTTAGGTGATTAGCGATTTCCAACAACACCGCCACTCCGCTCGCGCCGTCATTGGCACCCGGTATCGGGCGATCCTTATCGCCTTTCCGATCCATATCGGCAAACGGCCGCGTATCCCAGTGAGCCGCGAGAAAAATTCTTTTACCGGCTTTACTATTATACGACGCGATAATATTTGTTAGCGGAACAGTTTTTTTGTTTATACTGTCATAATGAATAAATGGCTGTAAAATTACGCTGTCAGCCGTTTTTTCAAGCTCCATTTTCAGATAATTCAGACACTCTTCATGCCCTTTGCTTCCCGGATTCCGCGGTCCGAAATCAACCTGCTTAACCAGATAGTCAAACGCCCTTTGACCATCAAACTGAGGCAGCGCCTGTGAACAAAATGTAAGATTGCCCAACAGGAACAGAAAAAAAATACGCCTGGACATGTCATCACTCCTTAAACTACAGAATCATCTAATCCCTGATCGCTATATTTACATTCATTCCAAATTCACTATGTGTATAGGTACCTGAAATTTTGTTTTCAGTAGCTCCGGTTTCGAAGAATAAACTGCCCTGTACTTTGGTATTAAAGCGGTAGCTTGCCGAAGGTCTCAGCTTCCAGGACTTATTATTTTGTTTCTCTTCAAAATTATCCTGATCGAATTGTTTTTGGAATGTTGTATTTTGTGAACGATCAAAAGTCAGACTAAAATTCACTTCATTTTTAAAAGATTTCGATTTGAACGGCCAGATCGGTATCCTGAAGCCGGCTGTTTTCGCGTAACTCATTGTGATTGTAAGCGAGCTTGTTTCCGTTTTTGTCGCGCCGGCGCCGGAATTATAAGAGTAACTTGTACTTTCGGTACGTCTGATATTTCCGGAGACTCCCCATACCGTGCGGATGTTAAATCCGACTAATGGCTGCCAGTTACTGCTGAACGATTGAGACGTAGGCACAAAACTGCCGTCCAGCTTAAGAGATTTGTTTTCTGTGTATTTCCCGGAATGTCCGTGATCAACAGTCACGGATTGAGCAAATGTCGGGAAAAACAGATATTTCTCCACGCCTGACACCTGCACATTCCAATCCGGTACAAACCGGCGTAAATCGGCATTTAATCCTTTAAAATCTGTAAGTGGATCATCACCCAGCGCCAGGAATGAAATGGACCGGTTTCCCGACCGGTTATTTCCGTAATCTGAACTTGATTCCGATTCTGAAAAATCATGATTGAAGGTGGCCTTTATATTCTTAGCAAAATTATAACTTGTGGATGTTCTGATAGAGCGGGTCTGACTAATGCTGGGGCCTATTAAATTAATTCCGTCATCAATCAAGCTTGAATCCTGGCCGACTCCGGTGCTGGTCGTAAATCCGAACTGATACTGCCAGTCAGGTATATCATTCAGATAAGGATTTGAGATATTATCATCTATGGAGTAGTTCATCTGGATGCTCTGCCACGAATCAAAAAACTTGTACAGAAGAATCAATGGATTCGGGAAACTTTTTTTGTCATCTTCATCTTTTTTATCTTTTTCGGGATCAGTCTGGGATTGCGGGGTGGGCCGGCCTCTGCCCGCGGTTGTCCTTTTCTTTGCCTTGGGAGTGTAAATGCTATTCACCAGCGTGCTTGGATTCAGGGTCAGTCCAATACGCTTTCCTACTCTGCTGGTACTTTGCTTGTATTGATAATTATTCGTCAGAGAATAACTAAAATTCGAATTGTACGAAAAATCAGTTTTCAGCCATTTGATGAGGTTCGGTCTGTAGTCCGCGCCAAAACTTTGATTAATATCGGTATCAAGCCCGAAATTAAATTTTGTGAAAATCTCTTTAAACATATCTTCGTGTTTCAATCCGACATAATCAGCATCCGCCCGATGTGATCTAGAATAGGTAAAATTCAGGCTGTTAAACATCCGATATCCCGAATTAACCGATCTGGTTGAAGAGGTATTTATGGTCCTCTTGTTTTCTGCGGAGGATCTGCGGAGAAGGTCTGTTTCCACATCCGAAATATCCAGCGACAAATTAATATCATTTGGCGAATAATAGAGTTTTTCATCACTCAGTTTACCAAGAAGCGGAATTCTTTGTGTAAACTTAAATGGAGACACAAAGTTATTCTTTCCAAACGGGATTTTATATCTAATTGACTCTTTATACTGCTCCGAGTCATTAAATTTTGTTTCCCAGTCACTGCTGTGTTTTTTTGAATAATCAAAATCAAGCACGAGTTCATCAACTGTATAGCGATAATACCAGGATTTCGATTTTGATCTTTTACGGATAGTCGTGCCGACGCCAAGAACCTCGCTGTATGAGACCTGATCATCCAATTCCGGAGGCAGATCGCGAACACCGAACAAAGATTTCAATTTTTTGTCAAAGGAGTCATTCTTATACCCGGTAAGAATATCCGTTCTCGGGAAGTACTTAGGCACATTTCTGCTGTAAGAGGCGCGCGCGTCGATCGGTATGGAGATGTCCCATGCGTCCGGCAGAAATTTATCCAGGGTGAACGTTCCTGAATAATTTTGTCTTTCGAGGGTATTGCCCCCTCCGAACTGAGTACCGATATCATGATAGTCCGCGTCTTTACTTTCCCATTCAGCATTAAATCTTAAAAGATCCGCTAATTTAATATCCGTCTTCAGACGCAAAGCTGTGGCGTTTTCCCTGCGTACCTCAGAGAGACGCATTTCATCGAGCCAAATCTCACCTGTAAAACCGAAGGAGTCCTTATTTTTGACACCTATTATAAAATACCTGATCGTGTTAAGGCTCGGAGCGCCCTTTACTTTATAATAACCTCCCGGAGATGAGCCAACCAGAGCATACTTATTTTCGCTGAATTTTACCTGTGAAAGTTCATCGAGATCGATATCCAGTTGATTCAGCGTGCTCCATCCCCTGTAAACATCCTGACCGTATTCATAATAGTTGTTGACATCCGATCCGAATCGCAAATAGAACCTGATATTTGAGCTGTCTCCATCATCCGGATTTAACGGTAGACTGCGATCGCCGTGAATAAACATTTTTAGCCGTTTGTAATTAACGAGCTCCATGGCGCTGTACAATGTTTTTTTTGCTTCAGCCACATAGCCGGCCGGGAAATCGGCAAATTTGAGCACAAGCGATTGCTCTTTTGAAATCGCGTCGGTGATGCGGTCACGCTCCCCTGCCACTCCCGGGGGTGATGTGTATGGTTCAGGACCACCAGGTATTTCATCAACATTCTCTTCGGTATTATATGTGGCAAGCGTAAAGACGGAATCTGACTTTACAAAAGTCGCGGAATCATTTTCGGCGATACCTGTTTCTTCCCACTCATTGCCGACAAAATCAAAAGTCGCTATAAGGATCCTTGTTCTTTCTGCCGGAATATCGCTAACCCAGAGGCGCGTGTAAAAAATTTGCTGAAAATCCGGATCGGGATTACCGATTTTCCTCGTAAAATCTTTGAGAGGTATTCTGAATTGCCGCCAGCCTTTTTCAGTCGCGCCCGCAACCCATCCTTTTGCCTTCAGATCATTCGGATCTAAGGAAAAGGTATATTCAAAATAATCATTAAACAGATTGAGCTGGCCGTCGCCATCCAGGTCTTCTGTATCAGGATATCTCGCGCCCTGAGCATTACCGTTTCCTTCCGTTCCGTTAATGCCGTCATAAAGGACGCCATCGAAAACATTAGTCGCGCCGGTTCTTGGTTCATTCCAATTATCAAAGGGATCATCTCCCGTCAAACCGTCCTTTATACCGTCAAGACCGATATCTTCCCCGTCATCCAGCAATCCGTTATTATTGCGATCTTCTGTATTCAGCCCACCCCGGCTGAACTCGTTTCTTATCGTAGAGCCTTTTTGATACCAGTCTTCAGAAATACGCCCGATATCAATATTTATCGTGCCTTCTGTTCCCTGAACCCACAATTCGATATATTTTGTTTTTTGCTGATCGGCAAAACTGGCCGTCGTACGCATCACCCCCGCCCACGCGCTATCCGGATCGCTGGCCGAATCACGCCAGTATTCTAATCCAAGCACATCGGTTGTCTGTCCCGTTTGCGAGTTGACATCCCGGTCGGGCCAGATGTCCTGAATGGCGACCTGAGTGTACGGATTAAACCAGACAAGCCGAGACCGGGCATTATTCACAACCGTATCTATCTGTGTGACACCTTCGCCCAAATTGGGTAAAACCACCGGCGGGCTCGCCATTGTCCATGTCTTATAACGGATTCCGAGCGTTGTAGTCCGCTTGCTTGCTTCGAAATCGTCAATATAGGCGACACCATCTTTATCGCCGGTACTCTCGTTATTAAGAGTATTCGGATCTGGCAATACCTGAGCAAACTCGGTCTCTATATTAACATATGAGTCTTCATTCGTTTCAACAAGCGGAATAGCATCCACCATTTTTGTCAAAAAACGAGGCCGGAATTTAAACGCCGCGTTGATATCCCAGACCAGGTTTCTGAAAGGTTCCTGACCTACACGAACCCGCTGATCAATGGTCGATTTATTTAAGTACAGCCCTGTAAATCCTATAAATGAGTCATCCCAAAAACGATATTCAGCGCGTCCTCCGAGAATGGTCTTTTTATCCAATTGAAACAGGTTTGCGCGTTCATATTTTATTTCTATATTTGAGCTGCTGCGCTTAGCTTCATCCGAAAGCAGAGTTAGCTGACCACTGAAATAATCGATCATATAATCCATGTCCCTTTGCAGCGATCGCCCATTTAGCGTGACAACTTCACTGCCCTCCAGCACATAAAAACCAAGATCATAAGTTGATCTTGTACTCTTGGAGGTAACAATCATTTCAAACTTACTTTGCGTAAGCAGTTCCTGTGTATTCGTATAGCTCGTATTGTATATGTCAACTTTATATTTTTCAGGAAGAGATTCAACTTTAAACGGACTTCCTTCATCCGGATTGTATGGTTTTAGTGACGGGAAAATAAGGACACCGTCAGCCGGATATGTCGTATTCGGATTCCAATCGGCTTTCTCATCACCGCCTTCAATCGAATTACCGTTTTCATCAGCCACATCCAGTCCCATCAGGTTCAGAAAGGAACGGTCGATTCCTTCCGGATAGGCTTCCTGATTACCGGTTACATTGTACTGTATTCTCAGATCAAAGCCTTCACGTTGTATATTGCTTCCCCCAAGAGAATAGACATTGCGCATCATAAGCGGCCAGGTATCCGCGTAAACATCTGTAGGCTGCATTGCCCGGGGTTTAATCATTTTCAGGATAACAGACTGACTTGTGTCCGCAAGATCCTCGTTAAGGGTTCCTACCTTCAGACCATTAGAAGTGGCATAGGCCACCGCGAGTATATCATTTGATTCGACCCCCTGGTTAAGAGTAAAATACCCCCTGTATTTATCGAAAGTATAGTCCTTATCTGGGTCAAGACGTTTAAAATATCCCTTATCTGTCCTGCCGTCCACTACCTGAATCGTATCTGTATTCGCGTTTAGATATTCATTGGGATTCAGGACAGCCCAGCCGCTTCGGGCATCATTATCGGAAAGGGCGGTCGATTTATAAATATCAAGCTGGCGAAGATCTGTCCCGCTTATATACGTGAACGGTTCATTCCCGTTAAATCCCTTTTCAAACTGCTCCAAATATGATTTATCAACAAAAAAGTATCTGTTTTTAATAAACTCATAATCTTTGATCGTAGTTTTGGATTCACTCGCGTTTCCCGATAATTTGAGTTCCTGCTGTTGACCTTTCTCGAGGGAAGCTATTGTCGTGACATAAAAGTTTCCGATTTTCAGATCGGCTTTCAGACCAAACAACCCCTTGTTTGAACCTCCAAAGATAACATATTTCGTGGAAGGCAGAGATAAAGAAACATTTCCGGCCTCTATTTTTTGAACTATTTCATCCTCATCACCGTCATACCGTAATTTGAGAGTGTTTTCGATATCTGTCACCGCTTCACTGTTCTGATCAACAGAAACCGTAACTTTTTCACCGATTTTACCCTCGACCGTGAATTGTTGTGTCTGATTGAACTTGGGACTAAATGATGTTTTGTTCTCGGACGCGGAAGTTGCAGAACCTGATCTCTTTTCTGTTCTTCCGGAAAGATCGAATGTGATATTTCCGGTCACGCGCAAACCGATTCGGTCAGAACCGAATATTCTGGTAAAAGTTTTACTCCGGATTCTTATGGGGATATCCAGTTTGATCGCTCCAAATTCCTGCTCAGTCTGTTGCCGGAATTTATTCAAAACGGTTTTTTTCCATTGTTCTCTGCGGTCAAACTCAATTCTTAAGCGGACATAGGCATCCAAATCGATTACCGCCGGCAGATAAAACTCAACACCGTCCAATGCTTCCATTATCGAGATATACTCTGCCGTGGAATCCATTTTGACTTTCCGGACGTAAGATTTTGGGGCGCGCGCAAAAAAAGTGGAATCGGCGGCATACCCTTCCAACCCGAATAATTCAGGTTCAAACAGAGTTACCGTTTTAGGCGGAGGCGGGACCCGAAGCCCCGGCTGGGTATAACCGTTTACTGTGATAAAAAACAGAATACCGGTTAAAATGACGAAGGATAGAAGCCCACATCTTTTTTTGTTGCTCATTAAATACAAGTTTCGATCACCAGGAGTTTGTTTTAATAAAGGCAATTAACCGTAGCAATAGATGTCTATGGGCTACCTCTTTTTTATTATACCATAAAAAGTAAAAAATATACGCTGACCAGTCTTTTAATTCAAGTTAAATTTGCTTCCCGCATTGATTGTCTGCTAAATAATACAAAATTCTTGATCTTCTGTCATCTAATCTGATCGGCATAAAATCAAATTTATTAAACGGAGGATCTAAAATTTAATTTAAGCGGGAAATTCACCTGCCATATACCTATACTTATACTTTTTGAAATCACCGGGTGTCCGTTAAAAATATATATATTTATTCAAAGCCTTTAAAATCAATTAATTAGCGCATAAAGTTAAAAGACTTATACGGGAAATTGTTTAGTTTGGATTTTAATGGGAGTTTTCTTAAAATATTAGTCATATGAAAATACTAACCCGATATATAATTAAAGAACATATAGGTCCTTTTTTCTTTGCTCTTTCGGTTATCATGTTTATTCTTTTAATGAATTTTCTGGTAAAATACATCGGGCATATTTTTGGAAAAGGACTGGCGATCTTCACAATTTTTAAACTGATTGCCCTTAATCTGGCATGGATGCTTGCTCTTGCCGTACCAATGGCAACTCTTGTGGCGGTGCTTATGGCCTACGGGCGATTCTCCGCTGACAATGAAATAACAATACTTAAATCCAGCGGTATAAGCATCTTTAAAATCATGAGGCCTTCCCTTTACCTTGGACTCCTACTCACCCTAATCATGGTCTATTTCAGCGATCAAATCCTGCCTGAATCGAATCATGAAGCCCGGAGAATGTTCCAGGCAATCAGGCGAAAAAAACCGACTCTGCAGCTCGAAGAACATATATTTTATGATCTTTCCCGTTTTTCATTTGTGGTTGATCAGATTGAAAAGCCCTTGCAGGATGAATGGCTGGGTTTAAACAGCCTGCTTGGACCGGAGTACAGTAATCCGGATGATCTCGAGCGGCTGCGAAACATTACTATCTTTGACCGCACCGACCAGGGCAAAACAACCACAATTATTTCCGAAGAAGGATTTATGGTTTACTCCAGACCGCGGAAATCATTGGTATTTACCCTCTTTAATGGTGAGTTTCACGAGATTGATAATGAGAAACTGAGTGAATATCAGCGGTCAAATTTCAGCAAACATATCGTTTACATACCGGCTGATGATTTTGAACTTGAGCAGGAAGAGGACAGCTACCGGGGCGACCGGGAAATGAATATAAAAATGATGCAGGCAAAAATCGAAGAAACCAGACAGCAAATGAGCGATCAGAAGAATAAGATCGGTGAAAATATTGATAAAAATTCCGAAAACCTCATCCGTCTCCTAAAAGAGATGGAATCTGATAGCAGCGTGCTTCCGGCCGATAGCGCGATGATTGCCTCCATCGACACGGTAAAATGGAAAATAGCCAACAGGAAAGCTATCAATCAGACCGACCGGTATTATCAGAGAATGCGCACCAATCAAAATCTTGTAAAAAATAATGAACAAACGATCAATAAATTCAGTGTCGAGGTTCACAAGAAAATATCTATCCCGTTTGCGAGTATCGTTTTTGTTCTTATCGGAGCGCCGCTGGGGATAATGGCCAGGAAAGGCAGTATGGGTATCGCAATCAGTATGAGTATAGGTTTCTTTTTATTGTATTGGGTGTTTCTTATCGGGGGAGAAGATCTTGCTGACAGACGTCTCCTGACGCCCTTTTTCGCCATGTGGGCGGCCAACATAATTGTAGGAATCGGCGGGATTTATCTGACATGGAGAGCCATAAAAGAAACATCTTTCATCAACTGGGGGAAACTGCAATCCTTTTTCAAATGGGGTAAAACGCCGACGCGGAATTCCGGGGAGACAAACTCTTAATGTTTCATCTTACAGACAGATATCTGACACGTCAGTTCGCGATCAATCTATTTATAGCAATTGTGACATGGATTGTTATTTTTCTTGTTGTGGATATTATTGAACATATCTCAAAATTTCTTGACCGGGGCGCGACACTCAGTCAGTTCACATTATATTATTTGTATTATATCCCATATATCATCAGTCTTACCCTGCCTGTTGCCATGCTGCTTGCTACATTATTTTCACTCAGCACGTTTGCCCAGCATAATGAAATTGTCGCGCAGCTTTCTTCCGGAATCAGTTTATACCGGATATTAAGCCCGTTATTTTTTCTTGCCTTTATGATAAGTATAGCGGCCGGTTTTTTTAACGAGATTGTCGTTCCCGAAGCGAATCAGCGAAGATACGATATTTACCGCTATGAAATTTCCAAAAATCCGAGAACCTCCGGCACCTCACGGTCAAATATCTATATTCAGGATTCCGCCAACCGCAAATTCGTAATTAAATATTTTAACAGCAAATCCAACGAAGCAAGCAGTGTCAGCATACAGACGTTTAAAGGCGCCGTTCTTGTCGAACGTCTGGACGCGAAGAAAATGTTATGGAAAGACAGTCATTGGCTGTTAAGTGAAGGAACCGTAAGGGACTTTTCGAAGGATCACGAAAGTATTTACACTTTTACGGATTCAACCCTCACCGAATCAAGGGTAACACCAGAAAATTTAATTGATATACAAAAGAAACCGGAAGAAATGAGTTTTGAGGAGCTTAATCGCTTTATTTCAGAATTAAAGGCCATCGGTGCAGATGTAAGAAAATGGCTTGTAGAAAGACATTTGAAAATCGCCATGCCGTTTACTAATTTTATTGTCGTATTGCTGGGCGCGCCACTCGCATCGAGAAAAAGACGCGGCGGCATCGGGCTTAATTTCGGACTGAGTCTTCTGGTCAGCTTTATTTATTTTATTATCATACGAACCGGGCAGGTTTTTGGCCATCAGGGAACTCTCGATCCCTTTATCGGCGCCTGGCTGGGAAATTTAATTTTTGTTTCATTGGGTCTGATTTCATTGTTTTCAGTGCAAAAATAATCTAATTATATAGATACTAAACAAAAAGAGATCTACGAATTGTCGAAACACAAATACGTGCTTTCTCTTCATTACTTATATTTATTTTTGCTTCTGCTGTGTATTTTGGCGCATGCGAATGATCCCAAATTTGTCATACAACCCGCGTATTTCGATTCCGGGATAAATATTGACGGATACCTGAACGAACAAGTCTGGAAATCGGCCGCTCAAATCAGAAATTTTTACACTTATCAGCCGGTGGACGGTCATCCCGCGGAAGATCACACTGCCGCCTTAATTGGATATGACCGAAATAATCTTTATATAGCGCTCATCTGTTTCGACCGGGAACCTGAAAAAATACGAACGACCCTCAGCAAACGTGATGATATTTTTACGGATGATCTTATTCTTCTTTATATTGATACGTTTAATGAAGGAAAAACCGCTTATCAATTCGCTTTCAACCCTTATGGGATTCAGGCGGACGGCTTACTGACTGAATACACCAGCGAAGATTTTAATCCTGACTTTATTCTGTATTCAAAAGGCAGAATGATCAAAAACGGCTACATTATTGAAGCGAAAATACCATTTAAAAGTCTGCGGTTTCCCGAAAAAGATATCATGGACTGGAAAATAGGTATTTTGAGAATCATTCAACATAGCGGACAGGTGCTGGTCTGGCCGGCCATATCTCTCGATTCCCCCATGTTCATAGGACAATTCGGAACACTAAAAAATATCTCTCATATCAAAGGTGGCAGCCGACTTGAAATTTTGCCGGAAATCGCGGCGATTCAGGAGGGTTCCATTGAAGAAAACGAGTTTGAAGATCACCCCGCTCAGGTAGAAGCAGGTCTGAACATCCGTTATGGTCTGGCTTCTGATTTGAGTCTTGGCCTTACGGTAAATCCTGATTTTAGTCAGGTGGAAGCGGATGCCAATAAAATAGATGTTAATCGCCGCTACCCGCTCCGGTATAATGAAAAAAGACCTTTTTTTCTTGAAGGGGTAGATCTTTTTCAGACTCCGATAGAAGCGGTTTATACAAGACAGCTGCTCGATCCGCTCTGCGGTGCTAAAATTACAGGCAGAATGGGAGATTACTCCATAGGAATTTTAAGCGAAGCCGATCAGTATGAAGGAAGCTCTGATTTTCTGAACTCACTTGACATTGATCCTGCCCTCAATAATAAATATCGTGATAAGTATACGTTTAACCATATATTGAGAGTGAAACGTAACTTATCGCCGCTTTCATTCATAGGTTTACTTGTCACTGACAGGGAATTTAGCAATACCTACAACCGCGTCTATGGGGCGGACGGTCAATTTGCATTCAGTGAAAATTATGTTTTGACATTTCAGGGATTGTTCTCACAATCAATGCCTGTCACCGGATCCGGATATATAGAAGATCCGGCATTGTTCGCGTCTCTATACCGGGGCAGCCGCAATTTTAATTTTCAGTTTTATTATAATGATATTTATCCTGATTTCGTAGCCGCGAACGGTTTTATTGAACGGACCGATGTGAGGGAAGCAGGCCTGCAAATATGGTATGACTTTTTATGGCATGAACATTTTCTGCAAAAGGTGACTCCATCTTTCTATTACAGCCAAATTTTCGATCACGAGAGCAATTTAATAGAAAACAGTATCGTTCCTTCTGTTTCGGTTGATATCAGAACGCAGACATCGCTGAAATTTCAGTATTACTACCAAATGGAAGAATACTTTTTGAAGGAATTTCCAAAAGATCATTATTCTGTGACTCTTGACAACAAATCCTTATCATGGCTTCACGCCAATCTTTACGCAGGCACCGGGGATGAAATATATTATTACGGAACCCCCGCCTTTCTCGGAAAATCAATATACATCACCGCCGATTTCACCCTGAAGCCGGCCAGGAATATTTCCAATGAAATTAGTTTTAAAACTTATCAGTTTGATGGCACTCAAAACAATTTGGATCTCTATCTAAGGCAGAACATATACAGGCTGCGCTCAAACTGGCAAATTACCCGGGATTTATCACTGAGATTAATTATCGAAAATATCGATATCAAGCAATCTAACACGGTTTACTCTGAATCAAATACGATAGATTTTAATTTACTTTTTAGTTACAATCCATCTCCCGGAACTGTTTTTTTCCTTGGGTATAATGATCAGCAATACCACAAAGATCATTATACGGGCGGTTGGTTTCTAAAAGATTATCAGCGGTTTGAACGAGGCTTGTTCGCAAAATTTTCTTACCTGTTTCGTTTATAGTGAATTATTTACCGGAGGAGGATTCAAAATGCGCTCATCAAATGCGGGTCTGATCCTTATTGTTTTAGGATTATTATTTTTACTCGACAATATGGGATATATCGATTTTGGCGATATAATGAGTACCTACTGGCCATTGATTCTTGTACTTATTGGTATAAGAATCATCCTGACGCATAACCGGGATGAGTCAGGAAGAGATTCTGCCAAAAGTGCCGGACCATCAAAAAGAAGTGGGATTAATGATTCCGATTACAGCAATGTCATGGGTGATGTTCGCATGAATTTCGCGAAAAAAGAGATCGCTTATCAGACAGTGAACAACATTTTTGGAGATATAGATCTCGATTTTTCGGAAAGCAAACTTCTCGCGGACGCATCGGTAAAAGTATCCTTGATTTTCGGAAACATCCACATAAAACTTCCTAAAAATACTAAGGCGGATATCGAAGGAAGCAATATCGCGGGGGATATTCAAATCTTTCAGCAAACCGAAAGCGGATTCTTTAAAAATATACGTTATGGGGATAAAAGCGCCGGAAGTGTTCGATTTAAAGTATCTGTGATCTTTGGCGATATTCGCGTGATTGATTAAATATTTATCCGCTCGACTGAGTTCGTGGATACAATTAGAATTATAAAAAACCCGGAGCCTTTTAACAGACCCCGGGTTACTTTTTATCTGCCCCTCTCTATAATCTTAATGGGAGTACCAGCAGGAATATTTTCATCCAATTCTTTTCCGTTCATCAGAGCAAGCTCTTTCCATAATGCTTCTTCAACCCCGAAGTCCTGGAAGGCCAGTTCCAGCATCCCGGCTTTTACTGTTCTTTTTATCCGGATCCGGTCCGGTTTCACCTCAAGTTTTGAGCGATCGGTTAAAAGATTGAATCCATTCATCGTGTTTTCAAAGCTGCGACTGTATTTTTCATAGTCCTGCAGAGACGTCAACCCATGAAATGTAAATATCTGATTGTCTTTCATGATAAAATAAGACATCACCTGGATTACTCCCTGATCCGTTGTAATTTTTGAGACCACTTTATAAGCCCGGAAAGCATTGACCTTCAGGTCATTTTGATATACGGCCACAGCCTTGTTTTTTGATATGAATTTTTGCGCTGCCGCAAGAGGAGATGAGCCTTCCTCCAGCGTAAATAAAATGACCGCTTCTCCTTTGCCCGCGATTATCTGGACCTGAGTAGGTAAATTATTCACCTTCCATCCGGTTGGCGCGGGAAACTGAAATTGTAACCCGGGATGATAAAAAACACCCTTTTCCACAAAGCCCTGACGCGGATCTTCACCATAAACAAGACCGTCGATCTTACTCATGTACTCATCGCGATTTATTTTGAAATCCGGTCTGTTTATTTTTTTCTGCCACAGAGCCGCTTCTTTCCGGATATCCCCTACCCGGTTCTCAGGATTTGGGTGAGTTGAAAACCAGCTTGGCAGACCTTTTTCATCTTCTTTTTCTGACATTCTATCGAGGGTGATAAAGAAATTTGCCATCTCTCTTGCGTCATATCCTGTTTTGGTGGAGTATTCAACACCGAGATCATCCGACTGTCTTTCATTATCTCTGCTGAATTTTAGAAAAAGCACGCCGACTCCCATTTCCGCCAGTCCCGCGTATTTACTGAATTCTTCAGAAAACACCGACCCCAGCCCCAGGCCTAATTGCGCCAACTGCCCCTTACTGTACTGTTTTGCCGAATGGCGGGCGGTGATATGCCCTATCTCATGTCCCACCACTCCGGCAAGCTCCGCTTCATTGTTCAGGTAGGCGAGTATGCCCCTGGTGATATAGACAAAGCCTCCCGGAACCGCGAAGGCGTTAATAACAGGACTGTCCATCAATTTGAATTCATATTTTAATTCAGGACGGTGGGAAACTTTTGCCATTTCCTGTCCCAGCCGATCTAAATAGTTATGAAGTTCCTTGTCATCATAAACCCCGTAAGTTTCAACCACCTGTTTATCCGATTGAATTCCCATTTTAACTTCATCAGAATCGCTTAGCAGCATCAGCTCCCGCTTCCCGGTAACGGGATTGACCGCACAGGAAGCAATCCATAAGATTAAATTGAACAGAATAAATATTTTCAGAGAATTTAGGGCGTGACCTGACATTATTATCTCCTAAATTTTGAGTTTCTTATTCTATCGCGAACTATAATATAATTTATGATAAGCAAAAAAAGTTCGCAATATTTACAAAATGATTACATAGAGCAAGAAAGATTGATGTGTAACAAACGGCCGGCGCAACTTTAATATTCCGTCAAACAAACAGGCGGCACTGTCAGAATTTACCAAACAAATAATTAATGAATCAAAATACAAAAAAAGCATTAAAACGATGTAAAACGCGCATTCAGGCCTATTGAACTATAGTAATCTGATAATGCGCCGAAAATAATTCATAAAAGATGTTGACAAATCAATTTCAGCTATTTATATTGAATCATGATTCATTAATCAAGGAAATAAACATGAGAACGCGCGAAGGAAACAAAGAAAACGATATTCTTGAAGCTGCAATACAGATATTTGCTGAAGCCGGCTATCATGGATCGAAAATTTCTAAGATTGCGGAAGTCGCCGGAGTAGCAAACGGAAGTGTCTATCTTTATTTCCGGAATAAACAGGACATTCTTGTAAAAATCCTTGAAAAACTCTGGGAAAAACTGGCAAAAGATATTCAGAAACTGGTTGATCAAACTGATTTAGATCCCCTTGAAAAAATTGATGGCATGGTGGATAAGGTTTTTGACACTTTTACTTCAAATCCAAATCTGGCCATCGTTGTCATCAATGAACATAATCAAATGATACAAAGGGGTGTTGATGATTTCGCCAAACAGTATGAGAAATTTCTCGATGCCTGTCGTAAAGTATTTTCGGAAGGTGTTGAACACGCTTATATCAATCCAGATCTCGATGTAAAAGTGTTTTTGCACTTCGTTGTCGGCGGACTTAGACATCTGATTAATTTATGGGCGGGTAATCCTGATATTCTGCCTTTGCAGAAGATGCGTGATAATATAAAATACCTGATCCGCCATGGTGTGATAAAATGGTAATTTTAAGGTAATTTTTTTTAATATTTAATGAACATTGAGTCATTAATCAATTTTGGAGATTTCAATGCGTTTTAGAACCGGAATAAGCATCATCGTTGGATTGTTGTTTAGCTCAGGCATATACCCTGCTCGTGTGGATGCGGGAACACTCCCATTAAACACCGCGATCGATATTGCTCTTGAAAACAATAACAAAATCCGACAATATAATGAGCGTTTTGAACAAAAACGCTACGCGGAAAAAGAAGCATTGGGTAATTTCTTCCCCACTGTAAAAATACAGGCAACTTATAATCATCTTAACGATCCGCTGCAAATTGACCTTGAACCAATCCGCGAGGCAATGATTCAGATCCAAAGCGGTAATCAGGTTGAATTTGCAAATACCTATTCCCTTCTTCAGGGAAATTCAGCATTGACAGATGCGGAACGCGGCGCGTTATACGATCAGTATTACGGTCAGTTGGACAGCGCCATTCCACCTTTTGTCGATACATTTAAAAATCAGGATTATCGGACGGCATCTATACAGGTGACACAACCCTTATTCACTGGCGGCAAAATCATCGCCGCCAAACGATACGCCACGGCCGAGTTAAACACATCGAAAGAGGAGCTTCGGCAGACAGAAAACGGAGTCATACAGGATGTTATCAATCAATACATGAATGTGCTTTTACTTAAAAACGTCGTTCAAACACGGATAGAAGCCCTCGACGGTATGACAAAGCACAAAGAAAACGCCCAGCTTCTTTTTAATGAAGGACTGATCGCGCGGTACGATTTGTTCCGGGCGAAAGTGGCTGTATCCGATGCGGAACGCGCGTTGTTCGATGACCAAAGCAACTTATCCCTTGCCATGATCGCTCTTAAAAACACACTCGGATTAGATGAGGATCTTGAACCCGAGGCCGTCTCCGATTCACTTTTGTACAGATTAATGGACAGAAACCTCGGATCATTCATTAATCAGGCCGAACTGAACCAGCCGGTACTTCAAATACTGAATTATAAGGGGGTCAGCGCCCAGCAGAACTATGTCGCGCAACGGGCTGATTTTTTTCCCACCATCGCGGGTTTTGCCAAATATGAGATGGTTCCCGAGGATCTATCAAGTTTAGAACCAAGATGGGTGGCCGGTATACAGTTGAATTATACGCTTTTTGAAGGATTTAAAAACAAAAACAGACTGCAATCCGCAAAACATATTAAGCAGGAAGTCACATATCTTCAGCAGGATACAAAACGGCAGATTGATTTATGGGTGGAGAAATCCTACAGAGATCTGCGTAATAATGAAACCCGTTACATCAAACTCAAATCCGATATCGCGCTGGCCAAAGAAAATTTGAGACTGAACGAGAAACGGTTTGAAACGGGACTGGGTACATCTCTCGAAGTCATCGACGCGAATCTCTCCCTGCAAAAAAGTCAGATAGAGCGATTGCTTTCGCTCCATAATTATTATCAATCCATGTCATCATTATATACGGCAGCCGGCAATCCCATACAACTACTTGAATTCTGGAATAGCGAAGGGGTACAAAATGAAGCTCACTAAAAACAAATTAATATTGTCCATACCATTAATAATAACCTTGATTTCAGTTCTCATTCTGACCATACAGGCATATTCGATCGACACGGTTATCATGACCGGTCTGGTGGAAACAACAGAAATTGATATCGCCTCTAAAATTCCCGGTCGCATTGAAAATATTTATGTGAGAGAGGGAGACGCTGTTACAAAAGGTCAACTGATAGCGAATTTGGAAAGCAAGGAAATTGATGCCAAAGTCGGGCAGGCCCGCGGAGTAATGCAGGCGGCCGCCGCTAAACTGGAAATGGCCCGGAACGGAGCGCGTCCGGAGGAACGTGAAGCAGTTGAAAAAATGTACATGCAGGCGGTCCATCAGTATGATCTCGCTGAAAAAACATGGAAAAGAGTTGAAAGTGTATACAAAGACAGTGTGATCTCCACCCAGGAGCGCGATCAGGTGGAATTTCAATATAAAGCAGCCAGAGAACAGATGGATGCTGCCCGGGCGAAATATGATATGGTCAAAAAAGGCGCGCGGCAGGAAGAAATAGCAGCCGCCGGGGGACTGTTTCTTCAGGCTCAAAGCGCGTACCAGGAAGCGTTGGCTTATCAGGAAGAAACCCGGCTGATTAGTCCAATTTCAGGCGAAGTATCCGCTCGGATTACAGATCCCGGTGAAATTATTGCAGCCGGCTATCCTGTTTTTTCCGTCACCGATACTTCCGATGTCTGGGTTGTGCTGCAGATTCGCGAAAATATGATGAGTTATATAAAAAAAGATCTGATGGTCAAGGGAGAAATTCCGGCGCTTGGGATGGATAGCGCGGATTTTAGAGTGAGCCATATCGCCACCATGGCAGATTTTGCAACCTGGCGCGCGACAAATCAGAAAGGCGATTTCGATCTGAAAACATTTGAAATCCACCTCCGTCCATCGGAGAAGATAACCGGATTACGGGCGGGTATGACGGTCCGCCTTAAATTTATAGAAAATTATTGAGACGCTGAAATGTTAACTATTTACTCAAAAGCTATTCGTAATGTTATGAAGCGGGAATTCATAAGGATCGCTGAACGCAAGACTCTGTATTCTTTAATGATTATACTCCCTATGATCCTGTTTTTGCTTTTCGCCCTCATCTATAAAAACCGGAGTATAGAAAACCTTCCGGTGGCGATATTCGACGAAGACAATTCAGCGCTTTCCAGATTGGTGATTCAATCGGTTGAGTCAACTAAATCAATGAAAATAGACCGCTACGTTCATTCCATCGATGAGATTCGTGAATCGATGCTGTCCGGGAAAATACAAGCGGGTTTTTATATTCCGCGCGATTTTTCCAGTGAGATAAAAAGCGGAAAATCGACCCGTATGGTGGTTTATAAAAACACCAATAATCTCATTATAGGAAATCTGATTTATAAAGATGCTCTGACCATTACTAAAACTGTTTCCGGAGGTGTCTTACTAAAAAAATTACCCTCTGAGGGTATGTCTGAAGACCAGGCAATGAATATTGTTAACCCGATCCGGTTGGAAACACAGTCCCTGTTCAATCCCGCATACAATTACGAGAATTATCTTGTGCCCGGATTGATGCCGGTAATGCTTCAAATGATTATTATGATATCCGGCGTGCTTATTATCAGCTCCGAATACACACACCGCACAATAGATGAATTGTTCAAAACAGCCGATAACCTGGTTCTGGCCGTTTTTCTGGGGAAGTCCACTCCTCACCTGCTTATCTATACGACCATGTCTTTAGGAATGATCGGGATTATTTTTCCACTTTTCGCGATCCCGTACTCGGGATCTGTAGTTACCGGTCTTCTGTTTTTGATATATTTTATAGCTGCCAATTTCTTTTTGGCCATGTTTTTATCCACACTCATCCATGACCAGCTGCTTGCGACCGAGATCGCCGTATTTTTTAATACACCGGCATTTATTTTTAGTGGATACACTTTTCCTCTTTCGAGTATGCCCGGTCTTCACAGTATTTATGGTCAGATGATGCCGTTTACTCATTTTCTGAGCGGTTTTCTGAAAATCTATCAGATGAACGCCCCCAACCGGTATTTGTGGCCGGAAGTCCAAGTGCTTTCACTTTTTGTCTGGGGGTCCATCGCGTTAAGCTTAATCGCAATCAAATATAGAAAAAGCCATCTACCGGCCCTGACCGGAGGGGGGACGGTATGAAAAATCTGAATTTAAAAATTACAGGCTTTAACAGGGTACTTCTGCGCGAGATTCAGCTAATAAAAAGTGATATCAACATCCTCATGGTCATTCTGCTGGCGCCGCTGTTTTACGCGTTTTTCTATCCTTCTATCTATGTGCATAAAACCGAGCATGATGTACCGATAGTCGTTGTTGATCAGGACAAATCCGCGCTTTCTGCCGACCTGATCCGGTATCTCGATATCCATCAACTTACCAAAGTGACGGAAACAGTAACCGATCTGGAGCAGGCCAAAGACCGGATATACAGCATGGCCACGGAAGGAATTATTTACATTCCCGATGGTTTCGAAAGTAATCTCAAAAGCGGCAGTGGAACTGATCTGAAAGTTTATATCAATACCAATCGTTTTTTGATCTCAAATGATATCAACAAAGCGGTAAACGAAGTGATCGGCACAATGGGCGCCGGAATCCGGCTAAGTTACTTCCGGACAAACGGGAACAGCTTTGAACAGGCTATTGAGCTGATCGAACCGGTTCGCGGAGATATCAGACCGATGTTTAATCCATCTGAAAGCTACGGCGATTTTTTAATTCCCGGGCTCCTGGTTTTGATCATACAGCAAACCTTATTGATCGGACTTTCCGAAAGCATGGCCAAAGAGCGTGAAAAACATACACTCGGCAATCTTTTTGAAACCGCAAACAGGAGTATCTGGGCAACAATCGCGGGCAAAGCGTCATTTTTTATTCTGCTGTTCGGCTCATATAGTTTTTTTATGTTTACGGTTCTTTTCAAAGTGTTCAAGCTAAATTTTGCAGGAAGTAAAAGCGCGCTCTTTGTCCTTACATTTCTTTTTCTGCTCTCGGTCATATTTCTGAGTCTTTTTGTTTCATCATTTTTTAAGCGAAAAATTCTATCAATGCAATTTTTCGTATTTACGTCCTATCCGATTTTTCTTTTATCCGGTTACAGCTGGCCTCTGCAATCCATGCCGGCAATGTTAAGGACGTTCGCGTATGTGTTACCCGGAACCCCTTACCTGAACGCCGTTGTAAGAATTACTCAAATGAATGCCGGATGGAATCATATTTTGCCTGAACTTCTACTGCTCGCGATACTGACTCTCTCAGGCCTTCTACTTACGAGATTAAGAATGAAACAGCTGATAAATCAGGAACTGAATGAGAATCTTCAATCACCTTTCTTCGGAATGATGTCATTATTCAGGCTAAAAAGGAGTTAATTATCATGAATATAAACTTATCTAAAACAACAACAATTCTGCCGACTCAGATTGCAGGGTTTGCGGAATATACATTCAATAAACGCAATAAACACTTAAAGGAGGTCGTTATGAAACGCCTTGTATTATTTTTCAACATTTTTATGATGGTATTTGCTTCATCTTTGTTCGCCCAGGACGGCAAGTTTTCTGTTGGTATCGTTACATCTCATTATAGTGATTATGATTCTGACAGCCACTTTTCGGCGCTTGATAATCCCACAGGGATGGGGATACTCGTTGGATACCGGATTAGCGAAGATGTTTCCCTGGCATTGACCAGTGAATTTTTTACCGGTGACATGGAAAACAATACCGGATCGGAAGATGTGATCCGTACATCCTTATCCGGTTTTTTCTTCCCGTTCAATTTCAATACTGTTAATCCTTATCTTACGGCCGGAGCAGTTTTAAGCAATAGCAATAAGGATTATGACAACGGTGATTCTATCAGTAATTCTAAATTGATGAGCAGGCTTGGCGCGGGTATTGATGTGCCTCTTGTACAGAGATTAAGTCTGAATGCCGATCTCGGATTCTATGGCCATAACTTTAAATATACCGGCTGGGTTCAAAGTCTCGGCTTACGTTTTGCCTTCTAACGAAACCGGGTTAGTTAATGAATTCCTCCCCGCGAATGCGGGGAGGAATTTTTTTTATTTCAAAGTTTTTTGATTCTCGGATTGATTTTTATAATATTTTTTCAACCCATTATAGAGCCACCGGGCCATTTCCTCAGCAGGCGGAAAATCAACAATTTGCAAATCAAGCGCTACAGCCGCCTTATTTGTGTTTCTGATTTCCGGAATATCCATATTCTGCTCCACCGATATCTTATACACCGAATTCTTAAATTCATTGAGCAAAGCATCTGAAATATCAACACCTTTCATATTACCGGGATATGTTGTCGCCTTTATTTGATCAGGAAGATTTGTTGCTTTTGTTACCCCGAACCTCAGATACCACCCTTCAGGAAATTTATTGATCCTTTTAATCCGGTCATCAACGGACAGATCAGAATTATCCTCCCGGACCATATAAACCGTCATACCCGCGAATTTCAATTTTTCGCTCAGATATTTCACCACCTGGAAATTATAGACAGATGCTGTCATGGAATCGTTTATACCCGCTCCTTTTTCGGAGCCTCCGTGCCGAGCGTCGATAACAATACTTTGATCAAAGAATAAACCATCCTCCACTTCCCTTAAATCAAAATTCATTAAGGTTGTTTTATCGCTTTCAATCGCGATGTTGGTTTCCTGAGGGAAATACCCCCTTTTTTGCACCCGGATGGTATAATTCCCCTGAGGCATGCCTGTCAAAAAAAACCTTCCGTCAAAATCCGTTCGAGTCAGCAGACTGTCACAAGCGTAAATTTCCGCATCAGGCAGAATCGTTCCTGCTTTAAGACTGCGAATTTCACCCTGGAAAATACTTATCCCATCAGAAACGAACCGGATCATAAGGGAATCAACCGCGCTGTCCGCCTCAGCATATAGCCACATGGCGGAATCAAAAGGCGTACTGTGCAGATAGACGCGCGCGGAACCTCCCCGGAGCAATCCTTGTTTGGTTTCGAGACTGCCCCCATAATTGGAAAATCCAAAATTAACGCCATCCCAAACCGGCTGACTATCTTTGTCAAGGAACAAAACATCAACCGGCAGATAGGAGATCCCGTCCGCGAGGATAGCCGCTGTCGGGATGGAAAAACGGATACCTTTTGCGGGAGATGACACGATAAAATTAATTGGGCGCTGTAAATTACTGTTCTTAAATAAATTGACCAGATCAACATCCACGGCGTGCTTTCCATTTGTCAGTGAAGAATCAACCGTGATCGTTATTCTGGCGGAATCCGGTTCAAAAGTAAACGGGACTTTACGCCCGTCAACACGTACATCCATCAGGCTGCTAAACAATCTGAGTCTTTCTGAATCGCGTCCGTTCCTATTTCTCAACCCGTCATCCACTTTCAATTTCAACCGGGGCATTTTCGAAATACTGACTGAATCTTTACCCGCCAACCGGGCAGATGGAATTCCGCTCTTTGCGTATCTGGCAAGTCCCAGAAAAATACCATATGCTTCTCTCTTATTGTATTCTTTATCCTTGAGCCGCTTTTCCTCCCGTCTGTTTGAATGGAAAGAGCTTTCGCATAAAATAGCGGGGATTTTTGTGGTTCGGAGCAACCCGAAACCCGCGGGATAAATCTGCTGATCGGAATGAAGACCATCCGGGGAAATTTGCGGGAGACGCAAGGCGTCCACCAACCCGAAATAAACATTTCTCGCGATATCCATACTCGCGGGCGAAAGATCGGGATGGATATGATAGTAAACGGATACAAAGTTGGTGTTTGGATTTGCGGAAGCGTTATGATGGAGCGATATCAGAAAATCGGCGCCGGATGTGTTAGCTATATTCGCCCGGTCAGCAAGACTTACATAAACATCATTCGTCCTGGTCAGAACCACTTGCACACCTGCTTTTTCCAGAAATGATTGAAGATACAAAGCGACACGAAGATTTACTTCTGCTTCCCGAAGCCCTGAGGGCCCTCGCTTGTAGTCCTTTATCTGACTCAGTCCACCGTGCCCCGGATCAATAACCACCTTGAATCCCTGCAAATATTTAGCGTAAACCGGTGTCGCGAAATACTCATCGGGAAGATCAGTCCAGACCTTCTCTTTCGACCCGATCCAGGCGCAGGATGAAACCAACAAACCGATAAACAGCACACTGAAGAATCTGACGTTCATACTTCCTTTCGAATCAATATCAACTTCTAAATGTAATAATCACAAGGGCATATCATCCGGCCCGGGATTGCCCGACTAAATTTTCAAAGTATCATCCTCTGTTTTTGGAAAACCCGTTCGTAAATCTTTTACAAGACCGGAATACTTTTTTTCCACCTTGAATCCAAACCGGTAAAAATACTCAGGTCGCAGAAAGGCCGTGGTCACCAGTTCAACATACTCATCCCGCAGCCGGTTAAAGAATTCATTCATGATACCTTCGCTGATTCCTTTCCTGCGGTAGCGATTCGAAACTACAATTTTTTCCATATAAACTGTTTTTTCATCTATGTAGCTGTAAAATAGTCCGCCGATGATGTGTCCCCGTTCTGAAACAGACACCAGAAAACGATGTTCCGGCCGGAAGTTCACCGGAAGACTTGCTTCAAGAAACAACTGATGCAGCCGGGATATTTCTTTTGGTGAAACCGGTCGCCTTACCTGAAAAGGCACCCCGTCATAATCATCCATTCGCACGACTACATCCGCCATTGAACCGCCGTCGCTAAGAGTGCTCACAAGAATCGCCGAATCTGTCGGCTTTAGATGCGGGTAACTGAGACGTGTTAGGAAGAAGGCCTCTTTTTCATTCAAGGTATATTCTTTCTGCACACTCGACAACAGGGATAGCGTCTCTTCTGTGGAGATATGTTTTTTATGTTGCTTTCGTACAATATCCATCATCTCTTCCTTCAACTGCCCGGAGGAATCGGCAAAAACAGTTTCCAGGAAAAACCGGGTCCGTGTTTCAGGATATTGACGATCCAGTTCCTGAAGTTGGTAAGTATCCGAGAGTTCATTAAGTGTCCTCGCCTGCGCGGTAAACGCGGCATCCTTGCTTATATTATACCAGCGGTGGAATCGCTTGATCGCAAAATACAATTTCTTAGGGACAAATCCGTTTTTCCTGGTTTGTGTCATGAACTCATTCAGGGAATCGGCGAGATTGTTCATGGGACACGGGATTTCTGAATTTTTTACCTCGCGGTAGATCTTTTTTAGTAATTTTAACCCGTTTTCTTCCCCCAGCGCGTCAAGTATCCCCGAAAAAACATAATTACAAAATGATTCTCTCTTTATAAAAGGATACTGTTCCTCGGAAGTTTTAATAAACTGCTCCGAAAAATCATGCAGCAACTCAACGGCGTTCGTGGTTGCGACACGCTCTGCTATGGATATAAACCGCACTCCTGTCTGATAATCATGGGAGGGAACAATGATATTATTAATCGATTTATCCGTCAACGCCATTTTATACCCCGTGCGTCTCCAGAAACTAATGTGGGCGGCCATTGCCGTCCGTATAAAAAACGGCCATAAGTAAAACAATCTTCGATTCATCTCTTCATTCTTCTTACGGATTCCTCTCTGCATTATTTTTCCGACGGAATCTCCGGAAGCAAACTCTTCGCTCCAGAGGTCATATTCTCTCCAATACCCTCCAAAATCATCCACAAGGCTCAATCCGTCCTTTGCCGCGCCTGCATGTATCAGCCAGTTCATTTCGGAAAGAATCTGTTCGGTGGGATAATTTTTATTCAGGTTCAGAGTAATATCGTAGCCGCCCTGGTATCTTGTTTGAACGGATACGCGATAAACAGATTTCTCGTTTGAACTGCTTAGCTGACTTACCCAAATTCCACCCGGCGGTATATCATATAAACGTATCATGTTTCCGTTTGAGAAAAGAAAAATCGCTTCTCTCAGGATGGAAGTATTAGTGATGGCATCCAACTGACGCTGTCTGTCTGAGTCGGGTATATCCTGTTCAAATATGATGACGTCCGACCAGCGGTATTCTTCACCGGTTTCCACATCAACCGCCACAGTCTGATTACTTCCCAACCAGTCCCGGAAACCATCCAGAAGTTTAATTCTTGCTTGCGAGGCTAATTCTGAAAGCTGCTGCCAGTCATTCCGAAGCTGATATTTAACGATGAGCTGGCGAACACGTTTGTAACGGGTAGGATGATAAATACCGTAAGTTGCCAGCAACTGAAACAGGGAAGGCAAAGCGGTTTTTTGCAAATTCGCTTTTTTTGACAATCCGGTTAATTCACTCTTGATAGCCGCGTAAATCGCATTGAGATTCTCATCGCCTCTGCTTGCTTTTACAATGTCTTCAATCAGTTCATTGTCGATAATTTCCGCATCATCACGAATAAATATCTTCAGAAACCATTCGAAGTTTTTACCTTTGAAAATCGGCAGGCCAAGTTTGAATAATTGTCTGCGGATCCCGGCATGAATACTAAAATTCGGCCGGGATATTAAATCGAGCGCCAAACTGTAAATCGGAAGATTTTCATCTTCAAAAATCATGGCAAGATAATCTATTCCGTAAGCAGCCTCTTCAAAATTGCCGGATCGCAAATGTATCGCTGCCAGATTCAGCCCCATTAATGATTTTTCCCCGCCGGATAAAACCATGTTCATAAGATCCAGTAAACGGCCGTTCAGGTCAACCGGCCCGGTCGTGGAATAATATTGAACAAGTTCATTCGAGCCGTCCAGGCGGTACCATTGAAATATGGCATCTCCTGCGAATTCAATCAGCTTTGTATTCCCCAGCCAATAAAGAGGATTGGCGAGGAATATCTGAAAATCAATATAATTGCGTTCTATTTTGTAGTTAAAATCACCGATCTGAAGTATTTCAGGACGTCCGTCATTCTGTTTTATTCTAAGTACCTGATCGTATTTTGGTATAGAAAGCCCATCGGCGGTCGTTTTGATATCACCTTTGAGACACCCTTTTTCTCTCAGGAACCAGTTCGGGACACGTATCTCCGTCTCTCCCCACAATAAAGATGTATAATTTTTCGTATACATCAAATTGATGATATCATTAAAGTTGTTTTCGATCACACGGCGCTTGTAAGTACCTTTTGGTGTTAATTCTCCCTCTTCCGCGGTGAAAGGACGGTCGATAATTCTGAAATCGACAATGCGTTCGTATGGCGCGAGAAATTTATTAACGGTAACGACAACAGAAGAAAAGTAAGCCTGCTTTTCGGCTTCATCCATTCCTTTTAAAGCTGTAATTACTTTCTCCTCATCCGGATATATGAGGACAGTGTTGTACTGCCGGTGATCGCCTACCAAAAACACCTGTTTTATGAATTCAAAATCCCGGAAGTAATTTTCAATTTTCTGCGGCGCGATCGTCTCACCTTTGACATTTTTATAAATTTCTTTTTTTCGATCGATTATTTCATAAAACTTATTTTCATCCTGTTTCATCACATCACCGGTGGGAAACCAGCCGTCCGTGAAAGCGTCCTCGCCTGATTTTAATCCATAATATCCCATCATTACATAAGCGCCTTTGATGAGAAGTTCACCGTCATGTCCCAGTTTCACATCAATTCCCGGAAGCGGCCGGCCAAGAGAATTTGGAAGATATTGTCCCGGAGGAGTCATGGTGATACCCCCTGTTGCCTCGGTCATTCCAAATCCGCTCATCACTTCAATTCCATATCGCTGGAAGAACTGAAATACATCCGGCTCGAGATATCCTGCCGCAGAAAGTCCCCAGGCCAGTTTGCCGCCCGTTGCCTTTTTTACGGCTTTTTTAATTATCTTTTCATCATCAAATTCAATATCCGTTTTTTGAGAAATATATTCATATAGCTGATACCATTTTTTGGGAATGCTGATAAATACCGTGGGTTTCAGCCGTTCCATATTATCAAGCATGGTTTCCAGCGCGGGATTCTCCATAAATCCATACTCAGCGCCCCAAAAAACAGATCCAAGCATCTCTAGATATCTTCCGAAGGTGTGGAATAGCGGCAAATAGGCCAGAAACCGATCCTGATGTCCTATTTTCGGCAATGCCATCGCGCGACAAAATCGTTTATACACCAGATTCATGTTTGAAAACATAATGCCTTTGGGGTCGCCTGTGGTACCGGACGTGTACATGATTGTGGCAAGCTCATCTATCTTTATGTTTTTTTGAAGGGTCAAATAACTTTGTTCCGGTAAACTGATCCCCCGCGCCACCATTTCCTGAAAGGTCATCACCCAGTCTTCTATGCTGCTGCCTTCCATGAGAACAACGTTTTTAAGATGCTTAAGATTTTTTCTGACTGATTTTACTTTTGCCAGCTGTTTGTCGTTCGCTACAAAAACGACGGATGCTTCTGTTTGATTGAGAATGAATTCCACATGCTGTTCAACTGAATTTGCCGGTATCATTATATTTACGATCCCGGTTGTCAGGCAGGCTAGATCAAGAAGAGCCATATTCAGGCTGTTTTCCATCAGAAATGCTACTTTGCCGGGTTTATCACCATTCTGAAGCGCCAGTTTCGCCAGACCAAACGAGTACCTCTTTACAAGCTCATCAATCTGATTCCATGAATAATCTGTCTCAGTATTGCCATGAAACACCTTAAAAAGAACTTTTTTATTGTATTCCTTCACCCGCTGCCTGAACATCGCGGCCACATTAAAATTACTGATCACAATCAGTTTATGAATAAGAAATTCCCATTTTTTTTGTTCATAAATCTTGATCAGAAATTCTGACTGACGAAAAACATCAAGATAACTGTGAATTAATTTACAGGCCGCCGTCTGCCGGTCATAGTCCCTTTCTGAAACAATGCTTATCAGATATTCGCCAAACCGGTAATAGATGTCGGAATCCAGTTTTTGCGCCAACAGGACAATCATTTCATTGAGTCCGGCTGATTCAAAGATTTCGTTCCAGGTATGTATTAGCTCCGGATACTGTTTAAACAGATCTGCTTCCACCACCTGATTAACTGAATCATTTATGGATTTACCAAAACTTCGCCTGTTCTCCGCCGGCAAAGCATCAACGCCCGCCTGCACCGTCTCATTAATAAAATTGGCGTGACTCATTATTACCGCTTTATTTTCTCTTGTAGCCATAAAACCAGACCCTTCTGTTTTTGAAGGAAAAATACTGAAATTCAGGAAAAAAACTTATATTGAAATTAAGAATAAACTAAGCAAAAAAAAACGGGATTGAAATAATTCAACCCCGTTTTCCGGTGTTATTTGGTTTGGTAGCTATTTTTTATACAATTTTATGCTTCCGTTAGTTGTTTTTAAATATATCTGCGCCCCACCCTCGTTAATCATTCCGGACACCATTCTCTTTGATTCACTGTAATATTCGGTGACAGGAAGCTCGCAATCGATACTCCCGTTCGTGGTCTGAGCCTTGAAGTCAGCATTCAGGTTCTCAGGAAGATAGATCTTAATCGAACCATTGGTGGAGTTGAAGGTCATATCGTCATCCGGATAGACTTTTTCGAAAGACGCGTTGATTTTGCCGTTAGTCGTCTTACCTCGAACCAATCCGCTCACATCATCAGCTTGTATATTCCCGTTGGTCGTCTCCAGTCTTAACCGCCCTTCACAGCCGTCCAGATTTATTGAGCCGTTCGTTGAATGAATATTCAAATCCATTTTTTCCGGTACATTTATCTCATAATTAACGGAATAATTGTTATCCCCGCCGCTTAAAAGCCAGGAAAAAAACCCACTGCCACCATGTTTTTTGTGGGGTTGACTGGTGATAATCTCAACCTTACTCCCGGTCTGAAGAATATCAATCTCCAATTCTTTCATCATCTCGCGTGCTTTATCCATATTGGATGAACGTACTTTTTTATAGGCAATGATTTCAATTTCATTTTTATCCCATGACCGGATATCGATACTACCATTCGTATTTTCAAGAATAAGGAGTTCTTTTCCTTCAGACGGAATCCTTTTTTTGAATGTCTCCTCCAGTGTCGCCGCGTGGAGCAAAGATGTCAATAAAATAATATTCAAGACAAAGAACAGGATAATCGTTGATCGTTTCATGACACACTCCTGATTTATTTATTTATCAAGACGGAAAATGGTAATACCCCAACTCGTAGGATCGTGAGGTTGAGTTGCATTCCAGTTGTAATAGGAATGACTGTCATCAGAACGGAAGTGAACGCGATAGGTACCGGAATCTAAATTAATCACAGTATCAACCTTTCTGTTCTTTTTTGAGCCTCCGGCGTTTTCAGTATCCCTGTATCGCATTTTCCATACGGTATCGCCTGTATTTACATCCTCAATCCATCCGTAATCGTACATCTCATCCCAATCACCTTCACCGATCGCATAAATACGCACCCGCGACTTCTTTTTGATCGTAAACTGTTTTTTTACATGTTCATCATCACCAATCCTGGTGAGTTCAGCCAGAATATTATCATTCTTTGTCGTAAAAGTGTCTATACGTTCTGCTGCCTTGTTATCCGCTACAGGGTAAATGGCGACTCCCCAGGATTCGGCATCTATGGGTGGACTGGTATTCCAGTCTTCGTAGGAATGTGAATCGTCACTCTGATAGTGAAGCATATACTCACCCGGACTCAGCTCAACAACCTGATCCAACATCCTGTTTTTACTGGCGCCACCGGCCGCGATAGTATCTTTGAATCGCATTTTCCAGATAATTTGCCCGGTTTTAACGTCTGTGATCCACCCATAATCAAACATTTCTCCGTCTCGGCCTTCTCCAAGAGCATAAATTCTGAAATTTGATTTTCTGTTTACCCTGAAGCCTTCTTCGTGATAATCATTATCACGCACTCTTGAAATTCTGACGATTGCGTTTTTTTCAGACTCTTCAAATTTTTTCACGGCAGCGCGGTCAAAATCCGGATTCTCGGGTTGAATCGAAAGACCCCAGAAATAAGGATCATAGGGTGGATTCGCGTTCCAGCGCGCGTCGGAATGATTATCATCAGATTTATAATAGACGATATAGTTTCCGGGGGCAAGACTGATCTTCTTTTCAAATACCAGATTTTTCACCGCCCCCCCGGCATACTCTGAATCCTGTTCCCTCATTTCCCAGATTTTTTCCCTTGTTTTCGCGTCCACAATCCACCCAAAATCGTACATCTCCCCTTTAAAACCTTCCCCTAACCCGTAAACAACAACATTTAACTGTTTTGTTAATGTGAATCCCCTGCTCTCATAGGCGCGATCCCCGATATCCGTCAAACTGATGATTGCCGATTCTTTGAGAGCCTTTTGATATTTTCTGACCGCTTGTTCATTTAATACGGCATCTACCCCGCTCACCTGAACCAGCCATTTATTTGAATGATCTTCCCACCAGGTATCGGATCCGAAAATTTTATCCATCAGGCGTCCGAAACTCAAAAAACCATCCCCAAAACTAAAATATGTTGGTTCTACGGCGGCGAAATAAAGCTCATATTCACCGGCCGGCAATTTGACTTCACCTCTGAATTCCCTGTTCCATTTGTCCCACCAGTCCGTTTTTGAATTATCCTGAGTCATGCGCCAGACCATTTTTCTGGTTTTCGCGTCAATGATCCATGCATAAGCAAAAAGATTAAACTTATCTTCCTGGAAACTATGAATTCTTTTAATCGTCTTATCGGCTCCGGCTCCAATCGCGTGTATTTTTAGGGTCCGGGGAGAATTAAGCGTAAATCCCGCCAGATTTACCTGTCCTTTATCCTTGTCAAAATCTTTTAACTCAACCGACTGATTTTGGGCAGTCAGTTGAGGCGTAGCCAACGCAATGACCAGCAAACCAGTGAATATTATAATGAAATTCTTGTTCATAAAGTCCCATCCTTGTTAAAATGGCTTTGTCAATCTGAATATGACCTCGATGGGCTCATTGTTCGTATCCAGTCTCTTCGCGAAGCTCAAACGGTATTCACCGGACCAGCTCGTAAGCGCTAAACCTATATCAGATTTTATATTGTTTATCGTGAGATTTGAGAATCCTTCATACCATTTATCATCTTCCGGATTATTCACAAACCACGCCTTACCCATGTCAAAGAAAAGAATGTACCGCATCCTGTCTAAAAACAGTAAATTTGCCGATACTGTTTTCGGGCTGATATTGTATTCAAAATTGGCAAGTACCATCCGGTCACCCGCGTATTCCTTATGATCAAAACCGCGCAATGTGCTTAATCCGCCGATCTCATACCACTTCTGTACCGGCAATTCGCCTTCCGATGACCCAATTTTCAGACGCATATCAAGCCGTTCATTGCCACCAAATTTTTGATAACGCCGCAGTTCAAAAATATACTGATTAAAATAGAAATCACTTTCCAGATCAGAATTTGACATTTCCATTGAAACCAAACCATACCAGCCGCGCCGAGGAAGTTTTTTGTTATCACGTGTGTCCAGATACAGTTCTCCGTAAATACTTCTCATGTTGCCTTCATTTATGAGAGGATTGGGCTGAAAATCTTTGTCCCCGCCAAAAAGGGCCCAGTTCGTATTTCTTTTAACGGATTCATAATCATCATTACGATAGGCCAGCGTACCCTTAAAAAAAATGGAGATATTTTGACTCATATGAAATTCATAACCCGTGCGTCGAAAATAATCCTGGAAATCTTCATGTATCAGGAAAGACGCGAGACTGTTTTCCATTGGGGTGATCAGCCAGTCATCTTTTGTATCAGTCAAATCATGCACCTTGGCGCCAATTTCAAAACGGTAATCTTTTTGGTTGATCAGCCAGCGGTCCACTCCGATTTCGTAACGCCATTTTTTTTCTTTAAAACCATATCCTCCAAATCCGTGCATGGAAAAATATCTGTTTTTACCACTGATCTTTTTGGGAACTCCTAGTCCCAGGAAAACGCCCTGAACTCGATTATACCGCAGGATGAACTCATCATCCCAGCCTCCTAAAGGCAACGTACTGTATGAACCGTAAAATCGCCTCGACCAGTTCCAGTCCCACCAGTCATCATTACCCACATCATACTCATCATCCCATTCAGTGCGGGGGAAAAGATTTTTTGCCCGGGTTTCGACCTGATTACCGGTAATCGTACTCTTTTCATCTTGATAAATACGGCCGTTTATGCTGGTCACATTCCCGTAGATTCTTCCTGTCTGACCGGTTCGCACATCCCCCAGAATCACAACCACATCGCCGTTGACCTGACCGTTTACGGATAAATTGCCCTTTACGACCACTACATTTCCGTCAATAGTGTCGTCTTCTGCGATAACCTTGTCGTCTGTATAGCGGTATTCGTCTCTTGTTTCATCGCTTAAATACTTCTCTTTTGCCCGTTTTTCAACTTTGTTAATATTTGGAATATCTTCATCGAAATCCTGTGTATAGCCGGTCCCATAACAGAAAAAAACCACTGCAGTTAATAAAAAAAGTCTTTTGGTTACAAAAAACATATCTGCCTCCACAAAGATTGCGATATGGGTATTTTATTTCGTATAAGTTTACGCATGTTCATATAAAAAGTTACATTCACCTCCATTAATATGTACTTTTTACAAAATCGTGTGTGTGAATTTTGTGAATTGTTTTGATTTTCTTTTAAACCGCGTCATTTTTATTTTTTATCAATCAATAAAAAACCTATTTTTAGAAATTCTAAAAAAATGCAAATCGTTAAAGGGAAGCATGAATCTGTTAAAAAAAGACCCGATGTACAGATTTTTGATGGTACTTACAATTGCTTCGGTTTCCGGACTGCAAACATGGCGTACTCTGTTTAACAATTTCGCCGTTGATGTCGCTAATCTGGATGGCAATCATATAGGAATGATTCAGGCTTTCAGGGAAATACCTGGATTTCTGGCATTGCTCGCTATTTTTGTGATGCTGTTAATCCGGGAACATAAGCTTTCTGCTTTATCCATCGTCATTCTTGGTGCGGGTGTGGCGCTGACAGGGTTTTTCCCTTCCTATTCGGGTCTGCTCATAACTACAGTCGTAATGAGTTTTGGATTTCATTACTATGAAACCACCAATCAATCGCTTACATTGCAGTATTTTGACGCCGATACTTCGCCTTGGGTTTTTGGCAAGCTCCGAAGCCTGGCGGCGGCATCCAATATCGCCGTAGGCGTCATCATATATCTTATCTCGCCGATTTTATCGTTTCTTCAATTATTTCTGCTGATTGGAGGCATCATCGTTTTGATGGGATTGTGGGGTATAAATCAAAATCCCGTAAAAGAAAACATAATTCCTCAGCGAAAAAAAATCGCTTTCAGAAAAAAATACTCACTATATTATTTTTTAACGTTCATGGCCGGAGCGCGCAGACAGATTTTTGTGGCTTTCGCGGTTTTTCTGCTTGTAAAAAAGTTTAACTACACGGTCCGGGAAGTCACAATATTGTTTATTATTAACAATATTATAAACTTTTTTTTAAGCCCGGCCATCGGAAAGGCGATAATCCGATATGGTGAACGTAAAGTATTGTCATTGGAATATTTTAGCCTGATTTTTATTTTTATTGCCTATGCTCTGACAGAATCAAAATTACTGGTGGCGGGGTTGTATATCCTTGATCATATTTTCTTCAACTTTGCCATTGCCATCCGGACCTATTTTCAAAAAGTGGGTGATCCCGCCGATATCGCGTCCGGGATGGCAGTAGGTTTTACCGTGAACCACATCGCGGCGGTCTTTATACCTGTTTTAGGTGGGCTGTTGTGGATGATTGATTATAGAATTCCGTTTCTGGCGGGCGCTTTCATGAGTGTAATTTCACTAACCGCCGCGCAATTCATAAACGCAGATGCGCGAAAAATTGAACAGGTTTCCGTATGATTCAAATGAATTGGGCAATTACGCCAAAACCGGAAATTTGAAACTATTGAAACAAAATTTGCGTTCATCAAAAAGCATATGTCGATTGACGCGATGCTAAGACGTTTTGAAATTTAGAACATTTATTCAGAGTTGTAATTTAAGAATCACATATACAGGAAGAACTCAATGAAAAAAACTGGTTATATTCTGATTTTTATTCTCAGCGCCGGAGTTTTATTTGCAAATCCCTCGTCAAACACAGATTTGCGCTTCAAGACTCTCCGGCCGGAATCTTTCCATCCGCGTGTGGAACAACTTACAACGCATCTGTTAATGAGAAATCATTACAAAAAAACCACGCTTGATGATTCGTTATCTTCCAAGATATTTGACGAATATATTAAAACACTTGACTTTAACCGAAGTCATTTTCTTTCGTCGGATATCGAGAAATTTGAAAAATACAGATATCTTTTTGACGATTTTCTTCAGGACGGAAATTTAGACGTGCCTTTTGAAATCTTTAATCAGTTTCAGATGAGATTAGACAACCGTATGGAATACGCGTTAAAACGTCTGCATGAAAATTTTGATTTTACCATAGACGAAGATTATTACCCGGACCGCGAAAATGCCCCATGGGCCGAAAACGAGGAGCAGCTCAATAACATTTGGGACAAGAGATTAAAATCGGAAGCGCTTAATTTAAAAATAACCGGTAAGGACTGGGATTCAATTGTTGAAATCCTGGAAAAAAGATATAAAAATATCCGGAATATGTTGAGTAAATATCAAAGTGAAGATGTCTTTCAATTGTACATGAATTCCTTCGCGGCGACACTGGATCCTCATACCAATTATTTCTCACCGAAAGCAAGCGATGATTTTAAAATTCAGATGAGTCTCTCTTTAGAGGGAATAGGCGCGGTACTCAGAAATGATAATGATTATACCCAGGTTGTTGAAATCGTTCCCGGAGGTCCGGCTGACAAGACAGGCCGCTTGCACCCGAACGACCGGATTACAGGAGTCGCGCAGGATACAGACGGTGAAATGGTAGATGTGATCGGTTGGCGCGTTGATGATGTGGTCCAGCTTATTCGTGGGCCTAAAGCATCAACGGTACGACTCCAGGTTCTGCCGGTAGATGCCGATCCGCACGCTCCGCCGATTACCGTTAAAATCGTACGCGATAAGATCAAACTTGAAGACCGCGCCGCAAAAAGCGATACATTGGAATTAATGCATAATGGCAAGCCTTTTCGATTGGGAATAATTGATATTCCCGCGTTTTACTTTGACTACGAAGCTCAGCAACGGGGAGACAAATCCTACAAAAGCACTACACGTGATGTTGAGCGCCTGATAAATGAACTTAAATCTGCCGGTATCGACGGGCTAATCATAGATTTGAGAAAAAACGGGGGCGGTTTTTTGAGCGAAGCGGTGGAATTAAGCGGATTATTTATTAAGGACGGCCCCGTTGTCCAGGTTCGTGATTCCGGGGGAATGGTAAAGGTCGAGAGGGATATGGATCCTCAGATTGCCTATGACGGTCCTTTGGCGGTAATCGTGGATCAGTTTAGCGCGTCCGCATCTGAAATCTTCGCGGCTGCAATTCAGGATTACGGCCGCGGAATTGTTCTCGGCAGCCAAACTTTTGGCAAAGGAACGGTTCAAAACGCGATCGATCTCAACCGGTTTTTCCCCCATAGCCCAACAAAATACGGACAGTTAAAACTAACCATTGCAAAATTTTACCGGATCAATGGCGGAAGCACGCAGCATATAGGTGTTTTACCGGATATTACTCTGCCAAGCCGGTATAAACATGAAGAAATAGGGGAAAGTTCTCAGCAGAACGCACTGCTCTGGGATAAAATATCTCCTGTGAACTATCATGCTTATGGTTCTCAGATTGTGTCATTATTGCCCGAATTAAAAGTAAAGCATCAGATAAGAATAACCGATGATTCTGATTTCAAAAGCTTTATGGATCAGATCGAAAAATACAAGAAAAAACGGGAACAAAAATCGGTGTCTTTAATGGAATCCAAACGGCTAAAGGAGATCGAAGAAGCCAAGTCCGGGAAAGATTCTGACAGTGATGATGAAGATGCGCCTTCTGATAAAAAAGACCTGATTCTTTTTGAATCAGCTCATATTTTAAGCGATTATATTTTACTTTCTCATACAAATTAATGATAAAACCGCTGACCTCCCGGCGGTTTTATTTATCCGTTTCAGATCAGAATGGCTTTTTCATGTCTGAGAAGCCATTCTTTTCGATGGATGCCACCGGCGTATCCAATTAATTTTCCGTCAGTTCCGATCACCCGGTGACAGGGAATAATTATTGCAATGGGATTCTTTTTATTAGCGAGACCCACCGCGCGGACAGCTCCCTTGTCTCCAAGGCGCAACGCTATATCCGAATATGATACCGTCTTCCCGTATGGGATTTCTGTTAATTTTTCCCATACTCTCTTTTGAAATTGAGTTCCCCGCGGATCCAATTCCAAATCAAAATCATGACGCATACCTGAAAAATACTGATTCAACTGATCAATCGTTTTTTCAATTACCCGGTTTGACTTTTCCGGTCCGGGTGTCGTCGCTTCATTGACAAATTCCAGGCTAATCAGGGCGTTATCCGATGCTGATATTCTAAGAATACCGATCGCTGACTGATAATTTGCTGAATATATATTTTCCATTGCGGTTAATATACATGATTCGGGATTTTATTACGATTCTTTTCTTTCGATTTCCCTGATTTTAAAATAAAGCGCGACAACAAGTAAAGTAATTATGGTCGTGGCGAATCCCAATCCCATTCTTCTCGTTTTACTTTCCTTTATTTCTGAATCAGCAAGAATGATTGCATCCCGTGATTTTTTTATTCCTTCTCCTGTTTTCCGGCCGATCCGGACCGGATCAAACGTATGCACCAAGGTTCTGGCTTCTATCAGACTCTGATGCGCTTCCTGGAGAAGAAAGGCGATATCCACATCATCCATACCGATTTTTTGAACTTCTCGCATTTTTGTTTCGGCCGAATCATACGCGCTTGTTGTACGGGTAAGATGCTCATGAATTTTTTGGGCTGATATATATCCGGCGTCTCCTTTTGTATGGCAATTCACACAAACAGATTCGGCCCCGACACCCGCCATGGCATCCGAAGTCTTTTCGATTTTATGATTTCCATGGCATTCTTCGCAGGCATGAAGCTGCAGATTATCAAACTCAGTTGCCATTTTTGATGATGAAAAGTATTGCATGTTATTTACATGACAGAGCCCGCAAACATGACTGATTGAGGAAATACCGGGCGGCATGGCGCCATGATTTCCGTGACAGTCGTTGCACGACGGCGCTCCTGTATCCTGATTTTCCAGAAGCGCTTTGCCATGAACACTGCCCGCAAAATCAGCATATTGGTTTACCGGAATTTTATATTCCTTCATATACTCCGCGTTGCCATGGCATGTATTGCAGGTCTCCGGTACATTCAGAGCGTAAACCCATGAACGCGAATCGTCAACCGCGAAAATGGAATGAGCGCTGTGACAGCTTACACAATCAGCGACTTTTTTGTCCCCCTTCTTAAGTTTCTGGCCGTGGATGCTTGTATAATATTGCGCGACCTGGTCTGTTGGGCTTTGCGGTTTATATTTTCTCATAAATTCTATTTCTGAATGGCACCTGCCGCAAAAATTAGGAATATTTTTCTTGTCCGGGACTCCCCGGTACCCGGCCTTATTTGACATCGCATCGTCCATATCTTCCTTTGAAGGATCTCCGCCGTGACATCCGGAGCAGGATAATCCTAATTGCAGGTGAATATCTTTTAAATTATAATCTTCAGGTAAGACCTCCGATTCAATATGGCATTTGACGCACTGATCATCACTAATCTTAACCAAAACATCCTGTGTGTATAAATGCTGATTCATCAGAACCACAAGGAATATCAAAAAGTGTATACAAATAGCGGTTCGTTTATAAAATAAATGCATCATCTCGCTCCTCATACTAAATATCCGTATATGGTCAGGGAGACAATATAGATTATCGCTATGCCGCCGATGGCCATAATCAATCTGCGATGTTTTCTCGAATTGGATGAAAAGCCGAAAAACGGCAACAATAACCAGATAAAAGCTATGACCGCAAAAAACATAACCCCTACGATTTCCCCCTCAACAAACCAGATATGTGCCGGCAAAACCTTTAAAGTTTGGAACATGAACATAAAATACCACTCCGGTCGGATGCCTTCGGGCGCCGGCGCGAACGCGTCAGCCTTCTGACCGAGCTCCCATGGAAAAAAAACAGCAAGAAATAAAAGAATGTCCAGAACAACTAACCATAACAGCGCGTCTCTCAGAAAAAAATTTGGGAAGAACGCGATGGTTTTTTTCTTCGAATCAGGCAGATTTTTGTAAAAATCCGGTTCATGCATTCCCTGTCTTTGAACAAATAAAAGATGAATGCCGAGAAATATTGTAAAAATCGCCGGTATCAAAGCAACATGAAAACCATAGAAACGAAGCAGCGTTGCCCCGGTTACATCTTCTCCGCCACGTAAAACGATTTTTGCGGCATTTCCGATAAGCGGCATGGCGCCGACAATATCTGTCCCTACTTTGGTCGCGAAAAATGCCAATTCATTCCATGGCAACAGATATCCGCTGAATCCGAATCCCATCACCAGAATCAACATGATAAAACCGGTCACCCATGTCAACTCACGGGGCTTTTGAAAAGCGCCTGTAAAAAAGGTACTGAACATATGGATGAACACAAATAACACCATCAGATTTGCCGACCAGCTGTGTATCGATCTCACCAGCCAGCCGAAATTTACTTTAATCATCAAAAATCTCACACTCTCAAACGCGCTGTCCACACCCGGCTGATAATACAGGAGCAGCAAAATTCCTGAGAAAACCTGTACGATAAATAAAAAGAGAGATACACCTCCCATATAGTACCAAATACTATGGCGGTGAACGGGAACCCGTTTATGTTTCATATAATCCACAAGCGGACTCAGTGTGTATCTTTCATCCAGCCATTTAAAAAAACTGTTTATATTTTTATTCCCCATATCAACCTGCCTTCGGAATGGAAATAACGATCTCATCCTTGATAAGATTTACGGTGAGTTCGTCCAGCGGTCTCGGAGGCGGCCCCGATATATTTCTTCCGCGCAAATCATAATGTCCGTTATGACAGGCGCACCAGATATGTTTCAAATCGGTGCGATACTGAACAATACAATCAAGATGGGTACATGTCGCGGCGAAGGCGCGGAATTCGCCGGACTCAAGACGAATAAGAATGACCGGTTTCCTGCCGAATTTGATGATCTTGCTGCTGTTCTTCGGAAATTCAGAAATCATTCCGGCCTTAACCGAGTTGACATTGGCCTCCGGTACTTTCGGCGGTTTTAGATATGAAGTGATCGGGTAAAATATGCTGCCAAGCCATGCAAGAAAACTTCCTCCGATCAGAATATTCAAAAACTTTCGTCGATCAGTAGCCATATTTTTTCCTTACTCCTATGGATTTACAGAATATTGATAAAATCTCCCTAATTCAGTCTGACCCGCTCCATAATTTTTGTTTCCTATTATTTCAATAAGCATATCCGTTAATTTCATGAATAATATATTTTCTTCAACTTGTTTTTAGCTTTCCCGGCTCCCCTCTTGCTCTGATTCTGGTATAAATAATCGATATGGCAATCAGAACAAGTCCAAGCACTATAAATGAGACTATTCTATAAACAGGCTCAAGTTTTACAATACCTATGATAAAAACATACATGATGGTCAACGCGAGTGTCATCACAGCCATCCATCGGTATTTTCTGTTGTTTAAAATAAGACTCATGATATAGTAGAATATGGCTACAAGCACCCAAGACAGACTCACAAATCCTGTCGGAACCGCATGGTAAAGCGCGTACGGGAAAATGATAAAAGCCGCGCCCAAATATGTAATTCTCATTCGTTCGGTCTTGATCTCAAGACGATGCCTCTGCCAGTTCATAACTCTCGCGCTGAGAAGCGCGACAACACCAAAACTCAGACTGATGGCAATGACCTCATCTGCATTCAGTACATAGCCGAGAAATATCAAAAGATAGATGATAAAATTTGCTATGATAATGATCCTTGACCTGAACCAGATAGCGGCGACAACAACAACAAGACTTTGCCAGCTCAACCAGAGAAAATAGGCCGGTTTGTCAAACTGAGATATAATTGCCGTACTCATCGCGGCAAATCCAAGGATCGAGTAAAGGAATGTTGAATACTTGCTCTCCTCTCGCAGCCAGAAAACCACACCAAGAGACAAAAAGACCAATGTTGCCACGAGATGATATTCCGGAAGGTTCAATTTAATACCTGCCATTGTGATCAAAAGGAACAGTGTATAACCTCCGAGACAGTTTAAAAAAGTGCTCAGAATTAAGCGGTCATCCTCTTTTTCTTCCTTACTTCTGAAAATATTTCCGCTTGCGAAAATTATGGCGTAAAGAAGTATGAATAATACATTTATGACAGGTGAATCAACCAGTTGAATTTTATTCCCCATAAAGGGGTTATTAATAAACCATATAAAGTGAGTCAGATAGGTAAGAAAAATTCCCAATAGATAAATACTTTGCCGATGATGTCTGATTTTATAATAAACCGCGATTGCCGACATGAGCACAAGTATGGTAAAAATCTGATAAGGTTCATCGCTCACAATAGCCGTGACATATCCAAGCGCCAATCCCAGACCGGTAAGAAAAACAGAATCACGTTTTGTCGAAGTTATAAGCACGATGGCCACAACCGCAAGCAGTAAGGCAAGAACAATCGTTTCATTGTTAATTCCCGGTTGTTCGGTAAAGAAGAAAAGACGCAGCGTTGAGAAATACAGTAGCACCAGAGCTCCGCCAAGGAAGTATTGAGAAATAAACGGAAGAGATTTTCTTGTATAATGTGAAAATCCGAAAAATCCCACGACAATCAGATACCCGGCAATACTGGGAAGAATGGCAGGGAGATTTTGATATGGGAAGGTCAGTAAAAACACGATACCCAGCGCGAGAACGATAATACCTATTTTTGCAAACCAGAACTGACCGATCTGAAATTCCAGGTTGTCACTTTCTTCCTCGGTCCGGGCAAGGATAACTTTCTCCGATTCCAATACTTCAGCTTCAGTGGGAGTGATCGCCAGATATGATTCTATTTTTGTGATTCGCTCTTCCAGGCGATCCAACTGTTTTTTGATTCCGGCGAGCCCCGGAGTGCGGCCTTTTGGCTGTTCCATGAGCTTTCTCCTTGAATTTATTCGACGAATTATTGCTATATTTTCATCCAAAACACCGATTCGGGGAACCGGAAAATCAATTATCCGAACATAAGATAATTTGCTGGGGGCTCGGGAAAAACTGAAACTCGCCCGCTGTTAACTGATATTTCCCGATATCGTGTACTATTGCGCCCGGAATAAAAAATTGAATACTGTCAGACTGCTGACAATTAAAAATCAGATACCCGTGGAGATTGCGTAGGACTAACTGAGAGATGATGAGTTTGTATTTTCAATGGAATTACAGGTAAGCCGGAAAAATTTGATAGAGTAATTCAAAAGAGATATGCTCTCATTGTTCCCCCCGCCTTGAATAGCATTTTAACAATGATATTCAGATCAATAAAATGAACCTTCTTACACTTATTAAGATTTTAAACGATTCTACGCCGGTTGTCAATAAAAAAAATTATCTCCGGGTTATCGCGATAATTATGTTAAATCAGGTTGATTAATGCGATAAACCGGGGTATTCTCCCAAAATTATTAATTGATACACTCTAATAGTATTTATTATTGAAACTAAATAATTTAGTTTATATCTTTAGTCTGAATTTGAAACAAATTTCACTTTAAAAACAATAAAGCGTCTTATAAATAATCGAAAGGGGTATATCATGCGTTTGCTAGTATTTCTGGTGGCATTTTTGATGGCCGGGATTGGTCTGAGCCAGACAGCTCAGAGCGAGCAATCAAAATTCGCGGGAAAGTGTATGACCTGCCACAAGGAAAAAACACCCGGTCTATACAAACAGTGGTATGAATCGGCCCACGCGCAGCATAATGTCACCTGTATCAGCTGCCATAGCGCCGAGAAAAGCGACGCGGACGCGTTTATACATGAGGGTGTCCGTATTGCCACATTGGTGACACCAAAAGACTGCGGTCGCTGCCACGCCAAAGAGGCAAAGGAGGTTCAAAATTCTTATCACGCGACCGCCGGAGAGATTCTGGATTCTAACGACGCGTATCTCGCCCATGTTGCCGGAGGCGCGCCCGTCGCTATTCAGGGATGCGAAAACTGCCACGGAGGGAAGGTAAAAATTGATCCGGATTCCCCAAACAAGCTATCAAAGAAAAGCTGGCCGAATTCGGGTATAGGAAGAATCAATCCCGACGGTTCAAAAGGATCCTGTAATGCCTGCCATACACGTCATTCATTTTCAAAAGCGCAGGCTCGTCAGCCGGAAGCCTGTTCAAAATGTCATCTCGGACCGGATCATCCTCAGAAAGAAATATATGAAGAATCAAAACACGGAAACGCGTATTATACTAATATACATAAAATGAATCTTGATTCTGACAAATGGGTTGTCGGAGAAGATTATTACGAAGCCCCTACCTGCGCGACCTGTCACATGGCCGCCTCTCCGGGGATGAAATCCACGCATGATGTGGGTGAACGTCTCAGCTGGACCCTGCGGCCGGTTGTCTCTGTCCATAAGGAGAACTGGCAGCAAAAACGCAAGAATATGGGAAAGGTTTGCACAAGCTGTCATGGCAATACTTTTGTGGATGGTCATTTTTATCAATACGACGGCGTTGTTAGGCTCTATAATGAAAAATTTGCCATCCCCGCGACTGAAATCATGAATCTGGTGCGTAAGAATAAACTCCTGGAAAATCCGGCGAGTTTCAGCAACAACATCGAATGGACCTACTGGGAAATCTGGCATCATGAGGGCCGCCGCGCGCGTCACGGAGCTGCCATGATGGGTCCTGATTATACCTGGTGGCACGGTATGTATGAAGTGGCAAAACATTTCTACTTCAAACTCATTCCCGAGGCCAGAGAGTTCAAGAACAAAGAGGTTGATGACTACATTAATAATATGCTTCAAAACGATCCGATGCATAAATGGATGCTCACCAATACCGACGAACTAAAAAAAGGTATCAAATCCGGTAAAATTCAGGAAGTATATGAAAAATTTTTCGAACAAAAATAGAGATTGAAAATGCTAGCTAAATACAACGATTTTATTACAAAACTATCGATAAATATTTATGGTAAGACAGGCGTCGTATTAACGACGTCTGCTTTTATTACTTTCATCATTCTTGAGATTGCCCGGTTGGCAGGCGCGCTGACAAACTCGTACATTGGCCTGATCACTTATCTCTCACTGCCGACCCTGTTTGTCATCGGACTGATTTTGATTCCCATCGGCTGGTATAAACAGAAGAAAGCAACCGGGAAACGCACCCGCGAACTACTGAAGGAACGATTTGATTCAACGGATGTAAAAGAAAGCTTCTTCGGCTCGAAACTATTTTTGAGAATCGTTGTTCTGACTCTTGCCAACGTCCTTTTCCTCGTTATCGCAAGCAGCCAGATGCTGCACTTTATGGATGAACCGAAATTCTGCGGAACAGCCTGTCACAGTGTGATGAATCCTGAATGGGTTACATATCAACAGTCACCACATGCCCGGGTTAAATGTGTGGAGTGTCATGTCGGTGAGGGTGTTGATGCTCTGGTGGCCAGTAAACTAAACGGCGCGTATCAGATGATTTCCGTAACATTTGATTTACTTGAACGCCCCATTCCCACACCGGTGCATCAGCTGCGTCCGGCGCGCGAGACCTGCGAAAAATGCCACTGGCCGGAGAAATTTTACGGTAATAAGCTGAAGACAATCGTTCACTATGAAAGGAACGACATATCCACTCCGCTTTACACGACGCTTAATCTAAAAATCGATGATGGTAAGGGCAATGAACGGGCCGGCATTCACTGGCACATCTCAGAAGAGAATGAAATACGATACGCGTCTGTTGACGATGAGCGCGAAGAAATGATCTGGGTGGAAGTGCGTCAGCCGGACGGCAGCTTTAAACGCTATACTAATCAGCGAATTAAGAATGAGGCGTCAACCGGCGCTTTAGATGATACCAGAATAATGGATTGCGTTGACTGTCATAACCGGGCCACCCATATTTATGAAGATCCTGAAAACGCTCTCGATGAGCGCATTTTTAGAGGCCAAATAGACCGGACTTTGCCATACATTAAGAGAGAGGGATTAAGCGCCCTGACAAAGGATTATCCGACAAAAGATGCCGGGATGGAAGCAATCGCCACCCATTTACGGGGCTACTATCAATGGAACCATCCTCAGCTGGCCTCACAAAAAATGACTGCGATCGACTCTGCAATCGCCGTTCTTCAGAGTATTTACGACAGAAATATTCACCAGGGAATGAATATCACATGGGGAAGCTACCCTAATCATATCGGTCATCAGGACGGAGGCGGCTGTTTCCGGTGCCATAACTCAAACATGGTCGCCGATGACAAGACGAAGATATCACAGGATTGTACGACATGCCATTCCATCCTTGCGGACGGTGAAAATGAACCATTTAAGTATTTAAACCCGGTTGACGAAAAAGAACGAAATTCCCAGATGCATCAATACCTCCAGGAAGAGTTCATAAATTCCTTCCGGAACAATTAACATATTTCCATAAAATGGCGCCGCCATGAAGGCGCCATTTTTAATTTCTTCCGGACATAATCTGCATTGTTTCCTACCGGCAAAAGATACTCCATATGTATTCTTAAAATTCTTCGTAACCGGTCATATATTTTGTAAAAAATCCGCGCGCCGTAAACCGCTTCCGGACGGGCGTTGGTTAATATTTTGCAAAATTTTGTCGTTTTCCCGCAAACTTTTATTGCGAATCCGAGTTAAAGAATTGAAATACCAGAATAATTTCCATAAGGATTTTGTTAAAATATTTGTGTCATCTAATCAGTAACCCTTTATTCCAAAAGGAGGAATTATGGCAAGAATTTTCCAGGAAACCAGATCCGATAAAAGGCGGCTGTTTCGCTCTTTATTGCGGAAGGGTCATGAGAAAAGTTCAAACCGTAGTGATATCTGGAACAATGTTCATCTAAAGTCCATTATCACCATTGGAAGAGGTGGTAAAGGCCATGGCATGACTCAGGGAATTCACTCCTGGAACCGGAAGGGACGATGGTAGATTTGATTGTTTGATTTTTTAATAAAAAAGCCTTCTGAAATAATTCAGAAGGCTTTTTGTTGTTTTTAACGATTTCCTTATTTCATCAAGATCAGTTTTTTTGTTATCATTCTATCCGACGTTTTCACTTTGTAAAAATATAAACCTGAAGCAAACCCTGAGGCATTCCATTTAACCTGATGAGTCCCAGCGGAAATTTCTTTATCAAGCAAGGTAGCCACCACTTTCCCGGTAATGTCATAAACGGTTATTTCTACGTGACCTCGCCCTGCCATACCGAACTCGATAGTGGTTTCCGGATTAAACGGGTTGGGATAGTTTTGTCCCACATAAAATGTTTCCGGAATTATTTGAGCGCCGGTTATTCCTGTGGCCAGTGTATACTCGAATTCGAAGTAAAAATTGCCCGGCTCCTGAGTAACATTCACAGAATGCTCTGAAGCTGAAACATCATATTGATCTCCGAAATATGGAGCATATATCTTCCACAAGCCGTCGCAAACTCTGAAATTAAATGTTGTGTCAGGGCTTGCATTAGCGCCGGTCGCATAAACATTGGGGTATTGTCCGTCCGTCTGAATATCGAACCAGTAATTTAATGCTTCCGCGGGAGCGTTGATAAGTTTCACCGTGATATTTGAATTTCTGTAATTCAATACAAAATTAAGATTTTCAACCGTATCGCTATTCACGCTCACATTTTCATATCTTGCCGGAAAACCCAGATAGTTCTCATTCCAATCTTCGAAACTTAAGGAGTATGTTCCGTCTGCTGTCCCCTGCCGGTAAGTATAATCCGGTGCAATAACGGTTTGATAGACCGGTGTCCATGAATTATCAAAAATACTGATACGGGCCGAATTAAAATCAAGATACTCAGTCGGATCTCCTTCATCAAAACTGACTGAACCGGCCAGGGCGTTCGTCGCTGAAATCAGATTAATTCGCACCGTGTCACCGGGACTGCCAGATTTTGAGGTCTCCCCTTCGATTATATATCCATCCGGCAGGGGTGTTCCCCAATCCGGATCCGTGTTAATCGAGATATAATAAGTATATCCGCTACGAACTTTTAAGTCGCCAAATCCCCCCGTTGTCGTGAAGCCGCGCATGGATCCAACAACTTCATTTGACGCCTGAATAAAAAATGTCTGATCGGGACTGCCGCCATCCTTTGTAATCTGCACATAAACCGATGTATCCGTAGGGACTACATAGATATTTTTTTCCAGGCTGTCCCCTTTATTAACAGTAAATCTTAACCTGTCATCATTCCATGTATCGGGGATGAGATAATCAGGTATTAATCCGCCTTCACCCCATACATATAATTCAAAGGTTGCCGATGTTTGCCCCGGTCCGAAAATAGCGGGCACACTATACTCACCCTGAGAAATATAAAAATCAGCTTCATAGCCTGTAGTCGTATTTCTCAAACCGCCACCATCATTGATAAACACCTGTTGATGCGTAAATTCGTCTAAAATCTTTCCATAAACGATCGCCTCCGGAAGTTGCAGGTTAAAATCTACATTATTTATAGCGATGTTATTCACCAGTACCAAATGTTCATCCGGTTGAATATAGTTTCCTGCCTGTCTCTCAAAAAAAAGTCTCACATACCAGTTTTCATTGAATCCTTCCGCAGGGATGTTTATTGTGTAATCCCCATTTTCATCCGTCAGTCCTGACCAGAACCCGAGATATCCATTTTCAATCTCGGCTCCAATCATAATATTCGCGAGCGCGTTGTCCGGAGCTGTTTTATCTTCTTTTGTCAGCGTTCCGGATATAACCGCTGCCGGTTCAGCCAGCGGATCAATATGGAAACTCGCCGTGGCGGAACTCTGATCATTTCTGTCTGTTACCTTCATGATATAATCTGTCGGAGCGAATCCAAAAGGACCGAATTCCGCGTAAACAAGTCCGTCATTCACCGCGCTCGAATCCCCCGGTCCGTCATTTCCCACCATCCCATCCTGCATCATAAACTGATCGAGCAGTAAATCACTCTCAGATAATAGCTGATTATGATCCAGATCAAGATAGAGATAAAAATCCGCTACACCCCCGGGGACGGAAACATCAAACTCCCAGGCATAAAGTTCTCCCTGAACCATGGTTTGAGACTCAACACCATTTACCCAGAATTTCAGATAAGTTGTCGCCTGAGTCAGACTAACAGCCAAAATCACGATCATCAGACCTTGTAACAAACGTTTCATAGCTTTTCTCCTAATCAAAATAATTAAACAATAATTAAATTTGAAGGACCACTAAACAGATAGTCGGCCGCTACTCGCAATATATAAGTAAAAAATATAGTTGAACCGAAAACGCGATAACGTTTTCCCGAATATATCTTCAATCTATGATTTATTTATCAATTCCTTTTTGTAAAATTATTTCTTCATTAAAGACTATAAAAAATGGGACGAATATGACAACTCAGATAAAATATTTCCGGATTGGAAGATCCGAATGAGCCATATATTAATTGCCCAGCAACACGCTAATGATCAGGAATAACCTTTTTGTGGATTTACAATAGAGATTAAAGATTGATGCAAACCAAAATAGTTTTTATTTCGGACTACCTTGACCAGTTTCAAAAATTCACCCGGGATAACCACACCCCGGATGATAGTATTGAGCTGATGGGTCATGCCGAGGCGAACAGAAAGCATATCTTTCAGAATTATTATGATTTGTTCATTGTGGATCTTAAGGAACCCTGGCTTGCCATACCTTTATGGGTTCGTGAACAAGCTCAGCATCATTATTTTTTTCAGTTTATTTTTATATCGGATAAGGCCATAAGCTCCGATCTGAATATGCTGCTGGACTCGCTGATCTTTAAGGTTGTTTCCCGGCAGGATGCGATAGAAAAACTCCAGGAAATTTCAAAAGAAGCCGCCATCTACTCTTCTCAGCACCGTTTCACACATCTGAATGGCCGAAGTAATTTACCAAAGGGTCCGTCCGCGTTAATCGGGAATCATGATTCGATTAAAGGAATCACAAAATTTATTGATATTGTTAGTAAAGCGCCATTTGCCCCGTGTCTTATCCGCGGTGAACTGGGAGTTGGAAAAGTACTATGCGCCAGTCTTATTCACCAGAAGGTGGGTCTTCCGACTGAATCATTTGTAATAAAAAACTGTGAAAACACCACAACGAATGAATTACTTGGAGATCTTTTTGGAGTGGAAGGCGATGTTGAAATCTACGGACCAAAGAGAACGGGACTGCTGGATAAAAACACCGGTAGTACTTTGGTGCTTAAGAATATTGAGCAGCTTCCGACCGATGTGCAAAATCAACTTTTGCTATATCTGGAAAACAGAATATTCAAACCGCTCGGCTCTGAGCGCGTCATTGAGGCCAGTACAAGGCTCATCGGAATCACCAATCATAATCTGGAATGGTTTGTAAATCACCATAATTTTAACTCCGGTCTGTATTACCGTTTGAAAGCATTTGAGATTGTACTGCCGCCGCTGCGCGAACGGAAAGAAGACATCGCTCTTTTAAGCAGTTATTTCCTTCAATTCTATAACAACCACTTCGGTAAAGAAATCAAAACTATCTCCATTGGCGCGAAACAGATATTAATGGATTACAAATGGCCTGGCAATATAAAGGAATTAAAAAACATCATCGAACGGGCGGTAATCATTTGTGAAAGCGATCAGCTGACCTATAAATATCTGCCTGAAGATTTAAAAACAGAAGCAAACCACGAGCATGATGGTGATTATTTTAATAACTGCACTTTAAAAGAACTGGAAAGACTGCATATTGAACGTGTTCTGACAAAAACAGAAGGCAATAAATCCAAGGCCGCTGAAATTCTCGATATTTCCCGCACGACTCTCAGAGAAAAAATGCGTCATTATCAAATCGAAATCAGCTAATCTGTCATTCTCCTTTCCTCAATCCTCTGACCTTTACAAACTGATGTTTACAGTTGCTAAGTATTAACCAAATGATTAAGTTAAGTGTGTTTTTGTGTCAGTAATTCAGGACGATAACCGTACCGGCGTGGTATTTTTAAAAAAAGAGATGAAAACGGCCGGAAATAAAGGGATTTTTTCCGCAAAATTCTAATCACATTATAGATATAAGCGAACTATGGGACCTACAAAAATATATATTGATCATAACAATCTGATTCATAATATTGGCATCACCAAAAAGATGGCTTCTCCGGCAAAAATTATGGCTGTTATTAAAGCCGACGCATACGGGCATGGAATGACCGAGGTCGCCAAAACACTTGTTGCCAACGGAGTGGAATATCTTGGTGTCGCCTTCCCCGAAGAAGGCGTTCAGTTACGACAAGCAGGAATTAAAAATCCCATTCTTGTGCTGGGAGCGCAGATCCCGGAGTATTTTGAACAAAATATACAATATGATCTTGATACAACAATAACCGGTATGCATCAGCTTGAGCCATTGCGAAAGATATGCGTAAGATTGAATAAGAAAGCCCGTGTTCATATTAAAATAGACACCGGTATGAACCGATTAGGTTTTTCGCATGAAAAATTTATGGATTTGGCCGATGAGTTTTTTAATCAGTCCTGGATGGAAATTACCGGTATTTACTCGCATTTTTCCAGTTCTGATGAAGATGACCTCCACTACTCACTGTTACAAATGGAACGGTTTAATAAGATAGTTGCCGCCATAAAAGATAAATCCGGTCTGCCAATTCTGTCTCACATGGCCAATTCCGGAGCTATAATGAGAATTCCAGAAGCAAAATATGATATGGTTCGACCGGGAATAATGCTCCACGGTAACGCGCCATCCAATGAATTTAAAATGAACGGTGACTTTAAAGAAGTTATGCGTTTTGTTTCTGCCGTATCAGCGATCAAAAAACTAGGACCCGGACAACCGGTCAGTTATAACCGGAGATATCATACCAAAGAAGAAACCAGGATCGCGGTTATTCCCGCAGGTTATGCGGATGGGTATAACCGGGGTTTATCAAATAAAGGAAGCGTACTGATTAAGGGAAGACGTTACCCGATAATTGGAAGTGTCTGCATGGATCAGTTTGTGGTCGAAATCGGTTTAAATAGCGATATTCAAATCGGGGAAGAAACGGTTCTGATCGGCTCCCAGGGCGGTGACAGGATAAGAGTCGAAGAAGTGGCGCGGCAGATTGGCACAATACCGTATGAAGTCACCTGCTCGCCTTCCAGACGCGTTCCGCGAATACATCTGTATAATTCAATGTGAGGGTATTATGAAATTCTTAGTTTACGGAATTTTAATTACCATTTTTAGCTTCTTCTCCGGCCAGGCTCAGGTTTTAAAGGTCAGTGTCCAGGTTGAAATGAGCCATTTACCAACCGATCAACAGGACGAATTGATTGATTTATCTTCAAAGATTGAACAATACTTTAATAATTATCAGTGGACAGACGACGAATATGAAACAGATATTGAGTGTAATATTCAAATAATTATTGAGACTGTTCAGAAAAAAACATTCGAAAAAATTTACAAGTCGCAGTTCCTGATTTCCAGTGTTTCCGGTGAGAACTTTTACGATAAAACCTGGGAATTTCCGTATGAAGCAAGTTTCCCCTTATACCACATCAAAGGACAGTTTGATCCGCTGACGCATTTTCTTGATTTTTACGCCTTTATGGTTCTTGCGGGTGAACTGGATACCTACGGTCTGTTAATCGGGACACCACTTTATGATAAGGCGCTCGATATCGCCAATCAGGGAGTTCTTAGTCAATATCCGCGCGGCTGGAGCACCAGGATGGATGATCTTCAGAAAATAACCAATATCCGAACCAGGCCGCTCCGCGAAGTGAAACCGGATTTTTTTGAAGCTCTTTACCTGATGGATCAGGGGGAGTATGATCAATCCTATGTTGCCGCGAAAAAGGTGCTTGACGGGATCAGCAAGGTATTTGATAAACAGCCCAATAACCGTTATCTGCGGATGTTTTTTGACGCCCATTTCAGGGAGCTGGCTCGATTATTTATTGGGCACAACGATGATTTGAATATTCTCATTGATTTTGACAGCAAACACCGTGAAACTTACAGAGAATTTTTGACAGAATAAAAATTTTGATATTAGCAAAAAAAAGGGAAAGCCTTAAAAAGACTTTCCCTTTTTTATAGCATTCAGCTTTATCGCATTAGTTTTACAAACTTCCTTTTACCCACTTTAAGTATCTGCCCTTCCGTTACCGTGACCACATAAAACGGATCAGATATTTTTTCTCCGTCAAGCGAAACACCGCCGCCCGTGACTAATCGCTTCGCCTGGCCTTTTGATTCTGACGTTCCTGTCATGACCATCAGATCGTCAATACGGATTTCAGCCTCGTTGATAACCATCTCGGGAATCTCATCCGGCAAATCTTTTTTGACAAAGATGTTTTCGAACTCCTTTTCAGCCTGGATCGATTGTTCTTCTCCGTGATACATTCTGACAATCGTCCTGGCGAGATATTTTTTCACATCTCTTGGATTGGTTTCTGGATTTTCCAATTGTTTGCTAATCCTGACCAGTTCCCCGGAATCCACATCGCTTATCAACTCAAAATAACGAAAGATCATTTCATCGGGAATGGACATGGCCTTCCCGTAAATTTCTTTCCCCGGCTCATCAATCCCAATATAATTTCCGAGAGATTTGCTCATTCTCTGTTTTCCATCGAGACCTTCAAGTACCGGCAAGGTAAGGACGATTTGCGGTTCCTGATCAAACTCTTTCTGGATCTGACGTCCGATAACCAAATTAAATTTCTGCTCGGTTGCACCCAGTTCCACATCAGATTTAATCATAACCGAATCGTATGCCTGCATTAACGGGTAAAAAAATTCATGGATGCTGATCGGAAGCTGCGAACCAAATCGTTTGGAAAAATCGTCCCGTTCCAGCATCCGCGCGACGGTGAACCTGGCCGCCAGTCCCATCACCTCGTCAAATTTCATCTTGCTGAACCATTCGCCGTTAAAGCGAATCTGCGTTTTTGATTCATCCAGAATCTTAAAAAACTGCTCCTGGTAGGTCCTGGCGTGCTCCATTACTTCCTCGTGGCTCAATCGGGGCCGGGTAGAATTTTTCTCGCTGGGGTCACCGACCATCGCCGTATAGTCGCCAATAATCACCACAACCTGATGACCCAATTCCTGAAAATGTTGTAATTTTCTGATCCCTACCGTATGACCGAGATGTATATCCGGCGCCGTTGGATCGAAGCCTTGTTTGATAATCAGCGGTTTATTTTTTTTGACAGAGCGTTCCAGTTTTTTTACCAGTTCATCTTCCGGCAGAATTTCAACTGTTCCGCGCTTTATCAAATCCATTTGTTCATTAACTGTTGGAAAAGCCATTACATCTCCGTATTTATTAAATTCTTCTTATATTCATTTCCGGTTTTTAGAACCGATTCTTATTATGACGGTCCATATCGCGTTTCATATCCCGCTCGGCAATCGCCGCCCTCTTGTCATATTTTCTTTTACCGCGGGCAAGCGCCAGCTCGAGTTTGACCAGGTGATTTTTGAAATACAATTTTAGCGGTATAAGGGTCACGCCTTTCTCATCCACCTGTCGCATCAGCTTCTTTAATTCCAGTTTATGGAGAAGCAGTTTTCTGTCCCTCAGCGGATCATGATTTTCCATTGCCGATTTTGTATAGGGGGAAATATGCAGGTTGATGACCCATAATTCGCCATTTACGAATTTAGCGTATGAATCGGCCAGATTCGCTTTACCGTCGCGAAGAGATTTAACCTCGGTACCGGTCAGTACAATCCCTGTTTCTATGGAGCTCACGATTTCATAATCGTGACGCGCTTTTCTGTTTGTAGAGATTATATTACTTTTATCTTTTGACATTCAGCTCGCCGTTTTGTTTGTAAAAGGTGATAAGTTTAACCAAAAAAAGCGGATTGTTCAAGAGAATTACATAAGTAGGAAGTAAGAATAAAGAGCGTTAAGAGAAAAGAGTTAAGAGTTAAGCGTGGGGGCGTGCCAATTTAAGCGCCCTTTTGACCTGCCTGAAGTTAAAAGATATAAGATAACAGACAAAAGAAGAACCGGTAGAGACTCAGAATTCTGCGTCTGAAGTGAAAGAAGAAAAAATGTCTGAACTGTGATTAAAAAAGTACGAAGTAGGAAGTAGGAAGGTGAAGAAGGAAAAATGTCTAAACTGTGATTCGTTTGACTAAATGATTTCATGATTAAGAGAGTGGAAATCAGAGTTATTATTTAATCATATAAACCCGCCAAAGGCGGGCAGGTCAAAAGTTCGGACGATTTTTTATCAGGGTTAAAAAATATACAGCGCCGCTCTTTTGGCATAGGCCATTTCGAGATAGGTTAAACGCCATCCCTGATCGGTCCGGATCATATACAAATGAAGGACATCGCCAACCCGGATATCATATTTTGCGAGACCGGCGGGATTTATGTTTTTGAAGATCGATTTCAGGTGCAAATCTTTGGCGACATAGTCACCATTAAAAATCTCGGTTATCTCATAGAATCCTTCCACCTGATTCAAATCCTGATTTTCATCTGAAAGCAGGAAATCCATAAACGGATAATCACGTTGATAACCGCGGGTAATTTTCAGGACTCTTTCGATATCGGAGAAATTATCATCCATGAACCGTTCAAACAATCCGCTCATATTTACATGATCATTGTATTCGAGAAAATGGATAAACCTCGAGAACAGCATTCTGACATTCTTTAAATCGATCCGGTCATCAACCACAACCTCATGTTCCATAAAAATCAGAAAAAATTCTTCCAGATCATCGATATTCATTTCTTCAACGCGTTTTATTTCCAGGTAATCTGTAAGATATGTTTCAAATTTTTCCAGCAATTTTAACTCAATCACTGCACCGTACTGATCTTCATACCCTTCTCTGAAATCTGCGATGATGGAAGGAATATTCGGAACACCTATTTTCCAGGGTTCGATCTCTTCTTCCTCGTCCTCTTCATCATAATCGGAGAGCATATCTTCCCAGATATTCTCATCCGACTGAAGCAGATCACTAAACTTATCACCGGCATTATCATCCGGCTTGCTCAAAAGATGCTGACCTTTATTTCGGATAAATCCTAAAATGATCGTCATCAAGAATTCCGCAAATTCTATCAGTTCCAGATCCGTTTCATCCAGAATCAGATTCAGCTCATAATTATAATAATCCACCAGAGAATCGAGAACAACATAATTCAGAATATCCGAATGGAGACACTGTTCTTTTATGGAGCAGTCGCCGGGCTTCAGATTTAACTCACTGATGAATGACTTTCTTTCGGTCTTTTCATCAATGCTTAATACTTCGTCCATTTTACCCGGACATCCAAGGGAGCAGGCGCCAAAGCAGTTTTTTTCAAGAAACATCTGCAGGCTGTCGCCGATATTGAAAGCCAGAGTACCGATGTCTTCACTGCCGAGATATAAACGGGTTACATGCGCGGGATCAGAAAAGAATTCCTTCTCGATCACCGATCCAAGGTCGTTTATAAGCAGGAATATGAAGTAATCCAGATTGTTTAATTCATAAACTTCTTTTTCCCAGGAGCTCACAAATTCCCGCGCTGATATATATGTTTTTTGAAATCTTTCTGCCAACTTTAATCCTCTTCTTTTTTATGAAAATTTACACTCCGTCCATTCATCTGTCAAATAAAAAAAGCTGATTGAATTCAATTGTTTTTACCGGATTCATTTCTTAATTTATCCGACCACCAGAAATGTTCATAAATTAGCAAGGAGAAACAAATTGAAATTCAAAGAACTCACCGCCCCAACTACCGGTAAAGGTATTTCAATTGAAAACATGGAACTTAACGTTCCTGATAATCCGATAATTCCCTTTATCGAAGGTGACGGTACCGGACCCGATATTTGGCGCGCTTCTCAGTATGTTTTCGACAAGGCGGTTGAAAAAGCATACAACGGAAAACGTAAAATTGAATGGTTTGAAGTATTCGCCGGTGAAAAAGCCTTCAAAACCTATGGCGACTGGCTGCCGGAAGATACAGTAACCGCGTTCAAGGAATATCTCGTCGGGATCAAAGGCCCTCTGACCACTCCGATCGGCGGCGGTTTCCGTTCATTAAACGTCGCTCTGCGTCAGATACTCGATCTGTACGTATGTCTGCGCCCCGTCCGTTATTTTAAGGGCGTTCCTTCCCCGGTCAAAAATCCCGAAAAAGTGGATATGGTGATTTTCCGTGAAAACACCGAAGATATTTACGCGGGCATCGAATGGGCAGAGGGTACCTCCGAAGTCAAAAAGATGATTGATTTCCTTCAGAATGAAATGGGTGTAAAAAATATCCGCTTCCCAAACAGTTCCGGTATCGGTATTAAACCCGTCTCAAAAGAAGGATCCGAACGGCTTGCCAAATCGGCCATCGAATACGCGCTGAAACACAACCGTAAATCATTGACCTTTGTCCACAAAGGAAACATCATGAAATTTACCGAAGGCGCTTTCAAAACCTGGGGTTATGAAGTCGGTGTAAAAGATTACCGCGACCAGGTAGTCACTCAGCGTGAAAGCTGGATTCTCGGAAATAAGGACGGCGACGCCAACCTTTCCGTTGAAGACAACGCCAGAATGATTGAACCCGGTTATGACATGATGACCGACAAGCAGAAACTGGATATCCGCACCGAAGTGGAAGCCGCGCTGAAACTGATGCCGACACACGGTAACGGCCAGTATAAAAACAAACTGATGCTTAAGGATACCATCGCGGATATTACGCTGCAGCAGGTATTGACCCGCGCCAACGAATTTGATGTGGTGGCTACCATGAACCTGAACGGCGATTATCTTTCCGACGCCCTTGCCGCGCAGGTAGGCGGTATCGGTATCGCTCCGGGAGCCAACATCAATTATATCACGGGACACGCTATTTTTGAAGCCACCCACGGCACCGCTCCAAAATACGCGAATCTGGATCAGGTAAACCCCGGTTCGGTGATTCTTTCCGGCGTGCTGATGTTTGAATATATGGGCTGGCAGGAAGTGGCCGATCTGATTGTAAGCGGTCTGGAAAAAGCCATTTCCAACAAGACGGTTACATACGATTTCCACCGTCAGATGGAAGGCGCCACCAAACTGAAAACATCAGAATTCGCGAAGGCGATCGTCGAAAATATGTAATCTCCATCCTTTCTATCAAAAAGGCTGACACGGAATATGGTGGCAGCCTTTTTTTTATCAAACATCTCCCATCTTTTTTCTTTTATCTTAACTTCCCACTTCTTACTGCCTACTTCCTACTTCCCCTCACGATCTTTCCACAATGCCCAGCTTCTCCAGCAACTGCGGTTTTTCTTCCAGGGCGATGCGGGCGATGGCGATAAAATCGCTCAACCAGAATTCCAGGGCGTCAAGAGCCTCGTCCCGTTCCACCGTGGCCTGTTGCGCTTCCCCTTTTTCCTTTTCCTGGGCGGCGTTCAGGCTAACCGTTTCTTCAATCAACTGTTTACCAGCGAGCAGTTTTTCTTCGGTGATATTAAATTTGGCCATGGCGGTGATGATATCCGGGGCGGTGGTGGCGTTGATATAAAACTGAGTTGCCTGCGCCAGCCAGCCGGAGAGACTCCCTTTTCGTCTTCCGTTTAAATCCAGTTTCTGTGCTGCTCCACGGTCACTTTGCAGGGCGATTCGGGCAATTTTTACATGTTTCATATAGACCGCGCTTGCCTTGTCCTTTACGGAGTTCACCGCATCGGTGGCTTCATACTGTTCGCCATATTCGCGAATCTGTTTTTGCTGTAATTCATGCGCGGTGTCGAACAAAGCCTTGCCTTCGTTGAGACGGGTGTCGTCGTAACCGTATTCGGCCAGATAGGATTTTACCTGCTCATCGGACAAGGCGTTGGTAATCGCCAGTTCCGCGGCCATCATGCGTATTGCCATTGATTGACTGGACATAGTCATGTTCATTCTCCTTATTTATTCATCCTTTTATGAATTAACCGGACGATGCCGGGAATAACTCATGCCGCATTTTGATGAATCAATTCAAAGATGTTTATGAATTCACGTTTAAAGATAGACTACATGCCGATACAGAGAAACAATAATACAATAACATAAGATCAAAAAACGGTAATATGTCATTTCTGACATGGTAAAACTCATGCCCACCTGGTAGCAGTCGCTCTCGGGTGGTAGAAATCGTTACCAACCCGGTAGAAGTCATTCCCGGACGGTAGAAATGATTGTCAACCCGGTAGAAGTCATTCCCGGGCGGTAGAAATGGTTGTCAACCCGGTAGAAGTCATTCCCGGATGGTAGAAATGATTGCCAACCAGGTAGAAATCATTCCCGAATGGTAGAAATCACTTCAGGACCGGAATTTGTCATTTTTGACCGGTGAACTGTTATTTAAAATCCATATTTTGTAAAAAACTTTTGTTTAGAAAGTACGAAATAAGACAAAAAACGCTTTTAGCTTGATTGCTTTATTTATTGTTCGGCGAGCTCGTGAAAATCTTGAGGGAAATTTTTGTGTAGATACAGTTTTTTATTAATTATGGGCTCATTGTGTTCTGCCTCAGAACCTTTTGGAATTTTCGGACAAATTTAATACTATGACTTTTTAGTTAACTTGCCAACTTTAAATTCTCAAAATGACGTTCTTGTTTTGCCTGTTCTACCTTCAATTTTCTTTC
>JBFXLE010000004.1:0-264132 GCA_050173015.1 Calditrichaceae bacterium
ATTTGATTTGTACTTTTATCCATAGCTGTTTCTCTAATTTAGTTTTTGTTTTTTTGTTTCGCTAAAACAATATAAAACAATTACTTGTTAGAGAAAACAGCTTTTTTTATGAATTATTCAGGTTAGACAATAAATCTCAGGAGATAAAAACTAATATTGTCAATGAGGATAATATTACTGGTTTACATGATCTTATTAAGAAAGAAATTAATATTGAAACTATTAATCTTCTCCCCCCTTATTTTCAAGAAATAAGAAACAACTTATCCAATGCGATTAGAAATTTTTCCATTATAACCTTTAATAATATTGGGGACACAGAAGTTGCAATAAAAACCCTACGATATGCGCTTGATATTAAAATTGATGGAATGACAAAAGATAATATTGAAAAGGACCTTTTACAGATCGAGAATATTATTAATGAGCGAAAAGAAACAGAAAAATATGAACCTATTTTAAAGAAATTTGCTCGCATCATTATACATTCAAAAAAACTGATAGAGCAAATGGACAACAAGAATACAAATCCTAAAACAGTTTTAGAAGAAATTCAACAAAGTGTAAGCATAATTGAATTGAATTCTTTACCTAATGTTTTTGATGAAGTTAAAATTCAATTTGCATATACTCTTCGAAATCTTTCTGTGGCTATTTGGAACGCTTATAACGATGAAGAATCAGCGATTACATTAATTATTCTTGCTCTTGAAATAGATACTCCCAATGAAATAATTGAAAAATTAGATGAAGAGTACAATCATTTATTAAGTTTCCGTGAAGAAAAGAAGAAACTAGGTAAGCCAATTGATTCAACCCCATCTTTATATCTCATAAATGGATGTGGAACGGTTCTATATGGTATGACACAATATTTTGTAATACTCGGAATACCTATAATTCCTATCGCCAGATATTCTTACGAAAAAATTTCTTCGTCAGAGTACAGGTTTTTTGGAAAATTAGAATTAAATAAATTTCAAAAATTTTGGAAATATGGCCTATTAGGTGGAGTTTTGATTTGGTTAGTAATTTTACTTTCACAAGCAAACACCAGTACTAAATATTATTCAAAAACTAGCAATAATTCCTTAACAAAAAAAACAGGGTCAATACAAAATACTAATAATGCTAATAGTAAATATAGGGGGCATCAATTAAAAAATGGTGATTCTCCTTTTAATAATTATTTTGGCAAGGGAATCTATAATAAAAATAATGAAAATTGGATACAAGTTGAAACAGACCAATATGATGTTGTTGTTTGTTTGGTTGATTACTCTTCAGAAAGAACAATTAGGAATGAATATATAAGAGCAAGATCAACATTTCAAATGACAAATATTCCTAATGGTACATATTATATTAAGGGATTTTTTGGTAAAGATTGGAATCCTACAAAATATATAAATTTAGGTAAAATTAAGGGTGGTTTTGATACAGACGTTCATTTTAGCAAAACTTCTGGAAGTAATAGTATTTTCACTCTACAAGATGATGGATATCAATATAGTACCATAAAGATTATATTATATAGTGTCATAGATGGTAACACACAGCAAACAAATATTAATGAAGATGAATTTTTTAAATAGGTGATCTTATAATGATCAAACAATTACAAATCCCAATAGAATTTAAATATTTTTGTTTTATTATAAACCAACTATTTGAAATCGAAAAAAAAACTAACAAATTAATTGAAGAAAATTCTATTGGAAGAAATATCCAAAAATTACGAGAATATTTTGAAAATAATATTTTTAGTGATGAATTAGGTTTATCGTACCATTCACCATTAGGTGAAAGCTTTAATGAAACACGTACTGATTGTGAAGCGAGTATTGCGGGTAGTAGTACCGAAAATTTATTAATCACCGAAGTCATAAAACCCGTTATAAGAGTTCATCAAGGGGATAGAACATTTATAATACAAAAGGCTGTTGTTATCGTTGAATCTCAAAAAGCGACGAAAGGCAAAAAAAATGGATAAAATGATTAATTTTGGAATAGACTTAGGTACAACCAATTCTATAATTGCAAAATTTGATAAAGGCGAAGTGACTATTTTTAAAGACCCTATAAGTTGGAAAGAAACACTTCCATCAGTTGTTTCCTTTAGAAAAGATAAAATAAATATTGGACAAAAAGCTAAAGAATATCTAGAAAAATCACCAAAAAATGTTTTATCATTATTTAAAAGGAAAATGGGTACCAATGAATCATTTAAAATCCAATCTATTAATAATTCTGTTACACCAATAGAATTATCTGCTTATGTATTAAAGGAATTAAAAAACTTTATCCAAACAGGTGAAAAAATTGAATCTGTTGTAATCACCATTCCAGCTTCCTTTGATACTGTTCAATCTAATGCAACCAAAGAAGCTGGTTATAAAGCAGGGTTTCAACAAGTTGTTCTATTACAGGAACCAATAGCCGCAAGTCTTGCTTATGCAAATAAAACTAATATTGGAAAATTAAAAGATGGCCAGTGGATTGTTTATGATTTAGGTGGAGGTACGTTTGATGTTGCATTAATAAAAATAAATGATGGTGAAATGAAAATTATGGATCATGAAGGAGATAATTTTTTAGGTGGTAGTGATTTTGATAATATTATCGTCGAGAAATTAATTATTCCAATATTAGAAAAAGATTTTGGTTTCGAAAATCTGGAAAAGGAAATGAAAAGTAATTCTGGGAAATTCAATTCATTGTATTATATAGCGCGGAATAAAGCTGAACAGGCGAAGATACAACTCTCAGCTAAATCTTCTGCGGAAATTGAGTTTGACCTTACTGATGATGATGGTGTATTACATGAAGTAAATATTGCAATTACAAGATCAGAATTTGATAATGTAATAAAAAAATATATAGATTTAACAGTAGAAATGATAAAGAAAATTATGGCACGAAATAAATTTACTAACAATGATATAGATTTTATACTTATGGTTGGTGGCTCAACTTATATACCCTATGTTAGAAACAGGGTAAGTGAAACATTACAAATACCTATAAACTGTGAGATTGATCCTACTAATGCCGTTGGAATTGGTGCTGCTTTTTATGCAGGTACAAAGCAGAAAAAACTGCTTGAAAGTAAAAAACCAACTCAACATCAAACTAATCTATCGATCAAAATGGCATATCAAAAAGCCACTAATGAAACAGAAGAATTTTTTGCTGCTAAAATAGATGGAAATACCGAAGGTTTATTTTATCGTATATTTCGTGAAGACAGTGGTTTTGATACAGGTATAAAACCTTTATCTTCAAAAATTACTGAAGATTTACCGTTAGTTATAGAAAGTTATAATTTCTTTAAATTAACACTTTATGATGCACACAATAATCCATTAAATATTGATTTAGATCCTATAGAAATCGCTCAAGGAAAATATAGTGTTGCAGGACAGCCATTACCAAATGATATATGCTTAGAAGTTGATGATTATGAAGGTAAATCTACAAGATTAGAACTCATTTTTAAAAAGAATTCCATTCTTCCTTTATCGCATACAATATCAAAAGAAATAAATAAAATGATTGTTAAAAGTTCTGAAGATTTTCTAAGGATTAATATTTTGGAAGGTCCACATTATGCGCTACCTGAAGCAAATAAAAGTATTGGCTTTCTCGAGATTAATGGCAAGCAAATTAGCCGCGATATTGCAAAAGGTTCAAATATAGAAATGAAATTTGAAATTTCAGAATCACGCGATTTATCTGTTTCTGCATACTTAACTATGACAGATCAGGAATTTAAAAACCTTTTTAATGAAAATGTTAGAAGCGTGCCAGTAAATATATTATCAGAACAAATCATGAATTTATCGAAAAGGATTGAAGAAGAGATAAATATCGCAAAAGATTTAGAAAATTATGAATCTGTAAAAGAATTAAATAAGATTAAAACTAATATTGATGAATTAACTGGTGAATCTTTGGTGTTAGAAATAGATGATATAACAGATTCACGCTATCAAATAGAAGATAAAAAGTGTAAGATTGCTCAAGAAATTTATTTAGCAACTCAAGATAAAGAAGTTGAAATTGCAAAGAGCACTTACTTTGAGATGAAACAAAAATGTGATGATACAATTATTGAAAATGGTAATGATATTGAAAGAAAACATTTTAATGATATAATAAAACAGGAACCAATATTTCTAAATTCAAAAAGTGCTCTTAAAATTCGTGAAAAAACAGATAAATTAGATGAGATAACTTGGATAATAAATTGGCGTACACCTGCATTTTTAATAGGTGCATTTAAGTGGCTTATTGGTGAACGACAAAGGTTAAATAATCAAGAACAAGCAAAAAGTTTAATTGAAGCTGGCAAATTTGCAATTGAGAGTGAAAATTTTGATAGACTTTATGAAGTTGTTCATAATTTAATGAACTCGTTACCAACCACATCTCTGGATGAAATGAAATTAAAGATTGGTTTTTATTAGGAGACAGTTCCCTCAAAGGATATTAAAAATGATTGGTACTTCTTTTGAAATACTACTTTTTAGATCTGCTTTTGCAGTAATGGCATGTGATGGTGAAATTCATGAAGATGAAATTTCTATTTTTCGAAGTATTTCAAATTCTAATCCATATTTCGCTGACCTTAATTTTGAGAAAGAATTAGATATCGCATTAAATGCTATCAAATCTCAAGGTATCCACTATATAAACCAAATTCTAGAATCCTTAAAATCATTGGTTCTAAAAGAAAAACAAAAACTTTTGTTAATAGAAGTTATTTTAAAAATAATGGATGCAGATAAAAAGGTTGATGAGAATGAACTAAAGTTTTTAAAAACTATTACAAACATTTTAGATATCAGTGAAGAAATACTTATTATGAAATTTCCAACTCATATAAATGCCTTTTTAAACATGTCTGATTTTTCTGCAAACCTTAGCTTTAAGGTTATAGAAAATAATATTGATAATCCCAACTAAAGTTTTTTTGAGCAACTAACAACAGCATTAAGTAGGAATTTAACCGTCGGAGCATGATTCAGGGTTTGAAGTTATTACACAGTTAAATCCTCTTATGCTCAACGTTAGCATTCAATAATAATAAAGGATATCTACAATGAGATTCGAAAGTATGAAGGATATCAAAGCAGAAGGATTTACTGGATTTGAAAAAATTGGCGCTCTGATGTCAAATGAATGTGTCAATGTTCCAAATGTTAAAGGTATTTACTTAGTATTAATAAATGAAAAACCAAATTTTTTAGAAAAAAATACTGGCGGTCATTTCAAGAGGAAAAATCCAACAGTTCCCATTTCAATATTGGAGTCAAACTGGGTAGATAATGCAATTGTAATTTATATTGGAAAAGCCGGTGGTGGCACTTCAAAAGCAACTTTAAAATCCCGCCTAAAACAATATATGAAATTTGGCAGTGGACAACCGGTTGGTCATTGGGGTGGTAGATTGATTTGGCAGTTATCAGATAATAAAGAATTTACCATTTGTTGGAAAGCAACTCCGAACGACAATCCGAGAGAATTAGAAAAAGATTTAATTGCTGAATTTGAAAACAATTATTCGAAAAAACCTTTTGCGAATTTGCAAGGATAGACTTCATGTCACCTGAACAATATGAAATTCACGTAGCAGATTATTTTAAAAAAAACGGTTATCAAGTTGAACTAACTAGTTTCACAAATGACTATGGTGTTGATGTTTTTGCTATAAAAGATTCGATTAAATATGCGATTCAAGCGAAAATGTTCGGAAATACTTCAAGAAAAATAAATAGAAAAATGGTTATGGAATTGCATGGTGCTAAAGATTATTTTGACTGCAACCATGCAATTATTGTTACTGATGGTGAAATACTCCAAGATGCGAAACAAGTAGCGGATAAATTAAATATAGAGTTAATCTACTTATCTGCTAATTCGGTTATCAATGAAAACCACGAAACTGATTTGAACTTTGACTCAATATGGCAAAAATATATTATGCCGCTTCAGGGTAAAACTCTCTTTAGAGAAAATGGTGAGAAAAATGTAATTACAAAAGTTGATTGGGGTGGAATTGAACGAATTACATCTAATCAAAAATCACAAAACATAGATATTGAAATTTTCAAACAGACTATTAACCATCTTCTAAGACAAGGCAGTATAACCAGAAAGAAAATAAACGAAGAATATTCAAAAAGGGCTTCATCAGGAATAGTATTGATTTTATCTCAAGTACCCTTTATTGAATTAGATTTAAATAGACCAATGAGTTTGAAGTTGTTAAAAAAATCTAAAATACTTACTGATACATATTTATCGTAAGCAATCAACAATAAAATTTACTATGGGTTTTGAAAAAACATTTGAACACATGATGGAACTCTGGATTACTCCGGAAATTGAAAAACGACAAAAGGAAAATCTAATTGAAAAACCTTATAAACTTGATGCAGCTCAAGTAATATTTTTTCCTGATAGCAGAAAACCTTTGATACTTTTAAATAGAGAAATAAAAGCAATTACAAAAGTCAAATTAAAGAAAGGAATTACAAAAGAAAAAGGTGATCCAATTTATGAAAACGAAATTGATGGGATTCATAGCATCAAAATTCCAGCTGAAGTTGATCCTGATTCTGGGCATATTACCGCAATTAGGATTCAAGATAAATGGATACTTTCTTTTGATTTTATATATAATAAAGAGTTCTCTCAAAAACATATTATTAATGGAAATCAATTTTTAGAATTGGCTAAAATAGCATTATCTTCAAAATATTGGGGAGCCTTTATCGATAATTTATTCAGTGCCGCCGAACTTTATGTTAAAGCATTATTGCTTTTCCATCCAGATCCAAAATTGAGGAACAAAGATACCCACAAATTAATTCATAATCGATACAATAAATTTGCTAATTTAGGCAACGTCCCGATTGAGCAGAAGAATGTCTTTAATAAATTAACAAGCGCAAGAAGAGATGCAAGATATTTGAAATCTGAATTTCACATTACGGAAGAAGAAGCAAATTACTATTTAAACATTGTAGATGATATGAAAATAGAAGCAGAAAAACATCTTATTAATAAGGAATCATAGAGATGTCAAAATATGACGAACAAGTAAAAGAAATTGAAGAATGTCCAGAATGTGGATTACCCGGTGAAATGCAACCACCACCAGAAGAAAAAGGGAAAAAATTAATTATTACCTTTATTTGCCCAAATGGACATACATATCAAAAAATTATTGATCTAAAGTAAATGCTAACCATGGCGTCAACTCAGACGGCAAAAAGCGCGGTAGTTCTTTCAAATTTTGGAGTTTTAGTGAAAAATAATTTGGTAATTCATATAGCTCGCGGATATTTTTTGCCGCTGGTTACGCCTAGCCGTTAGGTTTCGCAGTTATACCTGGACAATGGTCACGAATCGATAGGATAGATATGAAGGCTGTGGTTTATCGAAGATATGGCTCACCTGAAGTTCTAAAACTCGAGGAAGTCGAGAAACCGACCCCCATGGACGATGAAGTGCTGATCCAAATTTGTGCCGTATCCATCAATGGATCAGATAGGGAGGGATTGATTGGCAGCCCGCTCTATGCCCGCATCGGTGGGCTTTTTAGGCCAGGTCGTCAGATACTCGGGTCAGACATTGCAGGGCGGGTCGAGTTCGCAGGAAAAGACCACGTCGATTTCCGACCCGGTGATGAAGTCTTTGGCGAAATCCCAGGCTATCATGGAGGGTTTGCGGAGTATGTGTGCTCGAAGGGAAGAACATTGACACATAAACCAGCCAGTTTTTCATTTGAAGAAGCTGCGGCCATCCCACAAGCAGGCGTGATTTCCCTGCGAGGCATACGCGATCAAGGGCGCGTTCAGGCGGGGCAAAGTGTCTTGATTAATGGTGCAGGCGGCAGTGCGGGTTCATTTGCTGTGCAGCTTGCCAAACTCGCCGGGGCCGAAGTTACGGGGGTGGATAACGGAGGCAAGTTGGAGTTTATTACCTCGCTGGGCGCCGACCACGTCATCGATTACACGCGGGAGGATTTCACCCAGAGTGGAATCCAATATGATTTGATTCTAGATCTGGTGGCTCATCATTCTGTCTTCACCTCTAAGCGGGCACTGAAGCCGAATGGAACCTACCTTTTTGTTGGCGGATCCGTCAGTGTACTCTTTCAAATCTTGTTGTTTGGTTGGTGGATTAGAAGAAAAGCAGGCCGGAACATACGTATGCTGACCGTCCCTCAAAATCGAGAGGACCTGATTGCCATCACGGAACTTTGTGAAAACGGTGAAGTTGTGCCGATGATCGATAGATTGTATTCGTTAAATGAGGTTCCAGAAGCAATGCGATACATCGGAGAAGGACGCGCAAAGGGAAAAGTAGTCATAACTCTCGAAGATCATCGCAAAACCTAACATTCGCTACACCTGGAGAATCGCGGGACCCCAAAACCGGGCTGGATCGGGTTGATAATGTCGATAGAGCCAAAACGCCTGGCAGGTGAGCTTTTAGTTAGGCAGCATCAACTTTTATAAGTGAAGTGTCACATATGATTGATAAAATTTTAACAATTATAATTGATGAAAGTAAATGGTTAACTGCTTCAATGAGCCTGGCTTTTTTCATATCAGTTTATTTATTGTATTCATCCAGATTTACCAATCAACGATTAAAAACTCGAATTTTAGCTGCTATGAACATGTTCTTTGCTGTAACAATTGGGATGATGGCATTCGGTCATATTTTAGCAGTCTCAGCCAAGCTTATTGTTGGAACGCTTCTAGGATCTGTAGTTTTATTTTATGTCATTGGAGTAGTTTTAGCCTTGCCATCTTGGTTTTTGGCCCATCACACATGGGACAGGTTTATGTCAAGAAAAGGCTTCAATCATAAATTGATAATTTTCAATACTTGGTTAGGAATCACCTTACTTGCTCTTGGCATTCACAACTTACCCCTTGCAATTCCAGCAATTCTTAACATTGGCTATTATTTTCATTCTCGTCGTATCACTGGATGGATAATTATTAGTCTTGCAATTATTGTCAATCTTGGCTTATATATTGGTTCACTAGTATTCTTGGCGAGTGGTCAAAGTTTTGAACAATTCCAAGGCATACAATGATAATGGCAAAGTTACTTAAATTGCTGCCTGACCCGTTACTGTAGGCGACGCCACACGCCGGAGCGTGCGCGTCGCGAAATGAAATTGCACCCTGTTTCATTGCGGGGCGCGCCTAAGTAAAAGACCGTTATACCACAAATATATATATTTATATATTGACAATGTGCATCTTATGGTGTAATGTACACATATGATTTATTGGGATTTTGAAAAGAATAATAAATTAATTACTGAAAGGAATATTTCATTTGATGAAATTTCTGAATTAATCTTAAAAGAAGAATATTTGGATATTTTAGAAAATCCGAACCGAAAGGATCAATTTTTATTTATTATTTGTTTAAAGGATTATATTTATGCTGTTCCATTTGTTATTGATGAGCATGAAAACATCATATTAAAAACAGCATATCCGAGTAGAAAGTTTAATAAAATTTATGGTGATCAATTATGAAAGATATAAAACTAGATAGCTTTGAAAAAGAGATTGAGAATGATGCTGAAGAATATGTTAAAGCATCAAAGAAAACAAGGCAAAGAGTTACAAAAATAATATCAAAAGCAAATGAAAAAAATCGAGTAACTCTCCGGTTAAGTAACCAAACATTGGAATCAATAAAGCGAAAAGCCCAGGAAGAAGGCCTCCCCTATCAGACATTTATTTCAAGTATCTTATATAAATATGCTACAGATCAATTGATGGATGAAAAACATATTTTGAAATCGCTTCGTTTATTAAAGAAACAAACAGTGGTATAACCATTTAATCAAGCCGACTGCAAAAAGCGCAGTCGACTTTTAAAAGATTTGATGTTAAGTGAAAATAATTTGTAAAAGTCACGGAGCTCTCGGATTTTTTGTAGCGGCTTATCAATAGACGTTATACCCGCCTGGGAATAATTTTACTTGCATGCTTGTTAACATATTTGTTATATTAAAGTCATGAAATGGAGCATCGAATATTTCAATTCTGACGTAGAGAATAAAATACTAGGTTTACCAGACGGGCTCCTCGCAAGATATATTCGTTTAACCGATTTGATGTTAGAATTCGGACCGAATCTTGGACTTCCGCATACTAAATTAATCAAATCTGATCTTTTCGAGCTTCGAGTTAAGAGTAAAGAAGGTATAGCCAGAGTGTTTTATTGTACGCTTGTTGGGAACAAAATCTTTATGCTCCATTCGTTTATAAAGAAATCTCAAAAGATTCCACAAAAGGAATTAAAGATTGCTTTTTCACGATTGAAGGAGGTGAAAAGACATGAAACACGATGAATTAAAAAAAAGTGCATTAGATAAAAAGGCAGTGAGAGAAGAATATGAAGCTCTCGAGCCTGAATTTAATTTACTGAGAGAAATGTTATCGGCCCGCCAGAAAACTGGTATTTCACAAGCCGAGATAGCGAAACGAATGGGAACCAAGCCACCAGCCATTACAAGACTAGAGTCCTCATTAACTAGTGGTAAACATTCCCCTTCAATTTCTACATTGAAAAAATATGCTAAAGCTTTGGGCTATCATCTAGAAATTCGATTTGTACCAAATTAAGATACCTTATGAAAGTAGAACAACATTCCTAAAGTGGCGGCCATAACAATGGTATCCACCAGAAAACAAACGCGTGCGCTTCATTTCCAGTCTATCGTCACGAGGTAGTTCCCGGTGTTTAAAAATATCTCGCCGCTGTGTTCGTTTCTGGTGATGCTCGACGTTATGTGTCGGGGAGCTATAAAATACTTAAGGAAAAGTAGCCTAGGAAACTGTACATCTTTCTTATTATTTTTGTGCTGGTTTTTTCATACAATTCTCAAAATAAATCATCTGATAATAGAATTAGTCATACAAACATAGATTTGCAGGAAACACTTGATGCGGAACGAAGGTATGTTTTAGATACTACTATGGTGAAATCCATAGAATTGTCAAATCGCCCTGAAAACGAAATTGTTAATTATCACCTTAAAGTCCTTGATTGGACAAAACCTCTAAATTGGGAATTCTATATTTTATCAAACTCAGATACTATTCTTCATGAATATTCAAATGAAGCAAATATTGATGCTTTTTTCCATGACAATCTTTATGTAAGAGATTGTGAAGATTACATCGATTGCAAAAAGAAGTGGTATTTAAATTACATATTTAATTTTGATGTAGAAAAAGAATTACCAGGCGATAGTCGAATTCCATTATTTAAAAATGTAAGCAGAAACTTCGCTGAAGACAATAATAGCGCTTTTGGAAATTCAAAGGATGAAGCTATAAAGAATTACAATTATTTCTGGGAATATTATTCTGATAAAAATATGAATGTGATTTATTTTAATTTTGCGCCGGAAGGAAGATCAACTCCAATTTTAGTTTTTCATCCAGGACTTAAAAAACTGGTTCCAATATACAAACCATAAAAATTAAAAATATTGCAACTAAAAAAGCAATTAACCCGACCTTCACGCCGGATGGTGAATTGGGTTTGGGAGTAATCAACAGGTGTTCTGCCGCCCCTGGCGGCCTATCGCAAACGTTAGAAGGACTATGCGGTCCCAGTTTAGAACTATTGAAAAATCGATGAGGAATAGATGGGAAAAATCAACGTTGGACTCATTTTTGGCGGTAAGTCTGCAGAACACGAAGTATCCATGCAGTCTGCAAAAAATGTATATGATGCCATTGATAGGGAGAAATATAATCCAATCTTGATCGGAATTGATAAATCTGGCAGGTGGCTACTTGCAGATGAATCCGGATTCTTAATCAATGAAAACAATCCCAAACTCATCGCGTTAAATCAATCCAACGATATGGTGACATTTGCGCCAGAAAGTAGTGGTATCATTTCTCATATTTCGACACAAGGCTCCGATAAGTCGATTGATGTCGCTTTTCCGATTCTTCATGGACCAAATGGAGAAGATGGTACGGTTCAGGGTCTGTTGAAATTGGCCAATATTCCATTCGTAGGAGCGAATGTTCTTGGTTCGGCGATCGGTATGGATAAAGACGTGATGAAGCGTCTCCTGAGAGATGCAGGGATTCTTATTGCTAAATTTGAAACCATCAAAGATGGAGACACTATTCCAGACTTTAAAAAAGTGATAGAAAAACTGGGAGTACCAATTTTTATTAAACCGGCAAATATGGGCTCTTCAGTTGGTGTCAACAAAGTCCTAACGGAAAGTGAGTATAAAAAAGCCATTGCCGAAGCGTTCGAATTCGACTTGAAAGTGATTTTAGAAGAGTATATCGAAGGAAGAGAAATAGAATGTTCGGTACTTGGTAACAGCGATCCGATTGCGTCGGTTGTTGGCGAGATAAGGGCGAATCAAGATTTCTGTTCATATGAAGCAAAATACATAAACGAGAATGGGGCTATTCTTGAAATTCCTGCAAAGATACCACATGAAGTAACTAAGCGCGCTCAGGAACTTTCCATCAAGACTTTCAAGGTATTATCGTGTGAAGGACTTGGTCGGGTCGATATGTTTTTAACGAAGGACTACCAAATATTGGTAAATGAAATAAATACTATTCCAGGATTTACAAAAATCAGTATGTATCCCAAACTCTGGGAAGCGTCCGGCGTGTCTTACTCAGAACTCATAGATAAACTTATTACGCTCTCGCTCGAACGTTTTGAAAAAGAAAAAAAACTGAAAATGAATTATTTATGAGCATCTAACAAACGGATACTCCGGATTTTATGTTGCTCTCGGTAAATTGAGGTTTTGTGGCCTTCAAATATTTCATTTTGAATTCACCTCCGTGTAAAGCCGGTGATACAAGTTTTAGTAAATTAAACATTTAATTAGGAGTTGGTTATGAGAAGGAGAAGCATAATTTTAACTGCTTTATTGTTTTTATTTTTCGTACGCCAAACATTTTCGCAGATTTCATTCATACCGCATACGATATCTACAAATGCTGTTGGGGCACAATCGGTTATTGCAATTGATTTAGATAAAGACAACGATATTGATGTATTATCAGCATCCAGAACTGATAATAAAATTTGCTGGTATGAAAACGACGGCTATGAAAATTTTACTGAACGAATCATTAGCACCACGGTTAATAGTGCAGAAGATGTTTTTGCAATTGACATTGATATTGATAATGATATAGATGTTTTATCAGCTTCGGCAAATGGAGATATTATCATCTGGTTTGAAAATGATGGTAATCAAAATTTTACGGCCAATTCTCTTTCGAGTAGTCCATATCGAGCAACTGATGTTTTGGCTATTGACTTAGATGTGGATGGTGATATTGATGTGCTTTCTGCTATTTACAATAATGATGAGATTAATATTTATGAAAATAACGGCCAGCAGGTTTTTACCGAATACACTATCATTTATTCTACATCCGCACCCCATTCTATTTTTGCTATTGATATGGACGATGACAATGCCCCCGATATTTTATCAGCTTCAATCAGTGATAATAAAATTGCCTGGCATCAAAATAATGATATTCATGTTCAAGGATTCACCGAGTATATTATCTCAACTAATGCGGTAGAAGCACTTTCCGTTTTTGGAATCGATTTGGATGGTGATGGAGATATAGATGTGATCTCTGGATCATCAGATGACCATAAAATTGCCTGGTATGAGAATGATGGTAACTTGAATTTTACTGAATACATAATTTCCACAGATGCTTCAGGTGCTCAATCAGTCTTCGCAATTGATTTGGATAATGATGGGGATATAGATGTACTTTCTGCTTCAAGAACTGATAATAAAATTGCGTGGTATGAAAATAATGGCAATCAAGTTTTTACAAGTCATATTATAACAACAAACGCTCTTTATGCACAATGTGTTTTTGCATTAGATTTAGATGGTGACGATGACATTGATGTCCTTTCAGCTTCTCAATCCGATAATAAAATCGCCTGGTATGAGAATATTGGAACAACTGGTATAGAAGGAAATGATTTTTATAGTGTTCCTGATAAATTTATTTTATTTAATAACTATCCAAATCCATTCAACCCAAATACAAAAATAAAATATTCTGTTGCACACAATAGCACTGTGTCAATAAAAGTTTTTGATTTGCTTGGTAATGAGGTGGTAACTTTAGTTAATGAAGAAAAATCTATTGGGAATTATGAAATTGATTTTTATGCAGGCAATTTTTCAACTGGATTATATTTTTATAGAATGCAAGCTGGAACTTTTATGGATACAAAGAAATTATTATTAATAAAATAGTATTAACGTTTAACAAGCGCCTCAACGCCGACCGCCATTTTGGCTCGGTGGTTTTGAGATTTTTGAGAATGTGTTTTAGTTAAAGATTTTGTCCTATGTGTTCCTACTAATTAATTAACTTACCTTGGGTGCTTTGCTGACGCAAGATAAGCACCTACGGCTTAATCATCAGTATTTGTGTTTTACTCGGCGCCCTTGTTCTGGACGGCGGGTTAGGCGCAAGAACGTTGGGCGGGGAGAGAAATTATGACTACTCATGGAGAGTTCAACTGGAATGAACTTCAAACCCACCACCCTGATGAGGCCATTGCTTTCTATCAAGAAACCATCGGATAGCAATTCCGGCCTGAGGATATGCCATCGGGAGGTATTTATTGGCTCGGTTTGTCATCAGGCAAACCCGTCTGTGGATTGCTCACATTAGAAGGCAGCGAAGGTAATAGTGAGCCCGACCACTGGGTAACGTATGTTCACGTTAATGATCTTGACGATGCAGTCGCTCGCGTCCGGACCAGTGGGGGTAAGGTGTTAAGAGCGCCTTGGGAAGTTCGCGGTGTTGGCCGGGTTGCTTGGATTCGTGACCCAGGCGGCGCTGAAATGGGTTGGGTAACACCTGATCAACAGGTCGAGAAATAGCAAATGACGTGTTGCGGTCAAAGGCCTAACATTGGGTAGCAAGGGAATTAGCAAACGTCCGGTTCCTTTAAGTTTTGGAGGCTCATCGAGCGCGCTAGTCCCCTGAACCCCGGCGTTATACTCTTTAAAAAAGTGGTCCAGTATTTTCAACAACAGTATTTTTGCCTGTTGCTCCGGCAGAAAATAAATCTGATTTCTATCTTATAGGAGGTTTAATACATATGTTACCAAAAGAAATAATAATTGAAAAAGAAAAGGCAATTCTTGACCGCTGGAAAACCGGCGATACATTCGGATTTATTGAAGCTGCCGCCGAAGAAATAACCTATTTTGATCCAGGCTTACAAAAACGGTGTACAGGTAAAAAAGAATTCCATGACTGGATTGCCGCTTTCAATGGGACATTCAGCTTTCCCGATTATGAATTGATTGATCCGCAGGTTCAGATGCATGGAGATGTTGGTATTCTTACTTTCAACTTTATTGGGTTTATGCAGGGTGGTAGCAAAGAAAATTGGAATACAACTGAAGTATACAAGCTGTTGGAAGGGGATTGGAAGCTGATAAGTTCTCACTGGTCACAAACTAAAAACAAATGATGATAATTGAGATCAAGACTTACTTCTGTAAAAAAAGATTTTCCTTTGAAGAAAGGATCTATACATGAATGAAAATGCTGAAATATTAGAATTTAAAAATAGAAATGAATATAGGAATTGGCTTAAAAAGTATCATAAACAAGAAAATGGAATATGGATAGTATTTATAAAAGGAAATATTTTATTTTCAGCCAATGATGCATTAGAAGAGTCAATTTGTTTTGGCTGGATTGATGGATTAATGAAATCAATAGATGAAAAAACTTATAAAAAATATTTCTCAAAAAGAAAAGATACAAAGAAATGGTCAAAAAAAAATATAGGAATATATGAAAAATTATTTAAAAACGGATTAGTGACAAATGCTGGAATTGATGTATTTAAAATTGAAAAGACTGATAAAAAAGTTGTCATAGATATGAATGAAAAAATAGAAATATTAAAAAAGGAATTAAAACAACATAAAGACATATTAAGTTTATTTGAATCTAAAACTCCTTCAAGACAAAAACAATTTGCCGGATTTTATTGTGACGCGAAAACAGAAGAGACACAAAAAAAACGTATCGATAAAATAATTGAAGCATTAGAAAATAATTATGATGGAATGTTGTGGTGATTATGGCATAACATCCGGCCGCACGCCGAATTTTAATTGTGCGCATTGGTAACTAAAATTATTCTATAATATTTTTTTGCCATTATTTTTTTGTAATTTAGAGTCAAATATAATTTTATTAAGTGGAGGGGAAAAATGAGATCATCTATTTACATTTATATCTTCTTCCTTATTTTTTTTATTAGTTGCCAAGAGAGTTCAGAACCGCTTAGAGCCTGGGGTGAAGCATCCAATAACTTACAGCTATCATTAGATATATCGGATGACCATTTAACTGAAGGTGAATCTGGTATAGCAAATCTACTGGTAAAAAATATTTCTGATGAACAAATAACACATGAATTGTATGCTACTTTTAATTTATATGATGAGGAGAATATTCTTCGCTATATTTCTTATTTTAATTTGATGGCAGAGGACATGATTAGTTTATATGAATCATCCAAAACGAATCCAAAATCAAACTTCGTAATTAGTCCAAATGATCAACGAGAATATCAAATTGATATTTCAAAGCTTGGATGGGTGCAACCACAGGATTCTCGCCCACCATATGCGGAGTTTTATGATTTAATTCAGAAGAATAAATATATTTTTGTTTCGGAACTGCATTTGATTTCGAATGGTGAAGTCCATTCAAATTTAATAAATGTTGAAATAAAATAAAGATATATGAATGCAACTTCTCCAGATCACGTCCCTGACAAAATGTGGTACGCGGAAATTTGCGTGTGAGCAGGAATTGGCAAACAAACGATTATCCAACGCAAAATCCGGTAAATATTCGGAGATTGAATACAATGAAAAATCTTATCTTCAGTCTTTGCCTGATTTTTTTAATGCTACAACACTTTGGTTGCAACAATAACTATGAAAAAAAACCACTTTTTTCATTTGAAGCAGATGAACGATTATTCACTGCATTCGCCTTCATGAATGCTGCGGGATTTGATGGAGAGTGGCGAGACGCGGGGATGAATCCAATCCGAATTGAATTAAGAAACCAAATAAATTCCCAACTAGACTCACTTTTTAAATCCAGGATTAGAGAGTTTCATTATAGCCATTCCAGAGGAAGTTGGAGCCAATATGCCCCATTTGCGCTTAGGACTAGCGGACCTCCGGATTTCCGAATGTATCCCGATGAATATGCCTCGGAAAATGGCCGGCAGATCGCTTCAGAAAAAGAAGGTCTATCGGAGCTATTGTCAAAATTTTATGATTGTGCTCAAATTAAAAAATTGTGGATTAAGTATAAACCACTATTGAATAAGAAGAATTATCAATATGAACCATTTGCCCAAAAAGCACTCAAACATATTGTAGATTATTGTAGAATCGACAGTTCGCTGTTTTATAAATCAAAACGAACGATTCATTTTTTAATCTGTCCACAAATGTCCTACTTTACAGCTCAAAATGTTTCTACCCTGAACGATCTTTACATTATTCATGGGCCAACTGAGGGGCGACCCAGTGAAACGGCATTTTTTCATGAGGCTCTGCATGAAGTGATCAATCCATTAACTGAGAAAAACAAAGTATTGTTAGCTGATTTTGAAGGTATGAGCCGGCTTTCGAAAGAGAGAAATGATCTTGGTTATGAAGATTGGGAATCCATTGTAAATGAATCCTTTGTCAGAACAATTGATATAGCCTTACAAAGAGATGTTTTAGAGTTGACTGAAGAGGAAACAACAAAACTCATTATGAATGAGTACAAACTTGGATTTATCCTGTGTCCATTCATTTATGAAAATCTTAGAGAATTTGAACAGAGTTCTCAATCCATAGATGTATATTATCCTGAACTAATCTCGAGGCTAAGTATGGAAACTGAAACTATTCGTTGGAATAAGTATTGGGCTAAAGAGAATGGCATATAGGTTGCGTAAAATAAGCATTAGAGGGCATTCGCACACGTCCGGTTTCCTGTGCATTAAGAAAGTTCCTTGAGCGAGCTAATCCCCTTATGTTAATCGTTATGCCAGGTAGGGTAAGTTAAAATGAATCCAGATAGTAAACACATCCCAAATGAATTAGCTCCATGTGGGGTTTTTTGCGGAGCATGCCCTTCCTTTGACAGGACATGCCTCGGATGTCCCTCGAAGAATAAGGAGCAAAAAAGAACAAGCAAATGGAGCTGCAAAATAAGAACGTGTTGCTACTCCATTCAAAGAAAAAACTTTTGCCATGAATGCGATCAACTCCCATGCAAGGAGCATAGAAGAAAACTGCTTGATTCCCATCCAGGGGATCCGAGATTTAAATACAGACATGAGATCATGGAGAACTTTGAAAAATTGGCAAAGCTAGGGATAAAGCAGTATCTCGAATATCAAAAAAACAAATGGACATGCCCTTCCTGTAAAGGCAGGATTCATATGTACTATTACAGTTGCGGTCAATGTGGCAAGGAGCTAATTAGCCAAGGTTAGAACAAACGGCATAGCAGATGTTCGCACCGAACCGCATAACGCCGCTGCCGGTCTGAAATTCGCTGATCTTGGTAAATTCATCGTCAATCAACCATCGGTGCAACGGCCGGTGATACTGGTGTAATTTGCTAAATTCTTAAAACATTATTTTTGCTTTTTTTGACCTTAGTAGCATAAAATCAAATAAAATATCTAACCTTATTACCTTATTGGGTACGAACTTAGTCCAACAATCGGTCACCCATTTTGTATTCAGCGATTTTGAATGGCAACCATTAATTCCAAAACGAAAAGAAATTGTGTGGAGCTGTATTGCTACTAAGGTTAAAAGCTATGTAATAAGGTTTTTTGAGTGAGAGTCTCTAATGAAAATCAGTTCTCAGATGGGCCGGGGAAACGTAGCGTTTCTACCTTCAAATGTCCGATATTAAAGAAACACTTGTGATCCCCCCAAAAATGAATGTTTCCGGAAGTAGAATTTACTTAACTTTTTATTGACTTAAGGAGATTCTAAACTGAAGAAATAAAAAAAATAACTCAACATACTCGACTCAAATTGCTATCTGACATGTTAAGGAATGAATATACGTTGGACTTACAAGATGCCTTTAACCAACCAAGCAATTTTGTAAGCTCATTGAAACAATTAAAAATACAGCAGAACTTGCTGCCCGGTGGCACAAGTTCTGCTGATTTTTGATATAGTTAAAGCTGAATACCCGGAATTGCCGATTCGGGACAATCACTCTTCACTTTACCCAAGCGTGTACTTTTGCAATCTGAATGGTAATAAACCAATCCATATTTTCGGCTTAAAACTCAATTCTATAGCTTAGATTTGGTACTATAATACCTTCATAATTTGTATTTACTTTTCCTGTTTTTAAGCTGTAAAAGTCATTCGAATATTCCTGCGCGCTGGTTAAATTTAAAATCTGTAATGACCATACAGAGGAATACTTGGGTTCATTTGTACGATATGACACCGTGAAGGAAAAAACGGGAATATCCTGAAATTTTTTATCAAAAGCTTCGCTGCCGGTTTCACCATAAACCACTTCCTTTTCAATTAAGGAAGCTTGTTCGTCAATGGCATCTTTGCGATTTCCACCTAAATAGTTAAGGCGGATGTTGGCGCCAAGTATATTGTCTTTATTTTTTCCAACGGCCCATTCTTTACCGACGAGTAGATTAAAAACATAGTTTTTATTAAACCTCGTATTTCGTGTGATACCATCAGCAGCGGTATATTTTGAATCAAAAATCGACGCCGTCGCCAGATAGTAGAAGCCGTTGTACAGAAAACGTTCAATCGTTACATCCACACCTATATTTCTGCCGCTGCCTTTACTGACCAGGGCTTCATTAAAAAAGACATCATTTTGCATATTGATGGTTGAAACATAACCATCCAGCGAAACCGGGATATTGGTTAACTTCTGATAGTATGGTTCAATACACAATCTCAAATCATCATTAAGCTTTACATTGTAGGCGAGAACATAATGCGCGGATTTTAAAAGATCGAGATTTTTATTCGGATTGCTGCCGTCAACATCAACAAAATATATCGGTAACCTTTCAATCCGGCTGTGCAAACCATATGCAAATGCCAGGCTGTGTTTATCGTTAATATCGTACTTTAGACCTACCCGTGGTTCAATAGAATACTTATCATTTAAAAACAGGTATTGCCCGTGCACACCAATATTCAGAGATAATCCGGGAGCCGTGGTAATTTTGGATTGTGTGTAAAGCTGCAGCAAGCCGGACTGTCCCTGCTGTTTAGCCAGCGTAACCGGCGTTTCACCCTCAGCCTGAGATTGCTCAATATCCATATCATAACCGAGTTGACTGTAATAAAAACCCGTTTGATTGCTATGTTTTTTATTAAAACGTTTACCAATACTTGACTGAATCGTGTAACGCCAGGTATGATTATCAATATGAGATTGAGGGCGTGGCTGTAATGAATAATTTATTCTCTGTTCGTTGTGTGATAAGCCGTTGCCTGTTGCTGACAAAGTACTGTTTAGAAACGTGCTTGAATTTAAAACCATTTTATGTGACAGGCCGGTGGCAAACATGTATAATTCGGTTTGTGAATTATCCCTGTCCGAATTGGCTTCCCAATCTGTGCTGTCCGCGGCGTCCATTTCCTGTCCATCCAAAGCGCCGATACCCCAAAGTGAAAAAGTGCCTGTTTTTTTTGTAGGGAAATTTGTTTTAAATGAAAAGTCCTGGTATTTCAAAATACCAGTGTCCTCCGGTAAAACGGGAGAGATAAGCGCCATAGTAGAATAACGATAGTTCATAATGTAGGATGCGTCATGACCCATGACAAACGGACCCTGCGTCGAAAAGTCTACGCCGATCACACCAGCCTGTATAGTATATTCGCGCTTATTCGAGTTACCTGTTTTCAGGTTGATATCAAAAACACCAGAGGCTGCGTTGCCATACTCGGCAGGGAACGCGCCGGTGTAGAAATCACTGTTTCCCGTCATTTGATTGCTCAGCGCCGTCAACAAACCGCCGCCCACAACAGTTAGGTCGGCGAAGTGGTTTGGATTCGGCGCTTCCACGCCCTCAATTCTCCATAACAAACCTTCGGGATTATTCCCGCGAACAGAGATTCCATTGCTGACCACCGACGGAGTTGCAACACCAGCAAAAGAAGATGCTAATCGCGCAGGATCATCAATACCACCGGCGTAACGTTGTGTTTCTTCAACGGTAAATTGCCGGCTGCTGACAGTCGTCATCGTGTTAAGTGGAATATCCTTGTTGATTTTTACAACAACCGCATCCGTTTCCAAAATCGCTTGTTGGAGCGCAACATCTAAAAAAGGCTGCTGACCTGAGCTTATCAATAGCTCATTCACGATATAACTTTCATACCCCATCATGGTTACCTGGATGTTTTGGCGACCCACCGGTACTTTTTCCAGAGTAAAATTGCCGTCCATGTCAGAAGTTGTTCCAATGCAGGGATCTGTGTCTAAAACTATGATATATGCGACAGGCAGGGCTTCTTTTGTTAAATTATCATACACTTTACCTCTTACGGATTGAGTTAGTGATTGTGAAAAAGATACAGAGCAAAAAATGAGCGTAAACAGGGTGATTAATAGATTTTTCATGATGTTGACCTTTATATAAATTTGGTTTTTATTATAATGACATGATTGTGTGAACATGATTTTAGTTTTTAGCTAAATTTTTAAAGAAAAAATCTTTTTCTCTCAGAATTAAATAGAATGAAAAAAAGATCAGCAATACGGTTTGTATCACCTTGCTCATGGGATGAGTTTGAAAGATTTCATTAAAGTACCCGGCCGTGATATGAAAAATGACCGCGACCAGTATATTTCTGTTGGTTTTGTAATACAGCCAGTTCATGATCAGCACAAAGGGAATGATACTGATAAAAAAGTTCAAAGAATAAATCAGTCCGGATTCGACTAGATTGCTGTGATAATAATCTTTAATTGTGGAAAGCGGAAAATGCCAGATCCCCCAATACAAAGCGAACATAATCGATGTTGTAAACAAACTGAAACGTGACCGTAAGCAGTCTGTACCGTAGGAATGCCAGGCTAGTTCTTCAAGAAAAGGCGCCGCGATCAATAGCAACCAAACCGGGAAAACTGCTGAAGTAAAAGAAAAAGAACCGGCCAATCTGAATTGAGTGGCGCTGTAGCCAAACAACAATGAGACTGCCTGCGCCAGAAAGATGCTACCCAGCATAAAAAAGCAGGCAGCAAGCCAATATTTGACTTTTACACCTTTAAAATTAAAAAAGCGTCCCAGCATATCGCTTCGCAATTGCTGGTCGGGCAGGATCAATAGTAAAGCGACAATGTTAGGCGCTATTAATCCAAGAAAAGCAAAACCTCCCGCGGCAAGGGTGAGTGTATTATTGCCCGGTGTAATGTGGCTGATATGACCGGCAATAAACCAGCACGTCCATGGCAGGATAGTTGACAAGCTATAAAAGAGAACGGGGTGTTGATACTTTTTAATAATCATGATGACTCCTTTTCTATAAAATTAAATGTTGAGCGAATATAGAATACAGAAAGGAGTCCGTTGCCCAATCGTATGGGATTGGACTTATTTGTGGTACAGGCCTGTAGGGTTGCACCTGTAATTACAATATTTACATAAAGTTAAGAGAAAAAGAAAATTTTTAAAAATTTTTGGGTAATCGCATTATGCGTGAAGATTGGCCATATAATTGGAGGGGGTAATGCCTTTATGTTTTTTGAATACGTTGTTAAATGAAGATTTTGAGTTGAAACCGGCATCGAGGGCATGAGCAAGAATGCTGAAATTTCTATTTGCTGACGCGTTTTTAATGAATTCTTCAACTCTGTATTTGTTTACAAAATCGTGGAAGTTCATTTTTTCATTTTGATTGATGATTTGTGACAGATGATTTACAGAAATATTTAAGCTGGTAGCAAGATCACTTAAAGTCAGTTTAGGATTAGTATAGGGCTTTTCCGTCTCCATCAGATCCAGCAACTTTTGGTGGACATCTTCTGCTTTTTCTTGCTTTAGTCCTGATTTTTTATATTCTCCATTTAATTTGGATTGAACCAATCGTACTTTTTTCTCACTTGAATCTTCAGTGAAAATATTCTGATGTCTAATTCCGAAAAAACCAATACAAATCACAAAAATAACGATCATAATGTAGAAAATAAAATCGGCATTAAACGGAAACTCTAACCCCATACCATCTTTAATAAAATATACTACGGCGACAGTAAAAAATAGCAGACCTGTTCCATAGATACAGTATTTTAACCAATCGAGACTGATGCGGTTGTTGTAGGAAAAATTATCATTTATAAGCTGATTGTATTTCTCTATCCATCGGTACGCCAATATCGGATAAATCAGCCCGGATACAATAAATGCCACCAGTGCAATGACAGAGAAGATGGCGAAATCATTGACAAGGCCTTTGTCTACCAATACTTTTTCTTGCGCAGAATAAAAAAAGTAAAATCGGCACATATACAACCACACTAATAAAGCCGGCGCAAAATGTAGATAATCCACCTTTCGCAATCTCTTCTCATCCCGCAGCGAGTAAAGCGTGTAGAGAAAAAGCATAGGACCGTGTAGCAACGGAACCGGCAATGTGACGCCGACCATGTGCGGATATTTTGTCCAAAAGTCAAGCGAATAAAGATAGTAACTCGTTAAATGGATGCCAATTATACTCAACCAAATAGCAAGAATAATGTCTGGTAAATATTTTTGTTTTTTAGCGGCAAGCAAGAGTGAGAGAAAAAACGACATAAAAATGCCAACGGTAAATATAGTGTTCATAGCCGGGCTGTCTTTTTATTTAAAAACAACTGTGATTAAACAAAATTAATCATACATGATGATTAATGACAGGGATTAAACTCAAATAAAATATCAAATTCTCATTTGCATATATTTTAAATTACAAAGATTTAGGATGCAAGTATCACTTGGTTTAATTATCCCCATAGAAAACGGTGGTACCCTTAGATATTGCAATTGGCAATGGCGCTCAAATCTTGTCTTTGGTTGAGAATTAGTATTTTCCCTTCCATCAAAAATTCTTTAAGAGTTTGTTGAAGAAAAATAATAAAATTATATATCTATCCATTGCTGAATCAAACCATAGCAATTTTATGATCTATTGTTGAAATCAATTGGATATTGCCTTTAATCGTCCAGAAGGCTCCATCCGGAACTCACATAAAAATTTATGCAGTACCGGTCAGATAAGTTGTTAAATTTATTTTAAAATGCAAGAAAAGTACTTTAAAATGATTTGAAGGGAAAACCAATTATTAGATTAAATGATGATGCTGGTTGGTCATAAGAATAAAATTTAAAGATTGTTTGGATTAGGGAGGTCCGTTAAATTAGGCTGAATGATTTTTATTGATGGGCCTTATCTCATCAGGCTCATGCTGAATTTAAACACTTGCGGTTCTATTGAAAAAACCTACAATCACGGAAATGTCTTTTTAATTTACAAATTACTGGTCGCGAGGATAAAATCAGCATTACCAGCACCGTTAACCGCTACATGAATTACGATTTAACAAACTTTGAGGTAGAATATGAAAGTGTTCCGATTTATACAAATTTTGATATTCGGGAATCTTCTTTTTCTATGTTATCTGCAAGCGGGAAGTGATTTGGATAAGGGAATTCAATATATAGAGCAAGGAGAATTTGAGGTTGCAAAAGAATTTTTTCTTGAAAAAGTAAAAGAAAATAAAGACGATGCTGCTGCCAATCATTATTTGGGTCGTACGTATTTGCTTTTAAGGAATCATGACAAGGCAATTGAATATTTGGAAAGAGCGATTGAACTTAACAGCAATATCGCGGATTATCATTTTTGGTTAGGCCAGGCACTGGGAATAAAAGCACAGAATTCTAATATAATAAAACAGGCTTTTATTGCTCCAAAAATACTCAAAGAATTTGAGAAGACGATAGAACTTGATTCAACTCATACCGGTGGTCATGTCGGTGCAGCTAATTTTTATATTCAAGCGCCTTCAATCATGGGTGGCGATATGGGAAAAGCGCGTAAAGAAGCTGAAATTCTTTTAACTTTGAATGAAATGCAGGGGCAATTAATTTTAATTGCAATATATGAAAAGGAAAATAGACCGGATCTGGCAGAGCAAGCGTATGAAGAGTACGAGAAATCCTTAGATGATTCAACAGGTAATTATCAATTTTACAACAATTATGGTTATTTCCTTTTAAAACAGAAGAAATATAACAAAGCGATAAAAATTTTTCAAAAACAAGTAAGATTAGCGCCCGACGAGGCAAATCCGCATGATAGTTTAGGTGATAGTTACAGGGCGGCCGGGAGACTTGAAGAAGCTTTATCCGAATATCAGAAAGCAGTGGAAATTGATGCCACCTTTAAACCATCCCTAAAAAAGATTAAGGAACTGAAAGCGCAAATTCGGAAAAATAAAAACGAAGACTCATAAAATATTTTATGGCTATAATCATCAGCAAAGACATTGTAAAAATATTATAAACAATAGGCGGTTAACAACAGCGTTAAGCCGGAATTTATCGTCAAATGATAAATTTCAAAAGGATTCATCCGCAAGCGCGCAAATCCCCTGATTGTGAGCCGATATGCCGATTGCGATTATACAAAAGCGGTGGGAATTTTAAGAAACTTTAAGGAGCATTGCATGGAGACAAATTCGAGTTCATTAAAGAACACTGCAAGATTTGCCGGCTTACTGTATCTTATTCTTGTCATAACAGGTATCTATGGTATTATGTATTTACCGTCACAATTTATTGTAATGGGTGATACTGTCACCACTGCCAAAAATATCCTTTCCAATGAATTTTTATTTCGTACAGGCGCCATTAATGATGTTATCAGCAACACCATATTCTTGTTTTTGGTTTTTGTTCTTTATCGACTGCTCAAACAGGTAAACGAGAATCAGGCCAGGCTTATGTTTGCGTTAGTTATAGTGCAAATTCCTGTTGTTTTTATTGTGGAGGCATTCAATATTACTTCCCTTATGATTTTAAAAGGCGAAATACTAAAAACCTTCGAACTTAGTCAGCGACAAGATTTGGCAATGCTATTACTTAAAATTAATGACTTTGGAACATTACCATTAGAAATGTTCTGGGGGCTTTGGCTGCTCCCATTTGGTCTATTGGTTTATAAGTCCGAATTTATTCCGCGTATATTCGGGATATTGCTTGTGATTGCGGGAATCGCCTATATGATTGACAGTACTATAGCTTTGCTTATTCCAGACTATAGTGTATTTGTGAACAAACCGACACTCTTGTTCGCGGCAATAGGCGAGATTTCAATAACACTCTGGCTTTTGATTAAAGGAGTTAAGACACAAGAACGGAAAATATGATGATTTTTAATGCGGTATTGCGAGCGCCTCAACAGCGACCGCTTTTTTAGCTTGGTAAATTAAAGATTTTTGAAATTGTGTTTTACTCGGTTTCTCTGTTCCGGGCTGCCGCCTGCCCGCTATTTTTTTTTAGCGGGGTTAGCGCAATGCCGATAGCAATTAAAGTCATCATAAGGTAATTTGGTAAAATAATGTCTAATTCACGTTATTATCTTTATGGACTTCTGGTTCTTTTTCTGAATTTCTTGTTTTTAACAGCACAGGCATATAAAAGACACACCGGAACCATTCCTGATACTTTGAGATTAAAGCTCTGTCATCTGAGTATAGATAGTTCTGAAGTAAAAAAAAACGAGATTGTATTTTTGTCTGGACACTTACTTAGGAGATTCAAATTGGTCTTCAGGTAATATATTCATTGATTTTATGTTAGAAGAGAATGGGATAAGTTTGGAAATATTAGGATGCGATCACGTAAATAATACAGAATTTTGGAAAAATAATATGGTTTTTTCAGACTTTTGGCAAAAAGCCGAAAGAGCTATTAAAGTACTTCCAGGATATTTCAATGATAACCTGAACTTACATATTTTTGTGAAACCCGGGAAAAAATTAAATTCCTTTTGCGTTATCAGATGCGGATCATCTTTTATATTAAATCCGATAAAGACATTTAAAATTATTATCAACGAAGAGAATTATCATTGTCGATAAATTTGTTCTAATTATAGAATTATTAATATGTGTTTTAAAATAGCTGTTTGGTAAAAATATAAATTGCTAACAATCCGCTGTAGCCGACGCTATCACATGTCCGGTGAATTGGAGAAACTGTGAACCGGACAAAGTTTTCCCGACGCGGCTAAGAAGTCACTTTTAGAAAAATAGAAAAGAATATGAATAATACTGGCGAAACATACATATCGAATTTTTTCAAGCTTGAGTCAGCTGGTGGCATTCTTCTCATGGCCGCTGCTGTGTTGGCTCTGGTATTCGCTAATACGCCTTTACAATCTTACTACGCGTTGTTTCTTGATACTCCCGTCGAGGTTAGAATAGCCGCTCTAAAGATCGCGAAACCGTTATTACTCTGGATTAATGATGGATTAATGGCTGTCTTCTTTTTTCTTGTCGGTCTTGAATTAAAGCGGGAACTTATTGAAGGAGAGCTTTCAGATAAACGAAACATTATTTTGCCCGGCATTGGGGCAATCGGCGGCATGCTCGTTCCAGCTCTGATTTATACTTATTTTAACACTGGTGACGCCACGGCTATGAAAGGTTGGGCCATACCTACGGCAACCGACATTGCTTTTGCTCTTGGGGTGTTATCCCTATTGGGCTCAAGAGTGCCTGTGAGTTTAAAAATATTTCTCACATCTTTGGCGATTTTTGATGACATTGGCGCGATTTTAATCATAGCCATATTCTACACGGCACAAATCTCACTTACATCACTTGTTGTGGTAGCTTTCTGTATCCCCATTCTTGCCTGGATAAATAAACGCAATCCCGATTCTATCAGCATTTATATAGTGATAGGTACGGTCATGTGGGTAGCTATGTTGAAGTCCGGTGTTCATGCAACCTTAGCAGGGGTTATCCTTGCCATGTTTATCCCAATGAAATCTAAAACAAATGCAAATTACTCTCCGTTAAAAAGCATAGAACATGATTTACATTCTGTTGTCGCTTTTTTCGTTCTGCCCATTTTTGCATTCGCTAATGCAGGCATTAGTTTTACCGGCATTGGAGTAGAACAAGTTTTTCACGGCGTTCCTTTAGGTATCGCGCTTGGTTTATTTATAGGGAAACAGGCAGGTGTTTTCGGTCTATGTTGGCTTGCGATTAAGCTTAAATTAACCCGCTTGCCGACCGATATGTCCTGGAGTTCATTGTATGGCGCTGCCGCTCTTTGCGGTATTGGTTTTACCATGAGTCTATTTATCGGGTCGCTTGCTTTTGAAGAAACAGGTGTCAATCTAATGTTTGATGAACGACTCGGCATTATATTGGGTTCATTAGCCTCGGGCGTTGCCGGTTACCTGGTGTTAAACGCCGGTCTGCGTTCCAGCAATCAGCTCAACAAGGATGCGCCAAAAATTAGCGCACCTGTCAGGTGAAACGTTAAAAATGTATATAACATAAAGAGTTGCGGCAATGATTGTGAAATATAGTAAGCTGCTGGGTAGATTGATTTGGTTGGCCAGTTTCGCGATGCTGCTCACAAGTTGTTCCGGATCAAGTGTAAGTTGATCGCGCCCTAATCATACAAAGCAGCTCGACAAGGGCCCCTACTATTCAGGTGGTCATCAGCGGTCTGATTCACAACGATGATCCTGCCCCTGGCACAGTGTCATTATGTACCTCATGTGAGGCAATCGATTATTAACCGGGTGAACATTTCAGGTTTTTAAAATTGTAATCAAAAACCATTAAAAGTAAATTGAGCGAGTTCAACCGTACAAACCATTTATACAAAAACAGAAATGTCCGCCATGAAATTTGAAGCCATTTTAAGTGAATTTGAAAAATCTGTTAAAAAAAAGTTCAATGTTTACAACAGCTTATTTTTAAATCTTCCGTTCCACCAGATCAGTAATACAGGGATCATGATTCCACTCATGCATAATGCATGCAGGGAGGGACTTGAAGCCGGCAGGGATCCGCTCGAAATTCTGGATTCATTTTTTGATGCACAAGCCCGGATCAGTTCAGAAAAAGAAAAAATCGATTTTATGTTCCGGATAATACAATATGTTGAACGGCAGATTGTGCTTTATGACAGTGTTGAAGACGCCGCCTTTTCGCGCTTAAACCAGTATGCGGATGAATTATCATTAAAAGAATATGTACATCTGCTGTCCGGCAAAGTGGATGAGCGTAAACTACTGGAGAAACTTTCAGCATTCAGTGCCCGACTAGTATTGACTGCTCACCCGACACAGTTTTATTCTCCGGCAGTACTTGATATAATTTCGAAATTAAGAAATTTGATAAATGACAATAATATAGATCAAATTGATCTGGCGTTGCAGCAACTGGGATTAACATCACTGATTAACACCAAAAAACCGACCCCGCTGGATGAAGCAAAAAATGTCATCTATTTTCTGCGGAATGTCTATTACGACGCGGTCGCGGATATCTACTCCGGTATCAGGCAGAATTTCCACGGCAGAAGTTTTGATAATCCCAATATTATACAGTTGGGATTCTGGCCTGGCGGGGACCGGGACGGCAATCCTTTTGTTACGTCCGAAACAACCATGGCTGTAGCGGATGAACTGCGCAAGGCGCTAATGAAATGCTACTACCGGGATCTGAAAGACCTGGACCAAAAGCTGACCTTCCGGGATGTCGAGTCAATTATTAATGAATTGCGCCCGCGCATCTATTCTGCCATGTTTGACAGCGCGAAGACGATCTCCTACAAAGAGATAATCAATCCGCTTTATCAGATAAAAAAAGCGGTCATCGCCAAATACAACAGTTTGTACCTGCAAGACCTGGATAATCTGATTGACAAGGTTAACATATTCAAAACGCATTTTGCGGCGCTGGATATCAGGCAAAACCACGCGGTGCACAGGCAAACTGTTGAATCTGTGTTAAAACATCAAAACCTTGTAAAATCCCGTATTGATGAGCTCTCCGAATCCGAATTAATCAGGATTCTTAGCCGGGAAAAAATCGAGGTCCGGGAAGAATGGTTTGATGACGATCTGATAAAAGATACCATAATGACGATTTCGCAAATCAAACAGATTCAAAAAAAGAATGGCGCTGAAGGCTGTAACCGCTATATAATAAGCAATTCAGAAGATATCTTTTCGGTACTTTTTGTATTTGCATTGTTGCGCTGGTGCGGATGGGACAAAGATCAAATTCCGGTTGATATTATCCCATTGTTTGAATCGATGGACGGTATGAAAAATGCGGAATCGATCATGCGCCGGTTATTTGAAATTGAAGAGTACCGTTCACATATTAAACGTCGCGATAACACACAAACGATCATGCTCGGATTTTCAGACGGCACCAAAGACGGCGGTTATCTTCAGGCAAACTGGTCTATCTTTAAAACAAAAGAAAAACTAACCGCGGTTTGTAAACAATACGGAATGAAACCGGTATTCTTTGATGGCAGGGGAGGTCCTCCCGCGCGGGGCGGAGGGAAAACCCACCGGTTCTATGCCGCGCAGAGTCATAATATTGCCAATCACGCCATTCAGCTTACCATACAGGGTCAAACGATTTCCAGCAAGTTCGGAACGAAACAACACTTCATTCATAATTGTGAACAGTTGCTGACCGCGGGATTATCCAATAATTTAGCGGAACCGGAGACCAAAATATCTGATGAAGCACGGTCGCTTATAGAAGAACTGGGAAAAATTAGTTTTAATAAATACAATGAATTAAAAAACCATAAAATGTTCATTCCCTATCTTGAAAACAAAAGTACTCTAAAATATTACAGCCAAAGCAAGATCGGCAGCCGGCCGTCAAAAAGGGGTAATAGCGCCAAACTGGAATTTAAGGATTTGCGGGCGATTCCGTTCGTGGGCTCATGGAGTCAGCTCAGACAGAATGTACCGGGCTATTTCGGAATTGGCACGGCAATAAAGGCACTGGTAAACGATGGAAAACTGGATGAATTGAAAAACCTGTTTAAAGATGTGGCTTTTTTTAAAGCGATGATCCTCAACAGCATGATGTCCATGTCGAAATGCTATTTTGAACTGACTGCCTATATTGCCAAAGATCCGGAGTATAAAGAATTCTGGAATATCCTGTTTGAAGAATATAAACTATCCAAAGAAATGACCCTGTTAATTTCAGGATTTAACCAGCTCATGGAAGAAGAACCGGTTTCGCAAAACTCGATCGCCATTCGTGAAGCGATTGTACTTCCGCTGCTGGTTATTCAGCAATACGCTTTGCAGAAAATCGAGCAAAATACAAACTACCGCAAATCCTATGAAAAAATAGTGGAACGTTCGTTATACGGCAATATAAACGCCAGCCGAAATTCGGCATAAAAAAAATACAGTTTCAGGACACATGGAAATTTCTACACTTGTTCCTGTGGAAAGTTTTATAATGGAACGAAAATTTACTTATTAAATCACCTGGTGCGAATAAAATTGTCAATCAACATTAAATAGGAATCAAATAACGCGGGACAATAACATAATCCCACAAGAACAATCGGTTAAATTCCCCGGGCAAAATATCAAGATATGGCCTGATATCGAAATTTTCCACCTCCATGGGGGTGGAAGGAATGAGTAAACAGTTCTACTTTAATGAACATTTAATAATGGGGGGATTACAACTCCACTTTCTTCAATGTCACAAATGTCCCAGTCATGGCGCCGGTATGCAGGTAAAAAACGACGAGGAAATGAACTACAACGATGATTTTGAAGAAACATGGTAAGTTAACTCTGAAACTTGAGAAGTTACGCCGGAAACTTCTGAAGTTACTCCGGAAAGTTCTGAAGTTACGCCGAAAAGTTCTGAAGTTACAAACGTAACCCGGGAAGTTTCATACTCCCGCTCCCGGACGCTCGTATATAAGGCTTCTCAACATTTTTATTTGAAGCGCTGTTGACAGGAAAATGAAACCGGGATTCAACCCCAAATACTGATAGCAACAATTTGATCCGATCTCGTGCCGGATATCAGACAATAAGAAAAAATGGTTTGGAGTATGTTCTGAGATACCCTTATACTGTTGAACGGAAGAGCGAACTGATTCCAACGATTAATTATTCGAATATTAGAAAATATTGATAAATAACAGAAGCGCCTGATTAATATCATATCATATTTTTTGAATGGTCTGAGATATGGGTAAACTCAAAAAATTTTTGCTGTTTGAACAACATGTGTGCCCCTGGTGGCTGGCATATTCATGGGATCACCGTTTACGAAAACTAATACATAATCCTGAAAAAATCCTTAAGCCATATTTATCTGAAGGTGATATTGTCGCGGATGTCGGATGCGGAATGGGATTTTTCTCAATCGCGGCGGCAAAATATGTTGGTTCATCAGGGCGGGTTTTCTCCGTTGATGTCCAACAAAAAATGCTTGATATTCTGCAAAAACGGGCGCAATATTCTAAACATACACTCCCGATTACATCCATATTAGCTGATCGGGTTCACCAAATGATTACGGACCCAATAGATTTTCTCTTAAATTTCTGGATGTTGCATGAAGTTAATGACAAAACAGAATTTCTTAATTATTGGCACAGACAATTAAAGCAAGGTGGAAAATATTTGCTTGTTGAGCCGAAGATTCATACTTCCCGGAAATCATTTGAGGAAGAAATACGCCTATGTGAATCAGTAGGCTTTGAAAAAATCGAAAGGCCCATTATTCGAACAAGCCGCGCGGTACTTTTTCGCAAAGTATAAAACGATTGTAAAAGTATAACCGATTCATCATTCCGGCAGCCCCCGGATCCCGCGTGTCGGACGCGTCGGGAAAATGTTGCCCGTAAACGCTGTCTGTACGCCTGAGGAACTACCCGTCATTCGGAAAATTTCAAATTTGTCGAAGAGCAGGGTGTTCATGTCAGGGATAAATAGTGAACTTCCGCGTAAATTGCCCCCGGAAATACAGATCTACAAAAAGAAACTCTCATCGAGGAATTGTTTGAGCTTATTACATGGTTTCATACGATAGAATGATCGTCTGAAAGCGATGCTAAGTAACACGAAAACCGATTTTTGATGCATTATCGGATGCAATCAGCATATTGGGAAGAATGATTATTTCAAATCATTGAAGACGCGTATCTGATCTGAAATGAGAAAAAACGCATTATACACGGTTGGAGTCAGAATTTAAACACGTCCGTTTACTACATTTTGCAATAAAAAATTACACATAAAGGAGACCAGCCTTGCGAAAAATCATCGTTCTCACCTTTGTTAGCCTCGATGGCGTGATCCAGGCGCCCGGCGGGCCTGAAGAAGATATTTCCGGCGATTTTAAGTACGGAGGCTGGACCGCTCCGTATTTTGACGAATTTGCGGGTGAATTGATGGAAAAGCAGATGAGTAAGCCTTTTGAGTTATTGTTGGGCAGAACTACCTTTGAAATCTTCGCCTCATACTGGCCGCGCCATAGCGCCGGGTGGCCCGGTGTCAATGAAACAAAAAAATATGTGGTCGCGCGCGGGGAAATGAAGCTTGATTGGGAAAATTCGATTCTTCTCAAGGATGACGTTGTTTCAAAAATAAAAAAACTCAAAGAACAGGACGGTCCTGATTTACAAGTTTATGGTAGTGGTAATTTCGTTCAAACTCTCTTAAAGCATGATTTGGCTGATGAACTGTGGCTCAAAATCTTCCCGGTAACACTCGGGTCGGGAAAGCGCTTGTTTGCCGCGGGAACGAGTCCTGCAGCTTTCAAATTAACGGAGAGCAAAGTATCGCCGCTTGGTGTCATTTTTGCTAATTACAAACGCGCCGGCGAAGTGAAGACGGGTTCTTTTGGGGCATAGATAATGGTGCCTGTATTGAGAATATCCACTCCGCCAAAAACACGGATACCCGGGGACAAATGAACAAAAACATCCAAAACGGAATGAATCCGAAGGTTGACTTTTTTTTCAGAAAGGCCAAAAAGTGGCGGGAAGAATATGAGAAGTTGAGAACCATCGTCCTTGATTGCGGGCTAACCGAAGAATTGAAGTGGGGCGTTCCTTGTTACACATTGCAAAACAATAATATCGTTTTAATACATGGTTTTAAGGAATACTGCGCGCTTCTGTTTCACAAGGGCGTCCTGTTAAAAGATGTAAAGGGGATTTTAATCCAACAAACCAAAAATGTGCAGGCCGGGCGACAGATTCGCTTTACCAATATTCAGGAAATAGTCGGGATGGAAGCCGATCTGAAAACCTATATTTATGAGGCAATTGCAGTTGAAAAAGCCGGTCTGCAAGTGAACTTAAAAAAGACTTCAGACTTTACCATACCGCGGGAATTTCAAAAGGTTTTGAATGAAGACCACGCCTTAAGAATCGCGTTTGATGCACTGACACCGGGACGACAAAGAGGATACCTTCTTTATTTTGCTCAACCCAAACAAACCAAAACCCGGGAGTCAAGGGTTGAAAAATGTATACCACAAATTCTTGATGGAATTGGGTTAAATGACCGGAAAACGCGTTGAGAAATTATGTCAGGTCGGCGCCTGATTTTTTCATCACCCTGACGCTTCCGGCCGCGGCGTGATTTTAGAAATTTGAGTATTGACACATCTTTTAAATTTTCTCAAGTTAGATTCCTGAGAGCAACGCAAAATTTCATACAGTTAATCGGGTCGTATCCCGTTATAAGCGCCGGAGCATATAAAGTATGTCGTGGCTCAAAGTTTTTGTACGCGGATAAGGCGCGTATTGATTTATTTAAATAAAATCTCGTAAATTAGAATTGCCTGATTGGTTGTCATAGTTTTCCAACGCATTAAAAATAATTTTATTATATCTTTGTTTATATATGATGCTAAATTTTACTGGCTTTCAAACCGGACCGGGAATTGAAAAGGATATCTAAATGAGAAAGATAATATTTTTGTTGTGGATCGTATTTATCAGTTTGCTAATCAGTTGCGATGAAAACTCACGTTTGAGTTTAGCATTTTCACCACCCAAATGTACACTCGCGGAATTGGAAAAAAAGGACTATACTCCGGGTAGTTTTGCCCGTATCAGTTATAAGGCAACAAATGTTAGCGATCCCATTGCCTTCAGTGTCGCATGTATAATAAAACTAAAAAAGGGAAATTTAATTGTAGACCGGAGCAGCGTATATTTTGGAACACTTGAATCAGGTGAATCATCCATAGAAGATGCTGTATTTTCAAAAATAAAAACACATACAGAATATGACGATGTCGAAATTACCTTATCATGGTACGATGCAAATAATGAATATTACGAAAAGTCATATTAATTTCACATAACCCGGGAAACCTTATTTGCTTTTCAGTCTTTATTTCTACAAAAATTCATCCCTCCGGGATTGGGATTAATGAATAAATTGAAAACTCTGGGTTGATGTAACAATGTTAAATAGATTGGATATGGAAACCCGACGCCGGAGGCGTCACAGCTTAGTAGAATAGGGATTCCGTGGTGTGTTGTTCGACCCCGACGGGGTCGCAGAAAGATGTGGTGTCTGTTTTTCTATTAACGTGTAATCCCTTCGGGATTGGGAATAAGCGTATGTATTAAAACCCGGAGTGTCTAAAAATTGTAATGAGAAAGGTTTAAAACGTTTGCGCGAAAGTTAAGCCACCCTTGAAAATTTCATCCTTTTGTTTATAATAATAACGTTATTATTTCATCTTTTGTCTTTTTGCTTCAATCATTGAAAATGTGTACAAAGTTGATTTTGATATAGATGTCAGCTCATTTTTTGGATAATATTTCAGGCCGGTTTTAAGAAAAAAAGAAAATAATGGTTTTGGTTGTTTTCAAAAAGGTCCTGGTCTATTCAGCGTAGGAGCGTATTGTTCCCGACGGATAATTTTTCTAATATTGGAAACATTTTTTTTTCTAACATTAGAATAAGTTTTCTATATTTAGAAAAAGTTTTCCAATATTGGAATAAAATGATAATTAACAGAGACATCTAATTAATATGTTAGCCCTTAATATAAAAGTTACAGGTATATGAAGATGAAATTGATTACGACAATATTATTAGTAATTTTTGTTTTTGGATCTGCTTTTTCCCAATCATCTTACACTGGACAGACAGTAGAAGACTTATTCGACTTGCCTGAAGAAGAAATAAATATCGGGGTTGCTTCTCTAGTTTTGGCAAAAGAATTCTATCCTGATATGAACGTTGATTTCTTCCTTTATAGTTTTGATTATATGGCTCAACGATTTAGTGAAGTGTTTGGACAATATGAAAATCCTGATGAAAGAGTGCGTGCCTTGAACACATATTTTTACAAATCAGGTTTTTGGAATGATGGGATAACTTTCAGTTATGATGATGACGATTTACATGTGACCAAATTAAGTAACAGATTTATTAATGGTTATATTGCAACGAAGAAAGGCTCCTGCATTACGATGCCTTTGCTTTATGTAATAATCGGTGAAAGGTTAGGATGGCCGATATATCCTGTTCGTTCAGCAAAACACTTCTTTGTTCGTTATATTCCAAAAGAATTGTCTTTTAACTTCCAGCAAAATATTGAAACCACCAATGGCGGTTCATTTATATCTGATGAGCAATATAAATTAGACGTTCAAATTCCTGACAAAGCGATTGAGAACGGTGTCTATTTACGAACTCTTTCAAAAAAAGAATATTTAGCATCCCTTCTTTTAATCAACGCCAATCAACATCTTGAAAATAACAACATTGAAATCGCCAAAAATTATTTTAGAATCGCAATTAGATATGATTCTACTTTATCATCAGCCTATTGGAATTATGCCCTTATTCATTTTGCAGAAGCAAGAAAATTAGAAGAAGAACTATATAACGAACAACAAACAGAAATTTCTTATTATGAAATTCAAGCGATGAATAAGAAGAATCAGTATATATATCCAAACCAGAATAAACCGACACAAAAGAATCTTATGGATTATTTGAAGATTAAAACACCTGATAAAGCCGCTTTTGAGACTTTTAACCATACGATTCCAGAGACTAAAGAAGTCAAATCCACGTCAAATAAAAATATCTCGCTAACTTCGAATCAGAAAATAGAATTACAAACTTCACTGATGGAAATTGAAGAAAAATATAAACCAAAAATTCTTGCCAAACTTGATGTTTATCGTGAGTATAAAAATAAAGCAGAAGAATTGGGAATTGTAACAAAGTATCCATTAGAGTTTTTTATTAAACAATCAGAAAGTCTAAAGCGATTTAAAGAGAAAGGAAATTAAGATGAGATGGTTATCACTATCCACAATTTTATTATTTGTTTTGTCAAACCTATTATTTGCTGGTCGTTATTATGATGCCGCAACTGGAAGGTTTATGCAAATTGATCCCCATTCTTCCAAATATCCATCTGTAAGTCCCTATAATTATACTTTAAATAATCCTCTTAAAAATATTGATCCGGATGGTAAGGATGTTTTGGATGCAATTACGGGCAAACCTTTAACAGTTACTGAAATGACATCAAGAACAAAAAACCTAATAACGCAAATGAATTCATCATCAAAAGGTATTTTTGCTTCAAACGTTATTACTACTCATTCAAATTTTAGAGAAGATTTATACCAAATATGGGGTGGTCGCCAAGTAGACTGGGGTGGCACAATGGGTTTTACATTTTTTGGAACTCAAACTGGATATCCAAGATATACAATGAATACAATGTTTACTTTAAATAATGAAAATATTAATGCCGGTTGGACTACTCAAATGACAGCCTCTCCTTCATTACAATTAAATCCTGCGTTATCTAATGATTACAATCAAAACATATATAATTTGTCATTCGGTGCAACAACATTTGATGCAGAAGGTAATTCTGTTCATTCTGATTATGTTATTAAAATAACTGGTACAATTGCTGAGATTAACTTCGCACTTGCTGGTACTGGGTATGAATTATATAAAAATGATAAGGGTAAATATATATTTAGACAGATTGTAGAAGATAAGGAAGAAGATGAGAAGGAAAAGAATGATGAATAGAATTATAATTTTATCTTTAGTTGTTTTTTTTTCAAATTGTAAAATGAATGAAATTGATAGCCAAAAGAATATGATATTAATTCCTGGTGGTTCTTTTTTTATAGGTACTGATACATCCACTGCAATTAAGTTTGCTAATAATAATCCAACTTTATGTGATTTTTCATGGTTTACAGACCAATTTCCGAAACATAAAGTTTCAATAGATACATTTTATATCGATAAATATGAAGTAACCATTGGTGAATACGAAGATTTTATTTCAGCAACTAATTATGTTTCTATCGGTGATTGGAAAAGTTATTATAATTTCCTAAAGGATTCATTAAAATTAAATAAGAATATTAGAAACTTTCCCATAGCAGGTATCACTTGGGATGATGCATTTGAATATTGTAATTGGAAAGGAAAAAGATTACCAACAGAAGCTGAATGGGAATATGTAGCAAAGGGTAGAACAAAAGATTTAGCATACCCGTGGGGGATGTACTATGATTCTTCAAAAGGAAATGTTCAAAATATTAAAGGCCCACTACCAGTTGGTAATTTCTTACCTAATAGTTACGGTGTTTTTGACCTTGGTGGGAATGTTCAAGAGTGGTGCTATGATATATATGACAAAGATTATTATGCCATTGCAGACTCAATAAACCCAAAAGGTCCAAAGGAAGGCCTAAGTAGAGTGGTCAGGGGGGGAAGTTGGTATCTAAATGGGAAATTTTATTCAAGGTCTGCTACGAGATCAACTACATTGTATAAAGATAATTATATTAATCTAGTCGGATTTAGATGTGCCAAAAACTATAAAGACTAATTATAGTGTAATTTAGGGCTAACCAATCATTCGAGCTGACGGGAAACGCGGGGGATGATTTTCGGTTTTATCTTTAAATTTTGGGCTACTTATTCCCGCAGCTCAATTCTAACGTTAGTGTCCTTCTTCAATATTCAGCTTATTACATATTTATGGAAATATTGTTTTAATTGTTCTGCGTTGTACTATTTATATTGTTTTTTATCCATACAGCTTCACATTACAAATCGCCCAGGTTGACCGGCGCGGACGACACGCCGTCAAGTTAACTCAAAGGTTGGGCGTCAAGGCGGTGTATTATTGCTCCATTTGATTTCAAACTCCCGGGAAACCCACCGCGTTTCAGGAGATTCAATATTTCTACGCGGCAAAACAAACTGCCCGGACAGCGCTTCCATAGGCTCACATTCATGAACACGCGTACGGACATCGATTTGCTTATCGCCGGAGTGGTACTTACCATCATTTATATACGTTTAGAAAATCCGGCCTTTGTGATTGGAGTTCATGCCTTGATAAGTCAGCCGTTTAATATGATAGAGCCCCTTTTCCCATGCATATATGTCAAGCGGAATTTGGGACAATCCTATGTGAATACCGGGTAGAAAGATGAATTCAATAGGATCAAATTTATATAAATTCTTGTATAATTTTAAAAGGCATGGAGAAGATGTTGAACTCAGATATCCTCAAACAAAAATTAGCCGCGATTGACGGGAAGGATTACGCGGCCTATCAGTCACTCTCAGGGATATACGAGTTCAATCTGTTTACGCTCATTATTCAGCGAATACCCAAAGATCCTTATGCTCCGCCACATACCGGTATATACCGTATTCAGGTCCGGCGAGATGACCAACGCGTGGTCGGTCTGAATATAAAATCCAAATTACAAAAGACCGCGTGCGCTGATTTCCTGGCGAGATATTTTTTTAACGCCTGTCAGAAAATTTCCAAAGGTATTCGTGGAACCGGATTCAGCGGATTGATCACCATTAATCAACCGGGTCAGGCCATTTTAGAAAGAAACAGTGTGGTCATCACGGATGATATGATTGAAACACGCTGCTTTTTAGGACTCCCCGCCGATGGCAGGAAAATTATTTCTGAAATTGCCGAAAACATGCTGTTCAATGAGCTTCCGGATATTGTAAACGAATCATTTTTAGATAAAAATATTGATCATAAGGCGCTGAGGGAACACATCGATGCGGCGGAGGATGCCGCTTATCTTCGCGCTTATCTTGATTCTCTTGATCTGATCGCGTTCATCGCTGATAATTCCATCCTCCCCCGCGAAAGCGGAACGAGTGATAAACCCATGTCCGGTAAGTCGGCGATCCCGTTTTCTTCACCGGCCGGTCTGATCAGGGAGATAGAACTTCCGCATGCCGGTAAGGTCAAAGGTATGGGTATCCCCGGGGGGATCACACTGATCACGGGAGGAGGCTATCATGGGAAATCGACTTTGTTAAAAGCGCTTGAGACCGGTATTTACAATCATATCCCCGGGGATGGACGTGAACGATGCGTATCAAACGCGCAAACCGTTAAAATACGGGCATATGGCGGAAGAAGCGTTGTAAAAACAGATATATCCCCTTTTATTAAAAATCTTCCTTTTCAAAAAGATACCACATCCTTTTGCACCGGGAATGCCAGCGGAAGTACATCACAGGCAGCGAATATAATAGAGGCGATTGAAGCGGGCGCCGAGGTGTTGTTAATGGATGAAGACACATGCGCGACAAATTTTATGATCCGCGATCATAAGATGCAGCAATTGGTGAACAAGAATGATGAACCGATCACGACTTTTATCGATAAGGTAAGACAACTTTATGTAGAAAAAAACATATCAACCGTTTTGGTATTGGGCGGTGTGGGTGATTATTTCGATGTATCCGATCAGGTGGTTCAGATGATAAATTACCGGCCATTGGATATGACTTCCCGCGCGCGTCAAATTGCCGACATGTTTCCCGCAAAACGTAAAGTTGAGGATGAAGCGTATCCTTTTCATATCCGGGAGCGGATTCCAATATCTGACAGCATTGATCCACTCAATCAATATGGAAAATTTGCCATCTATGCTAAGGAAGTTCATCGATTAAATTTTGGAAATCAGGTAATCGATCTTACTGATTTGGAACAGCTTACAGAACTGTCACAAACAAAAGCCCTGGGATACGCGATTGAATATGCTAAAAAATACATTGATAAAAAAACATCATTGCGTGAGGTCGTTCATCTGGTGATAAAAGATATGGACAGGAATGGAATCGATATCATCAGCGATAAAATTTCCGGACATTTTGCCTGGTTTAGAGGGCTTGAATTAGCTTTCGCTTTAAATCGGCTCAGAGGTTTTGATGTTATTCAAAAAGAGCGGGGATGAAACAGATACGGGCGTAACCACTTTATTTGCCTGACCGTGGTTGTTACCGGAGCGGCAATCGGCGCCACGAAGGGCAATATGGGGCTTTGGGTTTCCGTGGGCGTTGCGCTTAGCATTGGTTTCTGAGCTCTTGTTGCTGAATGGCCCATAGAAAGTATGATGAATCTTGAGTGCCAATTCCGGAAAAAATACTAAAAGGGTCTCCAACCCGCGGATTGCTCTCCCATTGATGAAATTTCGCAAGTTGATGATGAAGTTGGGAGGAAAATAGCCTTTAGCCGGAATCTTTTTATGACCTATCAGTTAAATACAAGTGAGACTAAAAGCCGTCTGTCGGATAAAAATAAATGGCCAGGCAAAAGTGGGAAATGTGATCCCTATAACGGTTTTGGTACAGCCCGCCGACGCGTATATAAGCGTCGATGAAAAAATGTTTAAAGTGGTGTGCATCTATGGCTGAACCCGGGCGACTACGCGGCGTACGAGGTTGGTTGAACGTATCCAATAAATATCTACGGGTCAGGTAACAGGAGAAAAAGATGGCTGACAAACAAAAAGGGGATGAGAAGAAGCAGGCGGATTCCCTGTCTCAACCACAGGTAATCAGAGATGTTTTTATAGTAGGTTCCCCGATCATAGTGTTTGGGATCATCGGAAACCTGATTGGACTGAGTACCCTGGCGGGGGGCGCCGTCATCAATCTGGGCTACCTAATCATGATTGTTGTCGGGGCGGGTTTACTTCAAAAGCGGAATAGCGGCTGGCGGGAAATCGGATTGAATAGACCGGCCGGATGGCTAAAAACCGCATTGTCAGGTGTCGCGGTATTTGTCGGCGCGGTCGTTCTCTTTCTCGCGGTACAGGGCATCGCTGTTGGTTTGCTGACGGCGTTGGGTTTGACTCTGGGTGAAATAGATCAGAGCCGGTTTAACCCCATTGAAGGCAATTTACCAATGTTCATTTTAATGGTCGCCTTGGCATGGACCACTATCGCGTTTGGTGAGGAGCTTTTCTTCCGCGCCTTTCTCATTAGCCGCATGGTTGATTTTACCCGGATTGATAAAGGTTACGTCATCTGGATCGCGGGGGCTGTTTTTGGGGCGGCGCATTTCGCGGAGGGCCCGGTGGGTGTCCTGGCAAATGCTTCATTTGGTGTTTTTTTTGGGTGGATTTATCTGCGAAGCGCGCGAAACCTGTGGATCACCATTATTGGTCATGGATTATTAAATACACTTCGTTTTAGCCTTTTGTTCGCCGGAGCGGCATAGCAGTTCTACCGCCAACCGTTTAACGGTGCCGTGAGATCTCTGACAGTGTCGGGGAAAACCCGGTTGTGTTATAAAGATTGATTTGCGGTTAATCCTGACAGGTAAATATAGTGATGTGAAATCCGAAGAGAATATTTGCCTGAAAATTCATATATTACAATCCAGGTAGAATAGAAATGGATGTATCTAACGGAGTGCGTCTAAAAACTATTGGGTGGAAGAATCTCATCATTCCATTTTACAACGAGATGATAATTATTAGGAAGGGTACACGTGTCTATATATCAGAAAATCGGCAGAATAGGACCAAAGTATTTCAGCAAGGCAAAGCTCTTTAAATACGGATTTAACTACTTACCCATGTATAGAAGAAGCACGGCAAGGGTCACGGATGTATCGGAAGACCTTTTAACGGTAAAAATAAAGCTGCCCATTAACTACAAGAACAGAAATTACGTCGGATCTATTTTTGGCGGCAGCATGTTCTCTTCGGCAGACCCGATCCCGATGGTTCAGCTTATCAATATTCTGAAAAATGAATACATTGTATGGGATAAGTCAGCCGAAATATATTTTAAAGCGCCGGCCAGAGAAGCTCTTTACGCCGAATTTATCTACTCGCGATCAGAGTTGGATGAAATAAAGAAACAGGTTTCGGAAAATGGCGAAACGGAAATTGTAAAAACCACTCTGTTTACAAATAAAGACAGGGCTAAAGTTTTTTGTGAAGTCAAAAAAACAATATACATCGCATCGAAAGAACACTTTAAGAAAAAGCGTCAGGCAAAAGTAAAAGAGCTGTAGTTATTTAATGAATGGCAATCTCTCACAGCCTCCCACGACCGATGTTCATTTTTTAATCCGATGCTCCATCTGACCCGGATGCGGCAGTTCAATGACGATACAAGCCATATTTAACTCCGCACTGGATTTTTATGTCAAATTCCTCTATCATTTAATTGAATTGAAGATGTTATATGGTTTATTGATCCGGGATTACGGTGAAAAAACCGCGTCTTCGTTAAGGATATTTTATATGAAACTTATTTTCGCGGGACTTGGAAGAACCGGAACGACATCCCTGGTAAAAGCGATGGAAATTCTGGGGTTGTCGGTTCTGGCTCAGGAAAAACTTTTCCGGAACAGAAAAGCGCACAGAAATGTGAATGATAGCCTGAGAGGCAAAGCCGATCTTGATCCGGATATATTTTCGGGCATTGATGTAACCATCGGATGGCCGCTCTGTTTTTTATTTAAAGAGCAGCTTGATCGTTTTCCCGATGCCCATTGTATTCTGAATGTGCGTGAACCGGAAAGATGGTTTGATAGCGTTGAAAAAACCTGGGATCAAATCAGGATAATACGCAAAGCCCGCTACGTACCTAAAATACGTGAAATCAACGCGACACTGGATTATATTCAGGAAAGATTCGGAGGGGCTCCCGAGAAAAAGCGCTGGATTGAAGCGTATCACAATCATCTAGCTCTGGTAAAATCAACGGTTCCTCCTGATCGCTTAACCGTTTACCAAATTCACGAAGGATGGGATCCTTTATGCGAGATTCTCGGTATCGAAGTTCCGCAAGTAGAGTTTCCAGTCAAAAATACCGGCAAAAGCGGTGAGCTTGGGAAAAAACTGAAAAATTTATTTGGTATCGGATAATAAACAATCATTTTGACAGACAATGCAAATTTATCAATTGAAAAAGGAATTATGAACCTTGCGAAATGAATCAAATATCCTCAATTCCATTGGAAACACGCCGCTCGTTGAACTAAAGCATGTGGTGCCGGATGGCTGCGCGCGCATCCTCTTAAAGCTCGAAAGCCACAATCCGACGGGCAGTATGAAAGATCGTATGGCGCGCGCCGTGATAACAGGAGCCGTTTCGCGCGGTGAGCTGGTTGTCAAAGGAACCGTTGTTGAATACACGGGGGGCAGCACCGGCACTTCGCTGGCGTTTGTGTGCGCCGCCATGGGGTATCAGTTGTCGATTGTTACGTCCGACGCGTTCAGCAGGGAGAAGCGGGATCATATGCGCGCCCTTGGGGCTCAGGTTCTTGAACTCCCGAGCGATGGAGGTAAAACGACTAAAGAACTGATACAGCGGATGATTGCAAAGGCCAGGGAGCTCAGCGCCTCCCCCAATTCTTTTTTTGCGGATCAGTTTAACAATCCCGACGCCGCTTCAGGCTATGTGTCCATGGCTGAGGAAATCTGGGAACAATCGGGCCAAAATGTAGATGCTTTTGTCCAGTCGGTGGGCACGGCGCAATGCATCACCGGCGCATCCGGCGCTTTGCGCGGACTCAACAGCGCTATTCATATAACCGCCGTTGAACCCGCTGAATCTCCGGTACTGTCAGGCGGGCAGCCCGGTCCCCATAAAATTGAAGGTGTCGGCCCGGGATTTATTCCGCCAATCTGGACGGCCGGTCTGGCTGATGAGATTGTTCAGATTTCAACCGGTGACGCCAAAGAGATGGCCAGACGTCTGGCAAGGGAAGAGGCCATATTCGCGGGCACATCTACCGGCGCCAATGTTTTAGCCGCCATCCGGGTCTCGGCGCGCCTGGGTTCCAGACATACGGTCGCCACCGTCGCCTGTGACTCGGGGCTGAAGTATTTGTCAACCGATCTGTACGCTTTCACCGATCAGATAGTTTAAAAAAAGCGGATCACAATATGGCACCCTTGATTGAAACCAAAAGGCTGATTCTAAAAGCATTATCGCGCGGAGATGCGTCCCTCATGTACTCTTACCGCTCCGATCCCGAGGTAACGCGCTATCAGTCGTGGCATCCGGCGAGTGAACATGAAGCGGAGTCGTTTATTATAGAGACAAATAAAACTGATTTTAATACGGTGGACACATGGTTTCAGCTTGGCGTCTATCTGAAATCAACCGGGGAACTGATCGGGGATATCGGTATTCATTTCCTCGCTCCGGATAACCGGCAGGCGGAGATCGGATTCACCATTGCTCCAAAACATCAGCGCAAAGGATATGCCACCGAAGCGGTTGCGCAGGTTTTCAGATTGAATCAAAATCTCCCGATTGAATTCGTGGTTTAGACAGGAGACCATGTAGCCAATAATTTTTGCACAATATAAACCTGGCGAACTAATCTAGAACGGGGGTGAAAATGAAAATCAGCGTACTAACCCATGACTTTAGTCATGGGTATAAGATGAGACAGAACAAATAAGAAACCGATTCATCGGTTTCAATAGAAAGGACATGATGTCTAAACGCACACACACAGCCTGTTATATACACCTGATTTGGGGAGTAAAAGACAGAGCGCCGCTTTTATCTTCAAATGAAGTTCAGAAAAAGGTAAATCACTATTTTCAAAACTATTTAAATGAGTTGGAAATAAACCTTATAGGGTTACACACAAATTCAGATCATGTCCATTTGTTAATTGAACTGCCATTAAACAGAACCATACAGGATATTGTAAAACTTCTAAAAGGCAGTTCATCACATTGGATAAATCAGAATGATATTATTAAAATGAAATTTGCCTGGGCGGTGGGTTACGCCGCCTTTACGGTGTCTAAATCGAATGTCTCAAAAGTAAAAAGATATATCCTGAATCAGAAGGAGCACCATAGAGAAGCCACTTTTACTCAAGAGTACGAGAAGTTCATTGCAAACCGATAAATCGGTTTCTGAGGACTTCAGATGGTCCACAAACCCCACGATTAAAATCGTGGGTTAAGTAAGAGGACATGTAGCCAATAATTATTGTTCAATAAAAATGCGGTGTACTAAGCCATAACGATGGTGAAAATGAAAATCAGCATACTAACCCATGACTTTAGTCATGGGCATGAGACGCTGCAGCAGCAAAAAGAAACTGATTCATAGGTTACACAGGTATTTAGATAGGTTCACAAACCCCACGATTAAAATCGTGGGTTAGGCAAGAGTCCATGTAGCCGATGACATTGACGGAATAGAAATCAGGTGTACTAACCCATGACTTCAGTCATGGGTATAAGACACGGCAGAAGCAAAAAGAAACTGATTCATAGGTTGCACAGGTATTTAGATAGGTTCACAAACCCCCACGATTAAAATCGTGGGTTAGGCAAGAGTCCATGCAGCCGATGACATTGACGGAATAAAAATCTGGTGTACTAACCCATGACTTCAGTCATGGGTATAAGACACGGCAGAAGCAAAAAGAAACCGATCAGCATGTCCTACTTGCTTGAGAAGATACATGATGCCCTGATAAGTTAATACCTGTATGCAACCGATCGATCAAAGCTGAATTCCGTCCGCCGGTTCCTGCTGGGTGTTTCTATTAAATTGTCAATCTTTTTTTCTTTGTTTTTGCCATTTCTCCAACTGTGAGTTATATTTATTTCAACTTTTTTCCAAACACCGCTGCATCAGCAGCCTTTGACATATTTATCATCATCTTCGCAATACAAAACAAAAGAATATTTAGTGTGGTGCCTATTTAATCCCATCCGGTATAAACAGGCATTTTTTTTGGGTGGTTAATAATTTAAAAAATAACCCCCTAACCCCCTTTATTCTGGCCATGGTTACCGGTGACCGTCAGGAAAGAAACATTAACAAAATTACACGGGACAAAGCCTACACCTATTTAAAAGACGCGGTGGACGCGGTACGCGATTGCGGGCAGTATGTATTCTGGAGGAACGAGCAACGCTTAAAAGGTTATATCAGTCAGTACCGCAAACGTTGGACCAAGGCAAAGGATACCGGGAACAATGCCGTCACCGAAGAAGAAGCATCTTATAATTTAATGTAAATAACACGCTTCCAGCTATTAATTGCAATAGTGATTGATAGCCGGGAACTTTTTTATTGAACGTAAACGACTTCCGGGTTTCCCGAAAGAAAATATCTCGCCCCCCCGTAAAAAATAAATTCTAAGAATAGAAAGTATCATTTTCCCAATTAGCTTTATCTGAATTCACAGATCTGAATGATCAGATTCATTACAAAGGGGAGCCTAAAAACCGCGGAGGGACGGGTCACACTCCGGAGGGAAGGAGCAAACTTCGGAGGGAAGGGGCACAACTCCGGAGGGAAAGGGTACAATACCGGAGGGACTGGGTACAACCCCGGAGGGAAGGGGTACACCCCCGGAGGGACGGGTAAAACTTCGGAGGGGAGGGGTACAACCCCGGAGGGGAGTCCAAAAATACCGGAGGGAAGGTTCAAAATTGACAAAAAAGAGAAATATTCAGGTTAAAAATGTAAAATATGATGTAATGATCTTTGAAATAATAGGTCAAGCCCGACGCTGTAGGCGTCGCATCTTTGTAGAACAGGATTCCCGAGGTAATTGTACGACCCCCACCGGGATGAGCAACGATATAAGGGATATATAAGTCAATATATCAAGCCTCATAATAAAAATCGCTCAATTATCCGGCAGGAATGTTTTCCATCTGTTTTATAGTTACTAGTTCAAATGCCGGTAATTTCTAATATTTTTGAACTTTTTACTGGGGACACACACCAAAACATACATGAAAAATGCAGGGGGGAGCCAACATGAATCATTCAACTCAATCAGAACAGGGACACAAGTTGCTAAAATACGGGATTTTGCTGTTTTTATTAGGATTACTAACCGGATTTGTAATACCGGCGATGCAGAATCCGCGCATGGGACTGTCAAGTCATCTTGAAGCGGTGATGAACGGTATGTTTTTGGTTTTGCTGGGAATCATCTGGCCCAAATTGCGTCTGTCAGACAGATTGCTTAAATGGTCATTCTTTCTTGCCCTTTTTGGCACATATACGAACTGGATAACCACTTTACTGGCGGGAATTTGGGGTGCCGGCGCGGACATGATGCCCATTGCCGCCGGTGGATTTTATGGAGTCGCCTGGCAGGAGGCACTGATTAAATTCGGATTAATTTCTTTGTCCTTAGCGATGGTCATTGTAAGTGGGATGTCGTTTTGGGGGCTGAGAAGCGGCGCTTCAAACAGTTAAGAAATTCCAATTTGACAGAATTCATTTACTTTAAGACATTTAAGTATATAATTTTGATCCTGAATATCGGGAAGAAATTTGAATATTATAAATATTTATGAAAGAGGTGGAAAATGAAAAAAGGTGATAAGCCTGTAATCGTAGAGCAAAGCTTTAAAAGACCGGTCTTGGATGTTTGGAACGCCATCACGAATTTAGATTTGATGAAGAAATGGTACTTTGATAATATTCCCGCGTTTAAAGCGGAGGTGGGGTTTAAAACTCAGTTTAATGTCACCAATGAAGGAAGAAATTTTCTGCACCTTTGGGAAATCACAGAGGTCGTGCCACAGAAAAAAATCGCCTATTCCTGGAAATTCAGGGAATATCCGGGTGAGGGATTAGTGGAATTTCAGATATCCCAAAAAGATGATATGACGCATTTAAAGCTAACCAACAGTTTTATCGAAAATTTTCCTGATGGTATTCCCGAGTTTACCAGAGAAAGTTGTACCGCGGGATGGGAGTATTTTATACAACAAAGATTAAAGGAATATTTGGGATAAAATACCAAACAGGCCATCAAAAATTATACGGACAGAGTTTTCAGTGATGCAATATCAGCCTGAGCTGCAAATGATCCGGTGGATAGCATTTTTTAATACCGTTGGTCCGGTCCGGGAAAATTTTTCGTACGATTGGTGAATTGTCAATTATTTGCTCCGGTCGGAAGAGTGTTTTCTGAATTGACCCGAAATTTGGTATATGCATCTTCACGGTTTTAGCTGCTGAACCTCCCCTGCCGGCGCGCGAATATTTGATGTATACCGGCTTCCCTGATGAGGAAAATAATGTTATGTCATTAGCCCGAATCATTGTGATAACTTCACTGGCTATGATTGCATTCGCGGGAAATTCGCTGCTCTGCCGGATCGCTTTTAAAGAAACCGACATTGATGCAGCCAGCTTCACCACCATCCGATTAATCTCGGGCGCGGTGATGCTCTGGGTGGTCGCCCGCATACGGGCCGGGAAGCATGTCGGTAAGGGCAGTTGGCTGTCGGCAACGGCGTTGTTTGTCTATGCGGCCGGTTTTTCCTTCGCCTATCTGAGTTTGTCTGTGGCAACCGGAGCGTTGCTGCTCTTTGCTTCTGTTCAGGCGACGATGATCGGGTATGGCATCTGGACAGGAGAACGGCTGCTTAAACTGCAGATCATCGGTCTTATTTGCGCTCTGGTAGGCCTGGTTGGTTTTTTGTTGCCGGGGATCTCAGCGCCGCCGTTATATGAGTCCGTCCTAATGTTGATTGCCGGGGGCGCGTGGGGCATTTATTCAATAAGGGGGAAGGCGACGGGTGATCCCACCCGGATAACGGCGGGGAATTTCCTTCGCGCGGTTCCTATCGCTGTAGTTTTGAGCATATTAATGTTGGATCATTCCTCTTTGGATGTCCCCGGATTTTGGTACGCGGTTTCTTCCGGCGCCGTTGCGTCAGGAATTGGTTACGCTATATGGTACGCGGCATTACCGTTCTTGTCAGCGACAAACGCGGCAACAGTCCAACTCAGTGTTCCGGTCATAGCGGCCCTGGGTGGCATTGTGTTGCTTGGGGAGCATATGACCTTACGCTTAGCGCTGTCGTCTGCCGCAATTCTCGGCGGAATTGCCCTGGTAATTCGTGTGAGGCAGCATGGTTTATCGCCCGATGAACCGCTTCAGGCGGCTTCAAAAAATTAAATGATATTATACTCTACAAATTAGTTTACGCCACAGGCTTCTATCACCGCTGAAGAAATAAAAGCCGGTGAAAGTATGTTTATTTAAGCATCACCAAATAAAATCGTAAGAGTTGACAACAAATAACAGTGATTACCCCTAAAAAGAACGTCAACGGCTGGTCATTGACCTGACGGACGACAGGGGTAACGACACTTTCCGCGATACCGAAGCGTGTTTTTAGTCCGAGGTATTAATGTTGTGAATCGGAAGGAGAAATGATCATGTCAACCGGCACCGTACAGCTTCACCGGGTACTCCGCGCGAGTCCGGAACGTATTTACCGGGCTTTTTTAGACGCTGAGGCGATGGCTAAGTGGCTTCCGCCATTCGGCTTCACGTGCAGAGTTGATCATCTGGACGCCAAAGTCGGTGGTACTTACAAGATGTCCTTTACGAACTTCACAACAGGCAAGGGTCATTCCTTTGGCGGTGAGTATCGTGAACTGGTGCCATTCGAACGAATTCACTACACGGACCGTTTTGATGATCCAAATTTACCCGGAGAAATGCGGACGATGGTCACGCTGAAACCGGTATCCTGCGGAACGGATTTAAATATCGTACAGGAGGGGATTCCGGAACTCATTCCCCTGGAGATGTGCTATCTCGGCTGGCAGGAATCGCTCGCGCAGCTCGCGAATCTGGTCGAGCCCGAAATCACGGATTAAGATCGCGATATTTTGCCCCTTGTCCCGGCTCACTACTTTAGCAGATTCATAACTTAAACAGATGTTTTTTTGAGATCAACTTAACTTTACTTATCAGAAAAGGAGTAATTCTAATGGCTCAATATATTATTACTTACCTGGGAGGTAATCAACCATCCAGTCCCGACGAAGGTAAACGGCACTTCGCGAAATATAAAGAGTGGTTGTCATCGCTGGGAGACTCCGCGGTGAGTCCCGCTAATCCGATCAAGAATACGAGTACTGTAAACTCTGACGGTACCGTCACTTCGAAAAGTATAACTTCAATGTCCGGTTACACGATCATTGAAGCTGAATCGAAAGAAACCGCGCTAAAGATCGCGAAAACCTGCCCGTTTCTTGAAATCGGCGGTTCTCTCGAAGTATCAGAATTAATGAAGATGCCCTTCTGAACAAGATTTCTGAAAATGGCTGCATCCGTCAGCCGGGTGTTTACAATATCGCTGTACATGACTCAGATTCTGCCGACGACGAACAATACAGATTTTGACAGAAATTAAACCATTTTAAAAAAAAATACACAAATCTGTAAAGGAAAGAAGATGATAACAATCAATCCATATTTAACATTCAGCGGGCGCTGTGAAGAAGCCTTCCATTTTTACAAGTCTGTATTTGGCGGTGATTTTCTCTATGTGGGGAAATATGAGGAAATGCCTGCAAATCCGGAGTACCCGCTTTCAGATGCCGACAAAGAAAAAATAATGCATATTTCATTACCCATCAGTAAGGAGACGGTTTTAATGGGAAGTGATTCTGTCCAGTCATTTGGCGAAGCCAATAAAGAAGGAAATAACTTTTCCATTTCGATAAATACTGATTCTGTAGAAGAAACGACAAGAATTTTCAACGCGCTTTCAAAAGACGGAAAAATCAAAATGCCTCTGGATAAAACATTTTGGGGAGCCTATTTTGGCATGTTTACCGATAAATTCGGCATACACTGGATGGTAAATTGCGAACTAAAGGGTGAATAAGATGCCATCCGAAATAGGGATGAAAGAGCTAACGGACCCGGGAAGGTGGGATGATCAAAATGTCTGAACTCAATTATGACGCCTGTGACCGTTATTAAGCTTGGCGACAAAGATTCAGATAGATTCCTAAAGGTCATCAGAATCTTTGAACAAGTGTTCGATATGGAGAATTTGGTTCTCCCCGGCGACGTTCATCTCCGCGATCTTTTAAAGAGTGATCATTTTTTTGTTTTCGCGGCAATGTCCGGTGATAAAGTGATTGGCGGTTTGACGGGGTATATTCTGGAGCAATATTATTCCGTTAAACCGCTGGCGTATATATTTGATCTTGCCGTTGACGCTGAATACCGGAGACAGGGTGTTGGCGGAAAATTAATGGCGGAAGTCAGGCAATATTTCACCAAAAATGGTTTCGAAGAGGTCTTTGTCCAGGCGGATATGATTGATGATGACGCGGTAAATTTTTATCGTTCAACCGGACCGACCAATGAAGAAGATGTTATTCATTTTTACTACACACTCAATGAAGCCAAAAGACGGGATAAATAAATGGAGCTAAAAAAACTGGTCAAACTATGGTTTGAAAAATGGGAAGCCGGTGACTTTCATCGTTTGCCCATATCTGAATCATTCAAACATACCAGCCCTTTCGGGACAATAGACGGGAAACGGGAATACATCCGTCTGGTTGAAGCAAATAAGGATAAATTTCTGGGTTACCGCTTCCGGATACACGATGAAATCTACGATAACGCGAAGGCCTGTGTACGCTATACCGCTATTCAGGGAGAATTTAAATTAGATGTTAGTGAATGGTATTATGCCAAAAATGATTTGATCGAATCAATCGTATCCTACTATCACATTGGAGAGATCCGTGATGACCGGAAACTTTCCGGGGCCGGGGGTGTGATGACCGGAACCGATATTAAAGAAAATTTGCAAGATACAAATTTCATCTTGTAACTTATACTAGAATCAGCCGCCCACCGCAACGGCGTTAAGGCGATATCAATCATAATAATAATAGGATGGCGCGCTCGGGTTTGGAGTTTCAGTAGGGCAAACCACAACCGGGATCATGTCAACCGGATGGGGTACACGCCTGCGTTTTTATTTCGAACGTTAACAGGATAAGGGAAGAATATAACATGAAAAAATTTAGCGTATTATGCGTGGTCATATTTTTTGCTATTGCCACTGTAATAGCTGCTCCCAGGTCTGATTCGGCAGACGATCTGAAGAAATCCAAAAAGACAAAACCTGGAGCTGAGACCATATTAAAATCCCTTGTTGGTTCATGGGAAGGTGTCTGCCGTACCTGGTTTCGTCCCGGAGAACTCGCCGACGAATCCAATGTGAAGGGGGAATTCAAACTCATTCTCAATGGACGCTTTTTGCGACATACCTACGAAGGAAAAATTCAGGGAAAGCCCCGCCACGGAGAGGAAACGATCGCGTTTAATTCCGTCAGCCAAAAGTTTCAGATATCCTGGTTCGACGATTTTCATATGAATTACGGGATCATGTTTTCCGAGGGCGAGGGGAGTGAGACAGGATTTATAGTTGCCGGTAAATATGATGTCGGACAGGATCAATCGCCCTGGGGCTGGAAAACCGTATTCGAACTAATCGATGATGAGCACCTGACCATTACCGCGTATAATGTGACGCCGGATGGCAGAGAGGCAAAGGCCGTGGAAACACGGTACACGCGGGAAAATCGCAGATAATGATACTTTTGGAAAAAGATCATTCAGATCTCAGAAAGGAATAATCATGGCGAAATTAAAGAAAATCGGAGTAAAGTTTTCTGCCAAATTGCAGGCTGTTGTAATGGGGATTGCCGGTTTGATTGCCGGAATACTGTACTCATTTGGCGGGCTATTGTACGACCTGATTACAACCGGTTCGGTAAATACAGGTACAGCTCTCGCCTTTTTGGCCCTCATTGGCATGCCGCTGCTTTTTTCAGCTTTCGGTGTGATTATCGGTTTGGTTGAAGCGATAATTTACAACATGTACGCGAGACGCTTTGGGGGAATAGAAACGGATTTTGAATAACAAACCATCGGTCGGAAATCACGAGTTTTTGGTTGCGGACCAGATGGAAAACAGCAAAGGGGATGTTGTATTAATATTTTCAGTAAATGAGTGTCCGCGGAAATATCTTTGCTTAATTAAAAGCCAGGCGGGTCCTGGTTATGAGTATTTTACAAAGGGGGATTCATGAAAATTTTAAATTATACTATCCATATCAACGCGCCAAAAGAAAAAGTTTGGAAAACGATGACCGATTCAAAAAAATACAAAGAATGGACAAAAGTTTTTTCAGATAATTCATCTTTTGTCGGCGAATGGAAAGAGGGCACCCATATCAAATTTATTGATGCGAATCTGGGAGGCACCAAAGCCTTTCTGGTAGAAGTAAAACCCTTTGATTATATTCTGGCCAGACATGTAGCCATTATCCGCAAAGACGGAACAGAGGATACGGAAAGTGATGTCGCGAAAAGCTGGATAGATTTGACAGAAGAATACACATTCAAAGAAAACAAAGGCGAAACAGACCTATCCATTGAAATGAGATCACACGAGGCTTATGTAAATATGTTTAATGAAAACTGGCCAAAGGCGTTAAAAATTTTAAAGAAAATTTGTGAACAGAGTGAAAAGGAATCCTGATTTGAGCCATGATACAGAAAAAGAACAAAGTGTTTCTTTCCCCGAACTGAGTACAGACCGTCTGATTTTAAGACAAGTAAAGGGGGATGATGATAATGAAATATTCCGGCTTCGCTCAGATGAAAAAGTTAATATGTTTCTTGACAGACCGGGAGCCGAAACCATTGTAGACGCCCAAAAATTTATCCATAAAATTAATGAGGGTATTTCCAAAAACGAATGGTTATATTGGGCGATCACTCTAAAGAACAGCAATAAGCTTATCGGTACAATTTGTCTCTGGAATCTTTCCGTAAAGCATTCCAAAGCTGAAATTGGTTTTGAACTATTGCCGGAATATCAAGGGTTGGGAATAATGCGCGAAGCGTTGGCGAAAATTATTGAATATGGCTTTGAAAACAAAAGTCTTCATTTGATTGAAGGCGAGGTTGATCCGGAAAATAAAAAATCCGTAAAATTATTAAAAAAATTCGGTTTTGTTTATACACGAAAGTCAAAAAATACAGTTATATATTCTCTGTTTAGCCGTGATGAATAACTGGAGGAAAAATGTCAAGAGCGTCCGGGATAGTATCTTTTATCTGCTTTCTTTTGGTAACGAATATTTACTCTCAGGAAATCTCTTATAACGAATACACTTACGCGGAGAAAAACGGTATCCGATTAAATGCATACGTTTTCGCCACCGATGAGGTGAAAGCAAAAGAAGAGAATCCGGTGATTGTAATATTTCACGGAGGCGGCTGGACCATGGGAGAGCCTTCCTGGGCTTTTGGACGGGCAAAACATTTCGCTAAGATCGGATTTGTAGCTATTGCCGCGCACTACAGACTGTCAGATAAGAAGAATATCACACCGCTTGACGCGATGGATGACGCGCGTGATATAATCAAATGGATTAGAAAAAATAAAAAAACGTTGAAAATTGATCCGCATAAATTAGTAGGATATGGATGGTCGGCAGGGGCGCATTTAGTGACCTCGGCGGCAATTTTTGGTGAACCGGATTTGCGGGTGAATTCAATCCCTGATGCGCTTATTTTAGTTTCACCCGCCGTATCTCTGGAAGAGGATGCCTGGTTTAATACGCTGTTAAAAGACAAAATTGAAGCAAGAACCGTATCACCGGATGAAAATGTAAGAAAAGGTCTGCCGCCGACGTTGATTCTTCAGGGCAGAGATGATACGGTTACTCCCTTGTCAGGCGCGCAAAAATTTACAAATCGAATGAAAAAAGACGGAAACGATTGTGAGTTAATCATTTATGATAAAGTCGGGCACCTGTTTACTCCGGCTGGAGAACCTGATAACGGATATCCGAATCCGGACCCCGAAATCCAACAGGCTGCCTATGAAAAAGCCGATAAATTTTTAAGGAAATTGGGATATATAAAATAGATTTCGCCTTCCGACGGCACAGGGAAAAAAATTATAGCTGACACTCCGTTTATCGCCAGACCGTTTCACGCCCCGGCATAGTTGTATCATCAAATATTTGAATAATAGTGGGGATATATGAAGGATTCCTGGGAAACAGGTGATTTTTGCATAATATAGATTAAACAAAAAAACAGCAAACCTGTTAAAAATTGTTATATGGTTCCGGTCTTTTAAGAAATATTTATCGACTTGTGACAGACCAAAATCAATGGCCACTATTACCACTGTATTCAATAACCGGCTAAATAATTTGTATGGCTGATTCCTGAGTCTTAACAATAGAAAAACTACCGCAATTTCGTCTTTTTCTGCCATCATCAATCAGATTGAATCGCGATAAAACGATTGGAATTAGCTAACTATCTAAAAATATCTTTTTTGTTGCCTGTTTTACAGAATTACTATAAATTGAATTTCAAATATACTCTCACACAATCTGTTACGGGATGGATATCCCTGAGCGCCAGGCTCCGGTATTCTTTCGATATATAGATTAAATCTGTTTGGGATGATCTGCCAAAACATAAAAATCATGGAGAAAAAATGAGGACTGTAGCGGTATTTTTATTGCTATTTTACACCGTTTTGTTTGCCGGTGATGATGACAGGGTTGATATCAGCGCCCAACAAATTTTTTATCCTCAGGGTTTTACGCTCCCATCGTATCATAGTATCGGATTTTCAGATGGTAATTCATCCATCGTCTCAGAAATGATCAGCGCCAATCCCGCGACAATTACAAAGTTTAACAACGTTCAATTCGGCATGGAGTACGAATACGCCTCGGAAATTGATAACGCGATTTATTCGGATGTTGGGCATTCAAGAAATTATCAATGGGTGCCGGTATCATTTGGATCACATTTTGAAACCAAAGGTTTCCATTTTGGTTTGGGATTTTATCAAAAATATTCATCCAGTTTAGATTTTGAGCCAATACCGATAACATCGGTAAACGATCCGGATGGTGGTGATGGATTGACCGTGACCCCGGAAATGGAGTCTTCCATTTTTACTTTTGGGGGTGTCACGGCATACAGTTTTCAAAATTTAATTGCGCAGAATGACGCTTTATCCGTTGGTATTCAATTGAATGTTGATTATTTATATTCGAGCGAGGAAGTGCTGAGCGCCGAAGCGACGAGAACCGGATCGGATATTACATGGAAACTGGGGTTAAATTATGAGGTGTCAGATCTTTTTAGTCTCGGATACATTTACGAATCCGGCATGGATATGAGCGGCACTTACGAGATCGAGAATTTATACGTTAGCAATGATTTAGAAACACGATATAATCAAAGTAGTCAGATTTCAAATGACTTTACGGCAAAACTTCCATCCAGATCGATCATCGGCCTCTCAATTTACCCGACAAACCAGATGGCAATCGCGGGTACAATCACACAAGTTCTTTGGGATGATGTAAACGAACTTGTGGATAATAACTATGAATTTTCTTTGCACACGATTTACGGGATCAGAAACAATATGGCGCTGACCCTGGGCATTTACAGGAATGAAATGACCATGAAAGAGGATTACCCTGTAGAATTTGACCGGGAGAAGGATTATACCTTTCTGAACGCGGGAATCAAGTATCGGCTCAGGAGATTGGATTTTCAATTTGAAATTTATGACAGTCATTGGGAATCTTTGTCTTCGATGGAGAGAACCATTTATAAATTTGGTATTGGCTACATGTTTGGGGCTGATAAGTTCATGTAATCCCATTCTACTCATTGTACTGCAAATATTACATCTCAGAACCGGTAAATTTCTGGAGGAGATGGAAAAAGACACATTAATTTATCAGGAGAGTTTTTCTACACCGCTGAGCGAAAATTATGACCGCTATTTCGGCTTCCGCCTAACCGGATATTATTATGATGAGCCTCTCTCCCTGCGGGAAATAAATGAAAATTTAAATTTAGAAGGATTCTTTTATTTTTACGCGAATACCATCCAATTATATTAAAGAAAACGTCTCATACCTATCGTTTGAAATGTATAAAAAAGAAGATGCATTTTGATGATATATTTGATATTATTAACAGTCGGTTGTATTGAATATTAAAAGACAAATCATCATGTCTCCCGGACAATCGGGAATGCTCTAAAAAATTTATTCCGGAGTCTTTTAATGGAAAAGCAAAAATCATCAAAAATCGTTCGCGGCCTGTTGTTTGTTTTTTTTCTTTTGACCGTATTATTTACACTTTTCAGCGGAATTGGCACCTACTGCGCCGCTTTTGATACGGAAAAGTATCCGAGTATGCTGGCGCTCCTGCCGTATCAATGGTTGTATCAGATTCTCTTTTTTGTCAGTATCGCCGTCGGTGTATGGGGATTATGGGAAATCATATCCTTTATTCGTAAAAAATCGAATGTGTACCGCAACGCCATCATCATTTTGAGCATCGGGCTGACCGCGGCGGCCATACAAATGATTACATCTGAAATCGCGCGAGGTAATTCCATACCGGTCAATTTCCGTGTCTATTTCACTTTATTCACCCTGCTGCTTTTTTTACTGGTGCGTTATACTTCTCTTTGGCAAAAGAGCGGATTCTCCCTGAACAATAATTCCGGCGGACCGGGGATGACCGCCCTGTCATCAGCCTTGCTGATTGGCGGATTGGGACTGTTAACCATGCATATCTGGGTCGGGAATAGTCATTTCGCGTCGGATGGCTACAATTGGGTCAATGATTTAAGAATGCCTTTGAATCTATCCGGATGGGGAATGATCTTCTCGGGGGCGGTTTTACTCTTGAATTCCGTCAGAAAAAAAATGAAAGCATCAAAGGAATCCATTATCGTCACAGGCCGGTGACCCAAAAAAGATAAAAAGCTTGTGAAGCAATTGTTTCACAAGCTTTTCTTTATGTTTTATCCGGGTCGTTTTTCGTTCCCGATGACCTCCGGGTTCTTCCGGGTATTCCACCCTTCCATAGCAACCATCTGACCACATTAAAGATTCTCTCCTTATTATGCCATTTTGTTTTATTTAAATTTGTTGTATAATTGAAATCGAACTTATGTTTGGAAACCAGGAAATGAAAAAAACAAATTTAATCCCTCCCGGCTCCTTTACGGCCAAATACAATCTGGTGATTGTTATGTTTATCATCGCGATTTTACTCTCGCTGATATTTTACATGATTCCGCTGGGTGTGTTTAGTAAGATGAATGAGCCTGTTGTTATATATTTCGCGGACAATATTACTCCGGCGCATGAGAAAATAATCGATCAATTTAACAAAAAATATTCAGACAGGGTAAAAGTAATCCCAATTGATATCCCTTTTAGTAAATTTTCAACGAATGAACGCAAAGAATTGATCGCCAGAACACTGCGAAACAGTAACAATAGAATCGATATATTTACCGTAGATCAAATCTGGGTGTCGCGTTTTGCAAAATGGGCAAAACCATTATCACTCTATTTTTCCAGGAAAGAGATTGAGCCCATTATACCGGTGGCTCTAAAGACCTGTTATGATGACCGCGTTCTGGTCAGTATTCCTCTGCATATTGATATTGGAGTGATGTATTACCGTAAAGATCTACTGAAAAATTTCGATAATCCGCCGGAAGCGGAACGAAGTCTGCAAAACTCGATTACCTGGAATAAATTCATTGGCCTTAAACGGCATCTAAAAACTTCCAATCCCTTTTATGTTTTTCAGGGCGAAAATTATGAAGGGCTTGTGCTGCAATTTATGGAAATCAGCGGTTCGGGTCTTGGTAAATTTATAACCGGGGATTCTATAAGACTGCAACAGCCGGAGCTTGTTCAGAGCTGTTCACTGCTCGTCGGACTGGTTAATCAATACAAGCTTTCGCCTCCCGAAGTGACATCATTCAATGAAAATTTAAGCTATGAGTACGCGTTTAAAAATGATGCCGTTTTTTTTCGCGGCTGGCCCGGTTTATTGCGCGAGGCATCCAATTTCCCGGGAGGCAAAGAAAAGGCGCTGCTTCTCGGTGTAGCGTCCTTGCCGCGGCTGGATGGAAATAATCCGGTTTCGGCGCTTGGCGGATGGAATATGATGATTTCAGAAAATTCAGGTAAAGTCGATGAAGCGGTGTTGTTCCTGAAATATATATTATCGGATGAAGCCCAGAAGATTCTTTACGAAACGGCCGGATTTTTGCCTGTTCTCAAAAGCGTGTACGATGATACCACGATTACAAATGATAATGTTCATCTCTCGTATTTTAGAAAACTGATTGACCGGGGAATTTATCGTCCCGCTCATCCCGAATACACCAAATTATCAAATATTTTATCCGGATATCTTTACCGGGCTGTCAATAACGAGTTGAGCCCGGAAGAAGCGTTACGATTAGCCGAAATGGATATTAACGCTCAAATTTCGTTTGATAAAAATAAAGTTTACAATTTTTAGGGATCTGAATAATGAAAATATTTAATAAATTCACCAATTACCATTTTCAGGTAAGGCATTTGATCATCCTGTTCGCGATTCTCTTATTATTTCAGACCCTGCTATCATATATCAATACGACTTTTGCCAATAATTTGATCACCAAAACAATGGATCTATATCGGAGAGATTCCGCGGAAAATTTCGCTGATGTCACGGCAATGTCCCTTGAATTATTATTGGAGCATGAATTAAGCGTAAGTCATTCACGGGAAAGCCGGAAAGTGACCGTTCGGGAGTTTAATATCATATTATACCAACAAACCCTCAAGGAAAATGTAAGCAATCTGTGTTTGATTCTCAGCAAAGATGACAAAATTTACGCGATTGACGACGGTAATACCCTTTATAACTTTTTCTTTGAAAAAGAGTTTACCGCATCCGTGGATAACGAGAAATATCAGAATGACGTAAATTATTATGCGGAGCACAAGGAAGAGTTCTTTAAAAACGAAAAGATTGTAAGTTTCCTCGATGATCAGCAACAGTTTAATGTATTTGTACCCTTTGGTCCGTTGGGAGAATTTACCGGCGCGGTCTTTATGAAAATTTCACCGGATTTCAGTAATATCACAACCGAAATCAGCTCGGTTTCGGGGGAGGCCGGAGCGATTTTCTCGGCTTTGATTCTTCTGACCTTACTGGCGAATTTTTATATGAGCTCGTATATGCTCAATGAACGAGACACCGCTCAGCAGCTCCTTTTTAATGAGCGCCAGGTTCAGATCAAACGACAGATTGAACACGAAAAGGAAGCCTTGTTTACAAAACGAATTTATCACGCGCATCATAAAGCCGAGAAAATAATGGGCTTTATCAAAATGGATATTCGATCGCTTAACGCGAATAATATTAAAAGTTTACAGGAAAAAATAATTAAATACGCAAATTTTGTTTCCCGGGTAATTTATGATATGAAATCCTATGAACCGCCCATAAATGTGATCCGGAATCCCGCCTTTCAGACCAATCTCAATGAGGTGGTGCGATTTATTGTGCGGAATATATTTCTCCGGTCCTATCGCCTGGGAGCGGAGCCGAAATTTGATCTCGCGCTGGAAGAAAATTTGCCGAACATTCCTTTCAACGAATATGTGGTTTGGGAAATTATTGAACCATTGATCCAGAATGGTATCGAACATAGTTCCCGTGATGATATTACCATCAGAATTGAATCATCTCTGAAGGCCCCCGAAAATCAGATCTTTTTGACCATATCTGATAACGGCAAGGGAATTGATCCTGAAATGCTTGTGGATGACGGGAACGGCATAAAACGGATATTTTTAGAAAATACCACATCAAAAATGGGGCAGAATTCCGGTTACGGATGTTACCTGGCCTATGAAATAAGCCGGAAATGGTGCGGTTGGGCGCTTGACGCAAAGAATTCTGAAACGGGCGGCGCCGTGTTTACAATAAAAATCACCGTTTGACAGGAGACCAAAATGCGCGATGAAATAATAAAGCTGTTAGTAATTGAAGACGAAGAATTTGACGTTGTGCGCGTTAGTAATACATTAAAACCATTTGAGCAAAAAATAAATATTGTTGAAGTCGTTTCAAGCGGTAAGGCGGCGATTGAATGTCTGAAAGATAGCGATAAGAATTTTGATGTGGTCGTAATGGATTATCAAATATCCGGCGCGTTGTATGGTGATGATCTGATCCGCGAACTCAAGAAAATAGATCCCACCATTCAAATACTGGTAATCACAAAAATGACGATCAACCAGGCGGATCTTCATTTCGCGAATCAATTAATATCCGGCGGCGCCTTTTGGTTTGGCACAAAATATCCTGGCGATATCGAAAATTATATTTACCAGCCTACTGATTTTGTACTCAGCATCATCAACGCTTATGAAAAAAAACAAATGGAACTGGAGCAAATCCAATCACGCAAAAAACTTGACCAAAATATTGATCAAATCATGAACAGGATGAAACTCATCGGCAATTCACCGCCGATGATGGAACTGGCAGAAAAAATTCAAAAATATTCGACTCCCAATGCCAATGTTCTGATTTTAGGGGAGTCAGGCACGGGAAAGGAATTGGTGGCCCGTAATCTGCATTATTTGAGTCCGAGAAAATATGAAAATTTTATTACGGTTAACTGCGGCGCGATCCCTAAAGAATTGATTGAGAGTGAATTGTTTGGCTTTGAAAAAGGCTCATTCACCGGAGCGAAGGAAGCGAAATCCGGTTTATTTGAACAGGCGGATAAGGGCACCATATTTTTGGATGAAATTACAGAATTACCTCCTTCGGCGCAGGTTAAATTATTACGTGTTTTGCAGGAAGGCGAAATTGATAAAATCGGCCGTAAACATGTGTATCATGTGGATGTGCGCGTCATCGCGGCGACAAACAAGGATATAGGAGTGCTGCTCGAAGAAAAGGCTTTCCGGGAAGATCTATACTACCGTCTGAATATATTGAGGATCAAGGTACCGGCGTTGCGTGACCGAATCAGTGATATTCCGGTCCTGATAGAGCATTTTTTACATATGTACAGTGACGAAATGGGAATCGGTATTCCTAAAATTGACAACGAAGCGATGGAGATATTAACCGGCTTCCCCTGGCCGGGTAATGTGCGTCAACTTAAAAACACCATGAATCGTTTGGTTTTATTGAGTACAGACGAAATAACCAAAGAATTGATTCAAAGCAGTATTGAAATGGATGACCGGGCCCGCGGTGATCTGATATCCATGTCCGGTTTCAGAATGAGCCAAATTTTACCCCTAAAACAGGTCGAGGTGGAATTCCGCAAACGATACGTGGAATATGTGCGCAATAATTGCGGCACTGATGCCGAGGCCGCGGAGAAACTTGGTTTCGCGCCGCCAAATTTTCATCGCATATGTAAAGAACTTGGATTAAAGTAATCAATTCGCGGAAGACTGATCACGTTCCTGATAACACTGATCAAGAGAGATTATTATTATTTTTGATAATTATTAGTTATCTTTTTTGATAACTTTTTTATCCTCCGCCATCAATGTTGACCAACATATCCTAATTTTTTTTTTTTCTTATCCCTCTTGTAACAAGCTATTACATGAAATCTAAGCAGAGCGTTAAAATCCAAATCGGAATAATCTGAAAACTGGCACGGAGTTTGACCTATTGAAGTTGATTAATTCGGATAGAAACGACTTTAAGGTTTCCCGTGATGATTACCCGGAGTGTGTTTGACAACATTGTAATTCTGGTTTATATGATCTCTGTATTGAGTGTCGGAGTCTATTATTCCAGGTACAATAGGAACAGCACCGATTATTTTTTAGGCGGCAGAAAATTCGGCTGGATAACCATCGGTCTGTCACTATTCATCGCGAATATTGTTATTGAACAATTTATCGGAATGTCCGGATTAAATAATGGAAACGGTATCCTAGCCGGGTATCTTGAGTTTCTGGCGGCCGTCTTAATTCTTCTTTCCATTTGGGTTTTGATGCCTGTCATTTTTAAATCGAATATTTTTACAATTTCCGAACTGTTTGAACAGCGATTTAATCCCGCAAGCAGAATATATATCACCTCTGTCACTCTCATTATTTTTGTAATAACAAATCTAACCATAAGCCTGTATGTCGGTTGTTTTTTATTAAATAAAACAATGGGCTGGGATATGGTGACATCCGGAGTCGTATTGATTGTTGTGACAGGTATCTATTCTATAACCGGGGGAATGAAAGCAGTGATGTACACGGGTGTGTTGCAGGCCGTAATACTTCTATCCGGTTTACTCATGCTTATGTTTTTCGGTCTCGGTGAAGCGGGAGATTTGAACGCGATACTGACCCGGTCGGAAACTGTTTTTTCAATATTCCACCCATTGAATGATCCTGATCTCCCCTGGACCGGGGTGTTTTTTGCCTTGCCCGTCCTGGGAATATGGTATTGGTATATTGATCAATTTGTCGCCCAGAGAATGATCGCGGCGGAAAATATAGGTCAGGCCCGTAAAGGCGGTTTTTTTGCCGCGGGACTGAAAATATCATCCATATTCCTGATCGCTTTTCCTGTGATTATCGCTGTTTCCCTTTTTCCGGAAATTTCACCCGATCAGGCGTTTGTGGCGCTGACCATGAGCCATATCATACCCTTTGGAATAAAAGGACTGGTGATATCGGGGATTCTGGCGGCTGTGATGTCCTCTATCGGACATTGTTTCAATGGTTCTTCAACATTGATCACGATGGATTTTTATCGGCGATTAAAACCGGCGGCTACTGAACACGCGCTTGTTCTGACCGGGCGGCTCACGTCCGCGTTTTTTGCGCTTCTCGCCATTATTATCGTTTTGTTAATCAGGAATCTGGATTTCCAGATGCTGAAATTTTTAATCATTCTTTATGTCTATATCACACCACCTGTAGCAGCCGTATTTCTGTTGGGTGTTTTATGGAAATCAATTTCCGGACCAACCGCTTTGTGGACGATGATTACCGGTCTGGCAATAAGTTTGGCCCGGGTATTGATGATTATAATGAGCAACGAAATTTATTCCGTTTCCTGGCTTGATTGGTTTGTACAGATTAATCCATTGAATTATGGTCTATTCTTATTCGCGTTCTCACTTTTGTTGATGAGTGTGCTTACGCTGACGGAAAAAATCAGGAATTATAAGAAGGACAATGCGCCTGTTGCCGGGTTCAGTGAGCCTGAGACCGAAGAGATGAGTACCGGAAAGAAAAAATCCTTGGGTCACTTGAACTCACGGATTTAACCTGTTTAAGGCGATTTAATAATCAAAGGAAATACCATATTTCCATATGCAGATTAAAATTAAAAGTCAGTTCGTGTCTAATTAATCAAAAACCGTATAACGGAGGTAAACTATGAAGTCAACATTGTTACTTTTAGTGTTTTCGTTTTTTCTGGTGTCCGCTGGTATGGCCCAAGATATCAACGTAACTTTTCAGGTGGATCTGAAAGTTAAGACAGCAGAAGGTTTGTTTGTCCCTGGTACTGATGGCGTAAGTGTTCGCGGCAGTTTCATGAATGAAGCCGGCTATGATGGTGACTGGTTCCCATCCGAAGGCGCCTTTTGGCTGAGCGACGCCGATGAAGATACCATTTACAGCGCGATAATACCGATCGACGCGGCGAGTGTAGGCACTTTGTTTGAATATAAATTTCAAATTAATGATGCCATTTGGGAAAATGATCCAAACAGATCCTTTACATTGTCCGATCAGGATATGATCCTCCCTGTTGTTTTGTTTGACCGTGATAGTGTTGTCACTATTCAGGTTACCAACACACTTAATTTTACAGTGGATTTATCAAACATTTATGGAACCGGCAGCGGCTATTTTGATCCGGATGTCGATCAGTTGCGTCTTGAAGGTCTGGATTGGGTTGGAGCCATTGTCATAGCCGATCAAAGCGAGCGTGTGTTTACAGAAGATCCGTTCAGCCCCGGCATTTTTCACACGACAATGGTCATTCAGGGTGTGGAAGGTGATGAGACAAAATATAAATGCAAAGCCTCTCCGGAAGAAGATTTTTTCAATTGGGGCTGGGAAATAACACCGGATTATTGGTACACGATTCAGCCGGATGGCTATGAGGCGGATATTCCGGTATTCACACCGAATGTGTTCCCGGTTCAGCCTCCACTGACCGAAGAAGTTACCATTCTTTTTCAGGTGAATATGAGCGATGCTTATAATGTTTATACAGATGAAAAAATTGATCCTTCAGTCATTGAATGGGTTGGATTAAAGGGTCAGAATTCCGTGCTTGGCAGTTGGGGTGGCGATTGGCTGTCTTCAGATACTCTTGCGACGGATTCAACTGATATAACCATGCATGTTTTAAATGATGACGGCAAAAATGGCGATAAAGCGGCCGGTGATAATATCTATTCTAAGAGTATTACTTTTCCTGTTGGCAATGACGGTGGCCCCGGTCTTTACAAGTACGGCGCGTTTTATGCCGGCGCGGAGACAATTAATGGTGGTCAGAAGCCGCTTGACAACGAAATGCATGGCACAGATCACTGGACTAATGTAAAGGTCGCTGACATTACGGAAGTCATGGACAATTTTGGTTCACTTGAACCTGTCACGGCCATTTCTGATGATCCACGCTTTATTCCCGAAAAAATACATCTGGCTCAAAATTATCCAAATCCGTTTAATCCTGTAACTACGATTAACTATTATTTACCGGGTCATGACCGTGTGGAGCTGGCTGTATTTAATATTCTTGGGCAAAAAGTTTCCACTTTGGTAAACGGTATGCAGAGAGCGGGAGAGCATACTGTACAATTGAATGCTACTGATATGGCATCGGGTGTATATTTTTACCGGTTAAGCACTTCGACTCAGACCATTACAATGAAAATGCTGTTGGTAAAATAAGGAAATATTTCCTAAACGAAAATGAATGGTGAGAGCTGTGATATAGTCATCAAAAATTAGTTAAGAAATTGACAGGGTAGCATGAGAAACAGAAAGAAGGCTCTGTGACTTTGTTATCCTGTCTTTAATAATAATTCATAATTAGCCGAATAGAAATTCAATGAAATTTTATTTAATGATAGTACGGATCATGCTGCCGGGATTATGTTTGTTTTCATTTCTGCAGGCGGGTGTGACAGGAAAGATTGCCGGCGCCGTGAAAGATATATCTACCGGAGAACCGCTTGCCGGAGTGAATATTGTAGTCGAAGGCAAAAATATTGGCGCCGCCACCGATCTGGATGGATATTTTGTGATTTTAAATGTACCTCCCGGTGTCTATACCGTTTCGGCATATTCGATCGGATATGTCACAATATCCATGCAGAATGTAGATGTATCCATCGATCTAACCGCGCGGGTGAATTTTGATCTTCAGCAAACGACTCTTGAGTCTTCAGAGACGGTGGTTGTAGAAGCGGAACGCCCGATTATTACGCGTGACCTGACCGCGAGTACCGCTGTTGTGGGCAGCAGCACAATTGACGCCCTTCCGGTGACGGAGCTCAGCGAGATATTGGAGCTGCAGGCGGGTGTTATCGACGGCCATGTTCGCGGCGGGCGAAGCGGAGAAGTAGTTTACGCGATCGATGGTGTTCCCGTAACGGATACCTATGACGGATCGACTGTCGTTGATGTCAATACCAGCGCGATTCAGGAGTTACAATTTGTAAGCGGCGCGTTTAACGCCGAATATGGTAAAGCGCTGTCCGGTTATGTTAATATCGCCACGAAAGAGGCCAGCAATAAATTGGAAGCCGGCATTACCAGTTACGGCGGTGATTATATCAGTAGTCACACCGATATTTTCAGGGGAATTGACCGCTTTGATATAACGGCGATCCGTGATATTGAGGGTTTTGTGAGTTTACCTTTAGTAAAAGATAAACTTTCCTTTTATGGAAATGTACGATATATATATTTTGATGGCTGGATGAACGGTAAAAAGGTCTTTGAACCCTGGGATATTACCGTTAATAAGGGACCGAGCGAACCGATAGAGGATCGTTATGATATTCAGTCCAGCGGTGACGGAAAATATGTATCAATGAACTGGAACAGAAAAATAAACGCGCATACTAAATTAACCTATACTCCATTTGCCGGGATAAAGCTGAACTATAATCTGATGTTGGAAAAAGTCGCCTATCAGGACTATGATCATAGTTTCTCCTATAATCCAGATGGTGATTTTCAACGCTTTCGTAACGGCTTTACAAATATTTTGGGTATGACGCATGTTCTTAATGCGGCCACATTTTACCAGTTCAACCTCTCATATTTCAGCAAAGAATATAAACATTACGTCTATGAAGATCCTTATGATTCACGTTATACTCACTATGATCTGTTGAATCAACAGCCGCAGGATGTGCCCAGTTTTTTAACCGGGGGTACAAAGAATCAGCATTTTTACCGTAAAACAAATACATATTCGGCAAAACTGGATATAACATCCCAAATTACCAAACGGAACCTGATAAAAGGCGGCATTGAGTTCAGCAGGCATAAACTTACATACGACAATTATTATTTGTTGCAGGAGGCAGGTCTGCCGAGCCCGTCGGAAAGCGGAGATCCATTTGTGAAAACACGGATCCCGGATCCGGATAATCCGAGCGAAAATCTTTCGATTGACCGCTACACCCGTGAACCCATGGAGATATCCGCTTATTTGCAGGATAAAATTGAATTTGACCAGTTGATCATCAACCTGGGTCTCCGGTATGATGTTTTTATGCCCGAAGGGCAAATATTATCTGATCCCTCGGATCCTGATATTTATCGCCCTAAAAGACCGGAAAACATCGAGAAGACCATAGAGGAGAGATCAACCTACTGGTACAAAGACGCGTCGATCAAATCGCAATTCAGTCCGCGGTTGGGAGTTTCCTTTCCGTTCAGCACAAACGGGGTCTTTCATTTTTCATACGGTCATTTCTTCCAGATACCAAACTTCGAACTGCTGTACCAGAATCCGCAATATAAGTTCGGCACCGGTACCGGAAATCTCGGCATCGCGGGTAATCCCGATCTGAAACCGGAACAAACCATAAATGGGGAAGTGGGCTTTTCCTATGGTTTAAACAGAAGCCTGTCAATTGATATTACGGGATATTTTCGTGATATCCGTAACTTAGCGGGAACACGCGCCGACGAGATATATATGTTTGGAGGATCGGGAAGCTACAGCCAGCTTGTTAACAGTGATTTTGGTTTCGTCCGGGGAATAGTTTTTACCCTGGATAAGCGATTCAGTGATAACTGGTCGGCAAAAATTGATTATACCTTCCAGACGGCAAAAGGAAACGCTTCCGATCCGGCAGCGACCAGAAACCAGCAGGTTAGCGGCCAGGAGCCTGAGATTCAGTTGATAAATCTGGATTTTGATCAAACGCATACGGTTAACGCCACATTTAATTATGTCACAAATAACCGGTGGGGAATAAGTGTGATCGGGCGATATGGCAGCGGAATGCCATATACACCTTCACAATCGATTGACATATCCAAGCTATTGACGAACTCAGAAATAAAACCATCATTTTATAATGTGGATTTGAAGCTCCGCAAGGATTTAATCATCAACACGCGCGCGGTTACCTTTTTTGCGCGAATTTATAATTTGTTTGATTTTAAAAATGAGATAAATGTTTACAATGACAGCGGCACAGCTGATTTTACTCTGGAAGAATATTTACGGCAGCAGCAGGATCTGCCGGCTTTGGTGAATACGCTGAATGAATACTACCGCATTCCTTATTATTATTCTGAGCCGCGCCGGTTGGAATTGGGTTTAACCCTTCAATTATCTAATTAATGAAGCAGAGGGTTTTGATGAAGAACAGCAGTATATATATTTTTTTAATTTTCATGGTATTTGTCCTGACAGGATTTAATCAATCATTTGGCCAGTATGAAAAAAGTACACCGACAGCCCGGAGGGTGGGAAATCATAATGGCAACCAGGTACGGACAACTTTTACGAATTATGGTGTGATTGGCCAGCCCGGAAGTCAGGGAACTAATTGCGCCTGGAAGTATGACGCCAACGGATATGCCACTGATATACAGCCTCTTGTGGGCGTCCGCCTTCCCATCCGTGATTATCGTGTCGCGGGAGTGTATGACGGTGTGCCAGATACGCTGTTTTCAGTCATTGGCTGTAATGCCGACCGCTCCGGGGTGCCCGATTATGATCCGGGTGGCGGTCAGTTTTGGGGATTTGAACCGATCCCCGGTTTTTTTAATCCATCCCTCGATGCATTAGGTATCGGCGTGGCCATGAATCATCTCCCGCAAACCTGGCCCGCGTATTGGCCGGATCATCCTGATTGGATAGGTAGTAACGGAAGCGCGGAATGGAATGGTTACTTCGGCCGCGGCGTGGAGAATTCTGATCAGGAGAGTTATTTTTTGATGGATGATGCCAATGATCTGAAAATGTGGCAGCGCTATCAATTCTTGCCCGACAGTAATGATACAAGCCGCAAGGGACAGGGAATTCAGGTGGCTGTTCGGGGTATGCAATGGTCCAATTTTCTGGCGCAGGATGTCATCTTCTGGGTTTATGAAATTACGAACGTGGGGACGGAAGTTTATGACCAGGCTTCTTTTGGAACTTTAATAGGCACTTATCTGGGTGTCGGGCCCCAGGGCGGAACGGAATGGATGGATGACGCTTCATTCTTTAATGTCCGCGAAGCGATCGTTTATACCTGGGACTTTGATCAATACATCAATCCTTCGGCGAATCCCAAATGGCAGCCCAATCCATATGAAGTCGGTTATATCGGATACGCGTTTCTGGAATCTCCGGGTAACCCTTACGATGGCATTGACAATGACGGGGACAACGCGCCCAGTGGTTCAGCTCCGTATTTTAATGAGGGAGACTTTGTTCCGCGGACAGTCAAGGCCGGTGATCGATTAATTTTGATCAATAAGGATACCTATGAAAGGACTTTATTTGTCATGCCCAATGAGCGGACTAATGTTGTCTCTCTCGGCAAGACATTTACACTTATCCCCGATACAACTATCCTTGAAGAAGGTAATATGAAGCTTGGAGGCACGTCGGGTTTAACCATTAACAAAAACGCGTTTGATGGTCTGGATAATGATCTTGACGGAATGATTGACGAAAATTACCAATTGCATTATCGTCAGTATAAAGAAACCACAGAGGGGAAAGTACTCATAGATACGCTGGCTCCGGTCCAGCATTTTGATTATATCAACGGTATCGGTCTCAACGATCTTTTAATCGACGAAGCCAGGGATGACGGTATTGACAATGATGGTGACTGGGATCCGATGGTGGATGATGTGGGCGCGGACGGGAAGCCCGGCACCGGCGATTATGGCGAGGGTGATGGTCAGCCCACAAGCGGTGAACCACATTTTGATCAAAAAGATGTGGATGAATCTGACCAGCTCGGTCTCACCAGTTTTGATTATTTTGTTCCTTCAACAGATATAGATATGAGTGATGAAAAAGAGATGTGGGAACGATTGCGTCCGGGCCGGTTTGATGTGCCCGAGTCGATTGTCGATAACCGCGCGGTCAGGGGAGAGGACGGCGATTTTATTTTCGGATCGGGTTATTTCCCTTTACTTCCGGGAAAAACAGAACGATTCTCGATGGCTTTAGTTTTCGGTGATGACTATGAAGCTGTTGTACGCAGTAAGAATATTGCTCAGTTGATATATAATTCTAATTACAATTTTCCAAGACCCCCGACAAAACCAACTTTGACAGCGGTTCCCGGGGACGGCAGTGTGACATTGTATTGGGATAAGGAAGCCGAAAAATCTTATGATTTCTCTTTGCAGGAATTTGATTTTGAGGGGTATAAGATATACAAAAGCACGGATCCCGGTTTTTCCGACGCGAAAGTTATATCAAATGGTTATGGACAAATTGTTGACTATAAACCCTTTGTCCAATATGATCTCAATAATTCAGTAAGCGGTTTTTTTAATTCAGACCCATTGTTATATGAGCTCAGCAGCGGTAAGCCATTTTATCTTGGCAATGACAGCGGTATTAAAAACAGTTTTGTCGATACCGATGTGATCAACGGACGCACTTATTATTATGCCGTAACAGCGTATGATCGCGGAGATGAAACCGAATCAATTTATCCGTCGGAAAACACAAAAACCATTTATCGTGACGCGGCGGGCAATCTGGTTCTTGATAGAAATACCGCGGCTGTCACGCCGACCGCTCCGGTCGCCGGTTATGTGACTCCTGAATCCGGACTTTCCGCTGACCGTGTCGCGGGGTATTCGACATTTATACCCTTCGCCGAAATCGTTGATCAAACCAATCTGAAACCAACAACTTATGAAATATCATTTTTAGACTCACTGATCCGGGATGTGCCGGTTGCATTCGCTTATAATATCGTTGATTCAGCGAGCGGTGATACGGTTTATTGGGGGAACACCAATCTGCAAAAGGAAAACGGAGATGTCTTTGACGGCATTCGCTTCTCTTTCAATACACGATATCAGGTATTGGATAGCGTGCGGCTTGATACATCGAAGAGCGGCTGGAATAATGAAAGAAACGATAATCTTGTTCCGGTCGTTTCAGAATTTAAATTCGGAAATATTGTCAGTACCCGATTCCCGAAAGATTATTTGTTCGTATTTTATGAAGAGAGAAACCAGACATCTTCCCGGTTACCTCTAATTTTCGGCACCAGTTCTCCTCTTCAAACCATTGCCACAAATTTTGCCGTTTATGATGTAACGGATTCTACCAATCATAAAAAAATCCAATATGGCTTTGTGGAGTCGCCAAGCACACCAAAGGATACCCTGAGTCATTTTGACAGCGTGTATTTATCAAATGAGGACGGAAGTCAGCTATCATGGCGCATAACATTTACAAAACCGCCTGCCTGGCTTGGTGTTGATGCTGCCGTGCCACAGGAAGGCGATAGCCTGTATTTGTCATTTTTTAAACCGTTTACTTCAAAAGACCGGTTTGTATATCATTCCAAATTGGCAAAAGTGGATTCTAAACTCGCGCGGGACGAAATGGACGATATCCGGGTAGTTCCCAATCCTTATGTGGTGACCAATGTGTATGAAGAACCGCTTCCGTCTCAGGTGCGTGGCAGGGGAGAACATGTGGTGAATTTTATAAACCTACCCGCCGGTTCGACGATTCAAATCTTTGCTTCAAACGGATATCATGTAAGAACAATCCAACACACCGGCAATTTGTTTGACGGTACAAGCACATGGGATTTAAGGACAAAAGAAGGATTGGATGTGGCCGCCGGCGTTTATTTTTACGTCATTGAAGCGCCCGGAATCAAGCAGAAAAAAATGGGTAAATTAGCAATCATTAAGTAGAGAAAATCGATGATTAAAAATACTGTCTATATATGTCTTATAATTTGCTCTCTGGTCCTTAATGCTTTCGGCCAAACGAAAGTAGGGACAACGGCAGCTAATTTCTTAACCATACCTATCGGCGCCCGCGCTACAGGTATGGGGGGAGCCTTTGTCGCTATAGCGAATGACGCGACGAGCGCGTATTGGAATCCGGCGGGATTGACGCGTCTAAGCGGAAATCAAATAAACGCGACGCATACACCATGGCTGGTAAATACGAATCTGAACTGGCTGAGTCTGGTGATGAAATTCGGGGAAAATGCATTGAGTGTCAGTATCAATCAACTCGACTATGGCAGTGAAGAAATTACAACCGCCGACGCGCCGATGGGTACCGGGCAGAAATGGGAGGCGATGGATTTGTCCTTCGGTATTTCATACGCCAGGGAACTGACCGACCGTTTTTCATTTGGAACGACTTTTAAAATTATTCAACAACAGATTTGGCACGAGACCGCTAATGCGATAGCCATGGATGTCGGTCTTATGTACAATACGGAATTCAGGGGGTTGACCATCGGGATGAATATCTCAAACTTTGGATCGGAATTGCAAATGACCGGTAAAGATCTGCTGCAGCCTGTTGATATTGATCCGGGAAATAGCGGAAATAACGATAATATTGTGGCCAACATGGATACAGATTCCTGGCCTCTGCCATTGGCTTTTACGGTAGGGCTTGGTGTGGATATTTTTCAGAACGAAAATTGGCGCGTTACGATGGCCAGCGACGCCACACATCCCAATAATCAGAAACTGCATATGAATCTTGGAACAGAGTTTTCCTGGCGTGAGATCCTTGCGTTGCGCGCGGGGTATAATTCCATGTTTAAGGAAGAAGCGCAGGAGGGATTCGCTTTTGGATTTGGTCTCAATTATCCTTTCGGTGATTTAATAGTTTCATTAGATTATAGTTATATGGAATTCGGAGTTTTTAATCCGATTTCACGTTATTCGTTAAATTTGCAATTTTAAGAACTGATTTTGGGTGTTATCCTGATCTGAAAATGGCAACAATCACTCAAATGGAAAATGAAGGGAATCTCTATGCAATTTGGCACCATTGATTATATCGTCTTTATCGGATATCTCCTTCTTATCGTCGGACTTGGTTTATGGGTATCACGTGACAAAAAAGGCCATATCAAAGACTCAAAAGATTATTTTCTTGCCAGTAAATCCCTGCCATGGTGGGCCATTGGCGCGTCCCTGATCGCCGCGAATATCTCGGCTGAGCAGTTTATTGGCATGTCCGGTTCGGGCTTTGCGATAGGCCTTGCCATCGCCTCGTATGAATGGATGGCGGCTATTACACTGATCATCGTCGGGAAGTTTTTTCTCCCGATATTTATTGAAAAGAAACTGTACACTATTCCTGAATTTATTGAAAAGCGTTTCAGTACAAACCTGAAAACAATTCTTGCTGTTTTCTGGGTGGCGCTCTTTATATTCGTAAATCTCACCTCGGTGCTGTTCCTGGGAGGGAAGGCTCTGGATACCATTATCGGAAACGGTGACGGCAATTATATCATCTATGCCATCATATTCCTGGCATTTATAGCCGCTGCTTATTCTTTGTACGGCGGTCTCTCCGCTGTCGCATGGACTGACGTTGTACAGGTCGCGCTTCTGGTGATCGGCGGTTTAATTACATCGGTAATCGCGCTGAATCATGTCACACCCGAAGGTGGAGTGTTTGCCGGATTGGCTCATATCTACGATCAGGCCGGGGATAAATTCCATATGATACTCTCCAGAGATAATCCAGAGTTTTTTAACCTGCCCGGGATAGCCGTTCTGATTGGCGGTATGTGGGTGGCGAATCTCTACTATTGGGGTTTTAACCAGTATATCATTCAGCGGACACTGGCGGCTAAATCGCTTAAAGAAGCTCAAAACGGTATCGCGTTCGCGGCATTCCTGAAATTAATTATTCCCGTAATCGTCGTGATTCCGGGAATCGTTGCTTATGTCCTATACGCGCAGCCGGAAGGAACCGCCGTTATTGAGGGCGTCAGAGAGGCTTTTAGTAACGGAAACGGCGGGATCAATTACGATAAAGCTTATCCGTGGCTGATCAGCGTATTTATCCCGACGGGATTGAAGGGACTGGTATTGGCCGCGTTGACCGCAGCGATTGTGTCTTCGGTCGCCTCTATGCTTAACTCCACATCGACGATATTTACCATGGATATTTTTAAACCGTATATCAATAAAAACGCGTCAGAGAAACAGCTTGTCAGCGTTGGCCGGATCGCCGCGTTTGCCGCTTTGCTGATTGCCGTTTTTATGGCGCCGGTCATGGGTAATATTCCACAGATGTTTCAGTATATCCAGGAATATACCGGTTTAGTCAGTCCGGGAATTCTGGCGGTATTTCTGATGGGTTTGTTCTGGAAAAAAGCCACCAACAAAGGAGCAATAGCGGGGGTTCTCTCATCCATCGTTATCGCGCTCGTTCTTAAGAGTCAGGTTGTTGATTTACCATGGATGGATCAGATGTTCTATACGATGCTGATAACAATGGCAATAATCGCGGGTGTGAGTTTGACGACATCTGAAAGCTCCGATGATCCAAATGCGATTCAACTGGAACCGAAGATGTTTCAAACTTCCCAGGTGTTCAACATCAGCGCTTATATTGTTTTGATTGTTTTGGTGGTGCTGTACACTGCATTCTGGTAATAAAAATTGTATGGATCGGAATGGATCCTGACCAACGGTTGTAAATGTTCTCGTGTTTAACAATGCCGAAAGAAATATTTTGAAGGAAAACAAAAGGGTGTTGACAAAGAATTTAATATATTTGTGGAGTTCTTTTTTTATTTTATCATGCGGATCGACGGTCTCAGATGAATTTTCTCCCCTGATACATGAATCAGGACGCTGGTTTGCGGAGGTCCGGACGGAAAAAGCAAATTACAAGGATGGAGAAAAAGTCAGCTTTCTGCTGTCATTCCATGATAAACCGCAGCAGGAATCTGAAGTTTTTATTCGTTACCGATATCTGAATACCGTTTTGGATTCTCAAACAATAAAGACACCGGACAGCCTGGGTATTCACTGGCAATGGAATCCCCCGGCTCATGATTTCAGGGGGTATTTGACTGAAATATTCCTGAAGTACAATAACCGCGTATTAGATCAAATCAACATCGCGATTGATGTTTCGTCTGACTGGAGCCGTTTCCCTCGTTATGGTTTCCTTTCACGCTATCCCGAACTGAGTCAAAGCGCCATTGATTCTGTTATGCGCCGTTTGAATCGTCATCATATAAACGGGATTCAGTTTTATGACTGGCATTTTAAACATCATATGCCCCTGAGCACAAAGGACGGGCAAGTGACGGATACCTGGCCTGATATAGCCAAACGGCCCATACATCGCGAGACGATTGAAAAATATATAAAAGCTTGCGCTAAGTATGGTATGAAATCGATGGCCTATAATCTTTTGTATGGAAGCTGGGAGGACGGGCCGCGGGACGGAGCGCCCGCGAGTTGGCGGTTGTATCGCGACCAAACTCAGAAGGAACCGGTTAAAATTGATTTTGATTCGAGCTGGTCAAGTGATATTTATTGGATGAATCCGGACAATAGGGACTGGCAGAATTATATTTTTCATCAGACTGAAAAAGTGTTTAACGCGTTACCATTTGATGGCTGGCATGTGGATCAGCTGGGTGACTGGGGGAAGATGTGGACGGCTGATGGCAGGGAAATCATGCCGGATACGACATTTGGAGATTTTTTGACATCCGCGCGTCAATATCTCAATCGACCTCTGGTTATGAATGCTGTATCGCAGTACGGACAGGAAGAGATTGCCGCAAGCCCGGTCGAATTTCTGTACTCCGAAGTCTGGGACCCTGACAGTACATACGCTGATTTGCTAAAGATTATCCGGCAAAACGATACCCTTGGAAATTCCCGGTTAAAGACTGTGTTCGCGGCATATGTGAATCAGGGCCTTGCCGAAAAGCCCGGCATGGCGAACACCGCTTCCGTTTTATTGGCTGATGCCCTTATCTTTGCCGCGGGTGGAGATCACCTCGAATTGGGAGAGCATCTGCTGGTTCATCCATATTTCCCGAATAATAATCTTAAAATGGATGCCGCGTTACAAAAAAGTATGCTCGATTATTATGATTTTATGGTAGCGTATCAAAATATTTTAAGAGGGAATTTAAAAGACTCAGACATGAAAATTGAATCGGACCAAAGGATTGAATTGAGTAAGGTACCGGAGCAGGGTAAAATATGGTATTCCGCTAAAACGGATAATCGGCGGAGCGTCGCGCATCTGGTAAATTTTTCATCGGCCAAAACGATGAACTGGCGTGATGATAAGGGAATACAGACCGAACCGGATCTGATTAATCTATTGTCCATTTCATTTAATAGTACATCGCCCATACGTCAGATTTGGTATGCCTCTCCTGATTTTAATTCCGGTTCCCCTTTTACTATACCTTTCAAACAGGACGGAGATAAGATATTCCTGAAGCTGCCGCGATTCAGATACTGGTCTATGCTGGTGATGGAACAATAGGAGATTTTAATGCTTTTTCGGCTGAAAAATATATGGCGTGTAACATTTTTGGTGATGGTGGTATTCACACTGCAATCCCGCGCGGATAGCCTGGGTGAAATCAGGACAGATCAGGCCAGATATTCACCCGGTGATAGTGTAAACTTTAACCTTGAAATAACGGAATTACCTGGTAATTCCATCTTAAAAATTGAATATCTCTTTCTAAACAGGGTTGTTGACAGCGTTTCATATTATCCGGGAAACGCGGGTAATTTTGAATGGGTATGGCAGACGCCCAATGATGATTTTCGGGGATATTTGGTGGTTATTTCCCTCATGCAGGATGCCGTGATAAGTGACAGGACCGTCATCGGGGTGGACGTGTCCTCCGATTGGAGCCGTTTCCCGCGTTACGGTTTTTTATCCGCGTATCCGTACTTAAGTCAGGCCGGTGTTGACGCGACCATAGCCGAGTTAAACCGCTATCATATTAACGGAATCCAATATTATGACTGGCATTATAAACATCATCTCCCGTTAAAGGGAACACCGGAAAATCCCGCCGGTACCTGGCCCGACATTGCCAACAGGACAAATTATTTCGCGACAATCAAACGGTACATCGATACCGGCCATCTGCATGGTATGAAAGCCATGGCCTATAATTTACTTTACGGCGCCTATGAAGACGCGCAAAATGATGGTGTACAGGATGAATGGCGGCTTTTTAAAGACACTTTTCATTCTGACCCTGATTTTCATGATTTACCGGATACATGGGCCAGTGACATCTATTTAATTGATCCATCCAATCCCGCTTGGAAAAATTATATTTTTGATAAAATGTCCGATGTTTTTGAGGCGTTACCCTTTGACGGTTGGCATATTGATCAGTTAGGTGACAGAGGGGCGCGTTATAACTACAGCGGCCAGCGGGTGGATCTTAATCAAACTTTTTTACCGTATATAGAACAAACGAAGGATGCCATGGATGTTTCGCTGGTGATGAATGCCGTCAACCAGTATGGGCAGCAGGATATCGCGAAAAGTCCGGTGGATTTTCTGTACACGGAAGTCTGGTGGCCCAATGAAACCTATTCAGATCTCGTCTTTATCATTCTGGATAACGCCTCCTATTCCGAAAATAAGCTGTCGACAGTATTGGCCGCCTATATGGATCGTTCACTTTCTTCCCAAAGCGGCTATTTTAATGCTCCGGGCGTTTTTTTGACGGACGCGGTAATATTCGCCGCGGGCGGATCGCATCTGGAATTGGGAGAGCATATGCTTGCCAATGAGTACTTTCCCAACAACAATCTGCAGATGTCTGAGGATCTGAAAAATCAATTGGTTCATTACTATGATTTCCTGGTGGCATATCAGAACCTGCTGCGTGACGGCGGCGATTTTAATCAGGTTTATCTTACATCGGAAAACGATATTTCAATTAAATATTACGCGCAAAAAGGGAGTGTGTGGAATTTTTCAAAACTGAAAGGTGATTTGCAGATTTTTCATTTAATCAATTTTAAAGACGCCACTTCACTTAATTGGCGGGACGATACAGGCACACAGCCGGAGCCTGAAACAATCTCAAATACACCAGTCTATTTTACGACTCAGGAAAAAGTAAAATCCCTATGGCTGGCCACTCCCGATTTTAATGGCGGTAATCCCGAAAACTTACTTTTTAGTCAGAAGAATGACACGGTTTATTTTGAAATACCGTATTTAAAGTATTGGGATATGCTTGTGGCTGAATATGATGTGAACACGGGCATTGATGATGGTGATTTAATCTATCCGGGACAAGCCAGGATGCTGGGCAATTACCCCAATCCGTTTAACCCGGAGACCCGGATCAGTTTTGAGCTGAATGCGTCGATGCATATCGAGTTGTCGGTTTATAATATCGCGGGGCAAAAAATCGCGACTTTGGCGAATCAAAAATTTACATCAGGGCAGCATTCCGTTTCATGGAAACCGGAAAGCAGTTTGGCCAGCGCGGTTTATTTTGCCGTTCTTAAAACAAATGAGGGCAACGTACTTTTTCACAAACTGCTCTATTTAAAATAAAAATTACTGAAACGAGGTGGGAGTGAGACGATCCAGTTTATTTATAATAATGATATTAATGATTGCCGGTTCATGTATGCAGTCAAAAATCTACAAGTCAGAAAAGTTTGAAATAACCCAAAACAAAGTGGTTCAGGGTCAATACTACGCGGAAGCGGTTAGCCCGGAACATATCAAATCCACTTATCAAAGTGATTTCAAAACTCCTACTAAAAGAGAAATATTTTTTAAATTCAGTTTAAATGGCGGAGATAACGAGCGTTTTCCGGGAGAAGATCACCGGATTATTCTGGATGATAACAGTCAGGATATGATATCAGAGATCTACCTTTTTGGGGAAAATGATCCGGATCAGGTCATTCACTCAAAAGTAACAGGCGCTCCTGAATTATACAAAGCGGTATTGGTCACTTTCAGATGTGATATGAATAATGTGTTAAACGCATTCAGGACGAACGGATTTTACATTACCAAAACCGGCGAACGCATAACCAGGGAACAGTTCAATGGACTTTATATCGCCGGCGCCCAGTTACCACTCACCTGGGAATTTGGTTCTCTGAGCTCAAAGGATGAATTTCGGTTAAACGATGAAGATGGTGACGGCATCTTTGAAATAACACTCAAATTTAACCCAACCCAGGTTGAAAACGACAAGGAAGGCGAATGGAGCTTAAGTACAGATATATCATCTCTGCCTCAATATAAATCCGGCATTCCAATTATGGATGCATTGTACAACTTATCTTTGGAAGAATTGTTGCTGGATATCCGGGAAGACGGCGCCTTTATGGCGGGTCAAAAATGGCCGGGTGTGTGGACGCGCGATGTCAGCTACAGTATTTTACTTTCGCTGGCCGCCATAAGGCCCGATGCCGCCAAAAAGAGTTTGATGAAAAAGGTTCAGAACGACAGGATCATTCAGGATACAGGAACGGGCGGTTCCTGGCCGGTTTCCACCGATAGAATGACCTGGACACTGGCGGCCTGGGAAATCTATCAGGTTACCGGAGATCAGGATTGGTTACGGTACGCGTTTGGCATAATCAAAAACTCAGCCCGGGATGATCTGGCTACGGCGTTCAATCCGTCAACCGGTTTATTTTATGGTGAATCGTCTTTTTTGGACTGGAGGGAACAAACCTATCCTTTGTGGATGGATCCCAAAGATATCTATAAATCACAATGTCTGGGGACAAATGCCGTTCATTTTCAGACCTATCATATTTTAGCTCAAATGGCAGAGATTTTGGGCGAAGACGGAAATGACTATCGTACCCGTGCCATTCAAGTGAAGGACGCGGTAAACAAATGGTTGTGGCTTCCTGAAAAAGGGTATTACGGGCAATATTTATATGGCCGGACATTTCTGACTCTATCCCCTAAATCCGAAACCCTCGGTGAAGCATTAAGCATAATATTTAATATCACCGATGAAGACCGGCAAAGTTCGATTATGAGTAACATGCCTTTAACTGAATTTGGACCGGTCTGCATATATCCGCAAATCCCGGATTTACCTCCATATCACAACAATGGTATCTGGCCATTTGTTTCGGCATACTGGACCTGGGCGGCAGCAGAAGCGAAGAATGTCAAAGCGGTCGAACACGGCCTGGCCTCGGTTTACCGCAGCGCCGCTCTGTTTCTGACCAACAAGGAAAATATGGTCGCTCAATCGGGTGATTATCTGGGAACCGAGATCAATTCGGACCGGCAATTGTGGAGTGTCGCCGGTAATCTGGCGATGACATACCGCGTATTTTTCGGAATGCGCTTCACTCCGGATTCCCTACGATTCAATCCGTTTATTCCCGAGTCATATGCCGGATTAAAGGAGCTGAAGAATTTTCCGTTCCGAAACGCGAGCCTTAATATTACAATTAGCGGTTTTGGAGATGCTATCAAGGAAATTCAACTGGATGGAGAAAAATTGGAACATGCCGCGATTCCCGGCAGCATAACGGGACAACATACAATCGCCATCATTATGAACGGAAAACTGCCGGCGAATACAAGGATCAATCTGGTTGAAAATTATACCGCACCGCAAACTCCCGTAATAAAAGTTGATCAGAACGCGCTGGTTTGGCAACCGGTCAGTCCGGACGCGGAATACATCATTGTAAAAAATGGCAGAGAAGAGGCCAAAAGTAAAGAAACCGTATTTAAACTTCCCGATTCGAATGAGCGCGCGGAATACCAGGTGAAAGCAATTGACCCTAAAGGTTATGAATCATTTTTAAGTGAACCGGTATTGGTGAATATGGAAGAAAAAACACTGTACGCGTACCCGCCGCGGAATCAGTCAGCCGGCAAAGACGCTTATCTTGTATTGAGCAAAACTAAAAATATCCGTATTGATTTGCGGGTGAAGATTGATGAGTCCGGCACCTACAGTATCGACTGTTTTTACGCGAACGGCAACGGACCAATCAATACAAACAATCAATGCGCCATCCGTACACTGGTAATTGATGGAACGGTCGCGGGCAAAATGGTGATGGCGCAGCGCGGCACCGAAAAATGGGACGATTGGGGGTATAGCAACAGTATTCTCAGGAATTTTGATAAAGGCGCGCACACCATCACTTTGTTATATGACGCGACCGATGAAAATATGAACGGTGAAGTAAATACGGCGCACCTGCAACATATCCGTTTGTTTAAGATATAGAAGCAGGGGAAGATTGGCGTAATGGTAATATTCTTTTACAATGCGCCTGTCACAACAAATAGTCAGAATATTTAGTAAATCACTGACATCTTACTTATCGAAATTTTCAAATGCTTACCGGTATGAGAAGGGAAATATGTTTCATTTCTCATGCCGGTTTTTTATATGGAATTAACCGATGCAGTTCGAACAAAGCTCTATATATTAATTTTTTTTATTCTCCTTTTTCAGTTAAACAATTATATATTGGTAGAGGTAAAGCATTCATGTTTCAGGATGAGCGATTCTATTGTATAATGAATGGGGATAATCTATGAATTTGAAACCGGCCGCTGAAATAATTGTCGCGTTGGTAACCGCCGCTTGTGTGATTTTCATTGCAATCCTGTTTAAACAAGTCCTTCATATTCAGGCCGATTTTTTAATGTCAAACGGCCCATCGTATTTATTTATTATCTATATTCTGACAAGAGAGCAGGCCAGAAAATCTAAATTTGATAAACCAGTATAATTGGAGTTTAGCAATAATAGGCATTTCTTTTTTAACCATAATAGTACACATTATATGATGATATACTCGCCGGGTGGATAAAAATGAGATATATTTCCCTGCTTCGCGGAATAAATGTAAGTGGTCAGAAGAAAATCAAAATGGCTGATTTAAAATCTATGTATGAGTCGCTTGGATTTAAAAACGTCATTACGTACATACAGAGCGGAAATGTTATATTTGATGCCGAATCACTGAACAGGGGCGAATTAAAAATAAAGATTGAAAAAGCGATAGAGCATAAATATACATTTCATGTTTCTGTGGAGATTCGAACGGTCAGTGAATTTGAGAGTATTATAAAAAACTGTCCCTTCGGCCCTGTTGACCCGGCGGAGGAAGGCGCGAAATTATTAGTGACATTTTTTTCATCACCGCCATCCGGAATAAGGATTTCCGATATTCAAAACTATGCGGACGCGTCAGAAAAATTAATCGTGAGTAATAAAGAGGCATATCTGTACTGCCCAAACGGCTATGGGAAAACAAAACTGTCGAATGCCTTTTTAGAAAAAAAGCTTGGTGTCGCGGCAACAACGCGAAACTGGAAATCTGTTCATAAATTGTATGAATTAGCTCAAGGGTGAAATAATAATGAACAAAGGATAGTTTGGACAATAATTAAAAAGGAAGCATCCCCGGTGATTTACACCGCCGCGGCGGGTTGATGATCAATAAAACCGGTTTAGATTAATGACAGGAGCGCAACACTGGATTCAAACTATTTGACAGTATATAAATATAATGGCGCGCGTTCTATGGTTTTGCTGCATGAGCATTATTTAAAATCACTCCTTCGGACCTGGCGGGAAGCCAAACGCGTCAATTTAGCTCTTCCGGAAACAGAAGATTCAGATTATCAATCATTGGATACGCTTCTTAAACATATTTTTAGATCGGCAAGGGGTTATATGATTTGGATGTGCGATAAATTAAATCTTCCGGATCCCGACATCAAAGCTGTACCTGAAACGGATATCATTGAAAACGCGGCAAATGAGTATCTTGATCACCTTTTAGAAAAATGGCGTATGCCTCTGTCCGAAATAGAAGAGGATAAATTTCATTCACCGACTTTTACATCCCGTTGGGGAGTTGAATATTGTATTGATGCCATGCTAGAGCACGCGGTGATGCATCCGATACGCCATGAATTTCAGCTAAAAACTTTGATGACTATTAACCAAAACAAGTCAGAAAGTATTAAATAGGAAAACATAAAAAACAATGGGCATTACACATCAAATGATAAGGAGTAAGAAATGAAACGTAAAGCATCAGCGGTTTGGAAGGGTGGTTTAAGAGGCGGACAGGGAGCTCTGTCCACAGACAGCGGTGTACTTGCCGGGACGCAATATTCATTTAGTACACGATTTGAGAATGGAATCGGTACAAATCCGGAAGAATTAATCGGGGCAGCCCATGCAGGTTGTTTTTCGATGGCTTTGTCTGGTCAGTTGGAAAATATGGGTTTTGCGCCGGAAAGCATCAACACACAAGCGGCCGTAAAACTCGAAAAAACGGATGCCGGTTTTACCATTACACAAATACATCTGGAAGTTAAAGCGAAAGTTCCGGGAGCAGACCAGGAAAAATTTGAAACGGCGGCAAAAAACGCTAAATCCGGATGCCCTGTATCACGGGTATTGAATGCTGAAATCACAATGACTACTATTCTCGAATCATAAAAAGAATAAATTAATACATACAGGACGAACCATTCAGACCTTGATTCGACAGAAAGCTTATCCCGACCCGATTTTGATGGTCGGGTATGCTTTTGTCTGAAAGAAGTTTATAGCAATCCGTCAAATTTCATCCGGTTCGGATCCGGGTTAAAGGAGTCTTTCGCTTGTTGCACATTTTTGTAGATGCGGACGCGTGTCCGGTTAAACAGGAAATCTATCGCGTCGCCAAACGATATGACCTTAATGTCACATTAGTAACAAACACATGGATGCGTGTACCGAATGAGCCATGGCTGGCGCTGGAAATTGTCGGTGACGGCCTGGACGCGGCCGATGATTGGATCGCCGAAAATGTGAAGTCAGACGATATCGTAGTCACAGCCGACATACCACTTGCCAGCCGCTGTCTGAAACAGGGAGCGCGTGTTATTGGTTCAACCGGAAAACCGTTTACCGATAGTAATATCGGTGAAGCTGTGGCGACCCGTAACCTTTTGTCCGAGCTGCGCGGCGCGGGAGAGATAACAGGCGGTCCGCCACCGCTGCAGAAGCGCGACCGGTCACGATTTCTTCAGCAGCTTGATGATGTGATTCAATCAATCCGCCGAAAGCAACGGCTCAAATCCGACTGATCACCGGATCCTCCAGGACGTTTGTCCGAAAACAGATAGCTGCCGTAAAAATCTGTTCACTAATGTTTCTGCTGTTTTGCTGACCTTTTTATCACTAATTCTATTACGACGGAATTCCCCTTTTTTACTTTTTTATCAATATAAATAATAACATTTCCATAACTTTCCGTATTGTCTTTAATGATAAAATATATGTGGCACCGATGGCTGCAGATAGATGGTCTGTTGAGCCCGGTAATAGACTTGTTGGCTCGTCTGTGACATGAAAGCAGGTAACTGGAAAATTATTTTCCACTCTCCTAATCCCGAGAAATATTATGCCGATTATCCATGATGAAATAATCATTAGGGAGGTAATTCATGCGTTATGGTGTTCTTTTAATTCTTGGATTATTTGTTTTTCTGAGTTCCTGTGCAACGGTACCCCCGCCTTCGGAAATTGACGATGAAACGGATCTTGTCCTGGATCTGCCGCCGTATTCCGGTGAGAAACTTACCATCGCGGTCCTCGATTTGCAAAACCAAACCGAATTTGACGACCCGAGAATCGGCCGGGGAGTCGCCAACATGTTAGTAACCGCGCTGGTAAATTCCGATCGTTTTACCGTAGTGGAGCGAAATTCTGAAGCGATTCAAAAACTGCTGGAAGAACAGGCGCTCGGGTTAAGCGGAGTGGTGGACGCGGCTACAGCAGCCAAAGTGGGTAAAATGTTAGGAGCGAAAGGTGTAGTCATCGGGGAAGTCAGCGAATTCGGTATTCGAAAAACCGGAGCTTTCGTGGGAGTCGGGGGGCAAAAAACCATTACAACCAGGGTTGTCATTGACGCGCGCATGGTGGATGTGGAAACAGGAAGAATTATGATGGCTTCCCCGGGTATTGGTAAAAGCAGAACAAGCACTTCGGGAATCGCTCTGACATTCGAATTCGGAACAACCGGATTTGACGAAACGACTATCGGTATGGCCACCAGGAAAGCGGTAAACCAGATTGTCAAAAAATTTGCCATGACATTCAACCCGACTAATATTTAATGTTAGTGTCTCAATAAAGACACTATTGATTTAATTTCATGGAGGATGTATGAAAAGGACTATTTTGTATTTTCTTCTGTTTTTAACGATTGGTTTTATGACTGTTCACGCGGATGACAACACTACGGATTTTAAGATTACCCCGCCGCCGGTATCATGTATCAAGTTTTTTCCAGGAGTAAAACAGTTCTCAGTCACGGGTATTTATTATAAAATGGGAGAACTTGAGGGTCAGACGGGATCCAGTGACAGTCCCGTCGCGTACGGGTTTAACGCGAATTACGCGTTTTCCTCTCCTAGTACCTTATTTGGAGCTCAAAACGGTGGAATCATTACTTTCTCTTATATGAGAATCACCATGCCGGCGGGTGCTTCCGAAATTTATGATGAGGATATAAATACCAATTCTTTTAATTTGGGTTATACCGCGGTGTTGGATCTGATTAACGGGGAGAAAAGAGATATTGCCGGAGAAATAATCGCGCTCAAACCCACATGGGCGGTGTTTTTTGGCAGCTCTATCAATTACTTCAGTCTGAACATGGGGCCTTTGTATCAGGCATTCGGGCATTCACAGGATATCAAAGCCATAAACCTTATAACGAGTCTTTCTTTGGGCTCGGCTGCTGATTTTCCTATCGGATCCCATATTGCCCTGGTCCCATTTATCCGTTATACAATGAATATAGCGCAAACCATTATGGATGTGCCTGAACCATTTAATCCTGATAAGCTATACTCGGAAACTTATACATCAGACTACAGTTATCTGGATTATGGTATGGATATCGATGTCAGGCCTTTCAGCAATTCACCGGACTGGATCATCAGTCTGGGAACTGCAATGGCCCAGGTGGAAGGAATGAAAAACGGTAATCTTCTCATCACTTTGGGCATCAAACATGAAATTGGCAAGTACTACAGCAGCACAACGGTAGGACCCGCGCTTCATTAATTCCATGATCCCATTCAAAAATCATACCCTCCAGCCATCTTGGTCGGAGGGGTATGATTTATTCAATTCATTTAAGTGATTTCGAAAAATTATTTGATTTCCATTTTTTAAGTTAACCGGATTTACATCTACCAATTATTTGATCATTTGCTAAATGAAACCGGAATTATTCCCTAAGATTTAATAGTTAAACAGACAAAAGCCTGTGTCCGGATTCTTGTGATGTTTTGTAAAAATCAAAGTTGGAATCAGGTCTTAGCGCGGCGAAGAATGGTTAAATTATTTTTATCAGGGGATAAATTATGTCTGAGAAAATCCGTTTTACAGAACAGACAGGTTTCTATCAGGAACTGAGGTCACGGGTCAATGAGTATTTCACACAGAACAAACTGACACAAACCGGAGGATGGCGCATCTTTTTAAAAGGCTCCATCATCTTTTCACTCTTTATTACATCTTATGTTTTACTTGTGTTTTTTACGACCTCATGGATAATGGCGATTATTTCAGCTTTTGTTCTTGCCCAGGGATTCGCCCTGATAGGCTTTAATATTATGCATGACAGTGTGCACGGCAGTTTTTCAAAAAACAAAAAACTAAATAAAACGCTTGGTTATACCCTGGATTTGATCGGCGGAAGCAAAAGGTTGTGGTATCATAAACACAATATTTTACACCATACTTATACAAATATTGCCGGGGTGGACATGGATTTGGATTCAAACGGTCTGCTGAGATTAAGCCCAAACCAAAAATGGCGCCCCTGGCACCGGTTACAGTTTTTATATGCTTTTCCCATGTACAGCTTATTAACACTTTCGATGATTACTTTTACCGATTTTCATAAATTCTTTAACGGCCGCATAGGAAATTATAAACTGCCAAAGCCATCCGCCGGTGAAACAACACTCTTTTTATTAGCTAAGATTTTCTATTTTGTATATACTTTGATAATCCCACTGTTTTTTAACCCGTTTCTGTATGTAATCGGTGTTTTTTTACTGGTTCATCTCATTCTTGGATTCACATTTTCTATCGTTTTTCAGCTTGCCCACACGGTTGATGAGAATGAATTTCCGGTTGTTGATAATGAAAGCGGAATAATAGAAAATGAGTGGGCTATTCACCAGGCTCAGACAACGGCAAATTTTTCACCTAAAAGCCGACTGGCGAATTGGTATCTCGGAGGATTAAATTTTCAGATTGAACATCATTTATTTGCTAGAATTAGTCATGTGCATTACCGGAAGATCAGCAGGATTGTCCAAAATGTCTGCACTGATTTCGGTATAAAATATACATCCTATTCCAATATTTTCAAGGCGATAATGGTTCACTGGAAATGGCTTTATATGATGGGCAAAAAACCGGCTCTTATCGTCGAATAGTTAATAAAGAAGGGGTGTTCATTTTGGAATATCCCTTCATCTTTTCCTAATGCGCGGGTATATTAATCGATGTTGATAAGCCGAACTTCTGCGGTGAATTTAAACCGGATTGCGGTATTATTTCCATTCCTCAGCCAATTTGTTCCGGCATTAACGCGTGATGGTAGTTTATAAAGGCCTGCTGTCACTTTCTTGTAAAAAGCATACCCATTTATCTAATTTAGATTTGAGCTCCTAATTTCTTAAGATGATTATCAGATAGCTCATTCTGCTCAGTTAACCGCACAGTTTGTAAATCGTAAGCAATCTTTTATTTTTAATATTTAGATGTTTAGAAATGAAATTATGTATATTATATCCGCAAATTAGAGTGTGATGATGTGAATAAGATCTGCGCGCCCGTGGTATGTGGATGGTGATGCGTTTTGGTTCGCTTTCTTTTTAAATAGAGATTATTTTCAGATATGAACATGGATGGCCGTTCTAATCATGTTTCATTTTACAGAAAAGACATCCTGCTATGATAAAGAAAACGTTTGGAACATTTGCCGGGGTATTTACACCTACAACATTAACGATTTTAGGTGTAATAATGTACATCAGACAACCCTGGGTTGTTGGAAATGCCGGCATTGTTGGGGCTTTGATGATCGTATTACTGTCTGTGGCAATCACCTTTACTACGGCCCTGAGCTTGTCTTCCATCACTACCAATGTCAGAATTGGCGCGGGCGGCGCTTTCAGTTTAATATCGCAATCGCTTGGTCTCGAAATTGGCGGGGCGATCGGCATTCCATTTTACTTCGCCCAGGCCATTGCCGTGGCCATGTATATTTTTGGATTCAGGGAAGGTCTTCAAACGCTTACTCCTGATGCCAGTCCTTTGCTTCTCGATATGGCTGTTTTTGTTTTGGTGATGATCATTGCTTTCATAAGTACAAGCTTTGCGTTTAAAATTCAATATGTCATTTTAGGTGTTATCGCTCTGTCATTAGTCTCAATATACGGCGCCTTATTTGTGAATGAGCTGAATTATAATGTCGAGTGGTTTGGTAAATATCCCGGGTCTGTTGAAAATAATTTTAGCGGTTCATCATTTTGGGGCGTGTTTGCCGTATTCTTTCCGGCAGTGACAGGCGTTATGGCCGGTTCCAATATGTCCGGTGATCTGACCAATCCAAGGAAAAGTATTCCGTATGGTACCATCTCTTCAGTCATTATTACCACGATTATTTACATCAGTTTAATTTTTGTCGCGGCCGTACTGGCAACGCCTGATGAATTATCACAAAACTACAATCTGTTTATTGATAAAGCCCTATTCAGTCCAATTGTGTTGGCGGGTCTATTAGGCGCGACACTTTCATCAGCGCTTGGCTCTTTCGTCGGTGCGCCGAGAATCTTGCTGGCATTGGGAGAAAAAAATATTCTTCCTGAAAGCCATAAACTAGCCAAAACTTCAAAAAGAGGTGAACCGGTCAATGCGATGCTGGTAACAGCAGTCATTGTTTTAGTCGGAATTTCGCTCAGAGACTTAAATACGATAGCACCTCTGTTAACCATGTTTTTTATGATCACCTACGCGATGGTGAATGTTGTTGTGCTGGTGGAACAAACACTGGCATTGCCCAGCTACCGGCCAACATTAAAAGTCCCAATCGTGATACCGACGATTGGCGCTTTCGGTTCGATTGCGATAATGTTTGTTATGAATGTGATCGTGGCGTTGTTTTCGTTAATATTTATTGTGTTTTTTTATTTTTATCTGGTGAAAAAAAATATCAAATCAGCAGCGGGCGACTCGCGTAGCGGGTTATTTACCGCCCTGGCGGAATGGGCCACTAAAAAGACGAATAACCTGCGTCCGCAAAGAGAAGTGAGATCATGGCGTCCCGATTTACTCATACCTATGACTATGCCAAAAGATATAAGAAGTTCTTTTAAACTTATTCAGTCAATTGTCTCCCCGAAAGGTTCCATTAAAATTTTAGTTCTCAGAAATGAAAATGAATCTGAACAAAGAAATATGGAAAGTTTCCTTAAAAATGCAATTCAAAAATTTAAAGAAAGTGAATTGCCTGTGTCTTTTACGGTAATTGATAATACTGATTTTAATAATACCATAAATATCAGCATGCAGTCCTTAAACGCCGCGTTTTTTAAGCCAAACGTTCTTTTTATCACTGTTGACGCAGCAAATTCTAATAAGGACTATTATGACAGACTTTTGATAGACGCCAAAAAAAATAACTTTGGCGTGATTATATACGTGCCATTTTCAACCGCCGGTTTAGCTATCGAAAAAAATATTAATTTATGGATGACCAACATACCGGCCGATTGGAAGGAGACCTTTAGCGTTAAAAATAATGATTTATCGACGCTGGTCTCCATACTGATTTGCCGGAATTGGAAGGGATCTATTGATGTACACCTTTTAAATAATGATCCTCTGCTGGCAATTACAGATGAAGATATTGAAGACTTTCGGGTGATGGTTAGGTTTCCAAGTAAGACGACAATTGACGTTAAAACCGGCAATTTGATTGAAAATGTTAAAAAAGAACGAAATACCGATATAAATATTATTAACATTGATCAGGGTATGACTATTGATGATATGGTTAAGATTGTGATTGAATCCCGGATCTCTGCCATATTTTGCGCTGATTCAGAATACGAAAACGTTCTGGTATAACACATAATCCGTTGCGGTAAGCTCAATATTCAGTTTAATGCGGAGTAAACATGACCTTTCAGGATCTGTACAGTCAATTAAAAGCCGCTTACAACGAATCAAACTTAAATTATATTACTACACGAATTATTGAACTGTATCGCCATAATAATGATGCGGCAATATTAAAACTTGGCAGAAAGATAAAAGAATTCGCCGAGCTCGATAGCTCAAAGGCAAATCGGCTGTTTAGCCAATTAATCTTGCTTTACCATCCCGACAAATTAAACTATTACCGGAATATGCTTGAAAAGTATCATTTGCAAAAGGATCATGAGAAATTAAGTCAGTTCACGCATATATTTATAATTCAGGAAGCCCTGAACACCTCAATTGTTCATAATAATTTTGATTATGAAAACCTTTATTATTCTCAGGTGCAATATGGGCTGGATGAAGATGATCTGAGTTCAATGGGTCAAACAGACTCATTGGAAAATGGATGGGATAATGAGGTTGCCGCGGTGCCCGATGATCGTTTTATTGATTTTCTCAGGGCTTTTCAGAATCAAGAAAACATAGATTTTAATATTAACTCTCCTGATTTTATCCTGGAACAGCTGGTGGGGGAACTTGATTTGTCTGATTCAAATATTGGTGATCTAAAAGGCGTGGAATACTGTAAAAATATTACATCCATAGATCTTTCCCGCAATCAAATAATTGATATTTCAGAACTAAGTGAGCTGGTGAACCTGGAGTCTGTTTATCTTTCAAATAACTATATTTCCGATATTTTCATTTTATCAAACCTGATAAATTTAAAATATATCGATCTGTCTTTTAATGACATGTCTGATATAGAGCCGTTAATGGATCTGGATAAGCTTGAATATTTAAATGTCATCGGCAATGTGGTCCCGGTTGAACAAATCAATAGAATGCGAAAGAGAGGCGTAGTCGTTATTGACTAAACCAATCTATTGATCTTTCTTCAACAATGTCTGAAAAAGGCAGTAAATTTTATTGGCTGCTGTAAATTTCCAATACAATTTCGATTTGTTTCATGAATATTGAGGGAATAATGATTTTATCCGCCATCTCTGTTCTGGTTATAATCACGGCTATCTTACATATCATTGCCGATTATAAAAAACAACGATATCAAACTTATATATTTAAACCGCTGACCATTGGTTTGATTATTTTGATCGCGTTTATTCAACCGGCCGAGGTTTCTCCGGCTTACCGATATCTGATTATTGCCGGTTTATTCTTTGCTTTTATCGGTGATATTTTTTTGATGCTGCCTTCGGATCGATTTCTATTTGGGCTGTCCAGTTTTTTTGTTACTCATGTTTTTTACATCGTTGCTTTTTTAAGTGATTCAAGTTTCCCGGTAAGTTATATATACCTCATACCGGGTTTAATTTTGAGCGTCGTCTTTTTAAAAATATTACTTCCTCATGCGCGTCTGAAAACAGTCCCGGTTATAATATATTCCATGATCCTGGTGTTTTTGCTCTGGCAGGCGACCGGCCGGATGGAAGAGATGTTTACACATAGTTCAATCATCGCGTTGATCGGAACACTCTTATTTGTTTTTTCTGATGTCGTTTTGGCATATAACCGGTTTGTGAGAAAATTCAGGAGCGCGCAATTAATCATTTTGAGCACATACTATACAGCCCAATTATTGATCGCTTATTCTGTATAGTATTTTTCTTTACTTAAAGATAAAGAATATGACCAATGAAAGGATTTCAGATGATTAAATATGGAAATGGTATCTGTTTTTTAGATTGTTTTCGACGAGATGGCGGTGTTCAATGCCTGTAAAACAGTGTCATCCGGTCTGTTTGCAATAGACAATTAAATTCCAGACAACGATCACCCTAATTTTTTATTTTTTTCTTGACTTCATAATTTTTTTTAATATCTTCTACTATAAAAATAGTAGATAAACTATGGCAATAGGATGATTGTTATGAAAGAAGTGAATCAAAATCTTACACCCCTCGAATGGGAGATTATGGATATCATCTGGGAACTTAAAAAAAGCCTGTCCGTACGTGAAGTTTTGGAAACAGCCTATCCTGACGGTAATAAGGCTTATACCACTGTTCAAACTGTGATGAACAATCTTGAAGCAAAGGGCTTCCTCAAAAAAGAAAAAATTGGACTTGTAAATTTTTATAAACCGCTCATCTTTCATAAAGATATGCTCAGAAAAGAAACATCTCAGTTTGTGAAACGGGTGTTCGGCGGTTCATTTCCGGGGCTTGTTAATTATCTGATTGACTCCAAGGCGCTAACAGAAGAGGAAATCAACGACCTGAAAAAACTCATCGCCGAAAAGGGAGAGGGAGAATCGTGATGGTAAGTCTGCTAAATGATATCAGTCTGCATTGGGCCAATCTATTCTTAGCGATGATAGTTCAGAGTTCTGTCTTTGTTTCCCTGATCCTTTTTTTTCTCCATATGATGCGCCATAAAGAAGCATGGTTTTTAAAATCTGTTACCGTTGTCGGTTTAGTTAAATTAGTTGTGCCTCCGTTTCTCATATCTGACCGCGTGAATGAAGCGATTATTTCAGGAATGGGTTGGCTTCCAATCATCACCGTTTTTCCGAATGCGAAAGTCGATCCTGTTGAGCAATTATCCTTATCCGGTTTCGTTTTTCTCTCCTGGCTGGGCATTTGCTTAATTCTGCTAATCGCTGTTTCCATACGTCATTTGGCGTTTCGCTATGGGTTTCGTGATATAATACCGATAGATAATCCGTTGAGTCACCCGGATGAGCGCGATTTAAAGATCATGTTTCTGCAATCAAAGAAAGTACACAGTCCTTTTGTAATCGGTTTGTTCAGGCATAAAATCATTCTACCGGCAAACTGGTCGCAATGGAATAGTCAGACACAACGCGCCATTATTACTCATGAAATCGGTCACATCAGGCAAGGAGATCGATGGTTGAATTTGTTGAAAATATTTGTCCTTAGTATCCATTTTTTCAATCCGCTCGCCTGGATACTAACGCGTAAATTAACCTGTTTCAGCGAAATTTTATGTGATGAGGTATCATTAAAGTCAAACGGATTTGGGAGAAAAGCATACGCGCGTGTTTTATTGACGATTGCCGAAGAAACCGGAGGGAGGTTAACCGGCGTCTCGGCGCTAAATTTCTCCAGGACCCATCGTTTACTAAAAACCCGTATTACCTATCAGTTAAGTCAAAAAGAGGAGACAATGATGAAGAACTCAACATGGGCGAACCGGATCACTATTCTGGGGCTGTCGCTAATGGTCATTCTGTTTTCCTGGCAATGCAGTAATGATAACAATGCCGCGCCAAGCGAAACCAAACAGCAGATTTCATCAGTCGTGACACAATCCGATGCCATGGACTTTTCAAGTGTGGATGTTAAGCCGGAACTGGTTAAGAAGGAAAGACCGGAATATCCTGAAGACGCCAGAAGAGGAGGCATTGAAGGAACCGTTATTGTCGCGGTCACCATTGATGTTGATGGATCGGTGACAGAGGCCAGTATATTAAAATCGGTACCACTGCTTGATCAGGCTGCCCTTGATGCCGCCAGGATGGCGCAATTCACACCCGCGGAGCATGACGGGAAAAAAGTAAAAGTGACAATGAAAATTCCGTATCAGTTCAAACTAAAATAATGATACCCCTGGTCTTAACTCCATCCGGATAGGTTTTAAGACCATTCGTGTAAGCCCGGGCTTTATTTTAACATCAATAATGACATCACTATTAACTCAAGTGTCTTCGTTGCATTCATTTTCAAAGATGTCTCAGTATTCATCCAAATCAATGACCAGAAAGGCATTTAAATTATCAGTTACAAAAGTTTTTACCCATACCGGTAACTCGTGGCCGTCTAAAAGTGGAATATCATTGCGATAGACATCATCCAGCCATTTCCGGCTTTTTTCGGTGATCGCGCGCCACATATTTGATTGTCTCAAAAAGCGGGTCCGGAGAATCTCGAAAACCAGAACGGTGGAAAGCAGCGTAAATAAATCGACATTCTGCCCTGTTTTGATGTTTTTTGAGAGTTTTTGAATTGTATTCAAATCGAGTTTAAGTACATGTGCCAGGTCTTCAGTAATCCGGAATCCACCCTCGGATTGCTGAGAAGCGAGCAGTGACATCAACACATCAGTTGTGCCGATTTTATTATAGGAAGGGGAAGAACTGAAAAGTTTATTCAATGTGTGAATTTCAGGAATTTGACACATATCAACGCTGCGAGTGGCTGGTAGATCGTTGATATTCATATTTTCAATAAATCTATCTTTAATTATTTTCATTCGCGCGGTTTTTACATGATCGTGCCAACCGGTGGTAACCATGGTTGGGACCAGCGTGAGTTCGACTTCGCCAAAAGTTTTTTCGCTTTTCTTCCGTCTCTCTATTCCCAGAAAACTGGTATGTTTCGATAGGATACCGTATTCCTTTGAAAGTTCGATAATCATGTTGGTTGTTTTGTCCTGCTTCCGTTCTTCCTGTCTGGATCCGGATCTTTGAGCCGATTCCTCCAGATCACGAATTCTTTCCCTCGCCCATAGCTGCGGCAGCGGCATGTTTTCATGTGAAGTTTCGATCACCTCAAAATGCCATTCTTTCCTTTCCGCTCCGGCGCGGCCGTGTACAACTATTCGGGAAGGCAGGGAGGTCATTAATGCTCCGCGGGCGAAAATTGTGGATACTTTATCGCCAAATAAAGTGGGATGAGCCGGCGCCTGTTCAATATCCTCGCCGTCCCAGGAAATACTTTCTATTTCCAGTTCAGGAGCTATGATCCGGTCAAAGATTCTAAGCACTTTGGGTTCGATCCGTTCTCCGGGATAAACAAATTCCGCTGCTCCGTTGCCCGCGCGCGCCACGCCTTTGATCAGGTGTTCATTGGGTCCGCTACCGATGCCGATCGAGAAAACTCTCGTATGTGAGCGGTTGGAAGCCGCGAGATCGATGATTTCCTGTTCATTTCCGACTTCACCGTCGGTTAATAATAATATCGTTCGTCCGTTCTCCGCGGATTCTGAATAGATTTCCTTCAATGGTTCATAGATTTCAGTACCACCCAGGATGGCCTGGGTTCTTTCCAATTTGTTGAGAGCCAAAGTCAGTTTGTCTTCCGAGTAGTCTTGTGATTTGATGAAAAATGAATTAAACGATGACCCAAAACGATACACATTAAATTTGCATGCCTTTGGTAATGCCTTAAGGCAGATCTCCAATGCCTTTTTTGCTTCAAGAATCGAATCTCCCGACATAGACCCGGAACAGTCCAGCAGAAAAATCACTTCCTTTGATCCGGTTTTAGGGGTGAAATAAATTTGCGGAATCGAAAAATCCAGTTGCCAGTAAGAATAATCACCGTCATTGCAGCAATAGGCCGCGCCGGATTCACTCTCCCCTGGATCGATTACAAGGATAAAATCACGATCCATGTTCACTGAATCGCTGACAAATTCAACAGCTACAAGTTTCTTCCGCAGTTTAATTCTGATAGGATGTGTGATGGATTCCACGGAGGCCAGACCGCCGTCATGATAAATGTTAAGTTGCAAGGATAAACCGTAGGGGACTTCCGGCGCGTAGGGTGGATTTACAATGTCATGAATTGGAATCCCCTGATCGTCAGGCATGTCGCCCGGGATATAACGAGGGGAAATAGTTGTGGGCAGCGTGAAACGATAGTTGTGACCTTCGCTGTCAAGCAGCATTACCAGCTCGATTTCAACAATTACCTCCATACCGGGATTCAAATTGCCGACAGACAGCGTAAAAATATTCGGCCTCTCCTCATCCAAAAGATAGCCGCCGTCGCCAGCCATTAATGCATCGTCGTAATTATCGAAAGCCTTGTCACGCTCTTCTATCTTTCCGTCAATCCGCCTTTCCCCAACCCAGACCTGAAAACCGGTAATAGCGCTGCTTTCCGGTAACGGGAATTTATAAACAGCTTCAATGGCATTTTTTTCTTTATTACGGAATTTTTGCCGGATGATAATCTTTGCCCCGCGACCAAGCAATTCACCATTCACAGTAACACCTGTCAAAGGAACGGAATGGTTGTTTGTTGAGAAAAGACCCCAAAAAGCACTCATTTTTTATCTCCTTTTAAAATCGATTTAGCTATACGAATAAGCTCGGTAATCCGCCGCCCTTTGTCCTGTTCTACATCGCGTCGGATATGAATCTCGATTCCCGGGATAATGGGATATCTGACCCATATATCCCTGACAGACTCCGGTGTGTTTTCCAAATCGGTTTTTGTCAGTTCCTGAATAGCGGCTAATTTGATTCCCTGTTCCTGATTTGCCCGGATTTCTTGTAATTTATGCAGGTGACTGTCATAATAAAATCCACCGCGCCCTCTTCCGGCCGGCGGCTCAATAAGTCCTTGTTGTATATAGTATCTTATGGTACGTCGTGTGTATCCGGTTAGCTCAGATAACTGCTCAATGGTATATTTTTTGCTATTCATGGATTCATAATAACAGTAAACTGTCATAAAAGCAATAAGAAAATAAAATATTTTAATTCTGTTGGATCTATGCTTTTTGTTGGAGATTTTTGATCATACTTTTGTTATGATCATTAAATATGATGATGTGTTCTTAAGAAGAATCATGGACCGGGAAGGGAAGCGGCTGATGGGGTGATTCCCGGTTCCTAAGTTTTCATAGTTGCAAATTCCATGATGCATCATTAATATGGTTGACAGTAGAATGTCATGAAAAGAGAAATTTAATCGCATGAAGTCTGATATACCTGATATCAAAGTAAAAAAAGAGAAACGGGATAAAACAGTCCCAAAACTCATTCCGTTGTATCATGTGATTCTGCTTGATGATAACGATCATAGTTATGATTATGTCATCGAGATGCTGATGCAGATTTTTGGACACAGCCGTGAAAAATCTTTTCAGATGGCCAGGGAGGTTGATACAAAAAGTCGCGTGATTGTGGATACTACCCATATGGAAAGGGCGGAGATGAAGCAGGATCAGATCCATGCATACGGAGCCGACTGGAGAATTCCGCATTGCAAAGGTTCCATGTCAGCCGTCATTGAACCGGCGGAAAATCAGAACTCATGATTCAAAGGCCTGAGAAATCGTGTAATGATGTTCACAGGGAATAGTCTATGCCGAAAAAACCGGTAATATTTGAAATAATTGATGTTGAGTGCTATCACGGTTATAAATCCAACGAACGGCCCTTGTCTTTCACCTATCGCGAACAGCGATGGAAGGTGGATGAAATCCTGGATCGTTGGTATGAAAGCGGTGTTGTGGCCGGACATCCGAATCTGGATTATTTTAAGGTGCGGACGGATGAAGGAGGGGTCTTTCTGCTACGCCATAACATCAGATATAAAACCTGGGCCATTCGTCAAATTTAAATACGATTCCCACCGCGTAACCAAATAAATTCTAAATTTTCTATTGAAATTGAATTGTTGGTTTTTTATACTGGTGTACATAAGTACAAGATTAAAATAAATTGATAATGAACAATGCCGATCATTCCCTGCGCCTGATATTTTTTGCGGATACGCATCTCGGATTTGACTATCCCATGCGCCCGCGAATTAATATCCGGAGACGCGGGCCCGATTTCTTCAAAAATTTTTATCAGGTCCTTGATTACGCGCGCGCTCACAAACCTGATCTGGTTATTCATGGTGGTGATATGTTTTTCAGAAGCCGGGTACCAGAGAAGATTGTTGACATGGCGTATCAGTCTTTGGCCGATTTAGCCGATTTCGGCATCCCCGTATTTATTGTTCCCGGAAATCACGAGCGATCGAGATTACCGGTATCGATATTTTTGTCGCATCCCGGGATAAAAATATTTTCAGTTCCGAAAACATACACGTTTGAGACCGTTCATGGTAAAGTGTCCATCTCAGGATTTCCGTCTGTTCGCGATAATATCCGTGATCACTTCAATACCGTTATCCGTCAAACCGGTTACGCTGAACACGAAAGCAAAATCAGATTGTTATGCATGCATCAGACCGTCGAGGGCGCCGTGGTAGGACCAAATTCATACACATTCCGTTCAGGGAAAGATGTAGTAAATATAGATGATATTCCTTCAAACCTTACCGCGGTACTATCCGGTCATATACACCGGAGTCAAATTTTGCGGACAGCAGATCATATACCTGTGATTTATCCGGGATCAACGGAACGAACCTCGTTTGCCGAACGCTCTGAAACAAAAGGATTCTATGATATCAGGATATGCGCCAATGACAGGAATGATCAATTGGTCAAAACGGATTTTGTAAAACTGAATGCCAGACCGATGACGGATATTATGATTAATAATTCCATCACCGAAAATGAACTGGAGGGATATCTGGCTGAAAAATTTTCATCACTTCACCCTGAATCAATTGTGAGAATCAGGACATGCAACGCGATAGACCGAAAAATTAAATCAAAATTGACATCAGGCTTTTTGAGAAATATCGCTCCGGCCCGCATCAATATTCAGTTTGGTTCTGTCTTTGAACGCTTATAAAAAAGGAAAGTCATCTTGATTGGATTTTAGGTGTAATATTGATCCCTTAAATGATCGAAAATTCTTCCAAAATCGACTATTTTATATTAAAACTCGTCCGATTAGTCGAATTTGATTAAACTCAGTTCAATAAAAACAATAACTTACGAGTTGGTACGACATTTGAAATAGAATATCTTGAAAACAGTCCAACAACCCAAAGGAGTAGGAAATGAAATTATTAACGACATTTTTAGTCATCTTTTTTGCAGCCCTTTCATTATACGGTCAGGAAGTGCAGGTAAAGGAGAAAGTTAAGACGGAAGCCAAAGAAAAAGTACAGATCAAAGAGCAGGCAAAAACCGCCGAAAAAGAGCAAGTCCAGGTTAAGAACGAATTGAAAGAACAAGAACAGACTAAAAGCAAAGAAATGATTCAGACCAAAACCAAAAAAGAAGAGCAGGTAAAAGAAAAAGTTCAGGAAAAAGCGGAAGAAAAGGCGCAGATCAAAACAAAAGAGCAAACAAAAGAACAAACCGGATTTATTGATGAAGACGGCGACGGCATCAATGATAAGTCAAAAAAGGATGAAGGAAGTCAGTTTAAGGAAACCAACCGAAATCATTCCGGTGAAGGAACCACAAGCGAAGACGCGGCTAAACAGATTCAAAAAGGAAAGAAATAATCATCACGGAAGTTCTAAATCAATAAAACTGAATATAATGAAGGAGCAGAGATGCTCCTTTTTTTGTTTTAAATATCTTTATTGAGTCTTCCTGTTCACGCGCCTCAATGTGAATCCATTCTCAAAACTGCCAAATTTTTTCCCGTCATTCTCAAATTTAAGAGGAAAATCGGTTCATTTAACATCATACTCCCTGATCGTATCATATTTCACAAGGATATGTCATCTAAAATTGTTTTGGTACGATTTTTGTAAATCTATATTGAAAAATGTAGATATTTCTACAATTTAAACTATAGGTTGTGAGGATGGAAGAGAAAAAAGGCCAAAAAAATGTACTGTATCCCATAGGGATGGTCGCCAAAATTTTTGATATTTCTGTGGCGACGCTCCGGCTGTATGAAGCGGAGGGATTAATCATTCCACGCAAAAGTAAGGGAGGACATCGTCTGTTTACAGAGGTCGATCTTGACCGTATCCACTGTATCAGGGATATGATTGATGAAAAAGGCCTGAATCTGGCGGGAATCCGCATGATGTTGTCGGCAATTCCCTGTTGGGAGTTAAAACCATGCTCCCTTGAAGAGCGCCAGAGTTGCGACGCTTATTATGAATCCAATTCTCCCTGCTGGATGGTCGAAAATAAAGCTGAAATTTGTGCTAATGAGGACTGTAGTCAATGTCCCGTATATACGCAATCAAACAATTGTACCAATATAAAAATGATTTTAAAGAAATATTGGAGGGCGAAAGGTAATGGCTAAGAAATTCGACAGACGCGAATTTATCAAAATTATGGGTGTCGGTACCGGAGGGGTAATGGTCGGTTCATCCATGTTGCAAGCGCTGGATTTTGGTTCGCTTAATGCCGTCACGCAAGGGGCAATGGACAGAACCCCCACCTACTGCGAGATATGTTTCTGGAAATGCGCCGGATGGGTTTATAAAAAAGATGATAAACCATGGAAGATCGAAGGTAATCCGGATGATCCAAACAGCAACGGGCGGTTTTGTCCCCGTGGGACAGGCGGTATTGGCGCGTATAACGATCCTGATCGTTTAAAAACACCGCTAATCAGGGTTGAAGAACGTGGAAAACAGGTTTTCCGTGAAGCCTCCTGGGAAGAAGCGTTCGACTATATCGCTGAAAAAATGATTGATATTAAAGAAAATCATGGTCCGGAATGCGTGGCTTTGTTTACGCATGGTTCCGGCGGTGATTATTTTAAAACACTATTGCGGGGATACGGTTCAAACAACATCGCAGCTCCGTCATACGCTCAGTGCCGCGGGCCGCGTGAAGAAGCTTACATGCTTACTTTTGGCGAGGCGGTCGGTTCTCCGGAAAGAACCGATATCGCTAACAGTAAATGCATCGTTCTGATCGGATCACATCTTGGTGAAAATATGCATAACGGTCAGGTACAGGAGTTCTCTGAAGCGGTGGCAAAAGGCGCGTCTGTTATCACGGTTGACCCCAGATTTTCGACGGCCGCCAGCAAATCAAAATATTGGCTTCCGATAAAACCCGGAACGGATATGGCCTTACTTCTTGCCTGGATACATGTCATTATAAATGAAGAATTGTATGATAAAAAGTATGTGGAAAAATATACCTATGGATTTGAACAATTAAAGGCAGCGGTTAAGGATAAAACCCCGGAGTGGGCATACACGAAAACAACAATTAAACCGAACGTCATCCGGGAAACGGCCAGGGAAATGGCTAAAAACGCGCCTGCTACATTAGTGCATCCGGGACGCCATGTTACATGGTACGGCGATGATACTCAGCGTGTCAGGGCAGGAGCAATCCTCAATGCGCTGCTCGGCTCCTGGGGACGCAGGGGAGGGTTTTATGTTCCAGCGAAAGCTCATCTCGCCAAAGCCAAATTACCTCCGTTTCCGGCAACCAACAAGAGCTGGAAAGACGCGTTCCCCGGGAAATTCCCGCTGGCGAGCCTGGCCCTATCTTCGGGAATCTGTGACGCCACGATCCCTTCTCCCCAGCATGATTGTTCATTCAAGGGGTGGATCGTATACGGAACAAATCTGCCGCTGACACTTCCGGAACCGAAAAAAACATTGGAAGCGATTCAAAATCTTGAACTACTTGTGGCGATCGATATCATGCCCGCGGAGATCACCGGTTGGGCCGATGTTGTGCTTCCTGAATGCACATATTTGGAACGTTACGATGACATAAGAATATCTCCGGGACGCGTTCCGACCATTGCTTTACGCGCGCCGGCATTCGAGCCTAAGTATAATACAAAACCGGCATACTGGATGGCCAGGGAACTGTCAAAACGATTGGGTCTTCAGCAATATTTTCCGGCTGAAACGATGGAAAAACATATTGATCAGAGACTCAAGACAATCGGCAGCAGTCTGAAAGAAATGAAAAAGATTGGCGTTAAGCGGTTTGAAAACGAATATGACCTCTATTTTCTTAATGGAGAAGATTATGAGTTCGGCACGCCAACCGGTAAGATCGAATTATACTCAACCACACTAAGCGACGCGGGATTTGATCCAATTCCACAATATACCGCCCATGAGGAACCGCCTGCAAATTATTACCGCCTTCTTTACGGACGGGCACCAATGCATACTTTTGGAAGGACAGCAAATAATCCTAACCTGAATGATCTGATGGATGAGAATGAAGTCTGGATAAATCCTAAAGTCGCCAAAGAATGGGGAATCAAGAACAGGCAATATATTAAATTAGAGAACCAGGATGGTGTCATATCTAATAAAATTCGCGTAAAAGTGACTGAACGAATTCGTCATGATTCAGTCTATATGGTTCATGGATTCGGTCACACACAGAAACAAATGACCCGTTCTTATCAGAAGGGTGCAAATGACACGGGACTGATTAGCAGGGTTAAAGTTGATCCGATTATGGGAGGCACGGGAATGCGTGTTAATTTTGTCACCTTTAAGAGGGAGGTAGCGTAAATGTCTCGATATGCAATGGCTATAGATACAAAACGATGTGTGGGTTGCGCCGATTGCGTTGTTGCCTGCCAGACGGAAAATAATGTTCCGATAGGATACTGTAAAGACTGGATTGTTGAGGAAATGACCGGTGTCTATCCGGAATTACAGCTTGAAATCCGCTCAGAACGATGCAATCACTGTGAAGACGCGCCCTGTGTGCGTTCCTGCCCGACCAGCGCCAGTCATTATGAAGAAGGTGGCATTGTTCTGGTGACTCATGAGGAATGTATCGGTTGTAAGGCGTGTATTGCTTCCTGCCCTTACGATGCAAGATTTGTTCATCCTGAAGGCTATGTGGATAAGTGTACATTTTGTATTCACAGAGTTAAAGACGGAAAAGATCCGGCATGTGTCAGCGTCTGTCCGACACACGCGATGATTTTTGGAGATCTGGATGATCCGAATAGTGAGATCTCAAAAACAATCCGTACGAGAAAAAATAAGACACTCATCCCGGAAGCAGGTACAAAACCTCATGTTTATTATCTGCTGTAAAATATGAACCGGTTTTTAGGATTTGTAAATAAAATTTCTGGAGAATCAAAATGAAAGAAATAACCATCACATCAGGGAGAATGAATCCGGGTATTGATCCGGTGCTTCATGCATGGGGTTGGGAAATCCCTGTTTACCTGTTTCTTGGAGGGCTTGTTGCCGGTATTCTGTTCTTCTCAACTCTATATTATATCCGCGGCCGACAGAATGACTACCCGACAGCGGTGAAAATCGCGCCGTTATTTGTCCCCGTGTTTTTATCAATCGGATTGCTGGCGTTGTTTCTCGATTTGTCGCATAAACTCTATTTTTGGCGACTGTACACGACAGTCCGGTGGGAGTCACCGATGTCCTGGGGCGCGTGGACGCTTCTTTTAATCTTTCCGCTCTCCATACTCTGGATCGCAACATGGATCGAGGATGTATTTCCTAAATGGAACTGGAAATATAAAATATTAAAAATCAGCGCGGATTTACTAAAAAATTACCGCAAACTTCTGGCCTGGTCGGTTATGATCCTCGCGCTTATTCTCGGTATGTACACAGGTATTCTGCTTTCCGCCTTTAATGCGCGTCCATTCTGGAACACATCGATACTCGGGCCCTTATTTCTGGTTTCCGGTTTATCCACAGGAACGGCGTTCATCATTTTGCTGTCAAAATCTCATGAAGAGAAGAAAAGGTTCAGTCAGATTGATTTAACCCTGATTGGTGCGGAGCTGTTCTTAATCGTTCATATGTTTATGGGATTTCTGGCCAGCACCGAGGTCCATATTCAGGCCGCGGAACTTTTCCTCGGCGGACCGTACACCGCTGTATTCTGGACATTTATCGTCGGATTAGGGCTGGTGATTCCGCTTATTGTAGAGCTTCTGGAACTTCGCGGCGTGAAGATTCCTTTGCAAATTCCGGCATTGCTTGTGCTTATGGGCGGATTTATTCTGAGATTCATTGTTGTTGACGCCGGGCAGACTTCGAGATGGCTGTATAAGTTTTTGGAGTAGGGAGGAAGAAGAAGTAGGAAGTAAGAAGTAGGAAGTAGGAAGGTTAAGAAAAAAGAAAAAAGAAAAAAGAAAAAAGATTAAGAACGGTCTGAACCTGGATTAAAATGATTAAATGATTTGGATGATTAAGAAATTGGAAATCAGAGTTGTCATTTAATCAGTCGAATCAGAGTTCAGACAAAGAAGTAAGAAGTAGGAAGTTGGAAGTGGGAAGTGGGAAGGTTAAGAAAAAAGAAAAAAGAAAAAAGATTAAGAACGGTCTGAACCGGGATTAAAATGATTAAATGATTTGGATGATTAAGAAATTGGAAATCAGAGTTGTCATTTAATCAGTCGAATCAGAGTTCAGACAAAGAAGTAAGAAGTAGGAAGTAAGAAGTAGGAAGTGGGAAGGTTAAGAAAAAAGAAAAATGAAAAAAGATTAAGAACGGTCTGAACCGGGATTAAAATGATTAAATGATTTGGATGATTAAGAAATTGGAAATCAGAGTTGTCATTTAATCAGTCGAATCAGAGTTCAGACAAAGAAGTAAGAAGTAGGAAGGTTTAAAAAAAATATTGGGTGAGGAAGTCCGTGCCCAAAGAAAAAAGTGGATCTTAAAATAAATATAAAGAATAATTCCGGGTTTTAACGAGAGGAATCAAAAGATGAAAGAACAAAAGTATTGGTCACCCTATTTATCAGGAATTGGCCTGGGGATTACACTCTTGCTGGCTTTTGTGATTATGGGGCGGGGACTTGGCGCTTCCGGTGCCATGATGAGGTTTGAAGTCTGGTTTCTAAACCTGTTCGCAGCCGATCATGTGGCGGCAAATCCTTATTTTAGCAAATATGCAAATAATCCTTTGTCAAACTGGCTGATTTTTGAAGTAATTGGTGTCATTATCGGCGGATTTTTATCAGGGGCTCTCGCGGGACGCCTGAAATTTAAAATCGGCAAAGGTCCGAATATTTCAAACAAAGGGCGTTTAGCTCTTGCTTTTGGTGGAGGCGCCTTAATGGGATTCGCCGCGCGTTTGGCGCGAGGATGTACCAGTGGTCTTGCGCTTACCGGTGGGGCGACGCTCGCTCTTGGAGGCTGGGTTTTTATGCTGATGATCTTCGCGGGTGGATACATGACCGCATATTTCGTCCGGAGACAGTGGTTATAAATCAATGATCGTCAAAGGGAATATGATCTGATAAGAATTTTAGATCTTCTCGGAAATTTAAATGATGGAGAAAACTATGGCACCCTTTTTTAAAATGGGATTTTTTGGAGAGCAGACAAGTTTTATAATCGCTCTGATCCTTGGTATCAGTTTTGGTTTCTGGCTGGAAAGAGCCGGTTTTGGCGACAGCCGTAAATTAGCCCTTCAATTTTATTTTGAAGATATGACGGTCCTGAAAGTCATGTTTACGGCCATACTGGTGGCGATGGTAGGAATGATGTATATGACCTTGTTTGGCTATCTCGATATTGAAAAAGTATATATCAATCCGACATATATCTGGGCTCAGACAATCGGCGGACTCGTTTTGGGAGTCGGTTTCGCGATCGGCGGATATTGCCCGGGTACCTCAGTTGTGGGCGCGGCGACTGGAAGAATTGACGGTTTTGTGTATATTTTGGGAGCTCTGTTCGGGATGTTCGTGTTTGGGGAGATGTTCCCGTTCATCGAAGAGTTCTATTATGCCGGTTTCATGGGTAACGCGAAGCTGACCGACTTTTTTGGTCTTTCCACCGGTGTGGTGGGACTTCTCGTTATTCTGATGGCCGTGGGTATGTTTTACGGCGGTGAATGGTTGGAGAGAAAGTTCAGGAAGGAGACTGTATAATGACATTTTCAAGCAAAACTCTCGGTTTTGGTTTGTTGGTTTTATTGGGTCTGATTCTGGCATTCTCACCCGTGGATAAGATGAGCCGGAAGCCGGTTACAGCCGAACAACTGATCAAAGAAATCACGACAAAAAAAGATTTTGTTCAGCCGGAAGACCTGGCGCACTGGATTATTGATAAAGATCCGGGTTTTCAGGTGATTGATGTCCGGTCAAAGGATGACTATGCAAAATATCATATTCCCGGAAGTGTCAGCATTCCGCTTGAGAAATTGGTCGATTCAGAGAGCAGGGACTATATCTATGCGAATAAAATGTTGATTCTTACTTCAAACGGAAACACAAATGCATCCCAGGCCTGGATTTTTATGAAGCAATTGGGATATAAGGAAGTTTATATTCTTTCGGGCGGAATGAATTACTGGGTAGATGTTTTTAGCAATCCTAATCCTCCGGAAGGTAGCTACACGGACGATGAACTCTTCACTTACCAGTTCCGAAAAGCGGCTGGGCCGGTGATGATGGGAACGGCGGTCGCTACTTCATCCGAAGTAACAATTGAAGCGCCGGCTCCTGTAAAAAGAGCAATCAGGATGCCAAAGAAAAAGCGTGATGAGGGATGTTAAGATTACCTGAAGCAGGGCAGATAATTTCTGCTCTGCTTTTTTTTATTTGTTGAATAGTTCTTCTATGCCGTCGTTTTTAAATGCCCTTGTCCGCCACTTTTTGTAATCCGCCGATTTTTCCAACAATCTTCGTTGTTCCTGACTGTTTAATAAACGGCTTCCCGGTATAACAGGTTCGGTCGGCAGAGTTATTGAATTTGAAACGGAGTTCGAAAAAGCATTGCGAATTCCCAATCCGGCGGCTTTGGTATTACCGTGACAGCTTTCACAGACGCGCCCACTCTTCCCGGTTGTGTGGGGTGTGTACGCATCCCATGACCAACCGGGGCGCCCGTCAGATCTTTTCGGGATGACCGAATCAAGCCATAAATTTTCACTGGAATCCACATACGTTATAAAATACTGATGTAGCGGTCGGATAATTGAGTATTTTCCATTGGAATTTACTCCCAGCACGGGATCTTCCCATCGTCTGAACGACCAGCCTTTATACCAGATTCCGGTTGATTCCACACCTGTTAAACGATTGGGCGAATGAGCGGTTGGCCGTACTGTCGGATCAATCAGAAACATATCGGTCAATAAATTGATAACGGATTTATCTCCCTGCCAAATCAAATTTTCCCATATTTCATAATGTTTGGTTTCATCCAGAAAAAGATGAAGACCGTAATCCTGGTATGACCATTGCGCGTGACACGAACCGCAGGTTAAATCCGCGTGAAAATCCATATGTGATATGATGTCTTTATTAAATTTTATTACATCTTTTTTATTTGGAGCTTGTTTAAATCCGCCGTGGCAATTTTCGCACCTGATATCCGAAGGCTGCTCTCCAAATTTTCTATTTCGGAAATCACCCATGACACTCTGTGAAGTGTGACAGTCAAGACATGTCATACCCGCATTCTGATGCACATCGGTAGCGAGACGGTGCTGATAGGCGCCGAAGAAGGGTTGGCTTCCGTAAGGCGTCGCGTATTCCTGATGATAGTCATGTTCAAAATAACCATAATAGTCACCACCGATATGATTATTTGAATGACAAGTCAGACAGGTTTTATCCACAACTTTTTTCTGCATTTTATGACCATGCAGGGGCTCACCATTTTTCTGATCGAAGGGAATATGACAAGATGCGCATCCGCCGGCTCTTATTTTACCAGGCTGCTCATCCTTCCCTGAAGCGTTAAAGTGACAGGAAAGACATTTTTTTGCCAGCAGATTGTCCACGAGCTCCGGAGGGGTCGTACCTGTGGCGCGTCCTGTTCTGCCCAGCAGTTTCCATTGATCGGGATCAGGATTCGTAACAAGCGTTTTGTCTTTTCCCCAAAGATATCTGGTCTGTGAGATCATTCCCCCGGCAGAGTAGTGAAGGCTGTTTTTAAATTGAGTGATTTCTTTTTGATGACAGCTGAGACATTTTTCACGCCACCATTTTTCTAATGAAGGATTTTGTATCACACGCGAATGACCTGCCTGATCGGGTTGAAAATCAGCGTTTGGTGAGGAATGACAGTCCGCGCAGGTAATATTGCAGCTGGATTCAATACCCTTATGACAATCAACGCAGTTCTCGCCCGCGTATCCGGCGGACACGACCATGAGCAATAAAACCTGAAGGCTTATTTGTCGGATTAACCTCACAGAATAACAACTCTTAATCATCAATTTTTTCTGCATGGCAGGTGGCTCTCATTCCGGTACCTTTCGATACTTTGTTCAAAATTTCTATAAATGGCGTCATTATAGGTATCATGACAGGTGATACAAAGACTAACCCTGTAAATGTTTTTGATCTCTTTCATGTCAAACGGGCGGGCGGTGAGTCTTGACATGCGTTGGGTCAGCCTGCCCTGACCATCGGTCATCATCTCAAGGCTAGTTTTCCCAAGGCCGGCCGTTTGCGTATCGTACAGTTGCTGTGTTTCGAAACCATTTTCTCGCGGTTTCAGAAATCCTTCTCCCATTCCTAGACGCTTGATATTACTGTGGCAATCTATACATTCCGGCACTGATTTTCTTGTAGAATGCGGATCAAACGGGGCCATGGTCAGCCAGGTTTTTTGCTGTCTGATCTGCAAAGAGTCATTCAGTTCGGTTAAATACACCTGGCATCCGGGAGCGAAGGGCATAACCCGATCCAGATTGTCCACACCGAGTGTGGGTTTTTCATAGCGCAGGTATGAGCGTCCCTCACGCCAGTGGCCGAATGTTTCCTCATTGCTGACTTTGTCAAGCTGTTTTTTGGTGGGATCGTAAATATCATGACAACCGTAACACTGCGGCGTATAAGCGGAGTGACAGGACTGACATCCCATCCTATCATGTCCCTGAAAATTACAGGCTTCATTATTTTTGTTTTGCGGAATTTCCAGCTCTTTACCGTCAAGTTTTCTGGTCAGCACGGGCTTTCCCGACCGCATTTCTACATTGGCGTAAAATGAACCGCGGGTTGTTCTTGCCAACAGGGAATCATCCGGCATCATAAGATTTTGGTTGACAGATATAATTTTCCATACAATATTATCCGCGGGAGGACGTTCAAATTCCGCGTCATGACAGTCTTCACATTTGATATGCACCTGCTGTTCAAGGTGCTCGTATCTTTTGCCGTCTCCCATGATATCTTCCGCGACATGGCAGTCGATACAGGTCATTCCCGCGTCAAAATGGACATCCGCTGTTATATGATAGTAAAATCTGCCGCCTGAGAGTTCCATTTGGGAAGTATTTCCGCCCTCATAGGGTGTGCCGTATCCTTCTGATTCAAATTTTCCCTGATAGGTCAGCGCTGTTCTGTTGGAGCGGTTATGGCATTTTTCACAGGTCGGGATATCGATTTCCACACTCAGCGTTGGATGTATTTTCAAATTCTCGTTTTTCACCAGGTGACAATCGTTGCATCCGCCACCGCGTTCTCCGATTTCTCCGGGGAAATCATTTTCGCGTTTATTGATATGACAACTCGCGCAAAGCTTTCGGAGATGCGAGGTCGCCAGCGAAGTGTCCGGAATGTTCTGATCTATATGAAGCGTGGAATCATCGGGAGTTGATTTTTCATACCATTGATAGAGAGTTGACGCAACCAGTCCTGAATTTGAAGTCATTATGGAATTTTTAACGGAATGCGCCAGATCGGAATGGCATTCGCTTTTACCGCAGGTTTGGTCAACCCAGTGTAGATCGGATGGATTCCTGACCATGCCGTAGTGCGCGTTTCTTTCATCGGCTGCATCCGGATTTCCGAGATGACAGGTGTAACATCCAAAGATTTTATTTGGGTGTGAAGAACTCATATCCTTCTCATCAGCATGACAGGAAATACAGCGGTCAGGCCGATTAAGGGCGTTTATGTTATCATTCGTGCCGTTATTCTGTATGGTTAAAATGATAACCAGAAGAAGAATCAAAATTGAAAGAATTAAATATGTCCGGGGTTTCATCTGTTTAAAAATTGCCATCCATCCCCTCGAAAATATGTACCAATGATGCTTTCAATCATATAAATAATAATCATAAGGAGTATAAAATACAGCACGGACTTTTCAAATTTCTTTACTACCGGTAACAGAAAGAAGGCGATGAGTATCAGCGAGGGGAAAACAACACCAGCGATCGAAACCGGCAGCCAGGCAAGAAGTTCCTGCAATCCGATGAAGTACCAGGGTCCTTTTACAACTTCAATAACCGCGTCCGGTCTGAATCCCAGTTTTGCGGGAAACAAAATTGCAAAAAGTGAGATCAATATGATTGTATATGCAAACGCGTACCGCTCCGATTTTAATCTGTGAATATGAATATAGGTAAGAATCACGGATAAGATTGAAAAAGTGGCCGCGTGATGCGTATAGATTACCGCCAGCGGTGTTGTTGAACGTTCCGACTGCAGGAGAAAGTTTGACAGAGTATTCCCAAGCGCGGGAAGCGTTTGCAGGATTCCGTCAAAGATATGCACCGCGGAAAAACTTTCCTTGCTGCCGATACTTAAAAATCCGCTGAAGACGGTAAGAATGGAGATTACGAACAGAATGATAAGCAATCCCCATGATTTCATGGTATAGCTTTGATAAGTTTTTTTTAAAAGATATTCAATGATATGGATGACTGTTGAAATTAGAAATATATCACCCGCGTAAGAATGGAAACCGTGTAAAAAAGCACCCATATAGCCGGCGCTGATGAATTGACTGACACTCCGGAATGGATCGTCGCCGGAAATATAGAAGGGTATGAGCATTAATCCTGAAATCAGGGCTAATACAAGGCTGCTGAGTGAAATTTCCCCCCAGCCCGGCATCCACAATGTTTTTTCAAAAAAGACTGATCGGTTCAAGATTTTATCCATTTTCAAAAAAGATCAAATAATTATCTCAATATCATTCGTTTCGTTGAGTTTATAATCCAGATCGGTCAGATTTTTTTTTGCCGGTCCGGATAAATAATTCCCTTCATTGTCAAATTTGCTGCCGTGACAGGGGCAGATGAACATTTTGCTGTTTTCGTTAAAATTTACGGTGCATCCCAAATGAGTACATTTTTTTGAAATGATGCGCAATTTTTGATGGTCAGTTCTGACAAAGAAAAATTCGGTTTCCTTCAGGTCTTTCAATTTTAATTTTAGAACATGTTTCTTTTGGGAAATACGATTTAAAAAACCGGAAAATGGAAAATACAAAAGACCTGCAGCCAGAAATAAAATTCTCCGGCCTAATGTATGTAAAAATGTGCGGCGTTTGTAAGTGTTTTCCGACATATCAATTATTTTTTTGTGAGACTATTTTATATGATAAGGGTTAGATCCCCGATGAGTCATTCTTCTCCCGGACAGTTGTTTCGACTGTTAAAACCTGGATGAAGAGCTGTGTCATAAAACTGTCCAATCTCCTGATTCCCTTATTATCTCCGGATACGATCCAGCTTTGCCGGATAATTTGTTTAAATAAGGGGAACAATCCAATTATAGATTCAATTTCCGGCGAATAGTGTATTTTTTTTCTGCTCAAATATGACCTGAGTTTGTTGATCACTATCGGTCCTAATATAAAGTACCAGATAGTCATTATAAGAACGGATCTCGCTACCATTAATAAAGCTGCTGTTCCTTGGTTTTTCTCAAATACGGGAAAAATATAGGACAAAATCAGGATCGATGATATAATCACGAGTAGCATTATATTGGAAAATTTATGCCAGGGACGTTTTCTTTTCTTTTTTTTCGGAGGATTATCCGCTTTATCAGAATCCACAGTCAGATTCAACGATACCGGATTGTTTTTTAATTCGTTTTTTATTTTAACGCTAAGGATAGGCGCCCAAACACCTGCCGATACACCGGCCGCAACGTGAATGCCTACATATAGAATGATAAATAAGGCGCTGATGCTGAGTGGCAGGGAATCCGTTCCTGAAAGAAAAAGTTGACCAAGAATATATTCTGTAAACAAGTCAATCGAATTCCACAGATTATTACCGAAAACAACGGTCAAAATGATGATTTTCTGAATTCCCGATTGAAACAAGGCCAGAGCTCCGAGGATGGGAGCGGCTATACCGGGGTATTTTATCCATCGGAATATAAATTCACCGAACAAACCCTGCAAACCCACGGCGATATACGCGGTAATCGGTGTGTGTGGACTGACAAGACCTTTCACAATTAAAACCAATAGAGTGGCGCGGAGAATGGTGTTTTTTTTATCCGAAAAACAAGCGATAAGCGTCATAAATATCACAGCGCTGCTGCCGATTATCAATCCGGTGAACGGGATTTTAAATGCATGCAGAATGCCTCCGAGTCCTGCTTCGCTTAAGGCCCAAAGCGCTGTAATTCGGTCGATAGCTCTCGTACGGGAAAAGTAATACCCGGCCGGAGAATCATTGGTAATCATTGTATTTTTGATGGGATTATTCATTTTTCTTGCTTCAGGTATCACTCTGTCTGATCAGGAAACTCATCTGTCTGCATCAATCTTGCCAGGTCTTCCCGGGTATTGACATTATAAAAGTATTCGGGTTTATACCCCGGCATATTATTGGGGATATCGACCTGAACGGCGTTTAAGCGTGAAAGAAGTTTGTGCAGACTGTAATTTCCCTCACGGATTGACTGTTCGACGATCCTTAATGCGTTGGCCGGCCAGATAGAGACCAAGGGCTCGATACCCTTATCGGACTTTGCGACAACTGCTTGATCGGCCGATCGGGAGTTCATCATATAATGATACACTTTTGCCGAAAGGCGGGGCATATCACATGGCAGAACGGCAATCCATTGGTCCGGGAAACAGGCCAGCGCCGTATAGATACCGCCAATAGGCCCCCGGTCGGTAACTTTGTCCCGCACAGACCTGATGTGATCAAAATATTTGATCTCTTCCGGGCCTGAAACGATAACGATATTGTCCGCGATACCTTCAGCCAGCCCGGCGGCCCAGTCTATAAGTCGCTTATTTTTATAGACAGCTGTGACCTTCGAAGTACCAAATCTGGCGCTTTTTCCACCGGCAATGATCGCCGCGGAAAGTGCATTTATATTTTCCAAACATTTCTCATAGTAAATGATCATGTAAAACTATAAAGGTAATCAAAATATGAACTTAAACAAGTAAAAAGTTTGGGTTCAATTGAAGTTTGGCTGGAAAGAAAGAGATAAAGTAAAGAAAAAAGCCTTTCCCGGTGAAGGGAAAGGCTTTAAACCTGACGGTTTTGTTAAATGACGCCGCGTAATCTCATAATTTCTTCATGCAATGCCTGTTGTCCGTCGGAAGTACTGACATCCGCATTAAAACTGGCATTTAATTTCTGAACTTCAGTCAGGCTGCCATCGAAATCACCGAGCCAGAAATAATCCTGGGCCATACACAATTGTAAATCCTTGTAATCCAGATCGATTCCGATGGACGGAGAATTATAGGTGAATGACCAGTTAGCCTCATTGCTGATTGCCATTGAGGCGTGCACAATAGAATTGTCATATAAACCGAGAACGAGTTCGGCAAAAGCCATACCTGCATACAGATCATTGCTTGAAATGTTCAGGTCATCTGCGGAGTCAAAATAATCGTATGCCGTCGCGATTTCTCCCAATTTGGAATAACTCCAGGCAAGACCGAGATGGGCTGCAAATTCATTCGGGTTGTCAGAAAGGGCGGTATCAAAATATCCAATGGCTTCCTGATAATTTCCCGCCTTAAACGCATTCCAGCCACTAACGCTCGCGTCAGATATTGTCGTGCCATCGTCCTTATTGCTCGTAGAATCTGAACTGCAGCCGACAAATGCAATAGAAAATATTAATATCAGCCACAAATTATATAACAGAAGTTTTTTGATTTTCATAATAAAGCTCCTTATCCAATCTGTTTTATTTTATCAATATCATTTTTTTAGAAACTACCTGGTCGCCTGAAACAAGCTGGTAGAAATACACACCACTGGAAACTTTTTGTCCGGATGAATTGGTTCCATCCCAGCGGACTTTGAAAGTGCCAAAAGAATATTTTCCGCTGAACAAAGTTTTTAATTTTTGTCCCAGACTGTTATACACGACCAGTTCGGTATTCTGAGGAACCTTATTTGCAATTGTAAACTCAATATCAGTGACCGGGTTAAAAGGATTTGGGAAATTCTGATTCAGGACAAAACTCTGAGGCATCGCGTTAGTTATTGCGTCACCTTCACCCAATTTATATGTACCGAGTTTGGAAGTGTTAATGACAAGTTCTTTGTTCGTCTTATCAATGTAGGTCTCTTGCTCTACCCATCCCGCCGCAGAACGATAATATACCTTAAGTCTTGATTCATCATATACCTGATTCTTGATGAGCTCATCATATTTAAAGGTCAGAACAAATTCTTTATCTGATACGTAATCGGTCGGTCCAAATTGTATTTCTGAACCTTCAAACATACCCGATTCATTCCTGATGATATCTGATTTAAAGATTGTCATGAACATTTCATCTCTAACGGCATCTGCAGGGATAAACAGGCTCACATCACCATCGGGACTGTAGGCCAGTGTTTCTTCACCGGGTTTTAGCAGCTGAACTCCGAAGTCTTTTTCAAAGGATGCGTCCGGTCCGAAAACACTGATGGCATCCACGCTTAAATGGATAGTACCGGAAGCCGTAAAATAAACTTTACAGCCATAATTGTAGAGGGAGATGTCATTCACTGTTAGATCTGCGCTTGATTCTCCGAGGGACGCGGTCACTTCAGGCGGCGCCATGAGAGGAATATCCGTGGTCATAAATATTTCGGCAAACATGGTGAATGCAGAATTCTGAACAAGGGAAATACCCAGATCAGGCGGATCCAGCTTATTTATCTGAATCATACGTTCGATGATTTTTGCGGGAGCGTTATCCGCGTCAACGGTGATGGTGTAAAAAAATACATCTCCGGCAGGAAGGTTGTCAACATGAATAGGCCAGACAGTATAGTCACCGCCATTTGCCTGCATATTCCCAAATTCGGTAGTCGCGTTGCCTTCGACCAGGGAAAGACCGCTTGGGAGATTTATTGTGGCTGTGACATTTGTCGCTTCCACACCACCGGTATTGAACAGGCTCGCGGTAACTGAAAATGAAGTGGTCTGCGGTACGCTGTTTTCCACTTTTATTGATGATATTGATGAAACCGATACCGATATTGGCGGCAGCAGGTCATCGTTTGGTATGACGAACCTATAAGCGATATTGTTTGAGCCGTTTGATTCAACTACCACATCGTTTGGATCAATCTGAGCATAGATAGCGTGATAAGCTGGATTAGTAGGCACCGTCCAGTCGAATGAAAATGTATAGCTTGATCCGGCCTGGATTGAATCGACATACATGACTGCCGAGATTGGAATACCGCCGTCAGGGTCGCCGTCGAATAAGCGGATTCCCACATTCATCGCGGTGGCAAATCCATAGTTATGCACCGTTGTTTTGATGGTGATGGGATCACCGGCATTTCTTGTTTCAGTGTCAGGCAATAAAACAATATCACTTGCCGAGACAGCGAGATCGGGCAATCCCAGCGCAAAATTCAGCGGCATAAAATCAGCGCCGGCCGCGCCACCAAATGAGCTTATAATTGATAAGTTTTTTGTCCCCGTTACATGATAAACGGTTTTAGTCGAATAAAAATAATAGCCTTCGCCTTCATTTAAAGTCCCTGTCCAGACGTTTGACTCTGTATTGGGATCATAAACCGTAATTTCATTTCCGTCCTCGTATGAGAAGATATTATAGTCGCCGGGAATAACGGGTGTATAGAAATTAGTACCTATCCCGCGTCCTGATTCATCCACTTGCCTTGTCAGATAGTAATAACTACCTGAGTAATATGCATAGGGAGTATTACATACTGTCGCATTATTGCTGGTTTCGACTTCCCAGTAAGTATCTTCATATATGATGTCATAGGCCACTTCGCCTTCATTTAACGTTCCTGATGAAATCACTTCCTGAGTTGTGGAGTTGGTCACCGTATAAGTGGTGTTATCTGAATATGCGGTAATGATGATTCCGTTTGGCCAGCCGCCCACATATCCGGCAAAACCATAAAAATGCGTACCGGTAAACAGACCGTTGGTAGCCGGTATAAAGTATCCCTGATCGCCATAACTCAGAGCGGATACCGGTTTGCTCGATCTGACACCAAGAAAAACACCATAATAACCGTCTAATTGAAAATGTTCACCCTCATTTAATATTCCGGCGGCAATGGTGTTTCCGGATGAGAGATCCCGGATAGTGAATTCTGTTCCGTCTTCATAACCGAATAGGATAAAATGAGCATAACCGTATGCATCGGGCATATATGTGTTTATCCTTGTGGATAAGGCTCTGCCGGCTTCATCAACAGCGAAATAACCCATTACATAATTAGAAACAGGATCGCCAACAAGCAGAGTAAAGGAGTTAGAACCTTCAACTCTATATACACCGGCGCCGGAAGTAAAAGCATAATATTCATCATTATTTAATGTGGTTGTGCCAATTAATTCACCCGCAGAATTAAAAAAGTTAAATGTTGTATTATCGAAGTAGCTAAAAACAATAAGATCTGAAAAGGTGTAAGAAGTAGTAGCAAAGACAAAATCCGCGGGTTTAAGCAAAGATTTCTCGATTTGCGACGAGATCACGCCCTGCTGAAATCCGGGAGACGCGTTATCTGTTGTAAATCCGGGCGCTGCGCCCGGTATCTGCTGGGCAAACAAACTGCCGACAGACAGATATAGAAGAATTAATAATACCGTAAACTTCTTCTGCATAAAAACCTCCTTCAATAAGTTAGATTTGTAGATGGTGAAAAAAGTTGTTACAAATATTATTAAAATCCCGGGCGGTATATTGACCGTGCCAGGTAAATATAATCATAATTCAACCTTCAATTTTGCAGGAGATAATCTCATATCGATTCGTACACGGGTTAAAATTAAATGAAATCTTTTTTCCTTTGTCCGTTTACCAAAATTGTTAATCCGGGTTTAAATAAGAGCCCCGGGTCAAATCTGCTTCCCGATTAAAAAGGGAAGATGACTAAAACTATCAGGATATTTATCCAGTAACGCTGTAATGATAAATTAGTCATGTCCTTTTTTTGGTGAAAATTCTGAATAGTTTTGTGATATTTTAAAGGGGAATATAAACAATAATCATCGGGGAGCTTTGATCTACGTCAAAAGAATGGAGATTCATAACACTTTATTCTATAAAATTGTTAATAAATATGGCTAAAAAATAGGGAAATGTTTAAAAATTGATAAATTTTACCGAATATTAAAGAAATAGTACTGTCTATAAATCATATAAAATTAATGACTTACAAAAATTATACGGGAATATTTTGATATAAAACACATTTAATTTGATTTGGAATAAAAAAAAGACCTTTTTTAAGGCTTTTTTTTGTTTGCTCATTTCCCCGCGGAAATAATTTTTTCAAGTGTTGCATGATCCACATTCAGAAGTCCGTTTTTGACAATTCGCCTTGTCAGTTCCGCCCAGTTCTTATCTTTTTTAAATATTTCTTCGAACATGGGCAGGGCTTTGTCTAACATGCCAATGTTTACAAGTGAGACCGCGTGCCAGTATTTCATCTCGATGTTTTTCGGAAACATCGATTCAGCCGCTCCGTATTCCCGCAGCGCTCCCTGTTCATCGCCTTTTTCGATGGCCAGATCACCGTTGTTCATGTGTTCATAAGCGCGGTAAACTCTGAGAACGCGTTCAATTTCATTAACCGCGTCGGGATGATCTTCAACTCTTAAATCAATTTTGCGGTCCTCCCAAAGATTACCCGTCGCTTTTCCTTTAACAACAAGTATGGCCGCCGACTGTTGTCCGCGAATATCGCCTCCCGCTGCCTGTGCCGCTTTCAGAGCCGCCAGCATTCTTTCCGCGAGAGGGCCTGTACTCGATTCAAATGCCTTGGACATGGCGGGGACAACTTTATCATTTAGCATCATGTTTGCCTGAACGGAATAATTTTTACCGGTAATATGTCCGGCGTCAGCTATACATTTCTCTCCGGTGTAAGCCGCGACCTGACCCTTTGTATTGATTATTGCCACCTGCCGAAAATCACGCCCCTCATCCGAGGCGATGAGATCATTGAGCGCTTCGGAAGATGATTGACCGGATTTTAGCAAATCGAGTCCGCGCGGGCCAAAAGAAGCGTTTACCATCGATTGTGTGGCTACTGCTCCAACGCCGGCCTCCGCCCATGAAACAATCGATCCCACGGAAAACCAGTGTGACTGAACAGCCACTCCCAGTTCGCCTGTCTGTTCATCACGTGCTACGATTGAAAATGTGTGTGTAAAAGGTTCCCCGTTAAAAGTTTGCGCAAAGAGTGTTGATGCAAGGAAAAAAATAGTTAATGAAGTGAAATTAATAAATATTTTCATAAAGAGCCTCCGGTTGAATGCTTATTGAGCAACATATGAATCAATTCCGTTTCGTCAGCCTTCATTTTTAGAGTGGCGGGATTAATAAAGACGATCTGTCTCCAATTATAAAAGACCTTGTAAACTTTTAAATTTAAAATAAAATTTCTTCGGTTCAATTAATATTCCTTTAAAGAAATAAATTAGTTTAAGCAGAATTAATCCACAAGATTTTTTATTCCTTCACTGATTTCGGATTTCAATATGGATGAATAATTCAAGGAATATGGGGGTTAGAGAATGACTTAAGGATATAAATATTCATTTCTTTGATGGTTTTTATTGTTTTAAGCGTTATTTTTAAATGTTTGTATTTAACGTTCAGAATATAGAATTTATAAAAATATATTAGTTAACGATGTGGGCGATATTGTCTGGAAATGTCTAACTAAGGAGTCAGCATGCAATCAAGAAAAAATCATGCTCCGGGGGTTAACCTTAATCTTAATGTGAGAGGATTGCAGCAATCCGCGACATTACGAATCAATGAAATCAGTGATAAAATGATTCGCGAAGGCCACCAGATTTTCAAGTTGGGACTGGGGCAATCGCCTTTTCCGGTGCCACAGGTCGTTCAGGATGAATTAAAAGCGAATACCCATCAAAAGGATTATCTGCCGGTCATGGGTCTCAGGGAACTAAGAGGCGCGGTTGCGGGATATCTGCATCGCGCCCAAGGTGTAGATTTTACTCCTGACAACATCATGATCGGTCCCGGTTCAAAAGAATTAATGTTTATTCTTCAACTGGTCTATTACGGCGATTTAGTTATTCCTACGCCAAGCTGGGTTTCCTATGCGCCACAGGCGCATATTGTGGGACGGCACATAAGCTGGGTACCCACCAACGCCGGGGACTGCTGGCGTATCATGCCGGAAGAGTTTGAAAAGTTATGTAGTATGGATCCGGACAGGCCGAGGCTGGTGATACTGAATTACCCTGCTAATCCACATGGGTGTACCTACCGGATTGATGAACTTAAAGCGATCGCGCATATTGCCCGTAAATACCATGTATTGCTTTTATCAGATGAAATTTATGGTGAATTGCACCACCTGGGACAGCATGTTTCCATCGCGCGGTATTATCCCGAAGGCACCATTATAAGCTCAGGCTTGAGTAAGTGGTGCGGCGCCGGCGGATGGCGTCTTGGTACATTCGCGTTTCCAAGATCATTGACCTGGCTGCGTGATGCCATGGCTGTTGTAGCCAGTGAAACATACACTTCCACATCAGCCCCTATTCAATACGCGGCAGTGAGAGCCTTTCAGGGCGGGCTGGAAATTGAGAGATATCTGTCGCAGTCGAGGCGGGTTTTAAGATCTCTAAGCGCGGTTCTGGTATCTAAATTAAGAAAGTCCGGGGTCAGCCTGTCAGAACCAAAAGGCGCTTTTTATCTCTTCCCTGATTTTAGCCCTTTCAGGGAGAAAATGATACAGAGGGGAATTTATAACAATGAACAGTTATGTGAGCGTCTTCTTGAAGAAACCGGCGTGGCTATACTGCCGGGGAGTGTTTTTGGAAGATCACCTGAAGAACTCACGGCAAGACTGGCTTATGTTGATTTTGACGGGGCGCGTGTCCTGACCGCCGCTTCTCAAATCGCCGAGGGAAAATCGCTTGATCATGTATTTCTCGAAACGTATTGCCGGAATTGCCTGACGGCTGTGGATAAAATTTGTGATTGGTTAATCACGTAAATTACTTTTTTAATTGAGCTGCAAATTTATATACTTAATCTTCACAAAAATCGGGGGATGTGGGGTGAGAAAAGTATTTCTTTATCAGATTATATTGGCGCTTATTCTGTTTCATACAACGCTTTGCGCGACGGAAATCCAGAGGGATGAGAATGCTCCCGGCGCGAGAGCGGCCATGGGGCTATTCGCCAATGCGTACAGTAAGTCACTAACTGCAAATGTTTTTAACCTTGAACCTTTATCGCTTAAAGGGCGGTTAAGCAGCCTGGCAATCGCTGCGGCAGGTTACCAGATGATCTCATATGACACGATGAAAGGTATTCAGCTTAATCCGTTTAAATTCAGGAAAGAATGGCATGGTTATTGGGAAGGATATCTCGCGGCAGAAGGATTGGATATTTTTCTCAGCATCGTCCGCAAGTATGACGGAGCAAAATTTATTGTCGCGTCTACGGTTCTCATATCGATGGGAATAATTATTGCAAACGGTGAAGATGGCGATGGATGGCGAAATGCGGATGATGCGCCGCTGACGTTAAAAAACCTTTTTAAAAACCGGGATTCCTACTGGATTCACTTTTCGGGGTCGGGGGGATTATACTGGGCAATCGCCAATCATACGGTTTCGAAAGAATCCGCTTTGCTTTATGCCGCTTCACTTGTTTGGCTTTGGGAAATTAAGGATGGATATCTCAAATGGGAAGACGCAGGTTTTATTGGTGGAGACGGTTTCTCCTGGAGGGACGGGACAGCGGGGACGATTGCGGTTCTTGGCAGTTATGCGGTCAGCAAATGGATATTTCCCCGGGTAAAAGAGTTTCTGGGAAGATTTGGAGCGGATGGGATATCAGCAGACGCGGACAGAGACAGGTTCAGACTAACAGTAAGATTCGATCTGCTCTAAAAACTTTCTAAAATATTATTTTGATGGTTTACCATAAATGCCATGATTATCTTAAACAATCAAAAAACAGTACAGGTCTGATATGAAGAAGATTTTTATCACGGGATCAAACAGAGGAATTGGGATCGAGTTTGTCAGACAATATCTGGCGCGGGGTGATCATGTGTTTGCCGGATGCAGAAATCCCGATGCTGCAAACGGCTTAAAGCGGCTGATGGATGCCTGGCCGGAAAGGCTGAATATAGTAAAATTGGATCTCGGGGAGACGGATTCATTTGATGTTGCCGTAACTGAGGTAAGCAGGGTGACCGGCAGTCTGGATATATTGATCAATAATGCGGGCATTTATATAAAAAATGAAAATCTGGACAATCTGGATGTCTCAAAGATGTTGGCCTCATTCAGAATTAATTCTATCGCGCCGATTTTAATTGCCCGGAGTTTTATAAATTTGCTTGAAAAAGGCAAAGAGCCCAAAATCGTAAATATCAGTTCACAAATGGGGTCGCTACAAAATAAAACATCTGGTGGCGATTACAGTTACTGTTCTTCCAAAGCGTCTCTTAATATGCTCACACGGTCGTTGGCCTATGATGTCAGGCGCCGGGGAATTATCACGGTTTCACTTCACCCGGGATGGGTAAAAACAGATATGGGCGGATTCAATGCCATGATCGAGCCGTCAGAGTCCGTTTATGACATGATCAAGCTCATCGATCGTTTAGAATTGAATGATTCATCAAAATTTTTTACGCGGGACGGCAGAATCCATCCCTGGTAAAAGTAAAAACTGTTTGGTTTTATATTTAAAGATAATTGTAACTCTATCTTGATATTAAATAAATATTATTTATGAATCGCTTTTTTGGTTCGATATTAGAAAATAGAATGTGATGGTGTTTACCTACCGGTCATTTTGAATGATATACGCGTCTTTATACGTATATCTACTCCGGAAATATTCGTGAGAAAGGTAATAAAGAGACTTGAAGTCGAATGGGGGGAAAATAATGGACACTAAAATACCTATTCCCGGGAAAGACGTGGATGAACAGGAAACCAGCGTTAAAAATACAAAACACAAGCGTATATTTATAGTTGAGGACGAAGAAATTATAAGAGACCTCTATAAAGATATTCTCGGAGAGAACGGATACGTGCTCCTGATGTCAAAGACGGTTGAAGAAGGGAAATCAAATTGGGGTGACGGAAATTATCATCTTGTGATTTGCGATCTGGGGCTGCCCGGCGAAAATGGCTGGGAGTTTATAAAATTCGCGAGAGAAAAGAATCAAAGTATTCCTATTGTCGCGCTTACGGGTTGGGGAGATATGATTTCGAAAGAACAATCCGCAAAATTTAATATACAGCGTGTAGTCGCAAAGCCGGTTTCCGTGGGACAGTTATTGAAACTGGTATCAGAATTAACTTCCGACACACAGGCTATTTAATGAACACATGGAGCCCTTTTGTGTAACGCCAATTGGCATCTTTAATCGGCTGGTTCTCCCGCGTGCGGATAAAACCCGGCATGAATACATCTATCCTCAGCACCCTCAATAAAGCCTTCTATCCAATGAACTAAAAAAATGGATTCAAAATTTTTTGTTCGGATATTTTTAGATTGCAATATAATTTAATAATATGTTCGATTCCTTTAAACTCATAAAATGAGATAAATATGAAAATCAGCGGATTTGTAATATTTCTAACCATTATTCTTGCTATCTACGGTTCAGTTAATTTTTATATATTTCTGCGAGGCTGGGAGGCGCTGTCTCGATATCCCACTTTTAAAATATATTTTTTTATATTTTTCTGGTCAATCGCCGCGTCATTTATTGCCGGAAGGATTCTTGAAAAATATGGATTTTTCGCGGTTTCCAAAATTTTGATTCATATGGGATCCTACTGGCTGGCGATGATGCTTTATTTGTTTCTGATTTTACTGGTTATTGATCTGGTCAGGTTAATAAATCATTTCATCCCATTTTTCCCGGACTATATCTATAATAATTATCATTCAGTCAAACAAATCACCGCGGTGTCCGTCGTCCTGTCTGCATTAATCATTGTGTGGGCAGGGCATATCAATGCTGTCATTCCCGGAATCAGAACACTTGAACTCAAAATTGACAAACGTGTTGAAAATACAAAAAACTTAAATATAGTCCTTGCATCGGATATCCATCTCGGGACCATTATCGGTCGTTCCGAAATTGATAATATCGTGGCTATGATTAACAAACTTGAACCTGATATTGTTCTCTTGCCCGGAGATATTGTTGATGAGGATATCGGTCCGGTAATAAGACAAAATTTGGGAGAAGCGCTCAATAATATCCGGACTCGATACGGTGTCTTTGCCGTTACGGGAAATCATGAATTTATAGGCGGTGTTGAATCTGCTCATCAATACCTTTCGGGACATAGAATAACCATGCTAAGGGATAGCGTCGCCAGGATTAACAGCGGTATTTTTATAGTGGGAAGAGAAGATATTTCTGTGAATCGTTTTATGGGAAAAAAACGGAAAACTATTGAGAAGTTATTAGAGAACGTGGATAAGGAGTATCCGGTGATTTTGCTTGATCATCAGCCATTCAATCTGGATGAGGCTGCCGATAATGGAATTGATTTACAGATCTCCGGGCACACGCATCACGGGCAGTTATGGCCGTTTAATTTTATAACTTCTAAGGTGTATGAAATAAGTCATGGTTATAAAAAAATCAAACACACACATTTTTATATCTCATCCGGGGTAGGGACATGGGGGCCCCCGGTCAGGATCGGCAACCGTCCTGAGATTGTCAATATAAAACTAAGTTTTAAGTGACTGGAATCGATGGATTTAGTAGAAAATAACTGTGAGATCAGATCAAATATAGATTCCCGGTCGGGAAAATTGACCAGGCGGATAAGAATAAATGAAATTTAATGAATTTTTGCCGATGATATTTATAAGGATATCTAACGCAGGGAGGCTTGTATGAAAATATTTATCGGAAATGTGTCAAAATCCGTTGAAGCAAAAGAATTAAAAGAGGCGTTCCAGGCTTTCGGCCGACTTGAGTCGATCGAAATTAAAGAGCAGGAAGTAATGGGAAAAATGGAAACGTATGTTATTGTTGAAATGCCGGTTGAGTCCGAAGCAAGGAGGGCAATGGAAAGTCTGGACGGAATGGAGTGGATGGGAAACATCATCAGTGTCCATCCGGCAAGGGTAAACCTGGAAGACCGCCGGAAAAGTGGAAGAGGTGGTGGGCGCCGATTTACTGATCATCACAGATCCGAGGTGTCCAAAGGGGGGAAATAATAACCGGTATTCACATCAGAATCGCCCATAACCGCATTTTTGAGTGCGATCCTTGTTTTCTGTACTGCCATCCCGGAGTAAAGTACTGTTTAATGTCCGGGAATTGGAAAGTGATCACCGATTTGTGGATGAATTTCATTGGCGCTTTTAGATTGCTAAATCGCTCCGGAATATATCCCTGATATACTGACTCCGGGTCAGATATATGGTCTGTAAATCGTAAAGAATGAATAAATCAAGACTGAAACATAAACAGAAAACGGCCGTAGATTATAGAAAACTAAATTGGGATGAAAATGGAAAAATTATATCGATCCAAAAAAGACAGAAAAATCGCAGGAATCTGTGGAGGACTTGAGACTCTGATGGGAGTAGATTCAACAATAATACGGTTGCTGGCCATTCTGATCGGGATTGTCACCGGGATATTTCCGGTGCTCATCACTTACATTATCGGCTGGATAATCATTCCGGAATCGCCGGAGTCGTAAAAACGCAATTTCCAGATTAGATTCACCAATTTCCGCCGAAGTTTTTTATTATATTTATGGAATTGGCCTAATCCGCTCGTTTTGTCCGGAAATAATTTAATTCTTGATTATCGCATAGAACACATCTATTATATTCCTGTTCGGCCGGATTTTCAGCTGAGTTTCTCTGAAAATTATATGGACCGCACCACCGGTCGATCGGTCGTATTCTGATCATTCATTATTCATAAAAAATTGACAGTTTATCGAATGGGGGAGATTCGATGTAAATATCAATTACCGGATAATGACACACCTGAAAAAATAATATTAAAGCACTTTCGGACCACCGCCTGTATCGTCGCGAGAGCGCCGATTTATTCTGCCAACAATAACGACACCATCCGCATCCTATCATCACGCGCTAAGAATAAATGAGATATCTTTTTGATAACAGGAAAATTAAATGCATGGAGGAAAGCGGTTAATCCATTTATTCGGAGGAACTATGATAAAATCTTTCATGTTAGTGCTCGGACTTATCCTGATTAGCGCGGGACAAATGCCGGCGCAGGCTGTAACTCACGGCCCGGTCGTTGGCGGGGTAACCTCTCAATCAGCGGAATTCGTCCTAAGAGTTGACGTAGCTGCTAAAATACAGTTGCAAATATCAACGAATCTTTCTTTTTCTCCATCCATCTTGTCCACGACGGTTTATGTGGATAATTCTACCGATTACTTCGGAAAAGTATCTGCCGCGGGACTTTCACCGGCAACACGATATTACTACAGACCGGTTATTAACGGGATACCGCTTGAGACTGCCGCTGTCCGGACATTTAGAACTTTTCCGCCCTCCGGAAGTCATGCTGAATTCAAATTCTTAACAGGATCATGCCAACAGGCGGATCCGGATCCGAATTCGGGGATAGGAATGATTTTCCCAAAAATGGCCAAGGAAAACGCGCTTTTCCTTTTGCATCAGGGAGACTGGGGTTATCCGGATACAACTGATATAGAATCAGGCAATCCGGGCCATTATTTTGCCCTGGACTACGGTCGTGTTCGGGAGACTTATCGCGCCAGATATGATCCCACTTTTCCAATGGATGCCCTTTTAAAAGTGATGCCTGTCGCTTACACCTATGATGATCATGACATGGTTGACGACAACAGTGATTATACCTATGCGGGGATTGCCAATTCAATAAAAGGGTACATGGAGATGTTTCCGGATTATCCCCTTCCGAATCCTGATGGCGGTATTTGGCATAAATTTAGCTGCGGCAATGCCGATTTCTTTATGCTGGATAATCGATCTCAGCGTGATCCTTCATTGGAGTCATTTTTCTCCCTGCCATCCAATAGTTTTCTGGGTGACGGATATGTTATGTATAATCCGTCTCCGGAACATCGAATTCTGTCCGGGAATCCTTTTATGACGGGTGAGGATCAGATGACCTGGCTTCTCAGGGAATTAAGCCGTTCAACCGCGCACTGGAAATTTATATCGACCGGAACCCCTTTTAATCCTGCCCTGAGGGGCGGGCTGGAACTTGCCTTATTACTGCAGAATGAACCGCGCTTCAATCCGATTATAACACCGCAGGGATCATTTACTCCGCTGCAGATTGCCGGGGAATTTGCCGATAAATGGGCCGGTTATCCTGAAAGCATCATCCGGCTGCTCAATCATATCATTACAAATAAAATTGAAAATGTCATTTTTCTCAGCGGGGATACTCATACATCGGGCATTGATGACGGGGCCAATTCAATCATCCCCGAACTCATGGCCGGACCGCTTGACAGAACTAACAGCCGGATTGTCGCGCTGCTGGAGCAGTTTGGGGTGTTTATCTTCAATAAAGGCGGACAGACGAGCACGCAGACAGATTTTGGAAACGCGTACGGTCGTGTCAGCGTATCAGGTACCGAATTGGTCACCCTGGAAGTTGTGAGCGAAAGTGGAAATGTCATTGCAAGTCATGTTGTCAAATCAGGATTTCTCCCATCCCGTGTGGGGGGGCTTGTGGTTCCGGCCGGTCTGGCTTTTGGAGAATTGAATACAGGGACTATTGGAACGCAGGCTATAGTGATTGTCAATACCAGTGTTGACCCGCTTGTTGTGTCAAATATTACAAGCAGCGATCCGCTCCATTTCAGGGTTTTTCCAAAATCCTTTACTGTTCTGCCCGGTACAGTCCGGCGCGCTGTAGTGACCTACTTTCCATTTGGTGCAGGAAAAACCCATCAGGCTCTTCTTACTGTACATACAAATGACCCCGACGGACCGGGTTATGTTCAGGTGTCCGGATCCGCGGCGGCTGCTTTCGCAATGGTAGAGGAACAGAGCGCTGTATCCGGAATGCCATATCAGTTTAAACTGCATCAGAATCATCCAAATCCGTTTAATCCCCGGACAGATATTCAGTATAGCATACCGGAAATGAGCCAGGTTTCGATTACGGTGTTTAATGTTCTGGGTGAAAGGATAAAAACTCTGATTAACGAGGAAAAACAATCTGGAAATTATTTTGTTTCCTGGGATGGGACTAATGAACAGCAAATTCCGGTTCAAAGTGGTATATATTTTTATACGATAACAGCCGGAAAATTTAAAGAAACCCGAAAGATGATGCTCTTAAAATAGTGTAAACCCGGAAAAATTTTAAACATGGTACATCAGAAAATGAAAAAGCCCGGATTAAATTTTATGATGAAAAAGTTTCTAGTGATGAGCATAATAATTATGACGGGGGTAATGGCTTGTTCGCAGAAGTCGAAGCATTCGGAAAGGTCAAATGTGAAGTACAAAATCCAGAAATCGGACGAAGAATGGCGCAAAATTCTGACAAATGAACAATATATCATCACCAGAAAAAAAGGAACGGAATCGCCTTTTTCGGGAAAATATAACAACTTCAAAGAGCAGGGGATATTTGAGTGCGTATGTTGCGGAAATGAGTTGTTTAGTTCGGAAACAAAATATAATTCGGGAAGCGGATGGCCGAGTTTCTGGGCTCCTTTCTCCAATGAAAAAATAAATAAGGATGAAGACCGAACTCTTTTCATGACGAGAACGGAAGTGACATGCAGTCAGTGCGGGGCGCATCTCGGACATGTTTTTGAAGATGGTCCCGAACCGACCGGTCTCCGTTATTGCATAAATTCTGCCGCGCTAAAGTTTGTGGGGAATGAAGACGATAAAGAGTAAATGACATACAAACCGTCATTGAAAATTTAATTGAACTTATCGGGATACGGTTTGTAAAATAAAATAATTTACGCTGCGCGGGAAATTTAACAGGGAAATTTTCTGCGCGATGATTGATGCCCTGAAGCAAGGAGGTGATCCTATTAGTAGTCGAAGTATGAAAGGAGCCTCCGTCGAGATCTGCTAGCACCAGATCCGCGGGCTCCATAAGTAAAAGCCCCCGTTTGTTTACGGGGGCTTTTTTTTTATTGAAGATGCCAGATGTATTCAATTTATATCTATCGAGAAGGATGTATACCTAGGAAAAAACCGTACTAAGCAGATTTTCTTTCTGCAAATACTTTTCGAACGCGCTGAGAGTCAATGGAGGACTGAATAAAAAGCCCTGAAACTTTGCGCAATTTTGGGACTCAAGAAGATAAAGATCTTCCAACTGTTCAATACCTTCTGCAATGACGTCCTTGTTCAAATCCATCCCCAGTTTGATAATTGAATTTACAAGTTCCATATGTTTGGGATTTGTGCTGATGTGTTTGATAAATGATTTGTCTATTTTAATGGTCTGGGCGGTGAATTTCTGAAGATAAACAAGTGAAGCATAACCGGTTCCAAAGTCATCGATCGCGAGCCTGAAGCCGAGTGTTGATAATTCATTTAGATTTCTAAGAACCTCAATATGATTATCCATATAACTCGTTTCGGTTAATTCAATTTGTACCATACCCGGATCCACATCCAGAATCCGCATCATTTTCTCGATTTTTCGTATCATATTTGTCGCCTGAAGCTGCTTTGCCGAAAAATTGACGGAGACGTACAGGCGATCACTATGGCGCGAGATTATCTCTTTAAAATCCCGGCAAGCCTTATATAAAATCCATTCCCCGATAGTCGATATGAGATTGGATTGTTCGGCGATTGGAATAAATAGATCCGGATGAACAACACCAAGTTCAGGATGCTTCCAGCGTACCAATGCTTCCGAACCAATCGTTTTATATGAATTTTTTGAAATTTTTTCTACAATCGGCTGAAATAAGATTTCAAACTGACTTGAAAAATCGGCTTCATTTGAAACCCTTCTAAGCGCTTTTTCAATGTTTAATTTCCTGAGCAGTTGTTCCGTCATATTTCTTGAAAAGAACTGAAAATTGTTTTTGCCTTTCTTTTTTGCGTTATACATGGCTGTGTCAGCATTCTGGATGAGCAGTTCATTTACCATACCATCCATTGGAAATAATACAATCCCGATACTTATACTCAGGAATGTAATTTTATGACCGGATATATAATAAGGATCGGCGACGTATTGTATGATTTTCTCAGCAATTTTTCCCGCATCATAATCCTGATGGATATTTTTGAGGATAATGGAGAACTCATCACCGCCAACTCTGAATACAGAATCTGATTTACGAACACAAATGTTGATTCTTGATGCGACCTCTTTCAATACTTTATCGCCGATATCATGACCAAACGAGTCGTTTATCACCTTGAAATTGTCCAGGTCACAATATAGAACAGCCGTTATATTTTCGTCGGTGTCTCTTTCCGCGTCCAGAATGATCTGATTAACAACTTCGTAGAACGCGTACCGGTTTTTGAGTCCGGTGAGCATATCGTGATAGGCCTGATATTTTAGTTCTTTTTGCCCAAGGATTGTAGAGCTGAGATTGGTTCCAAACAGACAAATAGATGAAATTTTTTTCTGATCTTTATCAGCGAAAATGGGTTGATAATATCTTTTGTAATATAAGGTCTTTTTTTTATCAGGGATGTAAAGTTTTTCAGTGAATTTTACTGTTGTTTTTTCGGTTAGCGCGCGTTCAAAATGTGTTTTTCGTTTATTCCCCGATTCTGGTGAAATACCCATCATGGCAAAGTACACGCTGTCGTCTTTACCAATAAGCGCATCCCGGCCGAATTCATTAGGGCAATAATTTTCATTAATGAATTTATAACGGCCTTCAAGATCATAGACAGCGATCTCCATGGGAACATTTTTAAATATTTCGTACGCTTCGAGTAATTCTACACGACCGTTTTTAGAATGATTACTGCCGGAACTTTTCTGAGGGACCGCAATTTTTTTGAATAGAGACTGCATCATATGACCTACAATTCAAGAACCGTACAAATAAATATGATTTTTTTTTTCAGCGTGAATGTTTATATTAGAGATAACTCTACTATCGAATTGTTTCTTATGTTCTTTAAGGAATTTTTACCAATGAGCGTATTTTGACTATAAAAATGATAATAAATATACCAAAAAAGTGCAAATTGTAAATAAAAAATGTACAAATTGAAAATGTAATGCATTTAGCGCTCCCGTTCCCGATGTTCCTTCTATCCCAATACACATGCTTGTAGAGATAAGAAATAAGGGAATTTTGTATGATATACCGTAGCCGCAAAATCATCCTGCCCTATCTGGTTTTCATTGTCTTGCTGTTGGGTAATTCGATCGTTTATGGACAGAAATTCCAATGGAAGGTTGGGGAAGAACTGGTTTACAAAGTGAAGTGGTCATTCATAAGACTCGGAACGGTCAAACTGCAAGTAGTGGATACAACAAAAATAGATAATGTGCCTGTTTATCATTTAAGATTTTTTATTGATTCCAATCCATTATTGTTTTTCGTCAATAATCACAGCGTGTATAACAGCTTTTTTGATGAGAATTTTAGAATTCAGAAAACCTATTCACATGAAAAAATTGATAATGTGAATTACCGTTCCGAATACCTGTTCGATTACGCGGACAGCATCATTCGTGTAATAATGACCGATATAAAGGATACGTCAAATACGATTCATAGAGAAATGGAGATGGAAAAACAGCTTTATGACGGTATTGGGATGATCTTTTACGCCAGGGCAAACGCGGGCAAGACGAAGAATGATACATTAACATCTTTTTTTGAAACACAAAAAGGTCATGTCGTTATAAATTTTAAAGGAAAAAAAGAAGATATTAAAGTTGGTGTGTTTGATAAACCATATCAAACATACCCGCTGGATGGCAATATCAATATTAAGGGAATTGCCGGTGTAACCGGGCCTTTCGAAGGTTGGTTTGCCACTGACGGACAAAGACCACCTGTCAAAGCGAAGCTAAAAGTATTTATCGGAAACGTAATCGTTGAACTGGAAGAATGGAAGAACTGGGACCCCGGTGTAACGCGGAAGGAATGAATTACACGCTAAACTGAATTTAACAGATGAATTCAATTTTATTTTGAACGTGATGAAGAATTTTGCCTTGTGATATTTAGTTGTCATTATTAGCTTTCTTTGCGATTTTATTGTAATATTTAAACGTATCAGATTCTGAATTGTTAGTAAACACTGAGGAGAAATAAAAATGCCGTCATTTGATGTCGTTTCAGAAGTAAATATGCACGAGGTTCATAACGCGGTCGATCAGGCGAACAGGGAAGTCACTACCCGTTTCGATTTCAAGGGCAGCGGAGCGAATTTCAGCCTCAATGAGGATGTAATAACGATGTATGGCGAGAGTGATTTCCATCTCAAACAAATGCTTGATATCCTGTACGCGAAATTAAGCAAACGAGGGGTGGATCTGGCGTGTATGGAAATAAACACCCCGGAAGTATCAGGAAAAGGCGCGCGCCAGGAGGTCAAAATCAGACAGGGAATTGACGCGCCACTTGCAAAAAAAATTGTAAAAATAATAAAAGACACAAAGCAAAAAGTTCAGGCCTCTATTCAGGGCGATAAAGTTAGGGTAACCGGCAAAAAAAGGGATGATCTTCAGAATGTCATCGCGCTGTTAAAAAATACCGAGCTGGAAATGCCGCTGCAATATGAAAATTTTCGTGAATAACCGGGTTGTATGTCCATTGTAAAAAATCGGAGATATGATGAAGAATATGTTAATAAATACCATGCTTCTGCTCGCATCTGTCATCTTTCTTTCCTGGGTTAATACCGGTGGAAATACAAATAAGAATGGCGCCAAAATTATTTTTGATGAGGAAATTTATGATTTTGGTGAGGTGGTTTCAGGATCTGTTGTGGAACACGTCTTTATATTCCGCAATGCGGGCGAGGATACATTAATAATAAAACGAATAGACGGTGGCTGAGGTTGCACGACCGCACTTCTGAGTTCAGAAGCCATCGCGCCCGGAGAATCCGGCCAGCTAAAAGCGATGCTGGAAACAAAAAACAGGATCGGAAAAACCAAAAAAACGATAGAAATATTTTCGAATGACCCATCGTCTAATTTAAAGGAAATATTCTTAATTGGTAATGTTGTACCCGACAGCAGCCTTTTTTTAAAAACAGAGTAAATATTGAACAGAATAAATTCTGAAGAAGAGATTGTTTTTTAATGCAGTATTCGGATTCTGAAAACCTGATAATCAATGATGAATTGGCAATCGCGAATGCTGAAATAATCTATACCGCATCACGAAGCGGGGGACCCGGCGGACAACATGTAAATAAGGTGAGCAGCAGGGTCACTTTGAGTTTTGACGTATTAAATTCTCATTCACTGAGTGAATATCAACGAAGCAAAATCGCGGGGAAGCTTTCAACCCGTATTAATAAGCTGGGCATATTGAAAGTTTCATCAGGGAAACACCGAAGTCAGTACGAAAACAGGCGCGCCGCAACTGAAAGGTTTAGAGAATTATTGCGAAAGGCTCTGACAGACGATCCGCCGAGGCAAAAAACAAGGGTTCCCACGGCGGAAAAAAAACGCCGGCTTGAAGAAAAAAGGTTAAAAGCTATTAAAAAAAGATCAAGATTCAGGAATATCGATCCGGATGATTGATACTTCCTCTTATTTTAAAACTAAAATTTTTCACTTCCAGAATTCAGGATTCCAGCCCTTGTCCCCGTGGGTGTGAGCCGCATGCAGTTCCTTGCCGACAGAATCCAAAATAGTTTCATCAATATTTTCTTCGATAAATGTAAAATACTCCTTCTCTTCAAAACGAATATGCTCAATTAATCTAACCGAAAATTCTCTTAGATATTCAGGCAAACGTTTATTTCCTTTTTTTATTGCATGTATAGTTTTATCAAAAAACGAGTGATCTTCCAAAACTTTTTCAATCAGCGCGGATGAAGATTCATTTTTCACAAGCACCGGATTGAGAATATCTTCCTCCTGTCTGAAATGGGCTTTAAGATGTTTCTCCCACATATCCACAATGTACTCAGAAATTATCTTCCAGTCGGTTTTATTCGACAATCCTCTTTGAATACGTGAAGCGATAACAAGCCCGTCGTGATGTTCCCAGGAGAGTGTTTCCAAATTGTGATTTCTTTTCATGTTCTTTTCCTCGATGAATAAATTAGTTTTAAAACATCCCGGTTCACCATAAGGTCTCCTATAGCCAGCCGGGATGTTGGAGGAGTTTATCTGTTTCAATCAAAAAGTTACGGGATCAGTATTTACGGTCCAGAGTGGCGGATAACTAATGCAAGTTTACCTCGTGATAAACGTCAGGTATGAAGTATCTGAATCATCCGCTTTTTTAATATGCACTTTGTAGTTCTGCTTCTCCATCGCGTCAATCAGCGGTAACGGTTCAAAATTTGTAGTCAGCAATATAACCTGCCCATTTTTAAAATCTTTCATCAGTTTGTTAATCAGACCAACCGGATGTTCCCCTCTGTCCAGCATCTCAGAACCGTCGATCTCCACCTCAGGATTTTTCTTTATCCAATCCGGTTCATCGGTGTGAAAACTGATTTTTGTCTTTGTCGCCTCTTCAAGAGGAGGAAGTCCGACCCGCTGGCGGAGTGTATTTACAAAATCATCGGTATTCAGACCGCCGATCTGGGCCACTCTTTCCAGAGTTGCCAGTTTTCCGACTGTCCGCCTCAAAACGGGATTTTTTAAATTTTTAAACGGCGGAGCTATATTGATAATCTGACTCTCCAGGTCGGGATACTCCTCAAGGAGGTCAAATAATTTAGTAAGCGCGTTAAATTCCATAGTTGTTCTCCTTTATTTATCACCGGAGGGTGACTCATCATAATTCAAAAGGCGGCGTTCACCTTCGAGCTGACGGATCTCGCTAATTTCCTGGGTGACTTCCAGCGTACCCAGATAATTGTTTTTTTCATCGCGAACCGCGTAATAAACGATATAAACAAATTTTCCCTTAACATTTATCCAAAATCTCGCCTGATCCTGCCTGCCGGATTTGAAATCTTCGAGTATCTCAGTGACGATATGCATACTTGATGGTGGATGACAATATTGAACTTTTCGACCCAGGATCGCTTTTGTGCGGTCAAAGATGCGTTCCTTACCGAGACTGAAGTAACGGACGTTGTCATCCTTATCCACAAAAGTAAGGTCAAATGGCATGGTGTTGAGAATACCTGTTAATTCCTCCTGTGAAAGCGAGCCGGTGGGAAGCTGAATCCGGTCTTTTGAATCAAATGTTTTTGCTGTTTCTGAATTTCCCTGAAGTTCAGGTTTCCATTCTTTTTCCGGAACATAAAGACAATACCCGATTTCATCACTCTGAGTATATATTTCATACCATTCAATTTCTGTCAAAAGATCGATGGCTGTGGGGAACATGATTTTTTCCTCTTTATAGATCATCTCCTCCAGGGCCTCAAGTGCCGGAAAAACGGCTAAATTTATAAATGCCACCGCTTCATCTCTTTCAATGGCTTGAATACTGTGCAATCCCTCCTGGAGGACTTTCAGCATTTCTCTTGCCTCGTCATGTTTACCCCACATTACGGAAGGCGGGCCGGGCATATTTTTCTTTTCAAAGTAAGGGAATAATAAGTTCTCCTTTCGCCTGTAATGTTTTTCCACATCCATGACATTATTCATTTGAAACTGGATAGCCCTGAATTTTGGCATAACGCTGATTTCTGCCGGAGAATTTTCAATTTCCTTTCCGAGATGGCGGATTAATTCGATCGTACGGTACAGGGCGATATTTTCCTGCACAAAGGTATCAATGGGATGCCCGGGTTCAGTTTGCGGTGTCTCCTGATCATTCAAATGTTTGCGCAGAACATTAGTATGGGTATCACATAGCTGCAAAATACTCTGTTCCGGAATTCCTTCCTCTATCAATTGCAGTTCCATTTTAAATACATCTGAATAATCCGCTTCATCCAAAAGCGATTCGAGCTGTTTTTTTACCGTTGATGCGGCTTTTCCATCATGAAGCTGCCGGATTAAACCTTTCATTGTTTCAATCCGCTGATCACGGTTATTAATGAGCTCACTCATAATATATCCTTTCGTTGGGAATTATAATCTTATCTATACTTTCTTTTGGGTTGGCGCTTCCTGGAGTTTCCATTGTTTTTTTATTCTGAGTCGGTATTTTTCTTAATCTTCTTTTTATCATTTTTCGTTTTTGATATACTTTCAGATAAAACCAGTCAAATACGCCTGTTAAAATGATAAGAACAAAAAGCAAAGACCCGATGGGAGCTATAAGAATGTACCATCCGCCGATAAAATCTTTAAAAATCCTGCCATTGTGCAATTCAAACATGTAATTCCACAAAGACATTCTGAAAGATTGGTTTATTTCGTCCGGCATCATGAACCGGCCTTCTGAAGTTGCTTTTACGATCGGCATTAACCCCTGTTCGTGAGCCGTAACAAACTCTTCACCCGCGGGGGTCCTGAAATACCCCGTAATCATTTGCTCAGCGGGACGGACAGAAGTGACATCACCCGGGCCCTTACCCGTCATTAAATCGATTATTTCTCCTGTTTTGCGATTCATTTTGTAAATACCATTAAACGAACCTACAAGAAAATCTCCTTCATTGGTGACTTCAAAGACCGTCGCGCCCATTACAAAAACCGGGAAAGGAAAATCCTTTCTCACAAAGGGTTCACTAAAATCAGATTTTGCAATCCATAATCCGTCGGAACACTGCACAATGATTTGATCATCAACACGGTCATAAAGGGCATTTTGAATTTTTTCATCCCAGGGGTTTTCTGAAAGCAAACCCGGATAAAGTTCAGCCGCTATGGTTCCCTCAGCGATTGCCGCGATAAACGGCGGGCGCATAAAGAAAGCAGTGATGCCAATCATCAGAAGAAATACCGCTGACCAGATACCGAGTTTTAAATGATATTTGAATAAGAAACGATAAATTGAAAGTAGTTTCTTGTTCGCCGTTGTCTGCATGCCTGTTCGATGATATTTTTGTCTAAGCTTAAAATACCATGTATAGAGTGAAGACAAGCTCAGAAAGAAGAGCAGCAGGCCTATCAGATCGAAAAAGATTTTTCCGGGTAATCCCCATACATTGCCGTCATGAAGATCAAAAAATAGCTTGACGAGTGAAACCTGATGATCATCATCGAGCCGATCCATATGCACATTTTTAAAGTTGAATTTCTGATTTACAGGGGAAATATAGACTTCTGAATCAGTAAATACGATCAGATTAAGATCCTTTTCGATAATCTTAAGAACACGTTCTGTTCTTCCGCCCAGTTTGATGTTTTTCCATTTCCCATCAGACGTATTGGCGGCGTACAGACCGTTATCGGTTCCTGCCAACAAGACGGGTGGATTTGAATCCGACTCAAGTAAGAGAATATGATTTGTTTTACGATAGTATTGGGATTCCGGAAACCCATCGTTTAAGGCGTAGAAGCTCAAGCCGCCGTCATCTGTTTTCCATACACCCTGTTTACCGGCGGCAAAACCAATTGAAGGGTTTTGTTCCGAAAATATAAGCTGCCTCAGTGAACTGCGGTTCCAATTTTGAAGCCGGTATTGGGCCGGAACAAATTCACGAGGTACCGAAATTCCACTGATCAGTTCGGGATGATTCAAAAAAATTCCGGACAAACTCATCCAGGCAAGGAATAATACCAGAATGATGCCGATATATTTATGAAGCCACTTTGACTTTTTGAATATCCGCTTCATCATATTTTTTTGAGTATCTTTATTCATATTCTATTTATAAGTTGTTTTAAATTTCATTATTTTATAGCAGTTAACTAAAATTTTTTTTGCCCCGAATCAGATTTTTAATACCGCCAGTAAATTGTCGCTTTTTTCGGGAATATAGGGATCCAGATTTAGCGAGCCATATAGCTGGACAGTTCCGAATCCAGCCTGTCGGGCGAGTGACATTATTTCTTCTGACCGTATCGGGTACAATAGATTGATGATTTCCTTTTTGTTTTTAGGGTTAGAATGCTCCGTAACCCGTATCTTAAACTCAATGAACGGTTCTTTCGAATTATAAATTCGTTCAATCAAATGAAGATCAGTGCTTTTAGTCGAAAGAACATAGTTGTCAAAGCTTTTTATCCGGGCATAATTGACCATCTGGAGAAATATATATCCATCTTTCTTGATAAGTTGTTTCATATTAACAACGGCCTGAAACTGTTCATCGGCACTCAGGAAATGAGGAAAAGTATTGCCAACCATAAAAACAGAATCGAATCTGCCGGAATAATTTTCAGCGGCGGAATCGATTCCTGATGTCTCGAATTTTACTTTTTCCGGATATGGGTTGTTTTTTTGAGCCAGATCAATCATGGCTTTTTCGGGATCAATCCCAACCATTTCATTAACTTTATCCGCCAGAACGTAGGCAAGGAAACCGCTTCCGCATCCCGCATCCAATATGGTTTTAGCGGGATATTTAGAGAGAATGTTTAACCAGAGGGGTTTTTCTCTTACCATTCGTTTTTTTAATTCAGTCATCTCATCATAAAAAACCGCTGTTTCAGAATAAAAACTCATAAAATTCCGCTTTATTTTATATATATTCTACTAATTGGTAGTATATTAACCCAAAAAATTTTTAATATCTGATATTCGGGTCATTTGCTAAATCAGCCAATGACACGTTGTAATACATCCCGTTGATATTGTCACGCAGAGGCGCCCAGTATTTATGAAGGGAACAGGGATTTGAGTCAGAACAGGAATCGAATCCCAGAATACAGCGATCTGCGGTTTCCATACCTTCAACAATATCGACTATCTGGTAAAGGTAAATGGTTTTTTCATCCAGAATAAGCCGGTAACCGCCAACTTTTCCCTGTACAGATTCAATAAAGCCGGCCGCGGCTAATTTCGACATTAGTCTTCCCAGGTATTTGTAGGGAATATTCAAAATCTTGTGCAGCTTATTTGTCGAATGTAAACCATCTTTATGATTTGCCAGGTAAACCAGCACTCTGATGGCGTATTCTGATGTTTTATAAAGTCTCATATTCTATCTCCTGGTAGAATATAATATGTATTTTTCATGGTTGCAAATAAATTTGAATAAAAGTTGATATATAAATAACTTATGACTAATGTTATACGTAAAATTGTTTATAGGTTTTATGGGGGAAGTTGGATTATTATAAGTAAACATTTTCTATAACAGGCTCCCGCAATTTAAATAATCAACAATGCCGATATCATAAAATTACATACTTCAGAGATAAATATATGAATTATTCTGAATTATCCAAAGAGCATTTGATTGCAGAACTTATAAAAATGCAAAATCGTCTCGATGATTTGGAGGAACTCGAACTGGAATACAGATCCAGTTTTGAATCATTGAAAAGCGGAGAAGCGCGATATAGAAACATTGTTGAAGATCAGACTGAATTAATTTGCAGGTTTCAGCATGATGGGACAATTACGTTTGCTAACGATACATATTGTAAAACATTTAACAGAACCAGAGCCGAAATGATTGGTTCTAAATTTTTTCCGGACATTCCGGAAGAAGAAAGAAGAATGGTTAAAAATGTTTTTAAAAAACTCAACCCTGAAAATCCCATAGTATCATATGTTCACCGGGTTGTTTTGGATAGCGGCGAAATCCGCTGGCACCATTGGACGCTTCGTTTGATTCTCGGGGCCAACAATCAGGTGAAAGAATATCAGGCGGTCGGCCTGGATATTACAACTCTGAAGAAAACCGAGAAAGAATTACAGTTTGCACGAGATCAGCTGAGAGCGGTTATCGACGCTGTTCCCGGACTGATAACCTGGGTTGATAAAGATTTAAAGTATATTGGAGCGAATCAATTTTTTGCCAATATTTTTAACATAAAACCGGAAGATATTGTGGGAAGAAGTGTCGGATTTTCGGGTGCCGATTCAGAGTACATAACGTTCGTTATTGAATTTTTTAAAAATTTCGAAAATACAGGCTCAAAAGAAACGGTTTCTGTTTTAAATGGACGGAAATATATCCATTTGATCGAAGCTCAGAAATATAATAATGGGAATGGGGCAGTCTTTGTCGGTATAGATATTACGGAAATTCGATCCACTCAAAAAGAACTCGATCACAGGATCAGGTTTGAAAAACTAATCACATCAATATCAACCCGATTTATCAATCTGCCTCCTGAAAAAATTGACAGAACTATTGAAGATTCATTGAGAGAAATCGGTGAATTTGCCGGGATTGACCGTAGTTATGTGTTCCTTTTTACAGATGACGGTAAATATATGGAGAATACGCACGAGTGGTGCGCTGATGGGATAGAACCGGAAATTGGTAATCTTCAAAAAATACCGGTCAAAAATTATAAATGGTGGATGCGAAAACTAAACAAATTTCAACACATACATATCCCCGATGTTGACAAACTCCCTCCTGAAGCGGAGGAAGAGAAAAAGATTCTACAGGCGCAGAATATTCAATCGCTGATTGTTCTTCCAATGCGTTCCGGTTCTGCCGGGGCAGATAATCCTCTTGTCGGATTTTTGGGATTTGATCATGTAAAATCCATAAACCCCTGGTCTGAGGAGAGCATTGCTCTGTTAACTGTTCTGGGTGAACTTATCGTTAACGTGATAGAGAGAAATAAGATGACCGTGGCCCTGGCACAGGCAAGGAAAGAAAATGAAATTTTGCAGAGGGAATTACATCAAAGCCATTCAGAGATAAAACTGCTAAACGATCTATCCGGTTTGCTGGAGACGTGCACTGAGAGTGAAGATGTCTTTTTATTGCTTCGAAATTTTCTGATCAAAATTATTCCTGACACCACCGGTGCCCTTTATCTGCTCAGCGATTCTGAAACGATATTTTACATGGCTGTTGAATGGGGTGATGACATTAAATATGAGAATAAAATGATTATGAAAAAGGACTGTTGGGCGCTTAAACGATTACAACCGCATAAATTCAGCAATCCTGAATCAGATCTTGCATGTAAGCATGTGACCGGTGACAATGGCCATCATTATTTTTGTATCCCTATGATCGTGCAGGGAGAATTAATGGGGCTTTTTCATCTAAGAAGATCCTTTCCGAAAACAGGTCACATTAAAGGAACCAATAATCTGTTGAATGAATCCGACCTTCAGCTCGCCCGCGCTTTGGCGGGGCATATCAGCGTCATTTTAAACAATTTGAGTCTCAAGAAAATGTTTGACGGTAAATTAGGTAAGAATAAGTAATCCGGATGACTATAAAAATAAAAGATAATACTGATTCTACAGAGAAATATTACCCGCTATTTTCATAAATTGCATGCCTTTTCCGGGATAGAAATTTACGATTTAAAAAAATATTCACATTCTAAAAGGCCATAATTGAATTCCGGTCAGATTTGTGTCCGACAAGGATAATGTCTTTTGTATTTCACGGAGAGTAAATTAATCAACAAATGAAGTTGAGTGAATCGAGCTAATTTCTAATATGAATTTTTGCTTTAAAGCCGGCGGGAATATATATTCATCATTTACTTAAAGTAATCTTTTTGAATTTTTAAAGGAATCTGAAATGAGCAGCGGAGATATTCAGGGTCTGGTCCTGACGTACGCGAGTGTATTCTTAGTCTTGTTGACTGTCGAGAAATTCAGAAAAAAATTTAACTGGCCGCAGTATCTGACCAGAAAAATTGTTCATATTGCGGGGGGCATGTGGATTTGGGTCATTTTGTATTTTTTTGATCACTGGTATATGGGACTTATTCCGTTTGGATCTTTTATCTTTTTGAACTATATCTTTCACAAAAAACATACTTTCAAGTCTATTGATGACAAGGGGTCAACGCCGGGAACAATATATTTTTCGTTTTCTATCACGCTTTTGCTTCTTGTGTTTTGGAGAACGGACGGGAGCCCTGACCGGGTTCCGATCGCGGTAGCGGCGATCATGGCTATGACCTGGGGTGATGCGTTAGCCTGTCTGGTTGGTGAAAGATGGGGAACCAGAAGAATAGAGGTTTTCGGAAATGGTTTTACACCGGAAGGTTCGATAGCGATGTTCATCTTCAGTTTTATCAGTATGACCCTGACCCTGTTTTTGCTGTCAAATTCAATATTGAGTCCATACAGCGATACGATGACTCTGACGCGGGCGACCGCTCATTCGTTAATTGGCGCGTCTGTCGCCCTTACCGCAGAAATGTTTTCGGCCGGTGGAACTGACAATCTTTCCGTTCCTCTGTTCACGGGACTTACACTTTGGATCCTAAGTGTGTTATAGAAAAATTCTTGGAATAATGAAAAATATATCCGGAAAGGCTGAATGAAACTAGCAACATTATGTTATATCCGTGACAAAGATAAGACTCTCATGCTTCATCGAATAAAAAAAGACAACGACATACATGAGGGGAAGTGGAATGGTCTTGGAGGCAAACTGGAACCCGGAGAAACTCCGGAGGAATGCGTGATACGGGAAGTAAAGGAAGAATCGGGTTTAGACATCATCAGCCCGGTCCTAAAAGGCGTACTAACTTTCCCGGAGTTCAGCAAAAGTGAAGACTGGTATGTGTTTCTATTCGTGGCGGACAAATTTACCGGTAAGTTAATGGAGTCAAATGAGGGTCATTTGCAGTGGATTGACAATAAAATGATTAAGGACTTACCCTTGTGGGAAGGGGATCACCTGTTCCTTGATTGGCTTGAGCGGGACCGCTTTTTTTCCGCGAAATTTGTTTATCGTGATGATCAGTTGGTCGGGCACGGTGTAACATTTTACTAAAATTTATAACCTGCTGTAAAGTAAGCGTTTGTTCTATACTGATCCGGATAGTAAACGCTTTTTGATCCGCGGCTGATGATAAATTCAAGCGGACCGATAAGCGATAAAAATTTTACTCCGATTCCATACCCAAGAAGTAATTCTGTCTGAGATAATCCTATGTTTTCATCTTCACGGAACATGGCGGCATTTGAAATTATCGTAAAAAAGATATCTTTTTTGAATTGATAACGATAGTCAAACCTGAGAAATCCGTACTTTGTGCCGGTAAGCTGTTTATAATCCACGCCGACAAATGAATCGGGACCGCCCTGATAACTGTATTTATAAATGGGTATGTCATCAATTCCCCAGCATTGAAATCCTTTTACTCGTAATGTATGTCTGTTAAAGATTGTATGATAGATATCCATGGAAACATCAACACGGTTATAGTTGAGATCGGAATATAGATCCGTCATACTTAATTCATAATTTGCTTTTAAGGAAAATCCGTTTTTTGGCAATAACACATCATCGAGTAAATCCATTGTTAATGATGCCTGTATCATCCGTAGTTTATCTTTCCAACTGGGGAATAAATCAGGATCCGGATAAGAGATATTGGGATCTATATCCATATACTCATGCCTATATTCCGCTTCAGCTACTAAAATATTACTCAATAATATCCCGATACCGATCCCAAACGCATGGGAGCGGTCGTTATATGTAGCTATTTTTTTACCGTCTTGTTCATAAATATCGACAGGAATATCTTTGAAATCGTAACGAATATATGGGTAAACCGGGAAGTCAAGAGTTCGCGAAGGGTACAATGTTTTAGACTGAATTCGGGTTAAACCGGCAAATTGCAATGTCAGCTCGTTTCTCAAGCCGGGGATAAAAACATTTGTCGCCTGTAATCCGACGATACCGACGGCGTTGTAGAAATTATCATACCGGAAACCGATTCTAATCTTGCGTAAAGGCTTTTCTTTGACTCTGATTACCAGCCGGATCCGTTTTTCCGAATACGGTTCAACCTCGTAAGTGATGGTTTCAAAATAACCCAGACTGTAAAGTTGAGTCACTCGTTCCTTCAATTTCTCCTGGTCGAAAGACTCACCAGGAATAATGCCAATCACCCGGTAGATAAAAGTGAATGGAAGCGATTCATTGCCCTCGATTGAGATCCCTTGTATGAGCGGTGTTTGATGTTCTCTGATATTGACCGTAATTTTTACATTGTTTTCAGTAACTTTTTCGGCATCGCAGTCAATATACTCATATCGGCCGGAGGATTTTAATTGCTCGATGTTCCTTCTGAGTTCGTCAGGTTTAAACGTTTTTTCCGGATGAATATCAAGTAAATCGGATATATACTTGAAGGGTAATGATGATTGACCCACATAACTGATACTTTGAATGTACAATTCTTCTTTCGAGTGAGTAAAAGGATCAATATTCATTTCATCCTGGGCGAAATGTTTTTTCTTTAGTTCAATTAACTGTGATTTTAGATCACTTGCCGCTTCGTCTCCGATTTTAATAATCTTCTTAACTCTTTCAGATTCAAAATCAGCTGAAGTAAAACCTTCCAGGTCTGGGGTAATCAGAATATCGGTCTTCGCGATATTTTCCTTTTCTTTTTGAAATCCGGGGATATTGATCGACTGATCCAATATCTGTAAGAGAGATTTCAGGTCTTCCCTTTTTTTCAGCGGGGTGCCCACATTGACCGCGATGACTAATTCGGCCCCCATATCGCGGACTACATCCACGGGTAGGTTGTTGAGCAATCCCCCGTCAATTAACAAAGAGTCGCCCCAGGTGACCGGACTAAATACACTTGGGATAGACATGGTTGCCCTCATGGCCCTTGAGAGTGATCCTTTTTTTAAAATAACCTCATTACCCGTAATCAGGTCAACAGTCATACACCTGAATGGTATGGGCAGCTCGTCAAAGTCATTGATAGATTCCACAGGCACCGTCAAACTTGAAAAAAACAGGGAGATCTTTTGTCCGTTAATCACGCCGCTGGGAACGACAGGCGTAAATCCTTTCAGTCCGAATTCAATTTGGTAAATGCCGTCGTCTTTTTTTTGCAGATATGGGAGGTTCTGCCGCGAAGGCTTATCGCTTAAATACTCCAACCAGTCCGATTCCAAGGCTAGTTTTTCAATTTCTTTCCCTGAATAACCGGTGGAATACAAGGCTCCCATAATCCCGCCCATGCTTGTCCCGGCAATATAATCGATCGGAATTTGCAAAGAATCAAGCATTTTTAATGTGCCGATATGGGCAAAGCCCCTCGCCCCGCCTCCCGCGAGAACGAGTCCGATTTTCGGACGATCAATTTCTGCGCCGATAACATTGGTTATGACCAAAGAGGTGAGAAGCCATATCAGGAAAATTTTTTTCATTTTAGTTGACCATATAAAGGATTTTTTGGATAATTTTTTAATTCAGCAAAATAAACTTAATCTTAATTTAGATTTTGGCATAAATCCAAATAAAAAACAAGATTTATTAAAAAATTCGTTCTAAATCGTTCAAAATTGTTTTTTTGTTGTATTCTATGGATAAATTTTTATATATTTTTTTGTCTTTGAGATATTCATTATTCCAATTTATCCATTTTTAAACAATATTTATTATTCTGACAAATTATATGTTACCGGAATTTATCGCGGGAGAGACCATGAAAAAAAGTTTTATTCTCATGGTGACGCTAAATTTTGTCACCTTAACCTTTTCCAGTGGCATCGCTCAGATACTCCTGACATCAATGGATACGCCGATAAATATAGATTTCACAAGTTACGATGGCAGCGGATTTACTTCGACACCGGCCGCAGGCCAGCTTGACTCCGATAATTGGGCCGCGACAGGAATGTCAGATGGTAACCTTGATTTTGGGGGTACAATGACCACGGGGGATTACGCCCGGGGCGTAACGACAGGAGCGGTTTCAACAGGAGGATTTTATGCTCTGAACGATAATGCTGATATAAGATTTATGATACAGCCGGCCGGATCTGACTGGACCCCGGGAACAATCATTTTGAAAATACAAAATGTAACCGGTGAAACGCTGACTAAGATTGATGTATCATACGATCTTTTTATAAATAATGATCAGGACCGGTCAAATTCATTAAATTTTTCCTGGTCTGTCGATAATTTGAGTTACCATAATGAATCCTCCGCGGATTATTCTTCTCCTGAACTTTTTGATTTAAACGGATTTGTATCTGCGGGCACTATGAGTATCAGTGTGACCGGAATTAATATCGTAGATGGTGATTATTTTTACCTGAAATGGACGGGTAATGACATAGGCGGAAGCGGCAGCCGGGATGAATTCGCGCTGGATAATATTCAAATAACCGCGGTGAGTCCGCCATCAAACACCACTGTTCGATTTTTATTGGCGTCAGATATAGCGAGTGAAGGGGATGGAATTTATGATATCACCGTTTCAATCACCAATCCTGATCCATTAAATGACACATACGCGGATGTGGTCTTAATCAGCGGGGATGCGGCGGATATTAATAATTTTATATCTCAAACTGTTACATTCCCCGCCGGAAGTTCCGCTGACCAGACCGTTTCAATAACCATAACAGATGATATGGTCTATGAAAAAACGGATACATTGATATTTGATCTGCAAAATGTTTCCGGAGGGGATGCCGCCTCTGTTTATTTTCCGGATCAGTTTGAGCTGGATATTTATGATGATGACATACCGCGGATTATGGTGAGTGAAATTATGCAAAACCCGGCTGCGGTTGCGGATACGGATGGGGAATGGTTCGAATTATATAACCATGAAGATTACGCGGTGGATCTCAATGGATGGGTGATTAAGGATGACGGCACAGATTATCATGTTATCAATAGTCCGGGGCAGGCGGTGATACCGGCGAAAGGCATATTTGTCCTTGGCATCAACGGTGACACCGGACTCAATGGTAACTATACAACCGATTACGTATATAGCGGTATTACCTTAGCAAACGGCGCAGATGAGGTCGTTATTTTATTGAGTGACGGAATCACTGAGGTGGACCGGGTGGCCTATGACGGAGGGCCGGTTTGGCCGGACCCAACCGGAGCGTCAATGGTATTCACAGGGCTTCCAATCGATAATAACAATAATGGCGCCTTCTGGTCCATTGCCACATCCCGCGAGTATTCTTATGTGGGAGTCACAGGTGATTTTGGATCTCCGGGATCAATCGGTGTCGATCAGTCACTGCCGGTGGAATTATCATCATTTACGGTTGCAGAGGTCGATGAGACCGCTGTATTGCGCTGGGAAACTCAATCGGAAATTGAAAATCTGGGATTTGATGTTCTGCGTTCGATGATAAAAGATGGAGAATATGAAGAGATTAGCTCATATTTATATGACAGTTCTCTAAAAGGAGCAGGCACGACATCAACAAAATCAACATACTCATATACGGATCGATTTCTATCCAACGGCGTAACATATTGGTATAAACTGGTTGATGTTGACATAAACGGTATTCGAACAGAACACGGCCCTGTTTCGGCAACCCCTCATCAGTCCGTACTTATGTCCGGGACAGGCAGTATCCCCCTGAGTTTCGCGCTTCACCAGAATTATCCGAATCCTTTCAATCCATCAACTCGGATCAGTTTTGATATTCCATCCAATGGAAAAGGTGCTGTTAATGCTGAACTTATGGTTTATGATGTCCTCGGAAGAAAGGTAAGAACCATTGTTTCAGATTCCTTTATGCCGGGAACATATGAGATGGAATGGGATGGAAAAAATGATCAGGCGATTCCGATGTCATCAGGAGTGTATTTTCTTACTCTAAAATCAGATTCCTATGCTTCAACACGCAGAATGATTTTGGCAAGATGATATGCAACACAAAAAAAACCCGCTACTGGCGGGTTTTTTTATATTTATAGCTAAAGTATAATTGAAATCCCAATCCCAACACAGAACAGAACGAAGAAAAGCAGATGGATTTGCACATTCATTTTTGCCGCCACTTTGAGAACGTCAGGATTTGAATGATTGGCCTGGACAATAAGCCAGGTTTTTGGAAAAATCACAATATATGGTATAAGCGCCAGAAGAATTAACCAGCTTCCGGAAGTGAAGAAGATAGTTAAAACTATAATATCAACAACTAAAGCCGTTTGAATTATCAAGTACAATTTTGCCGCAAATCCTGTGCCCATTCTCGCGGCGACACCCAATTTTCCCGTTGCCTGATCGGCCGGCAGATCAATCATCTGACCCAGGAGCAAAATCGACAGAGTGCTGATACCTGTGGCCGGCATCGCCGCCAGGATGACCGGATGAAATCCGATATTCTGACTGACGGCGGCAACCATGATTGCCATTGGTCCAAACGCGAACCAGACCGAAACTTCCCCAAGGCCGCGGCTCGCCAGTTTTACGGGAGCCGCGCTGTAATATTTACTAAACCATGCGGAAAGAATGTACAATCCCCATAAAAGAGGCCAGAGATTCCTATCAATCACAAAAGTGAGACCGACTGCCGCAAAAAACGCGATGATTAGGCTGATTCTGGCGATGAAGAACATTTTCCCCTGCAATTCCGGGTGATCCAGAAGGACACCGGAGCCGCCGCTGAATTCATTACGGTGAACATTTATTTTGTCTGTCCCCTGTAGTGTATCGTAAATATCGTTATATACGTTGGTGGCTGAATGAAGCCCCAGACCCATGATCAGGACAAGAAAAAATCCGGCAGGACTAAATGTATCGCTTATTAATACGCTTAACAACGTCCCCGCGATAAGGGGTGATAATATGGATGAAAAAAACGGAGCGCGGATCATCTGCAAAATACCCGGTTGTTCTTTTGTCATTAAGTCCTCCCTTTCTCTCGGTTTTAAATTGTTGTCAAACAAACATGAATACACCGGCGCTTGAACATTATAGTTGAAATAATCATTACCGCCAAGCAATTAATATTATTGGGTATGAGGAATAAAATATAAACTATTGCCATTTTGATCGCATATAACTTAATTTTTACAAGAATTATTTTACCGAACCTAAAAGGCGGAAAAATTGAGTATCTGGAAACCTGAAGTTTATCATGGAACCGGGAAAAAGAGGAAGTTTTTTGAAGGTTGGTTTTATAAATTTGTCGATAAAACAGCGGAATACGTTTACGCTGTGATTCCGGGAATTTTTATTGCCGACAATCCGCAAGATTCGCATTCTTTCATCCAGGTACTCGACGGGCAATCTCATCAGGCGACCTATCATCGTTTTTCGGTTGAGTCTTTTAGCGCCTCCGCGGACAGGTTGGTTATCAATATTGGAAAAAATCATTTTTCTGATACATCAGTAAAATTAGATATCGCGGATGATCTTCGACCGATAAAGGGTAAAATAAAGATGGATAAGCTCAATCCCTGGCCGGTCAGTTTTTTTTCTCCGGGTGCGATGGGATGGTACGCGTTTGCGCCATTTATGGAATGTTACCACGGTGTTGTGAGTCTGGACCATAAAATAGACGGAAATCTCCTCGTGAATGGCAATCAAATTTCATTTAATAAAGGCAAGGGGTATATTGAAAAGGACTGGGGGAAGTCATTTCCTTCTGCTTATGTCTGGATTCAGTCAAACCATTTTCAAAGACCGGGTACAAGCCTGATGGTTTCAGTGGCAAGAATACCATGGCTCACCGGTGATTTTCGTGGTTTTATCATCGGATTTAAGTTAAACGGTGTTTTGTATCGGTTTACAACATACACCGGAGCCCGACTAAGCCACCTGAGGCTCACGGATACACACGTAAGTCTTGAAGTAACTAACCGGAGGTTCAGATTGCAGGTTGAAGCTGTTCGCGCGGAAGGAGGGCTGTTACACGCTCCGTACGAAATGTCAATGATCATGAGAGTCGCGGAGACGCTCAGATCACAGGTGCATGTCAGATTGGAGAGATTGGAGAATGGGGGAGGCGGGATAATTTTTGATGGATCCGGAGATCCCGCAGGGCTGGATGTGAACGGAAAATTGGAAGAAATTGTGTATGGTTAAATAACAGCCTTAGATTTCATTACATCTCACTCATCCGCATCAATTTGTCCGCGTGAGCCAATCAACGACATCCATAACCGAATCAATTATTTCGTCGGCATAAACAATTAAGTCAGCTGAACGGTGAAAAATATTTTTTAACGCCAGACATTTTATTCCTGCCGCCTTCGCGCTTCGGACGCCCGCTATCGAATCTTCAATCGCCAAACAATTCTCCGCCCGCATATTCAAAGCCTTTAATGCATTAATATAAATATCCGGCCCGGGTTTCTTATTTTGCACATCATCCCCGGCAATAATCGTGGTGAAAAAGTCGCTTAACCTAAAGGCGTGGTCAGGATGATGTGAAAGATTTTCCAGCACCGCGTCAATTTGTGACCGTACGGATGATGATGCCAGCGCCATCCTGATGCCGTAATTATAACAATAGTCGATCAGCTCCGGTATCCCGGGGATTGTGGATAACTGTATTTTATTGATAAGCTGAAGATAGATCTCATCACGACGATTTATGCCCTGGTTGACCGATATTTCACTTCCCTGAAGATACACACGATTAATTGTCTTTATATTTTCATCAACCGAATAACCAATCAGCGACCTTAGAAATTCTTCCGTATAGTCAACGCCGAGTTCATCCAGAAACAAGCGGAAGGATTCCATGTGAATCGGTTCCGTGTTTACCAGAACACCGTCCATATCAAGAATAATCGCATCCGGCACCGAAAAATTTATCACAAAAGATTTCCTCATTTTAAATACAGGCTCATCCAAAAATTTATCGGAGTTTGAGTCAAAAATCAATTCGCGTGGCATGTTAATTTTCAATTAATAATTGGATTTCTAAAACATGAGTTTCATAAAAGAAAGAATAATAAGTCCTGTGGCGCTGACCCATGCCATAAATATTAAAAGCAGTACTATCTGCGGAAAATTGGGAGTACGGATAACATGACTGAATCCATAGTAATTATAAAGAAATTCAATAATTCCGTAAACCAGCATTGACTGATCGGTAAATTTAATTCTCAGCATCACCATGATGATCAATGCGCTGGGCAGACCGTAATAATAAATTTTCCGAATCAAAAAATACCTGGATCTGAAATTCGGGGGGAGAAATGATATGCCCTGTTTTCTGCGTTTATGATGTGAAAAAATAATGAGAAGCAGGAAACATAAAGTGAGCAACTGACTATATTGAATATTCATTTCCGGTCCAACATGACAGTTTAAACGCGTTAAAGATTGACATGGGAATACGGAAATAATATATCTAAAATCAGATGAATGACAAAGTGTTTTTTAAAAAGCGGGCCTTCTGGCGTTATAAATGAGAACGCGCGGTTGATAGTTTGATCCTTAAGTATATTGTCATGATAAAGGTTGATTCGAGAAAATATTTGTATTGCGGGCGGTTCTTTTTAAATTAATTCCATAAAACGCTTGTTGGAGAAAACAGATGTTTTCCTATGTGAATACAGGGATTGCCAATATTTACAAAAACCCCGATTTCCGCAGTGAGTTGGTTTCTCAGGCGGTGCTATGGGAACAACTACGCTGCTCGGAGCGTGAAAATCATTTTATACGCGTTATCTCAGAAGACGGATACAGCGGCTGGATCAATGAATTTCAGTTGACGGAACGGGTTCAAAATCCGGACTTCGAATTTAAGGTGATTACAGCGCCGGTAGTTTATTTTTATTCAAAGCCAGGGGATGACTGTGCCATCGTCCGGGATGCGACTTCAGGAGTACGTATTCCGGTTCTTGGGGAAAACAACCATTGGTATCAAACTGTTTTTCCGGATGGGCAGACCGGATGGATCAAAAAATCGTTTTTTGAAGATGTGCCGTTAAATGAACGAGGCGATTTAGTGAAGACAGCAAAAAATTTGATTGGAATACCATATTTTTGGGGTGGGAAAACACCAAAAGGATTTGATTGTTCCGGCTTTACCCAATTTGTTCACAAAATGTCCGGAATTAATCTGCGCAGGGATGCATGGATGCAATTTGATGATGCGTGTACAGTTTCGACTGATCCGCAGAATGGAAAACCCGGGGATCTTTGCTTTTTTTCAGAAAAAGAGAATCATATTTCTCACGTGGGAATCTGCGTGGCTCCGGGTAACATTATCCATGCAAGAGGTATGGTGCGAATCAATTCCTTAAATGCGGATGACCCGCTTTTCGACCGGTCTCTGTTGGATGCATTCACTGAAATTCGCAGTTATTTTGATTAAAAAGTATATCAGGAAATTATCCCGGGGTAAAGGATGACATTAAACAGACATGTTCTGGTACTCAATCAGAATTTTGAACCGCTTCTCGTGTGTAACGCAAAAAAAGCGATTGTATTGATTTATCTCTCCAAGGCGCAGTTGCTTGAACATTATAATATGGCTGTTCATTCGGTTTCAATGAGCATACCGTATCCGAGTGTAATTCGACTCAATCATTATGTGCGTAAACCTTACAAACGTATTGTTATGAACAGAAAAAATATTCTGCGAAGGGATCACAATACTTGCCAGTATTGCGGTAAGAACAGTCAGCCGATGACAATTGATCATGTCATTCCGAAAAGTTACCAGGGTGATGATACCTGGGAAAATCTTGTATGCGCCTGTCTGAAGTGCAATACAAAAAAGGGCAACCGTACGCCGGAGCAGGCCGGAATGAGTCTTCTGAAGGTTCCCGGCAAGCCGAGCCATCTGTTTTTTCTGCAATATTTAACAGGAAAAATTCCTCCCGCCTGGAAACCATATATGTTTTTAAATTAAAACCAAAGTTTGAAAACTTTGTTTGATAGACTAATCTTGTTTTTGTAAATTAGTTTCTCAGTTAACGTCTTGCTTTATCCCGGTAATAATTGAGATTTCCCGATACCGGAGAAATTTAATTTGAACGGATAAATAAATAAGTATAAATGTTACCGATTCACATCTGAATCGGTTTCTTCAATGAACAGGGAATCCGAATGAATAAAGAAACCATCCTGACCGGTATTACCACCACAGGAACGCCGCATCTTGGGAATTATGTAGGAGCCATCAGGCCGGCGATTATGGCGAGCCGCAATCCGAATGTGTCGTCATTTTATTTTCTTGCTGACTATCACGCTCTGATAAAAAATCGTGAACCCGAACGTTTGAAACAATCAAGTCTGGAAATAGCGGCTACCTGGCTCGCGCTGGGCCTGGACACAAATACATCCATATTTTACAGACAATCGGACATTCCGGAAATTCTGGAACTTACATGGATTTTGACGTGCATGACCGCCAAAGGGTTAATGAACAGGGCGCATGCTTATAAGGCTGCCGTCGCGGATAATGAGTCAAACGGTTCAAAGGATCCGGATCACGGTATAACGATGGGACTGTTCAATTACCCGATACTCATGGCGGCTGATATTCTCATGTTTAAAGCGGCAAAGGTACCCGTGGGCAAAGATCAGATACAGCATATTGAAATGACCCGGGATATCGCGGCCAGATTCAACCATTATTACGGCGATCATTTTGTGCTTCCAAACGCGGTAACGGATGAAAACACCGCAATATTGTCCGGACTCGATGGCAGAAAGATGAGTAAAAGTTATGATAATACGATCCCCCTGTTTGAGCCGGAGAAAAAGCTTCGGAAGCTGATTATGAAAATCAAAACAAACTCTCAGGAACCGGGTGAACCAAAAGACCCTGAAACTTCAACTCTTTTTGAGATTTACCGCGCATTCGCGACAAAAGAAGAGACGGAAGCCATGCGAAAACAGTATGAAGATGGTATCGCATGGGGTGAAATGAAACAGTTGCTTTTTGAATACATCAACGCTCAGCTTTCAGAACCGAGAGAACGTTATAACGAACTGATAAAGACACCGGAGTTCATAGAAAAAGTATTACAGGAAGGAGCGGAAAAAGCGCGGGAAGTTAGTACGCCATTCCTGGGGGAAATACGAAAAGCAATTGGTTTTCAGGCGATTGGATCATGATGATTATGCTCCGGATAAAAACTATAGACAATGTTTACTCAGGTTAATAACAATGGGATATCGTGTAAAAATAGATGTGTTTGAGGGACCCTTCGATCTTCTGCTTTTTCTGATTCGGAAGAATGAGGTGGATATCTATGACATACCAATTGCTTCTATCACCGATCAGTTTCTGGAATATCTGGATGTGATGAATGTGATGGATCTTGATATTGCCGGTGATTTTATCGAGATGGTGGCCATTTTGATGCATATAAAAGCGCGGATGCTTCTTCCACAGCAATACGGTGTTCCTGAAGATGAAATGGAAGATCCCCGCACCGAACTCGTCGAAAAACTTATCGAATACAAAAAGTTTAAAGAAGCAGCCCTGGATATGGAAGAGCTTGAAGATAAACGCCGCCTTCTGTACAGCCGCCAGTATTTCAAGTATCTTCCGAGAACAGAAGAAATTACAGATGAACAGTATCTTGAGAATGTAACATTGTTTGATCTGATACTTGCCTTTAAAAAGGCCATGGACAGTATGCCTAAAGTCCAGTATCATGAGGTCAGAAAAATCGAAGTCACCGTAGAACAGCAATCGGAATATATTCTTGAGAGAGCTGGGAAAGTTAAGGTATTGCTTTTCCAGGATTTGATGAAGGAAATACGCGAAAAAATTGTCCTGATAGTCACCTTTATGGCTATGCTGGATTTAATTCGAAGCGGAAAAATATACGTACGGCAGTCCGATGTGTTCGATGATATCAGAATTCAGACAAAATCAGAAGCAGCATAAAGCAGCAGGGAAAAAATGGTCATAGAAGACAAACAAATTATTGAAGCGCTGATTTTTGCAAGTGATCAGCCGATACCCGCCCGGAAGATCAAAGAAATCCTTCCGGATTATGGTGAAAAGGATATCAAGAAATTAATCGGGGAAATTAATCAGAAACATGAAGATTCCCGTTCTCCATTGCAAATTATTGAAGTTGCCGAAGGATTCCAGATTGTAACAAGAGGGGAATACGCAACCTGGATCGCGCAGCTTTATAAAAGCCGTTCAGCTTCCAGACTCACTCAAAAAGGTCTCGAAACGCTTGCGATTATTGCTTACAAACAGCCCATTACGAAACAAGAAATGGAGAGCATCAGAGGCGTTAATGTGGATGGTGTTGTCCGCACACTCGTTGAGAGAAATCTGATTACTGTTAAGGGCAGGCAAAAAGCTCCGGGAAATCCTTTGTTGTACGGGACCACAAAATATTTCCTTGAATATCTGGGATTAAAAAATTTAACGGATCTTCCTAAATTAAAAGAAATTGATGAGCTCCTGAAAAGTGATGATAAATTCCTTGAGAGCCTGGACCAGGTGGCGCTCGAACAAATGCTGCCTGAAATGTTAGGCATAAGAAGTATGGCTGAAGGAAATTCTGATGAGCAGGAAACCATTGATCAGAATGGCAGTGACAAAGATGATAAGCAGGAGCGTATAAAATTTACGGATGATCCTGAATTAAAAAAAACGGAAACACATACGCGTCTTCCCGGGGATGATGCGGAAACTGAAGTGGAAAATGATGAGACTGAATAAATATTTATCAAATGCAGGAGTAGCATCACGCCGCAAATGTGATGATCTCATAAAAGCCGGTCAGATTAGGGTTAACGGTCAGGTCGTTAACACTTTGGGCGCGGTAATCGATGAAAATAAAGATGTGATTGAATACAATGGTAAAACAATAAAGCCAAAAGTTAAATATGTTTACATTTTACTAAATAAACCCACCGGTGTTGTTGCTTCCGCTGATGATGAATTTGACCGGCAGACGGTTGTGGATCTGGTACCGGTGGAAGAACGGATTTACCCGGTCGGACGCCTGGATTATGATACGACAGGGGTGCTGCTACTTACCGATGACGGAGAACTGACAAACCGACTGATTCACCCGAATTACAAAGTCATTAAGGTGTACCGTGTTCTTCTAAACAAAAAAATCAAACCGATTGATCTGCACCATCTTAGAAACGGAGTGATGCTGGAAGAAAAGATGACCCAGGCATGTGTTATCAATGAACTTCGTATAATGGATAATCAAAGCTATCTTGAAATAGAATTAAAAGAAGGGCGCAACCGCCAGATTCGAAAGATGTTTGCGCTTTTTGGTTATTCTGTAGAACAATTAGATCGTGTTTCATTTGCCGGATTTACCTCAAAAGGCTTGCGGCAAGGGGAATGGCGCTATCTGGACGAAATGGAAATCAGACTTCTAAAAGAAGGAGTGGATTATGGAGATTAAGGGTAAGAAGGTTCTCGTATTAGGCGGTTGGGGACTCGTCGGTCTCGCTGTCTGTAAGAGACTTATTCAACAGGAAGCGGGGGAGATTGTTATTCTATCTCTGGAGAAATGGCAGGCGGAAGACGCGGTTAACACGGTTAAGGAACTTGATCCGAAAATTAAAGCCATCGCGGAATGGGGTAACATCTTTGTCCGCAAAAGCATCAAGGACCTTAACAGAGATCAAATATTGGAAGATGCGAAAAATCGTGAAATTGTTATGAATGACGTACTCTCCGATTTAACAGATGAGACATTGAATGAATCCTTTTTGTATCAGGTTATCTCAAAACATAAACCCGATATTGTGATTGATTGTGTTAATTCCGCAACGGCTCTAGCGTATCAGGATATTTTCAGGAGCGGGATAGAAGTGCGTAAGGCCATTAATAATTTTAAAATCAATTCTAAACAGGATGGTATGGTTCCAACCATTGAGAAATTATTGATTACGCAGTATGTTCCTCAATTAATCCGCCATATCCAGATTATTTATGAAGCAATGAGAAAAGCAAAAACGAAGGTATATGTCAAAATCGGAACAAGCGGTACAGGTGGTATGGGTTTGAATATTCCTTATACCCATAGTGAAGAAAAACCTTCCCGAATGCTGTTAAGTAAATCAGCCATCGCCGGAGCCCACACCCTGTTATTATGGCTGATGGCGCGCACACCGGATGGGCCCATCACTAAGGAGATCAAGCCAACGGCGGCGATCGCCTGGAAAAAAATTCAGTACGGAGAGATAAAAAAACGTGGAAAATCGGTAAGATTGTATGATTGCAAACCTGAAGAAGGACTTAAACTTACCGACAAGATTTCCATCTGTATGGATGAAGGCCCGTGGCAGGATATGGGTGATAACCTAAAAAAAGTGTTTATAGACACGGGTGAAAACGGTATATTCAGTTTTGAGGAATTCACGGCAATTACTTCGAGAGGACAAATGGAATTTGTCACGCCGGAAGAAATCGCCAACAATGTAATCTATGAAATTATTGGCGGAAACACGGGACACGATATAATCAACGCGCTGGACAATGCGACAATGGGACCAACTTACCGTGCCGGCTATCTGCGGAGCAGCGCCCTGCAGAAGATGGAGCGTTTGCAAAAAGAGCATAAATCAGACAGTGTGGCGTTTGAATTGCTCGGTCCGCCCAAACTCAGCAAATTGTTATACGAAGCATATCTTTTAAAACGTTGTAAAGGTACGATGGAAGCTGCCATACAAGCATCTCCCAAAGATCTTGCGGCAAGTGTAGAAAAGCTGATCAAAGAAGATCAGGCCCTCCGGTCAGAGATTCTCTCCATCGGCATTCCCATGCTGATGAGCGACGGAAAGACCTTTTTACGAGGTCCGGACATGAAAATTCCGGCCTACAGAGGCAGCAACGAGCTTGATGTTACTGAAGAAAATATTGAAAAATGGACAAATGAAGGCTGGATTGATCTGCGCGAAAAGAATTTTCAAACCTGGATCGAACGATTTAAGAAAATTAATGAGGAGATCCAGTCGGTTCCCATGGATGATACCAGCTCTGAGTATGATCGTGACCGTGAATACTGGATGGAATCAGAAAAAATTGAACCCGGAAAAATAATTGGCTGGCTGTTCCTCGATGAAGAATTAGGCCACAGAATGAAGGAATAGATGGATAAGCGGATTACGATTGCGATTGACGGGCCGGCCGCGTCCGGTAAAAGCACAACAGCCCGGCTTCTGGCAAAGAAGCTGGGCTATATTTATATCGATACCGGCGCGATGTACCGCGCGGCGACATTAGCTGTTCTCGAACAGAATGTTGATATCGACGACGAAAGCGCGGTTGAACAGGTTGTAAGGATGAGCCGAGTAACCATTGCCCTGGCCGATGATGGTCAGCGTACTTTTTTAGATGATAAGGATGTTACACATTTGCTGAGATCTCCGAAGATTGATAAAGCAATCAGCGCTGTTTCATCATATGCCGGCGTGAGGCGGGTTATGGTTGAACAGCAGCGTGAACTTGCCGGAGAGGGCGGCGTTATTATGGACGGCAGGGATATTGGTACGGTAGTCCTGCCGGATGCTGATCTCAAAGTTTTTATGATGGCTTCGATTGAAGCGCGCGCAAACCGCAGAGTAAAAGAACTTATGAAAAAAGGCGTTCCGGTAGATGCGGATGAAGTCAGGAATGATATATCACGCCGTGACAGGCTTGACAGTACAAGAGATCAGTCACCGCTAAAAAGAGCTGATGATGCCAGAGATTTGGATAACTCGGGTTTATCAATTGATCAGCAGGTTAATATCATTTTGGAATGGGCGATGGAACTTCTAAAACCGGTAGCCTGACAGTTTTTTACAGTAATGATTGGATTTGGCGTCATATCGATCATTAATTTTCTGAGATTCAAACACGAAGTGCCGCATATTTTTCTGCAGATTCTCACTATAAAAAATTCTTAGGATCAATAAAAAATATAATATTGAATATTTTTTAAAAATGTTACGTTTATAAATTAAAGGAACTACCTAATACCCGCGAAATAATTCTGATTTACGGAAGTCATGGAACATGATTCTCTACCGGTAAATCATCCTTCACTACGATTCAGGGACTGATGTGACAGCTTGATGACGGGAATAAGTGTTTTTCGTCACTGAATTTATCATACAGTGAGAAGTGTTATGACGCAATTTAATCGTCAGTTCCAGATAGCTCTGCTATTGTCAATATGCTCCATTTTAATCGCCGGTGAATCAATCCTTAAGGGCAAGGTTCGTCACGCTAACACCTACAATGAAATCCCGGATGTAAATATCTATATCGAAAACTCCGGCATCGGCACGGTCTCTGATTTCGGAGGTGAGTTTCTTCTCGAAACAGCTAAGATTCCGGGTGACGCGCTCATTGTATTTAAGCATGTCGCATTCGATTCCCTAAAGATATCACTCTCAGAAGCATTGAAAGTATCAAATTTTTATCTTGAGCCGCGCATCATTCAGGCGCGTAATATTCTCGTTGAAGCGGAAAAATACCAGATCGGTATCATGAAAGACCTGCCTCAGCCATATTCCGTTATTGAAGCAAAAAGATTCGATGTACAGGGATACACAGACGCGGGTGACCTGCTTCGAACCGAACAGAATATGCAGGTTGAGGAAGAGTTGAATGGTAAAAAAACAGTAGCGATACGGGGTGGGAATGCCGATGATGTCATTATCCTGTATAACGGTATCAAAATGAACAATAACTATGATAATGTATTTGATTTATCACTTATAAATCTGGAAGATATTGAACATTTTGAAATCATAAGGGGAAGCAATACGGCCATCTATGGACCGGAGGCATTTTCCGGAGTAATTAATATCGTTCCTAAAACATATAGAAACTATACCGTACGATTTCAACAAAAGTTTGGCACTTATGCCTCCGGAGACTGGAGTTTATTGCTTAATCATAATTTCTTTAAAAAACTGAATTTATCCTACAGCTATAAGCAGGGAGCCTCTAAAAGGGAGTATGCCGACTCATCTCTTACCGGTGAATATCTGCAGAATAGCCTGTTTTATCATTCCGCCAATGCTGTTTATGATTTCAACGGCGGCACTAAAACAAATTCCGAACAGAATTTGAGCATCATGTATTTTCGTACCAATCAGGATTATGATAATACCAGATACGAAGAATCATTGTCAAATCTGAACCAGCTTATCACTATGAGATATACCGGTCATATCGGTGTGGTGCATGATTTAAATCTGACCGGCTCGTATCAATGGTATGATATCAGTCAGATCATTGCCGCTCAGAGAGGATTTCTTGACCGTCAGTTCAAAAACAGGTCATTAAATCTGGGTATTGAAAAATCAAAAAAGATTGATCGATTTCAGGTGCTTGCGGCTTATCAGTATGAGTCTAATGAATTGGATTATCTGGACGGCAGATATGATTTTGATGAATTTCAGCTCGGCCTGGAATCAGCCCTGCTGAAGAACCATAAACACGGCTTTGTTTCCGTCATAAAATTTCAATCGCCAACCGGATCGGATTTTATGGACAGGGCGGATATTGATCTGAGTTACCGCTATGATTATGTGAAAAATGAGAGGGGTAACGAAGAATACAGAGGCATTTCCCGCAGGGATGATGAACAGTTCAGATCCGGTCTGAGTCCCGAAAATATATGGTCGGAATCAATGGTAAAGATATCAACTCATTTATCCGGGCATAACAAATTTTTTATCATTGATGCTTATCTTAATGCGGGGAAAAATATAAAATTTCCGACATTATTTCAGCAAATGAGCACACCGCTTGCAGTTGGCCCGAATTCGCTGGCAAACTCGCCTGAACTCAGTCCGGAAAAAAACCGGACCATTGAGATAGGTATGAAATTTCTGAGAGAAACAGACGACAAGAGCGGACTCAATGGTTGGGAATTTAGCGCGAATTATTTCAAAAATTACTATGAAAATAAGTTCAGGATGTACTACCTGCCGTCCATACCCGTTGCGTTCTATGATAATGTTCAAAACGCGGACATTTCCGGTCTTGAGGGTAAATGGAGTTTGTTTATCTGGAAGAAGAAACTGACACTTGAAGCCGGCGCGTCAAGGTATTTCATTTCTGAGAAAGCGGCATTTCCATTTAAACATGAGCAGAAATATATAGCGAATGTTTTTATCGATCATGCCGGCTATTCTTTTCAGGTGCACTGGTTTCATGAGAGCGAACAGCTTGGATGGGTGCGGACGATCGATGGAAATATGTTTGAGGTGATGCTTGAAGGATATTCCAATATGGATATCCATTTGAGCAAGAGTTTTGAAATAAAAGAGTTTAAGTTATTTGCAAATATCAGCGGAAGAAATATTCTGAATGTGAACAGGGAGCTCGAGGGAATTGCGCTGAATGACCGTCGATTTTATATAACTTTAGGCGTGGAGTATTAAAATCGTGGGAAATCAGAAGATTAAAACAGACTTCAGGGCAAAACAGACTATAATGATTTTGCTTCTTACTATTTCGGTTTTTGTGATTTCTTGTGTGGAGAATCCATTTTGGGATGACAATATTTCATCAAACGACAGGCAGGTTGTTGAAGGGGTCATTGGGTTAAACGATGATTCCCGGCCTGACAGCGTTTTGGTGTGGCTTGAGGGATTTGATCTTGCTCAAAAAACAAATAAGCTGGGTGAATTTAAACATGAAATTCCTTTGGCTTCTGAACAGCCGGGTGGAGGATTAAACGGAGTATACTATTTATATTCTTATCTCGGCAATTACCGGCTGGAGTCACGACCGCTCCTGGTTTTGGATGGTCAGTTTGACTATGGTCAGTCAGGGATTGACGATAGAGGAAAAATAAGCGAAGAAATTATCCTGAAAAAACTGCTCCATATAAAAACAAGTATAGTTCCGGCGGAGATTTCCACAAATATCTATGTAAAATTTGAGATTACTATCGAACTTGAAAATGCGGTGGATTCCGTTCAGATAATGACATATTTGGATGCAAATAATTATTTTGGAAGCATCATATTCAGACACATGTCGGTTGATGGAGATGCTATTTTTATCAGAGATCCGGGCGCCGGTTATGTGAGCCTCATGATAACCGAATTAAACAGGTGGACCATATCATTCAGTATGGACGGGGGATTTTTTACACCCGGTCAATACGAAGTTATTCCCTTTCTGAATGTTGTTCAGGATGAAGATTCGATTCCACCCGGGTTGATGAAAAATTTCGGATTCAATGCCGATGGTTTTGAACCGGATTATCTGAATGTTCCTTTTAAGCGTGAAGCAGCGATTCTTACCGTCAAAAATCCCACTCAGTTTTAATCTGGGACTGATTTTAAACGATAAATTTTGAGAATCAGACCCTTGTAATCACACGTAATTTAGATTATATTAAAAATCTTTACTAAAATATTAACCATTAAATGTTTTCTTAATTTACGGAAGGGAGAAATTTAACTTATGTCAGATGAATTAAAGGAAGTTACTAACCCACAAACCCCTGCAGATGAAATTACATCCGCGGAAGAAAAACCAAAATCAAAAAAGAAGGCTGATGCCGATTCTACCGCGGTTTTAGAAGAAGTCGTCATTAAACTTGAAGACTTGCAGGAAGAAAATGAGTATCCCCAGGAAGAAATGGAATTCCTGACAAATATGTACGACCGTACTATGAATGCCATTACGGAAGGGGAAATAGTCGAAGGCCGAATATTAGATATCACAGATTCTGATGTAATTATAGATATCGGTTTTAAGTCAGAAGGTATAGTTCCGCTTGATGAATTTGTAAATCTGGAAGATTTAAAGCCTGGCGATGCAGTTGAAGTGTTTTTGGAAACACTTGAAAGCTCTGACGGTCAATTGGTTCTTTCCCGCAAACGTGCGGATTTTCTGCGTGTTTGGGAAAGAGTTGTCCGTATGCATGAGGATGATGAAATTGTTCCGGGTACAATCACACGCAGAATCAAAGGCGGTATGGTTGTTAATCTGCTTGGTATTGATGCGTTCCTGCCGGGTTCTCAGATTGATGTCAAACCGATACGGGATTTTGACAGCTATCTCGGCAGAACAATGAATTATAAAATTGTAAAAGTAAATCATGCCCGCAAGAACATTGTCGTTTCATCAAGAGTGTTGATCGAAAAAGAAATGGAAAGTCAGCGCGGCGAGATCCTCAAGACTCTCGAGAAAGGTCAGAAACGAATCGGGTCGGTTAAAAATATTACTGATTTCGGTGTGTTTATTGATCTTGGCGGCGTCGACGGATTACTGCATATAACCGATTTAAGCTGGGGTCGCGTAAATCACCCCTCAGAATTGGTTAAGCTTGATCAGCAATTAGAAGTTATGATCCTGGATTTTAATGAAAACAAAGATCGTATTTCTCTCGGCTTGAAGCAGCTTCAGCCCCATCCATGGGAAAACGTTGAGAAGAAATATCCGGTTGGTAGTGTAATTAAAGGCAAAGTTGTAAGCATCACGGATTATGGCGCATTTATCGAGTTGGAAAAAGGCATTGAAGGATTGATTCATATTTCTGAAATGTCCTGGTCACAGCATATTAAACACCCGAGCCAGTTATTGTCCGTAGGTCAGGAAATTGAAGCTGTTGTGCTCAATATCGCGGCAACAGATAAGAAGATTTCGCTTGGTCTTAAACAGTTGGAACCGGATCCATGGGAGCATGTTGAAGGTAAGTATCCTGTCGGTACTATTCATAAAGGTGTTGTCCGGAACATTACACAGTTTGGCGCCTTTGTCGAACTCGAAGAAGGAATTGACGGACTGGTTCATATTTCCGATCTGTCCTGGACCAAAAAGGTTCGCCACCCTAGTGAAATAGTAAAAAAAGCCGATGAAATTGAAGTTGTTGTCCTCGGAATTAACCGGGAAGAAAGAAGAATCGCTCTTGGCCATAAACAGGTGGATGCCAATCCCTGGGATGCTTTTGAAGAGAATTACAGTGTTGAAACAGAAACCACAGGCAAGATTACACGACTGATTGAAAAAGGCGCAATCATCACTTTACCAATGGGTGTTGATGGTTTTGTACCAAATCAGCATATGGGTCTGCCAAAGGGTAAAAAAGCATCTGATGTTTATAATGTCGGTGATGATATTCCCGCGAAGGTGATCGAATTCGATAAGGATAACAAAAAAATCGTTCTTTCTGTTAATGCTTATTTTAAAGACAAGGAAAGAGAAGAATGGGAGAAATATCTGAATTCTCATGGTATTTCAAAAACGACTCTTGAAGATATCGCAAAAACAGATGGTACTGATCTGGCTGATATTGCTGATGACAGCGAAACAGAAACACCAAAAACTTCAGAAACCAAAACTGAAGAGGTAAGTGAATCTGCCGATGATCAGGAAAGCGAAGAGACTAAAGAAGACAAGTAATAAATATAGTTGAGTTTACAGAAAAAAAACCGTCTCGAGCAGACGGTTTTTTTTATTTTTGCTTATTAATTTTATTTTTAAGTCGATTTACCTACATATAAATTTTTATATTGTATCCGGAATTCAGACATTCATCGCAAAACCGAGCCTGAGAACACTATTCACCCATGTATTATCAAAAACGGGCTGATATGTTATCTTTTCAAAATCGGGTATTTTACAACATTGGCATAGATCTGGGCACCGCCAATACCATTGTTTATGTAAATAAAAAAGGGTACATCATTAATGAACCCTCCGTCATTGCTTTTAAAAGCAGTTCCGATATTATTGCCATCGGAACGGAAGCAAAAAAAATGCTCGGTAAAACCCACAAAGATATTAAAGTCATACGTCCGCTGGCTGACGGGGTTATAGCAGATTTTGTCGCGGGTGAAGCAATGATAAAGCGATTTATTAAATTGGCTCAGATTCCGCGATTCCTTATTCATAAAATAGTGATTGGTGTTCCGACAGGAATTACATCTGTGGAAAAACGGGCTGTCATAGAAAGCGCGCAGGTTGCAGGAGCGAAGAAGGTTTTTCTGGTCACCGAACCAATGGCGGCTGCCATAGGTGTCGGGCTGGATGTACTCGGATCAAATGCCTGTATGATCGTCGATATTGGAGGTGGAACCGCCGATATTGCAGTAATAAATTACGGGGGCATTGTGGTGGATAATACGCTCCGCATTGCCGGTGATGAAATGAACGAGGCTATCGTTCGATATTTTAAGAATAATTATCATATCCGTATCGGAGAAATGACCGCTGAAACATTAAAAATTGACTATGGCACAGCCTTCAGCAATAATCATTCAAAAATGTTTGAAATCAAAGGAATTGATTACCAGACATCCATTCCAAGACAACTTCTGCTTTCAAATGATATCTTCGCCGATGCCCTTCATGAAGTGTTAAATACGATCACTAATGCCATATTATCCACTCTTGATCAGCTGCCTCCGGAACTGGCAAGTGATATCATAGACCGCGGTCTGATTCTCACCGGAGGCGGAGCATTGCTCAGCGGTCTCGATGACTATCTCAGAGAAAGGATCAATATCCCGGTAAGCCGTCCGGAAAATGCCCTTTATTGCGTTGCGGAAGGGACGAGAAAAATTCTGGAGTCATTTGATTACTATAAGCCGGTACTATTTTGCTAATTCGGGATTTCCTAGAAAAAAGTGTTGAAGTGTAAGCATGGTTTTTCCGTCAACGAGTTCACCCCTCATCAATTTTTGATACAGTTCTGCGCGATTGATTTTAATAATTTCAATGTCTTCATGTTCATCTATAACACCGCCTCCCGCGAATTTTTTATCTTCTGAATTACAGTAACCTATATATAAATGCATTTTTTCTGTACTCGCGCCGGGGCTGACAAAAACGGTACAAATGTATTCAAAATCTGTAATCACATATCCGGATTCTTCAATACATTCTCTGTAAGCGCAATCAAGCGGGCTCTCATTGTCCAGCATTCCTGCGACTATTTCATCAAGCCATCCGGATAATCCCGAATCATATACGGCAAACCTGAATTGTCTCACAAGAATAAAAACATCTTCATCCCTGACATATATAAGGACGCCGACCGAATTACCACGTTCAAAATTTAACCTCCTTATGGTCTCTGACCAGTCACCGGAAAATTTTTTGTGTTGAAGTCTTATATCATCCACTTTAAAAAGATCATCAAGCAGACGTTTTCTTCCCAGGATTTTTACTTCCATTACCACCTCATAAATGAAAATTTTTCAAAAGTACCTTTAGCGCAGGCATGATGCAAATCTTAATTTTATTACCCCGATGTTCGTATCAATTGACATGGCCTCTTTTACCCTGAATGTAAAATCTCAATGAAATAAAATGAGCGATATGAGCGTTATTTAAAGAGAAACCAATTACATATATATTTATTTCGGAATAGTAATGAATAATAATATCATTGATGGAAATAATTTTAAAAAAATACGGGTCGGGATCAGCAGTTGTTTACTCGGCTTAAATGTCAGGTTTGACGGTGGGCATAAAAAAGATCCATATATCACGAGTACACTTGGAGAATACTTTGAATGGGTTCCGGTATGCCCTGAAGTTGAAACAGGTATGGGAATTCCGAGAGAGAGCATAAGACTGAAGGGAGAGAGTGATCAGCCGAGATTAATAGCACAAAAAAGCGGAAAAGATCATACTAACCAAATGAATGAATATGCCAGAAATAAAATTACTGAGCTGTCAGAACCCGGGATATCGGGTTATATAGTTAAAAAAGGGTCCCCAACCTGCGGGATGTGGAGGGTTCGTGTTTATAATGATAAAAATATGCCGTCAAACAGCGGCACCGGTTTGTATGCAAAAATTTTGATGGAATCCTATCCGCTGCTGCCGGTTGAAGAAGAAGGGCGTCTGAATGATATTCGGCTTCGTGAAAACTTTGTGGAAAGGGTCTTCACATTTAACCGTTTGCTGGATTTTTTAGGCCATGATCCGGGGCCTTCCGAGTTTATCCGGTTTCACTCGAGACATAAATTGATGCTTCTCGCTCACAGTCCCGCGGGTTTAAGCAAATTAGGAAAAATTGTATCTCAGGCCGGCAATGAGGGCGCAAGCGTGAGAATTAAACAATATTTGCACCTGTTTATGTCAGTTATGAATACAATCGCCAGTGTAAAAAATCATACAAATGTGCTCCACCACATGGCAGGATATTTCAAAAAATTACTCTCTTCTCAAGACAAAAGGGAGCTGGCGTCCCTGATTGACGAATATCGCAATAAATATGTACCCCTGGTCGTTCCACTGACGCTGATCAATCATCACTTACGGAATTACCCGGTACCATGGATTCAGGATCAGATTTATTTGAATCCTTATCCCAGAGAATTATTGCTAAGAAATTCAATCTGAATCAAATTTTGCTTATACAGAGCAAATGGATTTATAAATGGTGAAAGTAGAGGCGGGAATACTTATCAATGAAATATCATAAATTTACAACCCAAACCATCATCGAAAAACCCCTGGAAACGGTTTTTTCCTATTTTGGCGACGCGGCGAATTTGCAGGATCTGACGCCTCCATGGTTACATTTCAAAATTATCACTAAACTTCCGATAGATATGAAAAAAGACGCTCTGATTGACTATCAGTTAAAATTGTACGGAATACCATTTCATTGGCAAACAAAAATTTTAGGATGGAGCCCTCCGGATCATTTTGTAGATATCCAACTCAAAGGTCCTTACAAAGAGTGGATTCATATTCATCGCTTTGAAAAACAGGGTAAAAATACGATTATGAATGACCAAGTTTATTATTCTCTGCCTTTTGGCTGGTTAAGTATTCCGGCGCGGTATTTACTTGTCAGAAAAAATATTGAAAAAATTTTTGATTACAGAAGAAAACAATTGATAAATTTACTCTGATCCGAGTTGAAAAATAAGGTTATCTATTCAAATACACTTATTCGTTGAGGTGCCGACTATCAATTATCAGAAGAAAAATACAGAACAAGAAGAAATTGTAAATGTTTTTTGGTTCCGCCGGGATTTAAGATTGAACGACAACGCGGGATTGTACCATTGTCTGCGGTCCGGTTTGCCCGTTATCCCTGTTTTTATTTTTGACACCGAAATTCTTGATAAGCTTAATGACAGGAATGACCGGCGTGTGGAATTTATACACAGGTCACTCATGGATATCCAGTCAAAACTGACGTCAAAAAACAGAAGTCTGATGGTCTTACACGGAAGCCCTAAATCCGTATGGCAAAAACTGATAAAAGATTTCAGGATAAAATCAGTTTATATCAATCACGATTATGAACCTTACGCAATCAGCCGTGATAAAGAAATAAGTACCCTTCTCCGGAAAAACGGCATTGAATTCCATAGTTATAAAGATCAGGTTATTTTTGAAGAGAAAGAAATTGTTCGTGAAAATGGTCATCCATACTCCGTTTATACACCATATCGAAAAAAATGGGAGCACTTATTAAGTATCAAAGATCTTACCGGATATACATCGGAACGACTTATTGACCATTTCCGTGTAATGAAATCCGAAAAAATTCCTGATCTGGACCGGTTAGGTTTTGTAAAATCAGGATTTATTTATCCGGAAAAGATCATTCATGATAATATTATAGCGGATTACGAGAGTAAAAGAGATTTTCCCGGTATCAGAGGAACATCAGGACTAAGCGTGCATTTGAGATTTGGTACCATAAGTATCCGGTATCTGGTAAAAAGGGCGCTTGAGCTCAATGAAACCTGGTTAAGTGAACTTATCTGGCGAGAATTTTTTATGATGATTTTATGGCACTTTCCGAGAGTGATCAATGAGCCTTTCAGAAGAAAATATAAAAATATTCCGTGGCGGGATGATCCGGAAGGTTTTGAACGCTGGAGCGCCGGAACAACCGGTTACCCGATTGTCGATGCCGGGATGCGGGAACTGAATCAGACCGGTTTGATGCATAATCGCGTTCGAATGATCACGGCGGGCTTTCTCACAAAACATTTACTGATTGACTGGAGAAAAGGGGAGAGATATTTTGCTGAAAAATTGCTGGACTTTGATCTGGCGGCCAATAACGGCAATTGGCAGTGGGCTGCAGGCTGTGGATGTGACGCGGCGCCATATTTCAGAATATTTAATCCGCTAATCCAGGCAAAAAAGTATGATGCCGATCTTATGTATATTAAAAAATGGGTTCCTGAAGTTGAAACTTCAGATTACCCGTCACCGGTTGTTGAACATTCTTATGCGCGGAACAGAGCCCTGGATGTATATAAATCAGCTGTGATAGAATAAAAAATCGCCAGAAAGACGGGTAATAAGTTAATTATGAAGAGTATATGGATTAAAAATCAATATCTGACTGTGAAGCCGGCAATCAGATTTCTTCCAGGGCCGTTAATCCCGGATCCATGTTCCCTGTAATTTACATCGGTGATATTTTCCAGAGCCAGGCGTATTTCGTACTTTTTTGAATAGGTGAGACCCACTCTCAGGTTATACGTTTTCCATCCCGGAGTGCCTCTGGCAGGAATGCGTGGATCATCTTTGTCATCTGAAGAAAGCCGGTTTTGTGTTCCGGCGAAACGGAAATAAAAATCAGCATACCTGTTTTCATTGGTCCACTTCAAACCCAATAAACCAAAGACGGGTGGAATTCCGCCCACAGGCTCATCCAACGATTTGTTCTGTCCCCGGGTGGCGGTAATATTCCCCCGCAGATTTAAATTATGAGCGAGAAAAAATTCCCCGTTTGCTTCAATACCCAGAATTTTAGCTTTACCGATATTTTGTTTTGATTTGACCTTATATTCGATATCGTTTTTCACAATATAAGGCATACCATTATAATTTGCGTCCGCGCTTGCAATCAGGTCAGTGATATCAGAATAATAGGCATCTAATCCGGCCACCAGTCTCTCCGTGTGAATTCTCAAACCCAGATCATAGCTCCAGATTTTTTCAGCATCCAAATCCGGATTTGGCACCTCATACGTGTTTCCTTTTGATTCGCCTAGTTTTGAAAGATCACTTAAATTCGGCGCGCGAAAAGCCTGACCGGCGTGGGCGGTGACATTAATAAAATCCGTGAGCCTGTAAACTCCTCCAAAGCTGCCTGTGACAGAATGAAAATCCTGTGAAAATCTATTAGAACCGGTCTGTTCAGATGAATCCCGTATCATTAAAAAATTTGTAAGCGCGAGGTTGTATCTGAGACCAAAAGTCGCGCTAAATCGTTTAGAAACAGTTATTTCATCTTGCACAAACAATCCATAGCTGTTATAAATCGCTCCGTCAGGGTAGCGCCCTGTTTGATCCTCCTCCGAAATGCCGTTCACCTCATCGAAAACGCTCCTTCGGCTGTTAACATAATCATGATACATATCGGTACCGGCGGTAAGCAAATGTCGTGATTGGGCTGAATTTATCTGAAGGTTTAGTCCGAGTGTTTCTACATCATCGGTTTCAATGGTTAAAAAAGTTGATCCGTCTTTTTGTGTTTTACGCCCTTCTTCCTGTTTTTGAAATGAAACGGTTGTTTTAATCTCGTTAATATACTTTCCGTGCGGTTTGTTCTCATGCAATAGGTAAATAAGACTGCGCCTTTGCGGTTCATAGAGCCATTTTGAATAGTCATCATTTTCATATTTGTCATAGCGCGGTACATCATCCTGATTTGATACTTGATAGGATAGAATAAACCGTCCCGCGGGACTCGGGGAGAATATCAGTTTTGCGTCTATATCCTGAGCCTTGAAACCGCTGGGCGACTGCAGCAGGCCATTGGTGGAATTCTCAAGTTCGGTATGACTGCTGTTTTTGCCCCTGCGCAGATCATTATAGTCCTTTAACGTAAAGCCGCCGCTGAAGGCGATCCTCTTATTCCGGTATGAGATGCCGCCTCTGAGCAGACGTTCATCATCCGCTGATGCATATCGCCCGGTCAGCAAATAATTCAAAGATTTGTCATTGTCGGTGAATCCCGGTTCTTTTGTGAGGAGATTGATTGTTCCTCCGAGAGCATCGCTTCCATACAGAACGGATGAGGGACCGCGAACAACTTCAATTCGCTCCAGATTCTGATTGTCAACCGTCGTCAGATACTGATGGTTGCCAAGCCGGTAAGTGGAATTATTCAGCCTGATACCGTCCACCAGAATGAGAATCTGATTTGACCCAAATCCCCGGATTATCGCTGAACCACCGCCATGATTTGTCTTTTGAACAAAAATACCATTTTCTTCACGTAAAGCCTCAGCGGTTGTTTTGGAATTTCTTTCAAGTATTTTCAGCGCGCTGACCGAATTAACCGCGGTAGAAAGTTCATAGGATTCCTGTCGGGTTCTGGTAGCGGTTATCACGGCCGCGTCAGTTTCAAACAACTGTTCCGTCAGTTGAATGGGGTCAAGTGAAATACTGGAATTTTCATTTACTAAAATATTCTTAATAATTTTTATCTTATATCCGATATGTGAGATTTTTAAATCATACTTTCCAGGATTCAGAGCATCAAAAGTGAATTTCCCTTCCTTGTCCGAAATAGCGGTTTTTTCTGATTCTAAAATCTTGATATACGCGTTCTGTACCGGCGCATTTTCACTGTCAATGATAACGCCGGTTACAACCCTAATGCCATTCTGCGCGTTAAGGGACAATGGGAGCAGTAATAAAATCGAAGCGATCAGGAATTTTCTCTGAATTACAATACGCACTATCTCAACTTCTCAAGTTTAAATTTCAGAAAATTTGTCTGAAATTAGTCAACAATCTTTTTATTTAAATGATGAATCATCAGAGTGATCCTAATTTAATCAAATGATAATTTATATATGTGATAAAGATAACTGAAACAAAAGTAGAGTGATTATTATTTTAATCTGTCTCATTTATAAAAAAAAAATCCGCCACATCGATTGAAGCAGCGGATTTTTTGTGGTTTTCAGTAACGCTTGCTTTTAGCTTATAAGTACCAAATCGCTGGCGACCGGTCCTTTATTTCCATCAACAACGGTAAATTCGACTTTTTGCGATTCCTCCAGCGTTTTAAATCCTTCCGTCTGAATTGCGGTATAATGGACAAAGATATCTTCACCATTATCGGTACTAATGAAGCCATACCCTTTTTTGGCATCAAACCATTTTACGGTGCCTGTTTGACGATCAGCCATTTGAAAAAAACCTCCCAATAAAACTTATACTTAAAGATATTAAATAATAACAGCGCATCTTTGTTTTCGATTGATCAAAGAATATCTGTCATCAAAAAAACAAAAATAATTAACATTATATTTTAAAGCAATGAGAAAAATCAATGATTATTTTGTGGTTTGGTGGTTAAAAAAAGCGAATGTGTTGTAATAAGTTGCTCGGTTTCGGGGCCGGAATCATATCGGCGCGGTGTTTGACGAATCTAAACAGTACGGTATACTACCTTGTTTTTCCCATTATTTTTGGCGTTGTACATCAGATTATCGGCTTCTTTAATGGCTGTATTTACCGAAGAAGGCGGAATATTATAAGTGACAAGACCAATGCTGAATGTAACCGGCCAGCCATTTGTTCTCATGTAATTTAAAAGTGTCTTTTGAATTCTGTCAATGGATTTACGCGCTTCATCATGATAGATCTCCGGAAACATAATGATGAATTCATCGCCTCCCAGACGCGCTACTATATCAATGGCCCGGATATTTTTTTGTAGGATTTGAGCGGTCGATCTTATGAGCAGATCACCGGTGTCATGTCCCAGATTGTCATTTACCCACTTAAAATTATCAAGATCGATATAAGCGAATGACAGGGGATGGTTGAAACGTTCAGCGCGAAGGATTTCAAGCGCCGCAAATTCGTCAAAATTACGCGGATTGGAAACACCTGTCATCGAATCGGTTCGGGATAATTTTTGTTCTATCTGCAGTAATTCCTTTAATTTCGCAATCATGAATACGATAATGAGAAAAAAGGCCAGGCGGACGATCATATTCCAATAGGCGATAATGATAGTGGAATAGGTGTGTCCCCCGATTAAATCGGCAGCAAGCCATTCAATGGCGGCGATAAAAGCCAGAACAAGACCGCAATTTTTGTTCCCGTACCAGACGGACATCATGATAGGAAACAGATAAAAAATGGAAAAACTGATTTCTTGTCCGGTAATGAGATCTATTAATCCGATTAACAGGACTAAAAGAAGAGAAATAATAAGAGTCAACCAAAGGGGAGAGTTTTTTAATGAAAACATACATTATCCCGGTCAGTATATTCCTTTTGAATCCAGATTTTGCCCAAATTTCATATATCCATAAAAAAACAAACTAAAAAGCAGCAAAAAATGAAAATGCCGGTCAGAATGTCTCCGGCATTTTCTCAATCGTCTTTAAAGTTTAATGATGATGCCCACCTGCTCCGTGTACATGTCCGTGAGCCAGTTCTTCGGGAGAAGCATCCCGTACATCTACCAACTCAAGATCGAATGTCAAACTTTTACCTGCCAACGGATGGTTGAAATCTATTGTTATTTCATCATTATCAATTTCTTTGATAAAAAACGGAAGTTGTTTTCCGTCGCCCATATCTGCCATAAAATTCATGCCCTCTTGCAGTTCTATATCCTCTGGAAAATCTGAACGGCTTGCTTTCTGAATGGCATTTTCTTCAAATTCACCGTAGGCGTCTTCGGGAAGTAATTCAACAGTTCCTTTGGAATTGATCAGCATGGTACTGATTTTTTCCTCAAGTTTCGGGAGAATCTGATCACGTCCGCTTAAGAAAGAATATGGTTGATTTTTATCTGCTACTTCAAGGGTTGTTCCGTTTTCATCCTTTAATGTAAAATGTACGGTCACAACCTGATCAGGTTTGATTGCCATGCAAAACCCCTTTAAATTAATACGCAATTAACATTTAATTATTTTGAATATTGATGATTGACATGCAAAATACGAAAAGAAGCCTGTTTTTCCAAAACTGTTTAAAGCCAGCGCAATAATCCAAAACCTACATAATAGTTCCTGCTATCAATTCTTTTTGTCAAATCTAAACGAAAAAATCCGAGTAAGCCGTTAACTGAAATTCCAAGTTCATGATGAGTGCCTTCGGTTTCATTATAATGATAATCGGTTGACCTTTTTCTGTGATCTGAAATACGGGTCGATCCATGCGCGCCATGCAAAAGAATACCGATGTTTCTATCCACCAGAAAACGAAGTCCGACCAGTTCGAATGGAACTGTTCTAAAATTGTGTTCCCAGAATAGCCCAAAGTAATCTTCTCCCTCATAGGGAATATTCCTGAGGGACCGAAATGCCGCGAATGGGCTGAATATACTCATACCGGCGTCAAGAATTCCAAACCGTTGAACAGGTAGTTCACCATCAGAAATACCACCTGTAATGTGGATATTCAATGTGTTTGGAAACAGCCTTCTGGTCAGAAATGTATTGATGTGGAAGTCGATACTGCCTGTAACTCTGGTGAAAGAAAAGTCACTGTTCAGTATATCCGGTGAACTGTATTCGATCGCCATATTCGCGCCATTTTGCCCAATCAGGCCGAACGGAATAAACTCTTCACCATAGTGTAAAGAAAGGGTAAAAGATCTTAATTCTCCTTCATCAATTTCCGGATTTATTCTCTGGGTAAAATCATATCCAAACAGGTTATAGTCATTGTTTTTTGAAAGGGAAGAGTGTTCTTCGCTCGCGAAGGCGGCCGAGATAATTGAATTGATTTTTTCAAACCGGTAACCGGTTTCTAATTTCACAGATTCCTTCCAGTAATAGTCAAAATAATCGCTTTTGGCTAAAAGGGGAAGGATACTGGCGACCGTTCTTGAGTATGTTTGCGATTCATATCTCGTTGAAGATCCTAACGTGTAGTCCAGGCCTATCCAGGCTACTTTTTTCCTGCCAACGGAATATTTTAAACCTGCTTCGAAACTTCCCTTATTCAGGTCAGTGTTGTAGGCTCCGACCAGAGAATATTTCCAATTGTCCATAAAATTACGTTTTAATGCAACCCCCGCGTGAAGACCGTCAACACGATTAAACCAAAATTGCGGGCTCAGACCGCTGAACAGATTTTTTTGACCGTTCTGTTCTCCGTTATCCTCATTTCCAAACGAGATACTCGCCATTTTGGCAAGAAAACCGGTGGGTTTGAATGCTTTCTCGAGTGTTTCTGTACTGTCGATCGTTTCATAGGCGTTCACTTCGGAAGTTGATAAGGGAACAATTTCCGTGGATAGGGCGAACAATGAATCATTTTTGATGGATAGCGTGTCGATTGTAAGTATGTCATTTTTCCTGTAAAGTGAATCCGGTAATTCAACATTGATCTGATAATCGGTAAGACGGCCTATCTGTCTGTATTTGATTCTTGGAAAATCAAGCCCGGTCATTCCGAATTTTATATTTCCGTTAATGCGAATATCAACCGGAAGCCAGAATTCTTTTCCAAAATTACTAAACTGCTGTTTGTAGTATAGATTCCATTCCTGTATTGGTGGAGGAAAGAATGTCGTGCGGCTGTAAGGTTTCAGATTCGCCTCAATCATACAGAAAATACTGTCAAGAATCGATATGTTTCCGACAAAAACCGGTTGTAATTTTGTAATAGGTATGACTTCAATATCAAAAACTATCGTCGAATCAAGATACCGTTTACCCGTCAATTTAAATTCATAATACTTAAACGCGTTACTATGGGTGGGACCAATCAGGTTGGAGCCCTGAAGTTTTATATCATCGTTGTAAAAATTCGGAAAATAACTGCTGAAGGCGAAATTCTCGGCAGATTCTAGATTTACCGTTTGCCTGCGAGATTTAATGATTTCCCGGGCGCCCTTTTTTTTGTCCCAGAACGTCTCCGAAATGCTCTCGGCGATGGACACAATGCCTGAATCATTCTCCAGAATCACGCGTGTATAGGCATCGGCTTTATAGGTATTCATTTTTTGATGCCATTCCTGTTTGCGTTTGATGACCTCCCTCATTATTCCCATGGCAGGATCTTCTGCAATTACAATAATCGGATCGGATTCAAGAACTACGGGTCTCAGCATTATATGAAGTTCCCGGTCCGATTCGGTCTGCACAAGAACTTTTTTTGTCTCATATCCGATATAAGTTATAATGAGTGTCACTCGCGGTTGAGATGTTTCAATACGAAATTTTCCATCCTCATTGGTAATTGTGCCCCGGTAGGTGCCTTCAATTTGAAGATTTGCCGCCGGTAAGAACTGCCCCGTTTCTGAGTCTCTGACTGATCCGGATATGATTACCTGCGCGGATGCCGGAAGACTAAAATAAAAGAAAAACAATATAATACATAACAGATGCGAACGCGGCATAAAGAAAAACCTCTTGGTCAACCGGTAAATACCTGCGGAATAAACGAAAAATTGACAGTTTGTCAAATCATATTAGTTAAATTTACGCCGGAAGGCGGGAAAAGTTTTAAACAATAAAATATACCGGCTGTCCGGATAATATTTTATTGATAAAGGTTATTTAAAATATACTCGTCATAAAAATCAAATGTGCCTATGATCTCTGAGTTTTCATTCATCAATGCCAGTTCTTTTATCAGTATCGTTCTTTTTATCAAGCCGGATTCTCCGATATAGTCAAAGTATTCCACGTCATTATCCCAAACACTGTCATAATCGAAATCGAACAACCACTGTACAACAAAACAGTCAAAAGACCCGACAATCACCTGAATAACTTTCTTCCCGGTAACTTCCTTGTCAATAACCCAGGAACTATTTTCTGTTCTGAAATTCCAGTGCGCGCCAACTGTCATGGGGAATTGTAGTGTTTTTACAGGCGGATCTTCAATATAAATTGTATCAGCAACTGTTCCTGAAAACGGGACTAAATCAGTTATCGATCCTGTCAGTTCCTTAATCCCTGTAAAAATTTTACCCTTGAATAAAACAGGTATCGATGAGCCGGGTTTTGGGAAAACAACCGGGCCTGCCGTCGCTGAATATGCGTAAAGATACATTCCGTCATTTTGTATTTGATAGTAATTGGTGGATTTTGATACTCCAAAGTCAAATACCTCCTCACCATAGAAGGCGTATGTTTCAATCGAATTATCAAACATCATTTTTCCAATAATTTCGATCGAGACCTCGGATGAATCCCTTAGATTTAATTGATCATTTAAAGAATCTGGTTGGAAATTCCGGAATTCCGAGAATCTAGAATAGGTCCAGCGGGTTCCTGTTTTATTGGGAAAATCGGAAAGGGAATCCGAATTGTCTTCATCGCAGCTGGCTGCCAAAAACATAGTTAAAAATAAGTAAATAAGGGAAAATAAAATACGCATCATTTTTCTCCTTTTTTTGGCTACCGGTAGCATAATATAAATGAAAGGATTCAGCAATAAAAGCGATAAAAATCATGGTGAAAAGGAGGGCTAAATTTAGTACCGATGATGTTTTCAGGAACAATTTAATTGTTCTTGCCATACCAATTTGGATCATATAAATTCCGTTTAATGTTGTGTTTGAAATCAATGATACTTTCAAAATGATTTAATAATATTGCTTACCTTCTGTTGTGGAAACCCGAGGCGTTTTCCAGGTCTCATAAATTCGGATATTTTAATCATGATGATAAAATTCGGTATATGACTAAACTATAGATCAAAGCAGTCTAACGGCGATTTTAAGAGTTTTATTTTATACCGGTTATAAGTGAAGGATTTTAAGCCAATTTAAACATGTGGAATGGAGGCAGCCATGAAAATGTTTCATTACTTTTTCCGCTTTTCTGTTTTAATGGTTTTTTTGGTTTTAGCCTGTTCTGAGAGTGATGACGGTCCGACAGGTAATGACTCGGAAGGCGCCAAAGCAATCGTGCAGCAGGCCAATGAAGCTCTGGGAAATGTACTCTACAATCTGATAAACAGTGACGGATTGAGCGGCCCGGGTGAAATTAATTTCAGTGAGCCCTTCGGCTTGTATAACGAAGCCTATTCAAAAGATAATTCAAATCTTGACGCGAATTTCGGACTGGGATTATGTGGAATATTGATGATGACGCAGGATCAGATGGTGATTGATGCGTTTGATGACTGGTCTGCTTATCTCGGTGAAAACAGTCCGTTTGAAGCGCCATTGGCAAAAAAGTCAAAGTCCGACATTAAAATTGGTTTTCCCACGGGAATAGAATATTTTAATATTCCGGTTAAAACTTTAGCCAAAACGATGGTCGGAACTCAGAAAATGGTGCTTGCGGAAGCCCCTAAAATAAGCGCTATTCAGAATATCCTTAAAAGTAAAATGCTGCCGGTTCTTAATTTTGCGATCTCAGCTCTGGAACGGATCGATGATAATCCCGACTATGTCTTTAAGATTACTCCGAAAATGCAGGGTGATATGCTCGAAGACACCCTTGAAGTGGATCTTACAGAAATTTACGCCTTCGAAGTCAGCCTGAATGTTCTGAAAGCAATGGTCGATATGGCCATATCCTACAATGTTGATTTTAGCAGTTATGACAGTATAGGGGTTAAGGAAACTTTTTCCCAGGGAAGCACATTCCTTACTGTGAGGGACGGCGGGGTTTACCTTTCGGACGCAAAATCCGCCATATTGTTATCCGTTGATAAACTGGAAGACGGCATCAATTTTCTGCGAAATGAAACCGATCCTCAGGGGAATGATATTATCAAAGTTGGACCGGATAATATAACCGCCGCTGATTTGGATTCAATCCTTGCTCATACCGATGATGTCCGTGAAATACTGACCGCGGATATGACCTTCAGCGATGACTGGGATGATGATTTCTCCACACCCGATGAAAATCTGACCTTCAATTTTGGAAAGTTTTTTGATAATCCCGTTAGTGATTTCAAATCCAAATTCCCTGGTTATACCGTTTCCGTGGGCAGAGACACGGTGGATTGGGATTATTACTGGAGTGATTATCTGACTTCAGCGCTCACTGCAAATATCGATGTTTCAAGTCCGGGGGGCTATCAATATTCACATTCATATTCATGGGATAAATGGGGATATGAATACGATTATTTAGATGCCAATGTGGAAATCCAGTCATTTGACGCTGCATTTGCGGCAAAGATTGATGAGCTTTTAAATATGGATAATATTGAATCTTTCTATGTGCATATCTATTTCTATCAATATTTCAATGAAGCCGGACAATATCAGATTATTACGGACCTCGAATGGTATTACAGCCGTGAAGTGCCATCACAAGCCATATATGTGCCGATTATAACCTGGAACGCTTCCACATATTCTGAATGGATATTACCGGATGCGACATTTAATGGTATTCTACCCGGGATGACAGATTCGGAATTTAAACGAATTTTTGGATTAACGGCCGATGACTGGGAAAAAACGATCAGATTATATTAACTGAGAAACCAACGCTAAGGCTGTCCGGCAAAATATATCAAATGAATTTAGACATATCCGGGCAGCCTTTATTAATTTTTCCGTTTAACAAACCGGGTAATTGATTATTGCGCAATCTCCAGCTTTTTTTTGTTTGTCTGATTGTCTCGGCAGGTTTTTGTCAATCGGAATTTGAGTCCATTCTGGATATGCCGGAAATGTTTATCGCCGGTAAACATATGAGGTCAAATCCTTCATCTGTATTTAATGATAATTCAACACCGGACAGAATTCAATTTCGCTCGTATCTCACCTATAATGATTATTACAGGGAAAGAAGAAACAATTTAATTGACAGAGATATTTACACAATCACTCAGCAGAATGAGTTGAGCATCCCATTGCGTGTAAAAAATATTACTGTCACTACGAGAGCGTATTTCAATCTCGACCGCAGAAGTATCAGTTATGATGTCACCGATTTTGAAAATTTGAGAATGGAATCGGTTTCTAATGAATACGGCATGTCTCTATCTATTCCGCTATGGCGTGAAGTGTTGAGTCTTTCAGGAAGCGCCGGGGAGAAAAGATATGAGTCGGAATCATATTATCCTTACTCCCTGGGAGCTTTTGTTAAATTCGGTTGGTTTTTACAGTTCGGCTATACAATATATAAAGATTATATGAGCTGGAAATTTGATTTCATTTATGAAGACTCACCGCTTGAATTTGAATGGATGGAAGAGGAACGAATCCATGAAATAAGGTTTAGGATAATGTTTACCGAAGAGCTGGGTATTGATGCCTTAATCCTGGAAAATTCTGTAAACCGGCCTTATGATCTAAATAAAATGGAGACAATCTATATTCCCGTTGGGGATCATGAGACCGGAGAATATAAGGCATCCTATAGCCTATCCGGGCGGGTCGGTCTGGGATTTACTTATTCAGTCAGGAATCTCGATTATTCAGGGCGTTTTTATGAACAAAAAATTTCGTTTGGGAAAATTACTCAATTCAGCCAATTTTATGAATCCTTTTCACCGGAAATTACGGTCAGAAAGGACAGATCTGAATTTTTGGCAAATTTTTCATGGGGAAAGGGACTTCTAAAGGGCAGGGGGCATATAGAAACATGGCCGTTCAGTGATACATGGACAGACCTGCTCGGATTGCGTTATTATTCAAATTCTCAGGCCGGTTACCGGTTTAAAAGAGTCGGTTTGGGATATCAGTATTCAATATCCGGATTTGACGCGGGAGGAAGGGCTGTTTTTGAACATTTGGCAACACAGGGAAATCTAAGGACGTGGGAGCCTGAATTTCTGGTGTTTGGTCAAAAAAATCTGAAAAAATATTTACTGGATATTAGTGAACAGGACGGTTTTTATCTCCGGCTAAATCTTTCTAAATCCATACAGAAATTCAGAATTTCGTACGGATTTTCGCAGTATATCCCATTAAGATCTGAATACCGGCCTGATGAAGATACTGAAACCACAGGCGGTTCTTCAGCAGACCGGAGTGTTTATGGCGGCGGCCGGCACAATCTTCAATTAACCATCGATTTTTAAACCATTTCCGCTTTATGGTAATTATTTGCATTGACGGGACGGGCATCCTAAATTCGACATCAATTCAGGAAAGAACGCCCAATTTGAAGAACCTGAACAGTCCGGATTAAAGAAAACAGAGTAATTCAGGATTATTATGACGGATATCCGGAGTTTTATAAACGATAAAATAAACGGTTAAAGCGCATGGAATATAATTTGACAGACTGGCTTCCGATAACACTGAAGGAAGTACGGTTACGCGGCTGGGAAGAACTGGATGTGATCATCATTTCGGGTGATGCCTATATAGATCATCCGGCATTCGGGGCGGCGGTTATCGGAAGGATTATTGAACGGGAAGGACTCCGCGTGGCGATCGTTCCGCAGCCAAACTGGCGCGATGATTTGAGAGATTTTAAAAAACTCGGCAAGCCCAGGTTATTCTTTGCGGTGACATCCGGAAACATGGATTCTATGGTTAACCACTACACCGCGAACAAACGTCTGCGTTCGACCGATGCTTACACTCCGGGAGGGCAGTCGGGTTTCCGGCCGGATTACGCCACAACAGTCTATACAAAAATCCTGAAGGAGATCTTTCCCGATGTGCCGGTGTTGATCGGTGGCATTGAGGCTTCTCTCAGAAGAGTCACTCATTATGATTACTGGTCGGACCGGCTAAAGCCAGGCATACTGGCCGACAGCGGAGCCGATTTGCTGATTTATGGCATGGGTGAACTGCCCTTAAGAGAAATAATAAGACTTTTAAACAGGAATGTTCCGGTCTCCCGGCTTGACACCATTCCGCAGACGGCGCTTCTGCTGGATGAGAATCAGCCTGTTCCCAAAAACAAGCACTGGGAGTCATTTGAATTGACATCTCACGAAGAATGTCTAAAGGATAAAAAAGCATTTGCCGCGAATTTTAAACATATCGAGCAGGAATCGAATAAACAATATGCCCGTCGGCTTATACAGAAAATAGGTGAGCGGACACTGGTTATCAATCCGCCGTATAAAACGATGACGGAACAAGAAATAGACGCCTCCTTTGATCTTCCTTTTACACGTCTCCCGCATCCGAAATATAAAAATCGCGGTCCCATTCCCGCTTATGAGATGATAAAATTTTCGATGAATTTACACCGGGGCTGTTTTGGAGGCTGTAGTTTCTGTACGATCTCAGCCCACCAGGGCAAAATGATCGCGAGCCGTTCAAAGGAATCAATCCTAAAAGAAATGGATGCCATCATCAAAATGCCCGATTTTAAGGGATATATCAGTGATCTTGGCGGGCCGTCCGCTAACATGTACAAAATGAAAGGGATTGATCAGGATATTTGTGATAAATGTATAAAGCCCTCTTGTATCTACCCGAAAGTTTGTTTTAATCTGGATACTGACCATCACCCGCTGACTGAGATTTATCAGGCCGTCGCGTCAAAACCAGGGATAAAAAAGGCGTTCGTTTCAAGCGGAATCCGATATGATTTACTTATCGGGAAAGATGAAAAAGATGATAAAAAGAACGGATACAATGAATATATAGAACAGGTTGTTTCCAGCCATACTTCCGGAAGGCTAAAAATCGCCCCGGAGCATACGTCGGATAATGTTTTGAAGATTATGCGGAAACCTTCCTTTAAGCTGTTTTATGAATTTAAAAAGAAGTTTGACGCGATAAATCAAAAACTGGGTTTAAAGCAGTACCTGATTCCATATTTTATCTCAAGCCATCCCGGCAGCAATCTTGAAGATATGGCGCAATTGTCAGTGGAAACGAAAGAGATCGGATTCGAACTGGAACAGGTTCAGGATTTTACACCGACTCCGATGACGGTCGCTACGGTCATATATTATTCAGGTTATCACCCCTATACACTTAAACCCGTGCCGACAGCCAGGAATAAAAATGAAAAACTCGATCAAAGAAAATTTTTCTTCTGGTATAAACGGGAAAATAAAGAGTGGATTCGAAAAACATTGAACGCGCTGAACAGATCGGATCTTATAGAAAAATTACTAAAAAAACCGGGCAAAGAAGCGGGTGTGAATCAACGCTATAAATCAGGAAAATGATGATCTGACGGTTAATTTAATTTGCAATAAAGAGCCGTCCGTTGCGGTTAGAGTTCATCCTTGTCCGAAATCAGCTTTCCGCTTAATTTTAACAGATTAATTTCATTCTGTTTTGCTTCGAAGGCCGCGTTGATGTAACGGCTTTTTGCCTGAATATAATTCTTTTGAACCTCCCGAAGTTCCAATGGTGTCATCAGGCCCAACCTGAAATTCTCTAATGCAATATCGACATTTTCCTTTGCCGCGGAAATATTTTCATCTTCCAATTTAAGACGGGTCAGGCTGTTATCGTAAATGACATATCCTGTTCTTATATCCGCCAATATACTGTTTTTTAATTCCTCTAATTCAATCGCGATATTCCTTTGCAGGAGCTTTGCCGTTTGCTGCCGGCGTCTTGTGTTGAAGCCGTCATAAAGATTCATGGTTAGTGAAAGACCGTAAAAAAGGCCATCTGTTTCACTGGATATGAAAAATCCCGCGTCTGATTCTGATTTGGCATAGTTGTAACGGGCAATTACATCAATTTCAGGATATTTTCCGGAAATGATTTCACCGATTTCCTTCCCGGAAACCTCGTATTCCGTCTTTTTTATAACAAGGGCGCTGTTATTTATAAGCGCCGATTCTTCAAGTTCGTTGATGTCTAATTTTTTCAGGATGTTGATTGAGTCACTAACCTGAAATTGTGTGTCCACCGGCCGCGCAAGCAGATGATTTAGGGTGATCTTGGCGGCGGTAAGGTCGGCGGATTGCTCTAAAAGCGCTGAACGGTCAGCATTCAGATCCACTTTCGCCTGAAGAATATCAAGTCTGGAAGACGCGCCGAGCGCAAAATTCTGCTCTGCTATATGGAGCCTTTCTGTGGAAATGTCAACCGCTTCCCGGAGCACATTATGATTTAATTTCTGACGTACAATATCATAATAAGCGTCACTTACTTCAGCTACCGAATTCTCGACCTGTTGTTTTAATTCATTTTGTCCGATATTATTCTGCATGGCGAGGCGTGAGTAGGAATGAAACATTTTAAAACCATCAAATACCGTCCAGTTTAATTCCAGGCTGGCGGTTTTGTTTTCAGATTCAGCTCCGCTGCGGTCGATAGATGTGCCGCTGGCATAATTCTGCTTGCTGTTTGTTTTGCTCTTGTTGTAACCGGCATCAACATCAAGTTCGGGAAGCATGCCCGCGTTTCCGGCCGTATAATTTTTTTCAGCGATCAGAGCGTCGTTTTTTGATATTTGTATCGAATAATTTTTTTCCAAAGATATTTGAAGCGCTTCATCGATGGTGAGGAGCTCCTGAGATTTGCTTGAAGAAAACAGGGAGAAAAAGAAAAGAAATCCAAAAACAGCAGTAATATTCTTTGATGAACCAAATATAATAAGATGCTTCATATTCCTTCGATCCTTTGTAATTCTATCTCTTTGCGTATGTGAATCGTTCAAATCAGTTGGATTCTGTAATCAATTCCAATTCCTTTTCATCCATCTCCATCAACGGGGGAGCGCCTTCCTTTGAAATCATCAGATATATGGCGGGAATAATGAACAGACTTAAAACGGTACCGATGATGAGCCCGCCGATCACGGCGATTCCCATGGGTATTCTGCTTTCAGAACCGGCGCCTAACGCCAGGGCAATGGGCAGAATTCCGAGAATTGTCGAGAGACTGGTCATCAATATCGGCCGGAACCGGGCCGCGGCGGCATCACGGATGGCTTCGCTGACCGTTAATCCGTTCGCTTTTCGCTGATTTGCAAATTCTACAATCAGGATACCGTTTTTTGTCACAAGTCCGATAAGCATTATCTGTCCTATCTGGCTAAAAATATTTAGTGTCTGGCCAAAATACCAGAGTGAAAAGAGAGCGCCTCCAAGAGCAAGCGGAACGCTAAACATGATGATCAGCGGATCCCGGAAACTCTCAAACTGGGCGGCAAGAACAAGATATATAATCAGCAGCGCCAGAACAAAGGCAAACTCCAGACTTGACGCGCTTTCAATAAAATCACGGGAAGGTCCGGCGAGATCTGTTCGGAATGATTCATCCAAAACCTGCTTTGCCACCCGATCCATGGCAGCTATGCCTTCCCCGATTGTCTTTCCGGGGGCCAGGCCCGCCGATACGGTGGCTGAAACATAACGGTTAAAATGGTAAAGCTGTGGTGGGCTGCTTTGTTCATAAATGTGAACCAGATTATCCAGCTGGACCATTTCTCCTCGCTTGTTGCGCACATACAATGACCGCAGATCCAGCGGTTCATCCCGGCTTTCGCGCGCGAGCTGACCAATGACCTGATACTGTTTCCCGTTCATGATAAAGTAATCAAACCGTTGCCCGCTCAAAGCCAGCTGCAGCACCTGGGCGATATCGATAACGGATACGCCTAATGACTGAGCGCGCTCACGCTCAATTTCAATTCTCAGTTCCGGTTTATTAAATTTTAAGTTGGCATCAACATATTGAAAATTAGGATCCTGCCGGGCCTGATCCAGAAAGTTCGGCAGTATTTCCCGGAGCCGTTCAAAATTTGGCGCCTCGATCACATATTGAACGGGCAGGGCGCCCCGGCTGGAACCAATGGACTGTTCCTGGGAAACAAATGTTCTGGCAGCGGATAATTGTTTAACTTGCGATGAGAGCTGATTGGCTATCTCCATTTGGGATCGTTTACGATCGTCCGGATTTTTTAATATTAAACGAATAAAGCCGGAATTGACTGAACTGCTTGATCCGAAACCGGGCGAAGTCACTGAAATGATGGCCTCTTTCTCCGGGACGTTTTCATCGATCAGATTTATAACCTGATCCATAAAATGATCCATATACTCGTATGTCGCTCCTTCCGGCGCGACAGAAAAGAGCCGCACACCGCTGCGGTCTTCGAGAGGCGCTAATTCCCTGGGCAGGATCATGCCAAAAGCCACAATGACGATAAAAGAAACCAGAACAAAGATGATAGCCCATTTCTTTCTGCTCAAAAATTTATTTAGCATGCCGCGGTAGGATTTGTTCAGTTGCAGGAAAAAATCTTCGGTCCTTTTATAAAATCTGCTATGATCGGTTTTTCCTTTAAGCAGTTTGGTCGTCAGCATCGGTGTTAGTGTGAGTGCTACAAAAGACGAGATGGAAACAGCGCCCGCGACAACAATGCCGAATTCTCTGAACAACCTGCCTGTCAGCCCCTGCAGAAATATCACAGGCAGAAACACGGCAATGAGAGCGAGTGTGGTCGCAATAATAGCTAAAAATACTTCGCGTGATCCTTTAATCCCTGCCGCTACAGGCGGCATGCCCTGTTCAATTTTGGCATAAATATTTTCCAGCATCACGATGGCGTCATCAACAACCATTCCTATGGCCAGAACAAGTCCCAGCAGGGTGAGCACATTAATTGAAAATTCTGCGATGTACATGATAAAAAATGCGCCAATGATGGAAATCGGTACCGTAATCATGGGGATCACGGTCGTTCTCCAATCCCTCAGGAAAAGAAATATGATCAATATTACCAGTAAGAACGCCAGCATAAATGTTTGTCCGACTTCGCTGATGGATTCGCGGATATATTTCGATGTATCAAAGCCAATACCGAGAGTAATATCCTTTGGAAGATCTTTTTCAATCTGTCTGAGCCGGTTTTCAAATTCATCCACTATCGAGATATAGTTTGCGCCGGGTTGTGGAATCAGAACCAGTCCTACCATGGGTACAGCGTCCCGCTTCAGAACAGTTCTTAGATTTTCCGGACCCAGCTCGGCAAATCCGATATCTTTGAACCGGATAATTTTTCCGTCATCTTCTTTGATAATCAGGTTGTTAAACGCCTGTACATCTTCGAGTCTGCTGATGGTTCGGACCGTTAATTCGGTCGCTGATCCTTCGACGGATCCGGAGGGCAGTTCCACATTCTGGCGCAGCAGCTCATTACGTATATCCAGCGGCGTCAGCCCATAGGCGGATAATTTGGCGGGATCCATCCAGAGGCGCATCGCGTAAGTTTTTGAACCCCAGATTTGAACTTCGCTGACACCGGGAATGGTCTGGACACGCTCTTTAAAAGTATTGGTGGCGATATCAGTCAGTTCAAGAAGATTTCGTTTATCGCTTTTTATATTAAGAAACACGATCGGACTCGCGTTCGCGTCTGCTTTTTGCACAATAGGATTATCCGCGTCCGGAGGCAGGCGGCGTATGGCGCGGGATACGCGGTCGCGAACATCGTTCGCGGCGGCCTCGAGATCAATTCCCAGATCAAATTCAACCGTCACGGTCGCTCGGCCGTCGCGGCTGACCGAGGAGATCGTCCGGATACCGGCAATTCCGCTGATCGATTCTTCAAGCGGTTCAGTAATCTGTGATTCAATAACATCGGCGTTGGCTCCCGTATAATTTGCGGTTACGGTGATGATGGGAGGGTCCACATTCGGGTACTCACGCACACCGAGAAAATTATATCCGATTATCCCGAACAGGACAATGACAATTGACATGACCATTGCCAGAACGGGGCGTCTTATGCTAATTGATGATAAACTCATCTGAAATTCCTGATATTAAATGTATTGTAATGGGTCGAACCTGACCCCGCTTAAATATGAATCCGGTGTTGCCCGCGTCAATTATTGCCCGAAATTTTTACCGCTATTCCGGGCCGGAGTTCGAGTAAGCCGCTGGTGATGAGTGTATCACCGGGACTCAGTCCTTCCTTAATTTCAATACTCTGGCTGGTCCGCAAGCCTGTTTTTACCGGAACCGGCTGCGCCATACCGTTTTTATATAGAAAGACAATGCTGCCATTCAGTTCCGGGATCAAAGCTTTAGTAGGGATTAACAAAGCATTCTCATTGCTGGATACGGTCAGTTCAATATTCGCGAATGATCCGGAAAGTAATTCTTGCTCAGAATTATTGTACAGCGCGCGCATGGTTAGTGTGCGTGTGGCCGGATCAATTTTGGGTTCGATGGCATAAATCAACGCGTTCAGTTTTTTTTCAATCCCCTGAACATAAAAATTTACCGAATCACCCGGGTGAACACGGCCCGCGTATTTTCCGGGAATGGAAAATTCAATTTTGAGCGGATTGTTATCCACGAGAGTGGCAATGCGGGTACTGCTGTTTATATAACTCCCTTCACTCACAAATTTAAGCCCGATTCTGCCGGCAAAAGGTGATCGAATTTCTGTTTTCGAAATCTGGGCCATGATCAGATCAATCTCACTTTTGAATATATTGAGGTTGTTTAGAGTCTGATCATAGGCTTCGCGGCTCACCGCCTGAATATCAAGCTGTTTCCGCTGACGCTGTTCATTCTCCTCAGCCAGGACTTTCTGAAACTCCGCGCTTTTTAACTTCGCCTGCAATTCGGCATCATTAATTTTTATAAGCAGCTGGCCTTTTTTAGTAAAACTTCCTTCTTTGAAGTATATACCGGTGATCTTACCCGCTGTTTCGCTCTGAAGGGTGATTTCTTCATTTGGTAATATATTTCCTGTGGTGCGAATGGTTTCATCCAATTTTTGCGGTTTGATGATATTCACGTCGATATTGACGGATTGAGCATCTGAACCGGCTGATAATTCAGCGGAAGCGTTTTTATTGAGTGAAAGTAATTTTGGGATGATTATGACCAGTGCAATGACGACTATGGCAGCTATGACGCGAATGTTTTTTTTCATTGAGGTATCCATAAATGATTTATACAGTATGTTTGAAGTTAACGATTAAACTGCCTGTAATTATTTCGCTCTCCCGATTGCCATTGATTGACCAGCGATTCTTATCCGGTTAATAAGACCGGGAAGGTACGTTTGTATTTATTTAATGTCTAAGTTAACCACAATTTCTGAAGACCAGATATACTGTCTGTGTTATGATAAAGCGGGATCCCGGTTTACCCGGCCCCGCCAGACGCGCCGCCCGCGCCCCCGCCACCGCCTGCAGATGCTCCGCCTCCGGCTCCGGCAGCGGATGTAACGGTACCCGACGCAATGCTGACAAGTGAGACCAATGAATCAGCAATATTCGGCGTACCTTGCGCGTAAAGAAACCAGGGAAAGCAGACTCCGTATTGTTCTTCCGGAACAATTTTGATCAGTCTTTTGATTGTTTTTGTACCTGCTCCCAGAGCAATGGCATAAACCAGATAAATACCTACCTGATTATATAAAGATGATTCATAATCCATTGTGTGAAATTTAATCAGGTATCTTCTAAAGGCTTTCCATTTCTTTTTTTTGAGTTTCATCTCAGGTGTATAACGCAAAATAAGAAATGAAAGTCCCAGACACACGGCGCCGGCGCCTGTGGCAATCAATCCGGGAATTCCAAGGAAAACCGCCAGCAATATACCCCCGGATATGACAAGAGAAGAAAAGATAGCTGAATAAATGGTTCCACGGATACTTGATTTATCCCATATAATCACGGGATCCAGGTGTTTTTTTATGAGTTTCGTCCATTGTCTGAACCATTTTCTCATAGCGCGGGATGATTTTTTTAATGTAGCGGATTCAATCGTGTTCGCTCCTTTACCGATTTCATCAAACATAAACCGTATAAGATTGTCTTCGAAATCAGCTAATTGATGCGCTTTATCACGGTTTATCGTAAGTGTAAAATTGCGTCTTTTGAACCAGCCGGTATCCGATATCTGCCCGATGGCAAGAACCCCTTTTTCCGCAAGGCTAAACAACGCTGTGGAAAGAGCGGAACCCGATACCTGTTTGTTGAGATTTAGGCAATTAATTATTACGGGGTGATATGAATCAGGAATTTGTGTATCTATTTCCTGATGATAGGGAATATCAAATCCGCGGCCGTATTTCAGGTACATCAATGCAAAAAAAACAATACCCGCCAGTGATAAAATGACGGCGATTCTCAGCGCCGCGGCATCATTTTCACGTTTCAAAAGTAAGTCCTGCTCCGCGCGAGCCCGTCTTTGATTCGCTTGTCGCGCCCATTCATATTCTTCGGACAAAACGCTAGATAATCGCTCAGAGTTGACGCGGTTTCGCGCGTCCGGCGCCCACTTTCCGGGGAACAATATTCGCGTTTCCCAAAACCGGTTAGCGGGCATGGGGCTGACATGCATTTGCAATATACCCTTTTGAAACCGGATTTTCCCGGTGAGCGGTCCGTGCACCCAGGCGCGGACTTCCGGATAAACGGCTGAATCAGGGAGACTCACCCGGACATTGACCCTGGCGATCTGACTGGTATTATCGGCTCCAATGAACTGATAATACAGTTCGGCAACATCATCATAAACCGTAATGGCATCATCTATTTTGTATCTCAGTACAAAAGTGCGGGATTCGTTCCGCGCCTCATAGTACCAGCGGGCATAAAGTTTGTCACCGGAAATTTCCAATTTATAGGTTCCGGGGCTTTCATCCTGAGATTTTATATATTCTGTCCCTTCTTCAGAAATACTGAAATCATGCGCTGTCCCGAGATTTTCCAACGGCAGGGAATAGTCCGCCCACGAGAATTTTCCTTTGAATGAATATGTTCGGGATTCTTCAATGTTTATTCCGCCATCCGGGAGAATCTCTGCCTGAATAAAGACTTCATCAATAGAATATGATTTTGCTTCGATGGAAGCAAAGGATAAAAGTATGATTGTAGTAAGGAGGACAAGAAAACTGCAACGGTATTTCAGAAACTGAAAAGAAAATAATCTCATTGCTAACCGGCAGATATTAGTCATAGAATTCCCCTCGGTGTGGAAAATTAAAGATTAAAAGCAAAGCTTTCCCTGCATATATTTCACGGCATTACCGCTAATCAGGACACGTGTTCCGGAAAGTTCGCATTTTAAATCGCCTCCGCGTTTTGAAATCTGCCTCGCCTGAAACACTTTTTTTCCCATTCTGGCGGCCCAGTAAGGAGTCAGTGTGCTGTGAGCCGATCCGGTGACGGGGTCTTCATTGATTTCCTCTTTTGGAGCGAAGAATCTTGAAACGAAATCGACATCATTTCCCGGCGCGGTAACGATGATACCATGCAGTTCCAGACGTTTCAGAATTTCAAAATCCGGTTGTATGTTTCTTATGTCATCTTCGGTCTCATAAACAGCGAGATAATTGGAAGCGCAATGGACTTCTAAAGGGGACTGCCCGAGACCTTCGATGAGTAAATCCGGGGTTGGACATTCTGTCGCCGGGATCGCCGGCAGACTCATTTTGAGAGAATCTGTTTCTTTGGTGACAAACAAATCTCCGCTTTTCGTTTTAAACGTCACTTTGGAGAGAGATGGATCAAGTTCCGTAAAAATAACAAAAGCGGATGCCATCGTAGCGTGTCCGCATAAATCAACCTCGGTGACAGGTGTAAACCAGCGGAGTTGGAAATATTCTTTTTCCGGAACAAAAAAGGCCGTTTCGGAAAGGTTGTTTTCCGCGGCAATTGCCTGGAGCAGCGCGTCATCAGGCCAGTGATCAAGTGGACACACCGCCGCCGGGTTTCCCCCAAATATCTTCTTTGTAAATACATCAATCTGGAAAATTTTCATATCGGATTCCTGTCTGAAAACGGAATGAGAAATATTACAAAGCGCGCCGCTATGTAACAAGAGTAAAATTAATATATATTATGATTCGTGGGACGTTGTCTTGCCGGGGCACGCGGAAAGTTAACTATACATTCCGAATGCGGGATGAACGATTTCGGTCAATTTTCAAATTAGGGAATGCAATTTATATAAAAATCAATCAGCCGAATGATTAATTCATGAAAATCATTCGGCTGTGATAAAATTAAATATCATTATACTTGAGATCAGGCAGACACCTGCGGCAAATCGGGTCTGATATCAGAGAATCGATAGGCCAATTCTGAAACGTCCGATAAATTATAATCCAAAAAGTTTACCCCAGATACTGGCGCAGCACTTTACTACGTGAATTCTGCCGTAGTTTCATCAGGGCTTTTTCCTTGATCTGCCTTATCCGTTCCCGTGTCAGTTTGAATTCTATTCCGACTTCTTCCAGTGTTCTTGCTTTTTTTCCATCCAGGCCAAAATATAATCTTAATATCTTGGCTTCGCGACTCGTCAATCCTTCTAAAAGATGTCTTACTTCTTCTCTTAATGATTCATCCATCAACTCAGACTCAGGAGTCACATCGTCATGATCCTGGATCACATCTATCAGACGGCTGTTGCTGTTCGATAAAATGGGTGAATCAATTGAGCTCACACGGGCGGCTTTTTTGACCGTATAGGTGATTTCATTAGGGTCCATTTCCAGTATACCGGCAATTTCTTCATTGGTAGGGGAGCGCTCTAATTCCTGTTCAAGTTTACTGTAAACCTTGCCCATTTTTGTCAGGGTACCAACCCGGTTTAGAGGTAAACGGATCATTCTGGTCTTTTCGGCGATGGCCTGTAAAATGGATTGTCTGATCCACCATACGGCATAAGAGATAAACTTAAATCCGCGTGTTTCATCAAACCGATACGCGGCTTTTATTAGCCCCAGGTTTCCTTCATTGATCAGATCTTCCAAAGATAATCCGTGATTTTGATATGATTTAGCAACGCTGACTACAAATCTTAGATTGGCATTTACTAATATTTTAAGGGCTTTTTGGTCATTTTGTTTAATTCTTCGCGCGAGTTCTATTTCTTCATCAGGTGTAATTAGTTGAATCTCGCTGATTTCTTTGTAATAGTTCTCTAAAGAATGTTTGTTATCCAAATTATTGTTGCCTCATTTTATATTGTTAATGGCGACTGAAGTATCATTTTTTTAGGAGTGAATACTCAATTCAAGTTTGCTTTTCATTCAGTCTGAATATTTGAGTTTCCGATCATCAAATCACTGTCTTTTTTACAGATATTTGATAAAGAAAAAATCAAGATACGAATTTTTTGTCCGTAAAACGATTTTTTTTTATTTTCAATCCTGAAAAACTATCTACAGTCAACGATGTTTTCTTAATAAATGTTTCCGATAAATGCAAATAATTTAAATGTTTTTGTATGCCCGGAGCGAATTATTAGTTTCTCAACATGGTTGGAGTGATGATTGGCGGCTTTTAGAGGGAATTTACGCGGATATTCATGTTTTTAATTCTTTACCTAAAAATTAAAATAATAGGCGTTATTTAAAATATTGAAATCCCGGTTATGGTGGTAAACAGTTCCAGAGCTTTGGTGCCCGCCAGTGAATTTCCGCTACGATCAAGACCGGGAGACCAAACGCAGATACTGAATTTTTCCGGCATGATGGCGAGGATACCACCACCAACTCCACTTTTGCATGGCAGACCAACGCGATAAGCGAAATCACCCACCGCGTCATAGGTTCCGCAGGTTAGCATGAGTGAGTTAATATATTTTGCCCGGTTGGCGGAAATAATTGATTTTTTATTCCATGTCAGTTTACCGCCGTTTGCCAGGTATAGACCGGCGCGGGCCACTTCATCACAGGTCATCGAAATCGAACAGTGATGAAAATAAGCATCCAGCACCGTTTCCGCGTCATTTTTTAAATTGCCGAAGCTTTTCAGAAAATAAGCCATGGCTGAATTACGGTATCCGCTCATTTTTTCTGATTTTGCCACGGTCAGATCAAAGTCTATTTCTGATTCATCACTTACTGATCTGACAAAATCAAGAACCGTCTGTTTGGCGTTTTCCAGATGGGATAGTATAATATCCGTTACTACAATCGCCCCGGCGTTGATAAACGGGTTCCGGGGGATACCCTTTTCATACTCAAGCTGGACCAGTGAATTAAAAGCGGTGCCGGATGGCTCCCTTCCAATGCGCTTCCAAATATTATTTCCTTCAAACTGCATGGCCATGGTCAGGGAAAACACTTTAGAGATACTCTGAATAGAAAATTTTTCCGCTGAATCCCCGACGCGATATTGCTCACCGTCAACCGTATGTACAGCCATACCGAACTTTCCTGGAGAAATATGCGCCAGTTCGGGAATATAATCCGCCACATGGCCCTGATTTAGCAAGGGTTGAACCTGCTGATATATTTCTTCCAGAATTTTAGAATAATCCATTCCCGCCTCATTATTTTTCTGCATTCTTGCTTCCCATTTCTGGCACCGAATACCGCGCCTATCTTTTATCTTTTATCTTTTTTCTTTTTTCTTCATTTTTTACTTCCTACTTCCTACTTCCTACTTCTTACTTTGCTTCCCCACACCGGCCTTCAGAAAAAATCGATGGAAATTCAGGTGAGCGGAACGTCAGAAATTCTTGCTGTCTGAGCCCATAGGGCGAGTTTAAGAATTTCAGTGCAGCGAGCCGTAGAATATCCCGATTTTTTCTGACAGCCTTGATCTTTTGGTTCTTTTCCATCAAGGGAAAAGAACATAGAAGCCTCCAATACAGGAGATGACCAGTTCCCTGCAACTAACTTCAACATGTCATTCAGGAGGAAGCCCTTTCTTTGTTTGAATAAATATCCAGAGCAAGCAGAAGATTCCTCTATCTAAAATCCGCCTCTGGCGGGCAGGATGACGTGCTGCGGCAGTCGTCAAGCGCGGGCACGCCTACTCTTAACTCATAACTCTTTTCTCTTAACTCTTAACTTTTCTTACTTCCCACTTCCTACTTCCCACTTCACCTTAGCAGCAGCATCTTTCGAGAGACAGCGCCGGCGTTATCAGTCTGCAAACGGTAGATATATATCCCGCTTGGCAGGGGCTTTCCGAATTCGTCCAGTCCATCCCATGTTACACGAAATTCACCGGGACCGGTGTTCCCATGAAAAAGTACACGGACTTTTTCACCGATCGTGTTATAAACTGTAACACGGACCCGGGATGACTTTTCCAGAACATATTTTATATGCGTTTCTGGATTGAACGGATTCGGGTAATTTTGAGACAAGTGAAACCTATTCGGGTGGTTCTCCGGATGTCCGGCGGAGGTCTGTGTCGCGGGAAAAAACATCAGCAGGGCATCATCGATATGCGCCCGCCAGAATCCCCAGCTGTGTCCTTCATGATATTCATTATATATATAGGTATAACCCTTTTCATCAATCACGGGTATGAAATTCCTTACAAGTGGAATCAGCGACGGGATATCGTAAGTGCCAAGATCCATATAAATTTTGAGATCAAGCGTCGGTCCCGTCTGAAATCCAATATGGATTTTGGTCTGGATATTGCTTGACTGCGCCGCGACGTTTCCGAATATCTCCGGATGAGAAAGAGCCAGCCAGAGAGCGATATTGCCGCCGTTGGACGCGCCCATAACCGCAAAATTATCCGGCGCGGGTAGGGTACGGAATCGCCGGTTTATCCAGGGGACCACTTCTTCGGTAATAAACAGAGTAAACTCATCCTGCAGCGTCCCGGCATATTCATCTGTGCGGTTTACCGGCGGAATAAATACACCGATGACCGGTTTGATATATCCTCTGTTAATCATGTAATCCAGAACATTGTTAGCATTGGCCAGCGAGATATATTCAAGACCATCATTAAATATTATCACAGGACAGCGTTCAGAAGAAGAGTTGTAAAATGGAGGTAGATAAACTCGGATTTTACGTGAATTGTTGAGATTCGCGCTATAGAAGGTAGTATCGATCAGGGTGCCGTGAGATAGTTCCGGTCGATAATTAATCTCCTCAGGGAAAATATAACCGGGCATCCGCAGCTCTGAATTCGGGCCATAACCGCCTGTAACCGTCAGCGGATTTCTGGGGTCCAGAATCCAGTTGGAGCCGTTCAGCACAAATTTATAGTCAAGCCGGGCGTCATTTTCATACACTACGGATTTAGACCAAAAATTAGTTCCGCTGATTCTGCCCATCGGTGATTCCGAGATCGACCACGAATTGGCGTCTCCGGGGATGGACACGCTGTTCACATTCCCCGTATAGATAAAATGCGCCAGGGTATCGTTTTCGATATAGGGGAAAGAAGGAACCGTTGTCAGGAAACTGTCAATCTTCGCCTGACGTTCATTTTCAGGCAGGGAGTTCACATAGGTGACAAATTCATCAAATGACTGCGCCTGAAGCAGGGCAGTAAATAATGCAAAAAAAATGATTAAAATATGACTTCTCATTCTTAACATCTCATACTCCAGATTTCTAAGTTTATTAAATGATTCTCTTAGACCGGATTTTATTTTGGCTGATTAAAACATAGCTGAAATCCATCTCTTTTATCTTTTTTCCTAATTCCACCTGCCGCCGGAGGTGACGCGGCTTTGTAGAGCATGGAATCCCGATGTCATTGTTCGACCCCGACGGGGTCGTGGGATGTCGCGGGGTCCGTTTTTCTACAAAAATGTCATCCCTTCGGGATTACAAACTCAATTTTTCGTGGTTAACTGCATTCGGTCCGTCCCTACTCTTAACTCTTAACTCTTTTCTCTTAACGCTCTTAATCTTTTTTCTTAAAATTCCTACTTCCTACTTCCTACTTCTTACTTTTCTTTTTTCTTCCTACTTTTTGAAGGCTAAAAAGTAGCAAAAAGCCCCGGCGAATTTTAACTCGTGTATCATTCAGCCATTTTTCAATTTCTTCCACTCGAACAGAAAATTCGCCCAAAAGGATCCCGCAACACCATAGCTGAATCTTCAACTCTTAATTCTTTTTTCTTTTGTCTTTTTTCCTAATTTCACCTGCCGCCGGAGGCGACGCGGCTTTGTAGAGCATGGAATCCCGATGTCATTGTTCGACCCCGACGGGGTCGCGGGATGTCGCGGGGTCCGTTTTTCTACAAAAATGTCATCCCTTCGGGATTACAAACTCAATTTTTCGTGGTTAACTGCATTCGGTCCGTCCCTACTCTTAACTCTTAACTCTTTTCTCTTAACGCTCTTAATCTTTTTTCTTAAAATTCCTACTTCCTACTTCTTACTTCTTACTTCCTACTTTTCTTTCTCTCCCTACTTTTTGAATGGCCAAAAAGTAGCAAAAAGCCCTGGCGAATTTTAACTCGTGTAAAATTTATCCGTTTTTAAATTTACTCCACTCGGACAGAAAATTCGCCCCAAAGAATCCCGCAACACCATAGCTGAATCTTCAACTCTTAATTCTTTTTTCTTTTGTCTTTTTTCCTAATTTCACCTGCCGCCGGAGGTGACGCGGCTTTGTAGAGCATGGAATCCCGATGTCATTGTTCGACCCCGACGGGGTCGCGGGATGTCGCGGGGTCCGTTTTTCTACAAAAATGTCATCCCTTCGGGATTACAAACTCAATTTTTCGTGGTTAACTGCATTCGGTCCGTCCCTACTCTTAACTCTTAACTCTTTTCTCTTAACGCTCTTAATCTTTTTTCTTAAAATTCCTACTTCCTACTTCCTACTTTTTGAAGGCTAAAAAGTAGCAAAAAGCCCCGGCGAATTTTAACTCGTGTATCATTCAGCCATTTTTCAATTTCTTCCACTCGAACAGAAAATTCGCCCCAAAGAATCCCGCTACACAATAGTTGAATCTGAATCTCCAACTCTTTTTTCTTTTATCTTTTTTCTTTTTTCTTATCATTCCTACTTGGCCAACTCTACATCCGACTGATCCAGAATGTCCTGCAAACGATTTAAATATCTCGATACATGTAGCGCGTCCATTAGGGAATGATGGACTTCAACAGAAATAGGCATCATTAACCGACCGTTTTTAGTCTGATATTTTCCAAACACGATTTTCGGGATGGAATCTTCGCGTCCAAAACGCCGGGAATGCGAAAGACCGGTGAATGCAATCCAGGGAATCACCGAATAATGAATCATATTATCATCATTGGCCCGCGCATCCAGTGACTGTTTGTCTTCACTGTTTTTCCGGAGAACCGACGTCATTTCACTTTTGAAGTCATCAAAGGAATCATGGAAATCAAAATAACAAAAACTGAAAGTTTCGTTATCATTCATTACGGTGGAACCCGCGTGAATCCTGTCATATATAATGACCTGGTCATTTTTTATGCGGTACCGGAATTCTTCCACTTCATTTACCGCTTTTTGTGAAGCGAAAAGGGACGCGATAAAAAAGGAAATGTTTTTTTCTTTCGTAAACTTCATCAGAGCCGTTATATCGACTTCGGTGCAGATATTAAAGAAAGGGTTATCGTAATCTTTAAAAAACAGATATTGTTCCCTGCGACTCCAGCTATTCATATCAAGAATTTTATACATTTACATACGCCGATCACATAAATTTTGTGTTTTTGTTGTAATATTTATTAAAAATTTAACGACGGCGGTTATAAGAAACAAACGTTTTAATCAATTGGCCACGCCGGTATCCGGATAAAGCCGGTAGTTAATATATTTTCTCCAAATAATTTTTGTTTTTCACCAACTTATGACTATATTCAGGATTCGCTAACAACCGGTGTATTCCAAACCGGGGCTGATCACGCAGAGTTGGCGGCAGATTTGATGAACTGAAAGGTAAGACCCTCCGGCAAATATCCCTTTTCTGACTTTCATTATCCGTTCACTGCCTGATTCAGAAAAACATTTTTTTGGAAAAGTCAGGGACAATCACGATTATTTTCATCGGAATGTCCGCTGATCATTACGCGATGTTGTTGGTATAATTTTATAGTACTTTTATTTAATGTAATGGAAAAATATGAACGAATTTAAAGATCTCGGTCTCTCAGATAAAACGCTAAAGGCGATCCATCAAAAAGGATTTGAGGAGCCGACCGAAATACAAAGATTAACCATACCGCTGCTGCTTGAAAATAAACTGGATATTATCGCCCAGGCTCAGACCGGAACCGGGAAAACCGCGGCGTTTGCCTTACCGCTTATCGAAAATATCCGTGAATCAGGAAGGGATGTTCAGGCGATTATTCTGGCACCGACGAGAGAACTTGTTATCCAGGTTTGTGAAGAAATCAATGCTCTTAAAGGGGAGAATCGTCTGGTTGTCGCGCCGATATACGGCGGTCAGTCCATTGAGCTTCAGCTCAAAAAATTAAAAAGAGGCATTTCCGTGGTAGTAGGTACCCCGGGCAGAATTCTTGATCATCTCAAACGCAGAAGTCTCGATCTGTCAAATATCCGATATTTTATTCTTGACGAAGCGGATGAAATGCTCAATATGGGCTTTATTGACGATATTGAGAAAATTCTTCAATCCACACCCCAGGAAAAACGTGTGCTGCTGTTTTCCGCGACCATGCCCGCTCCCATAAAAAAATTAGCTGAAAAATACATGGGAAAATACACTCATGTAAAAACCAAGACGGAATTGACGACAAAGCTGACAGATCAGATTTATTTTGAAGTGTCAAGGCAGGATAAATTTGAAGCCCTGAGCAGGATTGTGGACATCGAAAGCGATTTCTATGGATTAGTCTTTTGCAGAACCAAGGTAGAAGTGGGCGAAATCGCCAATAAACTGATTGAAAGAGGGTATGCCGCGGACGGTCTGCACGGTGATATTTCACAGTCGATGCGCGAAAGTATTCTCGCGCGATTCAGGAAAAAAAAGATATCCATCCTGGTTGCCACCGATGTTGCCGCGAGAGGCATTGACGTCGCCAACCTGACGCATGTCATCAATTATTCACTGCCGCAGAATCCTGAATCCTATATCCATCGAATTGGAAGAACGGGCAGAGCGGGGAGTCAGGGAACAGCCATCACTTTTGTGACTCCGGATGAATTTAAAAATCTGGGCTTTATCAAGCGCGTCGCCAATGTTGACATCCGCAAAAAAGAAGTACCAAATATCAGCCAGATTGTCAACGCGAAAATGAAGAAAATTACGGATGACCTGAGAACGGTGCTGTCTGATAATAATCTTGAAGACTATCGTGAATGGGTTGCGCAACTTACCGCGAATAATTCACCGGAAGATATTCTGGCGGCTATTCTGAAATATTCATACGGAAAGCAGCTGGATTCCAGGAATTACCGTGAATTGAGACCCATTTTAAAAAACACGGAGCGGAAGAGGGGCAGAACCTTGGTGGAGGAAGAGGGGAAAACAAGGCTGTTTATCGCCAAAGGGAAAAATGGCCAGACGACGACGGCAAAACTGCTGGATTTTATCACCAGAAAAACGGGTACCCCGAAAAATCTGATAGAAAACATAGAGATCTATGATGATTTCTCCTTCATCACAGTACCATTCGCCGAAGCGGAATTTATTCTGAAGAAATTCAGAAAAATTAAAGTGGGGAGAAGATCAATCGTAATGAAAGCCAAAACAGAAGGCAGAAGCAGAAGGTAAGTTCAAAAAAGCCCAACGGGTAATGTGGAGCCGCATTGCCCGGTGGATTTATGCATCCAAAGCTATAACTAAAATAAAGACGATTGCCAAAAGATATCATCTTAAGAACGAAAACTCGCGCGAAGTACAAAATAGCCGACAACGCCCGAGACAAGTGAACCCAGGATAATACCCAGCCTCTCATCAAACAATAAATTAACACCCGTTTCTTCAAAGGCGAGGGAGCCGATAAACAGGCTCATGGTAAAACATACACCGCACAACAAAGCCGTACTGTACAACGACATCCAGGACATTCCGGAGGCAATCTGGTAAATTTTAGTTTAATGCAAAGCCAGCACATCCCAAAAACCCCGACCTGTTTGCCTATAAATAAGCCGAGGGCAATACCCATCGGAACTGTGTGAAAAAATTGTTCAGAACCAATATCAAGAAAACTTAATCCCGCATTTGCAAACGCGAAGACGGGCAAGACAAAAAAAGCGACTACTGTATGAAGATCGTGCTCCAAACTTTTCAGGGGCGAATAATGAGGCTCGGTTTTAGATTTTATGGGAATAAACATAGCCACTATCACACCGGTAAGTATCGCGTGAACACCCGATTTTAACATTGCCACCCACATTATGACCCCGACCGGCAAAAACGCGCTTTTTGATTCCGTCCCGCGTTTACTTAGAAAGAAAAGCATGGATACACAAGAAGCAACGACCAAAAGGGCGTTAAATGATATAGATGCTGTGTAGAAAAGGGCTATTATTAAAATAGCGCCTATATCATCAAATATTGCTAGCGAAGTGAGAAATACCTTAATGCCGGCAGGAACTCTTGACCCGAGCAAAGATAATATGCCCAGTGCAAAAGTAATATCGGTCGCCGCGGGAATTGCCCAGCCTTTTATGGCCACGGGATCTCCCGCGTTAAAATAAGCATAAATTAAGGCCGGTAGCAACATGCCGCCAATCGCCCCAATAAACCATCATTAATCCAGAGTAATAGTGGTTTCGCTATCTCAAACACGCCAACCCGAATTACAACGGGAGTATCAAGAAGCAATGTGAATTAAGATTGCAGGGGTGTATTTGCCAGCAACATGGCAAGCGCAGCGGTGAACATAAGCATAATGCCGCCGGCAAATTCGAGTTTGAAAAAGCTTGCTATGAAAGATTCATTGTTATTGTTCATGGTATTCCATCCATTCCGGATATGAAAAATTCGAACAGACACTGTTTGGTAGCGCTTAGTAACACGTAATTTCTGAAATTTATCATTATTGTGTTGTTTAACTCTTAGCCGCTGTAATTAAGGGAATCGCGTCTTATTTTTTATCCTTAATTTTTAGATTTTTTTTACGAATTTCCCATTTTTTCTTTGCCAGTTCCTGCATATTTACTTCAATGTCCTTCTCATCCATAATTTCTAATCCAAGCAATGTCTCGATTATATCTTCCATCGTAACCAAACCTTGCATACCACCATATTCATTGATAATCAATGCTATATGTTCTTTTTTTACAAGTAATTCTTCGAGTAGTTTTGAAATAGAAAAGTTCTCGTAAAAGACGATTATAAAACGCTTTAAATCTTTAAGTTTTAGACTGTGCTTATCATTAGCCAGTTCTTCCAGTACATCCGATTTAAGAATATATCCCGTCACGTTATCAATACTTCCTGAATAAACAGGGATTCTGGAGTATTGCAGATATTCCTTCTGCTTTATAAAATCATCAAGAAACATTTCTTCAGGCGCCGATAGGACAACAGTGCGCGGAGTCATAATTTCACGTACATTAATCTTCCTAAGTCTGATTAAATTGTCTATAACTTTACTTTCACTTTCTTTTAGCGCGCCGTCTTTTGTGCCTATATGCGCCAAGGCGACAACTTCTTCCCTGCTAACCTTTTGGGGTTTTTTGTTTTTTGAAATAAGTTTTGTTATGAATTCAGACAAAATTACCAACGGATAAGAAATGTAAATCATCCCTATTATTACAAAGGCCGATGGCAAAGCCAGTTTTCTCCAGAAGATAGCTCCGATGGTTTTCGGAATAATTTCCGAAAAAAACAAAATCAAAATGGTAAGAGTGGCTGAAATTACTCCAAAATAGATCTCACCAAATACGGCGACCGCCTGGGCGCCGACACCGGCCGCGCCAATCGTATGCGCCACCGTATTGATGGTTAATATTGCCGATAGAGGCCGGTCGATTTTGTTTTTTAGATCTTTTAGATATTTGGCGGATGCCTTTCCTTCAATTTCTTTGATTTTAATGAAAGGGGCTGAAACTGACAGAATTACAGCTTCAGCGATTGAGCAGACAAAGGATACAACCAAAGCTAAAGCTAAATAAAAAAGAAGAAGCGTCATAATTATATATGTTCCTATGATAAAACTTTTAGAATAATTAAGTATAAAAGGGTATTATGTAGTTTTCAATACTTTTATCAGATAAGTTCTGTCAAGCGGAGTAACCTTATTTTATAATACAAAGGTCAAAAAAACAAAAATAAGGTGAGAAGAGTTTAGCGAATCAATTAGGCGCATAACGGATAAAGCTTGGTGTCGTCCGTCGATTGACAACGATTGAAATTCATGACGGCAACAACAAGGCTCCATAAAGCACGTTTTTTGGCGTAGGTTAGTATTTATTTTACAATGCTTTTAAACAAAGCCCCAAATTTTGGGATATACATGGGTGTCGTTTCCTTGTATTTCAGGTAATCAACTCCAAGTCTTTTTTCGAGTTCCGGCTCTTCGATGTATTTCAATTCAAGACTGTTAAACAGTATATATAATGGTGTAAAAATTACGACAAGAGAAAAACTCTCAATCATGATACCAAGGCCGAATAAAAATAAATACAAACCGCTAATCATCGGATTTCGTGTATAGCCATACGGTCCTGCTTTAACTATTTCCGGCGGAGGATTTATAGGTACGGGTGTCCCATTAACTTTTAAAAAACAGAAGGCGGACCAGAAGGTCAGAAAAGAACCGAAGATGATCAGAGGCGCTGATAAATATAGATTGTACGGATAGCTTAGAATTGGAGCTATATTTAGAAATTTATCTGTTTCAACGGAAATCAGAATGAATATGAATGTAAAAACGCCAAAAATCAGCACTCCTAAAGGTGTCAGAACATTTCTGACATGTTTCGCGCTTGTAGCAGCTTTATATATGAGATTGATCCAGGAAGACTTTAATCCCATTGAACATGTTCCCAATGTATTGATATCACTAAATTACGTAGGTCTAACGACCCGGCATAAGCGGCGCGCGACCAGGCGGCCGCTACTTTTGACGAAACCGCTGCTCGACCGGATTGAAAAACCGCAAAAACCGCCCGGCTGTTAACCTCCGCCTTAATGCCGTTTGTTATGGCGCCAACCACAAAACAGCAGGGTAGCCAAACATACAAAACCCGCTGAAACCAGCCCAAAAAAACTTATACATAAAAGATAATTTCACATAGAGCATAAGCCGGGCTTGCCCAACAAAGGGTTCAGATTGTGGTTTGCAAAAAACGCTCATACAATCAAACCCTATTCGTTATACGCTCACTCAATCATTTATCATTTTAATCACTTTATAGCTGAAGTTGATTAGATTTTCAAGCCCAGCTGAATAAGTAGTATGAAAATAATAAACTTTATTATCAATTTTCATAAGTAACATCTGGTTTGCCATCATGTCCCCATCATAATAGACCACAGTTCCCAAATCTCTATAATTTTGTAAGCCATATATTCCCATTCCGACTAAATGATTTTGCTTATCTTGATCTTCAATCCAATTAGTCATCAGCTTATACTCCGGTTGCCTGGATATGTATGAAAATGTTTTTATTGCGTCTTTTGCTGGTGAAATCAATCCACCTGCAAACCCTGTAGCCGACCAATGAAATGGCCAGGGATTTTGATAGCCGAGTGGGTAATTTCCTTTTCCGTCATCCATTCTAAGCGACGGAGCGATATTACCAAAATACTCTTTGATAATCGTATTAAAATCCTTTTTTAAAATCTTCTCAAGGATTATTCCTAAAATATTGTAATTTGTATTTGAATATTGAAATTTTCCCCCTGGTTGGAATTCCAGTTCTTTATCCTGATATGCTGCCTGAATAGTCTGTAATGGGGTAATTATTAGGTTGGGATCAATTTTAATGTATTTGATATATTCTTGTATACCACTTGTGTTATATAAAAGCATTTTTAGTGTAATAGAATCGGATTTTGTATATCCATATTCTTTGGGAAACCATTTTTCAATGGTCAAATCTAAGTCTATTTTTTCTTTTAAATATATATAACTAATACACGATTTAGTGCTCGGACAAGCGAGTTTCAAATCATTATTCTCATTAATTCTTCCAGCGGTTAAAATGGTTAAACTGTCTGTAATTTCATCATAGAATCCGAACAATAATCCGTTGTCATCATTCTGAATAAATTGTTTCATAGATATTTGAACAGAATCGAGTATGGTTTGCGGAAAAACGGAGTTGGAACTTAAAAATAAAAACAACAATAGAACTTTAAACTTTCTCATAATTTCCCCTTTTGGCGTATAGCATTTTGATTCGACGTCTCTGTTAATCGTCATTTTATTCTGATATTAGAAAAATTAATCGTCGAAAACAGTTCGCTCCTCCGTTTAATAGAATAGGATTTTTTTTAGACACACCACAAATCACTAGTTGCATGTTTTCATAAATCCGGCCCGATATTGTATCCAAATAATGAGCTGACATCTATATCAAAAAATCAACTGTCATCGTTTTCAAGGATTGAAGCAAAAAGAAAAGATTAAATAAAATCGATATAATTATAATTAAAAGAAATGTAAATTTCAACATCTAAAAATTCACATGCTATTCTTAATTCATAACACCATTATTTTGCCGGTCCATCGGCCAATTGCCGGGAGGAGATTCCGATAATCCACTTCGTCCCTCCCTGGCAAAGGGAAAGCATCTTATTCATCTTTAATAAAGGGTAGGGGGGTGATTCTACGGTGGGTTTGGCATGAGTAATCCGCGCGTCATATACAGATATAAAATGAAGCTTATTAAAAATATGTAAAAATTTTTAACCCGATGTCGGGAATTTTAAATTCCGTTTGGCAATAGATTTCAACCTTAGTGGCAAAACAGCACCACACCATTCCTTTATTATTCGGCATTAATGGTTGCCGTTCAAAATCGCTAAATATTAAATGGGTGAAAGATTGTTGGATTAAGTTCGTACCCAATAAGGTAATAAGGTTTGAAAGATTGGTTGATTTTATCCTACTAAGGTTAAAAAAAACAAAAATAAGGTGCTAAGAGTTTAGCGAATCAACTTTACGCGCATAACGTTTGACATAAGCTGTGCGTAAGTCCGATGCTTTAAAAGTTGCCATTTTATGCTCCGAAGTGTGCGTCCTACTCAATGCCATTGGTATGTTTACTTTTAATGATATCAACTATATTGTATTTGTTTTTAGAGATTATTCGCCAGACATTTTCCTTGTCATAGTCAATTTCAGACTTCACAATGTTAATGCTGTTTTGATTAGAGTCGAATGAATATTCCAGTTTTTCACTATGTGGATTTGCTTCAGCCGAGGGAAAACATTTTTCCAGGAGAAATGTTTCGTTCTTCATATTTTTAGGAAAGTAATGAATAGCTATCGTTTGATAACCTTCCTGCTGATTGTTTCCAATATAATAAAAGCTTGAGTCATTGAAAATCTTGTGATCTTCAAATTTTATTTCACCAATTCCGGTAATATCCATTTTTGAAAACATTCTATCAATAGTATAACCATTATCGCCAACTTTAAGTAATCCGTATGCATAGCAGATTCTTTCAAAACCAAAATACTCAACAAAAATCCCTAGTTGTAGCGTATCATTCACATCCTTTATTTCTTTTAAATAAAACAATCCATCATTCACATAGTGGCTCCTGGATCGCAAATGATTTTCTTTTACAAAATATTCAATTATCCTCGAGAATTTATCTTTTCTTAACTGAAAGTTAAAAGCAAAACTCGTATCGATACTATTATCAAAAAGAGTAAAATTACTTGAATTTTCTTTTCCTCGCGCTTGATCATGATATTTTATCACATACAATCGATAAAATAGTGAGTCGTGAGTCAAAATTGAATTTTTTGATTCTATTTCTGGCTTGGTTTTGTTTACTTTTAACTCATTATCCTGTGAAGTGACATGAGTTTTATTCTCATCAGAAGGCTTATTTTCATTTTGTTGACAGGAAAGAAACAAAAAAAATAAAATAAGAAGGATTTTCATCATTGACCCTGTAAATATGACATATTGCGTAATTGTCTCTGTTAATTATCGTTTAGTATTATGTTAGAAAAAATCTTTCTAATATTAGAAAAATTAATCATCGCAAACAGTTCGCTCCTCCGTTCTACAGAATAAAAACTTTTTAAGATTCACCCCAAACCATTCTTTGTATTTGAAATCCGGAATGAGATTCTATCCAAATAATGCGCTGACATCTATATCAATAAATCAACTGTTATCGTTTTCAACGATTGAAGCAAAAATAAAGGCTTAACTAAATACGTTATTATTATAAACAAATGTCATAAAGTTTTCAACCATTAAAAAATCTTCTGCTGTATTTTAAAGAATAGCTTGTGATAAGTACAAGCACAAAGGCATTTACAGCCAGAGCTTTTGATAAGACACTTAGTTCCCGATTGACATGGTGGAAACGCCTGAGCCTCACTAAAAAAATAGGTAGGGCAGGGGGCTAATGTGATTTTGGCCCGGGTAATCCCTGACCCATTGACTGATATAAAATGATACATATCTGACGATGTCTAAATTAGTAACCAAAAGTGGGGAATTTTAAATAATGCCACCTACCGAAAATACTTTCATTCGAGACTCTCAATCGGTAAAACCTTATTTCCTAGTCTTTAACCTTAGTAGAAAAACAGTCCCACACAATTCCTTTACGTTTTGGAATGAATGGTTGCCTTTCAAAATCGCTAAATATAAAATGGGTGAAAGATTGTTGGGTTAAGTTCGTACCCAATAAGGTAATAAGGTTTGATCGTATGGTTGGTATTATGCTACTAAGGTCAAAAAAACAAAAATAAGGTGAGAAGAGTTTAGCGAATTAACTTTACGCGCAGGACTTCTGTTCTTTTATTATTCAGAGAAATGCGACAATACCTGTTGGATATTCGCTACAAACGGCGTGGATGAATAACGGCTGATGGTCCAGGGGTTGATGAGTCCAATGACGGAAATGATCAATGAAATCGTAAAAAATATATTGAAAACACGCTGTCTGGCCACGCGGGATATCCGGAGGCGCGGATAAAGAAAGAAAAACCACAGGGGAATAAAGGGAACAAACCAGCGGATACTGTAGCTGTCCCCCGCGTAATTGTTTGTCATCAGCAGATAATACAAAATCATGATCAGCGAGGCGGTTCCAATCACTAATGCTTCTTTGCGGAATTTGCTTTTATTTTTGATTTCCCTGATTAAAAGGGGTAACGCGATCCATAAAAATGGATTATAAAGCAGAAAACCTTTCGGCCCGATCATCATCTGCGCACTGTATTCTAAAAAAACCGGCAGCGAATTCACCGAAATACCTGATAATTCATTGGATCCGTTCCAGGGGGAACCGGGATATTCAAAATAAGAACGGTCAATCTGAGCGGGAATGATACTGCCCGTGATCAGATAGCTCAGAAGAAGGGCGGGCAGGGCGGTAAATAGGAGTGGTATAAAATAAAACACCGCTTTTTTTCGTAAGGGTGGATTTGTCAGGATATACGCGGCGAATCCCGCGTAGAAAACAGATGTCGGAATATCCATCGCCGCGGCTAAAGCAAGAAAGAATCCGCCGTAAAACACATCTTTACTGTCAGATTCAGCATATCGCGCCCGGAGCAGAAAATAATATCCCGTCATTAGCATTGACGCGGCCAGGGAATGATTGTTAAAGGTGGATGACCATGTAAAATGAAGCGAAGCAATTCCCAGCGCCAGAGTCAGCCAGAATCGTTTCCTGTTGCTGATTCCGGTGAATCCAAGCGCGGAATAGAAGGCGGCCAATCCGATAATCCAGAATAATTTGACCGTAAATAAAGTGATCAGGTAATACGACGCGTTCCATCCATAATCAAGTCTTATTCCGAGATGATACAGCGGCCAATAAACCGCCGCGCCAAGTATCGCCGGAAGCGCCGGTTTGTCGGAATAAAAATGCCCGTTTACAAAAATTTTATCTCCCGTGTCGGAAAAAACCGAACGGTCGATGGCAAAGGTGCCATGCTCCACCAGGGACTGCACAACGGCCATGCGACTGGAATCATTCCACGAAGCCGCTTTGGGTTTAACAGAGATGATTGAAATGAGAATCAGCAGTAAAATTAAATTGCGAAGCGCGAATTTACGGTCTGCAGATAAAGCGGGTGTATTACTTCCGGAAATAACTTGAGAAACAAAACGCAATATTATTCTCCATATTCGGCTTTATTTGTCTGAACTCTGACCGGATGAAAGCTAAAGTAGGAAGTAGGAAGTAGGAAGTAAGAAGGTCAGGAATAATCTGTTTCCCCCTTGATCAAAGGTGGACTAAGGGGGTTGTTTCTTGACCCGAGAAAGTAAAATGAAAAAGTGTCTGAACTGTGATTATCGGTGTTCTAATCATAGCCCGTCATTTAATCATTTCCACCCGCCAGAGGCGGGCAGGTCAGAGTTCAAACCGTTCTTCATCTTTTTTCTTTTTTCGTTTATCTTTTTTCTTATCCTTCCTACTTCTCAAGGCGCATGATCATGCACCCCTACAGTTTCTTGCTTCTTCCCAGGGCGCGAGCATCGCGCCCCTACTTCCTACTTCTTACTTCTTACTTCAGATTTTTTCTCCGTGCGGCGGGATCGGTTTTAGTATCAAAACGGTAGCGTTCCCCAGCCGGACTTCAATTAATTTAATATCCTCTTTCAGATTTCTCAAAGAATTTTCACCCTTCCAGAATTCTTCCATATATTCGGCGTTGTGAGATTGGGGATTGCGCATACCGATGATTTTCCAAAAATCGGATGGCAGTTCCAGCTTGAATTCAACTGCTTCATTTGGTCTGATCAGGTTTTTGGACGGGTATTTTTCCCGGCTTCCCTTGATAAGAATCATTTTATCATCACTTACGGTATAAATGATAAACTGGTCGGAATTATAATTATAGGTCAATGGATAAACATCTGTATTTACCACCTTAATCATCACCGCCTCGATGTCGAATTCCGCGTAGGCGTATATTTTCGGATTCATGTCGCTGGTTCGTTTATACCGGGCGCCTTCCGCCTGAGTGTAAGATACAATTTTGAATTCGTTTGATTCATCGGCGTTCATTTTTATGCCAAAAAAGTCATTCATACTTCTGGGCGAACAGGAAAGAATGATGAGCATAATTAAAAAAATGGCAAATACATTTTTTAAAAAAGCAATATTTTTATCCATTTTCACCGCCTTTCTGATTAAACGATTAAATACTACTATCAACCATTCCCCTTTTCGAAAGGGGACAAGGTGTTTCCCCCTGGCCAAACGGGGACTAAGGGGGTTACTTCCACAAAAACGTTTTAAATGAACCGGACCGAAGAATCACAACCCCCTAACCCCCTTTATTAAGGTGTTCCCCCCTTGCCAAACGGGTTATTATCTATTCGTCTTCCTCGCCCAAACCACCGCGAATAATATACCGATGCCAATCCTTACGTACCAGAAAAATTATCTTCGGCGGATCTGTGCCGGATTATTTAGTGACAGCGCTTTTAATCACAGAACCCTTAGCATAGGGGAGATCGAGACCCAATAAATAACCGATGGTCGGCGCCATATCGAACTGTGTATATTCGTTGGAGTCGATGAGACCCGCGGGTGTATCGGGTCCGATGACCAGCAGCATAATATGCCGGCATCCTTCGCATCCATCGCCGTGACCGCTGAAATCGCGCGTATGTCTTCCGTGATCATTGGTGATAAACAACGCCGTTTGATTCGCGTAAAAAGAATCGGTTTGTACCACTCGCCAGAGTTCATTTACAAGACTGTCCGCTTGACGCAGCGCCTGTGTATATTGCTGTTGGTTACCGCTGTGTCCCCCAATATCCGTTTCCGCCAGATTCACCATGACTAGGCGGGGATGTCGCGTTGAAATGATACCCCTGAGATTTTCCCAAGTGACGAGATCGCTTTCCGGCTCTGCCGATGGTTTTACAAATGCTCCATAACTTTCACCATAATCCGGATGATCGCTAAAGGCCGTAATATCCAGTTTGTCCTTTCCTAAAATGACAAAACAGTCATTTTGAGCCGCTCCGGTTTGTTTCCGGAAATATTCAAAAAGTGTCGGTTGACGCGGGCGTTCGGAACCGTCATTGGCGATATCCTGCCGGGTTCCGGTCAGGATGGCCGAATGTCCCGGATTGGTCAGTGTTGGCCCGGCGTTATAAAACGAAGTGAAAATAACTCCTTTCGGTCTCAGCTCATTCCAGATTTTCGGGATAAACCGATGTGACTCATCGCCAAAGGTTTCAGAATACCTCGCGCCGTCAATCACGATGATAAATACATTATTAGTCGAAGCGGAATTAACATCACCGATTTTCAGAAAAATTACGGTAGTGATCATAAGCAGATATTTCATCGGTTCCCCTGTCTTTACCATATAGAACATGAGTGGCAATATGAATATTTCAGCATGAAAACGCGTGGAAAATTTATCATTTTTCGGCGGGGTTTTAGAAAGGGGAAATACTCGGGACCATATAATCAGTACCAGCTGTGATCCTTTACGCGAAATATTCATTGATGGCGTTGATTGGAGAATAGTCTGAACTTTGATTAGTGTGATTAAAGGATGGCCTATGATTTGAACATGGTAATCATGCGCATTCGCCAAAGGCGGACAGGTCACGGTTCAGACATTTTCCCATTCTTCAAGTCTCACTTCCAGCTTCTTGCTTCTTTCCAGGGCGCGAGCATCGCGCCCCTACTCTTTTTTCTTATCCTTCTTACTTCTCAAGGCGCATAATCATGCGCCCCTACTCTTAACTTCCTACTTCTTACTTCCTACTTCCTACTTTATCTTCCACGTTATCAGCCGGCGCGTAAAGCTTCAGTTCCGCGCCGTCCCCCGGTAAACTGATCATTTTTTCAAATCTCATACCCAGCTTTTCAAGAACTTTGATCGATTTGTCATTGTCGCGCGTGGTGATGGCCACAATCCGCTCCAAACCAAAAACATCTTTTCCATAGGTTAACAGGGTGGAAGCCGACTCGGTCGCGTATCCCTTACCGGTAAACGCCGGCATAAAGGCAAAACCGATGTCCACATCCGTCAGATAATCCCTTTTTATCAATCCGCACATCCCAATCGGGATACCGCTGTCTTTTAATCCGACCAGGTACAGCCCGAATCCAAACTGTTTATAGCTTTGAACCGGTCCGTTCAATATATAGTCACGCGCGTCATCAAGCGTACGCACACCCTTGTCACCGATATAACGCAGCCATGAAGGGTCATTGACGAGCTCAAGGATAAACGGAGCGTCCTCAACGGTAAGCTCCCGCAGCGCCAGCCTTTCAGTTTCAAGAATTGTCATGTAGAAAATCCATTCATTTTCTCTAAAATATATATAGTAATTTTAATACAACCGGCTTTCCCCCAAAAAACGGAAAGTTAAAAGTACACTCAAAATCATTTGAAGATAATCGTTTAGAAAGAATATTCCAAAGGATATTCCCGGTGATGATCATAAATTGATACCTTGTCGAGAATATTTGAGCCTCCGCAGAGCGCATCAGGCAATTTTCAGCGGGAAACACCAACCGCTTTTCCCAAATATGTGTTGTCCGATAACCGGTTTAGCATAAAATCGGCCACATCCGCCCGTGAAATGCGCGCCGTCCAAAGGTAATTACCGATACCCGTACCATGCCGGTATTTACCGCTCCGTTTACCGTTGGTCAGCATGGAGGGACGGACGATTACCCATTCCGTAGCACTTTCCGAAATGATTCGTTCCTGACGGGTTTTATCCCAAAAATAGAAGGGCAGGATAAAAGGAATGACAAAAAAGGTGTAATACAATCCCATTCGTCCGGCGCTGGCGCCGATACCCAGGGATGTTTCGCAAATTAAGCGCTTTACTCCCGTTTTTTCCATAGCGCGGATAATATTAGCGGTGCCTTCGGACAGAATGCGGGTCGGACCGAAAAACTGTTTATGGCCGAGAGCGGATACCACCGCGTCCTGACCTTGTACCGCCTTTTCAATTGACCCGAAATCCAAAACATCTCCCTTTACCACCTGAAGTTGAGAATGTTTGATTTTGAATTTGTCAGGATTTCTTACCAATGCCGTGACGAAAAAACCTTTTTCAATGGCTTGCTCCACAAGTTGAAGACCGGTGCCGCCGGTCGCGCCGATGATCAGAATACGGTTTATTTTGTCACCGGCCGGGTGAGACGGGATGTCATTATCCTCACGAAGTCCGTTGTAAGCGAGCAGGGCAGTAAGGATGAGGGCATAAATAACAAGGATCGCTAACGTAATCATTGCAGTTACTCCATTTGATTAAAAGGCGAATATTCAGGAAATTCAGCCAAAATATATTTAAATTTTAATTTGGAAATACGATAAATATTACTATTCGATCAAAAACAGCATCAAAATGTTAGTTCACAACGGATTTCCCGGAAATAAAAATTGAAACCGGCTACAATCATAGATTAATCCTTATGGTTATAATAATGAATGTTTTTAAAATTGATGTTCTAAACCCTTATCAATTTGATCTTGATACGAAAAATGCAAAGGAAAGTTTAAAAATTTGATTTGGGAATATTCCGGGAATCATGAGAGTTTTTAAAAAGAATTTTTATTTTTAATCAGACCGTCGGGAAGCGCTGAAACCGCCTTTCTTTCGTATGACTTTTATGCAGTGGGGCAGAACTGTCACCGGTTCCGCTCATGGCTATAAATAGAATGACCGGATGATGAAAGGAAATTTACTATGTTTATTGGACATTTTGGTGCCGGATTGGCAGCAAAGAAACTGGATAACAGACCATCTTTGGCTACCTTTTTCATGGCCGCGCAATTTATTGATCTGATCTGGCCAATATTTTTGTTGTTTGGGATAGAGCGTGTGGAAATTGATCCCGGAAATACCGCGTTTACGCCATTGAATTTTGTGTATTACCCGTTCACCCACAGTTTTCTCGGTGTGTTGTTCTGGGCTGTTCTTTTTGGGGGCGTGTACTACATTATTAAAAAAAATCAAAAAAGCGCCTTAATACTTGGCGGCTTGGTCATGAGTCACTGGGCGCTGGATTTATTGGTTCACCGTCCGGATCTTCCGTTATTTCCCTGGACCGATTTGAAAGTTGGATTAGGTCTCTGGCAGTCAGTACTTCTGACGATTGTGGTAGAAGGATTAATCTTTTCCGCCGGTGTTTATTTTTATTTAAAAACAACAAAAGCGGAGAATAAAAAGGGAGTGATCGGTTTCTGGAGTCTGATTGTATTTTTAGTGTTGGTTTATTTCATGAATGTCTTTGGCCCGCCACCGGAGACCGCGGAACCTATCGCCGTGCTGGGATTGTCACAATGGATACTGGTGGCCTGGACATATTGGATTGATAAAAACCGTAAAGTGATCAATTAAATTTTGTCTGCCGGAAACCTGTCATCACGGACAAATCTGTTAGGGTGTCATGTCTCGCGGGGAACTAAAACAGGCTTTCGAAGATTCCACGATGGGGGGGGCTCTCTTTTCGCCTGATCTAAATCAGGTGTTATGATGCACCGGTAATGAATTTGTTATTCAGCCAAATATTTTAAACTGGACAGTTCAGACAACTGATTCACTAATTTATTCCTGGCAGAACCAATGGGTTCCTTTTCGAGTAAAATCCTGAGTTCGATGTTTCTTTCCCGGTATTTCCTGAATCTTTCTGATTCACAGGTTTGAGTCAGCCAGATTCTCGATTCATTATCCCATAATTTTTCATATTCAGGAGGAATATAATCGATATACAATTTATCTTCGGATGATGAATCATGATAAATATCTTTTTGATCCTGAGCCTTCCCAAGAATGGCTGGAATTAGATACAAATTCAAAAGCATAGTCTGAATTAATTTGTTTTCAGCTTCTTTCAGCTTCCCTTTTTTAAAAAGGGTTAAGGACCAGCAAAGATATTGCAGAGGATCACCCACATCATCCGGGAAGTTTTTTTCAAACCAACGAAATGATTTTAATGCTGAATCTACGTCATCCATCAATAGATACAACGGTCCAATCGTATATCTCAAACCGGCGCCGTCGATAAAATCTCCGTATGTCCTTTTTTCATAGCGCAGCGCTTTCTCATACCGGGATATCAATCCCTTTATACCCCTTGGAGTTTTTGGCATATCCGTCATATCAATTTTCCCGTTAGTGATATTCGTTTATTTTATCGGTTATATCCAAGATAAAAATTTTTTGAATGCAATCAAACAAGAACCGAAGCATCAGGTAATTCTTTTATCAGCGGATTTACATCGAGCTTCGGTTCAGGCGGAGTGGACCGGACGCTATGATCATCTACAAATGATCTACTGATCCGGGCGACGGTCTCTTAAATATTGATATTGAAAATACATTCTGTGTTTGCGTGTCGCCTTTTCATTTTAGTTTAGAATAAGGCGTGGATCGTAAGAATTTTGTAGTGATTTTTTTGGCGTACAAATCCAGCTTTTTGCTCATCACCTTCCATTCATCGCTGCCCAGCCATTTTATACGCGCCTTGTTGTAGGCCTCCATATTGACAAATTCCGCGACGAAAATCACCTGCTCAATATCTCCGACGATGGTCTGCCATACGACCACAGGTTTGTATCCGTATCTGTCCATAGCGGGAGACATTTCCTTACCGTTAAAATCATGGAAGTCGGCAAGTTTACCCATGGATACATCGATCGTGACCATCCAGTAAACTTTTTCGTCCATTTGCTGCCCGTAACCGTTGTACGGGTGAATCGATAACAAAGCGATAATTATAGCGATGATGATTAAGAACTTATGCATTTTTCCCCCCTGGAAGTGTCTGTTATGCGTTCCCGGAATGATAAAAAAACATCCGGGATTGTTTAGTTAATTTCATTAAAAACGCTGAGAGATGCCCGGTCATATAGGCGGGATGTCCGGATGCGGGATTTGACTGGTCGGGAACATCATACGTTACCTCCTTTCCGGAATGCGGTACGGATCACCGGTTTTATTAAATAGAGTGGTCATTGACAGATTGTGTCACATCAATATTTTTTTCACTGAAATCAATCCTCAGGATAGTCATATCCGTGAGTACATTTATGTTTTATGGAGTCAACCGCGCGGAATATGGTTAAAGTAAATCCATACTATATTTGGGGGGATTTTTAAACCGTTAACATAAAATAAAAGTCTGAATATTCCCGTATAAAAAATAAAGCGCAATGGCGCGGGTACGGTAATGATATTTACCCGCGAGAGTAAATCTTTGGTATTTGTACTGTTTTTGTGTGATTTCGTTTATTACCGGTTTACCGCGGCATCCGGGCGGGATCCATCCAAAACACTTCCCAGATATGGCTGTCCGGATCTTCGAAAGCCCGTCCATACATGAAATCATGGTTTTCCGCTTCACGCTGTTCCTTCCCGCCGGCGGACAAGACCTTGCTCATAAACTGATCAACCTGTTCTCTGCTTTCAACCTGAAGCGCCAGAAGCATTTCAGTAGTATTTGCCGAATTTGCAATTTCCTTCCCGGTGAAGCGTCGGATGCTGTCATGAGTGTGAAGCATGGCATGGATGTGATCTGAAATCACAAGAGCTGCCGCCTGATCATTTGAAAACTGCTTATTAAAAGATAAACCCAGCGCCTCAAAAAAAGTCACAGACCGTTTAAGATCCGCGACGGCTAGATTGATATATATGGCCTTTGGCATGTATTTCTCCTTATTGGAAAAGATTGACAAATGAATTATCAATTTATTCAAGAACTTCCACAAAGACAGGCGCCTGCTGATATTTATAAGAAGAATCCGTCAGGACGGTCATTTCTTTCGCGCGCCAGTCCATCAGAGCAATATGAAACTGAGATTCCGATAAATCGAATATCTCTACGGCCAGCCAGTTACCATCGCTGCTCCATTCATGCCAGCCCTCATTTACAGGATTGCCGGTCAGTTTCCACTGTTTTTCGCCGTCAGGGGTTACCGCGAACAGACTGTACTTACCTTTTTGTTGAGATTGATAACTGATAAAATTGTCCCTATTATTCCATTTTGGGGGCCCCGCTTTATAGGCGTACCACTTTGCGGTGGTGTCATTCGGAGGGTAATGGGTTAACCGGCGTAAGTCGGATCCGTCTTCATTGATGGAATAAAGTTCGTCAACAAATCCTTTTTCTCTTTTGGATTTTTTTATACTTCCTCTGAAAATAATTCTCGAGCCATCCGGCGAGAAAATGGGGTCACTGGCGAAGGCTAATCCGGTTTCCACCGTCTTCAGCTTTTTTCCGTCTAAATCCTGAATATAAAATACAGAATCTATTGATGGATGCGGGTTAACGATTATTTGAGTGCCATCGTAACGGCTTCCAAGCCAGCTGTCCCTGAGTTTTAAGTCCGAAATCTTTCTGACATTTTTGCCCTCAGCATCCATTTCATATAAAAAATAAGATCTATGGGTTGTGTCCCGGTCAGAGATAAAATAGAGTTTATCCTTCCAGGCATAATAAACCCAATCGACACCTTCCCGATTTGAAATATTTTTTTTGTTATGGCCGTCCATATCCATGACAAATACTTCGTAATTATCTTTTTCCATATCATATAATACATTATAGGCGATCTTATATTTTTTTTCGGACCGGCATCCGGAAACCGCGATCAATACCGCGGACATAATAATAAATAGTTTAAATTTCATCACTACAATTTCCCCATGGTTAGATGAGTATTATTTTTAATCCGGAGTCAGAGAGATTTTTATAATTATCCGGTGGACGTGGGGAGAGGGTGAATGGTCCTCGCGGGAGACGGGAATGCGGTTTTTCGCGATTCTGCAACCGGAGCCGCTAAACCTGATGAAGTTGAATGAGATTACCGCAGGTATCATTAAATATGGCGACGGACGCCCAATCCGTTTTTGTCGGTTTCATGGTAAATACGACTCCCCGTGAAATAAGCCTTTCGTATTCCTTTTGGATATCTTTCACGGCAAAAGAAGTTGCCGGTATGCCATCTTTGAATATGGCTTTCTGATAGGTCTTTGCCGCGGGGTGAGCGTTTGGCTCCAGGACTAATTCCACGTCATCCGGTCCTTCCGGAGAAACGACGGTTAGCCAGCTGAATTCCCCAAAAGGCAGATCCGTTTTTTTTATAAATCCCAGAACTTCGGTATAAAATTGAAGCGCCTTTTTCTGATCGTTTACAAACACACTCACCAATTGAATTTTCATGATTCCCCCGCCTTTTATAAATTCGCATCAGTTGCATTAACATTATAGCCTTCACAAAAGGACTTTACCGTCAAACGGGGAAGTCTGCCGCATACGATTGTAAAGGAGTCCCATTAACAAGCACCTGATGTTTGGGAAAAAAGTAAAATTATACTACTTCCTGATTTATTTAATTAAACAATTTTCTTCGACATAATATTTTCGTTTTAAAAATTTATGTCTTCTTTCTGCAAGCGTCTCAAAATGACACCGTCGGATACCTTAAATTCTGTACATATAACTCTGGAAATTGCTCCCATTAATAAATCATTATTTTCATCCCCAATAACTGAGCGATATTTTTCAATTTTATCCTTTTGATTTTGAATGGATCGTTTTAAAGCATTTATTGGAACGAGTAATCTACCAGCAAACTCATATGCCTGCTGTTCAAAAAAGAATAAATCTTCTTCTTGCATATCTTCCCTGAAGTGCAACCAGTCATTTTCGTTACGAAATTGACATTGTTGAATTTCTTTGGCATGGAGGACAAAATGTCCAACTTCATGTGCAAACGTAAATCTTAATCTATTTAAATATCGATCATCGAAATACATATCCTGATCCACATAAATAGACTTAAGATCATTTGATAGAAACGCATCTACATCAATTGACTTTTGCATATTAGGGATTGGAATAGGAGTTATTTGTAATTTTAGTTCGACGATATCAATAATGGGTACAGGAATTATTTCTGGTGGATTTACAAACTCCTGCCTGAACTCTTCGGCTTTCGATCTAATAAAGTTACGACAAAGTTTTTGCGGTCTTATGTAGTCCACCCATAACCTCATAGATTGTTATTCATTTTCATCCGCCAGAATTTTTAAAATTTTTTCTAATTCTTGTCTTGTTGGTTTTTCACCACGTAAAGTTCTAAAAAATATAGGCAATTTATCTAAAATTGTTTGATCAGAAACTAAATGTGCAGGAATTTGACTGATCGCTGCCAAGTCTAATAATGTCTGAAAGTCCTCTGAACCGGCCGTCATATTTAATGATTTTGCGATAGAAGTAAGAACTTGTCTGCTTTTAGGTGGTGATAAAATTCCACGTTCAATTTTGCTCCAATTGCTGGGATCTAATTTATTTATTCTGCAAAATTCTCTTAAAGTCATTTTTTGCTTAATCCGGTAATTCTTTACAAATTCACCAAAATTAACCATACTTTACACCCCTTTTAATAAAGTACAATTGTGGTATGATTTTTACTACGTGGTAAATATATACCACACTAAATGTGATGTCAAGAAAATTTTATAAATGTGTGAGATTTTGACAGAATTTGATTTTTTTAAACATCTTTATAACCCTTTAAAATTTTACAAGAAAAAAATTATACTTTTGTTTTGCGTCTGAGTAGACAAAAGGGAAGAATTAAAATGGCGGCATTTATGAATTTAGCCCGGTGCCGATCACATTCTTCACTGCCCGGTTCAAACTGGTTTTTATTTTAGCCGGGGAGACTTTTTCAAATTGTATGGACTCACAAACGTTGAACCGCGCGAATTCCGCCAGCTTGTTTGCGAAAACGGCAAAAAACTTATCATACTCGTTAAAATGGGGCTCAAAAACAAGATTTTGGATCAGAAGAGTTTTCTTCTTCCTGTCCGCTTTTGGATCCAGTCTCGCCACAAACCGTTCCCCGAAGAGAATGGGTAATGTGAAATAACCAAATTTTCTTTTCTTTTCGGGTAGATAGCATTCAAGGGTATAGTCAAATCCAAAAAGGCTTTTGAGTCTGTCCCGCTGAATAATCAGGTTATCAAACGGGGACAGCAGATGGATCCGCGGCGGATCTGATTGAAGATGGGCTGAATATTTTAGCGCGGCGGACTGCGCGTAGAATACACTGTTGTCGATTCCTTCAATTTTTATCGGGGTAATCTCTTTTTCTTCCAGCAAATGATTAATGGCGGTCTTCAAAACATCCTTATTCGCCACCTGAAGATCTGAGTCTCTGGATGTTTCCGGCTGAAGATATTTTTGTATTTCCCCGGCGTTGGCCACACCAAAGGCTGATAGCGCGCGTTTTACGAGAAACCGACCGAGTTCTTCTTTATCCGGCATCGTAACATTTAACGTTGACGGCAAAACCCGTTCGGTCAGATCATAAATTTTCTGAAAGTTTTTTCTTTCGGTAATCATAAGATCACCCCTCCAGAATAGCAGCTCAAGTGCGACTTTAGCGGGTTTCCAGTCCCACCAGGTTCCACCTTTTTTATCGGACGGATGAGAAAAATCCTTCGAGCTCAGCGGTCCTTCATCGCGGATACGCTCCAGAACCGGTTGGAGCAAATGTCCGCTTTGTTGGAATTGATGTTTTGCCCATTTACTGGATGGATTTTCAAAATTTTTCATCCTGGGTAAAAAAAAGCGGTAATCGGACATGGGGAGATAAGACATGGCGTGTCCCCAGTATTCAAAAACGGCCCGGTCAGTAGTCTGGAGATCATGGAGCATATTTTCATGATAATCTAAGGCGCGTGTCCAAAAGGTGTGATGATGAGCCCGCTTGATAATAGCGATGGTATCGATCTGAACATATCCGAGTTTATTGATGATATGAAGTATGCCCTGCCTGCCCTCGGGGAGCGTTTCCGCTCCGTCCAGTAGTTGGGATTTCAAAATCAAATTTCTGGCTTTTTCGAGTGGGATAGAAATTGTTTCCATGTTTACCCGGATCATTTTTGGAATTAATCATTTCAATGGATTATATCGCTCAAATATTTCGGAATGCCTGAGCAAATGATTCAATATTGCAAAATTTAAAATAAATTTGGCAAAAAAACCAAAAAAAAGGGCGTGATTAAATGCATGAAGTTCGATGATAAAATGACAGGGATGTATGAACGGGTGTTGTTAGACAACGCATACGAGCCGAATTAGCGAAACTGATTTTATGGGAGAAAACAGGGGATTCTGACCTGTCAAACAGAATTCATAAAAGTTGTATTCAGCAAATCAATGATATTGTCAGAATCCCCGGACTAAAAAGTCAATAAAACGATCCACGAGTAAACACCAAAGTCCATTCGCAAATTCTTAATGACCCGTTTTTGCGGGCAAAGCAATAATATTATTCACGAAATTTAAAAGAAAGGCTGAGTTTTGTCCTGAAGGCCACGACTTTGCCTTTCTCAATTTTTACATCCTGGGCCATTACCTGAGCGATGCGAAGATCTTCCAGGGTTTGGCCGGCGCGTTCAACCGCTTTTTTTGCGGCGTCTTCCCAGGAAACGGTGCTTGTCCCGACCACATCCACTACCTTATAAATACTGTCTGACATAATAACCTCCTCATTTTGTTAGATGATAATTGATTTATGTTTTGCTGACCAGAGAATTCTATATTACTGTTTATCCCTTTTCAAGCAGGATCAATTTCAATTTCATCGGATATTGAGAGTATCAGGTGTAAATAATGGTTATTCAGACCGCGGAGTATTTCCTGTAAATTGAACCGGCAGATCGCGCCGTTCCGTCATAATCATGTGGAGAGGGGAAACACATGCATCGCACATGCCTAAAGGCTTAAGATCTCCGACGGGAACAAATAAAGTATCCGCGTAAATATAAATATTTTCAATCGACGGACTTTCATTGCCGCATCCCGAATATTTACAATAATCGCCCCAGAATACCCCGATGACCATATTGTTAGAAAAGTCGATGGATGGCGGCGGGGTTTTTTGACCGGTTCCGTCGAACGCGTTCCAGTAAAGATCCCAAAACCCGATCCAATCGTTGCTGTCCTTAAAAACACGGATACCGGGGTCTTTTACAAAAAATGTTCCGTACCCCTCAACATCCTGAAAACTAACCTGAATGGTATCTTCCGTACTTATAAGGCGAATAGGTGGTTTTTCATTTTCTGCTTCAGATTCGTCGGTAATCTGTGTGCATGTGATTATGAGCGAGAGGGGTAGGATCACAGAAAGTATATAAACAACTACTTTCATCTGGTTACTCCTAACTGTGTGTTTAGGAAATCATGCTGCTATACTTTACAAAAATATTTATCGGATAAACAAGAGATAAAAATTATTTTTGCGAATGAGGGGATTTTAAAGATGATGCTATAAGATGGGTTAAGGGTTAAGAGTTAAGGGTATAAGAGTTAAGAGAAAACCACGAAATGAAGTGAGTTGTTATAAGCGATTCGAACTTTACCGGGGCAGGCTCTATGATTGGAAGCCAATGTTAATCAAGTTGATATAAACTAAAATCCCCCGGCGGTTCAGGGACCACCGGGGGAAGTTATGTGATAACCGCGGCGCGGTTGATTAGTGTTGATGAGCGCCTGCTCCGCCTTCAGAATGACCGGCTTCAGCGTGGCCGTGGCCGGCTGCTTTTGTCGCGGTCTCATAGATCGGTTCTACGTAGTGTAAGTATTCGACGTACGCTTTTACAAAATCGCGTCCGGCTTTAACATCGTTTTTATCATAATTCTTTTTTTCCTGAACTTCCATAAATCTGGTGTGCAAGCCGCCGTGGACCGCGTCATTTAGCATCTGAAGTACTTCTTTTGCTGAACCGGATTCAATGGATTTGTCAGCCGCGGGAATTGCGGGGCCAAGGTCACGGCCCGCGGGTTTAATTCCTGTATAGGGAGCGCCTTCACCGGCGCGATGGACGCGTACTAATGTTTCAAAAAAGTACATATCGGCAAGTTCTTTGGCTTCCGCGCCAAGTTTGCGAACTTTAATCGTGTGATCAAAAGCGGCTTTTATGTTCGCTTCATCATCCGGCTGAACCCAGATAAGAATAAGATTGACATTGTTGGTGTCAAGGGCTTTTATCGCGGCTGTAACAACGGGGCCGTCAAGACCGTCACAATGGGCCGAAGCGGTGTCCGGTTTAAAAAGAACGACTGCTAACATTAAAGCGAAAATTGAAAATAAATAACGTCTCATGATTCTCTCCTTTATGGGTTTGGTTTGTAACTTTCACTACCAATATAAATACTACATGTTGGTAGTTAAATGATATAGATTAATTAACTGCATTATTTTATTTATTTAATTCGTAATAATCGCATTCCGTTAAATATGACGATCATAACCGATGCTTCATGAATCAGCATTCCTCCGGCCATGTGGACTTCGCCGAGGAGGACACCGGCCAACAGCGCGGAAACAGTAGCAAGCGCCACAAATACATTCTGGCGGATATTCTTTAATGTCGCTTTAGAGATACGGATCGCTTCCGGTATTTTCATCAGGTCATCGGACATCAGCGCGATATCCGCCGTTTCAATGGCGATATCTGTGCCGGCGGCGCCCATGGCGATACCAATATCCGCGGCGGCAAGCGCCGGAGCGTCATTGATACCGTCTCCAACCATCGCGACGACCAGTTTTCTGGATTTTAACTCATGGATGGCCGCCAGTTTGTCCTCCGGCAGTAATTCCGCCCGGATATTTGTAATTCCGGTTTCCCTGCCGACAACTCGCGCTGTTTTTTCGTCATCGCCCGTAAGCATGACAATTTCCTTTAAATCCATACTTTTTAATTTATTGATCATAGAGGAAGAGGATTCTCTTATGGTGTCCGCGATGCCGAGAATTCCCATTGCGAATTTATCAACAGATACTATCACCGCCGTTTTACCCGATGATTTTAATTGATCAAGATGAAATCCGGTTTCATCCGGAACCAGTACATCAAGTTCTCTCATTAATTCAAAATTTCCAATACTGATTAACCGGTTCCCAAAAAGGGCAGTGATGCCTTTGCCGGGATAATTATTAAACTCCCTTGCATAGGGAATGTCTCCCAGATATTGTATTTGATCCATTATGGATCTCGCGAGAGGGTGTTCTGAGCCTGCTTCGGCAATGGCAGCCCATCTCAGCAATTCTAATTGTTCCTTTGTCCAGGGTGTATTAGTATCTTCGTCGATGCTGACAAAATCACCCGCCGGGATAAGAGCGTGTTCCAGAACAACGATATCTGTCAGACGCGGTTTTCCATAAGTTAGAGTTCCCGTTTTGTCCATTGCAATCGCGGATATTTTGCCGGCATTTTCAAGGTGTTCCCCTCCTTTTATCAGGATACCGCTCTTCGCGGCGCGCCCAATTCCAGCCACAATAGAAACCGGTGTTGATATCACAAGCGCGCCGGGACATCCGATGACGAGAAGCGTAAGCGACAGTTCAATATCCCATGTAATCAAAAAGACAACCACACTCAATCCGATGATAAACGGGGTATACCATTTCGCGAATTTTTCGATAAATCTCTGTGTGGGCGCTTTTTCTTCCTGTGCTTCTTCGACTCTTCGAATGATACGGGCCAGGGTTGTATCCGCTCCGATACCGGTTGCCCGTACTCTTATCAGTCCATCCTGGTTCACCGTACCCGCGAAAACTAATGAATCCAACGATTTTTCCTCCGGCATCGGTTCACCGGTGATCGAGCTTTCATCAACAGATGAGCGTCCGTCAATGACTTTGCCGTCAACAGGTATTTTGGTACCGGGTTTAATAATAACGGTCTCATAGGGCAAAACTTCGCGCGGCATAACCTCCTGCTGCCGTCCGTCACGAATCACAATAGCGGTTGTTGGTGTCAGATCCAATAATCCTTTCAGAACATTCCGGGTTCTGCTAAGTGTGCGCGCCTCAAGATAAGCGCCGAAAATGAACAGGAAAGTTACCGCGGCGGATTCCCAGTATTCACCAATAAATAAGGCTCCTGTCGCCGCGATGGTAACAAGCAGTTCGATACTGATGTATTTATTCATCAGATTCTTCCAGGCTCGAACGGCAATATCCGAACCCGCCACAATGGCCGCGCCGATCATTAATAAATTTTCAATATTCTGAGCGCCAAACTGTCCGGCGGTAAAAGCCGCTAATATCAACGACGCGCTGCTGATCGTCAGTACTTGTTTGCGTTGTTGCAGATTTAATTTTTTCATTGTTATCTCCGTTAGTTATAACCCGGAAGTTAGACCGACTCCCAATTCGGAACTTGAATACGAAGCCGGCCTATATTCCGGAAGATGCATATGACCGCCTGTTTTAGAATGCGGACACTTTGGATTCATACCCGATTTCACGAACTTTTTTTACAAAATCTTCGCTTTTGGCGGTTTCGGGATTGTGCTCGATTTCAATGCGTCCCGTGTTGAAAAATACTTTCGCCTTTTCGACACCCTCAATGGCCGATAATCCTTTTTCAATTTTGACAATACATGAAGGGCAGGAAAGATCGTCACTTCTCAATATGGTTTTCATTTGGTACTCCTTGATTTATTTGATTGTTTTTAAACTCGGTATCATAATAAGGAATCGGATTCTGCAACTAAATGATCTGGCTTAATTAACTGCAGGAGATGAAATTTTTTGATGAAATCGCAAAGAAATCCCGGTGAGATGTGAGTAATGCTAAGAATGGAGCAGGCGGAAGGTATAATAAAATAATCCGGTTTTCTTGTATTCCGGATTAAAAACAATATTTTATTTTACGTATTGATGGGGGATAAAAAATCAATCGACTTCGGCAATGGCCGATAGTTTTTTAATATCGGTGATCGCTACCCACTGCCTGCCGGTTTTAATAAGCCCGTCTTTTTGAAAGTGACTCATTATTCTGCTGGCGGTTTCGGTTGTAGTGCCGGTCATTTCCGCCAAATCATACCGGGAGAGAGGAATCTGGATAAGCAGGCCGATATCCTTTTGTTCTCCCAGCTTATCACTGAGTTTGAGCAGGGTGTAGGCGATTCTTCTTTCAACAGAATGCGTACTGAGCTGCCGCATCATTTCATGCGCGCCGCGCAGTCTCTCGGCGGTGATATCAAGAACGCTGAGAGCGGCAGTCGGATAATTGTTAAGAATTGTGCGAAAATCTTCAGCGTTTATTGTCATGATACAGGAGACGGTCTGCGCTTCGGATGTTTCGGAATAAACATTGTCGCCAAGAGCCGAAAGACTTCCAAAAAATTCGCCCGGTTTTAAAATATCGATGAGCACATTCTGACCGATAGCGCTGTGCCGCAGAAGTTTTACGCTGCCGGAAGCCACTACACAAAGACGTGTCGCGGTATCGCCCGTAAAATAAATGGTGTCGCCGGGAGCATAATGATAATCCCTGAACAGTTTATTGATTTCATGAATATTTTCATGGGTGAGATTCTTGAAAAACGGGAGATTATGAAGGATTTCCAGACGTAAATCGATTGTACAACTATGCGCGTCCACTTCATCATGATCAATAGGAGATTTTCTTCGTTCACTCATCATTTGCCTCATAAATAGATGGGTCAATTTTTAGCTCATAACAAACGCGTTAAGCTTTACTTTGTTTCACATAGTCATTAAAATTCCACCGAAACCGATTGGTCTGTTTATGAATCGGATTTTTGGAATGAGAAAAGATACTGAATCAGATCTTGATGATCAATGGTTAAAATGGTAATCATTCCTTTTCGCGCTACTATATGGTCTTGGTTACTGACTTAATTGCCACAAAAGGATGTTTCGATAAATACTTTTAACATAAGTTGTGGGCATGCTTTTTGACCGGGCGAATAGTTCAATCATTTTTTCATCAATGTCATCCAGGGAAGAGATCGATGATATATGATAATTCATCAGATCATTAAAAATCTGTTTTTCCTCCGGCAACGGTTCGGGAGGTATGGGTGTGGTCTCCCATGAATAAAGACGGACGGTTAATCTTCCATTTTTTTTGTAGTGGCTGATTAAAAAAGGTTTGTCATGGATAGAATAAAAGTATGGATATACCCGTACTTCTTCTTTGGCTTTCTCGGCCTCGGTCGGACATAAACCATAGTAAATGATCAGCTGGATCAGGACCTGATCAAGTTCATAGGTTTGAGGGATTCTAATTATTGTTATATTTCTACCGTTCTTCGATTCAGATCTCACAATTGAAAAACGAATATCTGACATCCTGAAATGATTTTTTATTGAGTCAATTAAATTCGGTTTAATATCACGGGAGGAATCGTTGACAATAATTTGCATATGATCAGATAAAGTAAGCGCCGGCATCTCCTGCGCCCGGCCGGGAATTAGCAATATTAGTGTAAAATATATTATAAAATAACAATGTTTCAATCTGCCATCCCTCATATGAAGATCATCTTATAATATTCAGCTCTGATAATCACTGAAATCAAAATCATCTCACCAACGATGACTAAAAACCGTCACCACTCAGATAGTTTCGCTTATAAAATCAAATTTGGTTCTGAACAGACCTAATCTCCCGGTGACGGTCTGAATATTTTCGCCATATCAGTTTAACGAGCAATCAGATCAAAATATTCATCACCGGAACCAATCCTATTTTCAGTTGCTGATCTGCCTGAGACAGGTGTCGTTTAATTTTGATTGATAAGATCGATCAGTGATGGAAGATTAAAGCCGAGCGCCATCAATCCTATCAGCATGCCGCCAAAAATAATGATGATCAATATCCCCTGCACGACAAAATATAAGCGCAGCTTATCCAGCATTATCATCAGTTCCAGGGGATTGTTCCTCAGTTGCGCGTCACTCGCGCGTGATCCCGCCTGCCACAACAAAACACCAAGCCAGATAGGCAGCCAGGCGATCAGGATACCAATGATGGACAAGGCGGAAATAATGCCGCCGATGATCGTTACAATACCGACAAATTTTAACCAGCCTGACATATTCAGGGCGGAGATTTTTAGATCATTCAATAATTTTGTCTGATCCTGCGCGGATATTTCCATGATTTGTACCTCATTCATGAGTTTTGATTGATTTTTTATTCGGGGATAGCTTGAATATAAATATAGATAATGAGTAAGGGAGATCAAATGCAATAAATAAAGAAAAAAATTTCGCGGGATTATTTCGTTAAATGTTTATTCTTTACGAATGGACTCAAATTCTATAAGTGAAAGAGGCTTGCTGATGTTAAATTCAGGATGCCTCTCAAACAGAGCGTGTTTGGTTTCAGTTACCGTATAACCGGAAGCGAATGAGTTAAGAATGGCGTGTCTGACTCTTCTGAACTGAAGAAAAATATAACTTATGGGAAGCCAGCGGTAAAAGACATCGGCCAGGCGTCGGCTGTTAAAGAGATCTCTTCTCATATCTTTTATGGCATCGCGGAAAAGATGATTTGCATTTTCACCATCACGACGAGCGGAAATAATGGCTTTTGCGGCCAGCTGACCGGAATGAACGGCATTATGAATTCCTTCTCCCCAGATACATTCGGCAAAACCCGCGGCGTCGCCCACCAAAAATATTCTCGCGGATTTCGGTTCATAGTGGTCTCCGCCGGTGCCAATAGGATAACCGGTGATTCTATCAATTTGATCTGTGCCCAGCCTTTTTTGTACATATTTTCTGAGTCTGGATTTATTGATCTCATCTTCTTCCGGTTTACGGGTGTAAATTCCGACATTGATGTGATTATCTTTGGGGAATAACCAGCCGTAACCGTTTTTCACGACTCCATAGTCAAATGTGAGTTCAGGAATTGATTTGCATCTCGATAAAGGAACGATACCTTCCAGGGCGAGTGCGCTCGTATCAGGTACAAACTCTCCTGTTATCGTACGGACACGGCTGCGCGCGCCGTCAGCGCCGATGAGATAACGGCATTGAAGCTCTTCCTGTCCATCAATATCTAAAGAGACTAAATCACTTTTTTCAACAATTCCTAAAATTTGATCTATTTGCAGAAATTTTACACCCTTCGCGAGAGTCCGTTCAAAGCAGTATTGATCCAGTTCTTCGCGCACAGTTGTGACCAGAATAGGATACTCGCCCCTGAGGTGAGACTGACTCAACGTGCCATACCCCACGACTTTGGAAGAAACTGCCGTCTTAATTACCGGAGCGATGGAAAAACGAAACCGGTTTAATGTTTTGATGGTCAATGCACCGCCGCATGCTTTGAATCGGGGAAAAGTCCGTTTGTCGATGAGAAGGACATCCAGGCCGGCATCCGCCATGTCATATGCTGCGGAAGAACCCGCGGGGCCTCCGCCGACAACGATGGCATCATATATATGCAATTTCTAATCTCTCCAATGAATTTATCATGATGTATGATTGTAATATAAGCCGTCTGAATTATTCTATCAATTCAATCCGGAAGAAAGTATCTAATTTGTTATTAAAATCGGGATTGACTGTCCGTCTAATTTCCCGATATCGCTTCGAAAAGTTTTTGCAGATCAGATTTAAGCGAAGGATCGGCGGAGATTAAATAATCGATATACCAGGATCCGCCTGTGTAAAATACGATTCTGTTAAACGGCGGCTCATTGCCATAATTATTGGAGGGGATTTCCAATTTTGCCAGTATCTTGTTTTCTACATATCTCGCGAAACCCTCCTTCCATTCCTGCCAGCACATGTATTCAAAATCGAGCGGATTTAAATGTTCTTTCAGCATTCTTCGGTCCATTATTATTTTTGTATTGTCCCGTTCTTTAAGATGCTCAAGAAAATCCCCGTAAATTTTAGTGAAAACCGGATCATCATAAGGGAATGAATGGTTCAGTTCCCACATAAAATTTTTATTACGCATGGCGTTTTGATAAATCAGCAATTCCTGCTTAATTTTTTGTTCGGATGTATTCATTTGTTTGCAATGTATAAATTCATGAAAAATAGTCGCGTATCCCTGCGGAGAAGCAAACACGGCGCCGTCTGTCACACAAGCGGGGCGGTTTTCATAAAAATCAAGCGGAAATGAGGCGCGGATTTCTTTTGAGATTGACCACGCGACAGGCGCGTCTTTCTTAAAAACATATCTTGTTCCCGAAGAGTCAAGATCAAATACATAAAACCGGTCGTTTTCAACGATGGCGACGGGATAGAGTTCAGCAAGAAACGGATGCGCGTCTTTGATGGTATCCCGCATTTCAAAAATTTTCTGAAGACTTTCATGATATTTTCGCGCCACAGAATCGGCTTCAATCCCGGATGTAAAAACGAAACCGGGGATAGAGAGAAAAAGAATCAGGATGGAAAGATTGATTTTTAAAAATCCGGCATATTTCTTCATACTGAATTGTACTCCGGATCATCAGTAACCGCGTCGGCTTCAATTTCAACAAGTATTTTAGGATCAATCAGCCTTCTGACCTCAACCATTGTCGCCGCGGGACGGATATGGCCAAAGTATTCCCCGTGCGCTCGTCCGATTTCTTCCCAATCATCGATGTTCACCACGTAGATTCTTGTTCGGACAACGTTTTTAATTGAGGCGCCGGCTTTATTCAATGCGCTTTCAATGTTTTTGAGAATCTGGATTGTCTGCGCGTACGGATCGTTGATGCCGGTGATATTTCCATCTTTGTCGGTTGAGGTTGTGCCGGAGACAAATATGAGGGAGCCAAAACGGACGGCGCGGGAGTATCCCACAAGGGACTCCCACTTTGCGCCCGAAGAGATATTTTTTCTTTTCATACCCAAACTTGGCGATGAAAAGAAAAAAATGCAAGAAGTTATTTCATCAGAATCATGCGTTTCATTTCCTGAAAATTATTTGCCTGAATCCGGTAGAAGTAGATTCCGCTGGCTATATTATCCGCCGCAAATTGAATTTCATGGTAACCGGCTTCTTTGTTACCATCGAACAGAGTTTTGATTTTCTTTCCCGTTACGTCAAAAATATCGATCCGGACAAGGCCGGATTCAGGCAAACCGAATTTTATTCGGGTAGTAGGATTGAACGGATTGGGATAGTTCTGCAACAATGTTATCCGGTCGGGAATCTGAGACGCGAACGGATCGTCTCCGATTCCGGTGACAACGGATGTAACATCGATCTGAATTGATTTTGTATCCCAGAAACCATAAGGATCCTGTACTTTTAGAGAAAATCCTGCCGGTCCTGTATATGTGGCCGGTGAAGGAATCAGAATAAGTTCAGATCCATTCTGTGTCACTTCCAGATGATTTAATTGTGATATTTCAAGTTCTAATTCCCAAAGCTCATTGTCCCGGTCAGAAAGAAAATCCTGAAAGGGGACATAGGTTGACTGGTTTGTGAAAATGTCATCTGTTCCCCAGTCTATTTTCGGGAGGGCAACGGAGACCACATCCGACATATTGGATTGATTTCCGTATATATCAACAGCACAGACGCCATAGGCATACTGATCACCGGGTGTGATGTTCTGATCATCGGTGAATGTGGTATCCGGATGGGTTACGGTTGCGTGATATTTTAAATCGGTTGTGCTGTTAACTCCGCGGTAAACACGATATTGTGCAATATCAGGTTCCCCGTTTGCGAGCCATACTAACGTTAATGAGCTGGTCTGAGCAAATAGCTGATTTAGTCCAAAAAGGATTAAGAGAGCGGATAGTAAAATTTTGTATTTCATCTGATTCTCCGACTGTTATATTCATCATTTTGTGTTCAGGTATTTTCACATCATAGGATGCAACCTGTCATCTACTATCTCAAACATTGTGCCAGTTTGGAAACCGGGAGAACCGGATGATGAAAAGCGGGAGAATCACACCAGCTAAATATATAAATAACAACAATATAATGAATTCAATAATTTAATCGGTTACATTTCAGGATTTGAATACCGAAAAAATCTATCACTGATGAGAATTGAAATAAAATAAAATGTGGTAATTGATTGATATTACAAGATTTGTCTATTCTAATTGTGACATATTTTGTTAGAGCAAAAAATGCCCGGAAAAAACTCTTTACACCATCTAAGTTTAAAAAATATAATATATTATGTGTAATTTTACCTGGGTAGGAAAGTAAATAAATTAAATCAGACGGGAAACGAGAAAAAATTTCACAGTCCGGCATGAATTTATTCTTTAATTCAAATCGGGGGATGTTGATCTTCAGAGGATAACACTTAGAGAGTCCATTAAATATAGAGACTCTTTATGGTGACTTTTTAAATGTCATGACCCATTTTAATAGTGAAACTGTGGTTTCCATTCGTTGATCCCGTCTGATAAAAGAGCGAATAAATGCCAAACACTGTTATAAGGGTCAAAAGGGCCGAACACAGCCTGTGCTACCCTATAAATACTTCCGTCATCCGATTTTGTAAATGTTGAAACACCGGGCATCCATCCGAGTTCAGATTTAAAACCCATGTCATTTATGAATGTTGAATCTTCCCCGGAGTACATTTCAAATTTCCAGCCTCTTTCGCGCGCGAAATTTTGCTGAACCAATGGCCCGTCCGGGGAGACTACGGCAAAAGCGGTCCTGTTTTTAAGATGATCCAATAGTCCGTTAAATCCGTCAGCCCAGAGCGTGCAATATTTGCAACCGATTCCCATATTATGGATAATGATCAAATCTTTTTTTCCATTGAACAGGGAGGATAAGCTGACCGGTCCCTTGATACCTTTCAGTATATAATCATCAATTTTTTCCCGGGGTGATTCGCGTTTTAGTTTTGCCAGTAGTTTCTGTTTTTCCATTATTTCCGATTCAAGGGTCAGTATATCAGAATTTGGTTTCATGATTAAAGTTACCTCCATTAAAGATAGGAAAACGGAATACCAGATTTAACTTAAATCATGGAAAATATATTCTGGGCTGATTTTTTATTAAAATTAAACATTGGGAGGAAGTGGATGTGGTTTTTGTAATTTATAACCAGGGAATTTTGGACAGATCGACATTGCCTCCGGTCAAAATGATTCCGGTTCGTTTATTTCTGAATTTATCCGGATTCGCGAGAACCGCGGCCAACGGCACCGCGGAAGACGGTTCGATGATAATCTTCAGACGCTCCCAGGTGAGCCGCATGGCGTTAATGATGTCCTGTTCATCGACGGTAATGATTTCGGAAACGTATTTTTGAATAATGGGGAATGTAAGGGATCCCAGAGAAGTACGCAGACCGTCGGCGATGGTATCGGGATTGATCACGGGAATAATTTTTCCGGCTTTGAATGACCGGAACGCGTCATCCGCCTGTGACGGCTCCGCGGCAATTACGGATGTCCCCGGGAAGAGAGCGGAGGTTGTCAGGCATGTCCCGCTCAGCAAGCCTCCTCCCCCGACCGGGGTGACAACAATATCCAGCTCACCGGTTTCTTCCAGAAGTTCCAATACCGACGTCCCCTGACCGGCAATTACTTTTGGATTATTATAAGGATGAATAAACCCGGCGCCGGTTCTTTTTACAACATCGTCGAGTGTCTTTTCGCGGGCCTGCAAGGTTGGCTCGCAAAATATGATTTCCGCTCCGTAACTTGCAACGGCATCCTTTTTGACCTGAGGGGCATTTTCGGGCATGACGACAAATGCTTTTATACCGCGCCATTTAGCCGCCAGGGCGATGGCCGCGGCATGATTCCCCGATGAATGGGTGGTGACTCCGGCGGATGCTTCATCCTGAGTGAGTGATAACACCGCGTTGCAGGCTCCGCGGATTTTGAATGCTCCGGCTTTTTGGAAATTTTCACATTTGAAGTAAATATCCGCGCCGGTAATTTGGTTCAGATTTTCAGATGTCATTACGGGAGTATGATGTATAAAAGGTTTGATTATTTTATGCGCCTGTTGAATATCGGATAAGGTCGGAAACTGCATCTCTATTCTTCCTTTAAGGATTATGCCGGACTTTTATTAAGAAACAGGTAAAATATTCTAATTGTTAAACTTCAAATAAGATAAATCATTCGTCTGTATTTTGCATATAAAAATTGCCGTGTTTGAATTCGTTTATTTCGGACGACAGGCAGCATGCGGATTATCGGTGGGGGTGAGACTGAAGTATTTGATTGGCTTTTTCCCTGATTTCTGTCAAAGATGCCGGTTTTAATATAAATGGCAGATTATTTTCTTCAAGAAACCGGCTATGATCAGGAGAGGATAAGGACGTTAGGAACAGGATGTTCTTTTTTATTTCAGGATCCTGTTTGACCGCTTTTTCATAAAACTCGATACCGCTCATAATCGGCATATCGATATCGGTGATAATCAAATCATAATAATTGTTCATGGTTTTGTAAAATCCTGTTTCGCCGTTCTCCGCCGTTTCGGTGATGCCTTCCTGTTCAAATAAGCTTTCCAGTAACTCCAGGATCGCGCGCGAATCATCAAGAATGAGTATATTTGGTTTCCAAATTTGAGAGAGTTTCCTCAGTTGATTCAAATATTTTTGTCCTTCGGGTATTGAGGCAAACAGTTTTTCCGTTTCTGATTTATGTTTTTGGATTATTGATACCGCCCGCTGGAAATCACGGGATTCATTTTTTAACATAGTTACTACATATAAAAACAGTTCATTCCACTCAGAAAATTCAATGGATGCGATACATTCAAGTATATCATCTTTTGTCAGTTTACCTGTTTTCAGAAGTTGTTTGTTTTTATTAATCGGACCTTCCACGTTTTTCTTTGTTTGCTCGTCAATTCGAATATCTGATATATATTCCACTGACTCATTTCCGAGCAGGCGTGAGGCCGACATCATGGTATGTCTATGCCATAACTCATCCCTGGAAAGCAGAGTTAATTGTTCTGAAAGTAATTCATCGTCTTTAAAGTAATTCGCCGCATCGCGGTAGAGCTCAAAAGCGTGATTCTCAATTGATACCAGCCAATCCACAAGATTTTTCAATTTGTTCTCTGCATTTGTTTCAAATGGTTTATATATTTTCGTATGAAATTCAATTCAACAAAGTTTCATTCACCGGAGATTCAATTTTAACCGGCTCAATCTTGTTTCAAATATGCTTTGGCGGCGTTTAAAAGGATTTCAGATTTAATCCTGACGCGATGATCGGGATTTACATATTCGAACTTGATAAGACCATCCGTTCCGATGATAAAAACGGCGGGAACGGGTAAAATATGATGATTTTCCCCGGAAGCCGCCTCTATATCCATTTCATGCGATTTATACATAGCCACTTTCTCATCATCAAGTTTGTAGGCAACGCCAAAGGCCTTCGCGCTTTTTAACTTGCTGTCTGAAAGCAGTTTGTAAGTTAACCGGTGGCGATTGACACTTTCAGAAAGTTTTTCCGGCCGATCGGCACTGATCCCGATGATCTGGTATCCTAAATTTATTAAATCCTGCTCAATGTCCTGCAGTTGACCCAACTGCAAATTACAATACGGTCACCAACCGCCGCGGTAGATGATCAGAATGGTCGGTGTTTTTGAAACTGATTTTGTTAAATCATAAGAATTGCCATCCAGGTCCTTAAGAACCAGATTCGGTACCTGACTACCCACAAGCAGCGGGCAGATCTCGGTCGGCGAAGACGCGACTTGTCGCGATCCTTGTGAGACGCTTGAAAGTGGAAATAAGAGCAAAATCAAAGGTATGATTAGTACTGCAAAGTTAATCAATTTAAAATTCATTGATTCCCCCGGTTTTATTTATAAAGTAAAATTCTTTAGTTCGGAAAACTATCCCGCCTGATCCAGGCAGACGATCTCTTTTAAGGCCTCCGTTCTAATTGAGCCGTTGTAAAGCGCGCTTCCAAACATGATCGAGTCGGCGTCGGATTCCCGGATACGTTTAATGTCATTTGTTTGGCTGAAATCAGAATTTATAATTAATTTAATTTCCGGAAATTGCCGTTTGATCTGAAGGCAAATGTCTGAAATACTCTGATTAAACTGAAAGTCCCTGTTTGACAAGGTGCAGATGAATTCTCTGACACCGGCTTGATAGAATCCGCCTATAAATTGAAGGACATCAGAATCCGGTAAACTGGATTGATTCGCCATTTCGGCTTCGATGATAATATTTGACGCTCCAAATTTGGTAAGCCATGAGCGTACCAGGATTTTCCTTCGGTCGGCGATATTACCGGCGGATATTTTATCCGCTCCGCATTCAAGGGCTGTCCGGACATCATCGGTGGATTCGACTCCTCCGGCTAAAATGACGTTCGCGCCGGGAAGTTCGGAAAGACGCTCAAGCGTCTGCCAATTGACAAGAGTTTTTTGCAGCACTCCGTCAAGATCAAACATATAGAATCTATAAACTCCCAAATCCATAAAATACCGGGCGACCGATACCGGATCTTCAGTATAGATATTTTTTTCGAATTCATCGTCGGAACTCAATTTACGGCATTTCCCGCCGGTTACTTCTATGATGGGTACGATAGATTTCATGAAAAGATGATCCTTAAAATTTTATCTGGCGTCAATTACAGTTTTTGTTTCTGTCGATTAAAAATTTAAAAACTTACAATAATTTTTATTTTATGATTCAAAAACATCTTTAAATGTTAATAACCTTTTCGATACCGCGGGGTGAGAATAATTTAGACCGTCAAATCCTCTTCCGCCGATAAACAATTTTATGCTGAAACGGTCGCATAAGTCGCAGATGTTATCAAATTCGGCCTGGGTACGCACGGGATCTTCAAAATAGGTGCTGGAAATGTACATTCGCTCAGGCGCGAAATGTTCAAATATGTGTTCCAAACGCGTCTGTGGCGTTTTTTGTCCGCTAAAAAGCACTTTGAAACCGCGTAGTTCCAATATATGATCGACCATTTTCAGCGCGATATCATGAAGTTCAAGATCGAAGTTCATGCACATTGCCATCCCGACCCTTTTTTGTGGCATTCGAATAATTCCCTGCAGACGAATGAGACTATCTTTTATAGTCTGAGACGCGAAATGTTCCTCCGTGATCGAGATGATCTCTTTTTCCCACAGGTCACCAATTTGATAGAGAAGTGGGGTGACCAGCCGGTCATAAATTTCATATAACGGATATTGCGCAAGATATAAGCCGTTCAATACCTGTTGTACACGGCTCCGGTTACAGTTTAACGCCTGCTGTAGTGTGTAGGCAATAAGATAGTCGAAATCATGATGAAAAATATGGTAACTGATCTGTAAATCTTCTTCTTTTTCAATAGGAATGACCTGAATTTTTGATGAATATTTATTATTCTCGTCAATAAATTTTTTCAAATGTTCAATTAAAAATTTCCGGTGACCGCCTGCTGTCTTGACACACTCCAGCTTACCTGATTCCGTCCATCGTTTGATGGAGGATACATTTACACCGAGCAGGACTGCTGCCTCCTCCGTACTAAAATATTGTATTTTTCCTTTCATCGCTACCTCCCTATGAACAGAGCCGGCTTAAAATACAATCTCCCGGATGATTAAATTAGTTGTACCCAATAAAAAACGCTTATTTCGCTCATAAAATGAATTTAAGCTGAAAATATTGAAAGAACAACAGAAAATGAATAAAATCACCATCTCCCGGCTTTAGTATATCTAAACGGTTCTCTATAATGAAAAAAATATATTAAAAATTCCGGAATTATTTTTAGATGTATGAAGTTATTTAAAACAAAATGAGCGATATGAGCGAAATAATTTTGATTTGGACAAAAAGTATAACTCGAGGCGATAACCTATACAAAGCTGTTCGGATCAGTTAAATGAAAAATCTATGAATAGTTTAAAACAAGGCAGATCAGGGAGAAATAAATAATAGTGATGAAAGCAGAATATCTGATTTTTAATTTACTGATTGTTTCGGGCCCGGTTGTTCTGAGTTTTGACCGCAGAGTAAATTTCTATGGATTGTGGGCGAAAGCATTGACGGCATCGATAATCACGCTTGTGCCGTTTGTCATATGGGATATACTGGTTGCCGGAAAACACTGGTGGTTTAATGATGCCTATATAACGGGAATCAGGATTGCGGGACTACCTGTCGAAGAACTGATGTTTTTTGTGACCGTTCCATTTGCCTGCATTTTCATCTGGGAAGTTCTCGGCGCGTATGTTTCTGATTACAGAATAGAAAAAGCAGCCCTGTTTAGATTTATCCTGTATTTTTTGTTATTTCCGGCCGCCTTTTATTTGTTGAACGGCAAAATATACACGGCGCTTGTCCTTACTGCCATCAGTCTGACGGCGTTGCTGGACAGGATTCTCCAAACGGATATTTTTACCAGATCGAGAACATATCTGCAGTTTATGCTTGTTACATTCTTAATTTTAATATTTAACGGATATCTTACCTCGAGACCAATCGTATTGTATGATCCCGTTTATCAAATCAACTTTAGAATTATGACGGTGCCTTTGGAAGATTTCTTTTACGGATATGCTCATGTTTTCTCATCGGTCATAGTTTATTTGAAACTGAAAGGAGATATCCGTGGCTAAACGAGTGACAGTGATAGGAGCCGGCTTGGGAGGCTTATCGGCAGCGATTCGACTTGCAAGCATGGGTTTTAAAGTAACTGTTTTCGAAAAAAACGAGAAACCCGGCGGCAAGATGAATGAAATAATAAATCATGCATATCGTTTTGACACGGGGCCATCCCTGCTTACCATGCCGTTTGTAATTGATGAGTTGTTTGAATACGCCGGTTTTAAACGCTTTGATTTTCTTGAATTCAAACCTGTTGATCCGGTGTGCCGCTACTTTTTTAACGATGGCAGTACGTTTGATACCTTTAATAATCCTGAGGAAATGATCTTTTCTCTCGCGGGCTTCGCGCCGGAGGAAGTTGAAAATTACCAAAAATTCATGGCTTATTCCCGTGATCTTTATGAAAGAGCCGGTCACCTGTTTTTGACCACACCTATTCATGAGAAAGCTAAAATGTTCAGGCCGGGCATCTTCTCCCTCATCGCGGGGATACATAAAATAGATCCATTCCGCACAGTCCACCAGGGAGTATCCGGTTTTTTTAATGACAAGCGTCTCATTCAGTTATTTGACCGTTACGCGACGTACAACGGATCAGATCCCTACAGGGCGCCGGCTACGCTTAATATGATTCCTTATCTGGAAACTCATCCGGGGGCTTTCTATATAAGCGGAGGGATGTACCGGCTGGTTGACACAATGGTAAAAATCGCGGAAACACTCCAAATCGATATCCGGACTTCCACAATTGTAGAACAGATTATACATAAGAACAAAAAGGTGGAAGCGGTGAGTATCGACGGGCATGAATTGAAAACAGATTATGTGGTATGCAACGCCGACGTTGTTTCCGCTTATACCGGATTGATAGACGGTTTGCCCAAAAAAACAAAACGTTACCAGAAACTGGAACCATCGCTTTCCGGGATGGTATTCCTGTGGGGAATTAAAGGGACTCATTCAGGGTTAAAACATCATAATATCCTTTTTAGCAAAAACTATAAAAAAGAATTCGCTCGTATATTTAATGATCTTCAACATCCCGATGACCCCACGGTTTATATTGCCATAACCAGTAAAACAGATCCGGAACACGCCCCGGAAAATGGTGAAAACTGGTTTGTACTTGTGAATATGCCTTATCTGGCTGTTCAAAATAAATGGACATCTGACATTGATTCGGTTCGAAAAACTATATTTAGAAAACTTGCTGAACACGGGATTGATGTAGCCGGTAAAATCGAAACAGAGAAGGTGCTCACCCCCGAAACTTTTCAAAATTTATATGGCGCGAACCGCGGCAGTATTTACGGGTTATCTTCAAATAGTCGGTTAAGCGCGTTCTTAAGACCGGCCAACCGAAGCCGTGAAATCGAAGGCCTGTATTTTGTCGGTGGATCCGCGCATCCGGGCGGCGGAATTCCACTTGTCATTTTATCGGGAAAAATGACAGCTGACCTGATCGGCGAAACGGTTAGCTTCACACAAAAAAACAGATATAAAGTAAAGGCTTAATAATGTTAAAAATAAAAGAGAGCACTCAATCACATAAACTAAAAGCAGTGGTGATAGGTTCGGGTTTTGGAGGTTTGGCTGAAGCAATTCGCTTGCAGGCCCGTGGTTTTGAAGTCACCATCATTGAGAAGCAGGATAAGGCAGGCGGCAAAGCTCATCAGATAAAAAAAGACGGGTATGTGTTTGATATGGGACCGTCACTCATCACAGCTCCGGATATCATAAAACGGGTTTTTGATGCGGCCGGAAAGCGGATGGAAGATTATATCGATCTGATCCGTCTCGATCCCGGTTACAGGATCTATTTTCATGACGGAACACATATTGAGTACACCTCCGATTCACAAAGAATGAAAGAACAAATGCGCGCGTTCCATCCCGGCGACGCGGAAAACTATGATGAATTTATGGAACAGACGCGAAAGCTGTATCATGCGGTTATAACCGAAGGTATGGGTTCGACACCTTTTCATGATATAAAAAAGTTGATCCAGTTTTTACCGAGAGCCTTGAGATTAAGCGCGCTTACCCCGGCTTATAGCTTTGTGAAACGGTATTTTGATGACCCCAGACACCGGTTTACTTTTTCGTTTCATCCGCTTTTTATCGGTGGAAGTCCTTTTAAGATCCCTTCTGTCTATCTGATGATCCCCTACCTTGAAAAAACGGGTGGAATCTGGTTTGCCCGCGGAGGCATGTATAGTCTGGTAGAAGCCTTTGCCAAAGTATTTGTGGAAATCGGCGGAACGCTTATAACAGGGGTTCCGGTGGAAGAAATCATCACGGAAAACGGCAAGGCAAGAGGTGTCAGAACTTCGACTTCATTTTATGAAGCGGATGTGGTCATATCCAACGCGGATTTTGCGCATACTTATAAAGATTTAATCAAGTCTGAAGACCGTAAGAAATGGACGGATAGAAAAATCGATAGTTTAGATTATTCAATGAGCGCGTTTCTAATATATTTGGGAGTGAAAAAGCAGTATCCCAAATTACTCCATCATACACTGATTCTTTCAGAAAGATATAAAAAATTGGTCACTGATATTTTTGATAAAAAAATACTGCCGGATGATTTTTCAATGTACCTGCACGCGCCTACGCGTACCGATCCGTCAATGGCGCCCGATGGACATGAAAGTCTATATGTGCTCATACCCGTGGCCAATCTGAAGGGTAAGATTGACTGGGAGAGTGAAAAGAAAAAGTACGCGGATAAAGTCATTGATTTTCTGGAGAAGGATTTTGGGATGATTGATCTCAGGGAAAATATCGAAGTACAGGAGATTTTCACACCGGTTGATTTCAAAGAAAAACAAAATGCCTATCTCGGCAGCGCCTGGGGAGTGGAACCAAAGTTGATGCAAACCGCTTATTTCAGGCCGCACAACCGGAGCGAAGATATCAAAAATCTATATTTTGTTGGAGCAAGCACTCATCCGGGAGCGGGAGTTCCCGGCGTGTTGCTTACCGCGGAAACGACAGAAAATGTAATATTGTCAGATTTTGGATTGCAGCAATTTAATCTAAAGAGCGCCTGAACAAAAATGGGGGATGTATGGACCTTTTTAATGATAAATCAATGGAAGCCGCGTTTCGCTATGCCAGGGCGCAAACCGCCCATTATTCAAAAAGTTTTTATCTCTCGTCGGCAATGTTACCTAAGGAAAGGCGCTGGGCAACGTATGCTCTTTACGGTTTTTGCAGATACGCGGATAATATTATCGATAATCCGAGAAACAGGTCTGCCCAGGAGTTAATTGATGAAATCGATTATATGTCGAATGAGCTTGTCATCGCTTACCACAGATGGGAATCTGAACATCCGATTTTAAAACCTTTTATCTGGGTTGCTCAAAAACACGGAATACCCATTGAATATCCCCTCGATCTGTTGAAGGGGGTAAAAATGGATATTCAAAAAAACAGGTATGAAAATTTTGATGAATTGTATCTGTTCTGCTATCGTGTCGCTGGTGTTGTCGGCCTTATGATGACGCATGTTCTCGGATATAAATCAAAAGACGCTTTCTTCTATGCGGAAAAACTCGGGATAGCCATGCAGCTTACAAATATCCTGAGAGATGTGCAGGAAGACAAGAATATGAACCGCATTTATCTGCCTATGGATGAATTGGAAGCCCACGGCCTTGTCACGAAGGATGTGATGAATGAACGGATGAACGGTAAAATGAAAAAATTTATGCGCTTTCAGATTAAACGCGCGCTTCAGTATTATTCTGAAGCAAATCAGGGTATTCGTCTGCTCAACACAGAGACACAATTCGCGATTTACGCGGCAAGCAGAATTTATGAAGGCATCTTAAAGAAGATAGAAGCCCGGAATTATGATCCCTTTAAAGGACGGGTTTATGTAAAACAGGGAAAAAAATTCTTGATTTTGCTATTCGAAATAATAAAAACAAAAATCAATCAGTTTGGAGAATTAATTTTTCCTTCAGCTTATATGGCGGGAATGGATGATAAGGGCAAAGCATAGTATCTGGGCAGACAAGCTATTTGAAAAGTATTTGAATCGTCTATTAAAAAATCATTTTTATTCAATCAATGTGTTGTCAGAGTATCCGGTTATAAAAACCGATTTACCATTGATTATTATACCGAATCACAGTACCTGGTGGGATGGTTTTCTCATTTATCATTTAAATAAAAGAATTTTTGGCCGCCGGATGTTTGTGATGATGGAGGAGAAACAATTAAAAAAATTCCCTTTTTTTTCCAAACTTGGAGCTTTCGGTGTTAACGCGAAAAGTGTAAAAAGCATATTAAAATCCCTTAAGTACGCAAACAGCATTCTTAAAAACGCCGAAAGTATGCTCTGTGTTTTTCCCCAGGGAGTTCTGGAAAGATGGCACAAAAGACCCGTGAAGTATAAAAGGGGTATAGAGAAGATTGTTGAAAGCATGGAAGGAGATTCGGTTCTGCTTCCGCTGGGTATTCGCGCGGAATTTACCGGCGAGCAACGGCCTGAAATTTTTCTGAATTTCGGAAAATCAATGTTGGTGAATAAAACAAATTTTCCCGGTATTCAAGCGTTGGAATCACAACATGAACGGTTGTTGGATCAGCTTGAAAACAAAGTAAAAAATGGTGATAAAGGGGAAAAAATTTTTACGGGAAAAAAATCTCTGAGTGAAAGCAAATTAAAAAGATGATAGAGATATCCTTAATTCTGTTGGTATTAATGTTGATCGTTGCTATAGAAAACATAGTGAACGGACCTGATTTGCGAAAAAAGCAGGACGGGAAAGGTTTTCTGAAAGTTTCCATATTGATCCCGGCGCGTAATGAAGTAGATGTTCTGGAATCATGTCTCGAAAGTCTGGTTAAACAAAAATATGCAGATTTTGAAATTATTGTTTTGAATGATCAATCAACTGACAGCACAGGTGATGTGATAAAACAGTATGCCGGAATGTATCATACAGTACGCGGGGTTGAAGGAAGTCCGGTTCCTGACGGATGGATCGGAAAAAACTGGGCGTGCTGGCAGCTAAGCCTTGAAGCTTCGGGAGATATTTTATTTTTCACTGACGCGGACACTATTCACAGACCCGATTCCGTTTCTCACGCGGTAAGCTGGATGCAATCCCGACAGGCTGAGGCTTTTTCAGTTTTTCCCCAACAAATCACAGGGACGACGGCTGAAAAATTATTGGTGCCGTTGATAGATTTTATTCTCTATAGTCTTTTACCGCTTCGGCTGATATATAAATCATCTTTTCCTTCGCTGTCCGCCGCAAACGGGCAGCTGCTTGTTTTTACCAGGCGGGCGTACAACAGCATAGGAGGACATCAGGCGGTAAAAAATAAAATTGTGGAAGATGTGGAACTGTTCCGAAAGGCAAAATCAATAAAACTAAAAGCTATGACGGTAAGCGGAACCGGAGTCGTTTTCTGCAGAATGTACAGAGGGCAACGACAGTTAATGAACGGATTGACTAAGATTTTGTTTGGGTTGACAGGAAATAAAATCGTAGCGCTCCTGATTTTTACCGGGATCATGTTTATGGCAAATCTCTATCCGTTCGTTTACCTGTTTAGCCAGAAATTCACAATCGCCTTATTCATCCCGGCAGGTATGGTTTTAATAATCAGGCTGGCAGTGGCATTAAGATACCGGCACCCGGCTTTTATTAGTGTTTTTTTGCATCCGCTGGCGGTGACAATCATTATTTTTATGGCCTTTAATTCATTTTTAAAAACAAAATGGGGTCGTTTCGAGTGGAAGGGTCGCGACATTGTTCTGAAAAAAATTAATCATTATCCGAATCATATTATAAAATGAAGAACTTAAAATATTTAATACTAATCATCTTTTTAATATCGTCAGCTCTGGCTGATGCTACCGGCCGAATCACCGGAAGGATTATCGATCGGCAGACCAAAGAACCGCTCGCGGGAGTGAATGTGAGTTTACTCCTGACAAGCCTGGGATCTTCATCCGGGGAGGATGGGCGGTTTTTGATAAGTAATGTGCCGGAAGGCACACATCGACTTGAGTTTACTTACGCGGGTTACCAAAAACGAGTCGTGTCTGATATTCCTGTTACCTCCGTTAAAGCCGCTATCGTAAATATACAGCTGATTGAGGAGATTTATGAAGGTGAAAAAATTATAGTGACAGCCGGTTATTTTTCGGAAGAAACGCAAGTTCAGCCGGGTGTCTTTTCATTGTCAAGAGAGGAAATCCGCAGATTTCCGGGGGGATTTGAAGATGTGGTTCGTACTGTTTCCACATTGCCCGGAGTCGCAATAAATGTAACAGGTGGGAGAAATGATCTCCTTGTGCGCGGCGGCGGGCCTTCTGAAAATCTGTATGTAATTAACAATATCGAAATACCAAATATAAATCATTTTGGCGGACAGGGAACCGGCAGCGGTTCTCTGAGCTTTCTAAATCTTGACTTTGTAAATAATGTCAGTTTTTCAACAGGTGGTTTTTCAGTGGACTACGGCGATAAAATGTCGTCTGTATTGGAATTGACTATGACTGAAGGGCGTTCAGACAGGATCGGCGGCAAACTTCTGCTATCCGCGACACAATTTGGTTTAAATGGCGAAGGGCCTTTGGGAAATAATGGTAATTTTATTGTATCCGCCCGGAAAAGTTACCTGGATCTGATTTTTAAAGCGGCCGGATTACCCTTTATTCCTGTTTATACGGACTATAATGTTTTGTTAAATTTTCAACCAACTAATCGGGACAGGATTGTGCTTTTGGGATTAGCCGCGGTGGACCGGGTGGAACGGGATCAGAGCTCTCAGGAAAATCGCGTAACGAACTCCGGCATCCTCGGAAACTCGCAGAATCAGTTTATCGCGGGAATGGATTACAGACACCTTTTGAACAGCGGCTATATAAATCTGACAACAAGCTGGAATTTGAATCAATTTCGTCTGAATCAGAAGGATGAAAATGAAATTGATTATTTTAACAGCAGGGCAGATGAACAAGAGCTGAATTTAAAGCTACAGCATTTTACGCTTATGAGTAAAAAACTGGGGATTAAGACCGGATTATCCCAAAAGTTTATTTTCAGTGACAATCAGTCTGTTTTTGCGGACAGCATTTTTGACAGAAACGGGAAAAAACTGCCGGTCGAAGCGATCGGTGTCAGTAAAGAAAATTTTCAAAATATCAGTGCATCCAAATCAGCACTGTTTTTTGAAGCGGAATGGTTCGCGAATAAAAATGTGACCGTGAAGAGCGGATTTCGCGCGGATTACTTTTCCTTTCTTGAACAGCCCCTCTATATCGCGCCCAGAATGGCTTTGAAATATCAGATATCGCCCCGGTTTCAATTGAAGACAAGCGGAGGCGTTTACTATCAGTCCCCGTCCTATGTGTGGCTTGTGAATCGGGAGAACAGATACCTAAAAGCGCTTGAGAATAAAATGATTGTCGCGGGTTTTGATTATCTCCTTCGGGAAGATACCAGGGTGTCACTGGAGACCTATTATAAACGTTACGACAATTTGCCCTCAGGGGCTGCTGCCGGTCTGAATGATTACCTGGTAATAACCAACACGGGAACTTCTTACGGAGGGCGTGATGATGATTTCCAGTCCTTCGGTTATTTTCCTCTTAAATCATCCGGAGATGGTTACGCGTATGGATTCGAATGGCTGGTTCAGAAACGGTTTTCTGATATACCGCTTTATGGACAGATGAGTTTTTCGTATGCCAGGTCCGGGTATAAGGCAGAAAACGGTAAGATTTATCCCGGTCAGTACGATCAGCGGGTCATCTTCAATATATCAAGCGGTTATATATTTAATAAAAAGTGGGAGATGAGCGGAAAATTCAGATATTTTACCGGGATTCCCTATACGCCGGTTTACAGACCGTCAGAAAACAATATTCAACCCGGATCCGTTCAGAATTTACCGGATGAATATCTTTCGGGGAGACTTGCCCCGGCGCATCATCTGGACTTACGGGTTGACCGGTATTTTAACTTTCCCAAATGGATGTTGATAATATTCGTAGACATCCAAAATATCTATAACTTTAAAATTCCGTCCCCTCCGGAGTATGATTTTTGGGAAGATAAGATTGTCACCGCGTCGAACATTGGAATATTACCGTCAATTGGTATCAGCTTTGAGTATTAGATGTAGAGTGTTTTGCCATTATGCGAATTGAATAAAGAGTCAGAATGAAAGAAAAATCAATTTTATTGTCATTGGTATTTACCCACAAAGATTCCATAAAACTTCTGGTCCTATATGTATTAATGATCGCCGGAGGCATATGGCATCTTTTGGGATGGTTTCAACCGGTTATGCAAAATTCGGCATCACTGGCCATGGGATTGATCACGCTCTGGATTGTTTATGAATATTACGGGCTATACCAATCCGTGAAAAAGAATGACCGGGATAAAAGAAGTGATTTTTTTCGTTTACTTATATGGATCATGTCAGTTTTTATTATTTCTATTGCCATTGAAGAGATTGGCGTATCTACCGGTATGATTTTCGGCGAGTATAAATACGGGGAGACGCTCTTTCCGTTTTTTATAAATGTCCCGGTCGCGATCGGATTTTCCTGGATAAATCTTTTGCTCGGATCCATGGCGGTGGTCAGTGTGATAATTCCCGGATATTCCCGCGCGAATCCTGTTCTGATTTCTATAATGATCGCGGTATTGATGGTCGTGTTCGATTTTCTGATGGAGCCCGCGGCCATAAAGCTGGGTTATTGGGAATGGAAAGATAGCATGATTCCGGTCTGGAATTATCTTTCCTGGTTTGTCTTTGGGTTTTTGTTTGCCTGGTCCGCCTTCGGAACAGGTATATTGAGACGGGGAATTCCCGGCATTACGATGCATGCCTGGTTCGCGCAATTAGCTTATTTTTTTATGGTTACCCTAAAATAAGGTCTTACGGATGAACACGCTTTCAGAGACATCAAGAAATTCGGGTGGTTTAATGATAGCTTTTGGGATCATTTTTACCTGGGGTATTAGTCTGATATATTTACTGTCTCTGCATATTAAATGGTCGATGTTTTTCTGGATTCCGCTGGTATTATGGCAGACTTTTTTCTATACCGGTTTGTTTATAACCGCTCATGACGCGATGCATGGCAGTGTATATCCGCGAAATAGAAAATTAAATGACGCCATAGGCGCCATGGCGGTTATGTTATATGCTTTGTTTTCATACAGGAAATTAAAGCAGAAGCACTCCGAACATCATCAGTTTCCGGGGACCCGGAAGGACCCTGATTTCCATGACGGGCATAAAAGAGGCATTGTAAGCTGGTATTTTCATTTTTTAAGAGGCTATATCGGCTGGACACAACTGACCGGAATGGCGGTTATTTTTAATATTCTTGAACATTTGTTCAATGTACCGGTTCTGAATTTGCTTGTTTTTTGGATTATACCGTCGCTTATGAGCACGGTCCAACTGTTTTATTTCGGCACCTATCTGCCGCACCGTGAAACGGAGATCGCCTTCGCGGACCGCCACCGGGCGAGAAGTAACGATTATCCGGTATTCTGGTCGTTTCTCACGTGTTATCATTTCGGATATCACTTGGAGCATCATCTTGTTCCGTCGGCTTCCTGGTGGAGATTGCCGGTGGTGAGGAATAAATTGAAAGATCGTTTATTGATGCAAAATAAGGATGAATAATGAAAAAAATTATTGTCATAGGAAGCGGATTTGGAGGTTTGGCCGCGGCCAACAGGCTTGCGTCCATGGGACATGAGGTTCATATTTTCGAAAAACGTGACCGTCTGGGCGGAAGGGCGTATCAGTATGAAATAAACGGTTTTAAGTTCGACGGCGGACCCACGGTGATAACAGCGCCGTATATTTTTGATGAAATTTTTGAAGCCGCCGGGAAAAAGCGTGATGATTATTTTAAGCTTGTGCCGCTCGATCCATTCTATCGTCTGTTCAATCACGAAGGACGTTCTTTTGATTATCGTCATCTTTTTGAAGACACGCTAAAGGAGATCGCCAAATGGAATCCCTCAGATCAGGAAGGATACCGAAAGCTACATAAACATACGCGCTCCATATTTGAATTTTTTCACCCCTATACCGATCAGCCATTCCTAAAATTGAGCGAGATGCTAAAAATTATGCCTCAGGTGATTCGATTGGAAGGGTACAGGGGCACCTACGGCTATGTCTCCAAATTTATCAAAAATGATTTTCTCAGAAGAGCGTTTTCATTCCATCCTCTTTTGATCGGCGGTAATCCGTTTGATACGCCGTCGCTATACACGCTCATCCTCCAGTTCGAAAAGGAGTGGGGCGTCCATTATGCCATTGGCGGAACCGGAGCGATCGTTGATGGGCTTGGCAGATTGTTTGCCGAATCAGGAGGAAAGGTCCGATTAAACACGGAAGTCAGTAAAATTCTTGTAAAGGGTCACCGTGTGACGGGGGTAAAATTAGCAGACGGGACCACACATGAGGGGGATATCATAGTCAGTAACGGAGATGTCGCGTTTACTTACAGAAATCTCATCGAAGAAAAATACCGTCGAAAATATTCCAACAAAAAAATAGAACGCATGGACTACAGCATGTCCCTGTTTGTAATCTATTTCGGGACGAAGAAAAGATATCTTGATTCCAAACTTCACCACCACAATATCATATTGAATAAAAGGTATAAAGGACTTCTCAAAGAAATTTTTAACGGTCATAAGATGCCGGAAGACTTTTCTCTCTATCTTCACATGCCGACGCTAACCGATCCGTCTATCGCTCCGGAGGGTTGTGAATCTTTTTATGTCCTTTCTCTGGTGCCCCACCTTGATTCCGGTGTGGACTGGAAGACGGCAGCCAAACCATATCGTGATAAGATTATGCAATTTCTTGAGGATAATTATTTGCCGGATTTACAAAATAATATTATCGCGGAACACTATATCGATCCTTTACATTTTCAGGACACACTCAACAGTTACAAAGGCGCGGCTTTTTCGGTAAAACCAAGTTTAATCCAGTCCGCGTATTTCAGGCCGCACAACCGGTCTGAAGATTTAGAAAATCTTTATTTCGTCGGCGCCGGCACTCACCCCGGAGCCGGAGTCCCGGCGGTGTTGTCTTCGGGAAAGATAACGGCAAATTTGATACAATCATCAAACGGGACGGGAAAAAATGACAGAATTCTTTGAGCTTGGATTTTCACAAACAAAAAATGAAATTCAACTGGACTCCATCCCGGTTAAAGGTGTGATTCCACCATGGCTGACGGGGACATTGATTCGCAACGGGCCCGGCACTTTTAATGTTGGAAATAGAAGTTACCGTCATTGGTTTGACGGTCTGGCAATGCTTCACAAATTTTCATTCAAAACCGGTGAAGTGTCCTATTCGAATAAGTTTCTAGAATGTAAGGCATATAACGAGGCAATGGAGAAGGGGAAGATATCGTATTCTGAATTTGCCACAGATCCCTGCCGTTCGCTGTTCGGAAAACTAACGGCGGTCTTTAATCAAAAAATCACCGACAGCGCCAAGGTCAATGTAGGGCAGATAGGGGAGCAGTTTTTGGCGCTTGGCGAAACTCCGATGCAGATCGAATTTGATCCGATCACCCTGGAATCGCTGGGTGTGTATAAATATGAAGAGAAATTTAAACAGCATATCACCACAGTTCACCCGCAATTCGATTTTAAAAGCGGTGAAGTGTACAATTTGGTAACACGATTTAACCGGATCAGCCACTACAGGATTAAACGGGTTTTGGATGGCCGTTCTGAGGTGGCGGCGGAGATACCTGTAAAAGAACCGGCTTATATACACAGTTTCGGTATGAGTGAAAAATATCTAATTCTGACCGAGTATCCTCTGGTGGTAAATCCGCTCAAATTATTGTTTCAGATCAAGCCGTTCATCGAGAATTTTATCTGGAAGCCCAAAAATGGCGCCCGCTTTCTTATCTTTGAAAAGAAAACAGGCAAATTAGCGGCTGAAGTCAAAACCGATGCCTTTTTCGCTTTTCATCATATCAACGCGTTCGATGATGGAGAGGATCTTGTCATCGATATTAACGCGTATCCCGATGCTGACATTATTCACGCATTTTATCTAAACAGATTGAAGGACAAAAAATCCCGTCTGCCATTCGGAGAATTCCGTCGTTATCACCTCAATCCGGCAAACGGAAGCATCCGATATGAAAAGATCTCCGATGAATGCATCGAACTGGCGAGGTACGATTATGAACGGCTGAATATGAATAAAGACTATCGGTATGTTTACGCCGTCAGCGTCAATAAAAAGGCGCCGGAGGGATTCTATAATCAGTTAGTAAAAATAGACATACACAATAAGAAATCTAAAAATTGGTTTACTGAACATTGCTACCCGGGAGAACCGGTATTTGTCGGCAGGCCCGGACGTACAGATGAAGATGAAGGAGTGGTGCTTTCGGTGGTGCTAAATGAAAAAAAGGGAAACTCGTTTTTACTCATTCTTGACGCGGCTACATTCACTGAAATTGCCAGAGCAGAAATCCCGCATCCCGTATTGTTCGGTTATCATGGAGAATTTTTTGATCAAATTTAATCTGAATTTAAAAGCAACCATAGCGATCTTTAATTTGCTTGCCGTGACTATCTTATTCGCCGCGGGAAACAAAGGACATATCGGCGGTATGGTTTCCGATAAACGGACGCTGCAGCCCCTGGCCGGCGCGAATATAGTCATTGAAAGTCTCGGCAGCGGGGCGGCAACCGATACTGACGGTCATTTTTCCATTTTAAATCTGGAACCCGGGAGCTACAATATCGACGTGTACTATCTCGGATACAAGACGCTTAAAAAGGGGAATGTAATCGTCAATCCAAACCGCACTACGGTTTTGGAACTGGTGATGGACGAAGACCTTCTCGAAAGCGAAACCATTGACGTAACGGCAAGCTATTTCGACAAACCGAAAAACGCGGTTGTCAGCGCCCGTTCAATGGATTTTGAGGAAATCCGCCGCAGTCCGGGGGATGTTCTGGATATACAGAGGGCGGTTCAGGCCCTGCCGGCAGTGGTATCGGGCAGTGATCAGCTTAATGAAATCATTATCCGCGGGGGGTATCCGGGTGAAAATCTGTTCATAATGGATAATATCGAAATTCCCAATCCGAATCATTTTGCGATCCAGGGAGCCGGGGGCGGGCCGATTAACATGCTCAACAGCTATATGGTTCGTAATGTGGATTTCTACGCGGGAGCGTTTTCCGCGAAATATGGGGATAAGGCCTCATCTGTCATGGATATATCCCTTCGAAACGGATCCACCGAGCGGTTTCGGGCTGAAGGCAGTCTGGGAATGGCCGGTGTAGGCGGTCTTATCGAAGGACCGGTCTCGGACGTGGGCAGTTACATTTTTTCAGCCAGAAAAAGTTATCTTGATCTAATCATTTCTTCAACCGGTCTGACTGCGGTTCCTCATTACTACAATCTACAGGGGAAAATGACACTGAATCTGAATCCAAAGAACACTTTATTTTTTAATGCTGTATACGGACGTGACAGGATAAATATTGAAGATGAGGAAGAAGCCGGTTATGGGCGCGGCGCGGAAAATGTAAATACACATAACAGCCAGACCATTGCCGGTCTGACTCTCCGAACTTTCTGGGCGAAAAAACTTTATTCCTTCACTACTTTATCGGCGGTTCAAAATGACTATGATGTGGATGTGTATGAGTTCAGGCCGGAAAGACACACGTTTTTCACCAATCGTTCAAAGGAAACAGAATACACATTCAAGTCAGATTTTGTATATCAGTTGAGTAAACATATTGAGTTTGATTTCGGCGCCTCGGTTAAGCAGCTTAATTTTGATTATGATGTCTGGTCGGAAGCGGATACTCTGTTTCTTTATGATCCGGGAACATCAAATTCTGATTCAGCAATCGGTATTTTCCGGGCCTATCCGGAATATTTAATTGATCAAAATGAGAAAACGTATAAAAGCGCGGGATACTTACAGGCATCCGTGGATTTAATAAAAAAATTCCGCTTAACCGGCGGCCTGCGTTATGATTATTTTGATTATAATAATTTTAGCTCAGTCAGTCCGCGTACAGGTCTGTCTTATTTTTTTAGTCCTAAAACCACATTCAATCTGGCTTACGGCAAACATTTTCAGTCACCCGCCTATGTTGAACTTGCCGCGAACATTAATAATAACAAATTAAAAAGCAAATACACCGATCAGTATGTGGTTGGCATTGAACATCTTTTCCGGGATGATATGAAACTTGTGGTCGAGGCTTATTATAAAACTTACAAAGATCTGGCAGTAAAGAAGACTTTGACGACGCCCGATCCATATGATTATGATGACGGGACCTATCTCAATGCCGGCAAAGGCGATTCAAAAGGAATTGAATTTTTTTTCCAGAAAAAACTGACCCGCAGTTTCTCAACCATTATTAGTTATTCCCACTCCATTTCACAGGCGGAAGATCCAAGGTACGGTACAAAATTTGACTGGGATTATGATTACAGAAATGTATTCACGTTTATTACCGGGTACAAATTCCGGTGGATGAATGATAAATGGTACCGCGATTTAAAAAATAAATGGTGGTTCCACGGTTTTTCATGGCTGCCTATCGCTCCGGCTGATGAATTGGAAATCAGTATGAAATTCAGATATCTGGGCGGCCGTCCTTATACACCGCCTGTCTATCATCCGGAACTGCAGGAATGGGTGGTGGAAGAACAGCAGATTCTCAATCCGGAGCGGTATCCTGAATATCATCGTCTGGATTTGCGAATCGACCGCCGGTTTATTTTCAATTCCTGGAATCTGGTTGTATTTTTTGATATCATGAATATTTACGGACGGGATAATATCTGGAGTTATCAGTATAATGACGACGGCACCAGAGAACGGGTGCTTCAGTACGAAACCTTACCGATCGGCGGTGTTTCCATCGAATTTTAATTTCGAATTGATACGCGTCATGAGTCCGATGTTGCAATGTCCTCCGGAACTTTTATAGGTTTTATTCGTGTTGTAGTTTTTAAATATCTTGTCAAATTCGGAAACGGGATAATAAAATGGCTTCATCAGAAAACGGTATCTGGAATGAATCCTTCAAAGTTAGGGCTTATGAAGTGGACCCGACCGGCAGAGCGACGATTCAATCCATCTGCAATTATTTTCAGGAAACAGCCGGAAATCACGCGTCGGACCTGGGTGTGTCGGTCGATACGCTGATCAAAAAAGGTTTGACCTGGGTGTTGTCAAGGCTGCATGTACAAGTCACCAAATATCCTTTCTGGCGGCAGGATGTACGTCTGGAAACCTGGCCTTCGGGTTTGGACCATTTGTATGCCACACGCGATTTTAAATTATTCAACGAAGCCGGTCAGCTGATCAGTATAGGGACCAGTTCGTGGATGTTGCTTGATATCGCCGCGCGAAAACCGATCCGGATGCCTGATTTTATGAAGGAGATCAGAAAAAACACCGGCGGAAGGGCTTTGCCTGACGACTTTGACAAATTACCGCAAATGGAACGGACGGATCATGAAACCCTGTTTAATGTCAGGTTGAGTGATTTGGATATGAATCAGCATGTCAACAATGTAAATTATATTGAGTGGGGACTTGAATCGGTTCCCACAGAGTTCCGGGACACGCGTCATCTTGCCGGCATGGAAGTGAGCTTTCGCGCTGAAAGCGTTTATGGTGACCGGGTGATTTCCAGAAGTGAAATACGTGATGAGAACACTCTGATTCACCGGCTGATTCGGGAAGGGGATGAAAGGGAACTGGCACAGATGCGTACCAAATGGATCAAAAAATAGACAAAAAAATCCCCCGCGGATTATTGTCCGTGGGGGATTAAAATGCATAAAACCTGTCAGATTAAATTGAGCGCCTGATCAAGGTCTGCCATAATTTCTTCCATGTCTTCAACGCCCACAGAAAGCCGAACAAGCCCGTCTGTAATTCCTGCCTGCTGCCTTAATTCAGGAGACATCCCCGCGTGTGTCATGGACGCCGGATGTTGGATAAGGGTTTCAACGCCGCCGAGACTTACAGCCAACTGGCATAAATGTACATTATTCATAACCGTTTTTCCGCCTTCAATCCCGCCGGTAACCTCAAAACTTATCATCGCGCTGAAATCACTCATCTGCTTCTTTGCGAGTTCATGCTGCGGATGGGATTTTAATCCGGGATACAAAACTTTTTGCACCTTTGGGTGAGATTCGAGAAATTCGGCAATTCTGCGCGCGTTCCTTGAATGACGTTCCATACGCATGGCGAGTGTCTTGATGCCCCGGTGAACGAGAAAAGAATTCATCGGATCCAGCACGCCGCCGGTAAGATTGAGTGTTCCCCTAAGTTTTAGATAGCTTTCTTCGGTATCGGTGACGATCATACCCGCCACCACATCGGCGTGGCCATTCAGAAATTTAGTCATGCTGTGCACAACGATATTGACTCCGTGTTTCAGGGGTTTTTGCAGAATAGGGCTGGCGAATGTGTTATCTACTACATGCAACGCTTTTATTTTTCGGGCGATTTCGCTGATTCCGGCCAGATCCGAGACACAAAGAGTGGGGTTGCCCGGGGTTTCGATATAGATCATCTTTGTGTTTGGTTTTACCGCGGCTTCCACAAGAGAAAGATCACTTGAATCAACGAAAGAGGTTTCCACCCCAAATTTCTCAAAAAGAGTGCTCAGGAGTGTTGTCGTAGGGCCGTAAACCGATTCGGAGCAGATCACATGATCGCCTTTTTGTAGATAGGCAGCGAAGACCGTGTGGATAGCCGCCATCCCGCTGGCGCAGGCAAGTCCCTTATGTCCCTGCTCAAGCTGAGCGACAGCATTCTCAAGCGCTTCGACCGTCGGATTGCTCATACGCGTGTAAATATAGCCTTCTTCTTTTTTTGCGAAGAGCGCCGCGCCGTGATCGGTGTTTTTAAATTTAAAAGTGGATGTCTGATAAATTGGTGTCGCTACCGCGAGATGTTCATTATCGGTCATGCCGGCATGAACGCTTTTAGTGGCGTCGGTGTAATTCATGTCAGTTTTCAAAATGTCTCCTCAATATTTCAAGGTTCGAAGTTATAATTCTGTCGCCTCTAATATAAGGAATAAATTCACTTAATATAAACCTTTTTCAGGAATGGAAAAGTAGGAAGTAAGAAGTGAGAAGTAGGAAGTAAGAAGTAAGAAGTAGGAAGGAAGAATTAAGAAAAAAGATAAAAGACAAAAGAATAAAGATTTAAGAATTGGAAATGGGGGTATGGGGTGTGTGGCAGAATTGGAATAGAAAAAAAGATAAAATATGGCCGCGGCAAAGGAGTCAGTTAGTTACGGGACGTTTCAGTGGTATAGAAATCAGTATTCTTTGGTAAAAAATAATTGGTGTTCCGGCCGAAATCCTGTGTAAAGCATGGAATAAAAATATTATGATAGGTTGAAAATAAACAATTTGCCATAATTGGAATGTGGCGTTTTTTTGTATAATTATAAATGTTGATGCATATATAAAACATGGATAGGTAAGTTACATAAATTCAATAATTTAATTAGTGGGGGGTTGTCTCCGATAATGGTTGCTTTTGTTTACGGCTCATTTTATATTAAAGCATTCATTTGTTGAATTTAAAGTCAATAATATTCACCTGTCTTTCATAGACCCATCCAAGATGGAGGATCGTTATGTCCAATGCCTTTTTCAAAGTACCCGTTCCATCTAATGAACCGGTCAAAAATTATGCTCCCGGTAGTCCGGAAAAAGCGGAATTGAAAAAAAAGCTCGCTGAATTAAAGTCTAAACAGATTGAAATACCGATTGTGATCGGCGGCAAGGAAATCAAAACCGGAAAAACGGCTGAAATTACAGCGCCCCATGATCATTCTCTCGTTCTGGGCAAATATCATAAAGCCGGCGCGGAAGAAGTGACTCTGGCCATAGATGCTGCTCTGAAAGCGCGTCAGGAATGGGCGGATATGCCCTGGGAACAACGGGTTTCCATATTTCTAAAAGCAGCAGAATTACTCGCGGGTCCGTGGCGATCCACTATTAACGCCGCCACCATGCTTGGTCAGTCCAAGACGGTATATCAGGCAGAAATAGATTCCGCTTGTGAGCTGATCGATTTCTGGAGATTCAACGCCTATTATATGAGTCAGTTAATGGCGGATCAGCCGGAATCCTCAGCGGGAATGTGGAACCGGATGGAATATCGTCCGCTGGAAGGATTTGTTTTTGCGATTACCCCATTCAATTTTACTTCAATCGCCGGTAATTTGCCGACCGCCCCTGCAATGGTTGGAAATGTTGCCTTATGGAAACCGGCGTCAAGCGCGGTTTATTCAGCATATTTTCTGATGAAATTGCTTGAAGAAGCCGGACTTCCAAAAGGAGTTATCAATTTTGTGCCGGGTTCAGGCGGACAAGTCGGCAATCCCGTGATGGCGAGTCCCGATCTGGCCGGAATCCATTTCACTGGATCAACCGAAGTGTTCCAAAATATGTGGAAAACGATTGGAAATAATATTCATAAAGCAAAATATTATCCGCGTATTGTCGGTGAGACCGGCGGAAAAGACTTTATTTTCGCGCATAATACCGCGGATGTAGATGGATTGGTAGTCGCGGCGCTTCGCGGCGCGTTTGAGTATCAGGGGCAAAAATGTTCGGCCGCTTCGCGGATGTACATTCCCAAATCTATCTGGGCCGATTTTAAGAATAAGTATACCTCTGAAGTTTCCAAAATAAAAATGGGTGATCCTGAAGATTTCACGAATTTTATGTGCGCCGTTATTGATAAAGGCGCATTTGAGAGTATCAAATCGTACGTTGATTTCGCCAGGGCTTCATCTGAGGCTGAAATAATTACGGGCGGCGGATGCGATGATTCTAAAGGGTATTTTATTGAGCCAACCACTATCGTGACAACGAATCCAAAATTCAAATCCATGGAAGAAGAAATTTTTGGACCGGTGTTGACGATATATGTATATGAAGATAACAAATTCGATGAAGCGCTTGAATTGTGTGACACTACATCGATGTACGCGTTAACCGGGGCGATTTGGTCGCAGGATCGTCAAATACTCATCAAAATGGCCGACAAATTAAGAAACGCGGCAGGAAACTTTTATGTAAATGATAAGCCAACCGCGGCCGTTGTGGGTCAACAACCATTCGGAGGAGGACGCGCCTCGGGTACAAACGATAAGGCCGGAAGCGCGATGAATATCTTGCGATGGATGACCGCCAGAACGATCAAAGAAACGTTTGTTCCGCCGCATGACTGGCGTTACCCGTTTTTGAATGAAAAATAAATAATCATTTTTGGAAAGGGGGCGAAAGCCCCTTTTTTTTATTTGAAAACATCTCCCGTTTTTTAGTTTTGTGGACTGCCCGGTATTTAACCGGTATTGGTCATCGCCTGATTTGGGCTGAAGCCCGGGTTTTGTGTGGTTTGTTTGAGACCGCCTCATATTTGATTTGATTACAATCCCAGATTTTTAGTTTTTTTTATGTTTCCGGATAAAAAACATCAATTATTAAAATGATTGAATTTGTTGTTTTAATATATTAATTTGTTACAGTAACTATAACATATAGGCATTATGTCAGCTTCAACCAAAATGTCAACCGCCGTAAAAGCATTGTGTTTTTTGGCCGGATCTCCGGATCAACCGAAGACAAGCGGTGAAATAGCGTCAGATATCGGTGTGAACGCTTCCAAGCTCAGAAGGATACTCTCCATGCTTGTCAAAAGCGGGATTGTGGAGAGTACACAGGGAACGAGCGGCGGATTTATTATCATAAAGGATATGAGAAGAATTCATCTGCAGGAGATTTACTGTGCGGTTGAAGACCAAAAGGCATTTCATCTGGATGTAACAAATAGTAACGGGAAACAGGGGGCAGAGTCGGCAAAAGTGAATCAATTTTTTCTGAATCTCTTTTCTGAGATACAGATTGATATTGAAAATAAAATGCGCAATATATCACTGCACGATATTGTTGAGTCTGGTAAGTAATCATTGCCGGGAAGGCATAATTACATAAATTTAAATCATCCTAAAATGTAAAAGGAGAGGTGTGTTATGGAATTCTTGAAAGTTTTGGGGATCAAAGATAAAAACTTTGGTTCGTCAACCGGCTTAAAATGGAATGAAACTACGGATCAGGGTGAGCTAAAAATACATTCACCGGCAACGGGAGAATACATCGCTTCGGTCTATCAGGCGTCTGAAAAGGATTACGATAAAATAGTAGAACAAGCAGAAAAATCATTTAAATTCTGGCGTACCGTCCCGGCTCCGAAGCGCGGTGAGATTGTTCGTCAAATCGGTTTGAAGTTAAGAGAATATAAAGAACCTCTTGGCACACTGGTTTCACTGGAGATGGGGAAATCCCTGCAGGAAGGTCTTGGTGAAGTGCAGGAAATGATTGATATTTGCGACTTCGCGGTGGGACAGTCACGTCAATTGTACGGTTTTACCATGCAGTCTGAACGTCCGAATCACAGAATGTATGATCAGTATCACCCACTGGGCATTGTAGTTACGATTTCAGCATTTAATTTTCCGGTTGCCGTATGGTCCTGGAACGCAATGATTGCCGCGGTTGCGGGGGATGTGAATATCTGGAAACCGGCATCAAAGGTACCTTTGACCGCCATAGCGTGCCAGAACATTCTCCGTGATGTATTGAAAGAGAACGATATTCCTGAAGGCATTTTTAACCTGATTGTCGGGAAGGGATCAACAATCGGTGAGAAAATACTGAATGATAAAAGAATCCCGTTAGTCTCCCTTACCGGCTCAACTTCAGTCGGTCGTCATGCCGCTCAGGTTATATCAAAAAGATTGGGCCGTTATATCCTCGAATTAGGTGGCAATAACGCCATCATTTTAACACCGGACGCCGATTTAAAAATGGCCATGCCGGCCATCGTATTCGGGGCTGTCGGGACAGCCGGACAGCGCTGCACAAGCACCAGACGTCTTATTATTCATGAGTCGATCTATGATAAGGTCAGGGAATCATTGGTGAAAGCATATTCAGGATTAAGAATCGGCAATCCGCTGGACGCGGCTAATCATGTCGGCCCGCTTATCGATAAAAGCGCGGTGGAGACAATGCAGAGCGCGCTTGAAGAGGTCAAAAAAGCAGGTGGGAAAATTATATTTGGCGGTGAAGTGCTTTCAGGAAGTGGATACAAGTCCGGTTGTTATGTGAAACCCGCGATTGTCGAGGCGGAGAATCACTTTGAGATCGTTCAGGAAGAGACATTCGCCCCGATTCTTTATCTTATCAAATACAAAGGCGATGTAAATAATGCCATTGAACTACAAAACGGTGTTGTACAGGGGCTCTCTTCAGCGATATTTACAAAAGATATGCGGGACGCCGAAACATTTTTATCAGCATGGGGATCGGATTGCGGTATCGCCAACGTCAATATCGGTACATCCGGCGCCGAAATCGGCGGCGCGTTTGGCGGTGAGAAAGAAACGGGCGGAGGCCGGGAATCGGGCTCAGACGCCTGGAAAGCCTATATGCGCCGACAAACCAATACCATCAATTACGGTACTGAGCTGCCATTGGCGCAGGGAATCAAATTCGATATTTAGAATAAAAAGACAAATAAATTATCTCAACGCCTCATAACCCGGATTATGAGGCGTTTTTTTATGATTCAGCAAACATTACCCTCATGATATTGTAAAATACTGAAGCATAGGTTATATTCTCCTTTTTTAAAATTAGAAGACACCCGGGGGAAAATGATCACGACAGATGTTCCGAGCTATCGTAAAATAATCAGTTTTTGGCTTCCGCTTGCGGCAACCTGGCTTATGATGTCGGTCGAAGGGCCATTTCTGGCCGCGGTGATTGCCCGGCTCAATGATCCTAAATTTAATCTCGCTGCTTACGGTGTGGCTTATTCTTTTGCCCTTATTATCGAAGCGCCAGTTATTATGATGATGAGCGCCTCCACGGCGCTCGTAAAAGATTTTCAGCCCTTCAAAAAACTTAGAAACTTCACTTTCTATCTCAGCGGATTTATCACATTGTTTATGATAATAATCGTGATTCCTGATATATTTTATTTCATCACGATAGATCTAATTGCTCTGCCGGAGAATGTGGCCCGCATAACCTATTATTCAACTCTGATTTTACTACCCTGGCCCGGAGCAATCGGATACAGAAGATTTTATCAGGGGATTCTGATCCGTAATAAATTAACGAGACGTGTCGCCTACGGGACCATCATTAGATTGCTGGCCATGAGTCTTACCGCGATGTATTTGTATTGGGGCGAAGCAATCCCGGGGGCATATGTCGGCGCCGCCGCTCTCTCCGCAGGTGTTGTTCTGGAGGCGCTGGCGAGTCGCCTGATGGTTCACAATATCCTGAAAAAAATCATTTCAAAATCAGAGCCGGACGATAAACCGGTACAATATCTGTCCTATCGGTCAATTTCAAAATTTTATTACCCGTTGGCGCTTACCTCAATCCTCGGATTGGGGGTCCATCCCATGGTGACATTTTTTGTTGGGCAGAGCCGGCATTCCATTGAATCTCTGGCAGTTCTCCCTGTGATTAACTCACTGGTTTTTATTTTCAGAAGTGTGGGGTTATCTTATCAGGAAGCGGGCATCGCGCTGATGGACGGATCAGCGGAAACTTACCAACGTGTCAGAAATTTCGCGATCATTCTGTTTGCCGCGGTGATCACCTTGCTGGGAATCATAGCTTATTCTCCACTGGCTGAACTGTGGTACCGCGAAGTCTCGGGGTTATCCGCGGTATTAACCGGTTTTGCCATCATACCGACCCAAATATTAGCCATCATGCCCGGGCTTACGGTAATACTGTCTTTTCAGCGCGCGATTCTTGTTTACTCGGAGAAGACCACTCCTATCACCGGCGCCACGATGACAGAGGTGCTGAGTATCATTTGTGTACTCTTTATACTGATCAAATTCTGCGATTTTATTGGGGCGACAGCAGTTGCCGTTGCTCTTCTCACAGGCAGATTAGGTGCAAATCTGGTTCTCATTCAACCTTTCCGGATGGCGACCGGTAAACTCTTTAAAAGAACTTAAGCTGTATGGGATTTATCGGATTAATATTCAACCATCCTCTAAAAACATCTGCAATGGGTTCATTTATCTTTGCTCACTAAAAATTAATTTTCTGGAAAAATGGATATCCTCTATTTATAATGTATATCATCTTGTAGAGGGGATAGCATATGGCGGAAGTGGTTTACAAAAAATTAGCAAATGGCGTGATTGTGATAAACGGACCGGAGAGATTGACGTCGGATAGTTCTGATGATTATAAAAAACTCCTCAGCGCTCTTGTCGATGATGGAAATTTTAATATCGTTATTGATCTTTCCGCAACGGTGTATATGGATTCACGCGGACTTGGAGCTATTGTCTCAAAGATATCGGTACTAAGATCCAATAATGGCGATATACGAATCACCGGTATAAATACACAGATCAGACAACTTCTTGAGATCACACATCTGAATCAAATTCTGAAATCTTATCCGGATCTGCCTACCGCGGTAAATAGTTTTAAGGAATAATCATGGCCAATACCGTCAGACGAACCGATATGTCCCTGTTTCATTATCTGGAACCGGATTACAAGCGTCCCGTTTATGAGATCCCCTCGGATTCCGAAAAAAAAATCAGGGAAAAACTAAATCTTCTATATGGGTCAGATTGCGGTGACAGTTGTTATAAAGAAATCGCCAGGACCATGAAAGTATATTATGCGCACAAGACGCCGGAAATGATAAAATTTGAAGAATTATTTAACGCCGCGAATCGCCTAACAGAAAAAGACACCATTTTGATTACTTATGGGGATCTGATAAGCAGCACAAATGAGAAACCTCTGGAGACCATGGCGGAATTATGCAAAACTTATCTGGAAGGGGCGTTTAATACGATTCATATTCTTCCGTTTTTCCCATATTCATCTGACCGCGGATTTGCAGTGATGGATTTTGAAGAAGTAGATCCGAATTTAGGGACCTGGGATGATATTCTGAACTTAAAAAAAGATTTTCACCTGATGTTTGACGGTGTTTTAAATCATGTCTCGTCAAAAAGCCGCTGGTTTCAGGAGTTTTTGAATCAAAATCCCGATTATGAACACTTTTTTACAGTGTTTTCCACCAAGGACGAGCTTTCCCCGGATCATTTGAAAATAATTGTCCGGCCTAGGACTTCAGATATACTGACACCCTTTGATACATTAAACGGTAATAGATTAGTATGGACCACGTTTTCCACGGATCAGATTGATTTGAATTACAAAAATCCTAAAGTGCTGATTAAAATGATAGAAATCCTTCTTACATACGTGAGAAGAGGAGCGGATATTATTCGTCTGGATGCGGTGACCTACCTTTGGGAGGAATTAGGAACCAGTTGTGTTCATCTGGAACAGAATCACATCACCATTAAATTATTCAGAACGATTCTTGATGCCGTCGCGCCGCATGTGACTCTTATAACTGAAACAAATGTGCCACATACGGATAATATTAAATATTTCGGATCCGGAAACGATGAAGCGCAGATGATATATAACTTCGCGCTTCCGCCTCTTGTACTATATACATTTCAGACAGGAAACGCTTCCCGGCTTACTGAATGGGCTGCCGGCCTTGAAAAAATATCGGATACGGCGACCTATTTTAATTTTCTGGATTCACACGACGGGATAGGAGTAATGGCGGTAAGGGACATCCTTTCCAAAGATGAAATTGAGATGATGGCATTAAGGATTCTGGAGCATGGCGGATATATATCTTATAAGGATAACGGGGATGGCACAACGAGTCCGTACGAATTTAATATTACCTGGTTTAGCGCCATAAACCGGGAAGACTCGGATGAACCGGTGGATTTACAGGTTAAACGCTATCTCGCTTCGAGATCGATCGCCCTTGTGTTAAGAGGCATCCCCGGAGTGTATCTGCATGGACTTTTGGGGTCTAAGAATGACGCGGAACTTGTAATTGAACAAAATGAAACCCGCAGCATCAATCGTAAAAATATCAATAAAGAAGAATTAATCAAGGCTCTTGAAAATCACGATTCCACCACATTCAAAATCTCATATAAACTAATACGCCTGATCCGGAAACGGGGTAATGAAAAAGTATTTCATCCTAATGCTCTGCAGAGAGTGCTTAATCTTTCGGACACTTTGTTTTGTGTGCTAAGGACATCATCGGACGGGAATGATTGTTTACTCGCAATCACAAATATAACTAATCACTTACAATATCTTGAAATTGATATGAACCGGCTGGGTTTGACTGCTAAAAAATGTTATGATATTCTATCCAGAGTTGAATATCATTCACACAATGGCAAAGTAGGACTTCATATTGAACCGTATCAGGTGATCTGGATGAAGAGTAGAAAAGAATCAGCAGACCGGTCAAAATCCTAATTGCGGGCATAAATCCGACTATATAAGAAATTTATTTTATCCTCCCGAAAATATAATATTAATATTTTTTGTTTTAACTCTGGGCGGAAAACATAACCGGAACCGATTAATTAGCCTGACTAATTCATAAAAGTGTAAAAAAATATTTTTATTAAAGAGCTGAACATTATTTCTCACCAATCCAACATTTACATGCTCTGTTTTTAACATGGTATTATAAAAAGTTCATTTTTCATC